>NZ_JNZS01000025.1 GCF_000718515.1 Micromonospora parva | reverse complement strand
GGCGAGGGCGGGGCGGGGGCTATTGGGGGAGGGGTTGGGTGGTGGGGCGGCGTTGGGTGGGGAGAGGTGGGGTCAGGGGGGTGGGCAGGCCGGTGATGGTGGCTTCGCCGGTGCGGTCGACGGTGACGGTCACTGGAGCGCCGCCCACGCGCAGTCCGTCCACATGCAGCGCGCCGAGTTCGGGCCCGGCCAGCGGTGTCAGCCGGACCGTGCCGGCCGGTACGTCCGGGTAGAGCCCCGTGGCCGCCTGTAGCAGCAGCACCGCACCCGCCGCGGCCCAGGCCTGCGGTCGGCACGCGGCCGGGTACGGCACCGGACGGTTCACCAGTGCCCGGTCGTCGCCGCCGTACAGCTCCGGCATCCGGTAGTCGAACGCCTCGGCCGCGCTGAGCAGTCCGTCGGCCAGGCCGAGGGCGGCGTCGCGGTGCCCGGCGCGGGCCAACCCACCGAGCACGATCGCGGTGTCGTGGGTCCAGATCGAGCCACAGTGGTACGACAGCGGGCTGAAGCCGGCATCGTCGCTGGACATGGTGCGCAGTCCGAACCCGGCGGCCATCGTGTCGGTGGTGAGCAGGTGCGCGACCTGCGCCTCCTCGTCGCGGTCGAGCAGGCCGGTGCCGAGCAGGTGGCCGATGTTGCTGGTCAGCGAGTCGACGGGGCGCTTGTCGCGGTCGAGGGCCAGCGCTGGTTGTGGGCCGTGGCGGCCGTCGACCCAGAAGCTCTTCCGGAACCGGTCGACAAGCGCGGCGGCGTGCTCGCGCCAGCGGTCGGCGCCCGGTCGGCCGAAGGCGTCCAGCAGGGCGGCCCCGTTCACGGCGGCCTCGTGCGCGTACCCCTGCACCTCGGCAAGCACGATCGGCGCGGTGGCCAGGGTTCCGTCGTGGAATCGGACGGCGTCTCCGGAGTCCTTCCACCCCTGGTTCGACAACCCGCGACCGGTGGTGTCGACGTACTCGACCAGGCCGTCACCGTCCGGGTCGGCGTGCTCGCCGAGCCAGCGCAGCGCCGCCTCCAGGTGCGGCAGCAGGGGCTCGATCTGCTCGGCGGGCATTCCCCACCGCCACGCGTCGTGCAGCAGGTTGACCCAGAGCATGGTGGCGTCGACGGTGCCGTAGTACGCCGGTGGAAGGTGCAGGCCGTTCTCGGGCAGGGCGAACTCGTGGCGCCGCAGCTCGTGCAGGATCTTGCCGGGGGCCTCGCCGGTCGTCGGGTCGATCCGGGTGCCCTGCCGGCGGGCGAGGACGCGCAGGGTGCCGGCGGCCAGGTCGGTGCCGAGCGGCAGCATCATCCGGGCGGCCCAGAGGCTGTCCCGGCCGAACAGGGTGAGGAACCAGGGCACCCCGGCGCCGAGGAACACGTCCCCCGGGGCGCCGGTCTCGGCCAGCCGGAGGCCCCGCAGGTCGTCGAGGCTGCGGTCGAGCAGCCGGACGAGGCGTCGGTCGTCGGCGCTCACCTCGGGTCGGGACCATTCGGGCTCGCCGGCCGGGCCGACGACGACGGCGCGCGGGTCGTCGACGGCCAACTGCCAGCGCAGCACGGTCTCGCCGCCGGGGGGCAGGTCGACCGGCCAGACCAGCCGGGGAGTGGTGGCCCGCTCGCCGTCGGCGAGCACGTCGGCGCCTGGCGCGGTGACGGTGACGGTGATCCCGGTGCCCGTCCAGGTGAGCGTGCCGGGCTGGCCGGTGCTGGCTGCCAGCGCGTCGGTGGCGCGACCGGACTTGACGACCTCGATGGGGGCGAGGTCGCAGCCGAGGTCGACGGAGACGGTGGCCCGTACGCCAACAGTGGCGGTGGAGCGGATGCGCAGCTCCTCGGTGAGACCGTTGCGGGTGGCCCGGCGGGTCCGGTCGACCCGGACGGTGGGGTCGGGTGTGGGGTCACCGAGCCAGCGGGCCAGGCTCACGAAGTGCGCGCCGTGCGGTCCGACGTCGCCCCGGGTCAGCCCTTCGAGCTCCTGGTCGTCGACAAGCAGCTCGGCGCGGGAGAGCACCCGGGCATCGGCGTGGAAGACGCCCTGGACGCCGGTCGGGCGGATCTGCCCGGTCGCGTCCCCCAGCGCGCTGGTGGGGGCGAAGACCACCCCGACCAACTCGTGCAGGAGGGGTTGCAGCTGGCGTTCGATCACGGTGTGGCTCCAGATCCTCGGGGTGCGGGGCGGACGTCTTGACAACGCGGCCCCTGGCGGTGCAAAGTGCGAAACATTCCAGAAACTTGAACGATCCAATCCTGCCTTATCCAAATTGGATCGTTCAAGATGGCGAGAGGGATTAAGTGGCCGAAAAGGTGACCATCGCGACGGTGGCCCGGCACGCCCGAGTCAGCCGGCAGACGGTGTCCAACGTGCTCAACGCCCCGCACATCGTGCGGCAGGAGACCCGTCAGCGGGTCGAGGACGCGATCAACGCGCTCGGCTACCGGGCCAACCAGGCCGCCCGGCAGATGCGCACCGGCCGGTCCCGCCTGATCGCCGCCCGGATCGAGCCGACCCGCGACGGCATCAACGGCTCCGTGCTCGACCGCTTCCTGCACGGCCTCACCGAGACCGCCGACGCGGCCGGCTACCGGGTGCTGCTCTACACCGCCACCGACGACGAACGGGAGATCGCCACCTACGGCGACCTGCTCGGCACCTACGAGTTGGACGCGTTCGTGCTGGTCGGCACCAAGTACGGCGACCCGCGTACCCAATGGCTCGCCGACCGGGACGTGCCGTTCGTGACCTTCGGCCGCCCGTGGGACGCGCTCGACGCACACCCCTGGGTGGATGTGGACGGCGCCGCCGGCACCGCCCAGGCCACCCGGCGGCTGCTGGACGCCGGCCACCGGCGGATCGCGTTCATCGGCTGGCCGGTCGGCTCCGGCGTCGGCGACGACCGGCGGGCGGGCTGGCGCGACACGCTGCACGCGGCCGGCGTCGACCCGACCGGGCTGCACCGGGAGACCGAGGACGGCATCGCCGAGGGCGAACGTCTGATGCGTGACCTGCTCGTCGCCGTGGCGCCGAGCGCGGTGGTCTGCGCCAGCGACTCGCTCGCCCTCGGCGCCCTCCAGGCGATCCGCGGCGTCGACCCGTCCGTGTCGGTGATCGGCTTCGACGACACACCGGTGGCCGCGGCGGTCGGGCTGACCAGCGTCAGCCAGCCGCTCGGCGAGGCCGCCGCCCGCTGCGTGGACCTGCTCACCGGGGTCCTCGACGGCGACCACGAGACCCCCAGCCCCGTGCTGCTCCAGCCCTCATTGGCACTGCGGCACACCGCGTAGCCACACCCCCCCCACCAGGAGAAACCATGGCACCTCGAACAATCACCCGGGCAACGGTGGCGGGCCTCGCCGCCGTCGCCCTCCTCGGCTCCGCGGCCTGCGGCAGCGGCTTCGACGACTCCTCCGGCGACACCGCCCAGTCCAGCGGCCCGGCCAGCCTGCAGATCCTCATCGGCTCGTCCGGCGAGGCCGAGACCAAGGCCGTGCAGGACGCCGCCGCGACGTGGGCCAGCAGCTCCGGCAACACCGCGACGGTGACCCCGGCCCAGGACCTCACCCAGCAACTCGGTCAGGCGCTCGCCGGCGGCACCCCACCGGACGTCTTCTACGTGGACGCGGCCCAGTTCGCCAACTACGCCAGCGTCGGCGCCCTCGAGCCGTACGGCGACAAGGTCAGCAACTCCGGTGACTTCTACGAGAGCCTGCGTACCGCCTTCACGTACGACGGCAAGCTCTACTGCGCGCCCAAGGACTTCTCCACGCTGGCCCTGCAGATCAACACGGACCTGTGGACCAAGGCCGGGCTGACCGACGCCGACGTGCCGACGACCTGGGAGCAGCTCACCGCCGCCGCCCAGAAGATCAAGGCCAAGGGGCAGGTCCCGCTGGCCCTCGGCGACACCCGGGACCGGATCGGTGCCTTCATGGTGCAGAACGGCGGCTGGCTGGTCAGCAAGGACGGCAAGCAGCCCACCGCTGACACCCCGGAGAACCTCGCCGCCCTCCAGTACGTCAAGACCATGCTCAGCACCGGGCTGGCCAAGTACCCCAAGCAGCTCGACGCCGGCTGGTCCGGTGAGGCGTTCGGCAAGGGCAAGGCCGTGATGACCATCGAGGGCAACTGGATCAAGGGTGCCCTGCAGAACGACTTCCCCAACGTGAAGTACAAGGTGGTGGCGCTGCCGGCCGGCCCCAAGGGGCAGGGCACGCTCTCCTTCACCCAGTGCTGGGGCATCGCCGCGAAGAGCAAGTACAAGGATCAGGCGATCAAGTTCGTCGAGGCGATGACCAGCAGCGAGCAGCAGATGACCTTCGCGAAGGCGTTCGGTGTCATGCCGTCCCGCCAGTCGGCGCGCGACCGGTACACCGCCGCCTTCCCGGCGGACAAGGTGTTCGTCGACGGTGCCGCGTACGCCCAGGGCCCGGTGAACGCCCCGAAGATGGACAGCGTCCTCAAGGACCTCGACACCGGTCTGCAGGGGCTGGCCAACGGTGACCCCAAGACCGTCCTGCAGAACTTCGACAAGAACGCCAAGGCTGCGCTCGGCGGCAGCTGAGGTGACGGCGGGGGCTCCGGCGACCACCGGGGCCCCCGCCGCACGTCGGCCGGAGAGAGGAAGGGAGGGAAGATGGCAACCGAGACACTGACCGCCACGGCCACCGCGACCGGGTCGAGCCCGCGCCGACGCGGGGGCGGCACCCGACGCGACGAGAACCTCGCCGGCTGGCTCTTCGTCGCCCCGGTGATCGTCATTCTCGGACTGTTCCTGCTGCTGCCCATCCTGATGGCGCTCTGGGTCAGCCTGACCGACTGGAACGGCCAGGGCAGTCCCTTCACCGGCGACGTCCCGTTCGTCGGCGCGCGCAACTACACCCAGTTGTTCACCGAGGACGGGCTGGCCCGGCGCGACTTCATGACCAGCATCCGCAACAACATCTACTACGTGGCGATCGTGGTGCCGGCGCAGACGGTGCTCGCGCTCGGCCTGGCCCTGGTCGTCAACAACCGGATGCTCAAGGGCAAGAGCTTCTTCCGCAGCGCCTTCTACTTCCCCTCGGTGACCAGCTCGGTCGCGATCAGCGTGGTGTTCCTGTTCCTCTTCGCCAACTCCGGCGCGGTGAACGCCCTGCTCGGCTTCGTCGGCATCGACGGGCCCGAGTGGTTCGCCGATTCCCGGGGCGTGCTGCACCTGCTGTTCGGCGTGTTCGGCGTCGACTCGCCGCCGGCGGCGCTGGCCGACGGCGGGCCGTTCGGGCTGAGCTGGTGGGACTGGTTGGCCGGCCCGAGCGTGGCGATGATCTCGATCATCACGTTGGTCGTCTGGACCACCTCCGGCACGTTCATGCTGATGTTCCTGGCCGGGCTGCAGAACGTGCCGGTCACGCTCGACGAGGCCAGCACCCTCGACGGTGCGTCCCGGTGGCAGCGCTTCCGGTACGTCACCCTGCCGATGATCAGGCCCACCACCTTCCTCGTGCTCACCCTCGGGATGATCGGCTCCTGGCAGGTCTTCGACCAGGTGTACGTGATGAGCCAGGGCGACCCGGCCAAGACCACGCTCACCCCCGCCTACCTGTCGTACCGGACCGCCTTCCGGGACTTCGACTACGGCTCCGGGGCGGCGATCTCGTTCGTCCTGTTCCTGATCATCATCGTGCTCACGCTGATCCAGCGCCGCGCACTGGCCGAGCGGGACACCGACCGGCCGCGCCGCGGCTGGCGGCGTCGCCGCGTACCGGAAAGGTCCTGAGATGGCCGTGCTCACCGACCGCCCGGCGGCGGTGCCCGCGCGGCGTCAGCACCGCGCGGCCCGCACCCTGGCCACCCGCTTTCTGGGGTACGCCACGCTGGTCTTCTTCGGGCTGGTGTTCCTCTACCCGTTCGTCATCCAGATCGGCAACGCGCTCAAGACCGAGCCCGACGCGGCGGCGAACCCGCTGTCGCCGTTCCCGGACCCGCTCACCCTGGCCGGCTTCGAACGGATCTTCGCCGGCACCAACTTCCCCCTGTGGCTGGGCAACTCGCTGCTGGTGACGGTGCTGGTCACCCTCGGCCGGGTCTTCTTCGACTCGCTCGCCGGGTACGCGCTGGCCCGGCTGCGGTTCCGCGGCCGCAGCGGACTGTTCGCCGCCGTCATCGCGGTGATGGCGGTGCCCGGGGTGGTGCTGCTGATCCCGAAGTTCCTGGTGCTCAACCAGCTCGGCATCTACAACAGCTACGCCGGTCTGGTGGTGCCACTGCTGGCCGACGCGGCCGGCGTGTTCATCATGAAACAGTTCTTCGAGTCGATTCCGGTCAGTGTCGAGGAGGCCGCCCGGATCGACGGGGCGAGCATCTTCCGCACCTTCTGGTCGGTGGTGCTGCCGATGGCGAAGCCGGCCCTGATCACCCTCACCATCCTGTCGTTCCAGGGCTCCTGGAACGAGTTCCCGCACAGCCTGGTGTCCGTGCAGGACCCGGACCTGTTCACCCTGCCGCGCGGGTTGGCCGACCTGGTCAGCGGCTCGCTCGGCAAGGGCACCCAGTACCCGCTCAAGCTCGGCGCCGCGCTGCTGGCCACCATCCCGGTGGCGATCATCTTCGTGGTGTTCCAGCGCTACTTCGTCCGCGACGCCAACGACGGCTCGGACAAGGGCTGACCTGGTTCGGTGTGGCGGCCCCGATCCGGGTCCGCCACACCTGTCACTCGACCTTCTCGGCCGGAACGGCGACGTGCAGGCGCACCTGAGGCACCAGCATGTCGTCCACGTCGAGCGCGCGGGCCGCCCCGTCGGGCTCCCACCCGGTGCTGGTAAGGAACTTCCGGGTGGCCTCGTCGCCCTCGAACGCCCAGGCCACCGCCCGGCTCAGGCCGTCCTCCCGCCACAGGTCGACGGCGGCGGCGAGCAGCCGACTGCCGTGCCCCCGCCGGCCCCAACGCGGCTCCACCAGCAGGTCGGTCACCGCCGCCACGTCCGGGCCGAGCGCCTCGGCCGGCTCACCCGGCGCCAGGGCCTCGCCGTCGGCCGGGCCGGAGGCCGCGAACCCCACCAGATACGATTGCTCGGCCTGTTCGACGGCGACCAGCACCCGGTGCTTGCCCGAGGGCGGCTCCAGCACCGCGGCGCTCCACCGCCGGGCGAGGAACGCCTCGTCCAGGTTGTCGAGCACATGCCGAGGCAGGATCCGGCGGTACGCGACCCGCCAGGTCGCGAGTTGGATGCGTGCGATCTCGCCGGCGTCCTCGGGACGCGCCGGGCGGACGTACCCGAGAGCCATGGGACGGAAGCCTACGCAGGGCGGGGGAGACGACGGTGGCGCAGGGTGCCAACAGGACGACCGCGCAGGTCGTCGGGGTGGTGGTGCTCGCCGCGGCGGTCACCGGGTTCCTGGCCGTGGCTGCCGTCCGGCACGGGTTCTTCGACCTGAAGGTCTACTACGGTGCGTTGACCTGGTGGGTGCACGACGGCGGGGAGATCTACGACTACCTCAAGCCGGGCACCCAGTACGGCTTCACCTATCCGCCGTTCGCCGCACTGGCCATGCTGCCGATGGCGTACCTGCCGTGGACGGCGGCGATCGTGGTGAGCGTGCTCGCCAGCGTGGCCACCACCACGGTGCTGATCTGGTGGCTGGTCGACCCGATCGCCCGCCGCGCCGGCTGGACCCGGTGGTTCGCCCTCGCCGTGGCGCTCTGCCTGGCCGCCGCGTTCGAGCCGATGCGGGAGACTGTCAACTTCGGCCAGGTCAACACGCTGCTGCTCTTCCTGGTGGCGGTGGACCTGCTGCGGCTGCTGCCGGCGGGCAGCCGGTGGACCGGAGTGGGCATCGGCCTCGCCACAGCGATCAAACTGACCCCGGGCGTGTTCATCGTCTACCTGCTGGTGACCGGGCGGTGGCGGGCCGCGCTCACCGCCAGCGGCACGGCGGCCGGGGTGTCGCTGCTGGCCGCCGCGCTCTTCCCGGACGCGTCCCGGGAGTTCTGGACCGAGGCGCTGTGGAACACCGGTCGGGTGGGTGAGCTGGCCTTCGTCTCCAACCAGTCGCTGCGCGGGGTGGTCGCCCGGCTCGACCCGGAACACCCGAGCACGCTGCTGTGGCTGCTGCTGGTGCTCGGCACCCTGGCGCTCTGGGCCTGGCGGTCCCGGGCCGCCGTCGCGGCCGGCGACGAGGCGACCGGCCTGGCGCTGACCGGTGCGGTGATGTGCCTGGTCAGCCCGGTCACCTGGGTGCACCACCTGGTCTGGCTGCTGCCCGCGTTGATCCTCCTGGTGGACAACGCGATGGCCGCGCCGGCCGGCCGCCGACGGCGGGTCCTGCTCGTCGCCGCGACCATCGGGTACGCGCTGCTGATCAGCCGCACCGTCTGGTTCTGGGAGAAGGACTTCACCGGGGTGGACGGCTTCCTGGGCAGCAACGCCTACGTGTGGATCAGTCTGGCGCTGCTGGCCTTCCTGCCGATCCGCCGGTGGCTGACCCCGCACGGGTCAGCGGTCGAGGCGTCCGGCGTACCGCAGCTCGACCAGCCCGACCGGCGGGCCCCCGCCGGCCAGCGGCACCTGATAGGTCGACCGCTCACCGTCCGGTGACAGGCCGGCGCGCTCGCAGAACCGACGGGCCCGCCGGTTGTCCGCCAGCACCCACGCCCGGTACCCCGCCCAGCCGCGCTCGGTGAGCCCGCTCCGGGCCGCGTCCAGCAGCGCGGCGGCGGTCCCGTCACCCCAGCGGGCCGGCTCCACGTAGAGCGCCACCACCTCGCCGACCGTCTGGTCCAGGTCGTCCCGGTCCTGGTTGCGGCGGTACGGCCCGAAGGTGGTGAAGCCCACCACCAACCCGTCCACCTCGCCGAGCAGTGTGGTGAACGGGTGCTCCGGATCGGCGGTGCCGACGTCGCGGCGACGCTGCGCCCAGGCCACCACGTTGAGCCGCCCGAGCACCTCGTCCGGCATGAAGCCGGCATAGCCCGCCTGCCAGCCGTGCACGTGCACCCGGGCGACCGCCTCGGCGTCGTCCGGCTCCTCCCGACGGATGGTCAGCATTGCACCGTTCTATGCCTCGTTGGTCGTCACGTCCAGCTTCCCGCACCGGCGTCGTACCGATGAATTAAGGTCGCCGACGATGACCACACCGGAATCACTCTCGCTCGCCCAGGCCCGCCGCGTGGCGCTCGCCGCACAGGGCTTCGCCGACCCGGCGCCGACGGGTGTGCCCACTCGCCGGCACCTGCGTCGGGTGCTGAGCCGGGTCGGGCTGATCCAGATGGACTCGGTCAACGTGCTGCAACGCGCGCACTACCTGCCGCTCTACAGCCGACTCGGGCCGTACCCGACCACACTGCTCGACCAGGCCGCCTACCGGCGCCCGCGGGAGCTGTTCGAGTACTGGGGCCACGAGGCGTCGTTGGTCCCGGTCGAGCTGCACCCGTTGCTGCGCTGGCGGATGGCCCGCGCGCGCAGCGAATCCTGGGGCGGCATGCGGCGGATCGCGCAGGAGCAGCCGGAGCTGGTCGCCTGGGTCCGCGACGAGGTGGCCGCCCGGGGGCCGCTGACCGCCGCCGAGATCGAGCACGACGCCCCCCGGGAGACCGGCAACTGGGGGTGGAACTGGTCGGCCGTCAAGCGGGCCCTGGAGTTCCTGTTCTGGGCCGGGGAGGTGGCCGCCGCCGAGCGCAGCACCTCGTTCGCCCGCCGCTACGACCTGCCCGAGCGGGTGCTGCCGGCGGCGGCGCTGGCCGCGCCCACTCCGAGCGACGCCGAGGCGTACCGCACGCTGGTGGCCCTCGCCGCGCGGTCGCTTGGGGTGGCCGCCGAGCCGGAGTTGCGCGACTACTTCCGGTTGCCGTTGGCCGGCGCCCGGCAGGCCGTCGCGGAGCTGGCCGAGGCCGGTGAGCTGGTGCCGGTCACCGTGGCGGGCTGGCGACAGCCGGCGTGGCTGCACGCGTCCGCCCGGCTGCCGCGCTGGGTGCGCGGCAACACACTGGTCAGCCCCTTCGATCCGTTGATCTGGGAACGTGCCCGCACCGAGCGGCTGTTCGACTTCAGCTACCGGATCGAGATCTACGTCCCGGCGCCACAGCGGGTCTACGGCTACTACGTGCTGCCGTTCCTGCAGGGCGACCGGTTCACCGCCCGGGTCGACCTCAAGGCCGACCGCAAGGCCAAGGTGCTGCTGGTCCCGGCCGCCTGGCTCGAGCCCGGCGCCGACCCGGGGGAGACGGCGGTGGCGCTCGCCGCCGAGCTGTACCGGCTGGCCGGCTGGCTCGGCCTGGACGCGGTGGCACCGCCCGCGGCCGGCGACCTGGCCGGTCCGCTCACCGCCGCGTTGGCCGGCGTGTCCGGTGTACCGTGAGCGCGTGACGAGCGTTCCCGGACCGGTCGACAAGCCGCAGCCCGCCCCCGGGGCGGTGCACCAGGCCGCCCTGGCCGACGGTTCGGAGGGTTGGCCGGCGACCCCGCTGGGCGGTTACCCGGCACCCGAGCCGGACCGGCTCACCCGGTTCGTGCTGCGGCTCTACGAACGCTCCCCGCGCTGGGCGGTGCCGCTGGCCGCGGTCGGCTGCGTCGCCGTCGGTATGAGCTACGCGCTGCTCAGCAATCCGACGCACGCCGACCCGGATGCCGCGCCCACCTGTCTGCTCAAGTTGACCACCGGGTTGGACTGCCCGGGCTGTGGTGGCACCCGCGCCCTCTGGTACGTGCTGCACGGGGACCTTCCGGCCGCCGCCCGACACCACTTCGTGTTCATTTTCGCGCTGCCGTTCCTGGCGTACCTCTTCGTGGCCTGGGCAGGAAGTCAGGCGTTCGGGTGGCGAATGCCCGAGCTGCGGATCAGCTCGAGGGTCATCGGCGGCTTCCTGGCCGCATGGCTGGCCTTTTCGGTGCTCCGCAACCTGCCCTGGGCGCCGTTCACCTCGCTCTACGTCTGACCCCGCCGTCGCCCGACGCGCTGGTGCGCCGAGGTGCGCCATCGCCCGACGCGCTGTCCCGGGGTTCCTCGTCACTCATCCGCACACCCTCCGTCGTCTCCGTTCCGTCCGGCGCGCTGGTGCCCCGATGCTCCAGCGCGTAGATGTAGGGCTGGCATGCGTTGTTCGGCGTCCTTTGGAGCTGATCCGTTTACGACATCACGGGACTCCTCCGCCGGCCGCCACTTGATCGACTCGGCATTCAGAAAACGGGGCCATCCACCCGACCCGGACACCCCGACTTACAGAAACGCGAGTCGATCACCAGTAGGCAGCCGGCAACCGCGCTCGCGGCGCACCGCGGCCGACGCATTTCGCCCCGGGATCGTGCTCGATCCTGGATGTAGTGGTGTCAGGCGCGGGGGATGCCACTACATCCAGGATGTTGCATGATCTTGTGGGTGGAGCGGCTGCCGGGTCGTTCGGGTCGTTCGGGTCGTTCGGGTTGTTCGGGCCGCTCGGGCCGTTCGGGCCGCTCGGGCCGTTCGGGCCGCTCGGGCGCGCTCGTCAGGTTGGGAGCCCGTCATCGGTAGAGAGACGTGCCTGGTCGAGAGAGCCCGATCCACCGCGCTGATGTCGCAAACGATTCAGCTCCAAAGGACGCCGATGGAACTGCCCGCCCCGATCCCGGGCCCAGCAACGATGACGCCGGACGCCGGACGCCGGACGCCGGACGCCGGACGCCGGACCGGCCCCCTGGATCCCGGCCCGGGCTTCGGCGGCGGCGCCACCACTGCCTGAGTGATCGACATTGCACGGGGCGCGCCTGAGTTGGGCCGACCGGCACCGCACCACTACAGTCCCAGGAATGCCGGACATGGTGCAGCCCCAGGTCAAGTTGATCGCGTGGACCCAATTCGCGGCCCCGGACGACGTGCCGTGGTCGACCGACGCGGAGGGTGGCCAGGCACTCGCGGAGTTCGCCGGTCGGGCCTGCTACCAGTCGTGGAAGAAGCCGAACCCGGCGACCGCCACCAACGCCGGCTACCTGGCGCACATCCTCGAGGTGGGTCACCTCAGCGTGCTAGAGCACGGGTCGGTCACCTTCTACTTCACCGGGGTGTCCCGCTCCTTCACCCACGAGCTGATCCGGCACCGGCACTTCTCGTACTCCCAGCTGTCCCAGCGGTACGTCCCGGAGCGGGACGCGGCCATGGTCGAGCCGGCGGTCATCGCCGACGACCCCGAGCTGCACAAGAAGTTCGTGGAGGCGGCCGAGGCGAGCGTTCGGGCGTACACCGAGTTGCTGGAGGGCCTCGAGCAGCGCTTCTCCGACGAGCCGAACCCGACGCTGCGCCGTAAGCAGGCACGGCAGGCGGCCCGGGCGGTGCTGCCCAACGCCACCGAGACCCGGATCGTGGTCTCCGGCAACTACCGGGCCTGGCGGCACTTCGTCGCGATGCGGGCCACCGAGCACGCCGATGTGGAGATCCGTGAGCTGGCCGTGGAGTGCCTGCGCCAGCTGCAGGGTGTCGCCCCGAACGTGTTCGCCGACTTCGTGATCTCCACGCTGCCGGACGGCACCGAGGTGGCGGCCAGCCCGCACGAGGCGTCCTGAGCCCTTCCCCGGCAGGGCCCGGCTGGTCGTCCGCTAGGTTGGAGGGTATGACGCACGACCACCTCGACGCCGCGGCCCGACCGGCGTCCCGCCCTTTCGGCCGGCTGCTGACAGCCATGGTGACCCCGTTCACCCCCGACGGTTCCCTCGATCTCGACGGCGCCGCCCGGCTGGCGAGCCACCTGGTCGACGAGCAGGGCAACGACGCGCTGGTGGTCAACGGCACCACCGGTGAGTCGCCGACGACCACCGACGCGGAGAAGGAACACCTGATCCGGGCCGTGGTGGAGGCCGTCGGTGACCGCGCCAAGGTGGTCGCGGGCGTCGGCACCAACGACACCCGGCACACCATCGAGCTGGCCGCCGCCGCCGAGAAGGCGGGTGCGCACGGCCTGCTGGTGGTCACCCCGTACTACAACAAGCCGCCGCAGAGCGGGTTGCTGCGCCACTTCACCGCGGTGGCCGACGCCACCGGCCTGCCGGTGATGCTGTACGACATTCCGCACCGCTCCGGCGTGCCGATCGACACCGAGACGCTGGTCCGGCTCGCCGAACACGGCCGGATCGTCGCGGTCAAGGACGCCAAGGGCGACCTGACCGCGACCAGCTGGGTCACCAGCCGCACCACCCTCGCCTTCTACAGCGGCGAGGACGCGCTCACCCTGCCGGCGCTGGCCGTCGGCAGCGTGGGCGTGGTCGGCACCTCGACGCACTTCACCGGGGCGCTGACCGCACAGATGATCGAGGCGTACGACGCGGGGGACATGCCGACCGCGCTGTCCCTGCACCGGCGGCTGCTGCCGCTGTTCACCGGCATCTTCCGTACCCAGGGCACGATCCTGGTGAAGGCGGGCCTGGCGTCGCTGGGCCTGCCGGCCGGCCCGGTGCGACCCCCGCTCGTGGATGCCACCGACGACGAGATCGCCCAGCTGCGCGCGGACTTCGCGGCAGCGGGCCTGGAGCTGCCCGAATGAACGAACGAAACGATGGACGTCGAGTGACGGCGTCGCAGAACGAGGTGGACGCGTGACCGAGGCGCACATCGGGGCGGAACTACCCCCGCCGTTGCCGGAAGGCGGCCTGCGGATCATTCCGCTCGGCGGGCTCGGCGCCATCGGTCGGAACATGACCGTCTTCGAGTACGACGGCAAGTTGCTGATCGTCGACTGCGGGGTGCTGTTCCCCGACGTCGAGCAGCCGGGTGTGGATCTGATCCTGCCCGACTTCGGCCCGATCCTGGACCGGCTCGCCGACGTCCAGGCGATCGTGCTGACGCACGGCCACGAGGACCACATCGGCGCAGTGCCGTACCTGCTCGCCCACAAGCCCGACATCCCGCTGGTCGGCTCCCAGTTCACCCTCGCCCTGGTCGAGGCGAAGTTGGCCGAGCGGCGGATCCAGCCGTACACGCTGACCGTGCGGGAGGGTGGCCGCGAGCGGCTCGGCCCGTTCGAGTGTGAGTTCTTCGCTGTCAACCACTCGATCCCGGACGCTCTCGCGGTGGCCATCCGCACCCCCGCCGGTCTGGTGCTGCACACCGGCGACTTCAAGATGGACCAGCTCCCCCTGGACGGTCGGATCACCGACCTGGCCGGCTTCGCCCGGCTCGGCGCCGAAGGCGTCGACCTGCTGCTGTCCGACTCCACCAACGCGGAGATCCCCGGCTTCGTCACCCCGGAGCGGGAGATCGGGCCGGTGCTCGACTCGATCTTCGCGAAGGCCAAGGGCCGGATCATCGTGGCCTCGTTCGCCTCGCACGTGCACCGCGTGCAGCAGGTCTTCGACTCCGCCGCCGAGCACGGCCGCAAGGTCGCGCTGATCGGCCGGTCCATGGTCCGCAACATGGGCATCGCCCGGGACCTCGGCCTGCTCAACATCCCGGCCGGCCTGGTCATCGGGATCGAGGAGGCGACCACGCTGCCGCCGGAGCAGATCGTGTTGATGTCCACCGGTTCGCAGGGTGAGCCGATGAGCGCGCTGGGCCGGATGGCCAGCGGCGACCACCGGCACATCACCATCGCCCCCGGCGACACGGTCGTGCTGGCCTCGTCACTGGTGCCCGGCAACGAGACCTCGGTCTACCGGGTGATCAACCGGCTGGCCCGGGCCGGCGCGGTGGTCGTGCACAAGGACGTGGCCAAGGTGCACGTCTCCGGGCACGCCCCCGCCGGGGAGCTGCTCTACCTGCTCAACGTGGTCCGCCCCAGCAACCTGATGCCCGTGCACGGCGAGTGGCGTCACCTGCGCGCCCACGCCCGGCTCGGCATCGAGTCCGGGGTCGCGGCCGACCGGGTGGTGCTCTGCGAGGACGGCGACGTGGTCGACCTGGTCGAGGGTCGGGCCAGCCTGGTCGGGCACGTGAAGAGCCGGTACGTCTACGTGGACGGCCTCGCCGTCGGTGACGTCAGCGAGTCGTTGCTCACCGAGCGGCGGATCCTCGGTGACGGCGGTTTCATCGCCACCACCGTCGTGGTCGACTCGGTCACCGGCAAGGTGGTCGCCGGCCCGACGCTCTCCGCGAAGGGCTTCTCCGAGGACCCGGAGGCGTTCAACCCGGTGGTGCCGCTGGTCACCGAGGCGCTCAACCGGGCCGCGGCCGACGGGATCACCGACCCGCACCAGTTGCAGCAGATCGTCCGGCGGACCGTGGGGCGGTGGGTCAACGACAAGTACCGTCGTCGGCCGATGATCGTGCCCACCGTCGTCGAGGTCTGAGCGACGTCCGCTGACGCCGGTCCACCCGAACGGGGTGGGCCGGCGTTCGCCGTGTTCGGGGCGGTCAGGGCAGCGCGGCGACCGCCTCGGCGTACGCGACGCCGGTGGCGATGGCGGCGTCCATGAGGACCCGCAGCTGCGCCGGGGCGACCCCGTGCGCCAGGTCGGTGGCCACGTCGCCGGCAAGCACCAACTCGTCGCCGAGGTCGTGCGCGTACGCCTTGGGCAGCAGCCGGTCGTGGTTCCACGCGTTGCAGAAGGCGTACGCCTCGGCGCGGCGGGCCGCCGGCAGCCGACGGTTGGCCATGGCCCGGGCGTGCAGCACCTCACCGCGCTCACCGGCCCGCCGGAACTGGATCACCGCACCGTCAAAGTGGCCGACCACCGTCCCGCCCTCGTCCAGCACGTACCGGTCGCCGCGCCCGTCCAGGACGGCGGTGATCATGGTGAGGGAGAGCGCGGACACCTCGCGTTCACCCAGCTCGGCCTCGACGTCGCGGCGGTCGGTGTCGGGATCGTCGTGCCCGGCACCGTCGTCGTCGGTGGGCAGCGGAACCAGCGCCGCGAGGGGGTGCTCAGCCAACCAGGCGGCCATCCGTCCGGAGTGGTGCCCGGTCCCGTTGCGCGCGTCGAAGCTGCCGGCCAACTCGCTGGCCACCCCGAGCAGCAGCGCCCCGAGCGAAGCCACGTCCAGCTCGGTGGCGGTCCGCTCGCCGTACGCCGGGCGGGGCATCGTCCGCCCGCCGAGCCCTGCCTCCACGGCCAGCGCACAGACCAGGGCTCCGGCGGCGGCGAACTCCATGGCGGCCAGATCGTCGGTCGGCCGGTCCAACCGGGGCAGCTGCTCGGCCAGAATGGCCAGGCCGCGTTCCAGGTGCCCGCCCAGCGCGCAGAACCGCAGGTGCGCGGCGAGGTGCCCGAATGCCGCCCGCTCGTGCCGGTGCCGGCGGTAGGCCCGCACGTGTGCCGCCGCCGCCCGCGCCGGCTCGCCGGTACGCAGCGCCGGCAGCAGACCGGCGACCAGGTCCCGCTCGGGCTGGTCGGTGCAGGACCGTGGATCGCCGTCGGATGCGTCGAGTTCGGTGAGCGCGGCGCGCCACTCGCCCCAACCGGCCAGCAGCTCGGCACGCCGGGCCGAGGCGCAGCCCGGGCAGCCGCCGGCCGGGCCGGGCCGTTTCCCGGACCACCGCTCGTACCAGTGCCGGGCGGTGGGCTCGTCGCCCAGGTGATCGGCGATCCGGCAGTGCAGCTCCGCGACGGTCGGTGTGTCCGGGCCGTCCGCCCCGACGCGGTGGGCCAGGTCGTGCAGCAGGGACCGGGTCTGGTCCAGCCCGACCCTGGGGGTCCCGAGCAGCGCCTCCACCGCGTACCGCTGGTAGCGCAGCAGCAGCCCGTTCTCCGCGTCGGTGAGGAGGTCGGGCCGGTGGTCGGCGGCCGCCCGGCAGCGCCGGACCGGCTCGACCAGCCGCCACCGCTCCCCGTGCAGCAGGTACGCCTCGATCAGCGCGAACCGGGCGTCCATCCCGGACCGGACGTCGCCGGCCCCGTCGGCGCGTTCGGCGAGCCGTTCCAGGGCCACCTGCCGGGCCGAACCGTCGGGGAGGTCCCGGGCGTCGGCGAGCGCGGCCTCCAACGCCGGTACGCGGCCCCGGGCGAGGCGGTCACCGGGACCGGTGGGTGGCGTGCCGGTGCGGTTGCCGGTGGACTCGTCCCGGCCGGTCACGACGGCACCGCGCCGGGCAGTCGACGGACCGCCACGGCCAGCTGGCAGCCGGTGGAGATGCCACAGTCGAGCAGTTGGTCGAGCTGGTGGGGGGTCACCCCGCGTTCCAGGTCGGTGATCACCTCGCCGTACACCCGGGCTCGACCGTCGTCGTCGACGTGCACGAACGCCTTCGGCCAGAGCCGGTCGTGGTTCCAGGAGTTGCAGAACGCGTACAGGTCGGGAACCCGTTCGATGCCGAAGGTCGGATCGACCATGGTGCGGATCTGGAGCAGCTCCCCGTCACCGCCGACGCGGAGGAACCAGATTATGTTGTCGTCGAAGAGGCCCACCAGGTCGCCGTCGGGTGTCGGGCCGACGGACCGGCCACGGGCAGCGAGCACCGCGGAGACCAGGTCACCGGTCAGCGGACGCAGTGCGCCAGGGTGGCCGGCCAGCGGATCGTCCGGATCGCCCGCGAGTTCCGGCGACGCCATGGGGCATCCCTTCTGAGGCGGATATCACGACCGGCGGTGGGGTTCGTGTTACGACGCGCGGACACGACCCGGAAAAGCGGGGATCTGCCCGGCCCCACCGTTACCGTGACTCTATGGCGGGCCGTACCTCTCAGGCGAGCCGGCGGCGCGGCGCGTCGCCGCGCGGTGGCACCAACAGTCGTGCCCGTCAACCGGCGAAGAAGACCCGGGCACCGGTCCGACGGCGCACCACGCCGCCCCGACCCGGCCCCGCGGTCTACGTCGGCCGCGCGATCGGTGCACTGTGGATGGGGCTGGCCCACGGGATGGGCTGGGCCGTGCGCGCCGCCGGGCGGCAGGCCGCCTCGGCCCGTGACCTCGACCCGGAGCACCGCCGGGACGGCGCCGGGCTGCTCATGTTCGGGCTCGCCCTGCTCTCCGCCGTGGCGCTCTGGCTGTCCGGAGCGGGGCCGGTGGGCGCGCGACTGGCCGACACGATCCGGCTGTTCCTGGGCGCGATCTCGGTGGTCGTACCGGTGCTGTTGATGATCGGCGCGTGGCGGCTGATGCGTCAGCCGGCGGACCCGGAGCACCGCGGCCGCGGGTTGATCGGTTGGGGTTCGCTGCTGGTGTCGACGGCGGCGTTGCTCCAGATCGGCCAGGACCCGGTGGACACTGTGGAACGTGACTTCGCCGGCGGCCTGATCGGCGCGGGCGTCGGTGGGCTGTTGGAGCGGGCGGTGACCGCCTGGGTGGCGGTGCCGCTGCTCGTCCTGTTGCTGCTCTTCGGCCTGCTCGTGGTGACCGCGACGCCGATCAACAAGATTCCCGAGCGGCTGGGTCTGCTCGCCGGCGGGCTGGTGGGCGCACCGGAGACCGACGAGGAGGTCGACGAGCCGGTCGCGAAGCCGGCCCGCAAGCGACCGGCCAAGCGGATGCCCCCACCACTGGACCCGGACGACTTCGAGGACCTGGACGGCGCTGACCTCCAGGAGACCATGGTGCTGCCGCGCAAGGCTCCGGCGAAGGTGCCGGCGAGCCGCAAGCCGCCGGTCGAGCCGCCGGAGCACTCGCCGGCGCCGACCCGGGCCGAGCAGCTCGCGTTGACCGGGCTGGCCGGGGACTACACCCTGCCGCCGGCCAACATGCTCAGCGCCGGGGCCGCCGCGAAGACCCGCAGCAAGGCCAACGACGAGGTGATCGCCGCGCTGACCGGCGTGTTCGACCAGTTCGATGTGGACGCCGCGGTCACCGGCTTCACCCGTGGTCCGACCGTCACCCGTTACGAGGTGGAGTTGGGCCACGGCGTCAAGGTCGAGCGGATCACCCAGCTGTCCCGCAACATCGCGTACGCGGTGAAGTCGCCGGACGTCCGGATCCTCAGCCCGATCCCGGGCAAGAGCGCCGTCGGTGTGGAGATCCCGAACACCGACCCGGAGAACGTCGCCCTCGGTGACGTGCTGCGCTCGCGGGCGGCGACCAGCGATCACCACCCGATGGTGGTGGCGCTCGGTAAGGACATCGAGGGCGGCTACGTGGTGGCCAACCTCGCCAAGATGCCGCACATCCTGATCGCCGGCGCGACCGGCGCGGGCAAGTCGAGCTGCCTCAACACCCTGCTGGTCTCCATCCTCACGCGGGCCACGCCGGACGAGGTCCGGCTGCTGCTGATCGACCCGAAGCGGGTCGAGATGACCGGCTACGAGGGCATCCCGCACCTGGTCACCCCGATCGTGACCAACGCCAAGAAGGCGGCCGACTCGCTGGACTGGGTGGTCCGCGAGATGGACATGCGCTACGACGACCTCGCCGCCAACGGGGTCCGGCACATCGACGACTTCAACCGCAAGGTCCGCAACGGCGAGATCAAGGCCCCGCCGGGCAGCGAGCGGGAGATGCGGCCGTACCCGTACCTGTTGGTGATCGTGGACGAGCTGGCCGATTTGATGATGGTCGCGCCGCGCGACGTGGAGGACTCGGTCGTCCGGATCACCCAGCTGGCCCGGGCCGCCGGCATCCACCTGGTGCTGGCCACCCAGCGCCCCTCGGTGGACGTGGTGACCGGTCTGATCAAGGCGAACGTGCCGTCCCGACTGGCGTTCGCCACCTCCTCCCTGGCGGATTCCCGGGTCATCCTCGACCAGCCGGGCGCGGAGAAGCTGCTCGGTCGTGGTGACGGGCTCTTCCTGCCGATGGGCGCCTCCAAGCCGGTCCGCATCCAGGGCGCCTGGGTCACCGAGCGCGAGATCGCCGACGTGGTGAAGTTCTGCAAGGACCAGCGGGAGCCGGAGTTCCGGCCGGACGTGCTGGCCCCGGCGCAGGAGAGCAAGAAGAAGATCGACGAGGACATCGGCGACGACCTCGACCTGTTGGTGCAGGCGGTGGAGCTGGTGGTCACCTCGCAGTTCGGCTCGACCTCGATGCTCCAGCGCAAGTTGCGGGTCGGTTTCGCCAAGGCGGGCCGCCTGATGGACCTGATGGAGACCCGGGGGGTGGTCGGGCCGTCCGAGGGGTCGAAGGCGCGCGACGTGCTGGTCAAGCCGGACGAGTTGGACGAGGTCCTGGGCGGCCTGCGCGGCGACGTGGACTGACCGACAGCCGACCCCGGACGCACGACGGGCCCGCCGGTAGCCGGCGGGCCCGTGACGGGGAAGAGGTCAGTTGTTGATCAACGCGCCGATGATCACCAGGCTGATGATCGCGGCGACGACGCTCGCCACGGCGGCGTACCAGCCCAGCGGCTTGTCGCCCAGCACGGCGCCGACGACGCCCGCGATGACGCCGAGTACGCCGAAGATGATCGGGTTGAGCAGCAGGGCCAGGACCGCGAAGACGAAACCCACGATGGTGACGATGCGGGCGGCGTTGCTGCGGGGACGGGCGGTGCTCGGCATGTCGGCCATGTCTTCCTCCGGTTGAGAGCCTGTCGTGACAGATCGATCACTACCCACTGGTGGGGCCGGTCACGCCTGTCGCCGGGACACCTCAGTGGAAGATTTTCAACCCGATCACGCCCGCGACCACCAGCAGCAGGCAGAGGATCCGGGGCAGGCTCGCCGACTCGCCGAGCGTCAGCATCCCGACCAGTGCGGTGCCGACCGCGCCGATGCCGACCCAGACGGCGTAGCCGGTGCCGACGGGAATGTCCCGCAGCGCGTACGACAGCCCGGCCATGCTCAGCAGCAGGGTCACCACGAACACCACGGACGGGATCAGCCGGCTGAAACCGGCGCTGCGGTCCAGGGCGATCGCCCAGGCCGTCTCCAGCAGTCCTGAGATCACCAGCACGAGCCAGGCCATCGTTCACCTCACCGGGAGCGCCCGGGGCTGCCGCGCCGGGACGAGTCGAGTCTGCACGTCACGCGGGGCGTCTTGGCCTGACCGGGTACGCCCACCACTCGTCCGGAGTGACCACGAGCATCCGGCCACCGGGTCCGACGCTAGCACCGCCCCCGGCGCCGTGGCGGTGACCACCGCCACGCTCCGTTGACCTCTACCTGACTTCAACATGCACTATCGCCAGCATGACCCTGCTCTACGCCGACCCCGAGGTCGCCGCCACGCTGGACGCCGCCACCACGGTCGACGCCATGCGCGCCGCGCTCCTGGCCGCGTACGAGGGACGCCTGATCGCACCGCCCCGGGCCGCCGCACCGCTCAACGGCGGGCGGATGGTGCTCACCGCCGGGCACCTGGTCGGCGAGTGGTACGGCTTCCGCTCGTACGACACCTTCGGTCACCCGCAGGGCGAGCAGTTGGTGGTGCTGCACGACGCCCGGACCGGGGCGGTCCGGGCGGTGGCTGTCGGCGAGGAGCTGGGCTCCCGTCGTACCGGCGGGTTGGGTGGTGTCGCTGTCGACGCGCTGGCCCGGTCCGACGCCGCCACCCTCGGTGTGATCGGCTCCGGCCGGCAGGCGTGGACCCAGGTATGGGCCGCCGCCGCGGTCCGCCCGCTACGCGAGGTGGTGGTGCACAGCCGGTCCGCCGCTCGCCGGGAGACCTTCGCCAGCCGGGTCCGTGCCGAACTGGGCGTGCCGGCCCGCGCGGTGGCCGACCCGGGCTCGGCCGTCGCCGGGCGGGACCTGGTGGTGCTGGCGACCACCAGCCCGACCCCGGTGCTGCGCGCCGCCGACCTCAGCCCCGGCACCCACGTCAACGCGGTCGGCTTCAAGCAACGCGACCGCAGCGAGTTCGGGACCGACCTGCTGGACACCGCCGATCTGCTGGTCACCGACTCACCGGTCCAGGCGGTCGACTACCAGCCGCCGATGCTCGCCGCCACGCCCCCGTACCTCGGGCGGTTGCGCGACCTGGGCGGCGTCCTGGCCGGCGCGGTCCCCGGCCGGACCAGCGCGGACCAGGTCTCGGTCTTCTGCTGCACCGGCCTGGCCGGCACCGAGGTGTTCCTGCTCGACGCGCTGACCCGGGTGGCCGCCCCGGCCCGCTGACCGGGCCCGGACGGCTGCCGGCCGACATTGTGTCGACCGTCTCCGCAGCCCGCGTGCGTGGGCTCACCGGGCCGGCCCGGTACCCTCGGATGGTGTCTGCCACCTCTCCTTCGCCCGCTGACCACGCCGAGGGCCGTCGTGTCGCCCTGCTGACCCTGGGCTGTGCCCGCAACGAGGTCGACTCGGAGGAGCTGGCCGCCCGCCTGCACGCCGACGGCTGGCAGGTGAGCACCGACGGCGAGGGCGCCGACGTGGTGGTCGTCAACACCTGCGGTTTCGTGGAGAAGGCCAAGCAGGACTCCATCCAGACCCTGCTCGCCGCCGCCGGGACGGGCGCCAAGGTGGTCGCCGCGGGCTGCATGGCCGAGCGGTACGGCAAGGAGCTTGCCGACAGCCTCCCCGAGGCGCAGGCGGTGCTGAGCTTCGACGACTACCCGGACATCGCCGCCCGGCTCAACGCCGTCGTCGCCGGCGAGCAGATCAGCGCGCACACCCCGCGCGACCGGCGGGAGCTGCTGCCGCTGACTCCGGTGCGCCGCCGCGACAGCGGGGTGTCGCTGCCCGGCCACGGCACCGTGACCCGCACTCCCACCGACACCGACGAGCACACGCCGGCGCACCTGCGCCAGGTGCTGCGCCGACGGCTCGACACCGGCCCGGTGGCCTCGCTGAAGTTGGCCAGCGGCTGCGACCGCCGCTGCGCGTTCTGCGCCATCCCGGCCTTCCGGGGGGCGTTCGTCTCGCGTACCCCGGACGAGCTGCTCGCCGAGGCGGAGTGGCTGGCCAAGTCCGGGGTGCGGGAGCTGGTGCTGGTCAGCGAGAACTCCACCTCGTACGGCAAGGACCTGGGTGACCCGCGCGCCCTGGAGAAGCTGCTGCCGCAGCTCGCCGCGGTGACCGGCATCGTCCGGGTGCGGGCGAGCTACCTCCAGCCGGCCGAGACCCGGCCGGGGCTGGTCGAGGCGATCGCCACGACCCCGGGCGTGGCACCGTACTTCGACCTGTCGTTCCAGCACTCCAGCGAGCCGGTGCTGCGCCGGATGCGGCGTTTCGGCTCCACCGACCGGTTCCTGGAGCTGTTGGCCGGTGCCCGTGCGCTGGCCCCGGACGCGGGCGCCCGGAGCAACTTCATCGTCGGTTTCCCCGGCGAGACCCGCGCCGACGTCGACGAGCTGGTCCGGTTCCTGACCGAGGCCCGGCTGGACGCGATCGGCATGTTCGACTACAGCGACGAGGACGGCACCGAGGCCGCCGGCCTGCCCGGCAAGGTCTCCGCCGCCACGATCAAGCGACGGTACGACCGGCTCAGCGCGCTCGCCGACGAGCTCTGCTCGCAGCGGGCCGAGGACCGCCTCGGCTCGACGGTCGAGGTGCTGGTCGACACGATCGAGGACGGCGTGGTGGAGGGCCGGGCGGCGCACCAGGCGCCGGAGGTGGACGGCTCCACCACCCTGGTCGCCCCGGCCGAGGGTGGGGTCGACCTTTCCGCGCTGCGCCCGGGTGACCTGGTGCGCGCAACGGTGACCGGCACCGAAGGGGTGGACCTGCTCGCCGTGCCGGATGAGATGATCTCGGCGGCGCCCGGCGCGGCACGGTGACGGCGGGCCCGAGCGGAGCGGGGGAGCCACGTGGTGCGGTACCGGGAACGCCACGGCGACCCGAGCGGGGTGCGGCGGTGACCGGGGCGACGGAGTCGACGCCCGGCCGGGTGGTGGCCGTGGTCCCCGTCGTCAACGCCGCCAACGCGCTGACCGCCCTGCGGCTGGTGCTGGTGCCGGTCTTCGCCGCCTCGGTGATCATGTCCGGGATGACCCACGCCGGGTGGCGGATGGCGGCCTGCCTGATCTTCGCCGTGGCCTCGGCGACCGACCTCGTGGACGGCTGGATCGCCCGCCGCTTCGGGCTGGTCACCTCGGTCGGCAAGGTGGCCGACCCGATCGCCGACAAGGCGCTCACCGGTGCGGCGCTGGTGCTGCTCTCCTGGTACGACCAGCTGCCCTGGTGGGTGACCGCGCTGATCCTCGTCCGCGAGCTGGGCATCACCGGGTTGCGGTTCTGGGTGATCCGGCACGGTGTGATCGCCGCCAGCCGAGGCGGCAAGGTCAAGACGGCGCTCCAGATCCTGGCCATCGCCTGGTACCTGTGGCCGATGCCGGCCGCGCTCGCCGCCGTCGGGCCGTGGATCATGGCCGCCGCCGTCCTGGTCACGGTGGCCACCGGCTTCGACTACATAGCCCAGGCCCTCCGCCTGCGCCGCCCCCGGTAACCCACCCCACCCCCGTTGACCATGAAGTTGTTGCCATCCGAGGCGGTGTGTCGTGGCAATAACTTCATGATCGACGCGATGGGGTTGGGGTTGGGGATCGGTGGGTGGGGAAGGACTGGGGGATGCGGCGAGGGGTGAGGGCGGGGTGGCGGTGAACAGCGCTGGGGTGAGTGGTGCCGAGGTGGACGGTGCCGAGGTGGGCAGCGCGGCGGCCGCGGTGGTGCACCGGTTGTCCGAGCGGCACGAGACGCTCGCCACCGTCGAATCCCTCACGGGCGGGTCGCTGGCCGCCTCGATCGTGAACATCGCCGGGGTCAGCGGGGTCTACCAGGGTGGCCTCGTGGTCTACGCCACCGAGTTGAAGGCGACACTGGCTGGCGTCCCCGCCGACCTGCTCGCCGAGCGAGGGCCGGTGGACCCGGAGGTGGCGGCGGCGCTCGCCGAGGGCGGCCGACAGCGGTGCGGTGCGGACTGGGGACTGGCCACCACCGGGGTCGCCGGTCCCGAACCGCAGGACGGCAAGCCGGTGGGCCTGGTCTACGTGGCGGTCGCCGGCCCGAACGGCGGTGAGGTCCGCCAGCTCGACCTGGACGGCGGGCGCGACCACGTCCGGGCGGCGGCGGTGGTCGAGGCGCTGCGGCTGCTCACCGAGCGGCTGGTCGCCGCGACACGGTGAACTTCGCCGCGACACGGTGAACGCCGCCCGGGGCGGGTTCGGACCGCCCCGGCAGGCCCGCCCCGGCGAACCGACGGGCGGGGCGGGATGTCGCCCGGGCCCGCAACGGGTACGGTTGCGGGAAGGCTCCGACGTTCGGGGTCGGCGTGGTCCGCCGCGACCGGCTGCCCAGCGCCGGGCGCGAGGAATCCCTCTGGGGGAGGTGCGATGATCCTGCTACGCCGGGTGATCGGTGACGCACTGCGAGCGCGCCGGCAGGGCCAGCAGCGCACGCTGCGTGAGGTCTCCACCGCCGCCAACGTCAGCCTCGGCTACCTCTCCGAGATCGAACGGGGGCACAAGGAGCCGTCCAGCGAGCTGCTCGCCGCGATCTGTGACGCCCTCGGTGCCCGCCTGTCCGAGCTGCTGCGTGAGGTGAGCGACACCGTGGCGCTCGCCGAGCAGATGCCCGAGGTGCTCGTCTCGATGCCGGACGAGCCGGCCGCCGCCGAGCCCAAGAGCACCAACCGGGGGGTCCGTCGGGTCACCTCCGACGGCAAGGTCGCCGTCTCGGTCCGCCAGGACTCGCCGCTCAAGGCCACCCTGCGCAGCACCCGGGTCCGCCCGACCGAGCGCGACCGGGACGTGGTCTGCGCCGCCTGACGCCGATCCGGCTGACCGTGGGCGAGGTGGCCCCGGCCGCGTAGGGTTGCTCGCAGGAGCCGCCGGTGCTGTCGACCGCCCGGTACGGATGCCTCGTTGGCGTTCTGCTGGGACGATGGAGACCGGCCGGTGACGGTCGGTCGGTTCAGCCGGCCCGGCCGTGGTGGAGCGACGCTACTGAGGGGATACCACGGAGATGGCGAACCCGTTCGTCAAGGGTTGGAACTACCTGATGGCGCTCTTCGGTGCGAAGATCGACGAGCACGCCGATCCCAAGGTGCAGATCCAGCAGGCCATCGAGGATGCCCAGCGGCAGCACCAGGCGCTGGTCCAGCAGGCCGCCGCGGTGATCGGCAACCAGCGGCAGCTGGAGATGAAGCTGTCCCGGCAGATGTCCGAGGTCGAGCGGTTGCAGGGCAACGCCCGGCAGGCCCTGGTGCTGTCCGACCAGGCCCGGGCCAAGGGCGACGAGGCCGAGGCGGTGCGCTTCGAGCAGTCCGCGCAGACGCTGGCCAGCCAGCTCGTCTCCGCCGAGCAGGCCACCGAGGACCTGAAGACCCTGCATGACCAGGCGCTGGGCGCCGCCGCGCAGGCCCGCCGGGCGGTCGAGAACAACTCGATGATCCTCCAGCAGAAGATCGCCGAGCGCACCAAGCTGCTCAGCCAGCTGGAGCAGGCCAAGATGCAGGAGACGGTGGCCCGCTCGCTGGAATCGATGTCGTCGCTGACCGCGCCGGGCACCACCCCGTCGCTGGACGAGGTGCGCGACCGCATCGAGCGGCGGTACGCCAACGCGATGGGCCGCGCCGAACTGGCCGGCAACTCCGTCGAGGGCCGTATGTTGGAGATTCAGAAGGCCACCATCGACTCGGCCGGGTCCGCCCGGCTGGAGCAGATCCGGTCCAGCATGGCGGGGGAGCAGCTCGGCGGCGCGACCCAGCGACCGGCCGTACCGCAGGCCGAGAAGACCGGCCCGGCCAACGACCCGACCGCCGCCGCCCGACTGGACGAACTGCGCGCCAGCATGGCCCGCGAACGGGGCACCGGCGACCCCACCGCCGCCGGCTGAACGACCGGACCGAGGAGGCACTGTGGCAGACGAGCGGACCCGGTACTTCCGCAGGCTGGGTCGGCTTCGCCGGTCGGCCCGACGGTGGAGCGTGCTGGCCGGTGGGCTCGGCGGCGCGGCGGTGGTGCTGACCCCGTACGCCGGGCTTGGTCTGCCCGACGCGGCCTGGGCCGGCGCCGCGGGCAGTGCGGTGGCGCTCGCCGCCTGGCGGTGGATCGACGTGCGCGCCCTGGCCGCCCAGCCGGCACCCCCGGCGCTCGACCCGGCCGAGGCGGCGGCCCGCTCGCGGGCCCGGCTGGTCGCCGCCGTCGAGCGGCTGCCGGTCGGCGCGGGCGTGCTGGCCGAGGTGCGCCGGGTCCGTTCCCGGATCGCACTGCGTGGCACCGGAGCCGGGGAACAGTGGGTCCGCCTGGACCGGGCGGCGCTCACCCTGGCCGGGATGGCCCCCCGGCTCACCGGGCTGGCCGAGCCGGCGGTGCTGGAGGCAGCCGCCGCCGACCGTTCGCTGCGCGACCTGGCCACCCGGGTGGCCAGCGTCGAACGCGCGCTGCGGCTGGCCCCGGCCGACGCCCGGCCGCCGCTGGCCGAGGCGCACGCCGCGCTGACCGCGCAACTGGAGGCCGGGGTGGCGGCGTACGAACGGCTGGTGGTCGCCGCCGCCGGCTATCTGGCCGAGGACGCCCGACCGGAGAGCGCCCACCCGGCCGCCGACCGGCTCACCGAGGCGACCGACCTGCTGCACGGGGTCGCCGGGGCGCTCGCCGAGCTGCGCGCCGTCGGCACCCCGCTGCGCGCGCCGACGCGCTGACCGCACACACCCCCGGAGCGCGGGCCCGTCACGGTGGGGTCGTCACCAGGACCGGCCCGGTGTACGCCGAGGTGCCAACGACGTTGAACGACCGGATCCGGTAGTGGTAGGTCACCCCCCGGGCCAGCCCCGTGTTGGTGAAGCCGCGGCCGGTCACCGTGAAAGTGGCCAGCTCCTGCTCGAAGGTCGGGTCGAGGGCCCGCTGCACGGTGAACCCGGACCCCGGGCCGCCGGGGGTGCTGGCCGCCCACGCCAGGATCACCGTCGCGGTGTCCGGCCCCGGCGCGGTGGCGGTGGCGCTCACCCCGCTCGGGACGCCCGGCGGGGGTGGTGAGGTCACCGTGGCGACCGTCGACCACGCCGAGGCGGCACCCAGATAGGTGGTCCGCACCCGGTAGTAGTACGTGGTGTCCGGTGCCACTGTCGGGTCCAGGTGGTTGTCACCGACCCCGATCGCCGTGGTGCCCGGGCCACTGGTGAACGTCGGGTTGGTGGCCCGTTGCACGTCGATGCCGGTGGCGAACGACCGGTTCGTCCAGCGCAGCGCCACCCGCAGCGGTGCCGCCGGCGGGAGCGTCGCCACCAGGGCGCTCGGCGCGGCCAGGTGCACCGAGGCGGGCACCCCGTTGGACCAGGACGAGTAGCTGACCGCGTTCTCCGCCCGGATCCGGTAGTGGTACGTCACCCCCGGGGTGACCGTCGCGTCGGTGTACCGGGTGGCGGCGGCCGCGACGGTGATCGTGGTGACCTCGCCGCCGAAGGTCGCGTCGGTGGCGCGTTGCAGCAGGTGGCTGGTGGCGGCCGGTCGCCCGCCGTTGCTGGTCCAGGCCAGCGCGATCGCGGGTAGCGCGGTGGCCGACCCGGGCACCGGGGTGGCGGTCAGGCCCGTCGGCGCCTTCGGCGCCACCCGCAGCACCAGCGGTCGGGTCATCCCGCCGTCGCGGTGGCCGGCGAGCTGGCTGTGCCAGCGGTACTCCCAGCCCAGGTTGACCAGTTGGTTGACCACAGTGGCGGGTCGCCCGTCGGCCGGGCTGACCGGCGTCGAACCGGCCCGCGCGCCGGCCGGGCGACAGGGGTCGAGCAGCCGGAGGCTGTCGCCCAGCTTGAACGGCAGCACCGGCGCGACCGGACGCAGCGCCACCACCACGTCCTCCCGGGGGTTGACCCGGACGATCCCCTTCCAACCCAGCTCCGTGTCGTGCGGAAGGCGCAGCGTGCCGTCCCAGCCGACCCGGTTGATCACCTGCAGGTCGCAGCCGTCGACCTGCACCGGCTCGGTCTGCCGGACGTTGCCGCTGATCCGCCAGAGCTGCGTGCCGTCGGTGGGGGCACCCACCGGTACGGCGGTGTCGGTGGCGAACAGCACCTCGGTGACCGGGTCGGTCGCGCCGAGCGGCAGCGTCGTCGGGTGGAGCGGCCCGGCGTGCGGGTGCCCCACGCCGAGCCGACCCGCAAGCCGGCCGTGGTCCGGCTCGAAGATCTGCTGTGCGGCCTTCACCGCGATCGGCACTGTCACCGGGCCGGTGCCCGCCGTCGGCGTGAACGTCACAGTGGTGGCGTGCACCGGCACCGTCGTCCGCGTCGTCGTCCGGGTGCCGAACGGCGGGTCGTACGCCGGTTGCGGGACGATCGGCGGGCGCTGGCTGGCCGCGTACGCCACGGGCAGCCGGTCGCGCAGCCGGTCCAGGTCGTACGGCGGCGCGGGTGTGCCGGTCACCCGGAACTGGAGCAGGGTGCGGGTGTTCGGGCCGTACCCCGGTTCGGTCGGGGGCGGGCCACCCTCGGCGGTGCGGTCCGGGGCGCCGGTGTGCTGGTCGTAGCGGCTGTCGAAGCCGGGCAGTGGGGCCGGAGCGTCGTTGTACAGGATCAGCGTGCTGCCCGGTGGTACGGCGGAGAAGTCGACGAGCACATCGGCCCGCTCACCCGGTGCGAGCAGCAGAGTGTGCCCGTCGACGTTCAGCACTGTCGGGTCGAGCCGGTCGTACCGGTAGCCGATCGGTCGGTTCGGCAGCACCACCGGGGCCGGCAGGAGACCGGCCTCGTTGCCGATCTGGATGAACTCCGGGCCGGTGGCGCGTGGGTCGGGCACACCGCCGTCGCGTCCGTCGGTCGGCCAGCCCGCCGGGTGGTCCGCCGCGCGCGTGGCCGGCACCATCGGCACCTCGCCGGCGTCGGGGTCGGCGAGCGCGCCGTCGGCCGTCCACATCGCCGCGTCGGAGCGGGCGCGGTAGAGCTGGAGGTTGAGGCTGCGGTCCAGGCAGGCGTTGAGGATCCGGAACCGGTACGCGCGCGGCTGCACCTCCAGGTACGGGTAGGCGACGCCGTTGACCAGCGGCGTGTCGCCGTACGCCTCGGGGACGGCCGACGGGTGCGGGACGCCGGGGCTCAGCGGCGGCTCGTCCGGGGCGTCGACCGGGTCGTGGTACGGATTCGGCACCCAGCCGTCGGGGTGGGTGTCGTGGGCTGCGGCGTTGCTCGTCCAGGGGCCGTAGTCCCACCGGCCGGTGCGGTTGCGTCCACCGGATCGGTACGGGTTCTGCCGGGGTTGGTAGACGTGCGGGTGCCAGAGGCTGCCCCGGGCACCCCAGCGTTCCCGGTCCCAGGTCGGGTCCTCGGCGGCGAGTTGGGCGTCGTCCGGGACGAACGTCTTGTCCTCGATCACCAGGGGCACCTGGTCGGCCGGCAGCACCGCGTCGGCGACGAGCTGGTCCTCGGCCGGGTCGGTGAGCAGGTAGAGCGCGAGCTGTCCGCCGTAGACGGTGAGCCGGGCCAGGCCGAGGGTGTTGTCGTGGAACCACAGCAGCCGGCCGCTCTGCTCGTTCGGGAAGTAGAGAGTGGTGGCCCCGGCGCCGGGCGCCGGCATGTCCGGCACGTGGGCCAGCCCGGGTCCGGTCGGGTACGGGGTGATCTCCCCGGCCGGGGTGATCCACTGCCCCGGGTTGCCCGCGCTGGTCCAGCCGGTCTGCGCCCCGGCCAGGTGCAGCACGGCCCGGTTCTGCGGGTACGGCGCCGGGCCGTCCAGCGGGCCGAGGCCGGCCCCCTCGATCGTGTCGTCGACCGGCAGGAACAGCTCGCCGGCCCGGCCGGTGGGGAGTTGGTTGATGAACTTCACCCGGACCGGTCGACCCCGACGGGCGAGGATCATCGGCCCGAGGTGCCACTGTCGCTCCGGTGGCACCACAGTGTTGTGGCCGGCCGGGTCGGTGCCCAGGTTGAGCTGCCGGTAGCCGCGCAGTCGGGTGGCCGGCAGGTCCCGGTGCAGCCGTTGCGCGTACTCCTGGAGGCCGATCTCGTAGTAGTCGCAGCCCGGATAGCTGATCGTGTCGGGCACTGCGACCGGCAGTTGGCTGCCGAGGTCGCCGCCGCCCGGCTGGCCGGGGAGGGGCAGCGGGTCGACGAACTTGCGCAGCCCGGTCCCGGCCGTCACCTGCCCGTCGGGGTCGCGGGTCGGGCGAGGGCTGTGCGCGAAGTTCGGCACGGGGCCGAAGTAGCGGGGCACCACTGCCGGGTCCAGGCTCGGTGTCGCGACGACCTCCTCGGCCGTCCGCGCGGCCGGCACCGCCGCCCCCCGACCGGTGGCGGGGGCGTCGGCGTCGCGGGTGGTCCGCGTGAGGAAGGTGGAGCGGAGTCTGCGGAACATCGCCATGACTCTCCCCGGTTCGGGGCGCGAGGTTCGCCACCCCGACGTGGGGAACCTCGGCACTCTGCTGACGGTCGGTGAGCGCTCAACCGCAGCATGCGACGTCGACGGCCGGTTAGGAATTACCCAATCGTCCGTTTCTACGCTGGGTCTCGATCGGTGGGAGCCTGGTCAGCCGGCAGATGGCGGGGCCGGGCGTTCGGGCTGGCAGACCGGGCACCAGTAGGTGACCCGTTCACCCAGTTCCTCCTTGCGGATCGCGGTGCCGCAGCGGCGGCAGGGCTGGGCGCGGCGGCCGTAGACGTAGCTGGTCTGCCCCCGGTGCAGCGAGCCGGTGCTGCTCTGCGTCCACCGGCCCCGGTTGGCGGCGAGCAGCCGTTGCGCGAGAGCCACCAGGCCCGGCAGATCGGGCACCCCACCGACCGGGGTCCACGGTGACACCCCGCGCAGGAACAGCACCTCGCACTTGTAGAGGTTTCCCACGCCGGCCAGGTTGCGCTGGTCCAGCAGCGCCTCGCCGATGCTCTGCTCCGGGTGCTCGTCGAGCCGACGGACCGCCTCGGCCGGGTCCCAGTCCGGCCCGAGCAGGTCGGGGCCGAGGTGGCCGACCAGGTGGTCCTCGTCGGCGGTCGGCACCAGTGTCAGCTCGTGCAGGTGGTAGCCGACCGCTACCGCGCCGGGGCTGCGCAGCACCACCCGGATCAGGTGCGCGGGCCGGCCGCTCCAGCGTTCCCCGGGGGCGTACGCCCGCCAGGCGCCGTCCATCCGCAGGTGGGAGTGCAGGCTCCAGTGCTCCTCGGTGGGGGTGTCGAGCCGCAGCAGCAGGTGCTTGCCCCGGCTGGCCGACTCGCGGACGGTCCAGCCGGTGAGATCCGTGGTCGCCAGTTGCGGCACCCGGAAGTCACTGCCGGTGATCCGCGCGCCGGCCAGCGCGCGGTGCAGCACGCGCGCGGTGTTCCAGACGGTGTCGCCTTCGGGCACCCTGCCATTCTCCCTCTTCGAGCAAGATTCGCATGTGTCGCTATTTGTACACAGGTTCCTCATGATCTCCTGACATGCGAAGGTCAGGGGGTTCTGAGGAGAATGCCCATGACGCGACCCCGTTGTCGTATCCCATCCGTCGCCCTCATCGCCACCCTCACCCTCCTGCTCACCGCAGCGCTCCTACCCACCACCGGTAACGTCCCGGCCGCCAGCGCACCGATCGCCCTCGTCGCCGCCGCACCCGGCGACGAACGGTGGAGCGCCGACCTCACGATCGTCGACCGCGACGACGTCAACGTCCGACGCACCGCCGCCGGCCTCCGCCTGCGGGAAGCCCGGCCCACCTGGCGCGGCGCCCGCAGCCCGCACAGCGCCGTCGCCGAGGGGATGCTGCTGACCACACCCCGCACCCTCGCCCGGCCGGCCACCCGGGTCCGCGCCGAGATCGACGCCGCGGTCCCCGCCGGGGCGACGGTGGAGGCGCAGGTCCGCGGCTGGCGGACCGCCGGCTGGACGGAGTGGCGGGCCGCCGGCACCGTCTTCGACCGACCCGTCACCCGGGTACAGGCCCGGGTGGTGCTCACCGCCCCCGACAAGGGAGCGACGGCGACGGTACGGGGCATGCGGCTCACCGCCGACGCGAACGCCGCCGTGTCCGCCGCCACACCCGGTCGCACCTACCGGGTGTACGCCACCCGCATCGGGCTGGTCGGTGAGGTGACCGCCAACGGCCGCACCGTGCAACCCCGGGACCACTTCGCGGCACTGCCGTCGCGTCGCGGACTCTCCCCGCTCAACACCGGCGACTACACCGTGCGGGTCTGCACCACCAACGGCGCCCGCTGCGAGTACGCCCCGGTCTGGGACGTCGGGCCGTGGAACACCCGCGACGACTACTGGAACCCGTCATCTGTGCGGGAGAACTGGAAGGACCTGCCGCAGGGGCGACCCGAGGCGCAGGCCGCGTACCAGTCCGGCTACAACGGTGGCCGGGACCAGTTCGGGCGGACCGTGCTCAACCCGGCCGGCATCGACCTGGCCGACGGCACGTTCTGGGACGGGCTGCGGCTGACCACCAACGCCTGGGTGGACGTCGCCTACCTGTGGACCGGTGGCGGCCCGCGCGGCGTGGTCGGCGACGGGCCGCTCAACATCCGCACCGGGGCCAGCACGTCGTACGCGATCCGTGGCCTCGCCGCCCGGCTGGCCCACGTGCCGATCCAGTGCTACGTCACCGGTCAGTCGGTCGCCGGCCCCTACCGCACCACCACCCGCTGGAACCGGCTGACCAGTGGCCAGTACGTCAGCCACGCGTACATCTCGAGTGTGTACGGCGGCAGCGTGCCGGTCTGCTGAGCCACGCTCACCCCGTCGGGCGCCGCCTCAGCGTCAGGGGCGCTCGTCGGGGCGAGCCGTGCGCACCATGTCCTGGTAGCGCGGGTGGCTGGCACCGTAGACGGCGTAGTTGAGACGGGCGTGGGTGAGGCTCAGGTCGCCGTTGGGGCCACCCCGGACGGCGTCGGCGTCGGCGTCGGTCTGGCCGTCGTCGGTCCAGAAACAGACGGGACAGGTCCCCCCGCCGGTCCGCGACGCACAGCAGGGACAGCCCGCAGGAACCACATGCTCACCCACCGGAGAAGCATTCCACAGTCGAACATCAGCCCGATACCCGCAGCAGGTCCCCCGCGGACACCGCGAGGAGGTCCACGGCCCGTCCGCCGTTGACAGCGACCGCGACCAGCCCGGCCGAGTCGACGTACGTCACCAGGCCACCGGCCGGGGCGTCGCCGAAGGTGCGCCCGTGCACCGCCGCATGGGCCGGCGCGGTTCCCGGCGGACCCACCCGCAGCGTGGCCGGCAGCGGATCGAGCAGCTCGGCCGGTGCGGCCAGTTGGACGTTGCCGAAGTGGTCCACGGTCAGCACCTCGGCGGTGAATCCCTCGGCGTCCCGGGTCACCGTGGGCGTCGGCAGCCGCACCAGCCCGGCCGGGTCGACAGGTGGGCCCGCCTCGGCGAGCGGCGCGCCGAGCGCCAGCCGGGCCGCCACCGGCGCGAAGACGTCCCGCCCGTGGAACGTGCGGGACACCCGGGCGGCCAGCCAGCGCGGCTCGGTCAGCTCGACCGCGTCGGTCACCCCACCGAGCGCGGCGGCGGCGTCCAGCAGCAACCCGTTGTCCGGGCCGACCAGCAGCCCGGCCGGGGCGGCCAGCGCGACACCCCGTCGGGCGGTGCCGACACCCGGATCGACCACCGCCACGTGCACTCCCACCGGCAGGTACGGCACTGTCTGCGCCAGCACCGCGGCACCCCGCCGGACATCCCCCGGCGGCACCAGGTGGGTCACGTCGATCACCCGGGCGGTCGGCGCGACGCGGGCGACGACCCCGTGACAGGCGGCCACGAAGCCGTCGGTGAGGCCGTAGTCGGTGGTCAGCGAGATCCAGGGCACTGCGGACATGCCCGCAGGCTAGTGGAACCGGGTGGGCTGACGGATTCGGGACAGCGCAGTGGCCGACCGGCCCCTCCCGCCGCCGGATGACGTTGGGCAGACTGCCCTGGTGACAATTCGGAGCCTGCCCGCCGTCGGAATCCTGCTGGTAGCCGTGGCCGTCACCGCCGGCTGCGGCGGTGGCGACGCCGATCCGTCGAGTGCGGCCCCCACCCCCTCGTCGTCCTCGGCCCCGGCGGCCACCGGTCTGCCGAGCGCCCCGACGCCCTCGGCGGGGCCGCCCAGCGCCAGCGGTGCCGCGTCACCGGCAGCCCCGCCGGTGGCCCCGCCGTCCGTCGCCCCCCAGGGGCCCACGCAGCGCCGGCCGGCCAGCCCACCGCCGGTGGTGCTGCCCAAACGCCCGACGGGTGCGCCCGGTGCCACCCAGGTCGTCAACGCGTTCAAGGCCGCCGGCCTGAAGGTGCCGCACCCGAAGGACCGCTCGGTCGACTGTGGGCCGGACGGTCTCGGCCTGGGCTGTTCCGAGCTGATCGCCACCGACGCCGTCACGGTGTACGTGTTTCCCGACGAGATCAGCGCCAGCGACATCGCCGAGACGTGGGGCGGCCAGTCGTACCGGCGCGGTGCGGTGGTGCTCAACTACCTTGAGGCGAAGACCCCGGCCGCCGACCGGCCCCGCTACGAGAAGGTGCTCAACGGTCTGGGCTGACGCGGGCGCCCAGGCCCGGTCAGCCGCGCAGGCGCAGGCCGCGCGGGGTGGCCCGGAAGCCGGCGGCGGTCAACGCGTCACGCAGCGGCGAGGAGTGCACCGCCTCGCCGTCGGCCCGCTCCACCGACATCGCACCCAACGCCCCGGAGTGGACGGCGTCGGCGAGCGCCTTGCCGGCTGCGGCGAGCGTGTCGGTGTCGTCGGTGAAGGAGAGCAGCGTCCGGCCGCCGCGTTCGACGTAGAGGACCAAATCACCGCCGACCTGCACCACCAGGGCCCCCGCCTTGCGGCCGGCCCGGTGCCCGGTCGCCGGTGTGGCCCCGTCACCGGAGTCGACGACCCGTTCCGGCCAGGGCAGCGCCGCGCCGTACGGGTTGGCCGGGTCGGTGGCGGCGAGCACGGTGGCCACCGCGCCCCGCCCCCGGGCGCCGTCGGTCGGTTCGGCCAGCGCGCGCAGCCGGTCCACCGCGCCGGGTACGGCGAACTGCGCCGCGCCGAGCCCTTCGACGAAGTAACCCCGGCGGGCCGCGCCGCGCTCCTCCAGCGCCGACAGCACCGGGTAGACCGCCGAGAACCCGCCGACCACCTGCTCGGCCATGACCGCGCCCCGGGTGACCACCCCGTGCCGCTCCAGCAGCAGGTCGGCGAGCGCGGCGGCCCGCCGGGTCGGGTCGAGGTCCCGGTCCGGAAGGCGGGACCAGCGGCCGGCGACCGTCGGCGGGCCACCACGGGTCGGCAGCGCCACCCGGCCGGGCCGCCGGTAGCGGGTGCGGGGCGCGGACGGCCGGGAGCGGTGGGCGCCGCCGGCGCCGAGCACCGCGCGCAGCGGGGCGAGGGTGTCGTTGCTGAGGTGCCCCGCCCAGACCAGATCCCAGATCACCGCGGTCAGCGCGGCGTCGTCTGTCGAACCGACCCGGTCGGCCAGCGGGCGGAAGAACAACGCCTGCCCGTCGCCGAGCGCGTCGAGCACCGCGTCGTGCAGCGGGGTGCGGGTCAACGCCTCGTCGGGCGGCGGGAGCAGCAGTGGCGCGGTGTCCGCGTACGCCAGGGTGACCCAGCCGTCGCCTCCGGAGATCGCCCCCGACCCGGCCCAGAGCACCTCCCCGCTCGCGCACAACTCGTCGAGGTGGGCGGGGGAGTAGTCCGCGACCCGGGCGGGCAGCACCAACCGCTCCAGGGCGGACGCCGGCACCGCCGCGCCCTGCAACTGCTCCACAGTTGCCGCGAGCGCCTCGACACCTCGGGCGGACGAGCCGACCTGCTGCCAACGGGGCAGGAACGTGGCCAGCGCCCGGGGCGGCACCGGCTCGATCTCCCGGCGCAGCGCGGCGAGCGAGCGGCGGCGCAGCATCCGTAGCACCTCGGCGTCGCACCACTGGGCGCCGGCCGAGTCCGGGGTGAACTCCCCGGAGACCACCCGGCCGGTGGCGCCGAGCCGGCGCAGCGCCTGCTCGACGACGAACACGCCCAACCCGAAGCGGGCCGCGCAGCTGGCGGCGGCGAACGGCCCGTGGGTGCGGGCGTAACGGGCCACCAGATCACCGAGCGGATCGGCCACCGGGGCGAGGTACGCCTCGGCCACCCCCATCGGCAGTGCCACGCCGAGTGCGTCGCGCAGGCGGGCGGCGTCCTCGACGCCCACCCAGCGCTGTTCGCCGGCGATCCGGACCCGCAGCACCCGGCGGGTGGCCTCCAGCTCGCTGAGCCACGTCTCGGGCACGCCCCGCTCGGTCAGCTCGGCGTCGCTCAGGTCACCGAGCACCCGCAGCAGCTCGACCACGTCCTCGGCGTCGCGGGGGCGGCGCTGCTCGGTCAGCCACCGCAGTTGCCGGTCGGTCTCGGTGAGCACCGCCGGGTCGAGCAGTTCGCGCAGGTCGACCCGGCCGAGCAGCTCGCCGAGGAGGGTGGAGTCGAGGGCGAGCGCGGCGGCGCGGCGCTCGGCCAGCGGGGCGTCGCCCTCGTAGAGGAACGCACCGACGTAGCCGAAGAGCAGCGACCGCGCGAACGGGGACGGCGCGCTGGTCTCCACCTCGACCAGCCGCACCTTGCGGGTGGCCAGGTCGCGCATCAGCCCGGCCAGCGCCGGCTGGTCGAAGACGTCCTGGAGGCACTCCCGGGCGGCCTCCAGGGTGACCGGGAAGTCCGCGTACTCGCGGGCCACGTCGAGGAGCTGGGCGGAGCGTTGCCGTTGCTGCCAGAGCGGTTGGCGGCGGCGCGGGTCGCGGCGCGGCAGCAGCAGTGACCGGGCGGCGCACTCCCGGAAACGGGCGGCGAAGAGGGCGGAGGTGCCGACCGACTCCTCGACCAGCTGGGTGATCTCGTCGGGTTCGAAGACCACCACGTCGGCGCCGGGCGGTTCGTCGGCGGTGTCCGGAAGTCGCACCACGATGCCGTCGTCGGAGGGCATCACCTGGGCGTCCACGCCGTACCGCTCGGCCAGCCGGCGGCCCACCGCGAGCGCCCAGGGCCCGTTGACCCGGGCGCCGAGCACGCTGTGCACGGCCAGCCGCCAGTCGCCCAGCTCGTCGCGGAACCGTTCCACGACGACAGTGCGGTCGTCGGGCAGCGAACGGGTGGCCTCCCGCTGATCGCGCAGGTAGGCCATCAGGTTGCCGGCGGCCCAGTCGTCCAGCCCGCCGTCGCGCAGCGCGGCCAGTGCGGCTTCGTCGGTCTGTCGCAGCAGGGTGCGCACCCGGGCGCCGATGGCCCGGCCCAGCTCCACCGGCCGACCCAGCTGGTCGCCCTTCCAGAACGGCATGCGCGCGGCCTGCCCCGGGGCGGGCGAGACGAGCACCCGGTCAGGGGTGATCTCCTCGATGCGCCAGGAGGAGGAGCCGAGCAGGAAGACATCGCCCACCCGGGACTCGTAGACCATCTCCTCGTCCAGCTCACCGACCCGGGCGGCCCGCTCGGCACCGGCCAGGAAGACCCCGAACAGGCCCCGGTCGGGGATGGTGCCGCCGCTGGTCACCGCGAGTCGCTGCGCGCCGGGGCGGCCGGTGAGCAGGTCGGTGGCCCGGTCCCAGACCAGTCGGGGGCGCAGCTCGGCGAAGGCGGTGGACGGGTAGCGACCGGAGAGCATGTCCAGCACGGCGTGCAGCGCCGAGTCGGGCAGCTCGGCGAAGGGTGCGGCCCGGCGGACCAGCACGGCCAGGTCGCCGAGCGCCCACGGCTCCAGCGCCACCATCGCGACGATCTGCTGGGCCAGCACGTCCAGCGGGTTGCGCGGGTAGTGCAGCTCCTCGATCGCGCCGTCGGTCATCCGCTCGGCGACCACCGCGCAGGAGAGCAGGTCGCCACGGTGCTTGGGGAAGACCACTCCACGGGAGACGGCGCCCACCTGGTGCCCGGCCCGGCCGACCCGTTGCAGCCCGGCGGCCACGCTCGGCGGCGCCTCGATCTGCACCACCAGGTCGACAGCGCCCATGTCGATGCCCAGCTCCAGGCTGGAGGTGGCCACCACCGCCGGCAGCTGGCCGGACTTGAGCGCCTCCTCGATGTGCTTGCGCTCCTCCCGGGAGACGCTGCCGTGGTGGGCGCGGGCGATCACCGGTGCCGCGCCGGTGGCGGCGCCGGACTGGGCCATCACCTCGGCCGGTGGCCGGTTGCGCACCGGGCCGGCGGGGCCACCCCACCGCTGCGCGCCGGCCGCCGGGTCGTCGTCGGCCGACAACCCTTCCGGCACGCCGGCCGCGCCCTCGGTCGCCGCTTCGGCGGCCAGCTCGTTGAGCCGGGCGCAGAGGCGCTCGGCGCTGCGGCGGGAGTTGGTGAAGACGATGGTCGAGCGGTGCTGCCCGATGAGGGTGAAGACCCGCTCCTCCACGGCCGGCCAGATCGACGCCCGACGTGGCCCGGGGCCGCCGAGGTCGTCCTCCGGTGGCTGCTCCTGCTCGTCCAGGCGGGTCATGTCCTCCACCGGGACCTGCACGCTGACCTCGATGGTCTTCGGAGTGGCCGGCTGCACCACGTCGACCGGGCGGGCACCGCCGAGGAACTGCGCGCAGGCGTCGATCGGGCGGACGGTGGCCGAGAGGCCGATGCGCTGCGCCGGGGCGGGCAGCAGCTCGTCGAGGCGTTCGAGGGAGAGGGCGAGGTGGGCGCCGCGTTTGCTGCCGGCCACCGCGTGCACCTCGTCGACGATCACCGTCTGGATGCCGCGCAGTGAGTCGCGGGCCGCCGACGTCAGTAGCAGGAACAGCGACTCGGGCGTGGTGATGAGGATGTCGGGCGGGGTGCGGGCGAAGGCCCGTCGCTCGTCGGCGGGCGTGTCGCCGGTGCGCATGCCGACGGTGATGTCGGGCGGTGCCACGCCCAGCCGGGTGGCCGCCTGCCGGATGCCGGCCAGCGGGGCGCGCAGGTTGCGCTCCACGTCGACGGCGAGGGCCTTGAGTGGGCTGACATAGAGCACCCGGCACCGCTGGCGGGCCTCGGTCGGTGCCGGCTCGCGGGCCAGCCGGTCCAGTGACCAGAGGAAGGCAGCGAGCGTCTTGCCGGAGCCGGTGGGCGCCACCACCAGCGCGTTGCGACCGGCGGCGACCGACCGCCACGCACCGATCTGCGCGGCGGTCGGCGCGGCGAAAGCGTTGTCGAACCAGGCGCGGGTGGCCGGGCCGAACCCGGCGAGCACCGCGCCGGTGTCTGCGTCTGCCCCGGTCACCGGTCCATCGTGCCCCTCCGGTCTGACATCCACGAACGGCTCACGACGGAATGGGCGAGCAAAAGGCAAAAAGCGTGGAACGTGCGCTTAATGCGTTAAGTCTCACTTAACTGCTTGCTTCTGAGGAGCAACATAAAGTAACTTCACTCGCAACGCGAACCGGGGTGAGGGGATGTGATGGCCGGCGAGCAGCGCACCGTCGAACCGGGCACCGACGTGCTGATTCGCAAGGTCGACAGTCATCTCGCCGCCCTCCGCGCCGGCCTGCACGGCCCCGAGCTCGAGCTCGCCGAACGTCTCGCCCGCTGCCTGCGCGAGCTGGTCCTCTGCACCGCCCAGGCCAGCGCCGCCGATCGGGGTCAGGTCCGCGTTGCCGTGCACTACTTCGTGCTGCGCCGCGAGAGTCGCGGCCGTCTGCTCGCGGTGCGCTCGCTGACCGCCGCGGAACGCGTCGTCGACCGGGTCGCCCGCCAGCTCGGCCGCCCCGACCTGCTGGCCGAGCTACGCCGCGACCGCCCCGCCCCCGACGACGCCCAACCCCTCAACAACGCCCTCCTCCACTAACCCCACCCCCACCCCCTTTTTCCCGCGTTGATCAAGAGGTTTGCGTCAAAAAAGCGGGCGCGGCTGACGCAAACCTCTTGATCAACGGAAGAGGGCTGGGCTGGGCGCCTGGGGTGGGGTCGGTGGGGTGGGGTGGGGTGGGTTTGGGGGTTAATTCCGGCAAAACCGGCCCGGCGGGCTGCGAACTGGCGTCTGATCGCTGCTAGGCGCCACCGCTGCCACTGGCGTCGGCCATGTCGATCGGGAGCGCAGGTGCTGGTACTGCTCATCCTCCATTTCGTGGCGGCCCTCGCCGCGCCCCTGCTCGTTCGCTGGTGGGGTCCGCGCGCGTGCTACCCGCTGGCGCTCGCGCCGGCCGCCGCGTTCTGCTGGGCGGTGGCCCGCACCCCGGCCGTGAGCGGCGGCGGGGCGGTGGTCGAGACGTACCCGTGGATCCGGCAGTTGGGCCTCGACATCGCGTTCCGGCTCACCACGCTGTCCTGGCTGATGACGCTGCTGATCGGCGGCGTCGGCGCGCTGGTGCTGGTCTACAGCGCCCGCTACTTCAGCGCCGGCTCGATCGGTCTGGCGCAGTTCGCCGCGGTCCTGGTCGCCTTCGCGGGCGCGATGCTCGTCCTGGTCTTCGCCGACGACCTGCTGCTGCTTTACGTCGGCTGGGAGCTGACCACTGTCTTTTCGTACCTGCTGATCGGGCACAGCACCGAACGGCGGTCCAGCCGTTGGGCGGCGGCGCAGGCGTTGACGGTCACCACGCTGGGCGGGCTCGCCATGCTGGTCGGTTTCATCATGCTGGGCGAGCACGCCGGCAGCTACCGCTGGTCGGAGATCATCGCCCAGCCGCTGCCCGGCGGCGGGTATCTGGTGGGTGCCGTGCTGCTGATCCTGGCCGGGGCGCTGTCCAAGTCGGCGGTGCTGCCGTTCAGCTCGTGGCTGCCGGTCGCGATGGCGGCACCCACGCCGGTCAGCGCGTACCTGCACGCCGCCGCCATGGTCAAGGCCGGCGTCTACCTGGTCGGGCTGCTCGCGCCGGTGCTCGCCACGGTCGGCCCGTGGCGGCCGGTGGTGCAGGTCGCCGGGGTGGCGACAATGCTGCTCGGCGGTTGGGCGGCGCTGCGCCAGACCGACCTCAAGCTGCTGCTGGCGTACGGGACGGTCAGCCAGCTCGGCCTTCTGGTCGCGGTGACCGGCTCGGGCACGCCGGACGCCGCGCTGGCCGGCACCGCGATGCTGCTGGCGCACGCCCTGTTCAAGGCGGCGCTCTTCCTGGTCGTCGGCATCATCGACCACAGTGCCGGCACCCGTGACCTGCGCGAGTTGTCCGGGCTGCGGCACTGGTCCCGGCCGCTGTTCGTGGTGGCCGTGCTGGCCGCGGCGTCGATGGCCGGGGTGCCGCCGCTGGTCGGCTTCGTGGCGAAGGAGGCGGTGTTCGCCGCGTTCACCGACCAACCGGTGCTCCTCACCGGCCTGGTCGCCGGGACGGTGCTCACCGTCGCGTACAGCGCCCGTTTTCTCTGGGGCGCGTTCGCCGACCGGCCGGGCGTGACGCCGGTCCCGCCGGGGTCGATCGCCGCGTCGCTGCTGGTACCGCCAGCGGTGCTGGCCGGGATCGGTCTGCTCGCCGGCCCGGCCGCGAGCGTCCTGGAGGACGTGCTGCGGCCGTACGCCGATCTGCTCGGCGGGGTCGACGCGCACCTGGCGCTCTGGGCCGGACCGACCCCGGCGCTCGGCCTGTCCGTGTTGGCGCTCGTCGGCGGTGGCCTGCTCTTCGCCGTGCGCGGGCCGCTCGCCCCGGTGCTGGCGCGGCTGCGCGCACCGGTGGGGGGCAACCAGGGGTACGAGTGGGTGGTGGGCCGCTTCGACCGGCTGGCCATCGATGTCACAGGCGCGACCCAGCGCGGCTCCCTGCCGCAGTACCTGGGCGTCATCCTGGTCACCCTGGTGCTGGTGCCCGGCGCGGCGATGCTCTCCGCCAGTCCCTGGCGGGCGCGGATTCCGCTCTGGGACAGCCTGCTGCAACCGGTGGTCGTGCTGGTGATCGCGGTGGCGGCGGTGTTGGCGGTCGGCGCCCGCCGCCGGCTGACCGCGATGTTGCTGGTGGGCATGACCGGCTACGGCACGGCGATGCTGTTCGTGCTGCACGGAGCACCCGACCTGGCGCTCACCCAGTTTCTGGTGGAGACCTCGACGATAGCGGTCTTCGTGCTGGTGCTGCGTCGCCTGCCGGAGCGGTTCTCGGCCCGCCCGATACGGCGTACCCGCCTGATCCGCCGGGTGATCGGGGTGGCGGTGGGCGTGGTCGCCGCCGGGCTGGCCCTCGTCGCCGTCGGCGCCCGCCAGGCACCGACCATCTCCGCGGCCTTCCCGGATCTGGCGGTCGCCCAGGGGTACGGCCGCAACGTGGTCAACGTGACCCTGGTCGACATCCGGGCCTGGGACACGATGGGTGAGCTGGCGGTGCTGGTGGTGGCCGCGACCGGGGTGGCCAGCCTGATCTTCGAGCGCTCCCGCACCGGGCCTCGGCCGCGCCGGCCCGAGGCGGACCAGCGGGCGGGTGTGCGGGGCCGGCCGGTGTGGCTGCGCGGTGGTCCCACCCTCTACGAGGAGCGCCGCTCGATCGTGTTGGAGGTGGTCATCCGGCTGATCTTCCACACCGTGGTGCTGTTCTCCCTGTTCCTGCTCTTCTCCGGGCACAACGCTCCGGGCGGCGGGTTCGCCGGAGGGCTGGTGGCGGGTCTCGCCCTGGTGGTCCGCTATCTGGCCGGCGGTCGGTACGAGCTGACCGAGGCGGTGCCGATCGGTGCCGGCCCGATTCTCGGCGCCGGGTTGGCCACGGCGGTGGGCAGCGGCCTGGTGGCGCTGCTGGCCGGCGGGTCGGTGCTGGAGAGCGCGAAGGTCGACCAGCGGCTGCCACTGATCGGCGACACCCACCTGGTGACGTCGCTCTTCTTCGACATCGGCGTGTACCTGGTCGTGATCGGGTTGGTGCTGGACATCCTGCGCAGCCTCGGCGCCGAGGTGGACCGGCACATCGAGGCCACCGGAACGGCCGCCGGCGGTCTGGCCGTCGACAAGGGCGACCGGACATGAGCGCGCGGAGCGAGGTGGCGCCGTGAGCGCGAGGAGTGAGCCGGTGTTGCGAGCCCCGCAGTCGCGAACAGAGGCCACGCCGTGACGGAGAGCGGGGCGGGGCCGACGCTGGTGCTGGTGCTGGCCGTCGCGGTGCTGGTCGGGTGCGGGGTGATCCTGCTGTTGGAGCGCAGCCTGACCCGGGTCCTGCTGGGGATCATCATGCTCGGCAACGGGGTGAACGTGTTGATCCTGTTGGGTGGGCGCCCGGGTGGGGCGCCGATCGTCGGCAGCGGGCCGGTGGAGCGGATGAGTGACCCGTTGCCGCAGGCCATGGTGTTGACCGCCATCGTGATCACCTTCGGGTTCACCGCGTTCCTGCTCGCCGTGGCGTACCGCAGCTGGTATCTCTCCGGCGACGACGAGGTCCCCGACGACCTGGAGGACCGGCAGATCATCAGGCGGGCCGGGCGGAACGAGGCGAGCGCTGCCGACCTCGGTGGGGAGGGCCCGAACGGTGACCCGGAGCAGGTCGATCCCGAACCGGCCCGCCGACGGCTGCGACGTGGGGATGACGGGCAGTGAGCGCGCTGCTGCCGCTGCCGGTGGTGGTGCCGCTGCTCGGTGCGGCGCTGAGCCTGCTGCTGGCCGGGAAGCCCCGACTTCAACGCACGATCAGCGTGCTGTGTCTGAGCGGCACGCTCCTGGTGGCGGTGCTGTTGCTGGTGCAGGCGTACCGGCACGGGCCGGTGGTGGTGGCGGTGGGGGCGTGGCCGCCGCCGGTCGGCATCGTCCTGGTGGCCGATCAACTCGCCGCGCTGATGCTTGTGGTGTCCTCGGCGGTGACCCTGTGCGTGTTGTTGTACTCGGTCGGCCAGGGTCGCAGCGAGACGAGCGAGAGCTCGCCGGTGTCGATCTTCCACCCGACGTACCTGGTGCTCACCGCGGGCGTCACCAACGCGTTCCTGGCCGGTGACCTGTTCAACCTCTTCGTCGGGTTCGAGATCCTGCTGGCCGCCAGCTTCGTGCTGATCACCCTGGGCGGCACCGAGGCTCGGATCCGGACCGGGTCGACGTACGTGGTGGTCAGCATCCTCTCCTCGATGATCTTCCTGACGTCGGTGGGTCTGGTGTACGCGGCCACCGGCACGCTCAACCTCGCCCAGCTCGCCGAGCGCCTGGACGACCTGCCCGGCGGTGTGCGGCTGGCCCTGGAGCTGATGCTGCTGCTGGCGTTCGCGATCAAGGCGGCGGTCTTCCCGTTGTCGGCCTGGTTGCCGGACAGTTACCCCACCGCGCCGGCCCCGGTCACGGCCGTCTTCGCCGGTCTGCTCACCAAGGTGGGCGTCTACGCGATCATCCGCACCGAGACGTTGCTGTTTCCCGGTGGACGCGCCGACAAGCTGCTCATGGTCGTCGCCGGGTTGACCATGGTGGTCGGCATCCTCGGTGCGGTGGCCCAGTCGGATCTGAAGCGACTCTTCTCGTTCACCCTGGTCAGCCACATCGGCTACATGATCTTCGGGGTGGCGTTGAGCACCGCCGCCGGGCTCTCCGGCGCGATCTTCTACGTGGTGCACCACATCACCATCCAGACCACGCTGTTCCTCGTCGCCGGGCTGGTGGAGGAGCGTGCCGGCAGCACCGACCTGCGCCGCATCGGCGGGCTGGCCCGGGCGGCGCCGCTGCTCGGTGTGCTCTTCTTCGTCCCGGCCATGAACCTCGCCGGAGTGCCACCGTTCTCCGGCTTCCTCGGCAAGCTCGGCCTGCTCCAGGCCGGGGTGGCCGCCGGCGGGCCGCTGCCCGGGGTGCTGGTCGCGGCCGGCACGCTGACCAGCCTGCTCACCCTGTACGTGGCGTCCCGGGCGTGGAACATCGCCTTCTGGCGGGCGCCCCGCACGGCCACCAGTGAGCCAGTGGCCCAGCTGCCGAGGCTGATGGTGGGCGCCACAGTGGCCCTGGTCGCGCTGGGGCTGGCGTTGACCGTGCTGGCCGGTCCGCTCTTCGACGTCACCGCTGACGCCGCCGGGGACCTGCTCCTGCGTACCCCGTACGTCAGTGCCGTGTTGCCGGGCGGCGTGCCGTGACCGGCCCAACCGAGCCGGCTCCCGACGCGCCCAGGCCTCGCGTGGTGGGGCGCGGTCGGGTCGGGCGCTGGCGCGACCAGGCGGTGGCGCTCGGCTGGCTGGTGCTGGTCTGGAGCCTGCTCTGGGGCAACCTCACCTGGGCCAACCTGGTCGGTGGCCTGCTGGTGGGCGGGGCCGTGCTGGTGTTCTTCCCGCTGCCGGCGGTCAGCTTCGGTGGCCGGTTGCGACCATGGGCGCTGCTGGTGTTCGTGGCCCGGTTCGTTGTCGAACTGGTCAGCGCGAGCCTGCACATCGCCCGGATCGCGGTGCAGCCCGGCTACCGGCCACGAGGGGCGATCGTCGCGGTCCGGTTGCGGGTGCCCACCGACCTGAACCTGGCGCTCACCGCCGAGGTGGTCTCGCTGGTGCCGGGCACGCTGATCCTCGAGGTGGACCGGAATTCCGGAACGCTCTACCTGCACGTCCTGGACACCCACGGCCCGGCGGACCTGGACGTGGCCCGGGACCGCACGCTCGTCGTGGAGCGGCGAATCGTCCGCGCGGTCGGCTCCAGCGCCGAACTGCGCCACCTCGACGTCACCTCATCCGAGAAGGGAACCCACCTGTGACCACGTTCCTGGCCGCCGTCCTCACCCCACTGCTGTCGGTCACCGCGTTCCTCGCGCTGGTCCGCCTCTACCGCGGCCCGTCGCTGGTGGACCGGGTGATCGCCGCGGACATGCTGCTCGCCACGATGGTCGCCGCGGTCGGCGCCGAGGCGGCGGTGAACCGGCACGCCACCACCCTGCCCGTGCTGGTGGTGCTCTCCCTGCTCGGCTTCGTGGGATCGGTGTCGCTGGTCCGCTTCGCCGTCCGGGAGCAGCAGTGATCGCCACCGTCGCGGACTGGCTCGGCGCCGCCTGTCTGGTGGCCGGCGCGCTGCTCAGCCTGGCCGCCGGGATCGGTGTGCTGCGCTTTCCGGACGCGCTGTCCCGGATGCACGCGGCCACCAAACCACAGGTGCTCGGGGTGCTCCTGTTGCTGCTGGGCATCGCGTTGCGGCTGCGGTCCCCGGCGGACCTGGGCATGATCCTGCTGGTGGCGGTCTTCCAGTTGTCGACCGCGCCGGTCGCGGCGCAGATGATCGCGCGGGCCGCGTACCGGGCGGGGCGGCTCGACCGGGGCCTGCTCGACGCCGATGAGCTGGCCGAACGCGGAGCGGACGGTGGGTCGGCGGGGCCGGCGTGACGGCCGGCGGCGTCCGCTCAACCGGACGATCCGCTCCTTCGGCCCACCCCCAGCGGAGTCACAGCCAGCGCCGATAAAATGCAGGGATGATCGACTCTTCTGCCCAGGAGGGCAGCAGTAGCCAGCCGGGTCGTGCCCGGCATATCCCCGTACCGACGACCCCGGGAGCCCTGAGCGACCCGTGTTGATCGTCGTTGGTCTCCTACTGATCATCATTCTCACTGCCGCCACCGGCTACTTCGTGGCGCAGGAGTTCGGCTACGTCGCCGTGGACCGGGGCAAGCTGCGCCAGCTCGCCGATGACGGCGATCAGTCCGCCGCCCGGGCCCTGACCGTCACCAGCCGGCTCTCCTTCATGCTCTCCGGCGCCCAACTCGGCATCACCGTCACCGCGCTGCTGGTCGGCTACGTCGCCGAACCGTACCTGGGTGGTGGTCTCGCCGACCTGCTCGGCGTGGCGGGCGTCAGCGAGGCGGTCAGCCTGCCGCTCTCGGTGGCGTTGGCCCTGGTCATCGCCACCATCGTGCAGATGGTCCTCGGCGAGCTGGCCCCGAAGAACCTGGCCATCGCGCGGGCCGAGCAACTGGCCCGGGCGCTGAGCCGCTCCACCCTGATCTACCTGGCCGTCGCCGGGCCGCTGATCCACCTCTTCGACCGGGCATCGGTACGCCTGCTGCGCCGGATCGGCATCGAGCCGATCGAGGAGCTGCCCAGCGGCGCCACCCCGGCGGACCTGGAACAGATCATCGCCGAGTCCCGCGAGGAGGGCAGCCTCGACGCCGAGATGTCCACGCTGCTCGACCGAGGTCTGGACTTCCGCGAACTGACCGCCGGCGAGGCCATGGTGCCCCGCGTGGACGTGCACACCGTCCGGGCGCACGAACCGGTGAGCCGGGTGGTCGAGCTGCTGGACACCGGTCACTCCCGGTTCCCGGTACGCGGTGCGGAGGGCGTCGACGACCTGCTCGGCATCGTCGGCATCGCCGACGTGCTCGGCGTACCCCCGGGGGAGCGGGCCACCACCCCGGTGAGCGCGGTGGCCGGGCCGCCGCTGCTCGTACCGGAGACGTTGCCCCTGCCCACGGTGCTCGACCGCCTACGGTCCGGGCACCGGCAGATGGCCTGCGTGGTCGACGAGTACGGCGGTTTCGCCGGTGTCATCACGCTGGAGGACATCGCCGAGGAACTGGTCGGCCCGATCCGCGACGAGGACGACCCACCGGAGCGGGCACCGGCCCGCCAGGACGACGGGTCCTGGGTGGTGCCGGCCCGTTGGCGGATCGACGAGGTCGCCGACAGCACCGGCATCGCCCTGCCCGAGGCCCCGGAGTACGACACCCTGTCCGGGTTGGTGATGCGGGAGCTGGGCCGGGTGCCGGAGGTCGGTGACCGGCTGGAGATCAGCCTGCAACCCGAGGGGGCGGACGGTGAGGAGAACGAGGCGGAGCCCCGGGCACTGGTCGAGGTGCTGGCGGTGGACCGGCACGTGGCCGACTCGGTGCGGTTGCAGCTCACCAAACCCGAGGTGACCGCATGAGCGCGAGGAGTGAGCTTGCGAGCCCCGCAGTCGCGAATGAAGGACAGCGCCGATGAGCCCCGGAATCGCCCTGTTCAGCTCGGTGATCCTGCTGGCGCTGAACGGGTTCTTCGTGGCCGCCGAGTTCGCCCTGGTGGCCAGCAAGCGCTACCGCCTGGAACAGGCGGCGGCGAACGGTGGGCGGGCGGCCCGAGCCGCGCTCGACGGGGTCCGCGAGCTGTCCCTGATGCTGGCCGGGGCGCAGCTGGGCATCACCCTGTGCACCCTGGGGCTGGGCGCGCTGGCTGAGCCGGCGATCGAGCACCTGATCAGCCCGCTGCTGCACGCGGTGGGGCTGCCCGACGCGGCAAGTCACGTGGTCGCCCTGGTCTTCGCCCTCGGGTTGGTGACCTTCCTGCACCTGGTGGTGGGGGAGATGGCCCCGAAGTCGTGGGCGATCACCGACGCCGAGCGGTCGGCGACGCTGCTCGCGTTGCCGTTCCGCGCCTTCGCCCGGGTCTCCCGGCCGGTGCTCTCCGCGCTGAACGCCCTGGCCAACGCGATCCTGCGGCTGTTCGGCGTCAACCAGCAGGACCAACTCGCCCAGGTGCACGGCCCGGACGAGCTGCGGATCCTGCTGGAGCAGTCCCGTGAGCACGGGCTGCTCGGCGCCGAGCAGCACCAACTGCTGACCAGCATGCTGGAGTTGCAGGGCACCTCGGTGGCGCAGGTGATGGAACCGTTCGCCACCATGGTCACCGTCCGCCGGGACGACCCGGCCGGGCGGATCGAACAGGTCAGCCGGGACAGCGGCCGATCCCGGCTCGCGGTGCTCGACGAGGCGGGCGACGTGTGCGGCCTCGTGCACGTCCGGGAGGCGGTACGGGTGGTCACCACCGGCCGGGCCGCCACCGCCGGGGAGCTGATGACGCCGGCGTTCACCCTGCCCGCGACGTCTACGGTCACCGAGGCCGTGGCGGCGATGCGGGCCCGGCAGTCGCAGCTCGCGCTGGTGCGCAACGGCGGCGGACCGGCCCGGCCGATCGGCTTCGTCGCCCTGGAGGACCTCCTGGAGGAGGTCATCGGGGAGTTCGACGACGAGACCGACACGGTGCCGCGCGGGCGCCGGATGCGGTGAAACCGGATGGGTGGTCACGTTCCGTCGAAGTCGGGTGACCGCGTGTCGGATCCGCGAAAGTCGGGGTGACCGCGCACCGGGTCCGCGACAGTTGAGGTGACCTCGCGAGGGGCGAGGTCACCTCAGCCTGGCGTGGAGGGTGCGGTGCGCTTGACGGGAGTGTCACCGGAGTCCGGTGGGACCGGGCTCTCCGTGCAGACCACTCTCCCCAATCCGAGCACCCGGCCGGGCCTGCGCCTGCCCGGCCGGGTGACTCTCGCCGCCGGTCCGGACGACGTGCTCGTCCGCCACATCCGGCTCGGCCTGGTCACCACCGTCGAACCGGACGACCCGGCGGCGCCGCGGCGGCTCATGCAGTTCCACCAGGTGCCCATCGCCGGCCGGTTCGTCGTACCGGCCGGGCGGCGGCGGGCTGTCGACTTCGCGTTCCCGCTGCCCTGGGAGACGCCGGTGACCATCTTCGGCGGGGTGCCGCTGCTGAGCCTGCGGATGGGCCTGCGGACCGAGGTGTCGCTCGACCCCGACCGCGACCAGGGGGCCATGGTGCCGGTCTTCGTGCACCCGATCCCCACCCAGCAGCACGTGCTGGCGGCGTTGGACACGCTCGGCTTCATGATCCGCCAGGCCGGGTTGCAGCAGGGCGGGTTGCCGGGGGTGGAGCACACCCTGCCGTTGCACCAGCGCTGGGGCTACTGGGTGGGGCCGCTCTACGCCGGCCCGATCACCGAACTGGAGCTGATCTTCGTGACCAACTCTGCCGGGCTTGAGGTGATCCTCTGGATGGATCGCCGGCTGGCCCTGGCCGGAATCACCCACCAGAGCATCAGCCGGTTCCGGATCTGGCACAAGGGCGCCGACCGGCGGGACTGGGTCGCCACCGTGGACGGCTGGCTCCGCCAGGCGATCAACAGGCACGCCGCCGCTGCCGCGCACGCGGACTGGTCCGCCCAGATCGCGGGGTCAGCCCACGTCAGCCGCCATCCCGACGAGCCGGTCCGACCCGGCTACGGCCTCGGCGGCACCGCCGGCGGCGCCGGAGTGGGCGGCGGCGGCTCCGGCGGCGACGGCACCTGACCGTCAGCCCTCCCGCGATCTTGCAGTTTCTGCGGCGACAAATATCCCTGAAGCGGGCATGTCGACGACCGAAAGCGCAAGATCGCGGGCGGGAGCGTGGGAGGGCGGGTCAGCCGGCGGTGGCGGTGGCCAGCTTGAGGCTGAAGGCCAGGAAGAGGGCGGCCACGGCGGTGGTGCCGCCGGCCGCCAGGCGGCGACGTTGGCGGAACTGGGCGGCCAGGAAGGTGCCCGCGAAGATCAACGCGGTCAGGTAGAGCGCGCTGGTCGCCGTGGCGATCAGGCCGAGGAGCAGGAACGACAGCGCCGGCCAGGCGTAGCCGGGGTCGACGAACTGGATGAAGAACGAGATGAAGAACAGGATCGCCTTCGGGTTCAGCAGGCTGATCACCAGCGCCTTGCGGAACGGGCTGCGCATCGCCGCCGGCTCCGCGGCGTCGATGAGCCGCGGCGTGCTCGGGTCGTTGCGGTCGCGCCAGCGCCGCGCGGCGCCGAGCAGCATGGTCACCCCGACATAACCGAGGTACGCGGCACCGGCGTACTTGATCACCATGAACAGCGGTGGGTACGCCTTGAGCAGCGACGCCACCCCGGCGGCGGAGAGGAACATCAGCACCCCGTCGCCGACGAACACGCCACCGGCGGCCCGGTAGCCGACCGCGACGCCCCGTTTGGCGGCGGTGGAGAGCACGAAGAGTGAGTTCGGACCGGGCAGCAGGATGATGGCCACGGTGCCCAGCACGTACGTCCAGATGTCGGTGATCCCCAGCACGCCCGCCATCATCACGCCACCGGTGCCGTCCGCAGAAGTCTTTCTCGCAGCCTGACCTGTGCGTTCGGCCACTCGTCGACGGTCATCGCGTACTGCACGGTGTCCCGCCAGGAGCCGTCCGGTCGTTGGCGGTGCATCCGCAGCACCCCTTCCCGGGTCGCGCCGAGCCGTTCGATGGCCGCCTGGGAGCGAACGTTGCGGATGTCGGTGTGCCACGCGACCCGTACCGCGCCCAGGTCGTCGAAGGCGCGGCCGAGCAGGAGCAGCTTCGCCTCGGTGTTGATGCCGGTACGCCACCACTGCCGGCCGAGGAAGGTGTGCCCGATCGCCACCGCCCGCCGCTGCGGGTCGATGTCGTAGTAGGAGGTGCTGCCCACCACCGCCCCGGTCGCCGCGCACCGCTGCACCCAGGCCACCCGCTCGCCCCGGTGCTGGGCGGCCAGGGTGGCGCCGATCACCTCCGCGGTCTCGGCGGGGGCGGTGGGTGGCGCGACGGTGAGGTGCCGCCACACCTCGTCGTCGGCGGTGGCGGCGTGCAGGTCGTCGGTGTGCGCCAACTCCAGCGGTTCCAGCAGGACGTGTTCGCCGCGCAGCGGGACCGGCTCGTGCCACGGTGTGCGGGCCGTCCGCAGGTACGCCGGCAGCGGCGCGGTGACCCCGGCGTCCGGCTCCGGTGCCCCGGCGGTCAGTCGCAGCGGCAGCACGCCGGCCCAGTGCGGCAGGTGCAGGTCGTCCTCGTCCTCGCGGACCCCGCCGGTGCGGGCCCGGACGGACACCTCCCGCAGCGGCAGCGCCAGGACGGCGGTCTCGGCCAGCTCGCGACGGCTGGGCGGACGGGTGGCCGCGCTGCGTCCCGCGCCGACCTTCTCCACCAGCGCGGTGAGCATGGCGAGCTTCTCCCGCTCGTCGGTGACGAGTCGGGCGGTGCCGTGCGCGACGACCGAGCGGTAGTTGGCGCTGTGGTGGAACTGGGAGCGGGCGTAGACCAGCCCGTCGAGCAGCGTCACCGCGACGCAGACGGGCAGCCCGTCGTCGCCGCGGGCGGCGAGCAGTGGCCGACTGCCGGTGGAGCCGTGCAGGTAGAGCGTGTCGCCGATGCGGACGTGCAGGGTGGGCAGCACCCGGGGTTGGCCGTCGACGGTGAAGCTGAGCGCGCAGTCGTAGGCCTCGTCGAGCACGGCGTGGGCGGCGGCAGTGTCGTAGCTCATCTTGTCGCGGGAACGGTGGGGTGTGGTCCGGGCGGTGGGTGGATACATGCGCGCGCCCCTTTGTTCTAGTACAATCTCCTATTTGTGTCAGCACACTATCAGCTCACCGGTACGACAGCCGTCGAGATTTCGGCCAGCATCGAGTCGGGCATCCGTGCCGGTGCCCTGCCACCGGGGGCGGCCCTGCCGCCGGTGCGGGCGCTCGCCGCGCAGTTGGGGGTCAGCCCCGCCACCGTCGCGCGCGCCTACCAGGAGCTACGCCAGCGCGGGCTGCTCGCCACCGCCGGTCGGCACGGCACCCGGGTACGCCCCCGCCCGCCGGTGGCCGCCCGTCGCTCCGCGCTGCGCCCCCCACCGTTGCCCGGCGCCCGGGACCTGTCCCGGGGTGAACCCGACCTGCGACTGCTTCCCCCGCTGGGCCCGCACCTGGCGGCGCTCGCCACCGACGGCGGCCCGCCGGTCGGCTACTCCGATGCCGGGGTGCTGCCCGAACTGGCCGAGGCGGCCCGGGCCAGGCTGCGCGCCGACGGCGTACCGGCCGGGGAGTTGACTCTCACCGGCGGGGCGTTGGACGGCATCGAGCGGCTGCTCGGCGCGCACCTGCGCCCCGGCGACGCGGTGGCGGTCGAGGACCCGGGGTGGGCCAACCTGCTCGACCTGGTCGCCGCGCTCGGGTTGCGCCCGATCGGCGTACCGCTGGATGACGAGGGGCCGCTGGTCGCCGGGGTGGCCGCGGCGCTCGCCGCCGGAGCGCGGGCGCTGATCGTCACCAGCCGGGCGCAGAATCCCACCGGCGCCGCCGTGTCGGCGGCCCGCGCCGAGGCGCTGCGGGCACTGCTCGCCGGCCGGTCGGACCTGCTGCTGATCGAGGACGATCACGCTGCCGAACTGGCCCGCGTACCCCTGCATCCGCTCGCCGGTGCGACAGCGAGTTGGGCCTTCCTCCGTTCGGTGAGCAAGCCCTTCGGCCCGGACCTGCGGATGGCGGTGCTTGTCGGTGACGAGACGACGGTGGCCAGGGTGAGCGGCCGTACCCGGGTCGGCGCCGGCTGGGTCTCCACAGTGCTGCAACGTCTGGTGCTCGCCCTGTGGCGGGACCCGGCGGTCACCGAGTTGGTGCGGCGGGCGGCGCAGAGCTACGAGCAGCGGCGCGAAGGGCTGCTCGCGGCGCTGGCCGCGCACGGCCTGACCGCGCACGGCCGCAGCGGCATCAACGTCTGGCTGCCGGTCGCGGACGAGACCAGCGCGGTGACCGCGCTCCGCGACGCCGGGTGGGCGGTGGCTCCGGGCGCTCTCTACCGGATCGCCGCCCCGCCCGCCCTGCGCATCACCGTCAGCCCCCTGGACCCCACCGACCTGGCCCCCCTGGCCGCAGCCCTGGCCCAAGCCGTCAACCCACCCCACCCCCCAGGTTTCCCCACCTGACCCCCACCCCTTCCGCGATCTTGCAGGTTCTGCTGGCGAAATGCCCGATGTCTTGGCTTTGGTCGGGACAGAAAGTGCGAGATCGCGAGGATTCGGGGCGGCGGGGACGGGTATGCGGGCGCCCGGAGGTGTGGGGATATGGCTTCTGGTGGGGCTCGTAAGGGGATCTGGATCGCCATCGCGGTGGCGATCATCATCATCATCATTGTGCTGATCGCGATCGCGTCCGGCGGCGACGGGGGCGGTAACGGGTACTGACCTGACGCGGCCGGAATGCGCTGCGGCGTGTCCGGCGGCGGGCACCGAACGGGTATATAACAGTCGGCATGGCCGAGCAGACCGGGAACGCTCCGGGCGCCCAGCGGTTCATCCCGCCCGACGCCGACACCATCGACGACCTGCGCACCGCCGCCGGCGGCTGTCGGGGCTGCGAGCTGTACCGGGACGCCTCGCAGACGGTCTTCGGCCGGGGTGACGAGAGCGCCCGCGTGGTGCTGGTCGGCGAGCAGCCCGGCGACATGGAGGACCTGAAAGGGCTGCCCTTCGTCGGCCCGGCCGGACGCCTGTTGCGCCGCGCGGTCGACGACGCCGGGCTGGACCCGGGCCAGCTCTACCTGACCAACGCCGTGAAGCACTTCCGTTTTGAACTGCGCGGCAAGCGGCGGATCCACCAGACCCCGGACCAGGTGCACATCACCGCCTGCCGACCGTGGTTGGTCGCCGAGTTCGCCCGGCTGCGTCCGGAGTTCGTGGTGGTGCTCGGCGCGACCGCCGCCAAGGCGCTGCTCGGCCCGTCCTTCCGGGTCACCCGGCAGCGGGGCGAGCTGCTGCCCTGGCCGGAGTCGGCGCAGCATCCAGCGGACTTCGCACAGGTGCCGGTGGACAACGCCGGAAAGCGGGCCGACGCGCCGCCCACCCGACTGCTGGCCACCATCCATCCGTCCGCCGTGCTGCGGGCCGACGACCAGGACAAGGCGTACGAGGGTCTGGTCGCCGACCTCACCGTCGTGTCCCGCGCCAGCGCCGGACGGCGGGTCAACCGCTCGTCGTGACGTTGCTGAAGACGCCCCCGCGACGGCCAGGCGAGTGGCGGCCATCCCCTGTCATCGAGTGAGGCTGATACCTACCGGAAACGGCGTCGCGCGATCCACGTAACAGCGTCTCTGCAGACTCATGCGAGTCGATCTTGTAGGGGAGGCCGTTATGAGCGATCAGACGCAGTCGATGGTCAGCCGGCGTGGGTTCCTGCGCTCGGTCGGGATCAGCGGTGGGGCCGGAGCGATGCTCGCCACGATGGGTGCCATGGGGCTGGCCCCCAGCGCGGCGGCGTCGGTCACCCCGGCGTTCCGGCCTCCGGAGCGGTCCGACTTCACCCTCACCGGGCGGTCCGGCGCCAGCGTGGTCGTACTCGGCGGCGGCATCGCCGGGCTGACCACCGCGTACGAGTTGGGCAAGGCCGGTTACCACTGCACCATCCTGGAGGCGCGGCACCGCGTCGGTGGTCGGAACCTGACCATCCGGGGCGGCGACGTCGAGACCGACCTGGACGGACGCACGCAGCGGGCCGGCTTCTCCGACGGCGTCTACTTCAACGCCGGCCCGGGGCGGATCGCACAGTGGATGGTCACCATGGACTACTGCCGGGAACTGGGCGTACCCGTCGAGGTCTTCACCAACCAGAACGCCGACGCCTGGATCTACAACGAGTCCGCCGGGATGACCGCGCCGGTCCGGTACCGCACCGCCAAGGCCGACGTGTACGGCTACGTCTCGGAGTTGCTGGCGAAGGCCACCGACCAGGGCGCGTTGGACGCCCGACTCAGCTCGGAGGACCGCGAGCGGCTGTTGTCGTTCCTGCAGAGCTTCGGCGCGATCGGCGGACGGGGCAGCGACTGGGCGTACACGGGGACGAGCCGTCGGGGCTTCTCCGCGTACCCGGGTGCGGGCAACGACGTGGGGACCCCGCTCGGCACGCCGCCGGCGCTCTCCGACGTGTTCGCCAGCAACATCGGCCGGTACTTCTCCTTCGAGTTCGGCTACGACCAGGCGATGCTGATGTTCCAACCGGTCGGCGGGATGGACCAGATCCCCCGAGCCCTGGCCCGGGCGGTGGGCGCGCACCGGATCCGACTCGACGCCGAGGTGACAGCGGTGACCGACCGGGGCAGCCGGGTCGAGGTGACCTACCGACAGCATGGCCGGCAGTCGCAGATCACCGCCGACTACTGCGTGGCCGCGCTGCCGCCGCACCTGATGGCCCGGGTGCCGCACAATCTCGGCACGGCGGTGACCGCGGCCCTGGCCGACTTCCCGGTCACCGCCTCCGGCAAGATCGGCCTGGAGTACCGCAGCCGCTGGTGGGAGACCGATCAGCGGATCTACGGCGGCATCACCGAGACCGACCTGGACCTGTCGCACATCTGGTACCCGTCGTACGGCTTCCACGGCAAGCGCGGCCTGGTCGTCGGCTACTACAACACCGGGGCGAACGCCAGGGCGTACAGCGGGCTGACCCCGGAGCAGCGCGCCGAGCGCGCGGTCAGCCAGGGTGTGAAGATCCACGGCGACAAGTACCGCAGTGAGCTGGTCACCTCGTACTCCCACGCCTGGGACCGGACCCGCTACATCGAGGGCGCCTGGACCTCACCCCGGTACGGCACGGCCGGCTACAACCTGCTGCTCCAGCCGGCCGGACGGGTCTACTTCGCCGGGGACTGGCTCAGCCACGAGGTGGCCTGGCAGCACGGCGCGTTCGTGGCGGCGCGTTCGGCGGTCTCCGCGCTGCACCAGCGGGTGATGGCGGGCTGACCCGACCGTGCGCCGTCCAGATCGTGGACAGTTTCCGTTCGCACGGAACGGAAGCTGTCCACGGTCGACAGTGTGTCCCGGGTCGTGTGCGCGGGTAACGGATGTCGATGGACGTTGACAACGAGGAGCGTCGCGCCACCGCGGCCGCCGGGCGTCGCGGGAGAGGGAGGCGGTTCTTCGCGCGGGCGACCGGCTTGCAGCTCATGGCCGTGTACTGGGTGCCGATGACGGTGCTCATCGGGCTGCCGATGCGCTGGCTCTTCGACCGACAGGAAGCACTTGACGAAGCCGTGCTGGGCGCCGCCCTGAACGCCGTCTGGATCGGCCCCTCGATCTATCTGGCGCAGCGCGTGGTGGGCGAGGCTCGGCAGGATCCCGAGGGGTACCCGCTGCGCCAGGCAGTGCGCACCGGCACCGTGCCCGAGGACGACGTGGTGCGGGCCGACCTGCCCGGCTATCTCGCCGGACAGCGGCGGGCCACCTGGGCGGCGCTGCTGTCCGTCCTGGTCACCGCCCTGGGGCTGATCCTGCTCGCTCTGCTCGCCGCCGACAACGAGGGCTTCGCGGTGATCTTCGGCGTGGTCGCCGCCGTCAGTGCGGCCGTCGCCGCGCTCACCCTGACCCGGATCCGTCGGCTGGCATCCCTGCTGCCCGGTCCACCGGAGACACCACGATCGCAGGGGTGAAGGGGGCGTACCGGGAGGGCCGGGCGGGGCGACCGGTTCGGCTGGTGGCAAAACCCACTGCCGCTGGTCGGTGCGGGTGCGCGAGGATGAGTTCACCCCTTCCGACAGGAGCGCCGATGGCGACCGACCTGACCGCACCGCGTACCGGCGTCCGACCCGACGTCGCGTCGATCCAGCGGCGCACCCTGCGGCTGCTCTTCACCACCCAGATCATCGGCGGGATCGGCGTGACCATCGGCATCGCCGTGGGCGCGCTGCTCGCGGCCCGGATCGCCGGGACCGCGGTGGCCGGTGTCGCGCAGAGCGCCGGGGTGGTCGGTGCCGCGCTGCTCGCCGTCCCGGTCACCCGGATCATGGCGCGGCACGGTCGCCGGCCGGGTCTGGCGCTGGCGTACGCGGTCGGCGCCGTCGGCGGCGTGCTGGTGGTGCTGGCCGCTGCCACCCGCTGGGTGCCGCTGCTCTTCCTCGGCATGCTGCTCTTCGGCGGGGGCACCGCCGCGAACCTGCAGGCCCGGTACACGGCCGTGGACCTCGCCGAGCCGGCCCGCCGGGGGCGGCAGCTCTCCCTGATCGTCTGGGCCACCACCATCGGTGCGGTGGCCGCGCCGAACTTCGCCGCGCTGGCCGACCGGGTCACCACCGGCTGGGGGCTGCCCCCACTGGCCGGCCCGTTCGCGTTCAGCGCGGCCGCCTTCGTGCTGGCTGCCGTCGTACTCCTCGGGTTGCTCCGGCCCGACCCGCTGCTCACCGCGCGGCGGCTCGCGGCCGCCGACACACCTGCCGCCGACCGTCCGTCGGCCGCCGATGCGACGGCGACCGCGGTGGCGGCCGAGGCGCCGGCGGCGGGTGGTGCCGGGCGGCCGGCCGCCGCGCCGGTCGGGGTGCGCGCGCCACGCGCCGCCGGGATGCGGGCGGCCTGGTCGGTGGTACGCGGACAGCCCGCCGCCCGACTCGGCATCGCCGCCGTGGCGGTGGGTCACCTGGTGATGGTGGCGGTGATGGCGATGACGCCGGTCCGGCTCGGTGAGTCGCACGCCGACGCCGACGTGTTGCGGCTGGTCGGCATCGTGCTGAGCCTGCACATCGCCGGCATGTACGCGTTCTCCCCGGTGGTCGGTTGGCTCACCGACCGGCTCGGTCGACGGGCGGTGATCCTCGGCGGGGTCGGGCTGCTGCTGGCCGCCTGCGCGGTCGCCGGCACCGCCGGGCACCACACGCCTCGGCTCTCGGTCGGTCTGGTCCTGCTCGGGCTGGGCTGGTCGGGGACGATGGTGGCCGGCTCGACCCTGCTGTCCGAGTCGGTGGCGGCCGGGGTGCGGCCGAGCGTCCAAGGGCTCTCCGACCTGATCATGGGACTGGCCGGGGCCGGCGCGGCCGTGGTCAGCGGGTTTGTCATGCAGTTCGCCGGATATCCCGTGCTCACCCTGCTCGCGGCGGTCGCGGTGGCGCCCCTGGTGGCGCTAGCGTTGCGCCCGGTGCCGATCGGGGCACCGGACGAGGAGGGCTGATAACTGTGCGGCTGACCGACTTCTGGACGCGGCTGGACGAGGCGTTCGGGCCCGGCTACGCGGCCAGCATCGCCCGCGATCAGGTGCTGTCCCAGCTCGGCGGACGGACCATCGAGCAGGCCCTGGCGGCGGGGGAGCAGACGCACGTGGTGTGGCGGGCGGTCTGCGCCGCCTACCCCGACCGGGTGCCCGCTCGACTACGCTGAGCAGCCTTTTCGCCGGTTCCGCGTGTCGCTTGTCGAGTCGTACACCTGTTCGGCTATTGTCCACAGCGGGGTGCTCGTCCACAGCTCGCGGCCCGTCGGCTGGTTTTCTGTCGGACCTAGCGCCTAGCGTGTCCGCGTGACGCGAAGCTCAGCAAAGACGCCGGCGAAGGCAGGGGTGGCAACCATGGCAGCAGGGCCTGACCGGGAGAAGGCACTCGACCTTGCTCTCGCTCAGATTGACAAGCAGTTCGGCAAGGGCTCGGTGATGCGGCTGGGGGAGCGGCCGGTCATCCAGACCGCCGTGATCCCGACCGGCTCCATCGCGCTCGACGTGGCGCTCGGCGTGGGTGGTCTGCCGCGTGGCCGGGTGGTCGAGGTCTACGGTCCCGAGTCCAGCGGTAAGACCACCGTGGCACTGCACGCGGTGGCCAACGCCCAGCGCAACGGCGGGATCGCCGCCTTCATCGACGCCGAGCACGCGCTCGACCCGGAGTACGCGAAGGCCCTCGGCGTCGACACCGACGCGATGCTGGTCTCTCAGCCGGACACCGGCGAGCAGGCGCTGGAGATCGCGGACATGCTGATCCGCTCCGGCGCTCTGGACATCATCGTGATCGACTCGGTGGCGGCCCTGGTGCCCCGTGCCGAGATCGAGGGCGAGATGGGCGACAGCCACGTGGGCCTCCAGGCCCGGCTGATGAGCCAGGCGCTCCGGAAGATCACCGGTGTGCTCAGCAACACCGGCACCACGGCGATCTTCATCAACCAGCTGCGGGAAAAGATCGGCGTGATGTTCGGCAGCCCGGAGACCACCACCGGTGGTCGGGCGCTGAAGTTCTACGCCTCGGTCCGGCTCGACGTGCGACGCATCGAGAGCCTCAAGGACGGCACCGACGTGGTCGGTAACCGCACCCGGGTCAAGGTCGTGAAGAACAAGGTCGCCGCGCCGTTCAAGCAGGCCGAGTTCGACATCATGTACGGCAAGGGCATCTCGCGGGAGGGCTCGCTGATCGACGTCGGCGTGGAGCAGGCGATCATCCGCAAGTCCGGAGCGTGGTACACGTACGACGGCGACCAGCTCGGCCAGGGCAAGGAGAAGGCTCGGGAGTTCCTGAAGGAAAACCCGGACGTGGCCGCCGAGATCGAGAAGAAGATCCTGGAGAAGCTCGGCGTCGGGGTCGGCGCGGGTGACGCCGCCGGTGGCCCGGAGCTGCCGCCGGTCGACTTCTGACCGGTCGCTGACCCGTGGCAGGACGACGCGCTCGTACGGGGCGGGGCTGGGATGCCAGTCCGCCTCGTACGGGCGACGCCACCGACCCGCCCCGCCCTCGGCGAGGCCGCCGGGGTGGTTCCGGGGAGGCCGACGCCGTCGAGTCTCCGGCTCCTCCCCGGGACGAGTCCGAGGTGGCCCGTGAGATCTGCCTGCGCCAGCTGGCCGTCCGGCCCCGTACCCGGGCCGAGCTGGCCGGGGCGCTGGCCAAGCGGGGCATCTCCGAGGAGGTCTCGGCAGAGGTCCTCGACCGGTACGACGAGGTCGGCATCATCGATGACGCCGCGTTCGCGAGGGCGTGGGTGTCCAGCCGGCACGCCGGGCGGGGCCTCGCTCGCCGGGCGCTCGCCAACGAGCTGCGCCGCAAGGGTGTGGACGGCGAGGTGGCCACCGAGGCGCTGGGCGAGCTGGACGAGGAGACCGAGGCGGACACCGCCCGCAGTCTCGTGGAGCGCAAGCTGCGCACCGCCCGGGGCGAGCCGGACGCGGTTTTCCGCCGGCTGGTGGGCATGCTGGCCCGCAAGGGCTACCCGCCTGGTGTGGCCATCCGGGCGGTGAAGGACGCGCTCGCCGCGCAGAGCGCCGAGGCGGCCGAGTTCGCCGAGCAGATCGACGCCGACGCGCTCGCCGACGCCGAGGGCGAGTTGGAGCGCGACAACCGGCTGGCCGAGTGAGCGGCCCGCTCAGCGGTCCGCTGCGACTCCCGATGGGGGTGCGGGCCTGATGTTGAAGGCATGTCTGAACGGCGGGCGTGACCGACGGGCCCATCCGGCGGTGCCGCTGACGGCGGCGGAGCTGGCCACCGATGCGACCCGCTGCGCGGCGCTCGGCGTCGCGGCCGTGCACGTCCATCCCCGCGAGGCTGGTGCCGAGTCGCTGCGGCCGGCGGTGATCGCCGACGCGCTGACCGCGATCCGTGCCGCCCGGCCGGGGCTGCCGGTCGGGGTGAGCACCGGGGCCTGGATCTCGCCGGATCCGGCTGCGCGGGTGGCCGCCGTCCGGGCCTGGCAGGTGCTGCCCGACTTCGCCTCGGTGAACGCGCACGAGCCCGGCGCCGAGGCGGTCGCGGCCGCCCTGCACGAGCGCGGTGTGCTCGTCGAGGCAGGGCTGTGGACGCTTGACGCGGTCGCGGCGTACCGCAGGTGGCGGGTGCCGGCCGGGCGGTTGCTGGTCGAGTGCATGGCTGAGGACGTGGCGGTCGCGTTGGCCGACGCCGCCCGGATCCTCGCCGCGCTGCCGGCGGACGCGCCGTCGGTGCTGCTGCACGCCGAGGGGCCGGCGACCTGGCCGGTCCTCGCCGAGGCGGTACGCCGGGGCCTGGCCACCCGGATCGGCCTTGAGGACACGGTGTGCCTACCGGACGGCTCACCGGCCGCGGACAACGCGGCCTTGGTCACGGCAGCGGTGGCGGTGGGAGCCAGCTGACGTGTGATGAGACGGATGGGTCACACCTGGCAGGGTCGTCGGCCTTGTCTGAGAGCCGGCTGGACGGCGCTGAGCAGGCCCGACGTGTCCGGCGGGCGGTGCACCTCGCGGAGTTTGTCCTCTCCTGTCCGGCGCGATGTCAGCGCGTGGTGACGGTACGACTTCTCTCCGTTCGGGGGGTTTGATCATGAGTCCTTGACCAGAGCACCCCCGGCGACCTAGCCTCGCCATACAGGCTCACATTGCCCGACCAGCGCAGGCTAAGCGCACAACATAGATCGCGTAACAGAACAGCATCACTTTGGCCGACTCCGCGGCCTTTGGCAGCAGTTCCGGACAGGCCGGTCCGGATCGCTGCGACAACTGCACCCGGTCGCCGACGCTGCCTGCGGGCACCGCCGGCGGAGAAAGCTATCCACGGCCAGCCGCTCCGGTCGGGCGTCCACAGCCGCAGGAGTGTGCCCTCGGCACGGTCGCTGCGGTCTCGACGTTAGGGGAGGCGGCCATGGCGGGGCGGCGGCACAGGTTCATCGGTAGACCCGACGGGGTCCCGGCATGAACGCCTTCGACGTCGTGCTCCTCGCGGCCGTCCTCGTCCTCGCGGTGGTGGTGATCGGGGCCGTGCTGGTCGGCATCCGGACACTGCGCCGGATGGGCGCCGCGCCGGCTCCGGAGGACCCCGCCTTCATCGCCGAGAAGGACCGGCAGGAGCAGTCCCTCGCTGCCCTGCGGACCGCGGCGGACCAGGCGAACAGCACGATCGACGTGGCGAAGTCAGCGGCCGCTGCGGCCCGCACCGAGGCGGCGGCGGCGAAGGCCGAGGCGAAAGCGGCCCGCGCCGAGGCGCGTCGGGTCCTCGACGACGCCCGGGCCGAGGCGGACACCGTTCTGGAGCGCGCCCACAAGCAGGCCGAGGCGGACGCCGAGCAGTTGCGTACGGCAGCCCGGCGCAGCGGAGAGCGGGAGGTGGCGGTGCTCGCCGCCACGACCCGGGAGCAGGCCGCCGAGGTGGAACGTCGGGCCGCCCGGATGGACGAGCGGGAGCGGATGCACACCGAAGAGGTGGAGCGGTTCGCCGAGCGGGAGCGGCAGCTCACCGCCGCGAAGGCCGCCCTCGCCGCCCGGGAGGCCGCGCTCGCCCAGCGGGAGGCCGAGCTGGCCGAGTCGGAGGAGTTGCGCCGCCGGGAGTTGGAACGCGTCGCCGGGCTCACCGCCGAATCCGCGCGGCTGGAGCTGATCGACGCCATCGAGACCCAGGCCAAGCGGGAGGCGGCGTTGCTCGTGCGGGACATCGAGTCCGACGCGCGCAACACGGCCGAGCAGCGGGCCCGACACATCGTGGTGGACGCGATCCAGCGGGTCGCCAGCGAGCAGACCGCGGAGAGCGTGGTCAGCGTCCTGCACCTGCCCGGTGACGAGATGAAGGGGCGGATCATCGGCCGGGAGGGGCGCAACATCCGCGCCTTCGAGTCGGTGACCGGTGTCAACCTGATCATCGACGACACCCCCGAGGCGGTGCTGCTCTCCTGCTTCGACCCGGTCCGTCGGGAGGTGGGCCGGGTGACCCTGGAGAAGCTGGTGCTGGACGGGCGCATCCACCCGCACCGGATCGAGGAGGTCTACGACCTGGCCCGGCAGGAGGTGGAGCAGCTCTGCCTGCGCGCCGCCGAGGACGCCCTGGTCGAGGTCGGCATCACCGAGATCCACCCGGAGCTGGTCTCCCTGCTCGGTCGGCTGCGCTACCGCACCTCGTACGGGCAGAACGTGCTCAAGCACCTGGTCGAGACCGCCCACATCGCCGGCATCATGGCCGCCGAACTGCGGTTGGATGTGCCCATCATCAAGCGGTCGGCGTTCCTGCACGACATCGGCAAGGCGCTCACCCACGAGGTGGAGGGCAGCCACGCCATCATCGGCGCGGACCTAGCCCGCAAGTACGGCGAGCACGAGGACGTGGTGCACGCCATCGAGGCGCACCACAACGAGGTGCCGCCGCAGACCATCGAGGCAGTGCTCACCCAGGCCTCCGACGCCTGCTCCGGTGGTCGGCCGGGCGCGCGCCGGGAGAGCCTGGAGGCGTACGTCAAGCGGCTGGAGCGGATCGAGGAGATCGCCGCCGGCAAGCTCGGCGTGGACAAGGTCTTCGCCATGCAGGCCGGCCGGGAGATCCGGGTGATGGTCAAGCCGGACGACGTGGACGACATCGGGGCGGCCGTGCTGGCCCGGGACGTGGCCAAGCAGATCGAGGAGGAGCTGACCTACCCGGGTCAGATCCGGGTCACGGTGGTCCGCGAGTCCCGGGTCACCGAGATCGCCCGCTGAGTCAGACCGGCGGCCCCCTCACCGCGCGGACGCTGGAGATGACCGAAGGCCGCCCCGAGCAGTTCGGGGCGGCCTTCGGGTCTTCTGGTCGGTGTGACGTGGCTCAGACGCCCCCGCCGCCTCCGCCCGCGCCCTCGGCCTGGGACATCAGGGCCGCGGGCGGCGGGTTCTGCGCCGGGGTGTTCGCGGTCTTGCGACCCTGGGCGAGCCGCCGCTGGACGTACTGGGCGAGCTTCGACAGCGAGTAGTTCACCACGATGAAGAGCACGGCGATCACGACGTAGACCTGGATGGGGTTGCCCAGTGCGCCGATGATCTGCTTGCCGATGTTCAGGGTCTCCTCGTAGCTGATGATGAAGCCGAGTGAGGTGTCCTTGAGCACCACCACGAGCTGACTGATCAGCGCCGGCAGCATGATCCGGAAGGCCTGCGGCAGCAGGATCATCCGGGTGCTCTGCGCCGGGGACAGCCCGATGGCGGAGGCGGCTTCCGCCTGGCCGCCCGGCAGACCTTCCATGCCCGAGCGGAGGATCTCGCCGATCACCACGGAGTTGTAGATGGTGAGGCCGATGACCAGGTACCAGAGGTTGTCGAAGTAGATGCCGAACTCGGGAAAGCCGCGGGCCACGAAGAAGATGGTGAGCACGACAGGCAGGCCGCGGAACACCTCGACACAGACCCGGGTGACCACCGAGAGCAGCACGCTCAGCCCGCGCAGCAGGTACGCCAGCGGCGCGGCGAGACCGGTGAACTTGCGACCGGTCAGGCTCTTGAGCTGGATCCGCAGCACCGCCAGCAGGGTGCCGACGACCAGCGAGGCCACGATGGCCATCGCCGCCGCGATCAGGGTGTTCTTGAAGCCGAGGCCGATCCGCTCCCAGACCAGGGAGAAGTTCTCGTTGGAGGGGTCGACCAGCGGACCCCACAGCTCCATCGACAACTGGCCCTTTTCGTCCAGGGGCCGGTAGACCAGAAAGTACGCACCGACGAGCAGGGCCAGTCCGGCGACGATGCTGCTGATCAGCGTGATCCGCCGCTGCCGGGGCCCGGGAACGTCGTAGAGGACGCTGGTCTGCTGACTCATCGGGCCACCGCCTGTCGCTTCTCGATCCGGTCCAGCAGGGTGCCGAGCGGCACGGTCATGATCAGATAGCCGATCGAGATGCCGAGGGCGACCGGCACGAAGGCGTAGCCTTCGGCCGAGGTGAGCTGGTCGGCGGTCTGTGACAGGTCACCGACCACCCCGAAGAAGCCGACCAGCGCCGAGTTCTTGATCATCGCGATGATCACCGAGCCGAGCGGCACGATGGATGCCTTCCACGACTGCGGCAGCACCACGTAGCGCAGGTTCTGCCCGAAGGTCAGGCCCAGCGAGCGGGCCGCCTCCGCCTGGCCGGAGGGCACCGCGTTGACCCCGGACCGAAGCGCCTCGCAGACGAACGCGGCGGTGTACAGCACGAGGGCGATCAGGGCGAATCGGAAGTACGGCAGATCGGTGCCGAGCCGGGTGAACAGCGAGTCGATCACCGGGATGCGGAGGAAGTCCGCGTTGGAACCGAGCGCCGGCAGGCCGAACGCGGCGAAGAACATCACCACGGTCAGCGGCATGTTGCGGAAGACGTTCACGTAGCTGGTGCCGAGCGCGCGCAGCGGCGGCACCGGCGAGATGCGGAGCACCGCCACGACGGCGCCCAGGATGAGGGCGCCGATCGCGGCGAGGAAGCAGATCTGGAGGGTGAGCCAGAAACCACCCGCAAAGACGTCGAACTTGTCGATGAGCACGTTCACGGGTCGGTGTTCCTCCCCACCCTCCAGATCGAAGGATCAGTAGCGGTTGATGGTGGGCGCCGAGCCCAGTTCCGCGCCGAACTTACCGGCGGTGTCGTCCCAGGCCTTCTTCCAGCTGCCGTCGGCGACAGCCTTGTCCAGGGTGTCGTTGATGAAGCTGCGGAAGTCCGCGTCCTCCTTCTTCACGCCGATGCCGTACGGCTCCTTGGTGAAGTTGCTGCCGGCCAGCTTGAAGGAGGCCTCGTCCTTGGCGATGTAGCCGAGCAGGATCACGTTGTCGGTGGTCACGGCGTCGACCTGGCCGCTCTTGAGGGCGTCGCGGCACTTGTCGTAGGTGTCGAAGGGCACCAGCTGGGTGGCGACGTCCTTGACGTACTTCTTGATCTCCTCGAACGGCGTCGAGCCGGTGACCGAGCAGACCTTCTTGGTGCCGTCCTTGAACGAGTCCGGACCGGTGATCGTGGTGTCGTCCTTCTTCACCATGATGTTCTGGCCAGCCTCGTAGTACGGCCCGGCGAAGGCGATGCGCTCCTTGCGCTTGTCGTTGATCGTGTAGGTCGCGGCGACCAGGTCGACGGTGCCGTTGACGATCACGTCCTCGCGGACCTTCGAGGGGGCCTCGACCCACTCGATCTTGTCCTCGGGGATGCCGAGCTCCTTGACGATGATCTTGGCGATCTCGACGTCGAAGCCCTCCGGCTTGCCGGAGAGGCCCTTCAGGCCGAAGCCGGGCTGGTCGAACTTGGTGCCGACCTTGATCTTCTGGGCCTTGTTCAGCTTCTCCATGGTGGTGCCGGCGGTGAACGACTTGCTGCCAGCGCCGGTGCCCTCCCCGCCGTCATCGCCACCACAGGCGGTGAGGCCGAGCGCCAGAGCGGCGACCGCGGCAACTGCCGCAACGCGCGTGATACGCATACTTTTCTCCTTCTTCAACGGAGCCCGCCGGCGTGCGGCACGCTCCACAACGGACGCCTAGTGCGTGAGGATCTTGGAGAGGAAGTCTCGGGCCCGCTCGCTGCGCGGGTTGGCGAAGAATTCCGCTGGTGGGGCGTCCTCGACCAGCTGCCCGTCAGCCATGAAGATGACCCGGTTCGCCGCGTGCCGGGCGAAGCCCATCTCGTGGGTGACCACGACCATCGTCATGCCGTCGCTGGCCAGCGAGGTCATCACGTCGAGCACCTCGCCGACCATCTCCGGGTCCAGCGCCGAGGTCGGCTCGTCGAAGAGCATCGCCTTGGGCTGCATGGCCAGGGCCCGGGCGATCGCCACCCGCTGCTGCTGCCCGCCGGAGAGCTGAGCCGGAAACTTGTCCGCCTGGTTGGCGATGCCGACCCGGTCGAGCAGGGCCAGGCCCCGCTCGCGCGCGGCGGCCGGCTTCTCCTTGCGGACCTTGATCGGGCCGAGGGTGACGTTCTCCAGGATGGTCTTGTGGGCGAAGAGGTTGAAGGACTGGAACACCATGCCCACCTCGCTGCGCAGCTTCGCGAGGGGCTTGCCCTCGGCCGGCAGCGGCTGACCGTCAAAGGTGATGGTGCCCGAGTTGATCGGTTCCAGTCGGTTGATCGTGCGGCACAGCGTCGACTTGCCGGAGCCGGACGGGCCGATCACCACGACCACCTCGCCGCGACCCACCGACAGCGAGACGTCGTCCAGCACGTGCAGCGGCCCGAACCACTTGTTGACCGCGTCCAGCACGATGAGCGGTTCGCCCGTCGTCACGTCGTTCACCGTCCCTGTCGTCTCCCGGAGCGGGGTCGGTTGACCCCCGGTGCGGCCACTGTAGGCGGCGTGATGTGGCAGAACGCAACCCAGCGGGTCACGGAGCGGTAACACCGGTCACGATCGTTCTCGGGCGTCCGATTTTGGTCACCGGCTGGGTGGTGCCGGTGGCGATCGTGGCGCCTTGTCGAGATCATGGGGGGATGACCGAACCCGTACGGTTGACCACGTACGCCCGCGGCGGTGGCTGCGCCTGCAAGATTCCCCCGGGTGAGCTGGAGATCATGGTGGCCGGTCTCGGTCCGGCGACCGGCACCGCCGAGTTGCTGGTCGGGTTGGACCACGGCGACGACGCGGCGGTGGTGCGCCTGGATGAGCGGACCGGCCTCGTCAGCACCGCCGACTTCTTCACCCCGGTGGTCGACGACGCGTACGACTGGGGTCGGATCGCCGCGGCCAACGCGCTCTCCGACGTGTACGCGATGGGCGGCACCCCGCTGGTCGCGCTCAACCTGCTCTGCTGGCCGCGTGACGTGCTTCCGTTGGAGTTGGCCCGTGAGGTGCTGCGCGGCGGCCAGGACGTGGCGCGGGAGGCCGGCTGTCACCTGGCCGGCGGGCACAGCGTGGACGACGACGGCCCAAAGTACGGTCTCGCGGTCACCGGCACGGTCCGGCCGGAGGAGCTGATCACCCTCGACGCCGGGCGGGCCGGGGTGCCGTTGTCGCTGACCAAGCCGCTCGGGGTGGGTGTGCTGAACACCCGGCACAAGGCGACCGGGGAGAGCTTCCCGGAGGCGGTGGCCACGATGGCCGCGCTCAACCGGGACGCGGCCCGCGCGGCGGTCGCCGCCGGTATCCGCTGCGGCACCGACGTGACCGGGTTCGGGCTGCTCGGGCACGCCTCGAAGCTGGCCCGGGCCAGCCGGCTCACGGTGGCCATCGACACCGCCCGGGTGCCCTATCTGGCCGGTGCGCGCGAGGCGCTGCGCGACGGGTTCGTCAGCGGCGGCAGCCGGCGGAACCTGGACTGGGTGACCCCGTGGACCGACTTCGGTGCGGCGGACGAGGCGGAGCGGCTGCTGCTGGCCGACGCACAGACCTCGGGTGGCCTGCTGGTCGCCGGTGAGGTGCCCGGCGCTCCCGTGGTGGGTGAGCTGCTGCCCCGGGGGGAGCACCTGGTCGTGCTGCGCTGACCGGGGTGCTGTTGCCCGGCGGGGGACACGCGGCGGCGGTGGTACGGATGGCGCACCATACCCGATAAACTGTCACCTTCCCGCTACTCCGAGCAATGCCGCTCAGGGAAATTTTGCCCGGAATGGTCACAGACCGGTAACTTGCCCCCGGCTGGGGTCAAATGCCCCCCACCATCGTGAGTAAGGCCCGATCCGGAGGCCGGTGGGGACGAACGCAGCGAGGAGGCGGAATGACCGAGCTGTGGAACTGGAGAATCGACGGGGCTCAGCCCGTGGAGGTCTACCCGGCGCTGGCCGAGGCGCTTGGCCGGGTGGTGATGCCGTTGGCGGTGGCCGACCCGGCGCGGTTGCCGACGTACGCGGTGGTGTGTGACGTCTGGCAGGCGCCGGGCGAGTTCGCGACGGTGGTGGACTGCTACGGGGTGCCCGAGCAGCTCTCCGAGCACGCGGGCATCGCCGCGCTGGCCCGACTGCTGGGCCGCAACTGCCTGTTGCGCGACGACACGCTCGACGCGGGCCGGCACCTGCTCGTCGCCCCGGACGGCACGGTCCGTCCGGTGCACTTCGACGTGCGGGACACCGACGACGGTGAGGTGCTCAGCAAGATGCGGCTCTGCTCGCTGGGTGACCCGGGATGCCGGGGCTGGTCGCAGTGTCACCGTTCGCGCTGGGCGCCGGACACCGTCGCCCCGGCACTCGCCGCGGCCTGACCCTGCCCAGGGTCAGGCCCGGCCGGGTGCCGTGCCGGTGGGCGGCGATCAGTTGGCGGCGGGGGCCGACCGGTCGGTGACGCCCGCTCCGGCGCCCCGCACCACGAGTTGGTCGAGCAGGGTGCGCGTCGCCCCGGCCACGGCGGCCACCGCGGCGTCGAACGCGGCGGCGTTGTGCGCGGCGGGCGCCCGGAAGCCAGAGATCTTCCGGACGTACTGCAACGCCGCCGCCTCGACATCCGCGTCGGTCACCTGCGGGGTGAACGGTTCACGCAGCGTCTTGATGCTCCGGCACATGTGAGCTCCTCCTTCGTCCACCGTGGTCTGCCACTCGCCGTGCCGGCGGTGGTACCGACGGTGACACTGGGTCGATATTTGTCTATCCTGGTCACGGACCAGAGCCGTTCGAGCCACAGCCGCCGCTCGCGCTCCCAGCGCCCCGGGCCCCCGGAGACTCATTGTGGACCATGCCCCCGCCCGCCCCACCCGTCCCGACCTAGACGATCTCACCCGTAGCCTGCACACCCCGCTGGAACGGATCACTGTCGAGCACGCCGATCTGGTTGAGGCGGTGCGCAGGCGCGTCGTCACGACCGGCTCCGTGCCGTCCGGTGTCGTCGCCGTCGCCGCCTTCAACTCGTCCATCTGAGTGATGGTCTGCCGGTGCGGTCCACCCGGAGTGGGCGGATCATGCCGGCGGATCAGCCAGTTCGTGCTGAAGGTGCACAGCCGGTGTGACCTCAGCTGCGACCACTGCTACATCTACCAGCACGCCGACCAGACCTGGCGTGGCCGCCCGGCGCGAATGCCGCCGGCCACGGTCCGCCGAGCCGCGCGGCGCATCGCCGAGCACGCCCGCGAGCACGGGGTGCCGGTCGTGCACGTGGTGCTCCACGGGGGTGAGCCGCTGCTGTTGGGCGCCGCCGGGTTGCGGGAGGTGCTGGCCGAGCTGCGCGCGGCCATCACCCCCTGGGCCCGGCTGGACCTGCGCCTGCAGACCAACGGGGTGCTGCTCGACGAGGAGCTGTGCCGGCTCTTCGTCGAGTACGACGTGCGGGTCGGGGTGTCCCTCGACGGTGACCGTGCCGCCAACGACCGGCACCGGGTCTTCGCCCACGGTGGCAGCAGCCACGACCAGGTCCGGCGGGCACTGGCCCTGCTCCGGCGGCCGGAACACCGCGCCAGCTACGCCGGCATCCTCTGCACCGTCGACGTCCGCAACGATCCCGACCGGGTGTACGAGGCGCTGCTGGCCGAGCGCCCGCCCCGTGTCGACCTGCTGCTGCCACACGCCACCTGGGACCACCCCCCGCTTCGCCCCGGGCCCGACCCCACCCCGTACGCGCGGTGGCTGGGGCGGATCCACCGACGGTGGGTGGACGACGGGCGGCCGGTGTCGATCCGCATGTTCGAGGCGCTGCGCCCGGGCGGCGGAGGCACCGAGGCGTTCGGTCTCGCGCCGGCCGACGTGCTGGTCATCGAGACGGACGGCGCCTGGGAGCAGGTCGACTCGCTGAAGACCGCATACCACGGCGCGGCCGGCACCGGGCTCGACGTGTTCGACCACCCGGTGGACGAGGTCGTGCGGCACCCCGGGGTCGCGGTCCGGCAGGACGGCGTGGACGGGCTCTGCGCGACCTGCCGTGCCTGCCCGGTGGTCGACAGGTGCGGCGGCGGCCTGTACGCCCACCGCTGGCGCACCGGCTCCGGCTTCGACAACCCCTCGGTGTACTGCCCCGACCTGCTCGGCCTGATCGACGCGGTGAACGCCTACCCGCCGCCCACCCCGCCCGCGTCGGGCGAATGGTCCGCCACCGCGCCCGTCGACGAGTTGCTCGACGACCTGGCCACCGGGCACGGGTCGACGTCGACGCTCGCGCTGCTCGCCGCTACCCAGCTCTCCATCACCCGGGCGCTGTTGGCGGCCTGCCGGGACCGGTTCGGCAGCACTGCCGCCTGGGACCTGCTCATCCACCTCGACCAGGCGGCCCCGGACGCCGTCCAGGCGGTCCTGGCACACCCCTTCGTCCGGCCCGCGCTGGTGCACCGCCTCGACCCGGCGGCCCTGCCGGGCCTCGGCGCGGCACTCGACCCACTGCCGGCCCTCGCCGTCGCCGCGGCCCTGCGGGCCGGCGTGCCGGCCACGGTGCGCGTCCCGCTGCGGGCCGGCGCGATCACGGTGCCCACGCTCGGTGACCTGGTGCTACCCGGCCCGGGGGAGAGCGCCGAGGTGACCGTCGGGCCCGGCGAGTTCCGGGCCCGGATCGGGTCGGTCGAGCGGACGGTGTCCCTCGATCCGCTGGCGCCGCCGTCGACCGGTTGGCTGCCGACCCGCGACGTGCCGGTGCCCGGCGGCCGGTTGCTCATCGAGGACGGCGACCCGTACCGCGACTGCTACGGCCAGCCGGTGGAACCCCGCCTGGAGGCTCCGGCCGCGCGGGCGTTGGGCCGTACCCTGACCGACGCCTGGCGGGTCGTGCAGCGGGACGTGCCGGCGCACGCGGCGGCGCTCGACGGCGGCCTGCGTGCCGTCGTTCCGTTGGCCCCCGACCCGGCGCGACCACTGCGCAGCGCGACCGCCCGGCACGCGTTCGGCGCGGTCGCCGTCACCCCGCATCCCGACCCGGAGACGCTGGCGGTGCTGCTCGTGCACGAGTGGCAGCACGCGAAGCTGGGCGCGGTGCTCGACCTGTACGACCTTGTCGAACCCGGCCAGGGCACCCGGATCCGGGTGCCCTGGCGCCCTGACCCGCGACCACCTGAGGGCGTCCTGCAGGGCGTGTACGCTCACCTCGCCGTCACCCAGGTCTGGCGGTCCCGGGCGGACACCGACGATCCGGACGCGTCGGCGCAGGCGGCCCACTTCCGGGCGTGGACCCGGGACGGCGTCGAGGCGCTGCTGGCCAGCCGGTCGCTCACGGCGGCGGGCGAGCGGTTCGTCGGCCAGCTGCGCCACGCGCTGGAGGAGACCCGTGTCGGGTCCGGATGAGCAGCCACCGCCCCGCCTGGGCCGCTCCCGCCTCGCCGACGACCTGCGGGCGCTGGGCGTACGCCCGGGGGTGTGCCTGCTGGTGCACTGTGGCCTGCGGCGGGTGGGCCCGCTGGAGCACGGCCCCGCGACCCTCGCCGGCGCGCTGCGCGACGTCCTCGGCCCGGCCGGGACCCTGCTGGTGCCCACCCAGACCGACGGCAACTCGACCACCTCCCGCGCCCACCTGGCGGCCACCGCCGGCATGGACCGGGCGCAGCGCGAGCGGTATGAGGCGGCGCTGCCGGGCTGGGACCGGCGCAGCACCCCCTCGCAACGGATGGGTGTGCTCGCCGAGTACGTCCGGTGCACCCCCGGGGCGGTGCGCAGCGACCATCCGCAGACCTCGTTCGCCGCGCTCGGCCCCCGGGCCCGGCAGCTCACCGACGGTCATGACCTCACCTGCCACCTGGGGGAACGCTCACCGGTTGGCGGCCTCTACGCGGCGGACGGGCAGATCCTGCTGCTCGGCCTCGGCTACGAGGCGTGCAGTGCCCTGCACCTGGCCGAGTACCGGCTGCCGGTGCCGCCGCCCGAGCGCGACTACCACTGTTTCCGGCTCGTCGACGGGCGGCGGGTCCGCCTCGACTTCCGGGCGCTCGACCTGGACGACCGGGACTTCCCGAAGGTGGGTGCCGCGCTCGACGAGACGCCGTTGGTGCGCCACGGTCGGGTGGGGCGGGCCGACGCCCGTCTGCTGCCGGCGCGGGCCGCTGTCGACTTCGCGACTGCCTGGTTCGCCGCGAACCGGTTGGCGGCGCGGCGTTGACGCGGGGACTACGCTGATGTTCCGGCCGCGTGGGGAGGGCGGAGGGGCAGCGGTGAGCACAGTGGACGCACCCTCCGGAGCGCGCGCCCCGCTCTTCTTCATCAGCTATTCGCGGGCGCCGGTCGGCCGGGCCACCGGCAAACCCGCCGAATACGTCTCCCGTTTCTTCGAGGACCTCTCCGTCCATGTCAGCGAGCTGGTCGGCCCGGTGACCGGAGTGGACGCCGGCTTCCTGGACACCTCCATCGCCGGTGGCGAACGCTGGAGCCCGGAGCTGCTCCAGGCCGCCGGCACCTGCCAGGTCTTCGTTCCGCTGGTGTCCAGCGCGCTGCTCGGCAGCGAGTGGTGCGGCCGGGAGTGGGACGCGTTCTCCCGCCGGCGGATCACCCCGCGACACAGCTCCGCGTCGGTGCACGAGACGGCGATCGTGCCGGTCACCTGGTCGCCGACCAACGGCACGGCACTGCCTCGGGTGCTCCGCGACATCCAGCGCTTCTCCCCGACCGCGATGCCGGATCCCGACATCGCGGTGCACTACCAGCGGGACGGGGTCTATGGCTTGCTGACCATGCAGTGGGAGAACGCGTACCGGGCGGTGGTCTGGCGGCTCGCGCAGCGGATCGTCGCCATCCACCGGTCCTACCTGGTCGAACCCTGGGTGCCGGCGAGCGTGGACGAGCTGTGCAACCGGTTCGCCGAGGAGCCGTCGTGAGCCCGCCGACGGACCGGCGTCGGTCGGGGGCGCGCGGGACGTACTTCTTCCTGAGCTACGCCCACTCGGCGCCCCCGCCGGGCGCCCGGGCCGACGCCGACGTCTGGGTCGGCCAGTTCTTCGCCGATCTGACCGACGAGGTGCGGCGTCAGGCGCGACCGGTCGCCGGGATGCGGATCGGCTTCTTCGACCAGCACATCCCGTTGGGCGCCGACTGGAAGGCCGCGCTCGCCGACGCGCTCGGTGACGCCGAGGTCTTCGTCCCGCTCTACTCACCCGGCTACTTCAGCCGCCCCTGGGCACTGGGGGAGCAGGAGTCCTTCCGGGCCCGGCTGGCCGCCGCCGGCCCGGCCCGGCTCACCGCCGGGCACCTCACCCCGGTGCTGTGGATCCCGTTCCCCCCGTGGGAGGCCCACCCGGAGCTGGACGGCGCCCTCGACCTGGGCCGCGACGTCCCGGAGTACGCCGCCGACGGCCTGCGCGCGTTCTGCATGCTGGCCTCCTACCGGACCCAGTACGAGCTGCTGCTGAGCCGGCTGGCGAGCCGGATCGTGCACACCGCCGAGCGGCGACCAATGGGCCCGTCCCGAGCGCCCGGCCTGGACGAGGTGGTCCGCCCGGCGCCGACCGACCCGGACTTCGTCGTCGCCGTCCTGGCCCCGACCCGGGACCGGCTGCCGACCGATCGCGACCCCGCCGGCTACGCCGCCAGCGGCCGGCTCTGGCGGCCGTACGGGCGCAGCCAGCAGCTGCCCGCCGCCGAGTACGCGGCCAGCACCGCCGAGCGGCTCGGGCTGTCGGCCCGGACGGAGGACTTCGCGCAGGCCTCGGCGCTGCTCGACCGGCGGCCCGCGGTGCTGCTCGTCGACCCGTGGATCGCGGCGGCCCCGGACGCGGCCAAGGTCCTCGCCCGGATGGTGCGCGGCCTGCGCGAGTGGGTCGTTCCGCTGGTGGTCACCGACGACGACGACACGCAGGACGCCACCCACTGGGCCACCGAGGTGACCCAGCTCCTGCAGGACGCCGGTCTGCCCCAGGTGAAGCGCGCGTGCAGCATGCCGGAGTTCGTCGACCTGATGCCGGCGTTGGTCACCGAGGCGCGCCGGCAGTTCCTCAAGCACGGCCCGGTCGTCCCCTTCGAACCACCACCGGAGCCGGTGCCGCGTCTGCGTGACGGCCTGCCCGCGGCCGGTTCGATCGTGTCGACCGACTCCGCGTCCCCGCCTGATGATCCGGCCCCACCGCGTCCCCACGGAGAAGACCGATGAACAACGATCGCGAAGGCCAGGTCGTCACCTTCTACTCGTTCAAGGGTGGAACGGGCCGGACGATGGCGCTGGCCAACGTCGCCTGGATCCTGGCGGCCAGCGGCCGGCGGGTGCTCGTCGCCGACTGGGACCTCGAGTCGCCGGGTCTGCACCGCTTCTTCCACCCGTTCCTCGACGCCGAGGCGATCCAGGGCACCAGCGGCGTGATCGACATGATCCGCGACTACGAGTGGGAGACCACCCGGGTCAACGACCGGCCGGACCGCTGGATGGAGCAGTACGCCCGGGTCGGGCGGCACGCCTTTTCACTGCGGTGGACCTTCCCCGACGGTGGTGGCCTCGACTTCCTCTCCGCCGGCCGGCAGAACAGCGACTACGCCGTGTCAGTGAGCGGCCTGGACTGGGACAACTTCTACAACCGGCTGGGCGGGGCGCAGTTCTTCGAGGCGCTGCGGGCGGACATGAAACGCCAGTACGACTTCACCCTGATCGACAGTCGGACGGGGTTGAGCGACGTCGCCGACATCTGCACCCTGCACCTGCCGGACACCCTTGTCGACTGCTTCACCCTCAGCGACCAGGGCATCGACGGCGCGGCCCGGGTGGCGCACTCGGTCCGGGACCGGTACCGGCGGCGCGACATCCGGGTGCTGCCGGTGCCGATGCGGGTCGACCAGGCGGAGAAGGAGCGGGCCGAGGCGGGTCGCCTGTTGGCCATGCGCCGCTTCGCCGGCCTGCCGGCGGGCATGACCGAGGCGGAACGGCGGCGCTACTGGGCCGCGGTGGAGGTCCCGTACCGACCGTTCTACGCGTACGAGGAGACCCTCGCCACGTTCGGCGATCCGCCGGGCTCACCGACGTCGCTGCTGGCCGCGTTCGAGACGTTGACGGGGATCCTCACCGACGGGGCGGTGACCGCGCTGCCGGTGATGGACGAGTCGGTGCGGGAGCGGGGCAAGGCCCGGTTCCGCCGCCGCACCGAGGCGATCGACGACCAGATCGTGCTCCGGTACGCGCCGGAGGACGCCATCTGGGCCGAGTGGCTGGAGCGGGTGCTCAGCTCGGCGGGGCTGCGGGTGGTGGAGCCCACCGCCGCCGTCGGGTCCGCCGGTACGCCGGCACCGCGCACGCTGACGGTGGTCTCGCCGGCCTACGTGGCGACGCCGTCGGGCGGTCTGCCCGACCGCGACACGAGCACCGGCTCCACGGCCCTAGCCGTCTACGTCGCCGACCTGCGCCCGCTGGCGGAGTTCCCGTCGCAGAGCTCCACCAACCTGGTCAACGTGAGCGCCGCGACCGCCGTGGAGCGGGTGTTGCGGCTGGTCGGCCGGCCGGTGCCGTCGTCGGCGGACGGGCCGGCCGGTGGGGCGACCCGTTTCCCCGGCACCGAGCCGTTGATCTTCAACGCGCCCAACCGGAACGCCCGGTTCACCGGCCGGGAGGACGACCTGGCGCGGCTGCGCGCGCAGTTGCAGAGCGGGGGCAGCGCGGTGGTGCTGCCGGTCGCCCTGCAGGGCATGGGCGGCGTCGGAAAGACGCAGGTGGCCCTGGAGTACGTGCACCGGTTCAAAGCCGCGTACGACGTGGTGTGGTGGATCGTGGCGGACCCGCCGCAGTTCGTCGACAGCGCTCTCGCCGACCTCGCCGGTCGCCTCGGCATCCTCGTCGGCCCCACCCTGCCCGACACGGTCCGGTCGGTGCTGCAGGTGCTCGGCCGTGGTGAGCCGTACGAGCGGTGGCTCGTCGTGCTGGACAACGCCGAGGAGCTCGACCAGATCGAGCCCTTCCTGCCGCAGGGCCCCGGGCACGTCCTGCTGACCTCCCGCAACCGCGCCTGGGGTGACCGGGCGAACCCGATCCAGGTGGACGTCTTCGACCGCACCGAGAGCGTGGCGCACCTCGCCCAGCGGGTGCCCACGATCAGCGCCGAGGAGGCCGACCGGGTGGCCGAGGCGCTCGGTGACCTGCCGATCGCGGTGGCCGCGGCGGGCGCCTGGCTGGCCGACACCGGCACGTCGGTCGGTGACTACCTGCGGCAGATCGAGCGGCACGGCCCCAGCGCCCTCTCCGTGGAGGCAACCTGGGACCTGTCACTGAACCGGCTGCTCGAACAGGCGCCCGCCGCGTACCGGCTGTTGCAGCTCTGTTCGGTGCTGGCCCCGGAGATCGCCCTCGAACTCATCTACAGCGACGAGATGGCGGCGGCCCTGGTCCCGTTCGACCCGTCGGTGTCGGAGCGGCTCGTGCGCGGCGCCCTGGTCCAGCAGATCAACCGTCTGGCGCTGCTCAAACTCGACGTCCAGGGCGGTCGCGTCCAGGTGCACCGGCTGTTGCAGGCGGTGGTCCGCGACCGGATGACCGAGGACGAGATCACCGCCGCCCGACACCAGGTGCACCTGGTGCTGGCCGCGTCCCGGCCCCGGGGCGACGTGGACGACCCGACCACCTGGGCCCGGTTGCGCATGCTCTGGCCGCACCTGGAGGTCTCCGAGGCGTTGACCTGCCCCGACGAGTCGGTGTGCCAACTGCTGATCGACCGGGTCCGTTACCTGTGGCAGCGCGGCGGCCTGAACCAGGCCGACGGGTTCAGCCAGGAGGTGGACGACACCTGGAGCGCCCGGCTCGGCGACACGCGTGACGAGGTCGAGGCGTCGGCGCTGCACCGACAGTTGCTGCACCTGCGGTTCAACCGGGCGAACATCCTGCGCAGCCTGGGCCGGTTCAACGAGGCCCGGGACCTGGACGAGGCGGTGCTGGCCGAGCAGCGTCGGCTGTTGGGCCCACTGCACCCGCACAGCCTGATGACGGCCGGCAGCCTCGGTGGTGACCTGCGGGCGCTCGGCCGCTACGCCGAGGCCCTGGAGCGGGACCGGTCCACCTACGCCTCGTGGTTGCAGGTGTTCGGCGAGGACCACCCCCGGACGTTGAGCGCGGCCAACAACCTCGCCGTCTCGTACCGGCTGGTCGGTGACTACCGGTCGGCCCGCCGGTGGGACGACGAGGTGCACCAGCGGCGGCGGCTGGTGCTCGGCCCCACCCATCCGTACACCCTCGTCTCCGCCCTGCGGTTGGGCAGTGACCTGCGGGAAGCCGGCGAGTACGAGAGGTCGGCCACGCTGCTGCGCACGGTGTACGACACGTACTGCGAGGTGCTCGGCCCGGATGACGGCCAGAGTCTCGCCGCCCAGGTCAACCTGGCGGTGTCGATGCGCAGCTCCGGTCGGGGCAGCGAGGCGGCACCGATGTTCGAGACGGCCTACCGCGAACTCGACGAACGCTTCGGTCCGGACAACCCGGACACGGTGGCGTGCCGGTCGAGTCGCGCGGCGAACCTGTTGGCGGTGGGTGACGCGGCTCGGGCGCTGGCCGAGATGAACGCCGTGCGCGTGGCGTTCGAGGAGCAGCTCCGGCTCGGCCCGGAGCACCCGCACGTGCTGGCGACGGTGAGCAACATCTCCGCGGCGGAGCGTGCGCTGGGCCGCAGGTCGGACGCGCTCGCCTCGGCGGCCCGGGCGGTCGGCGAGTTGCGCAAGGTGCTCGGCCCGGACCACCCGCACACCCTCGCGGCGGAGGTCAACCAGGCGGTGTGCCTGGCCGAGGAGGGTGACTGGGAGTCGGCGCGGGACCGGTTGCGGGAGGCCGCCGGCCGGCTGGCCACGGTGATCGGTGCGGACCACCCGGACACGCTGCGCTGCCTCGGCGATCTCGCCCTGGTGGCGCGGCGGGCCGGGGACGGCCCGGCCACCGAGGACGTCGGCGTGGTGGCGGACCGGCTGGCCGAGGTGATCGGTGTGGAGCACCCCACCGTGCGGACCCTGCGCGAACGGCGGTTCGTGGTCCGGGTGATCGACCCGCACACCATCTGATCGGGTCGTTCGGCGGGCGGGTCCGATGTCCGGGCCCGCCCGGCCGGGCGTTCAGAGGTGCGGGCTGGTCGCGAGGTCCGGCGTGGCCAGCCAGGCCAGGGTCTGCGGGAGGATTTCCACGGCCCCGAAGTGCGCGGCGCCGGGCTGCACCTGCACCTCGGCGCGTGGGATCCGCGAGGCGAGCCAGTGGGAGTGCTCCACCGGGGAGAAGCGGTCCTGCTCGCCGTGCCAGAGACGGACCTCCGCACGGATGGCGCCCAGGTCGAACCCCCAGCCGCGCCGGATCGCCAGGACGTCGTCGATCCATCCCTCGGGGCCGTGGCGCAGCGCCTCGGAGTACATGTCGGTCAGCAGTCGGCGGATCGCCACGTCGTCGACGACCCGGATGTCCTCGTCGGGCAGTTGGGGGCGGAGGAAGTCCAGTAGCGTCATCGGGTCCCGGCGGGCCTCGTCCGCGCGAACCTTCAGGTTGAGCGTCAGCTCGGCCAGGTCCTCGTCGGCCTGCCCGTAGTCCTCGATGTTCGATTCCGCCATGCCCGCGTACCAGTCGAGGTCGGGTGCGCCGGCCGGGGCGAGCCCCACCAGCACGGCGGCCCTGGTGACCCGGTCCGGCAGCAGCGCGGCGCAGGCCAGGGCGTGTGGTCCGCCACCGGATCGGCCCACCACGGCGAACCGGTCGATGCCGAGGTCGTCGGCGATCGCCGCCACGTCGGCGGCGGCGTCGGCCACCCGTCGACCCTCGTGCCGGTCGGAGTCGCCGTACCCGGGGCGGTCGTAGCAGACGAGGTGCACGCCGAGGCGGTAGACGACGATGCCGCGGGGTCGGGGGCCGCTGCGGCTGCCGGGGGTGCCGTGCAGCAGGAAGACCGCCGGCCCGTCCGGTGCGCCCGAGGTCTCCACCGCGAGGTGCCGGCCGTCCGGGGTCGTGACGGTGCGCTGTGTCGCCTCTTGTCGCGTCACGGTTGGCCTCCCGCGGGTCGTCATGTGCTCCCCCGTGAACGGAGCCGCGCATCGTCGGCGCCGAGTGCAAAGCCCCCGAAATCGCCCAGAACACATCCTTGTTGTGCAGCGTACTGCCCGTCGTGGATGCCCGCTATGGGCCGGCGGGTCAATGCCGGTGGGTTGGGGCACCCGAAGGGGCCGCTACCCTGGTAGCCCGAGGGGAAGGGGCACCAAGAGGGTGGCTAGGACCTACAACGTCGTGACGTACGGCTGCCAGATGAACGTGCACGATTCCGAACGGATCTCCGGCCTGCTGGAACAGGCCGGCTACGTGCGCGCCGTGCCGACCGACGACACCCCGGACATCGTCGTCTTCAACACCTGCGCCGTCCGGGAGAACGCGGACAACCGGCTCTACGGCAACCTCGGTCGGCTGCGCCCGGTGAAGGACAAGCACCCCGGGATGCAGATCGCTGTCGGCGGCTGCCTGGCCCAGAAGGACCGCGGCGACATCGTCCGCAAGGCGCCCTGGGTGGACGTGGTCTTCGGCACCCACAACATCGGCGCGCTGCCGGTGCTGCTGGAGCGGGCCCGGCACAACGCCGCCGCCGAGGTGGAGATCCTCGAGTCCCTCGACGTCTTCCCGTCCACGCTGCCCACCCGCCGCGAGTCCACCTACGCCGGCTGGGTGTCGATCTCGGTGGGCTGCAACAACACCTGCACGTTCTGCATCGTGCCCGCGCTGCGCGGCAAGGAGAAGGACCGGCGCCCCGGCGACATCCTCTCCGAGGTGCGCGCCCTGGTCGACGAGGGCGTGCTGGAGGTGACCCTGCTCGGGCAGAACGTCAACTCCTACGGTGTCGAGTTCGGCGACCGGTACGCGTTCGGCAAACTGCTGCGGGCCTGCGGCGACATCGACGGCCTGGAGCGGGTCCGGTTCACGAGCCCGCACCCGAAGGACTTCACCGACGACGTGATCGCCGCGATGGCCGAGACGCCGAACGTCTGCCACTCGCTGCACATGCCGTTGCAGTCCGGCTCCGACGACGTGCTCAAGGCGATGCGTCGGTCCTACCGCTCCGAGCGCTACCTGGGGATCATCGAGAAGGTCCGGGCGGCGATGCCGGACGCGGCGATCACCACCGACATCATCGTCGGCTTCCCCGGTGAGACCGAGGCCGACTTCCAGCGCACCCTGGACGTGGTCCGCGAGGCACGGTTCTCCTCGGCCTTCACCTTCCAGTACTCGAAGCGGCCCGGCACCCCCGCCGCGACAATGGACGACCAGCTGCCCAAGCAGGTCGTGCAGGAGCGCTACGAGCGGCTGGTCGCCTGCGTCGAGGAGATCACCTGGGCGGAGAACAAGCGCCTCGTCGGGGAGACCGTCGAGGTGCTGGTGGCCGTCGGCGAGGGCCGCAAGGACGAGCGGACCGGCCGGATGTCCGGTCGGGCCCGCGACGGTCGGCTCGTGCACTTCGCCACCGGGACGCCCGGCGGGGAGTCCCTCGCCGGTCAGATCCGGCCGGGCGACATCGTGCACACCACGATCACGTACGCCGCGCCGCATCACCTGAACGCCGACGGCGCGCCGGTGGCGCACCGGCGTACCCGGGCCGGCGACGCGGCCGAGGCGGGTCGCTCCCCGCGTACCCCCGGGGTGCTGCTCGGTCTGCCGACGATCGGCGCACCGCCGGTCGCGCCTGCCCCCGCCGCCGGCTGCGCCACCCACTGACCGCACGGAAGGGCCCCTCGCCGAGGGGCCCTTCCGCGGTCAGACGGTGATCTTGCCGGCGCCGGCGCCCGCCGTCACGATGGACTTGACGTTGCTCGCGGTGTCCAGCTGGTACGAGTACGGGATGCTGGCCACGCTGCCGCCGGCCTGGCCGGTGGGCGAGTTGACGAAGTGGTTGTTGCGGGCGACCAGGCTGCCGGGCCCCGAGTCGCCCTCACCGAGGTGGTACGGGTCGTCGACGTTCTCGAAGTAGTTGCCCTCGACGAGCACGCCGGCGTTCTCGGTGGAGGCCACGCCGTAGCCGCCGTTGGCCCGGTAGTAGTTGTTGTACACGTGCACCGGGTTGCCGAAGCGCACCCGGGGGTTGCGCTGGTTGCTGCCGTCGAACCAGTTGTGGTGGTAGCTGACCCGCAGGTGACCGACGTCCTGGCCGGCGTTGTCGTCGCTGTGGCCGAGCAGCATGGTCTTGTCGTGGCTGAAGACCCGGTTCCACGAGACGGTGACGAAGTCCGAGCCGCGCTTGATGTCGACGGCGCCGTCGTAGCCGTTGCTGAAGCTGTTGTGGTCGATCCAGATGTTGGTGGCCGACTCCTGCACGTTGATCGCGTCGTCGTTCCAGTTGCGGAAGGTCAGGTTGCGGATGATCACGTTGCGGTCACCGCTGATGTTGAATCCGCAGCCGACGATCGTCGCCCCGTAGTTGCCGAGGATGGTCTTGTTGGACCGGACCCGCAGCATGCCGGAGCAGGTGATGGTCCCGGTCACCCGGATCACCGCGGCGCCGGTGGCGTTCAGCGCGCTGGTCAGGCCCGACGCGTTGCTGACGGTGGTGGTGCCGGCGTTGCCGCCGCCGGTGGTGCCGCCGTTCTGGGTGGCCCAGCCGACCAGTGCCGACGGCTGCTGGCCGGGCGGGGGAGTGCTCGATGGTGGCGGGGTGCTCGGCGGTGGGGTGCTGGGCGGCGGCGTGGTCGGTGTGGTGCTGCCGGTGCAGGCGACGTTGTTCACTGTGAAGCTGCTCGGCGCGGGGTTGCTGGAGTTGTTCCAGCTGGCGTTGAAGCCGAACGTGGCGCTGCCGTTGGTCGCCAGGTTGCCGTTGTAGTCGACGTTGGTCGCGGAGACCTGGCTGCCGCTCTGCGTGGCGGTGGCGCCCCACGCCTGGCTGACCTGCTGACCGGCCCCGTACGACCAGCGCAGCGTCCACCCGGAGATCGGGTCGCCGAGGTTGGTGACAGTGACGTTTCCGGTGAATCCGCCCGGCCACTGGCTGGCGACCGAGTACGCCACCTGGCAGCCGGCGGCCGCCTGGGCGGACACGGAGGTCAGCAGCCCGGCGGTGACGAGGGCGGCGGTCGCTGCGGCCGTGGTGGCGATCAGCGTTGTTCGACGGCGTGCTGTGCGCATGCTGCTTCCTTTCGGTGAGGCGGACGGAGGTGTCGCGACGCCCATGCCCGTGGGCGGCGAGTCTCGGCCGGGACCAGTGGTCCTCGGGCCCGCCAGTGCAGGTTCGTGAAGGAAAGCGGCTCCCGCGCTCGCGCCCACCGACGAAGAGGCAAGCGCTTTCCCGATAAAAGCATAGGCGAACCTCGATGTAAATGGCCGGGACGGCCGATGCGGTGCGCACCGGCCGTCCCGGGTGGTTCAGCAGCTGGTGCCGTTGAGTTTCACGGTGCCCGGCGCGCTGGCCGTGCCGTTGGCGGTGAAGCCCACGGTGACCGACCCGCCCGCCGGCAGCGACGGGGCGTGACTCGGGGCGGCGGCGGTGACCGTCGTGCCGGACTGCGTGACTGTGGCGTTCCAGCCACTGCCCAACGTCACCCCGGACGGCCAACTCCAGGTGACCGACCAGGGGTTCACCGCGCCCGAGCCGGTGTTCTTCACCGTCAACTCACCCTGGAAGCCGCCCTGCCAGGCGTTCACCTGCCGGTACGTGGCCGTGCAGGCGCCGGTCGGCGGGTCCGTCGGCCCACCCGTCGGGCCACCGGTCGGCCCACCCGTCGGCCCGCCCGTGCCACCCGACGGCGCGATCAGGTACGGCTGCAGAATCGCCTGCTTGGCGGTGTTGATATTGGTCCAGTCGTCCAACGCGATGCCGCCGGTGTCACCCGAGTTGGGGTTCCACGACCAGTAGGTGAAGGACATCCCGGTCACCCCGGTCCCGGTGTACGCCATCAACTTCTCCAGCCACACCTTGTCCTTCGGGTCGACAAGGGTGCTGCCGAACTCGCCCATCATGATCGGCGCGATGTTCTGCTTGTAGAGGTAACCGAAGTACTTGTCCCAGATGGCCGGCATGTTCGCCGGGTAGTCCGGGGCGTCGAACCAGGTCTGCCGGTACACCGAGGTCGCGTACTCGTGCGGCGAGTAGACCAGCCGGTTCGCCACGTTCAGCCGTACCGGGAACTGCCCCGCCTTCGACAGGTTGCCGCCCCACCAGCCGCAGTCCTCGTCATTGCTCGGGTCGTTGTCCCAGACGTTGGAGAGGCCACCGCTGGGGCAGCTCACCCCCTCGACGAAGATCAACCAGTTGGGCTGGACGCCGAGGATGGCGTTTCCGGCCCGCTCGGCGGCGAGCCGCCAGTCCCGGCTGGTGTCACCGCAGCCCCAGCACGCGCCGGTGGCCGCCGGGTTGGTGCCCTCCGCGTGCGGCTCGTTGTGCAGGTCGGCGCCGATCACCGTCGGGTTGCCCGCGTACCGCTGGGCGAGCATCTTCCAGTCGTTGATCCAGGTCGCCTCGGAGACCGTCGAGGTGTACCAGAGCGGCGACTGCCCGGCCGCCGTCGGCCGGTGCCGGTCCAGGATGATCCGCATGCCCTTGCTGCCGGCATAGTCGATCACCTTGTCCAGGATCTGCAACGGCGACAGCCCGATCAGGTCCGGGTTGACGAAGTCGTTGATCCCACTGGCCGTCGCGCCCGGCTTCAGCGCGTCGTTCGAGTACGGCACCCGCAGCGTGTTGTAACCCAGCCGGGCCATCGTGTCGAGCTGCCCCTTCCACGGGTTGTTCGACCACAACCCGTGGAAGGTCTTGTTGTCGGTCTCCATGCCGAACCAGTTGATGCCGGTCAACCGGACCGTGGCACCGGTGCTGTCCACGATCTGGTTGCCGCTGGTGTGCAGATAACCGGTACCGGTGCCAGCGGCAACGGCCGGACTGGTGCTGGCGGCGGCGATGAACACGCCGGCCGCGACGGTGACGAGCGCGGTGAGCGCGCCGCCGAGAGCTTTGGGACGGAACATTCGAGCTCCACTTCGGAGGTCCGGCGCCGTCCAGTGACGATGCCGGCGGGCGGCCGTGCGCACGTCACGGTCCCTCAGGGGTACGCGGACAGTGCGCGACGGCCCATGTCACGCGGACGTGTCACTCGCGCAGGCTCACCGGCGACCCTCGACGGCGGTTGCTCCGCCTTCGTCGCCCTCGTGCCGGTGGCCCTACCTGACTCCGTCGCTCATTCTGATCAGCCCAGGTCAATGCGTCAACCTGCGCCCCCGCCCACCCCGCCCTGCCCCGCCCCGCCCCCGCCGTCCCGGCGC
>NZ_JNZS01000024.1 GCF_000718515.1 Micromonospora parva | reverse complement strand
CGCCGCACCCGGCCGCGAATCCGCCGCGACGCCAGGGCCCGGGCCGATGGCCGGCGCCGGCCCGACGAGCGACGGCGGGGGCGCCCCGACCCAGGGAGCCAACCCCCACCGCCGCCCAGGCGACAGCCGTGAACACCACCGCCGCGGTGCCCAGCAGGAGTCCACCGAGGACGAAGAGCAGACCCTGGACCGTCCGCGTCGAGGTCTCCGCCGCACCCGGCCGCGAATCCGCCGCGACGCCAGGGCCCGGGCCGATGGCCGGCGCCGGCCCGACGAGCGACGGCGGGCGCGCCACGACCGAGGCAGCCAACCCGGCACGGACGACCGCCGCCAGTTCGGCCCGCCGCCGCGACACGGCCGTCAGGCGTCCGGCCAGCTCGGTGTACGCGCGGCGGGCCCGCTCCACCTGCGGCTCCAGCTCGGCGACCTCCCGGCTCAGCCGGACCACCTCGGCGGCGATCGGGTCGGGCGCGCGCCGGCAGCCGGAGCAACCGGCACTCAGATCGGCCGGCGCACCGCAGGCGGGGCAGGGGTAACGGGTGTCGTCCACCCGGTCATCATCGACAGCCCACCGGGTACGCCCCAGAGTGCGCGTACTCAGGAACGGGTGTGCTCGTACACCCAGGTGGCGTAGTCGGGGTTGCCGCTCTCCACCCTGGACACCAGGATCTCCGGCACCTCGTACGGGTGACTGACCCGGATCTGGTCCAGCAACGCGGCGAGCCGGTCCGGTGCGGTCTTGAACTGCACCGACCATTCGGTGCTCGTCTCCATTCCGGACCGCCACCAGTAGGTGCTGTCCACCTGACCACCCACCTGGGCGCAGGCGGCGAGCCTGCCGGCGACGGCGGCGGCGGCCAGCACATCGGCGACCGAACGCGCGTCAACCACAGTTGTCACCACGCAGATCTCGTCCACGCCCGCACCCTACGCGGCCATACGCCGCTGAGCCCGTCAATCGCTCGCGACCGCTACGCTGCGCATCGCCGCGCTCACCGGAGCCGGCTTTACCTCGCGACTGCGGGGCTCCGCTTCGCTGCACTCCTCGCGCTCACCGGAGCCCGCTTTACCTCGCGACTGCGGGGCTCCGCTTCGCTGCACTCCTCGCGCTCACCGATTTGCGGCGATCCAGGAGTCGATCTGCGCCCACCAGTCGAAGAGCCAGTCGATGCGCTGCTGCCGCCCGGTCGGAACCTCCTCCGGCGGCACCGACCAGAACCGCATCACGATCCGCTTGTCCATCGGCAGTTCCCGCCACACGTCGGCGACGGTGAGCATCCGGTCCAGTCCGGTGTGGGCGACGAAGATGACCCCGGCGTCCGGTGCGGCGTCCAGCGCGGCGAGCATCCCGCCGGGCTGCGGGGCGAGCACGTGGCGCATCCGCTCGGCGCGCAGCGCCATCCGTTCCAGGCCGAGTGAGCGCAGTCGGGCGATGGCGCGCAACCGCCGCTTGGGGGTGAAGTTGCCGCCCTCGGGGAAGATCACGAACGCGTCGTTGTCGTCCAGGCCGCTGGCCAGGTGCCCGACCTGACGGACCGTATCCTCGCCGCGCTCCGGGGTCGGCGCGATGAACCGGTTGGGCAGCCGGTTGAGCAGCACGTCGACCGCCGGATCCCACTGGAGGCTGTCCTTGAGGACGATGCGTGGCTCCCGGTGGAACCAGTTGACCAGCCCGTGGATCAGGATGAACGAGTCACCCGGCCCGGCGTGCCGACAGAGCACCAGCTCGGGTCGGCCGGGCAGCGCGGTGTCCGGGTCCGTGCCCACCACGTCGATGCTCAACCGCAGTGTCCAACGTGCCTGCCAGAACAGCACCCGCAGGAACCAGCCGGCCAGCACGTAGTGGGCGCGCTGGAAGGCCGGCGACCTGGTGCGCCAGCCGAAGCCGGAGACGGCCCAGAGCACGAAGAGCGCGAGGAGCGCCGCAGCGTCCCAGACCAGGTAGAAGCAGCCGATCCAGAGCAGCCGCAGCGGGCGCAACCGGCCCGGGACCAGCGGGGACGCGGCCGCGGCGAGCAGCGCCCAGACCGGCAGCGTGGTGACCACGAAAAAGGCGAGCAGCACGACGGCGGGGGCCAGCAACAGCCGACGCAGCCACCGGGGAGGCAGCGGCATCACCGCTCCGCGTGGGTGGCGAGGTAGCGCCGGGAGGCGGTGTACGCGCGGCTGATCCGCCGTCCCACCGCCGCCATGTCCCGGTACGCCCACGGCGTGTCGTCGCGTGGGTTCAGCCCGCCGGTCGGCAGGACGTGCACCTCCACCCCCTCGGGCAGCGCCGCCATCTCCCGGAAGAACCGGTGCCGGCGGGAGATCTCGAACGCGACCTGCGCGATCTCCCACGGCCGGCGGGGCGGGGTCAGCTCCCGTTCGATCCGGCCCACCTGGAGGACGTAGATCCGGCGGGCGCCGACGGCCACCGCCTCGCCGATCGGGATGGAGTTGACGATCCCGCCGTCCACGTAGTGCGCGCCGTCGATCTGCATCGGCGGAAGCAGCCCCGGCACCGACGCCGACGCCATCACCGCCGGGACCACCGGACCGCTGTCGAACCAGTGCTCGGCGGCCCGCTCGATGTGGGCGGCGCAGCAGCGGAACGGCACCCGCAGGTCGGCGAAGGTGGTGTCCACCCCCAGCTCGCTTTCGAGCAGGCGGCGCAGCGGCCGGGGTGAGTGCAGGTGGGTCCGGGCGGCGAAGCGGCGCAGTTGCCGGGCGACCGAGTCGCCGTACACCTCGCTCGCCTCCGGCGAGGCCCACAGCCGGACCAGCCGGTCGGTCACCGCCTCCGACGGGTCGGCGGCGACCAGCGCACCGTTCACCGCGCCGATCGAGGTGCCGAGCACCATGTCGGGTTGGATGCCGGCGCGGAACAGCGCGCGCAACATGCCGACCTCGACCGCGCCGAGCACTCCCCCGCCGCCGAGCACGAACGCCACCGGTCCCCCCGCCATGTCTCCCATCCTGGCACGGGCCCGCCGCCGGCCCGGTGGGGCGTGGTCAGCCGACGGTCACCGCACGGCAGGGACCGTCCGCCGACGGCCGGCGGCGACGGCGTTGACAGGCCGGACACATTCGCGCAACCTGATACCGCTCCCACCCCTGAGGCAGGTGCGATCTGTGAAGGCAGCACTGCATCCGGGCCGATTACTGGCTCGCAGATACCGACTTCTGGACCAGATCGGCGCCGGTGGCATGTCGGTCATCTGGCGTGCCCGGGACGAGGTGCTGGACCGGGTGGTGGCGCTCAAGGTGCTCGCCCCGTCACTCGCCGCCGACGCGCGGTTCCGGGGCATGGTGCGCGACGAGGCGCGGGCCGCCGCCCAGTTGGTGCACCCGCACCTGACCTCCGTGCACGACTACGGCGAGACTGTCGACCCGGACGGCTCGATCACCTCGTTCGTGGTGATGGAGCTGCTCAGCGGCGAGGAGTTGAAGCTCCGGCTCACCGAGGGGCCGTTGCCGTGGACCGAGGCCGTCCAGGTGGGCGCGCAGGTCGCGGACGCGCTGGCCGCCGCGCACCGCCTCGGCATCGTGCACCGGGACATCACCCCGGCCAACGTGATGATGACCGGGACGGGCGCCAAGGTGCTCGACTTCGGCATCGCCACCCGGATCGGCGCACCCGACGAGGATGAGGACGGCGAGACCTTCGGCACCCCCGCGTACGTCGCCCCGGAACGCCTCGACGGCGCGCCGGCCCAGCCGTCCACCGACGTCTACTCGCTGGGCGTACTGCTGCACGAGGCGCTCACCGGCCGGGTTCCGTACCCGGCGGACACCTGGGAGCAGCTCAGTTCCGCCCTGGCCAGCGGTCCTGCGCCGACGCTGGCCGACCTGCCGGACCTGCCCCCGACAGTGGCCCAGATCTGTCTGCGCAGTCTCGCCCGGAACCCAGCCGATCGGCCGACCGCCCGGCAGGTCGCCACCGCGCTCCGCGACCACGCGCTGCCGGCCGAGCCTCCGACCGCGACCATCCGGGTGCCCACCGAGCCCCCGCCACCGCCGTCTCCCGCCGTGGCGACGCCGGCCGTGGCAAAGGCCGGGATGGCAACGGACGGCGGGGCAGCGGACGGCGGGGCCTCCGCCGCCCCGGGCGAGCCGGAGACCAGGGCCGGCTGGTCCCGGCGGCGGCTGGTGTTGTTGCTGGTGCTGGCCGTCGGGGTGACGCTGGCCGGGGTGGCTCTGCTGCCCGAACAGCAGCCGACCCGCCGGGCGCAGCCCTCCGCCGCGCCGGTGGCGACCCCGTCGGCCGACCCGCCGGCCCCCGGGTCGTCCGCGCCGATCACACCGACCCCGCCGACCGCGCCACCGTCGGCGAAGCCGACGACCGGTGCGCCCACCTCGAACCCGGGCACCCTGGCCGAGGTCGCCAACCGGGTCGACGGGTTGATCACCGCCGGGTTGAGCGCCGGGGAGATCCGCGAGGACGTGGCCCTCGACCTGCGCAACGAGCTGCGCAACCTGACCGCGGCGGTCAGCTCCGGCCGAGAAGAGCTGGCCCCACCGGTGGCCCGGCTGCGCACGAAGGTCACCGTCCGCGTCGGTGAGGGCGGCATCAGTCCGGCGTACGCGGGTCGGCTCGACGCGGCCATCGCCGAGCTGGGCGCGACCGGGGCCTGACCGGGCGACCCGGCGGGTCAGCGCACCGGCACCCGGAGCGGTGCGCGGACGTCGTGCCGACCGAGGGCGAAGCGCCGATAGACCTCGGCGTAGCCGCTCGCCATCCGCTCGACCGAGAAGTTCTGCGCGACGTGCGCCACGCAGTCCTCCGGGTCGAGTCGCTCCGCCGCGAGCAACGCCGCGGGCAGCTCCTCCGACCGCTCGACGACGAGCCCGGTCAGCCCCGGCCGGACCAGCTCCGGCACCGCACCCCGGTTGAGCGCGACCACCGGTGTGCCGGTGGCCATCGCCTCCAGCATCACCATGCCGAACGGCTCGTCCCACTGAATCGGCATGATCAGGCAGCGGGCGTCGACCAGCATCCGCAGCGTTGTCGCGCGGTCCGCGTTGAGCACGACTGTCACATCGTCGCCGACCATCGGCGCGACGACCTGCTCGTAGTAGCGGCGCTCGGCCGGCTCGTTGCACTTGCCGGCCAGCAGCAGCGGCAACCCGGCGGCCCGGCACGCCTGGATGGCGGTGTCCGGGCCCTTGTCCGGGCTGAACCGGGCCAGCCACAGCACCGGCCCCGCGCCGGGTGTGTGCTTACGCGGAAAGCCGCGGATGTCCAGCGCGTTGTGCACCGTCCCGGCCCACTGCAGGTTCGGGTTCAGCCGGCGCTGGGCGTGCGAGATCGCCACCAGGGCGACCCCCGCGTCGACGTCGCTCAGCACGTCGCCGTACTCCCCCACGGGGTTTCCGTGCACTGTCGCGACCGTCGGCACGGCCCGGCGGCCGGCGACCAGCGGGCCGATGGTGGTGTGGTCGTGGATCACGTCGAAGTCGGCAGCGCTGATCAGCCGTTTCACCCGGGCCAGGTGAGCCAGCTCCGGCAGTGACTCGCCGAGCCGCTCGTACTGGACCTCGGCGACGGTGGAGACGAAGCCGTCGGCTGCCGTGCCGTGGTCGTCGCCGGCACCGAAGAGGGTCACCGCGTGCCCCTGCCGGCAGAGCGCGTCCACCAGGGCGGCGACGACCTGCTCAAGGCCGCCGTAACCGGGCGGAGGTACGGACAACCACGGCGGAACCACCATCGCGATGCGCAGTGACCGCTCCTCGGGGCGGCCCGCAGGCGGGTGGTTCACGGTCACGAATCCTCCCGTTGGTCCCCGGTGCGGTGGCACCGCCGGTCAAGCCGGTCGGGCCGGTCGGCGGCGGGTTCCCCCGTGGTGTCCCCGGTAAACCGGACACGGCGGACGATCACCCGCCCACCAGAAGCTGGTCGTGGACCGAGCGCACCCCGGGCGCGGACCACGCCACCCGCTCCACCTGGTCGCGTTCCCACCAGGACCGGACCACTCCGGCGAGGACCAGCGTGTCGCCGTCCACCTCGACGGTCACCCGCTCGCCGCCGAGGGTGCGCGCCAACGCCCGCTGGACGTCCTGCCGCAGCCGCTCGCCGGCCGGCGCCACCGGGGGTCGTACCTCGATCAGGTTGGTGATGCCCCGGATGCCGTCGAGGCGACGCACCTCGGCCTCGGCGGCCCGCCGCTGCCACCCGAACTCGACCTCGCCGCGCAGCATCAGCCAGCCGTTGGCCACTGTCACGTCCAGCCGCTCGGCGGGCACGAAACTGTCCCACTCCAGGGCGCGGGTGGCGGCGATGGCGACCTCGGCGTCGGTACGCCCGGGGGTGCCGGGCAGCCGCACCTCCATCTGGTCGGCCACCGCCCGTACGCCGCGAACCCGCTGCGCACAGCGGGTCGCGGCCCAACCGCGAGCGGCACCGTCCACGAATCCGGTCAGGGTCACCACGCCCTGGTCGACGGTCACCCCGATCTCGTTCGGTTGCAGCTGGGCGTCCCAGGCCAGCTCGGCCAGGACGTCGCGTTGGATCCGCTGGTCGTCACGCACACCCACCACGTCGGTCATGGCACCCACCCCCGGTTCCGGTCGCCGAAACTCGCCAACCGAATCTGCCGGGCAGACGGGTGACGGCGGTTCACCCGATCCGGGTGAACCGCCGTCCGGCGGAAGAAGCGGCGGGTGACGGAGCCGACCCCCTCGGCCCCGCCACCCGCCGCCGGAGGGAGGAAGCAGGTTCAGGTGGTGGTCAGGACGTCTCGGCGAGCGTGACGGTCACCGACTTCTCGGCGCCGTTGCGCTTGAACTGCACCTCGACCCGGTCGCCGACCTTGCCGGCCTGCACCGCGCCGACCAGGTCGTCCGAGTCGTTGACCGGCTTGTCGCCGAACCGGGTGACGACGTCGCCGCGCTGGAGGCCGGCCTTCTCCGCCGGGCTGCCCGGGGTGACCGACGCGACGAGCGCGCCGCCGCCCTCGGCCTGGTTGACGCCGACCCCGAGCGACGGGTGGCTGACCTTCTCGCCACGCTGGAGCTTGCCGGCGACGTCCTTGGCCTTGTTGCTGGGGATGGCGAACCCGACGCCGATGTTGCCGGTGCTCTGCCCGGAGGTCGCGATGGCGGTGTTGACGCCGATCACCTCACCCCGGGTGTTGACCAGCGCGCCGCCGGAGTTGCCGGGGTTGATCGGCGCGTCGGTCTGGAGCAGGCCGGAGATCGAGCTGACGGTCTGGCTCTGCTGCTGGCGCGGGTCCTGCGGCTGGCCCTCACCGGCGCGGATGGTGCGGTCGCGGGCGCTGAGGATGCCCGAGGTCACCGAACCCTGCAGGCCGAGCGGACTGCCCAGGGCGAGCACCTGGTCGCCGACCTGCATGGCGTCGCTGTCACCGAACTTCGCCGGCTTGAGGTCGCTCACCCCGCTGGCCTTCACCACGGCCAGGTCGGTCTTCGGGTCGGTGCCGATGATCTTCGCATCGGCGGTCTTGCCGTCGGCGAAGACCACCCGCACGGCGTCACCGGCGGCGGACGCGACAACGTGGTTGTTGGTCAGCACGTACCCGTCGGCGCTGAGCACCACTCCGGAGCCCTCACCGCTGTCGGTGGTGATCGAGACGACACTGTCCTGCACCGACGCGGCGATCTTCGGCAGGTCCGCGCCATTGATCACGGGGGCCGCGGAGTAGGTGCGGGTGATGCCGCCGCTGTCGCCGTCGAGGGCGAGCGCGAGCGCCCCACCGGCCACGCCGGAACCGAGCATCAGCGCGAACACCGCGACGCCGGCACCGGCGAACTTGGCGATTCGCCCCGGTCGGGGACCGCTGCCGGGCGGCGCGACCTGCGGGCCCCACGGCGGGACCGGCTGGCCCGGGTGCTGAGCGTGCAGACCCGGGTGCTGCTGGTGCTGAGGGTGCTGCTGGTGCTGGCCGTACGCCATGCCCGGCTGGCCCCCGCCGGCCCAGCCGGACTGCTGACCCGCGTACCAGGGGGCACCGGGGTAGTGACCGGCGGCCGGCTGTGGGTAGCCGGGCTGGCCGGGCGCCGGGTGACCGGAGACCGGGTACGGCGGCGCGGACGGGGTGGCGGCCGGGCGCTCGTAGCCGGTCGACGGGGCGGCGGCCGGGGCACCGGCGGGCGCGGCGGCCGGGGTGGCGGCCGTGGTCTCCGGGTCGGCGGCGGTCGAGACGACCGTCGGGTCACCGTCGGTCGACACGGCCTGCATGGGGGTGGTCGGGGAGTCGGACTGCACGCGCTCGTCGCGCGGCAGCTCGGCGGTGGGGTGCGACGGCTCGGCGTCGGTGGGGGCCGGCCGGCGCTGCGGGTCGGACTCGAACTCGGTCATGGCACTACCTTCTCCCCCAGCACTGCAATCAAGCTGGAACCGTCCTGGAAGTTGGCTGAAAGTCACTCGGCCGCGTCGTCGACCTGTGGCAGCAACGGCAGGCGGACCCGGAAGGTGGCCCCACCGCCGGGTGTCTCGGTCACCTCGACCGAGCCGTGGTGGGCGGCGACCAGGGCGGCCACGATGGCCAGGCCGAGACCAGTGCCGGTGTTGCCGTCGGCCCGCCGGGTACGGGCCGCGTCGGCCCGGTAGAACCGCTCGAAGACCCGTTCCGCCTGCTCAGGCGAGAGACCGGGGCCGGTGTCGGCCACCTCCACGACGGCGAAGCCGCCCGGCTCGGCGCGCAGCCGTACCCGGATCTCGGCCTCCGGCGGGGTGTGGGTCAGCGCGTTGGTGACCAGGTTGCCGATCACCTGCCGCAACCGCGCGTCGTCGGCGGAGACGACCAGCGGGCCCGATTCGGGCTCGATCTCCAGCTCGATCCGCCGGTCCGGTGCCATCGCCCGCGCGGCCTGCACGGCGTCAGAGGCGAGCACCGGCAGCTCCACCGGGGTCAGCGCGAGGGGCCGTTCCCGGTCCAACCGGGCGAGCAGCAGCAGGTCCTCCACCAGCAGCCCCATCCGGGCCGCCTCGTCCTCGATCCGGCGCAGCAGACCGGCGGTCTGCTCCGGCGCGCGGGCCGCACCCTGCCGGTACAGCTCGGCGAAGCCACGAATGGTGGTGAGCGGGGTACGCAACTCGTGGGAGGCGTCGGCGACGAACTGCCGCATCCGCTCCTCGGAGCGGATGGCCCGCGCTTCGGACGCCTGAGCGGCGGCGGCGGCGTCGCGGGCGGCGCTCTCCGCCCAACGGGCCGAGGTTTCCGAGGCGGCTCGGGCGGTGAACGCCACCTCGATCTGGGTGAGCATCGCGTTCAGCGCGCGGGAGAGCCGGCCCAGCTCAGAGGTCGGATACTCCTGCCCCTCCTCCGGGTCGGGCACCCGGCGGGACAGGTCACCGCCGGCGATCGCGGCGGCGGTGCGTTCGATCTCCACCAACGGTTTGAGGCTGGTCCGGACGATCGCCGCACCGACCGAGGCCAACATGATCAACACCGCACCGCCGACCAGTAGGTCTATCCAGACGAGCTGCTTCACCGCCCGGTCCACCTCGGTGAGCGGCTGACCCACGGCGAGCACCGAGCCGTCCGGCTGGGCCGCGTAGTAGACCCGCCATCTGGTGAAGCCGTCATGGGACACGACGGTCCGCGGCTCCCCCTCCAGGTCCTCGAAGCCGTCCCGGCTGGTGGGGAATGTGGGCAGCTGCGCGGGGTCGAGACTGATGTCGTCGTAGATCGCCGGGTAGACCTGTTGCTCGTCAGCCACCGACACCACGTAGTCGCTGGGCAGCATGGCGTTGACCTGCCCGCTGCGCAGCTTCGGGAGCAGCTGACCCAGGCCCTGGGCGGTCGACCTGACCTGCCCGTCGACCTGCCCCTGCAGGTAGTTGCGCAGGAAGTAGGCGGTCAGCGAGCTGATCACCAGCAGCGCGACGGCGACCAGCGCGAGCACCGAGGTGACCAGCTTCACCCGCAGCGGGACGCTGCGTACCCGACCCTTCGCCTGCTGGACCGCGTTCACGCCGCCGGCTTGCGCAGCACGTACCCCACACCGCGGAGAGTGTGGATCAGCCGGGGCTGGGTGGTGTCGACCTTGCGCCGCAGGTACGAGATGTAGGACTCGACGATGTTGTCGTCGCCCCGGAAGTCGTAGTTCCAGACGTGGTCGAGGATCTGCGCCTTGGACAGCACCCGGTTGGCGTTGAGCATCAGGTACCGCAGCAGCTTGAACTCGGTCGGCGAGAGCTGCACGCGCTGGCCTGCCCGGTGCACCTCGTGGGTCTCCTCGTCCAACTCCAGGTCGGCGAAGGTGAGCCGGGACGGGGCCTGCTCGCCGGTCGTGGTGCGGCGCAGCACGGCGCGGATCCGGGCGGTCAACTCCTCCAGGCTGAACGGCTTCGTGACGTAGTCGTCCCCGCCCAGGGTCAGCCCACGGATCTTGTCGTCGGTGGCGTCCCGGGCGGTCAGGAACACCACCGGGGTACGCGTGCCGCCCTCTCGGAGCATCCGGATGACCTCGAAACCATCCAGGTCGGGGAGCATCACGTCGAGCACCACCAGGTCGGGCCGGTGGTCCTTGGCGGCGTTGAGCGCCGCGCTCCCGCTTGTCGCGGTGGCCACGTCGAAGCCCGCGAACCGCAGGCTCGCGGAGAGCAGTTCGAGGATGTTGGGGTCGTCCTCGACGACAAGCAGTCGCGCCTCGGTCTGGGTAGCGGGCATGTGCCAATCATCGGTGACGTCACTGCGCCAGCGCTGGACGCTTCCTGCAAAAAGGCTGTGAGTCGCCGTCGGTCAGCGCAGCAGGCGACGCAGCCCGTCGAGGGCACCGTCGAGCAGCCGGATCGCGGTGCGCAGCTGGGTGTCGCTGAACTGCCGGGCACGCATCAGCCGACCCACCTCGGCGGTGAACGCGGTCAACCGCTGGTCGAGTTCGTCGAACAGCTCGGCCTGCGGGCCGGTGGTCGACGTCGGGCGGGGCGGCGGCGCGGGCGCCTCCCACCGGGCTCGCCGGGTCTGCCGGGTGGCCTCGCTCAGCTCCCGTTTGAGGTCGCGCACCGATCCGCGTACCTCGCTGCGGATCTCGCCGGCCAGGCTGGAGAGGTCCGCCACGGAGGCGGCGATGTCCGTCTCCAGCGCGGTCAGCTCGCCGGCCCGCTGGCGCAGCTCGGCACGCCCGGCGTCGGTGATCTCGTACGTCTTGCGGCCACCGGCCGCGGTGTGGCTGACCAGCCCTTCGGCCTCCAGCCGTTGCAGCCGGGGGTAGATGGTGCCGGCGCTGGGGGCGTACAGCCCGAGGAACCGGTCCTCCAACAGTCGGATCAGCTCGTAGCCGTGCTTCGGGCCGTCGTCGAGCAGCTTGAGCAGGTAGAGCCGGAGCCGACCGTGGCTGAACACGGCGGTCACAGCAGCTCCTCCCCGTCGTCGTCGACCGCTCGGGCGAGCAGGGCGATGCTCCCCGAGGTCGCGGAAGCCCAGAGCTTACCGTCGCCGGCGCCGAGCACCCCCTCGCTGCTGGGAAGTGGGAAGGTCGAGGTGCTCAGCTGCGGAAAGCCGCTGGTGATGCGGCCGGAAGCGGTGTTCAGCCGGACGGCGAGGTCGCTGTCCTCGCGGACCCGGACGGTGATGCTGCCCGAGATGGTGGTCAGCCGGATCTCGCTGCGCCGAGGGTTGTCCAGATCGCAGGTGATCGCGCCGGAGACGGTCTGCGCCCGCACCCGGTCGGCGGCGCTGTCGGCGAGGATCACCTCGCCGGAAACCGTCTCCAGGGTGAGGTCGCCCCGGACGCCGAGCGCTTCCACCGGCCCGGAGGTGATCTTCGCGGAGGTGCTGCCGCGGAGCCCCATCAGGGTGATCTGGCCGGCGACGACGTCGACGGTGGTCTGCCGGCGCAGGCCGGAGGCGACGAGTGAGCCCGCGACCAGGCCCAGATCGGCGAGGACGTCGGCGGGCACGGCGATGGAGACGTCCACCCGGGGATAGCGGTGGATCATCCGGAACCACCGCAGGACGTCCGACCAGCCCCGACCGCGCTCCTGGCGGATGCTGAGCCGGCCGTCGACGTGGTCGATCAGGACCGGCCGACGGCCGACCTGGGTCACGTCGATCCGGGTCGGCCCGTCGGTGGCGACCACGTTGAGCCGCCCACTGATCAGTCGCACGTCCAGCCTGACGACAGGATCGTCCACGGTGAGCCGCTGCGGGCTCTCAATCGTCCATCCGGCCATGGCGTCCCCCTCTCGCCGACGCGCGGACGCACGCCGAGCAGGAGAAGAATGTAACGCGATACATCGCGATATCACAAGACAGTCGCGAGTGTCGCGCACCTCCGCACCTCAAGATCGCCCTCGATCCTGGATCCAGTGGCTTCCCGCACGACCGAGGCCACTCTTTCCTGGATCGAGCGCGATCTTGGCGCGAGGCGCGGGGCGCGGGCGGCTCTCCCTCAGGCCGCCAGGTCCAGCTCCCGATCGGGGGTGTGCGTCGGGACCGGAACAGTCGGGCTCGCCGTGGGGACCGCCCGCAGCCGGGCCGGCGTCGGGGCACCCGCCGCTGGCAACAGGTGTACGGCCGACTCGGCGGCCCGGGCCAGCCACCGCCGGTCGGCGCCACGGGCCGGGTGCAGCGCTCCGGCGATCGCCACCGAGACCACCAGCTCCCGCGCCGTGACCACCCGGGCCACCGAGCGCAGCAGGGTGTCCGCGCCGAGGAAGGCGGCGACCGTGGTGGTCGACCCGGTGGCCGCACAGCGGTAGCTGAGCCGCAGCGGCACCACCGGACTGCCGGTGTCGATGGCCGCCTGGAACGTCGCGGGCCGGAAGCCACCGCCGGGACGACAGTCGGTCGCGGTGCTTCCGGCGCACCACGTCGTACCCTCCGGAAAAACCGTCACCGACCGCCCGGCGCGCAGCGCGTCGGCGACCCGGCCGACGGTGGTCGGCAACGCCAGCGGCCGGGACCGGTCCACGAAGACGGTGCCCGCCGCCGCGGCCAGCAGCCCGAGCACCGGCCACGAGCGGACCTCCCGCTTCGCGACCATCCGGGTGGGCGCGACCGCCAGCACCGCGAGGATGTCCAGCCAGGAGACGTGGTTGGCGACCAGCAGCGCACGCCGCCGGGGCAGCCGCCCCTTCACCACGAGGCGGACACCGAACGCGCGCACGGTGGCCCGCGCCCAGCCGCTGATCAGCGTCTGCCGCTCCCGGGTGGGAAGCACTGGCGACAGCAGCGCCACCGGGATCCCGGCCAGCAGCATGCCGAGCGCGGCGACCAGCCGGAGCACCCGGCGGGCCACCGGCACGGTGGGCACCTCGCCGGCCACCGGCAGGCAGTCGTCGTCGCAGCCCGAAAAGGGCCGCCACAGGTCGCGCGGTACGCCGGTCACCGCTGCTCCCCACCCAGGAAGTGCCGCAGGTAGCGCGGGTTCATCCGGTCCAGGGAGAAGAGGACGTAGAAGTCCGCGCAGCCGAAGTCGCTGTCGTACGACGGCTCGCCGCAGATCCACGCACCCAGCCGGAGATAACCCCGCAGCAGTGGCGGAATGGTGACGCGCCCGGCCCTGGCAGCGGGGAGCGGGCCGGTGGCGGCGGGGAGCGGGCCGGTGGCGGCGGGGAGCGGGCCGGTGGCGGCGGCGGCCTCGGCGAACCAGGGCCGCAACGGGCGGACCCGCAGCGGCGGGGGCGACAGGTGCCGGGCCTGGGCCTGGGCCCACACCTCGGCGACCGTCCGCCCGCCGTCGGCCACCGGCACCGACGCACAGCCGCCGAGCCAGCGCGAGCCACGCAGGTGCAGGTAGCGGGTGAGGCCAGCCCACATCAGGTTGATCACCGCCCCGGAGCGATGGTCCGGGTGCACACAGGACCGGCCCGTCTCGACCAGGTCGTCCCGGAGCGGGTCGAGCGCGGTGAGGTCGAACTCGTTCTCGGCGTACCGCCGAGCGGTGCGTCCCGGTGGCAGCAGCCGGTACGTGCCGACCACCTCGCCGGTGCTGTCCTCGCGGACGATCAGATGGTCGCAGTACGCGTCGAAGGGGTCCACGTCCAGCCCGGCCTCGCCGGGAAGGAGGGTGGCGCCCAACTCGGTGGCGAACACCTCGTGGCGCAGGCGTTGCGCGGCCGCGACCTGGATGGGGTCGTCGGCGATCAGCAGGGTGTATCCGCTGGTCGTCAAGGGTGCGCCAGCGGCATGCAGAACGGCCATGGGATCTGTGTAGGTGCCCGGGTTGCCATCCACGGGGACCACTGGTGTCGATCGGGTGAACGCCGGCCGGCGAGACCGCTGGCGACGCCCGGCGGGGACCGTGCGAGGCTGCCCGGGGCAGACTGGCGACGGCGCCGACACGCACCATCGGAGGTCGACGATGCGCATCGAGTCCCGATACAACGGGCCGGCCGGTTCCGGCAACGGCGGCTGGAGCGCGGGGACCTTCGCCGCCGCGGCGGGCGGCAGCGGGCCGGTCGAGGTGACGCTGCGCCGGCCACCACCGCTGGAGACCGAGCTGACCCTGATCGGCGGCGAGGTCCGGGGCCCGACCGGTGAACTCGTGGCCGAGGTGCGCGCGGCCGGGGTGGTCGATGCCGTCGTACCCCCGGTCGACCTGGAGACGGCGGTGGCCGCCGCGACCCGCTACCCCGGCCTGGTCGAGCATCCGTTCCCCAGCTGCTACGTGTGCGGACCGCAACGGGTCGACGGGCTGCGGATCTTCCCCGGCCGGCTGCCGGACGGGCGGACCGCCGCGCCGTTCCGCGCGCCCGCGCAGGTCAGTGCGGCCACGGTCTGGGCGGCGTTGGACTGCCCCGGCGGTTGGGCGGTGCTCGCGCCGGGCCGCCCGTACCTGCTGGGCCGCATCGCCGCAGTGGTCGCGGCGCTGCCGCGGCCGGACGACGAGTGCGTGGTGACCGGGGCGTTGCTGCGCGTCGACGGCCGCAAGGCGCTCGTGCACACCAGCCTGTACGGGCCGGACGGCGCGCTGCTCGGCGCGGCGCGGGCAACCTGGATCGCCCGCTGAACCCGACCGTAGTCCGCAGGGAGGAGTCGCCTCCGCCCTGCGACGGATCAGGACATACGGACCGCGCCTGATTGACCTTGTTGCATTGGGCCGTCACGCTGTGCCACGGCGTACCTCGACGCCACACACGGGAGGAGAACGATGACTGACGGGCAGCGAAGCCCCACCAGCGACGGTCAGATCGTGGTGTCCGGTCTGACAAAGCAGTACAAGAACGTCCGGGCGGTGAACAACCTGTCCTTCACCGTGGCACCGGGACGGGTGACCGGCTTCCTCGGCCCGAACGGCGCCGGCAAGACCACCACGCTGCGCATGCTGCTGAACCTGGTCACGCCGACCGCCGGCACGACCACCATCAGCGGTCAGCGGTACGCCGACCTCACCGACCCGCTGCGGCACGTCGGCGCGGTGCTGGAGGCGTCCAGCGCGCACAAGGGCCGTACCGGCATCAACCACCTGCGGGTCATCTGCGCGGCGGCCGGGCTGCCCAAGCAGCGGGCCGACGAGGCGCTGGCCCTGGTCGGGCTGAGCCCGGCGGCGAAGCGCAAGTTCAAGGGTTACTCGCTGGGCATGAAGCAGCGGCTCGGTATCGCCGCCGCGATGCTCGGTGACCCTCGGGTGCTGATCCTCGACGAACCGGCCAACGGGCTCGACCCGGAGGGCATCCGGTGGATGCGCGGATTCCTCAAGAACCTCGCCCACGAGGGCCGTACGGTGCTGGTCTCCAGTCACCTGCTGTCGGAGATGCAGCTGCTCGCCGACGACGTGGTGATCATCGCGGCCGGGCAGCTGGTCCGGCAGGGCCCGGTCGACCAGGTGCTCGGGTCGATGGCCCAGGGTGCCCGGGTCCGGGTCCGCACCCCGCAGGCCGAGGCGCTGACCGCCGCCCTGAAGGCGCAGTCGGCGACAGTGGACGTCGACGAGCACGGCGTGCTGCTGGTCGCCGGGGTGGACGCCCCGACGATCGGTCGCGCCGCCCTCACCGCCGGGGTGGAGCTGCACGAACTGACCACCGAACGGCCCGATCTGGAACGGGTCTTCCTGGAGCTGACGGCCGGAAAGGCGGGCATCCGATGAACCTGGTCCGATCCGAGCTACTCAAGATCCGCACCACCAGCACCTGGTGGTGGTTGGCTCTCGGCGCGTTCCTCTCGATCGCGCTGGCGTTCGCGGTCAACGCGTGGCTGGCCGTCACGGCGCTCGGCGGCGACGCCGACGAGATCGGCGTCAGCGCCGAGCAGGCGACCGCGCCGGCGCAGGCGGCGAACCTCTACACCTCGGGCCAGTACCTCGGGCTGATGTTCGTGATGCTCATCGGCATCCTGATGGTCACCAACGAGTTCTTCCACCAGACCGCGACCACCACGTTCCTGACGACCCCGCGGCGAACGTCGGTCATCGTCAGCAAGCTCGTCGCCGCGAGCCTGCTCGGCTTCATGTTCTGGCTGGCGACCACGCTGATCGACCTGGCCGCGGGCGCGATCTTCCTGTCCGCGAACGACTACGGCACCCAGCTCGGTGAGTGGCCCGTGCAGCGGGCACTGCTGTTCAACCTGCTCGCCTACGCGATCTGGACGATCCTCGGGGTGGGCATCGGCACGCTGATCACCAACCAGCTCGGAGCGGTGATCACGGCGGCGGTGCTCTATCTGATCGGCACCCAGGTGGTGGGTCTGCTGTTCCTGCTCCTGTCGAACCTGCTCGACAGCGAGGCGGTGCTCAAGTGGCAGGTGATCTGGCCGGCGGTGGCATCCCAGGTCATGATCACGGAGGGCACCTCTGAGTTCACCCCGTCCTGGTGGGTCGGCGCCCTGGTGCTGATCGGCTATGCGCTGGTCAGTGGGGTTGTCGGCGTCCTGCTCACCCGGCGGCGCGACATCGCCTGACAGCGCACCCGACCCCGGGGTGGCCGTGACAAGCTGGCCGCTCCGGGGTCGTCACCGCCATCGGCGGGCCCGGGACATCGTGGAACTGACGCGCTACCAGCTCTCCACCGGACGCGCAGCGGTTGCCGAACTTCTGGCATCTTCTGTGAAACCGGCCACGGGACCGAGGCGGAAATGCCTGCGGGATCGGTACGGCGTAGCCTGGGAGCCGTCCAGTCCGTGCTCCTAATCGGGCGCGACAGGACACACCGCGTGCCACACAAACCCGCGTGAAAGAGGCGATTACCGGCCGTGTCGACCCAGCAGACTTCGCAGGAGAACCCACTGGCGGGTTTCGGCCCGAATGAGTGGATCGTCGAGGAGATGTACCAGCGTTACCTCGCCGACCCATCGAGCGTCGATTCGGCCTGGCACGACTTCTTCGCCGACTACCGGCCGGCACCAGGGGCGGGCACCCCGGGCGGTGCCGAATCGTCGGACAAGCCGGCCGCCGCCCCCGAGCCGGACGGCCAGCCCGAGGCCGCCGTCAGCGTCGCCCAGCCGAGCGCCCCGGCCAAGCCGGCGACCGCGAGCAAGCCGGCCGCCCCGAGCAAGCCGGCCGCCGCCCAGCCGGCGCCGACCAAGTCCGCCGCTCCGGCCACGCCCAAGGCCGCCCCGGCGAAGGCAGCGCCGGAGAAGGCGGCCCCGGCCAAGCCGGCCGCCAAGGCCACCGAGCCGAGCGCCGAGGGCCCGCAGACCACCCCGTTGCGGGGCGTCGCCGCGAAGATCGTCCAGAACATGGACGCCTCGCTGAGCGTGCCCACCGCGACCAGCGTGCGCGCGGTCCCGGCCAAGCTGCTCGTGGACAACCGCATCGTGATCAACAACCACCTCGCCCGAGGGCGGGGTGGCAAGGTCAGCTTCACCCACCTGGTCGGCTACGCGATGGTGCGCGCGCTGGTCCAGCACCCGGAGATGAACAACTCCTTCGCCGAGGCCAGCGGCAAGCCGGCGGTGGTCCGCCCGGCACACGTCAACCTCGGCATCGCGATCGACCTGGCCAAGCCGGACGGCAGCCGCAACCTGGTGGTCCCCTCCATCAAGGGCTGCGAGCAGATGGACTTCCGGCAGTTCTGGCAGGCGTACGAGGACGTGGTCCGCCGGGCCCGGCGCAACGAGCTGACCATGGAGGACTACTCCGGCACCACGATCTCGCTGACCAACCCGGGCGGCATCGGCACCGTGCACTCGATGCCGCGGCTCATGCAGGGGCAGAGCGCGATCATCGGTGTCGGCGCGATGGAGTACCCGGCCCCCTACCAGGGGATGTCCGAGGCCACCCTGGCCGAGCTGGCGGTCAGCAAGATCATCACGCTGACCAGCACGTACGACCACCGGATCATCCAGGGCGCGCAGTCCGGCGAGTTCCTCAAGGTGATGCACGAGCTGATCCTGGGCGAGCACGACTTCTACGACGAGATCTTCACCTCGCTGCGCATCCCGTACGAGCCGGTGCGGTGGATGCGCGACGTGGCGGTCAACTCCGAGGGGCAGATCAACAAGACCGCCCGGGTGCACGAGCTGATCCACGCGTACCGGGTGCGCGGTCACCTGATGGCCGACACCGACCCGCTGGAATTCAAGATCCGCAAGCACCCCGACCTGGACGTCCTCCAGCACGGGCTCACCCTGTGGGACCTGGACCGCGAGTTCCCGGTCAACGGCTTCGCCGGCCGGCAGCGGATGAAGCTGCGCGAGATCCTCGGCGTGCTGCGCGACTCGTACTGCCGCCGGGTCGGCATCGAGTACATGCACATCCAGGACCCGGAGGAGCGCCGCTGGGTCCAGGAACGGATCGAGCGCAAGTACGAGAAGCCGTCCGCCGACGAGCAGAAGCACGTGCTCAACCGGCTCAACGCCGCCGAGGCGTTCGAGACCTTCCTGCAGACGAAGTACGTCGGCCAGAAGCGCTTCTCACTGGAGGGCGGCGAGTCGCTGATCCCGCTGCTCGGTGAGGTGCTGGAGTCGTCCGCCGAGAGCGGGCTGGACGAGGTCGTCATCGGCATGGCCCACCGGGGTCGGCTCAACGTGCTGGCCAACATCGTCGGCAAGCCGTACGAGAAGATCTTCTCCGAGTTCGAGGGCCACCTGGACCCGCGCTCGACGCAGGGCTCCGGCGACGTGAAGTACCACCTGGGTCAGAACGGCAAGTTCACCACCCCCGACGGCGAGCACGCGGTCAAGGTGTCGGTGGTGGCCAACCCGTCGCACCTGGAGGCCGTCGACCCGGTGCTGGAGGGCATCGTCCGGGCCAAGCAGGACCGGATAGACCTCAAGCTGGAGGGCTACACCGTGCTGCCGCTGGCGGTGCACGGTGACGCCGCCTTCGCCGGGCAGGGCGTGGTGGCCGAGACGCTCAACCTGTCGCAGCTGCGCGGCTACCGCACCGGCGGCACCGTGCACGTGGTGGTCAACAACCAGGTCGGCTTCACCACCGCCCCGGAGTACAGCCGGTCCAGCCTCTACAGCACCGACGTGGCCCGGATGATCCAGGCGCCGATCTTCCACGTCAACGGCGACGACCCGGAGGCCGTGGTCCGGGTGGCCCGGCTGGCGTTCGAGTACCGGCAGACGTTCAACAAGGACGTCGTGATCGACATGGTCTGCTACCGCCGGCGCGGGCACAACGAGGGCGACGACCCGTCGATGTCCAACCCCCAGATGTACAAGATCATTGACTCGAAGCGCTCGGTCCGCAAGCTCTACACCGAGGAGCTGATCGGTCGCGGCGACATCACCGTGGAGGACGCGGAGGAGCTGCTGCGCGACTACCAGGCGCAGCTGGAGAAGGTCTTCAAGGCCACCCGGGACGCCGCCTCGGCACCGCGCCAGCTCAACCGGCCGCGCCGTGAGGAGGAGCCGGAGCCGCAGGTCGACACCGCCACCGACGCGTCGGTGGTCAAGGCCATCGGCGAGGCGCACATCAACCTGCCGGAGGGCTTCACCCCGCACAAGCGGATCCAGCAACTGCTGGACCGGCGGGCCAAGATGTCCGTCGAGGGCAACATCGACTGGGGCTTCGGCGAGATCATCGCGCTCGGGGCGCTGCTGCACGACGGGGTCACCGTCCGGCTCGCCGGGCAGGACTCGCGTCGCGGCACGTTCGTCCAGCGGCACGCCTCGGTGGTCGACTCCCGCACCGGCGACGACTACCTGCCGTTGAAGTCGCTCACCGGCGACGGCGACCGTTCCCGGTTCTTCGTGCACGACTCGCTGCTCAGCGAGTACGCGGCGATGGGCTTCGAGTACGGCTACTCGGTGGAGAACATCAACGCCCTCGTCGCCTGGGAGGCCCAGTTCGGCGACTTCGTCAACGGCGCCCAGTCGGTGATCGACGAGTTCATCTCGTCCGGTGAGGTGAAGTGGGGCCAGCGCTCCGCCATCACCCTGCTGCTGCCGCACGGCCACGAGGGTCAGGGCCCGGACCACACCTCCGGCCGGCCGGAGCGGTTCCTGCAGATGTGCGCCGAGGACAACATGCGGGTGTCCATCCCGACCACCCCGGCGAACTACTTCCACCTGCTGCGCCGCCAGGCCCTGTCGCCCAAGCGCAAGCCGTTGGTGGTGTTCACGCCGAAGTCGCTGCTGCGGCACAAGCTCTGCGTCTCGTCGGTGGAGGACTTCACCACCGGCACCTTCCAGCCGGTGCTGCGCGACACCGCCGCCCCGGCGCCGGAGGCGGTGAAGCGGGTGCTGCTCTGCTCCGGCAAGGTCTACTACGACCTGTTCCAGGCCCGGCAGGAGCGCGGCGTCACCGACACCGCGATCCTCCGGCTCGAGCAGCTGTACCCGCTGCCGGTGGAGGAGATCCGGGCCGCCCTGGCGCAGTTCCCGAACGCGGAGGACTTCGCCTGGGTGCAGGAGGAGCCGGCCAACCAGGGCGCCTGGTCGTTCGTCGCGCTCAACCTGCTGGAGCACCTCACCGACGTTCGGCTGCGGCGGATCTCCCGCCCGGCCGCGGCCGCCCCGGCGGTCGGCTCGGCCAAGACCCACGAGGTCGAGCAGAACGCGCTGATCGAGGCGGCACTTCCGCGCCCGTGACCTGACCGCACCGCGACAGCCGGGGCAGGGCCGTTTCCACGGTCCTGCCCCGGCTCCGTCGGTCGACCCAACCACCCGCCCGGCCTGCGCCGGGCCGAGTAAGAGGACCTACCCATGTACTTCACCGACCGTGGCATCGAGGAGCTGGTCGAGCGCCGGGGCGACGAGCAGGTGACCCTGGAGTGGCTCGGCGAGCGGCTGCGCGACTTCGTCGACCTCAACCCCGAGTTCGAGACACCGATCGAGCGCTTCGCCACCTGGCTGGCCCGGCTCGACGACCCCGACGAGGACTGACCCACCCGGTGCCGGGAACCACCGCCCGATTGGGCAGCTGACGGGCGGCTGGCAGCTGGCCGGTGCCGGCCGGTCAGCCGGTCCGCGACGTGACCGGTTCCAGGCCCGTGCGTCGCAGTTTCTGCCAGCCCAGCCGGCCGCCGGTCAACGCGGTGACCACGGCCTGAACCATCACCAGATACATCAACTGCCGGTAGACGAACTGTTGGAGCGGCAACACCCACAGCACCCCCAACTTCTCCCGGTCCAGCCGGAACGCCACCACCGCGGTGACCAGTTGCACGCCGAGCATGACCAGCCAGGCCACCGCCGTGGCGGTCCGGTCGAGGAAGAAGAGGCCGTACAGGGCCAGTAGGTCGATCACCGGCGCGAGCAGCGGCAACAGCACGCCGAAGAGGCTGAGGAAGAACAGGCAACGCCGGGTGAACCGGCCCGACGCACCCCGGTCGAATACGGAGCGGCGATGCTTCCACATCGCCTGCATGGTGCCGTAGCTCCACCGGTAGCGCTGTTTCCAGAGCTGGCCGATGCTCGTCGGCGCCTCGGTCCAGGCGCGGGCCGTCTCCTCGTAGACGACCTTCCAGCCGGCCCGACCGAGCGCGATGGTGACGTCCGTGTCCTCGGCCAGGGTGTCATCGGTCATCCCCCCGGCGTACCGCAGCGCCTGTCGCCGGAAACCGCCGATCGCCCCGGGCACCGTCGGCATGCAGCGCAGCGTCTCGTAGAGGCGCCGGTCCAGGTTGAACCCGATGACGTACTCGATGTGCTGCCACTTGGCGATCAGGCTGCGCCGGTTGCCGACCTTCACGTTGCCGGCCACCGCGCCCACCTGCGGGTCGGCGAAGGGCTGCACGAGCCGGCGGACGGCGTCGGGTTCGAAGACAGTGTCACCGTCGACCATGACGATCAGGTCGTGCCGGGCGAACGCCACGCCGGTGTTCAATGCGCTGGGCTTGCCACCGTTGGGTTTACGGACCACCCGGACGTTGGGCAGGCGGAGCGCGTCGACGATGTCCGCGGTCCCGTCGGTGGAGCCGTCGTCGACGACAACCACCTCGATTCCGCCGGGATGGTCGCCGCCAGCGAGTGAACGGACCGCCGCGGCGATCCCCTCCTTCTCGTTGTACGCCGGGACGATCACCGACACCGGCGCGGTGACCGGCGGCCCCCACGTCCAGTCCGTGGCCCGACGGCGACGGGCGTGTCGCCCGGCGAGCAGGAACAGCACGGCGGTACGCCCGACGGTGAGCACCCCGACGAGCACGAAGAGGATCCCGAACACGGTCAGCACCTGGTCGGCGCCCCGTACCGCCCAGACCAGCATCTGGCCGCGCCAACGGTCCCCAGCGGTGGCCGCCGCACCGGATTCCGCCCGGTAGTCGACCCCGGCGGCGGCGAAGGCGAGGTTCAGTCCGTCCGTCGCGGTGACGAAGCGGTATCCCCGTTGCTTCATCATCGGGATGAAGCGGTCGAGGGCGGCGACGGTCTGCGCGCGGTCACCGCCGGCGTCGTGCCAGAGGGTGATCGCACCCGAGTCGCCGTCCGGGGTGGCGTTCTCGACGATCTTGTCTACGCCGGGCAGCGCCCAGTCCTGGCTGTCGGTGTCGTTGAGCACCGTCAGGTAGCCCAGGTCACCGGCGGCGATCAGCACCGGCCAGTCCTGGTTGTCGATCGCGTCGGCATGCGAGGAGTACGGAAACCGGACCAGCGAGGTGCGCACGCCGGTGACGGCGGCGAGGGCGAGCTGGGTCTGGGCGTACTCCAGCTCTTGCCGCCATCCGGACAGCTCGGTGAGGTCGGGGTGGGTGAACGTGTGCACGCCGAGCTCGTGGCCACCCGCGACCAGGTTCCGGGCCATGTCGGGGTGCCGGGCGACCTGCGAACCCAGCACGAAGAACGTGCCAGTGACCTGGTGGGCGTCGAGGACGCGCAGAACCTCGGGGGTCCAGACGGGGTCGGGGCCGTCGTCGAAGGTGAGCGCGATGGTCCGGTCCGGCAAGCGGTAGGAGCGGACCTGCTCGCTGTTGGCGCTGATGATCGGCCCCCCGTTCACCACTGAGGTGGGGACCTCGCGTTGCCCCTGGTTGCTGTGCTGGTGGTCCGGGGTGAAGGAGGCGTTGGTGTACGCGTTGACCAGAAGTACGCCGGCCAGAACCGCCAGCAGCATGCCGAGCAGGACCCAGCGCGGTGGAGGTACGGCCCGACGACGGCGGGCCGTGATCGCCGGCTCAGCCATCCGCGGGGAGGAGGTCGGTGGGGAGTCCGCCGGGTTCGGCCGGTTCCTCGGGTGGGAGCGCCGGGTCCTCGGTCGAGGGTGAGACGGCGGGTGTCGGGGCCACCGAGGTGGGCCGCCCCGAGCTGGGCGAGGGCGGCACGCTGGTGGGGTCACCGCTCGCCGGGCTGGCGGCGCTCCGTGACCGCGTGGGGGCAGGCGAGCGGGGAGCCGGCGGGGCGACGGTGGGTGCCACCCTGGCCGCCGGCGTACGGGGGACGGCTGTCGACGGCTCGGGGATGGCGGTAATCGCCTCGGCCTGTGGCGACTGGGTCCGTTCAGGCTGCTCGGCCTCGTCCACGAACGGGAGCACCGTGTGCGGCTCCACCATGCCGCCGGCGAAGCTGACGGCCACCAGCCCGGTGTAGGTCAGGCCCAGCAGACCGACGACGTATGCGAGCCAGCGCAGGCGGGAGCGGCGTCGGCCGCTGGGGTCGACGAAGACCGGGGGCGGTTCGGGCGCGGCGGCGATCAGCTCGGTGGGGCCGTCGGTGCGGTTGGCCACCATGGTGGGCTCGTCGACCGGCGCCGCCGGTCGGGACCGAGGGTTGCCGGACCCGGCGGGCGTCGACCTCCCAGTCGACGTATCGTCGCTGCTCAAGCCCCGGGTGGTCATGGGACGCGAGTCTAGGCGTGAGTTTTTCTCAGCTTTGCTGACGGCTCACTGATTGAGACGCCGACCGCACCGTCGGGGCCACGAGGGGGTCGCCGCGACCGCCGCCTTCTCGTCGTCAGGGAGGGTTCGTATCCGGCCTGCGGCCGGTGACGGCGGCGGCTCAGGGGCCGTAGGGCCCGGGTGGGGAGTCTCGCGATCTTCTAGGGTGGGGGCTGTGGCTCGCAGCGTGTATCTGACCAGCGTCGGTTCGGGCGGGGGCAAGTCGACGATCGCCCTCGGGCTGGCCGAGTTGCTGTCCCGCCAGGTCGGGCGGATCGGCGTGTTCCGGCCGCTGGTCGCCGACACCGGGCAGGATCCGATCCTCGCCCTGCTCAGCGAGCGGTACCGGGTCGAGATGCCGCTGGCCGAGCTGGCCGGGGCGAGCTACGCCGAGGCCGCCGCGCTGGTCGCGGACGGCCGACGGGAACAGCTGATCTCCGCGATCGTCGAGCGCTACCGGGCGGTGGAACGGCAGTGCCCGGCGGTGGTCGTGGTGGGCAGCGACTTCGACGACCCGGGTGATCCGGCCCGCCCCCGCGAGCTGGCCTTCAACGCCCGGCTGGCCACCGAGTTCGGCAGCGTGGTGGTGCCGGTGGTGGACGGCTTCGGGCAGGAGCCGGCGGCCGTGGCGGCGGCGATGCGGGGGGCGTACCACGACCTGGCCGATCTGGGCGCGACAGTGCTCGCGGTGATCGCCAACCGGGTGTCCGAGCCGATGACGCTGCCCGACCTGCCGGTGCCCGCGTACGCCATCCCGGAGGTGCCGAGCGTGTCGGCGCCGACGGTGGCCGAGGTGGCGGCGGCGCTCGGCGCCACCCTGCTGGCCGGGGACGACGCCGCGCTCGGTCGCGACGTGCTGGATTTCGTGGTCGGCGCGGCGCATGTGCCGACCCTGCTGGGCCACCTCACCGAGGGCGCCCTGGTGATCACCCCCGGGGACCGGGCCGACCTGCTCGTCGCCGCGAGCGCCGCGCACGTGGCCGGGCAGGTGTCGGTGGCCGGGCTGGTGCTCACCCTCGGCGAGCAGCCCGACCCCCGGGTCATGCGGCTGGTGGAGGGGCTCAACACCGGGCTGGCGGTGCTCTCCGTGCGCAGCGACAGCTACGACACGGTGGCCGCGTCCAGCCGCATCGAGGGCCGGCCCAGCGCGGCCAATCCCCGCAAGGTGGAGGCCGCGCTCGGCGCGTTCGAACGCTGCGTGGACACCGACGACCTGGCCCGCCGGCTGCGGGTCAGCCGGTCGGCGCGGGTCACCCCGCTGATGTTCGAGAACGAGCTGATCGACCGGGCCCGCTCGAAGCCCCGCCACCTGGTGCTGCCGGAGGGCACCGACGAGCGGATCCTGCGCGCGGCGGAGATCCTGCTACGCCGCGGAGTGGCCGAGCTGACGCTGCTCGGCAGGCCGGACGACATCGCCCGGCGCACCCGCGAGCTGGGCATCGACCTGGGCGACGCGCACCTGGTCGACCCGGTCACCAGCGGGTGGCGCGACGACTTCGCCGCCGAGTACGCCCGGCTGCGCGCCCACCGGGGCGTCACCGCCGAGTTGGCGCACGACATCGTGGCGCAGCCCAACTACTTCGGCACCCTGATGGTGGCGACCGGCCGAGCCGACGGCATGGTCTCCGGCGCGACGCACACCACCGCCGCGACCATCCGGCCCGCGTTCGAGATCATCCGTACGCTGCCGGACGTCTCGGTGGCCTCCAGCGTCTTCTTCATGCTGCTCGCCGACCGGGTGCTGGTCTACGGCGACTGCGCCGTCAACCGCGACCCCGACGCCGCCCAGCTCGCCGACATCGCGATCTCGTCGGCCGACACCGCAGCCCGGTTCGGCATCGAACCCCGGGTGGCGATGCTGTCGTACTCCACCGGCAGCTCCGGTGCCGGCGCGGACGTGGAGAAGGTCGCCGCGGCCACCGCGCTGGTCCGGGAACGCCGGCCCGACCTGCTGGTCGAGGGGCCCATCCAGTACGACGCGGCGATCGACCCGGCGGTGGCGGCGACGAAGCTGCCGGGCAGCCCGGTCGCCGGCCACGCCACGGTCTTCATCTTCCCGGACCTGAACACCGGCAACAACACGTACAAGGCGGTGCAACGCTCCGCCGGGGCGGTCGCCGTCGGCCCGGTCATGCAGGGCCTACGCCGACCGGTGAACGACCTGTCCCGGGGCGCGTTGGTGACGGACATCGTCAACACGGTGGCGATCACCGCCATCCAGGCGGCCACCGAGGAGGCGTCGTGAGTCAGGTGCTGGTGCTCAACTGCGGGTCGTCGTCGGTGAAGTGGCGCCGCTACGACGGTGAGCGGGCGCTGGACCACGGCACCGTCGAACGCATCGGTGAGCCCGGTGGCGGCCCGACTGACCACACCGAGGCGGTCCAGCAGATCCTGGACGGGCTGGACCTGACCGGGTTGGCGGCGGTCGGGCACCGGGTGGTGCACGGCGGCCGGAAGTTCAGCGCGCCGGTGCTCGTCGACGACGCGGTGCTGGCCGCGATCCGCGAGCTGATCCCGCTCGCCCCACTGCACAACCCGGTCAACCTGGCGGGCATCGAGGTGGCCCGCTCGGCACTGCCGGACGTGCCGCAGGTCGCCGTCTTCGACACCGCGTTCCACCACACCCTGCCCGAGGCCGTCGCGACATACGCGATCGACCGGGACACCGCCGAGCGGTACGGCATCCGCCGGTACGGCTTCCACGGCACCTCACACGCGTACGTGTCCCGCCGCACCGCCGAACTGCTGGGCCGGCCGTACGAGCAGGTCAACACGATCACCCTGCACCTGGGCAACGGGGCCAGCGCGTGCGCGGTCGAGAACGGTCGCAGCGTCGCCACCTCGATGGGCATGTCCCCCCTCGAAGGGCTGGTGATGGGCACCCGCAGCGGCGACATCGACCCCACCGTGATCTTCCACCTGCGTCGGGAGGGTGGGCTGTCGGTGGACGACATCGACGACCTGCTCAACCACCGCAGCGGCCTGCTCGGGCTGACCGGCGTCAACGACATGCGCGAGGTCCTCGAGCGTCGGGCTGCCGGTGACCAGGCGGCGACGCTGGCCTTCGAGGTGTACTGCCGGCGCATCACCGGCTACGTCGGGGCGTACTACGCGCTGCTCGGCCGGGTCGACGCGATCACCTTCACCGCCGGGGTCGGCGAGCACGCCGCGCCGGTGCGGGCCGCCGCGCTGGCCGGCCTGGGTCGGCTCGGCATCAGCGTGGACGACGCCCGCAACGACGGTGACGGCGACCGGGTGATCTCACCGGACGGCGCCGAGGTGAGCGTCTGCGTCATCCGCACCGACGAGGAGCGGGAGATCGCACGACAGACCCGGGACCTGATCGAGGCGGCCTGACGGCTCGGTCAGTCGCCCGCGCGACCGGGCCACCAGCTCAGCCGCCCGCCCGACCAGGCCACGGATCACCGGGCCGCCAGCCAGGCGACCAGCTCAGCCGGTCGCCGGCCAGGCGACGAACTCAGCCGGTCGCCAGCCAGGCGACGAGGGCCACCAGCACCACGACGACCACCGCCGCGCCGATGATGAGCGGCAGGCGGGACGGGGCCTCCGCCGGTGCCGCGGCCTCCGGCGTCTGGCTGAAGGCACGGAACGCCTCGGTGTTGCCGCTGGGGTCTGTGTAGTTCTCAGGCATGTCGGTGACCCTAGCGAAGCTGGTCACGCGGCACCGTCCCCGGCCCGCGCCGTCGCGGGGGTGGACCCGGCCGGTGGAGGTGACCCGACCGGGTGGCCGGTGCAGCCGAACCGGACGGCGGGGCTGTTACGCCCTCCCGGGCACCTACCGTGAAACGATGGGGGCGGGCCGGCTGCTGGCCGTACTGGTGACAGCGTTGCTGGCCGGCTGCGCGCCGGCCACGGCAGTGGCCGGCGGGGCCACCGACCCGGTGCCGGCGCGTCGAGCGCCCGAGGGGTCGTACGCCGTCGGCGTGCGTACGCTCACCCTCGATCCGCGTTCGGCGCGCCCGCTGCCGGTGACGATCTGGTACCCGACGTCGACCGGTCAGGTGGCGGCCGGACGGTTCCCGGTGGTGATCTACAGCCACGGCCTGGGCAGCCGGCCCGAGTTGCACGCCGGCCTGACCACCCGCTGGGCGGCGGCCGGTTTCGTGGTGGCCGCACCCGCGTACCCGCACACCCGGCAGGGTGCCGCGCACTTCACCCGGGCCGACGTACGCCACCAGCCGGCCGACGCCTGGCGGCTGATCCGGCACCTCGGGCGGCTCGACCGCAACCGCGCCGATCCCCTCGCCGGGCACCTCGACCTGACCTCGATCGCCGCCGCCGGGCACTCGGCGGGCGGCTTCACCACCTCCGGCATGTTCAGCGAGGGCCACCAGACCCGCTTACGCGCCGGGATCGTGATCGCCGGCGGCGGGTTGCCGGGCAGCTTCGCCGGGCCAGCCGCGCCGGTGCTCTTCGTGCACGGCACGGCTGACCCGGTGGTGCCGGTGACTGTCGGCCGGGCCGCGTACGCGCGCACCCCCGGGCCGGCCGCGTTCCTCAGCCTGCTCGACCAGGACCACGGGGCGTACCTCACGCCGGGCCACCCGGGCTTCGCCCCGGTCCTCGCCACCACCACCGACTTCCTGCGCTGGACCCTCTACGGCGATCAGGTTGCCGCCGCCCGCCTCCGCACCGACGCCCACTCCCCCAACCTGGCCCGTTACGAGTCCCGCCCGGCCCACTGACCCCTGCCGCTGTCGGTACGGTCGTGCGGTGGACGAGCTTGCGCGCCGGCAGTTGGCGAGCATCGCCGAGGTCATCACGGTGACCGGGGCCTGTGGCATCCCGGTGTGGCTGCGCGGCGGCTGGGCGATGGACTTCCAGCTCGGCACTGTGACCCGCCCGCACGTCGACGTCGACTGGTACTGCTGGCGCGACGACGCGGACCGGCTGGCCGACCTGCTGCTGGCCCGGGGCTGGCTTCCCGACCCGCGGATGCCCGCCCGGTCGCAGCTTGACCTGTTCGCCGCCGACGTGGAGGTCAGCTTCGCGTACCTGGGTCGGGATGCCGCCGGCCGACCGACGGTGGGTGCCGGGTCCTGGGCCGGCACCCCACTGCCGGCCGGGATGCTGGCCGCCCCACCCGGCCGGATCGGCCCGCTCACCGTGCCGACCATCTCGGTGGCCGCCCAGATCGAGTTCAAGCAGATGTACCCGGTCTGGATGCCGGAACGTCAGCGCCGCCCGAAGGACGCCGACGACCTGGCCCGGCTGCGCGATCTCGCCCCCGCTCCGCGGCGCGCCCCCTGAGCTGTGGGTGAGCGGGCGGGCACACAGTGCCGAAGTGCGCCGGGCAGGTCTGCGGGGCGAGGCACAATCGGACTCATGTCGCGTCGTGTCACCCCCGCCCTGCTGGCCAGCGCCCTGCTCCTGGCCGGTCTGGTCGGCTGCTCGGCGGACGCCAGGAAGGCCGAGAGCCAGCAGGCGCCCGTCGAACCACCGCCCGCCGCCACCCCGACACCGCAGGTACCCGCCGGGAAAGCCCCGCAGCGCGCCTTCGCTGTCGGCGTACGCCAGCTGAAGCTGAACAGGGACGGCCGCGCGCTGCCGACGACGCTCTGGTACCCGGCGGCCGGGCAGTCCGGCGGCGCGGCCAAGCGGTCGGCGACGGCGGCGGAGGGCCGGTTCCCGGTGGTGATGTTCAGTCACGGCCTGGGTGGGCGGCCGGACGACTACGCCACGCTGCTGACCCGCTGGGCGGCGGCCGGTTTCGTGGTGGCCGCGCCCGCGTTCCCGCACACCTCCCGGGGCGCCGACAACAACGTCCTCGACGTGCTCAACCAGCCCGCCGACGTGTCGTACGCGTTGGATCAGGTGTTGGCGTTGGACGGCAAGGCCGGCGACGCGTTGCGCGGCCGGTTGGACGGTGAGCGGGTGGCCGCCGCCGGGCACTCGGCGGGCGGGGTGACCACCATCGGCCTGTTCACCGCGAGCCGGGACGAACGGCTGGACGCGGGAGTGGTGTTCGCCGGCACGGCGCTCGGGGTGGGTACCGCGTTCGCCGGTGCCGCCGCCCCGCAGTTGTTCGTGCACGGTGAGCTGGACGAGGTGGTCGAGTACGCGGCCGGCAAGGCCGCCTACGACAAGGTGCCCTGGCCGAAGGCGATGCTGAGCCTGCCGAAGGGCGACCACGGGCGGGCGCTGCTCAGCGACGGCGCGACGCTGCGGGTCGTCTCGGACACCTCGGTCGAGTTCCTACGCTGGTCGCTCTACGGCGACCCGGACGCCAAGAAGCGCATCTCCACCGACGCGACGCGCGGCGACATCGCCACCTTCGACGACCACCTCTGATCCCGCGCCTCGCGCCGCACGCCGCACGCCCAAGATCTGCGCAACATCGGGGATGTTGCTGCCTCGGCACGCCGGAATGCAGCAGTTTCCCCGATGTTGCGCAGATCATGGCGCGACGCGAGCGCGGCGCGGACAGGCGGGCGTTAGGCCTCGTGGTCGATGACGACCTTGCCGAAGGCGTCGCCGGAGTGCAGTCGGGCGAAGGCGTCCTCGACCCGGCTGAACGGGATGACGCAGTCGACTACCGGGCGCACCTCGTTGTCCGAGCAGAACGCCAGCAGCTCGTACAGCTCGCCGGGCGTGCCCATCGAGGTGCCCAGGATCTCCAGCTGCATGGCGAAGACGCGGCGCAGGTTGACCGACGGCTCGTGCCCGGCGGTCGCGCCGGAGACCACGATCCGGGCCATCGGCGCGGCCGACTTCAGCGAGTGGTCGAAGGTGGCCGCGCCGACCGTCTCGATCACCACGTCGACCCGCTCCGGCAGCCGGGCGCCGGGCTCCACGGCGGTGGCGCCGAGGGCGGAGATCCGGTCACGCTTCACGGCGTCGCGGCTGGTCGCGTACACCCGCTTGCCCATCGCGACGGCGAGCGCGACGGCCGCGGTGGCCACCCCACCGCCCGCGCCCTGGACCAGCACGCTGTCGGCCTCCGCGACGCGGCCCTTGGTGGTCAGCATCCGCCACGCGGTCAGCCAGGCCGTGGGCAGGCACGCCGCGTCGGTCGCCGCCATGCCGTCGGGCAGCGGGATCAGATTCGACCGGGGTACGACCACCCGCTCGGCGAGCGTCCCGGCGAAGTGCTCGGAGAGGATGGAGACCCCGCGCGGGTCACCCGGGGTGACGACCACCGGGTAGACGACCACCGGACGCCCCTCCGGGTCCACCCCGACCGCGTCGCAGCCGAGGATCATCGGCAGTTGGGCCTCGGTGAGACCCACCCCGCGCAGCGACCAGAGGTCGTGGTGGTTGAGCGAGGTGGCCCGCAACTGCACGGTCACCCAGTCGTCCGCCGGAGGTGTCGGCTCGGGCCGCTCACCGACGGTGAGCGCGGCGAGCGGGTCGGCGTCGTCGAAACGGGAGGCAAAGGCAGCACGCATGATCGGCACGGTAACAAGCTGAGCGCTCGTTAAGAAGGCGTGCGCGTAGGCCAGCGGCGCATGCTTCGCCGGAGCGCCCCTGGCCCACGCGTGCGCGTAGAGCCGGCGGCGCATGCCGCGCCCGAGCGCCCCCGGCCCACGCGTGCGTCCTAGCGGCGGGCGACGCCGTCGCGGCGGGCGGCTTCGGCGACCGCCTCGGCCACGGCCGGCGCGACGCGCGGGTCGAGCGGGGACGGCACGATCGCGTCGGCGGTCAGCGACTCGGCCACCACACCGGCGATGGCGTCCGCGGCGGCGACCTTCATCGCCTCGGTGATCCTGGTGGCGCCGGCGTCCAGCGCACCGCGGAACACCCCGGGGAAGGCCAGCACGTTGTTGATCTGGTTGGGGTAGTCACTGCGCCCGGTGGCGACCACCGCGACGTGCCGGGCGGCCACCTCGGGGTGCACCTCGGGGGTGGGGTTCGCCAGCGCGAACACGATTCCGCCGGGCGCCATCTGAGCCACCGCCGCCTCGGGGATCTGCCCGCCGGAGACCCCGACCAGCACGTCCGCGTCGCGCAGCGCCTCGGTGACGTCGCCGTGCCGGCCGTCGGCGTTGGTGCTCGCGGCCAACTCGGCCTTGGTGCCGGTCAGCTCGGTGCGGTGGCGGCCGATGATCCCCTTGGAGTCACAGACCACCACCTGGTCGGGGTTGACGCCCCCGGCGATCAGCATCTTCGTCACCGCCACGCCGGCCGCGCCCGCGCCGCTCACCGCCACCCGCAGGTCACCCAGCTTGCGGTCGAGCAACGTCGCGGCGTTGCGCAGCGCGGCGAGCACCACGATCGCGGTGCCGTGCTGGTCGTCGTGGAAGACCGGGATGTCCAACGCCTCGTCGAGTCGACGCTCGATCTCGAAGCAGCGCGGGGCGCTGATGTCCTCCAGGTTGATCCCACCGAACGAGGGTGCCAACGCCCGCACCACCGCGACGATCTCGTCCACGTCCTGGGTGTCCAGGCACACCGGCACCGCGTCCACGCCGCCGAACTGCTTGAACAGCACGGCCTTGCCCTCCATCACCGGCAGCGCGGCCCGGGGGCCGATGTTGCCCAGCCCGAGCACCGCCGAGCCGTCGGTGACCACCGCGACCGTGTGCGACACCCAGGTGTAGTCATCCACCAGGGCCGGGTCGGCGGCGATCGCCTCACACACCCGGGCCACCCCTGGGGTGTACGCCAGGGAGAGGTCCTCCCGGCTGGTGAGCGGCACGGTCGAGGTGACGGCCATCTTGCCGCCCCGGTGCAGTTGGAAGACGGGATCAGCGGGGTCCACGGTGGACGAAGACATGGTGGTGACTCCAGGATCTGTCGAGCAGATGTGAGGCGGCCGGCCCCGCCGCGAGGTGGGCGGCGGGCGGTGGCACGCGGTGCGGGGGGTCACCCGGGCACTTTCCGAGCATAGTGTCGACACCACCCCTCGGATGTGAGCAGGGTCATAACTGCCGGCGAGGTACCCGTCCCGGGCGCGGCCAGTAGCGGGCCACCACCCGTCCGCGCACGTCGGCCACCCCGTACGCCCGGGAGTCGTCGGTGATCAGGTCGTTGTCGCCCCGCAGCCACCAGCCGCCGTCCTGCGACCGGACCGCACGCTTCACCACCAGCAGATCGGGCCGGGTCCGGAAGACCGCGACCACCACGTCACCGGCCCGGATCGGGCGGCCACCGACGCGAACCAGCACCGCGTCGCCGTGCCGCAGCGTCGGGACCATGGACGGGCCGGTCACCAGAACGGCGGTCAGCGGCCTCCGCAGCCGGGGCGCCTCAGCCGGGTGATCGGCGGTCACTGGTTTCACCTCAACCGGTTGGGGGAGCATCTCCAGGAGTAATGTCGCCTTTGATCATCGCAAACTTCCCATGGAGGATCCCGATGCGACTTCCGCGCATCCTTGCGCCCCGCGTCACCGCGAGCGCTCACTGCGACCTGCCGTGCGGTGTCTACGACCCGGCCCAGGCCCGGATCGAGGCCGAGTCGGTCAAAATGATCTGCGAGAAGTACCAGTCGAACACCGACCCGGAGTTCCGCACCCGCGCCATCATCATCAAGGAGCAGCGCGCCGAGCTGGTCAAGCACCACCTCTGGGTGCTCTGGACCGACTACTTCAAGCCGCCGCACTTCGAGAAGTACCCGAACCTGCACAGCCTGTTCAACGAGGCCACCAAGCTCGCCGGCGCCGGTGGCGTCAAGGGCAGCCTCGACCCGGCCACCGCCGACAAGCTGCTCGCGAAGATCGACGAGATCTCGAAGATCTTCTGGGAGACCAAGAAGGCGTGACCTCTCCGGTCATCCCGACGATCCGGCCGGCACGTCCCGAGGACGTGCCGGCCGTCGTCGCCATGGTGCACGAGCTGGCCGAGTACGAACGCGCGCCGGAGCAGTGCCACCTCACCGCCGAGCAGTTGACCTCGGCCCTGTTCGGTGCCGGCGCGACGTCGGAAGAGCCGAGCGCTCCGGCGCTCTTCGGCCACGTCGCGGTGGATGAGCAGGACCAGCCGGTCGGCTTCGCACTGTGGTTCCTCAACTTCTCCACCTGGGCCGGCGTGCACGGCATCTACCTGGAGGACCTCTACGTCCGGCCGGCCGCCCGGGGCACCGGCGCCGGTCGGCTGCTGCTCGCCACGCTGGCCGACATCTGCGTACGACGCGGCTACCGGCGGCTGGAGTGGTGGATGATCGACTGGAACCCGGCCGCCGGTTTCTACGCCTCGATCGGCGCCGAGCAGATGAGCGAGTGGGTTCCCTACCGGCTCAGCGGCGACGCGCTCCGCCAGCTGGCCGATCACGTCACCACCGCCGGCACGCGTACGGGCGACTGACCGGGTAGAGTCCCCGACCGGGGGGATGAGGCGTGACTCAACTGACTGGCCAGCCAGCGACCGACGACGACGTGGTGCACCTCACGGTGCCCGCCGACGGCGGTTACCTCGGCGTTCTTCGCACCGCCACCGCCGGTCTCGCGGCCCGGTTGCAGTTCGCGCTCGACGAGATCGAGGATCTGCGGATCGCTGTCGACGAGGCGTGCGCCATGCTGCTCGCCATCGCCACCCGCGACGCCGAGCTGGAGTGCCGTTTCGCGGTCACCGAGGACGCGCTCACCGTCGAGGTGACAGTGCCGACCGTGCGCGGTGCCACCCTGCCCGCCGAGTCGTCCTTCGCCTGGAAGGTGCTCACCGCGCTGACCACGTCGGCGTCCGCCACGTCGGCCGACGGCCGGGCCACGATCGCGCTGCTCACCCGCCGCTCCGGCGGCTACTGACCGACCCGGCCCACCCTGGTGGTCACTGGAAGCCGAGGGCACGGGTCGTCGGGGAGCAGACCAGCAGCCAGCCCACGCCCAGGCCGAGCGCCATCAGCGGCACGCCCAGCCAGCCCAGCCCAGCCTGGATCATGAACCAACCGATCGGCAGCAGCATCAGCTGAAGCACGATGGCGGGGGCGCGTGCGCCCGCCTGACGGCGCAGCAGCGCGCGTCCCAGCGCCCAGAGCACGACGGCCGCGCCGATGGCGAACCCGGTCACCAGCAACGCCGCCAGCAGGTCGGTGCGGGTGGCGGTGAGGTCGGCCCAGATCAGCCAGACGGCGATCAGCCCGACGACTGCCGCCTCTGCCCACAGCAGCCGGACCGCCCAGCGGAGCGTGACGGGGATCGGGTCCGAGTCGATGGTCACGCGCGCCACGATACCCGGGCTGCCGGCAGGTACAGTGCCGCCCATGCGGGCCGTCCTGGTGGTCAATCCGAAGGCCACCACCACCAGCGAACGCAGCCGGGACGTGCTTGTCCGGGCGCTGCGCAGCGAAGTCGATCTCAGCGTGCGCTACACCCGTCGGCGCGGGCACGCCGTGGCGCTCGCCCGGGAGGCAGCCGCGGAGGGGGTCGACCTGGTCGTCACCCTGGGTGGCGACGGCACGGTGAACGAGGTGGTGAACGGCCTGATGACGGCCGAGCCGCCGACCCGCGCCGGTGATGCGCCGATGGCCGAGCGACTGCCCGCGCTGGCCACCGTCCCCGGCGGTTCGACAAACGTGTTCGCCCGCGCGGTGGGGCTGCCCCGGGAGTGGCCGGAGGCGACCAGCATGATCCTGGAGGGGCTGCGGCTGGGCCGCAGCCGGACGGTGGGGCTGGGCCGCGCCGACGACCGCTACTTCACCTTCTGCGCCGGGTTCGGCCTGGACGCCGCGGTGATCCACCGGGTGGAGCAGGCCCGGCGCAAGGGGCGGGTGTCCACGCCGTCGCTCTACCTGCGTTCGATCATGAACCAGTATTTCCTCGCCTCGGACCGGCGGCACCCGGCGATCGTCCTGGAGCGCCCGGGCGAGCCGGCGGAGGCCGAGCTGGCCACCGTCATCATCCAGAACACTGCCCCGTGGACGTACCTGGGCGACCGGGAGGTCAACCCGAACCCGGAGGCGTCGTTCGATCTCGGGCTGGACGTACTGGCGTTGCGTCAGCTCCGGGTGGCTAGCACAACACGGACAGTGACGCAGTTCCTGTCCCGGCAACCGAATCCGCGCGGTCGTCAGGTGTTACGACTCCATGACACGGCGGAGTTTACCCTGGTCTCCAGCCGCCCGCAGGCGTTCCAGCTGGACGGGGACTATCTCGGCGAGCGGGAGAAAGTCAGATTCACCTCCGTTCCGGCCGCACTGAGAGTAATCTGCTAGGTCTCGGGTACCGCAGTTGGTCGACACGGTGGCCACAACCGATCGGCCGGGTCGCCGCCACACCGAGGGGCAGGTGCCGGAAATGTCAGCAATGTCACGCGGACTGTACTATATTGATCCTCGACTGTGGCACGCCGGGTAACCAGGAAAGCGCGGAAACCCGGACAAACGGGTTGTGGGCTTGCTCACCGCCCGGAGTTTTTCCGAGCGTCACCCTTGACATCACGACTGTTCGTGAAAGTATTCACAAGCGAACTTGAGTTACCGGGACATTGCCTGGATATGCTCGTCAGGTTGAGCTGTTCCAGCAGGTCCCCGGCACTAACTGCCTGCTCACGCACTGCCGAATGGACGAACGCTAACTGTCACCTCGGCACTGCGGATGCATATAGGGAAAGCACGACAAGCAATATTTGCCACCCATCCAGAATGAGGAGTGTTGCCGCCATGGACTGGCGTCACCATGCTGTCTGCCGCGACGAGGACCCGGAGCTGTTCTTCCCGATTGGGACGTCCGGACCGGCTCTCCTGCAGGTCGAGCAGGCCAAGGCCGTCTGCAGGCGCTGCTCCGTGACCGACCAGTGCCTGCAGTGGGCACTCGAGTCTGGTCAGGACGCCGGCGTCTGGGGCGGAATGAGCGAGGAGGAGCGGCGCGCTGTCAAGCGGCGCGGCGGTCTCCGGGTGCTGCGCGCTCACTCCGCCTGATCCCCAACGACACAGCTGTACGCCCCGGTGGGTTCGCCCACCGGGGCGTTCCGCTGTCCGGCACCGGGCCGGCACCGGATCAGCCCCGTCGAGGCCGGCACCGGATCAGCCCGTCCAGGCCGGCACGGGTTCAGCCCGTCGACGCCAGCACGGGCCGATCGTCGACCCGGCGCAGCACCAACTCGACCAGCTCCGGCGCGTCGGTCAACGGCGCGGCAACCGCCACCGCACCCGCCGCCCCGGCCGCCTCGGCCACCGCGTCGTGGAACAACCCCGGCGCCAGGAAGTACGCGGACACCGCGACCCGCCGCGCGCCGGACGCCCGCAACCGGGACACCGCCACGGCGGCCGCCGGTGGAGCCGCCGACGCGTACGCCACCCGGCAGGGCACCCCGAACTCCACGCCGAGCGCATCGGCAACCCGGCCCACCGAGCGGCGCGCCCGCGCATCCCGGGTGCCCGCCGCAGCCAGCACCAACGCGTCGAACCGACCCCGACGCGACGCGTCCAAACCGCCCCGACGCGACGCGTCCAAGCCGCCCCGACGCGACGCGGTCGAGCCATCCGGCCACGTCTCACCCAGCCGACGGCACAGCCCGGCCAGCAGCGCCGGATCGGGGGTGTCGTCCGCCGGGCCGAGCACGTCGGTCACCCGTACCGCCAGTGGCGGCCCGGACCGGGTGGCCGCGGCGACCGCCGCGGGAATGTCCACCCGATGGTGGTACGCGGCGGTCAGCAGCAGTGGCACCAGCACCGCCCGACGGTGACCGGCCACGGCCAGCTGACGCAGCAGCTCGGTCGGCCCCGGCTCGGTGTGGTCCAGCCAGCTCGCCCACACCGGTGTGCCGGGCCGGGCCGCCGACACCGCCCGAGCCAGCGCCCGGGTGGCATCGGCCGCTCGCGGATCACGGCTGCCGTGCGCGACGAGCACCACCGGGTCCGCCCCGCCGGCCGCACCGGTCACTGTCGTGCCCGGCGAGGTCAGACGTGCAGCCCGCACTCGGTCTTCTCGAACATCGCCCACCGGCCGGCCCGCGCGTCCTCGCCGGCCTTCGTACGGCGGGTGCACGGCCAGCAGCCGATCGACCCGTACCCCTGCTTGAAGAGTTCGTTGACCGGCACGTTGAACCGGGCGATGTAGGCGTCCACGTCCCGTTGCGACCAGGCCGCGATCGGGTTCACCTTGACCTTGCCGCGGCGCGCGTCGAAGGTCACCACCGGGGTGTTGGCCCGGGTCGGCGACTCGTCCCGACGCAGACCGGCGGCCCAGGCGTCGTACCCGCTCAGCGCCCGCTCCAGCGGCTCCACCTTGCGCAGCTGGCAGCAGTCGTCCGGTGACTTGTTGAACAGTCGCGGACCGTACTGGCCGTCCTGCTGGCCGACGGTGAGCCGGGGCCGGATCGACCGGACGTTCACCGGCAGCGTCCGGGCCACCTCGTCACGGACCCGCAGCGTCTCGGGGAAGTGCAGCCCGGTGTCGAGGAAGACCACGTCCACCCCGGGAGCCACCCGGGACACCAGGTGCGCCAGCACGGCGTCGGCCATCGAGCTGGTCACGCAGAACCGCTCGCCGAAGGTCTGCGCCGCCCAGCGGGCGATCTCCAGTGCCGGGGCGCCCTCCAGGTCCCGAGCGGCCTGCTCGGCCAGGGCCCGCAGCTCGTCCGGGCTGCGCCCGCTCGGGTCGGCCGGTGCCGAGGCGCCCGGGCCCACCAGGCGCAGGCTCGTGGCCGAGACGAGACCCGCGCTCACCGGGTCACCGTCCGGCTGAGCAGCCCGATGAACTTCACCGAGAAGACCCGGGTGCAGGCGTGGCACTCCCAGGCGCCGTGCCCCGACTCGTGCGGCCGCAGGTCCTCCTCGCCGCAGTACGGGCAGTGCAGAGGTGCCGCTCGGTTCTCGCTGCTCACCGCAGTTCCTCCTCGTCGACTCTGATCACCCAGTTGGCGAACGTCTCGCCCTCGCTGCGACCGGCCAGGTAGCGAAGGGCCAGCCGTTCCACGTACTCCGGAAGCTCGTCGGCGGTGGTCTTCAGGCCGCGCAGCTTGCGGCCGAACCCGGCGGTCTGCCCCTGCGCCATGCCCAGGCCGCCGCCCAGGTGCACCTGGAAACCCTCGACCTGCCGGCCGTCCGGGCCGACCACCAGTTGGCCCTTCAGCCCGATGTCGGCCACCTGGGTGCGGGCACACGCGTTCGGGCAGCCGTTGATGTGGATCGAGATGTCCGCGTCGAAGTCGCGCAGCCGCTGCTCCAGCCGGGCCACCAACTCCTCGCCACGGGCCTTCGTCTCGACGATGGCGAGCTTGCAGTACTCGATGCCGGTGCACGCCATCGTGCCGCGCCGCCAGGCCGACGGCCGGGCCTCCAGACCGATCCCGCGCAGCGCGTCGACGAGCGACTCCGTCCGCTCCGACGGCACGTCGAGCACCAGCAGCTTCTGGTACGGAGTGAGCCGCACCCGGTCGCTGCCGTGCGCCTCGACCACGTCGGCGAGCTGGCTGAGCTGCGCGCCGGAAACCCGCCCGACCACCGGGGCGGCGCCCACGTAGTGCCGCCCGTCGGCCTGCTCGTGCACGCCCACGTGGTCGATCGGCTTCGAGGGCAGGATCGGCGCTGGGCCGTCGAGCAGCGTACGACCGAGGTAGTCCTTCTCCAGCACCTCGCGGAAGCGCTCCACGCCCCAGTCGGCCACCAGGAACTTCAGCCGGGCCCGGTTGCGCAGTCGGCGGTAGCCGTAGTCGCGGAAGATCCCGACCACCCCGGCCCACACGTCCGGCACCTCGGCCAGCGGCACCCAGACGCCGAGCCGCTTGGCGAGCATCGGGTTGGTGGCGAGACCCCCGCCGACCCAGACGTCGAAGCCGGGGCCGTGTTCGGGGTGGTCGACACCGAGGAAGGCGATGTCGTTCGACTCGTACGGGGTGTCCACCAGCCAGGAGATCGACGTCTTGAACTTGCGGGGCAGGTTGGAGAACTGCTTGTCACCGACGTACCGCGAGACGATCTCGTCGATCGCCGGGGTCGGGTCGAGCAGCTCGTCGCGGGCCACCCCGGCGACCGGGCTGCCCAGCACGATCCGCGGGCAGTCGCCGCACGCCTCGGTGGTCTGCAGGCCGACCGACTCCAGCCGACGCCAGATCTCCGGCATGTCCTCGACCCGGATCCAGTGGTACTGGATGTTCTGCCGGTCGGTGATGTCGGCGGTGTCCCGGGCGAACTCCCGGGAGATGTCCGCGATCACCCGCAGCTGGGCCAGGCTGAGCTGACCGCCGTCGATGCGGACCCGGAGCATGAAGAACTCGTCCTCCAGCTCGTGCGGCTCCAGCACGGCGGTGCGCCCACCGTCGATGCCCGCCTTGCGCTGGGTGTAGAGGCCCCACCAGCGGAACCGGCCGCGCAGGTCCTGCGGGTCGATGGAGGCGAAGCCGCGGTGCGCGTAGATGGTTTCGATGCGGGCTCGAACGTTGAGTGGGTCGTCGTCCTTCTTGATCCGCTCGTTGGGGTTGAGCGGCTCACGGTGGCCGAGCGCCCACTGACCCTCACCCCGTGGCCGGCGCGGCGCTCGGGTCGGGCGAGCCGTCGGGTCCTCGGAACGGGCCGGGATGCTGCTGACCGCCATCGCGGCGTCCTCCGTTGTCTGCTGTGCCTCGGGGCACGCGGGGCGCGGCGGCCGGCCCGGCGAAGCGGGCAAGACAACGGTGTCGGGGACAGCCGGCGCGGAGCGCGCCCGAGACGGATTGGTCGGGCGTCGTCAGTTGGCCGGACAGATCGCGCTGCGCACGCGGCCGTAATCGACGTGGCGACGTGCCACGAAGCGGCGGACGACTGCGGCGGTCATGGGCTCATGCTGCCACACCCCATGGGGGCCGGCCAATGTCCGCGTGCTGGATCCCACATCACGGGCCGGAGGTCAGCCGACCAGTTGGTCACCGAGGACAGTTCGGGCATAACGCACCACCCGTCCCTGGCGTACGCCGACGATCAGGCCGTTGTCCCGCAGCGTGGTGAGGTGGTGCGACGCGGTCGCCGGCGCGAGACCCAGCATCGCGGCCAGCTCACCGGTGCTCAGCGGTGCGTCGAGCAGGGCGAGGGCCGCCGCCCGCGTACCGCCGAGCAGGGCGGCCAGCGCGGCGCTGGGCGGCGGCGAAGCCCACAGCCCGCCCAGCCCACTGGGCGGATAGCAGAGGGCCGGGCCGGCATCGCCCTCCATGATCGCGTGCACCGTCGGCCCGGAGAAGGAGGTGGGCAGCAGCGTCCACGGGCGTCCGTCCAGGCCGGCCGGCAGGCTCGTGCCGACGGCGACCCGCAGTGCCGCGCCGTCCCAGCGGATCAACGGGTGCAGCTCGCGGAGCAGGATGCGCCCACCCTGCTCGGCAGCGAGCAGCGTCCGCCGCCGGATGTCGGCCAGTGCGAGCGCCCGCAGTCGGGGCCAGTCCGGTGCGATCAGCAGTGTGAAGTATCGGTGGAGCTGCGCGACCAGCTCGTCCGGTGTCAGCCGGGGCGCGCCGGCCCGGTCCAGTTGCCGGCGCACCACGGACGGGTCGGTGCCGGCGACCGCCCGCAGCTCGGCGGCCAGGTTCGGTGCCGCCCCGATCGGGGTGAGGAAATCCGGTACGTAACCGTTGGACGACCTGAGCACCGTCAGCAGCGGCTCCAGGCCGGCGTCCGGCAGCAGCCGCTCCGCGCGTTCCCGCCACGGGCGGTGCATCCAGTACTTCGTCGGCTTGCGTAACGCCCAGGAGCTGGCCACCAGCTCGGCCAGCGGCGAGTGCACGAACCGGACCCGGCTCAGGTCGTCGGGCGAGAACCGAACCTCGATCACCCACGGATTCGACCACGGTCGAACGGTTCGGCGACAGCGCGGGGCGGCCCGAGGATCCTCGGTATGGAGTACAGGCAACTGGGCCGGTCGGGCCTGCGCGTCAGCGCGGTCGCGTACGGCAACTGGGTCACCCACGGCAACCAGCTCGACGACGACGCGGCGGCCGCGTGCGTGAAGGCCGCCCTGGATGCGGGCATCACCACGTTCGACACCGCCGACCGGTACGCCCAGGGGCGGGCCGAGGAGGCGTTGGGCAAGGCGCTGAGCGGCGTCCGGCGCAGCTCGATCGAGCTGTGCACGAAGGTGTGCCTACCGGTCGGGCCGGGGGCCAACGACGCCGGGCTGTCCCGCAAACACATCATCGAGGGCTGCCACGCCTCGCTGCGCCGGCTGGGCACCGACTACGTCGACCTCTACCAGGCGCACCGGTACGACGACAGCGTGCCGCTGGAGGAGACGATGCTCGCCTTCGCCGACCTGGTCCGCCAGGGCAAGGTGCTCTACGTCGGCGCCTCCGAGTGGACCGCCCCGCAGCTGCGCGAGGGCCTGCGGCTCGCCGCCGAGCTGCGCATCCCGTTCATCGCCAACCAGCCGCAGTACTCGATGGTGTGGCGGGTGGTGGAGGCCGAGGTGTCGCCCGCCTGCGCGGACCTCGGCCTGGGCCAGCTCGCCTGGGCGCCACTCGCGATGGGCGTGCTGACCGGTCGGTACGAACCTGGTCGACGTCGGCCCGCCGGCTCCCGGGCCACCGACGGCTTCGGTGGCGCGTTCATCGCCCGCTACTCCTCGGATCTGCTGCTCTCCCGGGTACGTCAGCTCCGACCGGTCGCCGAGGCGGCCGGCTGCACGATGGCCCAGCTGGCGGTGGCGTGGGTGCTGGCCCGTCCGACCGTGGCGAGCGCGATCGTCGGCGCGTCCCGGCCGGAGCAGCTCGCCGAGACGGCCAAGGCCGCCACGGTACGGCTCGACGACGAGCTGATCGCCCGGATCGACGCCGTGCTCGACGAACTCGTGGAGCGTGATCCGGCGAAGACCGCCAGACCGAACGACGTGATGTCCGCCTGGCGCCCGCCCCCTGCCGCTGGGTGACGCCCACGGAGGGGGTGGCCGTGGCAGGCTCGAACCGTGGGGCAATTGTCCGAGAGGTCGGCCGGGACGGCGTGGGAGCGGCTGCGCCGCCTGCCGGTCTGGCTCCCCCCGGCGCTGCTGACCCTGGCGGTGACAGTGACCGGGCTGGGCTCCGCCCAGCTCTGGCGCGACGAGCTGGCGACGTGGAGCGCGGCCACCCGCTCGCCCACCGACCTGGCCCGGCTGGCCGGCACCATCGACGCCGCCACCGGGCCGTACTACCTGCTGATGCACTGGTGGACCACTGTCGTCGGCGACTCCACGATCGCCCTGCGGCTACCGGCGGTGCTGGCGATGACAGTGGCCGCCGGGCTGCTCGCCGTGCTCGGCGCGCGGCTCGTCGACCGGCGCGCCGGCCTGTTCGCCGGGCTGCTGTTCGCGGTGCTCCCCGGCACCTCCCGCTACGGGCAGGAGGCCCGCCCGTACGCGCTGGCCACCATGCTCGCCGTGCTGGCCACAGTGCTGCTGGTGACGGCGCTGCGTCGACCGGGCTGGGCCCGTTGGGGCGGTTACGCCGTCGCCGTCGCCGCGCTCGGGCTCATCCATCTGATCGCACTCACACTGCTCGCCGCGCACGCGCTGGTCGTCCTCATCGCCTGGTGGCGCGGCCCGGCTGCGGCCGGCATCGCCGCCCCGGCCAGCGCCGCCCCGACCACAGCCGGCAGCACCGCCCCGCGCCTCGACGCCGAGCGGGACCGGCGGGTGTGGCGGTGGCTGGTCGCCGTGCTGCCGGCCGCGCTGCTGGTCAGCCCGTTGCTGGTCAAGGCCCGGACCCAGCAGTCCCGGCAGTTGAACTGGGTCCACCTGGTCCGGCCGGACGACCTGAGCGCGCTGCCCGGCGGCGTGGCCCAGAGCAGTGTGGTGGGTGGCCTGCTGGTCGGGGTCGCCGCGCTGGGCGCAGCCCGGCTCGGGCGACGCGCGGTGCTGCCGGTCAGCGCGGTGCTGCTGCCCGTACTGCTGCTCTTCGCCGCCGGCGCGGTCGTGCCGCTGTGGGTGCCCCGGTACCTGGTCTTCGTGGTGCCCTTCGCCTGCCTGTTGGCGGGGGCGGCGCTCGCCGCCGTGAGCGCACCGGGCGCGCTGGTGGCGGTGGTCCTGGCCGGGCTGCTCGGCCTGCCCGACCAGGCGGCGCTGCGACGCACCCACGAGTGGCCGCGCAGCGCCCCGGTGGACTACGCGGGGGCGGCGCGGGTGATCGCGGACGGTCAACGACCGGGGGACGCGGTGGTCTACTCGCCAAGGCACAGCTGGCTCTTCCTCGACCTCGGCATCGAGTACCACCTCGCCGACCCACCACGCGACGTGCTGGTCACCGAGGACGAGGCACGCCGCGGCGATCTGTGGGCTGCCGAGTGCCCCCAGCCGGCACAGTGCCTGGCCGGTACGACGCGGGTGTGGCTCGTCGTCTCCGGCCGGCACGCCGACCCGCTGGCCGCCGTGCCCGAGGCCAAGGGCGACGCGCTCCGCGCGGACTTCACCGTCGCGCAGGTCTGGCAGCGCCCCGGCCTGACCGTCGCCCTGCTGACCACCCGCTCCGACCGCTGACCCGGCCCCGGGGCGCCGGCCGGCGACCAGGCCCGCCCACCTCGATGTGCCTGATGCCTCTCAGTCATCCTGATGACTGAGAGGCATCACGCCCATCCCGACATCCGCTCCCGCTGCGGACCCCGCCCCATTGGAGGCGGCAGGGCGGGTCAGGGTTGGGAGCGGCCCTCCGGGGCGCTGCGGGCCAGTGGGATGATCAGCACCGCCTCGGTGCCACCGTTGGCACCGGCCCGCAGTTCGATGGTGCCGCGCAGCTCCCCGGTGATCAGGGCGCGGACGATCTGGAGGCCGAGCCGGCTGCCGTGTTCGGCGTCGAAGTCCGGCGGCAGGCCGCGGCCGTTGTCGGTCACCGAAACGTGCAGCATCTTGCGGAACCGGTGCGCGGAGACCACCACCTCGGGCCGCAGCGACGGGTCGACCTCGGGGGCGGCGACCGGCACCATGCCGGACGCGGCGGGCACCGGGACCTCGTCCGCCTCGTCGGCCGGCGGGAAGCCGTGCTCGACGGCGTTGAGCAGCAACTCGTTGAGGACCATCACCAGCGAGGTGGCGATCTCCGCCGGCAGCACGCCGAAGCTGCCCCGCCGCCGCATGCCGACGCTCACCTCGGTCGCCGCGACCTCGGTCGCCGCGCTGGCCACCCGGTCGACGATGCCGTCGAACTCGACCGCCTCGTCGCTGGACATGGAGAGCGTCTCGTGCACCAGGGCGATCGAGGCGACCCGTCGGACCGATTCCTCCAACGCGACCCGGGCCTCCGGCATCGCCACCCGGCGGGCCTGCAACCGCAGCAGCGCAGCCACCGTCTGGAGGTTGTTCTTCACCCGATGGTGGATCTCCCGGATGGTGGCGTCCTTGGTGATAAGTGCCCGGTCCCGGCGTCGAACCTCGGTGATGTCCCGGACCAGCACCAGCGCCCCAATCGGCACCCCGGCCGGCATCAGCGGCAGCGCCCTGGTGAGCATCGTGGCACCCCGTGCGTCGATCTCCCGGCGCGGTGGCGCCTCACCGCGCAGCGCGGCCAGGATGCCGTTCGACGCCTCGGTGCCGTCCAGCGGGTCGCCGGCCAGTCGGCGGTGCAGCGCGGCCAGATCCTCGCCCACCAGGTGCGCGGCGTAGCCCAGTCGGCGGTACGCGGACTGCGCGTTCGGGCTGGCGTAGGTGACCTTGCCGCCGGCATCGAGCCGGACCAGGCCGTCGCCGACCCGGGGCGCCGAGGTGGTCTCACCCGGATGCCGTGGCGGCGGGAAGGTGCCGTCCGCGATCATCTGCGCCAGGTCGTCGGCCGTGGTGAGGTAGTTGAGCTCCAGCTGGCTGGGCGTACGCGCGGTGGAGAGGTTGGTGTCCCGCCCCACCACCGCGATCACCTCGCCGGCCTCCCCCTCGGCGGTACGCAGCCGAACCGGGATCGCCTCGTGTCGGGCCGGCACGTCGCCGTACCAGACCGGGTCGCCCTCCCGCCAGATCCGACCCTGGGAGTACGCCACCCCCAGGTGGGCCACCTCCGGTCCGCCGACGATCCGACCCACCTGGTCGTCCTGGTATGCGGTCGGCGCGGTGGTCGGACGGACCTGGGCGACGCAGAGGAACGTGCCCTCGGTGTCGACAGGCACCCAGAGCAGCAGGTCAGCGAAGGACAGATCAGAGAGCAGCTGCCAGTCGCCGGCGATCCGGTGCAGGTGGTCGATGTCGGCCGGACGGAGATGGGTGTGCTCCTCGGCGAGGTCGCGCAGCGTGGACACGGTGACCAGGGTGCCACGCCACGCCTCACATCGTCGCGGTGACCTTCTTCAACCCGCGCGGCGCGTCCGGATCCTCGCCCCGGGTGAGCGCCAGGGCCAGCGCCAGCCGCTGCATCGGCAGGATGTCCAGCAGTGGGGCGTACCGCTCGTCGACCTCGGGAACGGCCAGCCGGGTCGCGCCCGGCACGTCGGCGGAGCCGACCACCACGACGTCGGCGCGGCGTTCGCCGAGGCGGGGCAGCACCTCCCCCATCGACCGGCCACCGGGGCCGGAGCCGACCACGGCGAGCACCGGGACCTCCGGGTCGGTCATCGCGAGCGGGCCGTGCAGCAGGTCGGCACCGGAGAAGGCGAGCGCCGGCAGGTACGAGGTCTCCATCAGCTTGAGCGCGGCCTCCCGGGCGGTCGGGTAGGCGTAGCCGCGGCCGGTGGTGACCAACTGGCGGGCGAACCGGTAGCGCGGGGCGAGCTGGGCCGGGGTGTCGTCGGCCAGGGTGCGGGCAGCCAGCTCGGGCAGCGCGTCGAGCGCTTCCCGTTCGGCGGTCGGCAGCACCCCGTCGCCGGCCCGGACCCCCTCCACCAGCATCAACAGGGCGAGCAGCTCGGCGGTGTACGTCTTGGTGGCGGCCACCGCCCGCTCGTGCCCGGCGGCGATGTCGACGCTCAGCTCGGCCACGTCGACCAGCGGCGAGTCGGGGGCGTTGGTCACCGCGAGGGTCAGCGCCCCGGAGGCGCGGGCGGCGCGCAGCACCTCGGCCAGGTCGGGCGAGCCACCGCTCTGGCTGACCCCGACGACCAGCGCGTCGGACAGGTCGGGGCGGGCCCCGAACAGGGTGACGACGCTGGGCGAGGCGAGCCCGGCGGGCAGGCCGAGCCGGATCTCGGTCAGGTAGGCCCCGTAGAGCGCCGCGTGGTCAGAGGTGCCCCGCGCGGTGAAGACCACGTGCCGTGGCCGCCGTTCGGCGATGATCGCCGCGACCCGGGCGATCTCCGCGGCGTTGGCCGCGGAGAGCAGGCGCGCGTAGCCAGCCGGCTGCTCGTCGATGTCGGCGGCCATTCCAGCCCCTGCACGTGTCACGGAAGCCCCTCCCCTGCGCGATTGCCGCGCGATTCTTGCTCAGTCTTGCACTTTTAACCGTATCTCAGCAATCGAACGAGCAGGACTGCGCAGCTGATCACCAGTTGATCTCAATATCAACTAAGCTTCACCCGCCGCACCCGGTCTAGCTGCCACGAGAGGACGACGTGCCTGAGGGAACGGACGATCCCGCGCTCTCCGTGACGGAGGAGCTGGCGCTGGCCCGGCTGGCCCTCGACGAGGGCGACCTGCACCACGCCGCCGGCCACCTCGCCGGCGCGTTGGCGCAGGCCCCCACCCTTCCGGAGGTGCACGAGACGCTGGCCCGGCTCGCTGCGACGAGCGGCGGCGGCCTCGACCTCTTCCCGATCAACCACCACACCTTCGTGGGCGCGGTGGTCGCCCGCGCGCACCTCCTGGCCACCGCCGGCCGCCCCGCCGAAGGGCTGGAGCTGCTGGCCGCGGCGACGGCGTACGCACCCGGCACCGAGTGGGCCGCCGTGCCCTGGGTCACCGCGCCCGAACTGGCCGAACGACTGGACCCGGAGCACATCGCCCGCGTCCTCATGCAGATCTGCGCCGCGCTGCCCGACCCCGTCCCCCGCATCGGCCGGGCCCCGCTGTCCCCGTACCTCACCCTCGCGCGCAACGCGGCCACCGTGCACCCGGAACACGGCCTACTGCTGGGCGCGGCGTCCGCGCTGGCCCGGCGCCTCGGCGAGACCGAGCTGGCGGTCCGCTGGGCCACCCGAGGGGTACGCGCCCAGCCCTCGAAGATGGGCGAGGTGTGGCTCGGGTACGCGTACCGCAGCTCAGGCCGGACCCGCGACGGCCTCGCGGCCCTCGGTCGGGCCGTCGAGCTGGACCCCGACGACCTGGCGATCTACGCGGACATCGCCGGCACCCTGGCCGAGATCGGCCGACTGGACGAGGCGCTGGAGTGGACCGAGCGGGCGCTGGCCCGCGATCCGTCGTTCGACTGCGCGGTGCACACCGCCCACCGCCTGCGGCACCTGCGCGACGGCGACCTCGCCCACCTGGTCGCGCTCGCCGACTTCGTGCGGGACCACCCGGACGACAGCCACGAGCACGGCGACCTGGCCCAGTGCTGCCGAGGCAAGCCCTGGCTCGGGCAACTCACCCCGGCCGGCGGGCCCCTGGTCGACGCGATGCGCCAGGCGGTGGCCGATGACGACAACGGTCTCGGCGGCGCCGTACGCCTACCCGCCGCCGCCCCGCCCAGCGCGGTCGGGACGGCGATCGCCACCGCCCCCGGGCTGCGGATCGAGGTCGTCGGCGCGCCGGAGCCCGACCCGCGCGAACCCCGACGGGCGTCCGCGCAGCGGTTGTGGCACTACGCGGACGCCGTCCCCACGCCCGCGCTGGCCGCGCCCTCGGCGGCTGCTGTCGAACGGATCGGGCAGATCGCCCACCCGGCGTGGGCGCACCCACCGGCGGCGTACGACGCGGCGGTGGGCCTGGCCGGCCTTGAGCTGGCCGACCTGCTCGGCCTGCTGGTGCACCCGCCGGCCGCGCCGGCCAACGCGGTAGGTCGGCTGCTGGCGGCTCACGACCCGTCGGTCTGGGTCCGTGGCGTGCAGGTGTGGGCCTGTCTGGGGCTGCTGCACCACCGCACCGACGAGCCGTGGGAGGGCTCGACCCGACGCCGGGTGCTCCTCGACCTGATCTGGGGCGTCGAGGACTGGGTCACCGAGGCGGCGCTGTTCGCCCTCGTCACCGCGGCCTGGGTGGACCCTTCGGTACGGCCGGACGTGGCCCGGGTGGTGGCGGAGCGGCTGGCCGACGTGGCCGCCGTGGCGCGGACCCGACCGGTCCCGATCGCCGCGTCACTGGCGCACCTGGCACTGGCCGCCCCACAGCTCGACCCGGCGACCGCGGCACTGGCCACCGAGCTGCTGAACGCCCACTCCCCCCGACTCCCCCGCCCCCGCAACCCCCTACGCCGCCTCTGGCAACGCCTGCTCCGCCGCTGACTCCCTGCCAACCCCCGCGATCTTGCCCGCGCCCCATCCCCGCGATCTTGCACTTTCTGTCGGCGTTTTGCCGGTATAGAGGGCTTATGTCACCGCACAAAGTGCAAGATCGCGGGGGTGTGGGGCTAGGGGCGGGGTGGGGTGGGGTGGGGGGTTACGCGACGGGGGCCTTGCCGAGGGCGACCTCGGCGTCCTCCTCCGGGGTGGCCTGCGGCGGGGCCTCGTTCGCGGTCCGCAGCGGGATCTCCTTGATGAACCAGGCGAGCACCGGGATCACGATGGTGAACAGGACCGCCCAGAGGAAGACGTGCGAGATGGCGTCGGAGAGACCGCCGAGCACCGCCTCGCGGGCCTGAGCGGGCAACTCCCTGAGCTTCGCCAGGTCCATCCCGGCGCCGGCCTCGCCGCCGCCGAAGGCCCGACCGCCCTCCGAGCTGGCCAGCCGGTTGGCGAAGATAGCGCCGAACAGCGAGATGCCGAACGAGCCGCCGATCGACCGGAAGAAGGTGGCCGCGCCGCTGGCCGCGCCGAGGTCCTTCTGCTCCACGCTGTTCTGCGCGATCAGCATCGACGTCTGCATGAGGAAGCCCATGCCGACACCGAGCACGATCATGTACAGCGAGGACATCAACTTGCTGGTGTCGGTGTCGAGCATGGACAGCAGCGCCATGCCCGCGGTCATCACCACGCCACCGATGATCGGGTACGCGCGGTACCTGCCGTTGCGGGTGATCGCCCGGCCGATGACCAGCGAGACGACGAGCATGCCGAACATCAGCGGCAGCAACAGCAGACCACTGTTTGTCGCCGACGCCCCCTGCACGGTCTGCTGGTAGAGCGGCAGGAAGTTCATCGCGCCGAACATCGCGAAGCCGAGCAGGAAGCCGATCACCGAGATCAGCGCGAAGTTGCGGTTGGCGAAGAGCGCCAGCGGCAGGATCGGTTCCTGGACCCGGCGTTCCACCAGCCCGAACACCACCAACGCGACGACGGCCAGCACGGCCAGGCCGAGGATCTGCGTCGAGGTCCAGTCGTACTCGTTGCCACCCCAGGTGGTGATGAGCACGATCGCGGTGATGCCGACCGAGAGCAGCCCGGCGCCGAGCCAGTCGATCCGGTGCTCGGTGCGGTACTTCGGCAGGTGCATGGTGGTGATCAGCACGAGCAGCGCGACACCGCCCAGCGGCAGGTTCACGTAGAACGCCCAGCGCCAGGAGAGGTGGTCGGTGATGAAGCCGCCGACCAGCGGGCCGGCGACCATGGCGATGGCCATGATGCCGGCGATCATGCCCTGGTAGCGCCCGCGCTCGCGGGGCGGGACCAGGTCACCGATGATCGCCATCACGCCGACCATGAGGCCACCGGCGCCGAGGCCCTGCACGGCCCGGAAGGCGATGAGCTGGACCATGCCGTCCTGCGGGCCGCCGAACATGCCGGAGCCGGCCATGCCGCAGAGGGCGGAGCCGACCAGGAAGATGACGACCGAGGTCAGGAAGACCGACTTGCGGCCGTAGAGGTCACCGAGCTTGCCCCAGATCGGGGTGGAGACGGTGGTGCCCAGGACGTACGCGGTGACCACCCAGGTGAAGTGGTTGAGCCCGCCGAACTCGCCGACGATCCGCGGCAACGCGGTGCTGACGATCATGTTGTCGAGCATCGCGAGCATCATCGCGATCATCAGCCCGAACAGCACGACCCTGATGTTGTTGGGTCGTGTGCCGACCTGGGTTGCCTGAGTCATGGATAAGCTCCCCCCGAGGATTGCCGTACTTACTTGCCGCCCGGCTAGTCACCTTACTAGCCGCACGGTAAGTTGGGTACGAGCAACGGTCAAGCCATTTGGAGGGCGTGCGTGAGCGAGAGCACAGGCGGCGGAACGCGGGAACGGATCAAGGCCGTCGCGCTCGAACTCTTCACCGAGCAGGGGTACGAGAAGACCTCGCTCCGGGAGATCGCCGAGCGCCTCAACGTCACCAAAGCTGCGCTCTACTACCACTTCAAGAGCAAGGACGACATCGTCGCCAGCTTCGTCGAGGACCGCCTGGAGCGGATGGACGCGCTGACCGCCTGGGCCGCCACCCAGCCCGCCACCCTGGCCACCCGGCGGGAGCTGATCTCCCGATACGCCGACACGATGTTCGACGGCAGTCAGCCGTCGGTGATGCGCTTCTTCGAGCAGAACCAGACCGCGCTCAAGAGTCTCTCCTCCGGCCAGAAGATGCGCGGCCGGATGATGGAGCTGGCCGGGGCGCTCTGCCGGGGCGACGACTCCCCCGCCGCCCAACTGCGCGCCGTGCTGTCGCTGTTCGCGGTGCACACCAGCTGGTTCGCGGTCCGCGCCCCGCACATCAGCGACGACGAACGTCGCAAGCTCGCCCTGGACGTGGCCGACGAGCTGCTGGCCGCCATCGGTACAGAGCCCGACGCCTGACCCGGGCCCGCCCGGCGGCTCAGCACGGCCCGGCGGTGGGCGGTTCAGCGGGAACGGCCCGGCGGCTCAGCGGCGCGCCAGCTCCAGGCGCAGGCCGAGCAGGTCCACGCCCGGCGCCGGTGACCAGTCCTTCTCCGGCGAGCGGACGAACCCGCGCCGCGAGTAGAGCCGGTGCGCCGGATCGGCCATCCCGGCCCGGACGCAGATCACCACCGCCGTGCAACCCAACCCGGTAGCCCGGTCGACGCACGCCTCGACCAACACGGCACCGACGCCACGACCCTGCGCGCCCGGGTCGACGGCGAGCATCCGGAACTCCGCCTCGCCCGGCCCGGACAGCTCCGCGAACGGGGTGCCCGGCAGCACGAACGTGACCGAGCCGAGCACCGCGCCGGTCAGCTCATCGACAGCGATCAGCACCTCGCCGCTGGCGGCCCGGGTCGCCACGTCGGCCAGCACCTCGCCGTACCCGTGCTCGCCCTTGAGCTGACCGTCCGCCTCGTACGCGGCAACGGTCAGCCGGGCCACCGCCGGAAAGTCGGCGGGCTCGGCCGGACGGACCAGTAATCCGGTCACGCAATCACCGCGATCAGGTCACCGTCCTGCACGACGTCGCCCTCGTGCACGGCGAGCTGCTGCAGCACACCGTCGGACTCGGCGACGACCGGGATCTCCATCTTCATCGACTCGAGGATCACCAGGGTGTCACCCTCGGCCACCGTGTCACCCGCCGTGGCGACGACCTTCCAGACGTTGGCCACCATCTCGGCGCGGATCTCCTCGGCCATGTTCAGGCCCTCCCTCTTCGCGACGTGCCTGCCGATGTATCCAATCATGCGTCGACCGGTGGTGGGCGCGCAGCGGCACAGCCGCGACGGCAGTCCCGCCCTGGGGGAGGCGGCGGGTGCCGACCGCACTACCATCAGCGGGTCGGACCCGACGCCGGACCGCCGGTGGCCGCATCCGCGCCGAGGTCGTGCGCAGGACGGATCCGACCCATCACGAGGAGGTCAGCATGGCGAAGAAGTCCCGGAAGAAGAAGGCTCGTAAGAAGAGCGCCGCGAACCACGGCAAGCGTCCCAACTCCTGAACGGGTCGACGGGCCCACTGCCCGTCGTCGCTCAGCCGGCCGAGGCCGGATACACCGGTGGCCCGGGTCGACATCGACCCGGGCCACCGGTCTTGCCAGCTCATGCCGACGCTCAGTCGGCCAGCTCACGGGAATCGCTGGTCTCGAAGACCACCAGCTCGGTGAGCTTGACCCGCAGCCGCTCACGCAGCTCGTCCGGCGCGGTCTCGTTGCCACAGCAACGCGCCACCAGCGCCCGCACCTCCTGCTCCAGCCCGTACTCGCGCAGGCAGGGCCCGCACTCGTCCAGGTGGTGCCGGATCAGCGAGCGGCGCTCGTCGGCGCACTCCAGATCCAGGTAGAGATACACCTCCGCGAGGACTTCGCGGCAGTCCGTCTCGTGCGGCTCCCCACAGCTCACGTCACACCTCCCGGCCGGCAGCGGCGGCGGTCGAACCCTTCGCCGAGCGGGCCGCACTGAAGCCCCGCTCCCCCGCGTAGCGCTCGAGCAGCTTGCGCAGATTACGACGGCCACGGTGCAGACGCGACATCACGGTGCCGATCGGCGTACCCATGATGTCCGCGACCTCCTTGTAGGAGAAGCCCTCGACATCGGTGAGGTAGACGGCCAGGCGGAACTCCTCCGGCAACTGCTGGAGGGCCTCCTTGACGTCACTGTCCGGCAGCCGGTCCAGTGCCTCCGTCTCGGCGGAGCGCAACCCGCTGGAGGTGTGCGACTCGGCCTCGGCGAGCTGCCAGTCGGTGATCTCCTCCGTGGGCGCCTGGATCGGCTGGCGCTGCCGCTTGCGGTAGGAGTTGATGTAGGTGTTGGTCAGGATCCGGTACAGCCAGGCCTTCAGGTTCGTGCCCTGCTCGAACTGGTGGAAGGCCGCGTACGCCTTCAGGTAGGTCTCCTGGACCAGGTCCTCGGCATCCGCCGGGTTGCGCGTCATTCGCAGCCCAGCAGCGTAGAGCTGATCGACGAATGGCATCGCGTCCCGCTCGAATCGGGCCCTGCGCTCGTCCGTCTTCTCGGTGGTCAACCGCACATCCCCTCGCGTCGGATGCTTTCCCGCCGAGGATACGCGCACGGACCTACCCACAGATTCACTTCCGGCTGGTGTGCCCGTGCTCACCGCACCCACCCCGCCCGGTCCCGCCGTGGCGGGCCACTGCGGGCCGTCCAGCAGCCGCTTCAACTGCCGGGCGTCCCGTTCATCCTGTTCCAGGCTTCGTGTCTCGGTTGGCACCGGTCACCCCCCTCGCAGAAAAGTCGTCCGGGGGTAGTAACGCGAGATGACCACTGGGGCATTCCGGCCGGCTCTCCCCGTTCCTGGTCCCGGCGCCGACGACGGCCGGCGCTGGGACCAGGAAGGGCCTGGGAGGACTGGTGTCACCAGCCCGGATCGGGCCGGCGGCACCATCGGATGCAACGACCCGTGCCCGGCACCGGAAACGGTCGCCTCGGCGAGCCGACGCGACCGGTCAGCCGGCCGCCCAGCCCTGGGCGGACAGCCAGTCGCGCACGGCGGCGGCGGTGCCGGCCGGATCCCGGCGCAGATCGTGCGTCTCACCGGGACGGCTCACCACCTGCACCGCCGGCCCCGGCTCCGGCGTCCCGAACGGGTCCCGGTCACCGTTGACGACAAGCGTCGGCAGGCCGGTGTCCAGCTCGGCGGCCCGTGAGCGTTCCGGCCGGCCGGGCGGGTGCAGCGGAAAGGCCAGGGCGACCACGCCCACCGCGCCCACCGCGCGGGCCGTCCGGCAGGCCACCCGCGCGCCACTGGAACGCCCACCGACCAGCACCGTCGGCACGTCGGCGTGCCGGTCACGCAGCACGCCGAGCACCGCCGCCCAGGCTTCGTCGAGGTGACCGGCCGGTGCCGGCGCCCGTCGACCGGCGACCCGGTACGGCTGGGTCACCCGGACCACCGCCAGCCCGGCAGCGACCGACGCGTCCCGGACCGCGAGCAGGTCAGGCGCGTCGACGCTGCCGCCCGCACCGTGCCCGAGGACGAGCAGGGCGGTGGCCGGTCGGGCCGGCAGGTCGGTGTCGATCCGCGCCGGACCGCGCGGGGTGTCGATGTCGTCGCTGGGTGGCACCGCCCCATTCTGCGCCGCCGCACCGCCGACGGGTGTGAACCCGGCCGCCGATCAGCTCAGCGGGACCAGGGCGAGCAGGCGATCGCGCACCGGCGGGCCGGCGTCGTCGATGGCGTCCGGGTCGGGGTCGACCTCACCGCGCCAGGCGACGAGCATCGCCCGTCGTTCCCGCGGCGTGGTGCCGCCCCAGACGCCGTGGCAGTCGCCGACGTCGAGGGCCCAGGCCAGGCAGGACCCCTGTACGTCACAACTGCGGCACAACGCGACGGCGGCGTCCGCCGGTTCGTTCGGTGCCGGAAAGAAGGTCTCCGGATCGACGCTCTGGCAGGTACCCCTGGTACGCCACGCGTCGTCCTGTCGCCGTTCCCGCACTGCCCGCAGCAGTCGCGGATCTCGCCGCGCCGCCGCCACCTCGTGCGGACGCGGCATACGTGCCCGTGTCATCCGCCCACCTCCCCCGTGGGACCGGCAAAATCGGTGGACGTCGTCCGCCCCGTGCGAATCGATGTCCACTACCGGCGCTGTGTTCTATCGCACTTCGCAACATCGGGACAAGTGTCTGCCGGGAACCTGACTGAACAGTCGGGAGACGAATCACGCGGAACCCTGGCAAATCGGCGGCCAACGATGCGCGACAGCGTCAGAAAAGGGTCAACTCCTGCGGCGTCACCGTTGGCGCCACCGGCACCCGGGCGGTCAGGTGCGGCCCGTCGTTGCGGACGTCTCCCACCGCCGCGCCCACCGGGCGGATCTCCAACCCCGCCAACTGCTCCGCCGACGCCGGGCTGAGCAGCCGCTCCGGCTCGTCCGTCGGGGCCAACCACGACGACCAACGCTCCGCTGGCAGCAGCACCGGCATCCGGTCGTGCACCTCGGTCAGGTCGCCGAGCGCCGCGGTCGTCAGCACGCTGAAGGTGAGCCGGGTCTCGGCGTCGGACTCCCAGACCGACCAGATGCCGGCCAGGGCGAGCACCGAACCGTCCCGGGGGGTCATGAAGTACGCCTGGCGGCCACCATCGGGCAGCCGGACCCACTCGTACCAGCCGTCGGCCGGGACCAGGCAGCGACGACGGGCGAAGGAGCCCGCGTACGCCCGGCTGGTGGCCACCGTCTCCGCCCGCGCGTTGATCATGCGGGCCGCCGCCGAGGCGGACCGGGACCAGTGCGGCAACAGACCCCAGCGGCCGACACAGAGGCTGCGGTGCCCCTCCGGGCTGAGCCGGACCAGCGGCACCGGGTCGGTGGGCGCGACGTTGTGATCGGCGCGGACCAGGCCGTCGGAGTCGTCGGACGACTCGAACAGCGCGCTCAGCTCGCCGGAGCTCCGGGTCGTCGCGTACCTGCCGCACATGGGGCACACGCTAACGCGTCGGGGGCGCTGTCGGCTGTCCCGCCAACCGGGAGTACGAGCGCCGGGTGCCGCCGGACCCCCGACGACACGGCAGAATGTAACCGTGGGGAACCTGACAGCGACCCGGCCGCCGCAGCCGTGGACCGCACCGACCGCATCCGACCCGGTGGCAGCGACGTTGCGCCTGCCCGGTTCCAAATCGATGACGGCCCGCGCCCTGGTGCTCAGCGCGCTGGCTGCCGGCCCGTCGACGCTGGCCCGGCCGCTGCGCGCCCGGGACACCGAGTTGATGGCCGCCGGCCTGCGGGCGATGGGCGCGCACGTGTCGATCAGCGACGACGAGCGCTGGCTGGTCCGACCGCACCCCCTGGTCGGCCCCGCCCACGTCGACGTCGGGCTGGCCGGCACCGTGATGCGGTTCGTGCCACCGGTGGCGGGCCTGGCCGACGGGCAGGTCAGCTTCGACGGCGACCCGTACGTCCGCACCCGGCCGCTGGGCCCGCTGGTCGACGCGCTGCGCTCGCTGGGCGTCCGGATCGACGTCACCGGCACCGGCAGCCTGCCGCTGACCGTGCTCGGCACCGGCCGGGTCACCGGGGGCGAGGTGGTGATCGACGCGTCCGCCTCCAGCCAGCTCGTCTCCGGGCTGTTGCTGGCCGCCCCGCGCTTCGACCGGGGCGTCGTGGTGCGCCACGTCGGCCCGCCGGTGCCGTCCGCGCCGCACCTGCGGATGACGGTGCAGATGCTCCGGGCCGCCGGCGCGGCGGTCGACGACAGCACCCCCGATGTCTGGACCGTCGAGCCCGGCCCGCTCACCGGGCGCGGCTGGGACGTCGAGCCGGATCTCTCCGGCGCCGTGCCGTTCTTCGCCGCCGCCCTGGTCACCGGCGGTGAGGTGACCCTGCAGGGCTGGCCGCACAGCAGCGCCCAGCCGGTCGAGCAGCTCCGCTCGCTGCTGCAACGGATGGGCGGCGAGGTCAGCCTCTCCACCGACGGGCTGACCGTGCGCGGCACCGGCGTGGTGCACGGTCTGACCGCCGACCTGTCCGACGTCGGCGAGCTGACCCTCGTGCTGACCGCGCTGGCCCTGCTGGCCGACTCACCGTCGGTCTTCACCGGCGTCGGGCACATCCGGGGCCACGAGACCGACCGGCTCGCCGCGCTCACGCGGGAGTTCGGCGGGCTCGGCGCGGACATCACCGAGACCCCCGACGGGTTGGAGATCCGGCCCCGTCCGCTGCGCGGCGGGCTCTTCCGCACCTACCACGACCACCGGATGGCGCACGCCGCCGCGGTGGCCGGGCTCGCCGTTCCGGGCATCGAGGTGGACGACGTGGGGTGTACCTCCAAGACGATGCCCGAGTTCCCGGCACTATGGTCAGCGATGGTGACCGGCAAGAGCTGACGCGACGGAGGAAGGTCCTGGCGACCAAACGGCGGGAGTACGACGAGGACGACGTACGGGTCCGGCCCGGTAAGTCGTCACGCCCGCGTACGCGCACCCGCCCGCAGCACGCCGACGCGGTCGACGGGTTCGTCATCGCCGTCGACCGGGGGCGCTACACCTGCGTGCTGTCCGGGGCCGAGCGCGGCGTGGTCGGCGCCGAGCTGCCCACTGTCACCGCCATGCGGGCCCGCGAGCTGGGCCGCAAGTCGGTGGTGGTGGGTGACCGGGTCAGCCTGGTCGGCGACACGTCCGGCGCGGAGGGCGCACTCGCCCGCATCGTCCGGATCGCCGAGCGCCGCTCGGTGCTGCGGCGCACCGCCGACGACGACGAGACCACCGCCGAGGGTCGGCTGGAACGCGTGGTGGTGGCCAACGCCGACCAGTTGGTGATCGTGAGCGCGTTGGCCGACCCGCCGCCGCGTACCGGGTTCATCGACCGTTGCCTGGTGGCCGCGTACGACGCGGACGTCGAGCCGCTGCTCTGCCTCACCAAGGCCGACCTGGCCGGGCCGGAGGAGGTGCTGGGCTACTACACCGAGTTGGAGTTGCCGTACGTGCTCAACCGCCCCGACTCCGACCTCGACGCGCTCCGCGCGCTGTTGAGCGGCAAGGTGTCGGTGCTGGTCGGACACTCCGGGGTGGGCAAGTCGACGCTCGTCAACCGGCTCGTGCCGGACGCGCTGCGCGCGGTCGGCGTGGTCAGCGCGATCGGCCGGGGCCGGCACACCTCGACCAGCGCGGTGGCGCTGCGGCTGCCACCGGTGCCCGGGGTCGACACGGACCCGGGTTGGATCATCGACACCCCCGGGATCCGCAGCTTCGGGTTGGCGCACGTTTCGGCCGACAGCCTGCTGCACGGCTTTCCGGACCTGGTCGAGGGCACCGTCGACTGCCCACCGAACTGCCCGCACACGGCCGACGAGGCCGAGTGTGGGCTGGACGCCTGGGTGGCCGCCGGTAAGGCGGACCCGCGCCGGCTGGCCTCGTACCGCCGGTTGCTCGCCTCCCGCGCCGGCGAGGGTGACTCGCGCGGCGACAGTGACCAGCGCGGGCCGGGCGAGGGTGACCGGCGCGGGCCCGACGAGTGACCCGACGGGCGTGGGCTAGGTTGCCGGGATGACCGGGTACGCCGACGACCTCGCCCTCGCCCACCTGCTCGCCGATCGGGCCGACGCCATCGCCACGGCCCGGTTCCGCGCGCTCGACCTGCGCGTCGAGGCGAAGCCCGACCTGACGCCGGTCTCCGACGCGGACACCGCTGTGGAGCGGGAGATCCGCGCCCTGCTGACCGAGCACCGGCCGGCCGACGGGCTGCTCGGTGAGGAGTACGGCGCACAGCCGTCCGCCGACGCGAACGGCCGCCGGTGGATCATCGACCCGATCGACGGCACCAAGAACTTCGTCCGGGGCGTGCCGATCTGGGCCACCCTGATCGCGCTCTACGACGGCGACCGGCCGGCGGTCGGCGTGGTGTCCGCACCGGCGCTCGGACGACGCTGGTGGGCCAGCGCGGGCGCGGGCGCGTACGCCGGGCCGGGCCCCACGGCTGGCGAACGGATCGGTGTGTCAGCGGTGCGCGGGGTCGCGGACGCCAGCTTCTGCTACTCCTCACTGGACGGGTGGGAGCAGGCCGGCCGGCTCGACGCGGTGCTCGACCTGATGCGGGACAGCTGGCGCAGCCGGGCGTACGGCGACTTCTACGGCTACATGCTGTTGGCCGAGGGGGCACTGGATGTGATGGCCGAGCCGGAGCTGTCGCTGTGGGACGTGGCGGCGCTGGTGCCGATCATCACGGAGGCGGGTGGCACGGTCACTGATCTGTCCGGTCGACCGGCCCCGGCGGGCGCCCCGGGCACCGACAGCAGCGTGGTGGCCACCAACGGTGTGCTGCACGCCGACATCCTCACCCGCCTCGATCGACCAGCCGCGCGCTGACCCCCGGCAACCTCTATCCTCGCCAGGTGGTCTCCTCCGGCTGGTGCTTCCTCGCGGCGATGATCGTCGCGTACGGCTTCGCCAACCTGCTCCAGTCGGTGGCGGCGGCCCGCACCACTGTCCACCACACCTTCGATCCGGGTCTGCTGCTGCGCCTCGCCGGGCATCGGACGTACCTGGTCGGCCTGGGCTGTCAGATCGGCGGCTTCGTGCTCGCCTTCCTGGCCCGACGGGACCTGCCGCTGTTCCTCGTGCAGGCCAGCGTGGCCGCCGGGCTCGGGGTGACCGCCATCCTCGGGGTGCTGGTGTTGAAGTGGCGGCTGCCGGCGGCGGAGGTGGTGCTGCTGGCGTTGCTCTTCGCGGGGATCACCGCGCTGGTGCTGTCCGCCCGGCCGGCACCGTCGAAGCAGCTCGGCACCGCCGGTTCGATAGCCCTGCTGGTGGCGCTCGGGGTGATCGCGGTGCTCGGTGTCTTCGCCGTACGGCTGCACGGGGCACCGGGTTCGGTGGCCCTCGGCTCCCTGGCCGGGCTGGCGTTCAGCTCGGCCGCTGTCGCCGCCCGGCCTCTGGCGTCCGCGCCGTCCGCCGAGGCGTTCCTCGTCAACCCGTTGTTCTACCTGCTGATCGTCCACTCGATCGTCGGTCAGCTGCTGCTCGGTCTGGCCATGCAGCGTGGCTCGACGACCGCCGCTGTCGCCGCGATGGACGCCGCCGGGGCGGTGCCGGCCGCGATCGTCGGTCTGCTGCTGCTCAACGACAAGATCTGGCCGGGGCGGGAGTGGCTGGCCGCGGCCGGCTTCCTGGTCACCCTGGCCGCGGTGATCGGCCTGACCCGGTACGCCGAACCGCAGCAGCACCGTTCGGTGGCGCCCCGGCGGGACCCCGCCATGGTCGGTGCCGGCCGGACCGGCTGACCGGCCGCCGCTGGCCCGGCCGGGCGGGCCGACACCGCGCCCGCGGGTGTCGCGGCACCGCCCCGCTCAGGCCTCGACCGGCTTGCGCCGGCTCACCACCCGCTCGTAGAGACGCTCCAACGCACCGGCGGTCCGCTCCCAGGTGTAGCTGCTGCGCACCCGGTCCACCGCGGCGTGTCCGTACGCGAACCGGCCGGCGTTGTCGGCGAGCAGCCGGCGCAGCGACACGCCGAGCGCGCGTACGTCACCAGGAGGCACCAGGCGGCCGGTGACCTCGTCGACGACGGCGTCCGCCAGGCCGCCCATCGCGTAGCCGATCACCGGCACCCCGCAGGCCATCGCCTCCAGCGAGACCCGCCCGGCCGAGGAGTAGTGCGGCGTGCAGGCGACCACGTCCGCCGACCGGTACCAGGTGGCCATCTGGTCGTGCGGCACCGCCCCGACGAGCCGCACCTGGTCGACGACGCCGATCTGTTCGGCCAGCTCGCGCAGCCGGCGCGCCTCCGCGTGGTTGGCCAACTGGTCGGCCGGCGGCCCACCGGCGATCACCAACTCGGCGTCGCCGACCAGCCGCATCGCCCGGATCAGGTCCTCCTGGCCGTGCCCGGCGGCGAGCGAACCCACCGAGAGGATGCGAGGCCGCTGTTCGCGCGGCGCGGCCTCGCCGTCGGGATGGAACAGGTCGATGTCGACGCCGGCCGGCACCAACGCGACCGAGCTGCGTTGCAGACCCATCCGGGTCAGCTCGTCGACCTCGTCGTTGGACTGGGCCACGGCGATGTCGACGGCCCGGGTCAGCGCGCGTTCCAGCGTGATCCGCTGTCCCGGCCCGTCGTAGTGACCGCCCAGGTGACGCAGCTGCTCGACGCCGAGCGAGTGGAACGTCTGCACCACCGGGATGTCGGTCTCCCGAACGGCGTGTGCGGCGGCCAGGCCGCCGACCCAGTAGTGCCCGTGCACCACCTCGGGCCGCCAGGCACCGGACCACTCGTCGGCCAGCCAACGGCCGACCTCCGTCACGTACGGGATCAGCTCGGCGGTGGGTAGTGCGGTGGGCGGGCCGGCCGGCACGTGGTGCACCTGGTAGCCGTCGACGTTCATCGTCGCCGGCAGCGCCGGGTCGTCCCGGCGGACGTAGAGCCGGACGTCATGGCCCCGCTCGGTCAGTTCCGCGGCGACCCTGGCGATGTGCTGTCGAGTGCCGACCGGTGGGCCGTCGGCGTGGCGGTATGAGCTGGCGTGCGCGCAGACGAGGCCGACGCGCATGGGTCACCTCCCTGCGATCTTTCCTCGGCGGTGGTCCTCCCGGTCAGAGCGTCCCATTAACCCCGCGACGCTGAGTCGAAACCTGGCAGATCAGGAAGAGTCCGCCCGACTGCCACCGACACTTGCGCCACAGCAAGCACAGGTGACACCCGACCGCACGATTCGACGGTGATCGACAACCTGTCGCTGGTGTGACCAGGTCCGGCCGGGGGTACCGCTCAGGAATGCCGCTGACCCGCAGTCTCGACGATTCGACCGTGGTGATCACCGGCGCGTCCAGCGGGATCGGCACGGCGACCGCCTACGCACTGGCCCGCCGGGGTGCCGCCGTCGTGCTGGCCGCCCGCAGTGAGCCGGCCCTGCGACAGGTCGCGCAGCGCTGCCGGGAGCTGGGCGGTCAGGCGCTCGTCGTACCGACCGACGTGACCGAGTTGGAGTCGGTGCGGCGGCTGGCCGAACAGGCGGTGGCCGAGTTCGGTCGGATCGACGCCTGGGTGAACAACGCCGCGGTCAGCGCGGTGGGTCTGTTCGACGAGATCCCGGTCGCCGAGTTCCGCCGGGTGCTGGAGGTCAACCTGCTCGGGGCGGTGCACGGCATCAAGGCGGCCCTGCCCTACCTCGGCGCCGCCGGTGGCGGTGTGCTGGTCAACAACGCCTCGGTGCTGGCCGAGGTGGCCATGCCGTACCAGTCTGCGTACAACGCCACCAAGCACGGCATCCGGGGGTTGGCCGACACCGTCCGTCAGGAGCTGCGGGTCACCGGTCGGGGGCACATCTCCGTCTGCACCGTGCTGCCGGCCACCATCGACACCCCGTTCTTCCGGCACACCGGCAATCACAGCGGGCGGGAGCTGGTGCCGCCGCCTCCGATCTACCCGCCGGAGGTGGTCGCCGAGACCATCGTCCGGCTGCTGCGCCGGCCGCGCCGCGAGGCGTACGCCGGTGGCGCGGCCCGGTTGATCGGCCTGCAGTGGCGGCTGGCGCCCGCGCTGGTGGAGCGCACCCTCGGCTGGTACGCGCACCGAACCCAGTTCGGGCCGGGCGCCCGCGTGGACAGCAGCGGCAACGTGTTCCACGCCGACGCTCAGGCGCGCCAGGACGGCGGCTGGCACGGTCGACGCCGGCAATTGGTGCGGATGACCGCCGCGTTCGGTCTGGCCGCCGCCGGCACCGCCGTCGGCACCCTGGCGGCCATCAACCGCCGCTCCCGGTCGGACCGCTGATGGCGGACGTCGAGCGTCAGAATGCGCCGACCGTCACCGGCGCGCACAATGGGGCGATCATGGCGAGCTGTCTCGTGGAAGTCGACGAGTCGTCGGCGGTGGTCCGGTTGACCGGTGTGCTCGACGCCGCCGGAGCCGAGGCGGTACGCGGCGCCCTGCTCACCCGCCTCGCGGACCGCCCCGGCCCCGTGGTGGCGGACGTGACCGGTCTGCGGTTCGTCGAGCCGGCCGGTCGGGGCATCTTCGCCGACATTCGCCGTGAGGTCGCCGACTGGCCCGCCGCGGATCTGCTGCTGTGTGACCCGACGGCCGCCGGGCCCGCCCAACCGGACTCCGCAGCCGCCGGGCCCGCCCACTCGGACTCGGCGCTCGACGGCGTGCCGGCCTGGCCGACGCTCGACGGCGCGCTGGCCGCCATCGCGACGACACCACTGGCGGCGGTGCTCACCGCCGAACTCGCCCCGGCGGTGGGAGCCGCCCGGCAGGCCCGCGATCTGGTCAACACCGGTTGCGAGCGCTGGGGCATGCCGACGCTCGCCGACCCGGCGTGCATCGCCATCACCGAGATGGTCAACAACGTGGTGGCCCATGCCCAGACCCCGATGACGGTTCGGCTGGCACCCCAGGAGACCACCCTGCACCTGGCGGTTCGCGACCACTCCCCGCGCCGGCCGACGTTCGCCGGGATCTCCCCGCCGTCCCGGGCCGGCGGCCGGGGCCTGCTGCTGATCGACACGGTGACCCGTCGCTGGGGCAGCAGCGCCGTAGGGGACGGCAAGGTCGTCTGGTGTGTGCTGCACCCGGACGACGAGGCCCTCTGACCAAGCTGATCGCGGCGCACCTCGCCGGCCGGTACGCGCTGCCGGCCCCGGGCTTTCGCCGTCGACGCCCGGTTCGGTGCCGTTTCGCCGAAGGGTCACCCGGTTACGGCGGGAGGGCAGCGGGTAGTGATCAGACATGCGCGACAACGAGTACCCGACCCCCGTGTCCGACACCGAGGCGCAAGGGCTGCCCGACACCGCCGATGACGACTCGACCGCCAACGACGACGTCTTCACCGGGCGCGAGGCGGACGGCCCCGACCCGGCCCAGCTGCCCGGCGACCGGACGCCGGTGGCGGTGGACCGGTTCGGAACGACAGCTGAGGAGCAGCTCGACGGTGAGTCGTTGGACTACAAGCTCGACCGTGAGGTCTACGAACGCCCGGCGGACGATCCGCTGGCCGGCACGATCGACCCGAAGATCGCCTTCGAGGCGGACAATCTGGAAGCCGCGGCGGAGGCCCAGCTGGACGCCGACGTGATGGATCCCGGGCCCACCTCGGACCCGAACTCGCCGGTCTCGCTGTACGACCACGGTCAGCTCGGCACGGTGGCCGACGCCACTGTGGGCCGGCTGGTGGAACCGGACGAGGGGTCGCACACCGACCAGGAGACCGACTCGGTGGCGTACGACGCCGGATCGGCCGGCGGCGGGGCGACCGCCGAGGAGTTGGCCATCCACGAGACGGAGCCACCGCGCTCGGTCTGACGTCCGCTCGATCTGACGTCCGTCCGCTCAGTCGTCCAGGCCGCGTTCGATGGCGTACCGGGTCAGCTCGACCCGGTTGTGCAGTTGCAGCTTGCCCAGGGTGTTCTGCACGTGGTTCTGCACGGTGCGGTGCGACAGGCCGAGCCGCTGGGCGATCTGCTTGTACGACATCCCCTTCGCCACCAGCCGCAGCACCTCCGTCTCCCGTTCGGTGAGCTGGGGCGTCGCGGGTTCGGCAGCGCCGGCGCTCCCCCGCCCCGGTCCGGCGGCCAACCGGCGGTACTCGCCGAGCACCAGTCCGGCCAGGCCGGGGGTGAACACCGCCTCGCCGGCCGCGGTGCGGTGGACCGCCTCCAGGAACTCGGCGGGCGCTGTCGACTTCACCAGGTAACCGGTGGCACCGGCCTTGACCGCGTCCAGCACGCTCTGCTGCTCGCCGCTGGCGCTGAGCATCAGCACCCGTACGGCGGGCAGCGCCGTGCGCAACCCCAGGATCACCTCGACGCCGGAGATGTCCGGCAGTTGCAGGTCGAGGACGACGACGTCGGGCCGGGCGGCGGCGGCCACCCGAACGGCCTGTCGCCCCTCCCCGCTGGTCGCCACCACCAGGAAGCCGGCCTCGGTCAGGTCGCGGGCCACCCCCTCCCGCCACATCGGATGGTCGTCCACCACCATGACCCGGATCTGGTTCACCGCGCCGACCTCGGCACGCTCAGCTCGATCTCGGTGCCCGCCTCGGGTGCGGACACGATCCGCACCGTCCCGCCCAGGTCGGTCACCCGGCCCCGGATCGACTGGGTCACCCCGAGCCGCCCCTGGGCGGCCGCCTCGGCCAGCCGGCCGTCCGGGATGCCCGGCCCCTCGTCACGGATCGACACGGTCACCGTCTCCCCCTCGTCCTCGATCAGCACCCAGGCCCGCCCACCGGCGTGCCGTCCCACGTTGTCCAGTGCCGCACCGGTCGCCGCCGCCAACTCGCCGGCCACCTGTCGGGGCAGCGGCACCGGCGTGGCCGGGGCGGAGAGCGCCACCGTCGCCGAGGCGTACCGGCCGAGCAGGGTCCGCAGGTCCACCGCCTCGCCCCCCTCCGGGAGGTTCGCGGCGGTCGGGCTGGCACCGGTGATCAGCGTGCGCAGTGCGGCCTCCTGCTCACCGGCCAGCCGGGCCAGCTCGCCGGCCTCCCCGGGCAGGTCGGCGCCGCGCCGCTGGACCAGCGCCAGCACCTGCAGAACCGAGTCGTGAATGCCCCGGGCCAGCCGTTCCCGCTCCCGCGTGGCGGCCTCCAGCTCCACGGCGCGTTGCAGCCGCTCCTCGGCGCTCGCCGCCAGCCGGGCCACGTGCCCGACCACCACTCCGGCGAGCAGCATCAGGATCACCCCGGTGAACGAGGACTGACCGATCCGCTCCCGGGTGGCCAGGTCCGCTCCGGCGACGATCAGCGCGGCGACAGTGCCCCGCCGCCGGCCGCCGGAGACGGCCCAGGCCAGCACCGGGCCGGCCATCCAGGCCACCCCGAGGGTGGGTACGCCGTGGGTGAGCGCCGTCCGACCGACCACCCACGGGGTGGCCAGCACGATGGCCACCACCACCGCGAGGTCGGCCAGCAGCAGCGGCCAGCGCCGCCAGGACGGTCGGGCGTACCCGACAGCGGTCGCCCCGGTCCAGGTGATCATCAGCAGGATCAGGGCGCCGACGGCGTACGGGTGGGCGTACCGGTCTGCGTCGCGCACCGCGAGCGCGCAGACGTACGCCAGGGAGGCCAGCCTGAACACGGTGAGGGCACGCCACAGCGGCACCTCGAATCCACCCGGCGGCGACGGCATGGCGGTCAGGATGCCACAACGGTTCGGCCGCCCGGCGATCAGCGAGTGCGGTTCGGGAAACCCTGACGTACGGTGGAAAAGCCGCGAAATACTCCGAGATGCGCCGCCGGGACGGGCCCATGACGAACGCAGATCCGCACGCACCGCGTACGGTTGTGCCCATCGAACCTGCCCTCCTGATCGCCAACGCCTTTGACCAGGCTCAGGTGACCGAGATTCGACACTCGGTCGCCTCCTGCGCGCATGCCTCGGGCCTGCGGGGCCAGCGGCTGGACGACTTCGTGCTCGCGATCAACGAGCTGATCACGAATGCGGTGCGCCACGGCGGCGGGCGCGGCTGGCTGCGCCTCTGGCAGGAGTCGGGTGTGCTGGTCTGCGAGATCGCCGACCACGGGCGCGGGATCAGCCCGCAGCGACTGGGCGACCGCAGTCGGCCGGCCCCGGACACCGCCGGCGGCTGGGGGCTCTGGCTGGCCCGCGAGTTGACCGACGCGATGGAGGTGTCCACCGGCACCGCCGGCACCACAGTCCGCATCACCACCGGCCTACCCACCCAAAATCCCACCCCGCACTAACCCCACCCCACCCCGTCCCACCCCGCCCCACCCGCGCGCGATCTTGCATTTGCTGTCGCGGCGAATCACCCGAAACCACTCATCCCGGCGACACAAACCGCAAGATCGCGGGGAAGAGCAGGGCGGGGAGACGGGGTGGGTCAGGCGAAGAGGGCGGAGACGGATTCTCCGTTGTGGATTCGGCGCGTCGCCTCGGCCAGGGCGGGGGCCACCGACAGGACCCGCAACTTGGGGACCCGCTTGGCGTCCGGGATGGGCACCGTGTTGGTGCAGACGATCTCCAGGACGCCGTCCTGGTCGCTGAGCCGCTGCAACGCGTCCCCGGAGAAGAGGCCGTGCGTGCAGGCGAGCCGGATCGACCGAACCTTCAGGCCGCGCAGATGCTCCATCAACTCGACCACCGTGCTGCCCTTGGCGATCTCGTCGTCCAGCACGATGACGTCCCGGTCGGTCACGTCACCGATCACCGCGCTGATCTTGACCAGGTCGTCGCTGAACCGCTGCTTCGCCCCGGCCGCTACCGGTGTGCCGAGCAGCCGGGCGAAGGCCGCAGCCTCCTTGGCGTTGCCCAGGTCGGGTGAGACCACCACGGTGTTGCTGAGGTCGTAGCGCCGGAAGTGGGTGGCCAGCTCCCGCAGCGCGTGCAGATGATCCACCGGGACGCTGAAGAAGCCGTGCACCTGCGGCGAGTGCAGGGTCATCGCGAGCACCCGGTCCGCCCCGGCCGAGGTGAGCAGGTCGGCGACGAGCCGCGCGCCGATCGAGATCCGTGGTGCGTCCTTCTTGTCCGAGCGGGCGTACGCGTAGTGCGGCAGCACCACGGTGATCCGACCGGCGGAGGCGCCCCGAGCCGCGTCGATCATCAGCAGCAGCTCGACCAGGTGCTCCTGCACCGGCGGCACCAGCGGCTGGATCAGAAAGACGTCCCGCTCCCGGCAGTTGGCCTGCAACTGGACTTCCAGGCAGTCGTTGGCGAACCGGGAGACCCGCACCGGGTGCAGCGGCACTCCCAGGTGAGCGCAGATCTCGGCAGCCAGGTCGGGATGGGCGGTTCCACTGAAAACTGCGATGTCGCGCACGTTCGCACATCGTAGGGGACGCGGACGGCAGCCGACGGCGGTGGGCCGGAACCCACAGCGACGCCTGTCGCGCCACTCCGCCGTCCAGGTACGGTGCTGCGGTGACCCCCCAGTACGTCGCCGCCATCGACCAGGGCACCACCTCCTCGCGGTGCATCGTCTTCGACCGGGCCGGGGACATCGTCGCCGTGGCCCAGCGCGAGCACCGGCAGGTCTTCCCCCGACCGGGTTGGGTGGAGCACGACGCCGAGGAGATCTGGGACAACGTCCAGCAGGTGGTCGCCGAGGCGCTGCGGGCCGCCGGCACCGACGCGTCCGGGTTGGCCGCCGTCGGCATCACCAACCAGCGGGAGACCACTGTCGTCTGGGACCGGGCCACCGGCCGCCCGGTGGCCAACGCCATCGTCTGGCAGGACACCCGGACCGGGCCGCTGCTGCGCGAGCTCGCTTCGGCGTACGGCGAGGAGCGGTTCCGGACCCGCACCGGCCTGCCGCTGGCGACCTACTTCGCCGGGCCGAAGCTGCGCTGGCTGCTCGACGAGGTCGACGGCCTGCGCGAGCGCGCCGAGCGCGGCGAGGTGCTCTTCGGCACCATGGACAGCTGGCTGATCTGGAAGCTGACCGGCGCGCACGTCACGGACGTGACGAACGCCAGCCGGACCATGCTGATGGACCTCACGACGCTCGACTGGGACCCGGAGCTGCTGGACGCCATGGGCGTGCCGGCGGCGATGCTCCCGGAGATCCGCTCCTCCGCCGAGGTGTACGGCTCGGCGACCGGCGTGCTCGACGGGGTGCCGGTGGCCAGTGCGCTCGGCGACCAGCAGGCCGCCCTGTTCGGGCAGACCTGCTTCCAGCCGGGCGAGGCGAAGTGCACCTACGGCACCGGCAGTTTCCTGCTGCTCAACACCGGTGCCAGCCCGGTTCCGTCGACCCACGGCCTGCTCACCACCGTCGCCTACCGGATCAAGAACCAACCACCGGCGTACGCCCTGGAAGGTGCCATCGCGGTCACCGGCTCACTGGTGCAGTGGCTGCGGGACAACCTGGGGTTGATCTCCTCGGCGGCCGAGGTGGAGGAGCTGGCCCGCACCGTCGACGACAACGGCGGCTGTTACGTGGTGCCGGCGTTCTCCGGGCTGTTCGCCCCGCACTGGCGCAGCGACGCCCGCGGGGTGATCGCCGGCCTGACCGGCTACATCACCAAGGGGCACCTGGCGCGGGCGGTGCTGGAGGCGTCGGCGTGGCAGACCCGCGAGGTGGTCGACGCGATGAACGCCGACTCGGATGTGGCGCTGCGCCGTCTGCGGGTGGACGGCGGCATGACCGCCAACGGCCTGCTCATGCAGTTCCTGGCGGACGTGCTCGACGTGCCTGTCGTCCGTTCCCGGATCACCGAGACCACCTGCCTGGGTGCGGCGTACGCGGCCGGGTTGGCGGTCGGTTTCTGGCCGGATCTGGCCACCCTGCGGGCGCAGTGGCGTTCCGACGCGCAGTGGGAGCCGGCGATGGCCCCGGAGCTGCGCGATCAGGAGCTGCGCCAGTGGCGCAAGGCCGTGCGGCGCACTCTGGACTGGGTGGACTGACCTCAGCGGCCGGTGCGGACCCGCGCCACGAACGCGCGCCAGGCCGCCGGCGCGAAGGTGAGAACGGCACCGGCGCGGCCGGTGGAGTCGCGGACCAGCACCTGACCCGGCAGGTTGTCGGCCACCTCCACGCAGGTGTCGCCGCCGTTACCGCTCCGGGTCGACACGCGCCACCGAGGGGTGGGGGCGGAGTTCACAGCTCGTTCACCAGCTTTCCGATCAGCTCGACGGACACGCCCGCCGGCAGGCTTCGGGGCCGGGCCGGTCAGCAGCTCCTGGCGGGCCAGCCGGCCGGCGACCAGCTGGGCGACCTGCTCCGGGGTGTGGGTGCCCTGGGCGCTGAGCACCGCGTGCGCGTACGCCTCGGTCTGGAGCAGGCCCGGCACCAGCGACGGTTGAACGGTGCGGAGGGCGACCGCCTCGGCCTCGATCGCCCGCCACGGCGCGAACCAGGCCGGCGACTCCTGCCGGGCCGCCACCGCCAGCAGCTCGGCCAGCAGCCCGCCGGTGTTCAGCGCCGCGTCCGCCGCCTCGGCGAACTGCGGGGTGGGCCGGCGCCGCCCGGTCTCGATAGCCGCGATGGTGGACGGGCTCCACCTGATCAGCTCCGCCAGGGCCTCCTGCGAGACACCCGCACCGGCCCGGGCCGCCTTGAGCGCCCTGATCCACATGTCGCCGTTCATCCGACCGCCCCAGACTCCACGAAGAGTGACGGGTCCATCCTCGACGGTGATGACGGTCAGGTCCAGCAGGTACGGGGAAAGCGCGGTATCCCGGTCAGTCCCAGCGGTTACCGGTGAGCTTCTCGTAGACGTCAACGTAGCGGGCCCGGGTCGCCTCGACCACCTCGGCCGGCACGTCCGGGGCGGGGGGCTGCTTGTCCCAGCCGCTGCCGGTGGCCCAGTCCCGCACGTACTGCTTGTCGTAGGAGAACTGCACCCGCCCCGGCTGGTACGACTCGGCCGGCCAGAACCGCGACGAGTCGGAGGTGAGCAGCTCGTCGGCGAGGACCAGCGTGCCGTCCGGCGCCCAGCCCAGCTCGATCTTGGTGTCGGCGATCAGGATGCCCCGGTCGGCGGCCAGTTCGGCACCGCGCCGGTAGATGTCGAGGGTGATCTGCCGCAGTCGCTCGGCGGTGGCCGCGCCCACCTTGTCCACCACGTCGTCGTACGTGATCGGCTCGTCGTGCTCGCCCGCCGGCGCCTTGCTCGACGGCGTGAAGATCGGCTCAGGCAGGATCGACGCCTCGCCGAGCCCTCGCGGCAGCGGTACGCCGGAGACCGCGCCGGTGCGCTCGTACTCCCGCAGGCCGCCACCGGTCAGGTAACCGCGGGCGACGCATTCGACCGGGACCATGTCCAGCCGCTGGCAGCGGATGGCCCGCCCGGCGAACTCGGCGGGCACGTCGGTGGCCGAGATGACGTGGTTCGGCACCAGGTCGGCGAGCTGCTCGAACCACCAGAGCGAGAGCGCGGTGAGCAGGCGACCCTTGTCCGGGATCGGCGTCGGCAGCGCCACGTCGTAGATCGAGATGCGATCCGAGGCCACCAGGATCAGGTCGTCGCCGTCGGCGTAGACGTCCCGGACCTTGCCCGAGTGCAGAAGTTCCACGCGCCCTAGTACACCACGCGACAGCGGAAGGCCCAGATTCGACCACCCGGCCGAGGGTGACCGGACGGACGTTGACACCTTCGTGCGCTGCCTGCGTGAATGGTCCGACCGCCACCCCCGTAGGTCCAGGAGAGCGCCGTGCCCGTTGTTCGACCCCCGCTCGACCGCCTCGGCGCCGACCCGGGCCGGCGCCGACTGCTCAGCGCGCTGCTCGGTGCGCCTTTGCTCGCGTCCGGCGGGCTGGCGGGTTGCAGCGACGGAGCCGCCACCTCGACCCAGGACGGGCCCGTCGAGCTGTCGGTCTTCTGGTGGGGTGACGCCAACCGGGCCGCGCTCACCGAGAAGGCGCTCCAGCTGTACTCGACCCGCAACCCCCGGGTCACCTTCCGGGTCACCTGGCAGGGCGCCGACGGCTACTACGACAGGTTGGCCACCCAGGCGGGCGGCGGGAACGTACCGGACCTGATCCAGATCGACGACGCCATGCTGACGGAGTACACCCGACGTCAGGTCATCCTCGACCTCACCGACCGGCACCTGGATCTTCGGGGCCTGCCGGAGGGCCTGATCCGCTACGGCACGGTGGAGGGGCGGACGATGGCGGTGGCCGCCGGGCAGACCCACGCCGTCGTGGTGTTCAACCGGGACCTGCTGCGGGAGCTGCAGGTGCCGGAGCCACGGGCCGGGATGTCCTGGGCCGACTACATCTCCTGGGCCACCGAGGTCACCGAGGTCAGCGACCGGCGGGTGGCCGGCACCATGGACGGGTCGGGCGACTACCGTGCGCTCTGGCTCTGGCTGCGGGCGCAGGGTGGCGAGTTCTACCGGGGCAACCAGCTCGGCTTCGGCGCGGACGAGCTGATCGCGTGGTTCGAGCTGTGGCAGCGGGCTCGCCGGGCACGGGCCACGCCGAGCGCGGCGCTGGTCGAGCAGGCCGACAGCGGCGAGCCGGCCCGACAGCTGGTGGTGAGCGGGGCGACCGCCGCGTCCTTCGCCTGGTCGCACCAGCTACCGGAGCTGCAACGACTCACCGAGTCGGAGTTGGGCATCGTCGGCTTCCCCGGCCCGCCGGGCGCCCAGTGGGCACGGGCGTCGATGTACTGGGCGGCGTTCCGGGGCACCCGCCACCCGGACACGGTCGCCGACGTCATCAACTTCTTGACCAACAACGGTGAGGTCGGTGCCGTCCTCGGTCACGAGCGTGGGCTCAACGCCAGTTCCGCCGTGCGCCGCTACGCCGAGGGCAGCATCACCGACGCGGCCCAGCGACGTGCCGCCGCGTTCGGCACCAGCATCGCCGACCTGCTCGGGCCGGCGCCCGCGCCGCCGCCGAAGGGGCACGCCAAGGTGCGCACCCTGCTGGTCACCGCCGCCGAGCGCATCCGGGTCAAGCGCGACGGCACCCGCGAGGCCACCGCCCGCTTCCTGTCCCAGGCCATCGCGGCCCTGGCGGTGTGAACACCGGCGGCCGGTCCCGGGACCGGCCGCCGGTGACCGTCGGGGCCGCCGACCCGGTCAGCGCGGCGGGCCACCCCGGCGGTTGCGCATCAGGCGCAGCACCAGGAACACGACGATCGCGACCACCACCAGGCAGCAGAGCAGGGGCAGCACCCCGAACCCGCTGCGGCCACGCCGCCGGGCGGCCTCCACCACGAGTTCGCCGGTGCCCGTGGACGCCCAGGCCGCCACGGGCACGAAGACCGCCAGTACGACCGCACCGAAGACCGCGCTCAGGCGGCCCCACCACTTACCGAATGAAGACATGTGCCCATCCTCGCCGAAGGGCGCAACCTCGGCACGTCGGTCCACGCGGATTTCCCGGGAGCGGAATGTCCGGAACACTCCGGCCGGCGCGCAACCTGTTCGCAACGCCCCGGCAAAGATGATGATCTTTACATGAATGTCTTGAGGTGATCGGATTCGCCTCATGGTCAACTCTGTAGACAGTGCGCGGATCTCTCGCACCCGAAGATCTGCGGCGGCAGCGGTCGGCGTCACCCTCGTCGCCGCTCTCCTCACCCCCACCGCGGCGCACGGCGCCCCGCCGCCCCCACCGGCACCGCCCACGAAACCCACTCCGAGCGGTGCCGCGGACCGCACCCCCGTCACGGTCACGCTGATCACCGGCGACCGGGTGACGGTGACCCCGGGCCGGCCCGGTGCGACTCCCTCGGTGGACGTCAAGCGCGCGCCCGGCGCCACCGGCTCCGTACGCATCTCCACCGAGGGCCGGGACACCTACGTCTACCCGGACGAGGCGGTGCCCTACCTCGCCACCGGCCGGCTCGACAAGCAGCTGTTCGACGTCACCCAGCTCATCGCCCAGGGCTACGACGACGCGCGAAGCGCCGAACTCCCCCTGATCGTCACCCGTACGACGGGGTCGGCGAAGCTCAGGACCGCGACCACGCTGCCGGGCACGCAGACCACGCAGCAGCTTCCCTCCGTGCGGGGTGAGGCGATCCGCACCCGCCGGTCACAGGCCGCGGACTTCTGGTCGGCCCTCACCGACGGGCGGTCACCGACCGCCCGCAGCGCTGCCACCCCGGCACCCTCCTTCACCGCCGGCATCGACAAGGTGTGGCTCGACGGCAAGGCGACGGCCAGCCTGGCCGACACCACCGCCCAGGTCGGCGCTCCGGCGGCGTGGGCCGCGGGTGGCACCGGCGACGGGGTCCGCGTCGCCGTCCTGGACAGCGGGGTGGACACCACCCACCCGGACCTGGCCGACCGGGTGGTGGCCTCCCGGAGCTTCATCCCCGGCCAGGACGTGATCGACCGGAACGGGCACGGCACCCACACCGCCTCCACGGTGGCCGGGACGGGCGCAGCCTCCGGCGGCCGGGAACGGGGGGTGGCACCGGACGCCGACCTGGTGATCGGCAAGGTCCTCGACGAGTACGGCAGCGGATCCATCTCGGGGATCATCGCGGGCATGGAGTGGGCGGCGCGGGCCGAGCACGCCAAGGTGATCAACATGAGCCTCGGCGTGAGCGCGTGGCACACCCAGGACGACCCGCTGAGCCAGGCCGTCAACCAGCTGACCGCCGAGACGGGTGCGCTCTTCGTCGTGGCCGCCGGCAACAGCGGACCAGATCCGTACACCCTCGGCGCCCCAGGCACCGCGGACGCCGCGCTGACCATCGGCGCGGTGGACACCTCCGACCACCTGGCGGGCTTCTCCAGCGTCGGGCCCCGGATGAACGACGAGGCACTCAAGCCCGACATGACCGCTCCCGGGGTGGACGTGCTGGCGGCCCGCTCGCAGCACATCTCCTGGGGTGAGGGCTACTACTACGTCGACAGCGGCACCTCGATGGCGGCGCCCCACGTCGCCGGGGCGGCCGCGCTGCTGGCCCAGAAGCACCCGACCTGGAGTGCGCGGCAGATCAAGGACGCGCTGATGAGCACCAGCGTCCGCACGCCCGACTACGACGCCTACCAGGCCGGCAGCGGTCGGTTGAACGTCGCCGCCGCCTACCACCAGGACCAGGTCATCGCGACCGGGTCGGTGGACGCCGGACTCGTCGGCTGGTCGCCGGGCAGCACCCCACAGCCGATCAGGCGGACCATCACCTACACCAACACCACGGACAGCCCGATCACTCTGACGCTCTCCGTCGACCAGGGCGCCTCCCCCGCGCGGACGTTCACGGCGACCGCCGAGGGCCTCACGGTGCCCGCCCGGGCGAGCGCGACCGCCGACGTCGTGGTGGCCCCGGCCGGTCTCCCCGCCGGCAGGTACTCCGCCCAGGTCACGGCCCGGTTCGCGACCGGCGAGGTGCACACTGCCGTCGGGCTCGCCGTGGAGTCCGAGAAGCACGACCTCACCATCCACCTGAAGGACCGCGCCGGGCGACCCATGAGCGGTGAGGTCGAGGTCGTCAACGCCGACACCGGTTCGGCCTTCATGTGGGTGCCGGACGGAAAGCTCACCGCCCGCCTCGCGCCCGGCTCGTACACCGTCGTCGCGGCGGCGGACGTGGAAGGTCTGCACGGGCCCCGCTCCCTCGGGCTCGCGATGCTGACCGCTCCCGAGGTCGACCTGAGCACCGATCGGGTGGTGGAACTCGACGCCGCGCGGGCCCGCCAGGTGAAGGTGGCGACAGCCCAGCCGACCGCCGTCGTCAACAGCCGCATCGACGTCTACCGCTCCTTCACCGAGAGCGAACCGACACCCACCGACTGGAACGCCCTGCGCGAGACGTTCTGGCCCGGTGCCGGCTACGACAGCCTGTGGGCCCTGCCGACCGGGAACAAGGTGCGCAAGGGCAGCTTCGTCTTCACCACCCGGATCCGCGCCGAGCAGACGCCGCTGGCCATCAGCTACCCCGGCCAGCAGCTCAACGACCCGCTCGCGCAGCCCGGTTCCCCGCCGCTGCCCGACGGCACCTCGCGCCTGGATGCCGTCTTCGCGGGTGCCGGCGGCACCGCCGACTACGCCGGCCTCGCCGCCCGCGGCAAGGCCGTGGTCGTGCGCGGCAACGAATCGGTGACCCCCACGGATCAGGCGGCGGCGGCGCACACCGCCGGCGCGGCCATGCTCGTCGTGGTCAACGACCGCGCGGGCCGCAAGAGCGACTGGTACGGCAACCCCGACGCCGTGACGACCGGACCGATCCCGGTGGCCTCGGTGACCATGGACGAGGGTGAGGCGTTGATTCAGACGATCGGCGCTGCCGGCCGCAAGCCGCTCCGGCTGGTCGTCGTCGCCCACCCCAGGGCCACGTACCTGTACGACCTGGTGGACTACCACCGTGGCGCGGTGCCGAAGGACCCGTCGGCCAAGACCGACCCGGGCAACCTCGCCCGGATCGATCTCACCTTCTCCCCGCCCCCGGGCAAGCAGTCCAGCGAGACGCGGGTGGACTTCCCACCGTACGAGTACGCGGCGGCACGCCCGTTCCCGTTCGAACCGGTCGCGCCGGGGCCGCGTACCGACTGGGTCTCCGCGGGTGGCGGCGTCACGTGGATGCAGTACGCCGACGTCGCCGACTGGGCACGGTCCAACACGGAGGCCATCGCCTACCGGCCGGGCAGCGTGCAGAAGGACCGCTGGTTCGGGCCCATCACCCGACCACGGCTGCTCAGCACCGAGATCCCGTTCCGGGGCGAGACCGCCATGAGCGCCTACATCCAGGGGTTCGGCGACGCGGGTGCCGCACACAGTGGCGGGGCCAGCATGTCGCAGGTCGCCACGTTCTATCAGGGCGACAAACAGCTGACCCAGTTCAACGGCTGGCCGGAGGTCGGCGCGGGTGACCTGTCGCCGGAGAAGCTGCCGTACCGACTGGTCGTCGAGACCACGGGCAACCCCGAGTTCAGCCCGTACTCGACCGCCACGCACACCGAGTGGAGCTTCGTCTCCGGCGGCAGCACGCAGGTGCAGGCCATCCCGTTGGTCCAACTGGACTACGGAACGGACGTGGACCTCGCGGGTCGGGCGAAGCGCCGAACGGACCTCACGGTCAGCCCCGTGGTGGTGGGCAGCACCGCGGCCCGGGACGCCGTGTCGTCGCTCCGACTGGAGATCTCGTACGACGACGGGGCGACCTGGCGGCGGCAGGACCTGCGGGAGAAAAAGGGCGCCTGGCAGGCGTCCTTGAACGCGCCGCAGCGGGCCGACTTCGTGTCGATCCGGGTCACCGCCACGCAGCGCAACGGCGGCGGCGTCACCCAGACCGTCACCCGGGCCTTCGGCCTGCGGTAGCACCCGCCGGGGCCGGTGCCTGCACGGTGCCGGCCCCTCCCGGGAACGCTCGGGTCACAGCGGCACCAAACAAGTCCGGCCCCCACAGTGTGGGGGCCGGACTCATATCACTTTCAGTGGTAGCGGGGACAGGATTTGAACCTGCGACCTCTGGGTTATGAGCCCAGCGAGCTACCGAGCTGCTCCACCCCGCGTCGACTGGTTAAGACTATCCCATCCGTCCCAGTCATGATCAGTGGGGGTCACCAACCGCCGCGGCCCGGCACCCCCGCAACGTCGAAGCCCGCCCCCGGTGACCCGGAGGCGGGCTTCGAACTGCTGTTTCTCTCGTAGCGGGGACAGGATTTGAACCTGCGACCTCTGGGTTATGAGCCCAGCGAGCTACCGAGCTGCTCCACCCCGCGTCGGCTCGCTAACCGTAGCGCACCACCCCCGGGCCCCGCAAAACGACATCCGAATCCGCCGGCTGGCGGCCGGCACACCCCGGTCAGCCGAGCCACCTCCGAATGGCGGTGACCGCGCGTCGACCGTCCGCGTCGACCTGCGCCCGCTGGCTGGAGGTGCCCTCCCAGCCCTGCTCCCAGAGGATGGTCACCACGTCGCCGACCCGGATCGCCCGGACCAACCGAACGTCCTGCACACCGGTCGGGTCGCCGTTGACGTCCTGACCCGCGCTACGCATCTCGAACAGCACCGACTCGTCGCCGAACCCGCTGTCCGGGAGCAGCCGCTGTCGGCTCCGCACCGCCGTGTCGCCGCCCGGCAGCTTCTGCTCGGGGCAGTCCCGCACCGCCTGCCGCAACTCGTCCAGCACGTCGTCGGCGCGCCCGGCCCGGTAGATCGTGATCGAGTGCGTGTAGGTGCCGTCCGGGACGTACCCCTTGGGGGTCTGCGGCAGCTTGTAGATCAGCAGCCGGGTGCGGCGGTCCACGACCGCCTCGCTCCCGATGTCCGCGCCGCACAGGCCCGGCAGCACGGCCTCGTCGCGAAACTGCGGCGCGGTGCCGGTCTGGTTGGCCGACGGAACCGCGAAGAACGCCCGGTCCGGGATGCTCGTCGGCGTCCTGGGCGGCTGCGTGCCGGTACCACCCGGAGCCGTCGACGTGCCCGGGGAGCGGCCGGGGGTCGTCGGCGAGACGGGCGGCGATGACGGAGCGCCGGTCACGCTCGCGGACGGCGACGCCGACGGCGTCGGCGTCGGCGTCGGCGTCGGCGTGCCGGCCGGTACGGCTACGGACGTCGGCGGCCGGGTGACCACCTGGGCACCGATCACCGCGCCCACCACCACCAGCGCCACGGCCAGGGTTCCCCCGGCCGCACGGAACCGGGCCCGACGGTCCGTGTGGTGCCGCAGCACCTCGGGAACGCCCAGATCGGCGGCGTCAGCGTCGGCGGCGAGGGACCGGTACAGCTCGGACAGTTCACGCGACATCGGTGGCCTCCAATTCCACGACAGCCAGATCGGGCAACAACGCGGCGAGCCGGGCCCGGCCGCGGGACAGCCACGACTTCACCGTGCCGACGGGCACGTCGATCTCGTGGGCGATCTCCTCGACCGGCATGTCGAACAGGTAGTGCAGCGCCAACGCCCTCCGGTGGGTCGCCGGCACCTGACGCAGCGCCTGGACCAGCAGCACGCTGTCCTCGTTGGGCGGCGACACCGTCGGCGGTGGCCCGGCCAACCGCAACGCGCCCCGCAGACTGCGCAGCCGCCGCCAGCGATCGGTCGCCAGCCGGGACACCACCAGTCGCAGCCACGCCTCCGGCGCCGGATGCGACGACAGCCGCCCCCACTGCCGCCAGGCCCGGGCGTAGGCCTCCTGCACCAGGTCCTGCGCCTCGGTGTGATCGCCGATCACCGCATAGCCGTACCGCATCATCCGCCGTGCGGTGCTGCGGTAGAAGTCATCGAAGCTCTGCGCATCTCTCACCACTGCTCCCCCTCATCCACCCCGTTGCAAATGAGGACGACGGGCCGGTGCCGCAGGTTGCGGCACGTCCGCGCCTGTCAGCGAGGTGACAGGCGGGCACGGCTCCGGACGCGGCGGAGCCCTCGCCGTCCGGACCGGTGCGGTCCGACGACGAGGGCTCCGAGACGTACGTGCGGGCGTGCCGGGTCAGCCGCCGGCACTCGGGCTGGCACCAGACCCACCAGCTGCCTGCTGTGCCTGCTGGAACGCGGTGAGCGCCTCGTCGAGGGCCTTCAGCGCCCGCCCGTACCGCTCGAAGTCGCCCGACGCCTGCGCGGCCCGGACCTCGGTGATCGCGGTCTGCACCCGGTCCGCGGCGGCGGCCAGGTCACCGGCCGGCGGTGGGGTGCCCGCGCTCGGGGTCGGCGTCGGCGCCGCCGTCCCCGAAGGAGTCGGCGTCGGGGTCGGTGTCGTCGGGTTGCCCCCGGTCGTCGGCGGCGGCGACGTGCCCTGCCCGGCCTTCTTACCCTGCTCGACCAACTGCTTGATGCCGTCGTTGATGTTGTCGGCGAGCGCCACGAACGAGCCGCCGTCACCGTACGAGAGCAGCACCTTCTGCAACAGCGGGTACGCGTCCTGCTGGTTGCTCTTCACGTAGACCGGCTCGACGTAGAGCATCCCGTCGGCGAAGGGCAGCGAGAGCAGGTTGCCGTACTGCACCTGCGCCTGATTGCTGGAGAGCAGGTTCAGCTGCTGACGGATGTTCGCGTTGTTCGTCATCTGCTGGTGCACCTGCACCGGGCCGGAGATCCGGGTCTGATCCGGCAACTCCAGCACCTCCAACCGGGGCTGCCCGTCGACGTACGACCCGGAGATCAGCGCGGCGAGGTTCTGCCGGCCGTTCGGGGTGACCGCGGAGGTGAGCTGGAACCGGGGGCTCTCCTGCCCCGGGAACTGGGTGAAGAGGTAGTACGGCGGCTGCTTCTGACCGCTGTCCGGGGCGTCCGGCACGTTGGGCACCTGCCAGAAGTCCTGTGCGGAGTAGAAGTCACCCGGGTTGGTCACGTGGAACTTGGTGAGCAGGTTGCGCTGCACCTTGAACATGTCCGCCGGGTAGCGCAGGTGCTCACTCAGCTCGACCGGGATCTCCGCCTTCGGCAGCACCAGGTCACCGCCGAAGGCCTTGTTCCACGCCTTCAGCACCGGGTCGGTGTCGTCGTACTCGTAGAGCTTCACCGTGCCGTCGTACGCGTCGACAGTGGCCTTCACCGAGTTACGCATGTAGTTGACGTCCTCCCGGGCCAGCTGGAAGGTGCCCCGGTTGGTCAACTCGTCGGTGGTCTCGGTCTGGAGGTTGACCTTCTCCGCGTACGGGTAGGAGGCCGCCGTGGTGTAGCCGTCGACGATCCACTGCACCCGACCGTCGACCACCGCCGGGTACGGGTCGCCGTCCAGGGTGAGGAACGGCGCGACCTTCTCCACCCGGTCGCGCGGGTTACGCACGTACAGCAGCTTGGAGTCCTTGTTGACCGCCTCCGAGAGCAGGAAGTTCGACTCCTGCTCCTTGATGGCGTACAGCAGTCGCCGGGTGAAGGAGCCGATCTCCACGCCGCCCTCACCGGTGTAGGTGTAGGACTCGCCGCCGCCCTCACCGACCGGCCGGTCGAACTCGGCCTTCTTGTTCGGGTCGGACTGCCCGACGATGGCGTAGTCGTCGGCCTCCATCCGCTCGCCGTAGTAGATGCGCGGCTGCTTGGCCGGGATCTGCTCGGTCTGCGAGGAACACGCCTCCTGGGTCTTCTCGCCCAGGAAGCCGGAGACGAAGAACGGCTGACCACCGCAGACCACCTGGTTGGCCGGTGCGGCCACCAGCCCGTACCCGTGGGTGTAGACGGTGTGCCGGTTGATCCAGGTGTTCTGCTGGTCGGTCAGCTCGCCATAGTTGATCTCCCGGACGCCGACCACGTAATCGGAGACATTCCCGTTCACCCCGTACCGGTCGATGTCCAGCTTCGGACCGAAGTCGTAGAAGCCACGCACCTGCTGGAGCTGGGTGTACGTCTCGCTGACCAGCTGCGGGTCGAGCAGCCGCACGTTCGACACCACCGAGGTGTCGGTGGCCAGGTTCCCCGGTGGGGTGAGGTTGTTCGCCGCGTACGGGGTCGTCTCGGTGGCCGCCAACCCGAACGCCGCCCGCGTCGCGTCGATGCTGCGCTGGATGTACGGCGCTTCCTTGTCCTTGGCGCTCGGCTTGACCTCGAAGGTCTGCACCGCCCAGGGGTAGATGCCGCCGATGGCCACCGCGGACACGCCGAGCAGCGCCAACGAGATGCCCGGCCAGACCAGGTTCCGCATCCAGGCGTTGGAGAACACGATGATCGCGATCGCCACCACGATCGAGATGTAGGCGAGGATCTCCTTCGCCGGCAGCAGCGCGTTGACGTCGGCGTAGCCGGCGCCGTACAACTTGGCGCCCTCGTTGTACTCCAGCAGCATCGCCCGCCGGTCCAGCACGTACGCGACGGCCTTCAACAGCACGAACACCGCGACCAGGGAACTCAGGTGGGCGCGGGCCGCGTTGCTCATCCGGTCACCGACGCCCTGCAGGCGGACACCGCCGAAGAGGTAGTGCACCGCCAGCGCGCCGATCACGGCCAGCACCACAGCGGTGAAGGCGACCCCGAGCAGGTACCGCCAGAACGGCAGTTGGAACACGTAGAAGCCGATGTCGACCCCGAACTCCGGGTCCTTGACGCCGAAGTCACCGCCGTTGCGGAAGAGCAGCCACTGGTTCCACCGGTTCTGCGCCGAGAGGCCGGCGAAGAGCCCGACCACCGCGGCGGTCAGCGAGATCCAGGTGCCCAGCCGCGGCGTGAGCACCATCCGGTAGCGCTCCAGAGTCGCCTGCTCCACCGAGTGCGGGCGCAGTCGCGGGCGCAGCCGGTAGGCCAGCCACAGGTTGCCGCCGACGATCACCGCCATGCCGAGGCCGATGGCGAGGAACAGCACCAGCCGGGTGAGCAGGACGCCGGTGAAGACCTGGGTGTAGTTGACCTCGTCGAACCAGAGCCAGTCGGTCCACGCCTGCACACCCCAGCCGAGCAGGGTGAAGAGCACGAACACCCCGACCAGGACGGCGATCGTGACGCGCCCGCGCCGGCTCATCCTCGGAAGGGGGCTGCTGCTACGCATGACCACTGTTGGCTCCGCACGCTCGATATGATCGGCTCCGACCAGGCACCCAGAGTACGGGGTGTTCCTGAGCGTGTCGGGGCACGGTCACACCCGTCAGCAACGCGTCGGCTGACCACCCGCTCGCAACGTCTCCAGAGCGGTCATCGCCTCGTCCAACGAGCCCACCCGCAACAGCGGCAGATCGGGCTGCGGATTGCGGACCGCCTCGGCACAGTTGTCCGCCGGCACCAGGAAGACCTTGGCCCCGGCGCGCTTGGCGCCGACCAGCTTCTGGGCGATACCGCCGATCGGGCCGACGGCACCCTCGTCGTCGATGGTGCCGGTGCCCGCGATGACCTGACCGCCGGTCAGGTCGGCCGGGGTCAGCTTGTCCACGATCCCCAGGGCGAACATCAGACCGGCGCTCGGCCCACCGATGTCGCCCAGGTCGATGCCGAGCGTGAACGGATGCGGCTGCTGCTGATCGATCTCCACACCGATCCGCGGTCGGCCGTCCTGCTCCTGACTGGTCACCGTCGCGGTGGCCGGCACCCCGTCACGGGTGTAGCCGATGGTCAACGCCGTGCCCGCCGGCTTCGCCCGGACCAGCTCGGTGACCTTCGCGGCCACCGGCACCGGCTGGCCGTCGACCGAGGTGATCAGGTCGCCCGCCTTCAACGCCCCGGCCGCCGGGCCGTCCCCGGCCACCGTCTTGATCACCACCTGCACCGGAAAGCCCAACTTCCGCAGCGCGGCGGTCTCCGCGCTGGTCTGTGACGCCTTGAAGTCCTCGGCGTTGCGCTGCTCGACCTGCTCCGTCGACTCCCCCGGCGGGTAGACCAGCTCGCGCGGCACCACCGCCTCGTCGTCGGAGAACCAGCCAGCGATCGCCCCCCGCAACCGCACAGTGGGCTGCACCCCCACCGTGGTCAGCCGCAACTGGCCGGCCGAGGTCGAGGTCTCCCGACCCGAGACCTGGATGACCTCCTTACCGTCGGCCGTCCCGAGGGTGTTGACGGTCGGACCCGGGCCCAGCACCACGTACGGAATCGGCACCCGGAGCACCCCGATGCTCAGCAGGGCGGTGAACAGGGCACCGAGCAGGACCGTCAGGCCACGACGTCTCATGCCGCAGAGCGTACCGACCGGGCACGGGTCACCCGGCGGATGCGCCGCGCGACTTCGCCCTCAGCGCAACGCCAGCGACGGCGACCTGGGGCGCGGTCCGCGTACCGTAGATGTCGTGCCTGATATTCCGTTCGGTTTCGCGCTCCCGGGTGGGCAGCCACCAGACCCCAACGATCCCGCGCAGATGCAGCAGTTCATGTCGCAGTTGCAGCACCTGCTCTCCGCGCCGGGCAGCGGGCCGGTCAACTGGGACCTGGCCCGGCAGGTTGCGGCCAGCCAGCTCGCGGCCGCCGGTGACCCGGCGGTGTCGATGTACGAACGCAACGCGGTCGAGGAGGCGCTGCGCCTGGCCGACCTGTGGTTGGAGCCCGCCTCGGCGTGGCCCTCCGGCATCCAGAACCCCGTTGCGTGGAACCGCAACGAGTGGATCTTCAAGACGCTGGACGTGTGGCGCAAGCTGTGCGACCCCGTCGCCAGCCGGATGGTCGGCGCGATGGGCGACCTGGTGCCACCGGAGGCGCGCGCCCAGCTCGGCCCGATGCAGTCGATGGTGGCCTCCCTCGGTGGCGCGCTCTTCGGCGGCCAGTTGGGCCAGGCCCTCGGTTCGCTCGCCGCGGAGGTGCTCTCCGCCGGCGACATCGGGCTCCCGCTCGGCCCGGCCGGCACGGCCGCGCTGATCCCGGCCAACATCCGGGCGTACGGCGAGGGCCTGGAGCTGCCCGAGGACGAGGTCCGCCTCTACGTGGCGCTGCGCGAGGCCGCCCACCAGCGGCTGTTCCAGCACGTCCCGTGGCTGCGTGGGCACGTGCTCAGCGCGGTCGAGATGTACGCCTCGGGCATCCGGGTCAACCGGGAGGCGATCGAGGAGGCGATGGGTCGGGTCGACCCGACCGACCCCGAGTCGATGCAGGCGATCGCCCTGGAGGGCATCTTCACCCCGGAGGACACCCCGGCGCAGAAGGCCTCACTGGCCCGCCTGGAAACCGCGCTCGCCCTGGTCGAGGGGTGGGTGTGCCACGTCGTCGACAGCGCCGCCAGCGACCGGCTGCCCAACGTCGTCCGGTTGGGCGAGGCGTTCCGCCGTCGTCGGGCCGCCGGCGGTCCCGCCGAGCAGACCTTCGCCGCGCTGGTCGGCCTGGAGCTGCGCCCCCGCCGGCTGCGCGAGGCCGCGGCGCTCTGGGCGGCGCTCACCCAGCACCGTGGCATCGAGGGCCGCGACGCGGTCTGGGGCCACCCGGACCTGCTCCCGTCGGACGACGACTTCGCCGACCCGGTCGCCTTCGCGATGAACGACATGGACCTCAGCGAGCTGGACAACTTCGACTTCACCGCCCCCGGCGGGGTTGAGGAGAAGGCCCCCGGTCAGCCGGGTCAGCCCGGCCCCTCGGGTCAGTCCGGCCCGTCGGGTCAGTCCGGCCCGTCGGGTCAGTCCGGCCCGTCGGGTCAGTCCGGCCCGTCGGGTCAGTCCGGCCCGTCGGACGAGACCGACGGCGAGGGTGACGCCAAGTCCTGACGTCCGCGCATTGGCGGCCTATGCCCGGGGTTCCCGCCTGATCGACAGCGGGTGCCCCGGGCGCGTGTTCGGCACGTCAACGGAGCAGGTCGGATCGCGGAGCAGGCCGGATCGCGGAGCAGGCCGGATCGCGGAGCAGGCCGGATCGCGGAGCAGGCCGGGCTGACGGTTCAGGCGGGTCGGGCCGACCCGGAGAGCAGGGCACGGGTCGCTTCCCAACCCTCGAAGGCCGGGTCCAGCGTGGCCAGGTCGGCCGGGCCCCGCAGTCGTCGCCACCCGGCGGTGACCGCCACGTCACCCGGGCGCGGGGCATCGGCGCGCGCCTCGGCCGGCGTCGCCGTGTCCAGCTCCAGCGTCGGCAGCCATTCCGGCGCGGGCAGTCGTGACGCGACCCCGAGCAGACCAGGGCCGCCGCCCTCGACCGGAGCCACCGCGACCGGTCGGGTGGTGAGTGGGCGCAGCAGCTTGCCGACGGTCAGGGCGGGCAGGTCAGGCACGTCGCTGACCAGCACCGCCGCTTGGTCGTACCCCTCCAGCGCGGCGAACACGGCGTTCGGCGTCGGCTCGGCAACCTCGTACACGGCCGTGCCGGGCCACACCAGCGCGTCGGCCAGAGCCCGGTCGGCCGGGGTCACCGCTACCGCGACCTCCACCTCGTTGAGCGTGGCCAGCAGGTCGATGACGTCCTCCGCGAGAGCCGCCCGCCATTCCGCCAGGTCAACGCCCGGCGGCGACCAGTGCACCGGCCCGAGTAACGCCACCACCACCCGTCGCGCCATCCCCCGACCCTAGCGCCCCACCCCGTACCGCCACCCCACCCGGCCCGGCCCACCCGACCCGGACCACCCGACCCGACCCGACC
>NZ_JNZS01000023.1 GCF_000718515.1 Micromonospora parva | reverse complement strand
CCGGTTACATTCCGAACCCGGAAGCTAAGCCCTCCAGCGCCGATGGTACTGCACTCGTGAGGGTGTGGGAGAGTAGGACGCCGCCGGACAATCTTCCAGAAAGGCCACCCCTCACGGGGTGGCCTTTTCTGCGTATGCTCGTTTTCCGTGAACTGGGCGCCGACCGGTGCGGGTCAGTTTCGGGTCTGCATGCCGTCGCGGAGGTCGCGCAGCAGGTCGCCGGCGTCATTGACGGACCGGCCCGGGAACATCGCCATGACCACGCTGCCGTGGTCGGCCCAACCGCACACCGCGAAGTCCCCTCCCTCGCCGCTGGTGCTGCCACACTTCAGCACGCCGCCGAGGTCGCCCGCGGGCAGCTCGCGCAGCCCGTTCACCGCACCGGTCTCGTCCGACATCAGGCGGAAGAGGCTGTCCAGGTCCCGTTCCGGCTGCCAGAGCAGGGTGGTGCCGCCGAAGATGAGCACCGAGCGCTTCTCGTCGGCCGGGTCGCGGTAGACGGTGCCGAAACTGCGGTCCAGCTCGATGTTCGCCGCCAGGCCGCTGCGCAGATAGTCGGCGGTGCTCTTCGCCCGCTCGCTGTCGTCGCGGGTCAGGCCCACCACCTGATCGGGTGAGGTCAGTTGGGTGTCCTTCTGCTGCGCCACCCGCCACCCAGCGACACCGAGCACCCCGGCACCGGCGAGACCGACCACCAGCGCCGCCCCCCAAGCGATCTTGCGGCGGCGGGACCAGCCACCGGATCGCTCGTCGGGATCGCCCCCGGAGTCTCGGGTGCTCAGCTGGATCGGCTCTTCGGTCAGCTCGACCGGCTCACGGCCGCCGTCGAGCGACCGCTGGGTGAGATGTGCGTCGGACATAGCCGACACCGTACGCGAACGGCAGGTGGCGCACGTCAGGTCCGCGGAAGCGCTCCGTAGACTTGTCCGGTGACCGAGAGACTGGATGCCCGACGCCCCGACGCCCCGACCCTTGCCGGCCAGTATCAGCCCGGTGAGGTAGAGCAGCGACGGTACGAGCAGTGGGTAGCCGGCGGGCACTTCCGGGCCTCCGCCGACAGCGACAAGCCCCCCTTCACCATCGTCATCCCGCCGCCGAACGTCACCGGCTCCCTGCACATGGGCCACGCGTTCGAGCACACGCTGATGGACGCGTTGACCCGTCGCAAGCGGATGCAGGGTTTCGAGGCGCTGTGGCTGCCCGGCATGGACCACGCCGGCATCGCCACCCAGAACCTGGTCGAGCGTCAGCTCGCCGCCGAAGGGCTGTCCCGACACGACCTCGGTCGGGAGAAGTTCGTCGAGCGGGTCTGGCAGTGGAAGGCCGAGTCCGGTGGGGCGATCCTCGGTCAGATGCGCCGCCTCGGCGATTCCGTCGACTGGGACCGCGAGCGCTTCACCATGGACGAGGGGCTGAGCCGCGCCGTCCAGACGATCTTCAAGAAGCTCTTCGACGACGGCCTCATCTACCGGGCCAACCGGATCATCAACTGGTGTCCGCGGTGCCTCACGGCACTCTCCGACATCGAGGTCGAGCACACCGACGACGACGGCGAGCTGATCTCGATCCGCTACAGCGACGAGGTCGTGGTGGCCACCACCCGGGCCGAGACGATGCTCGGCGACACCGCCGTGGCGGTGCACCCCGACGACGAGCGCTACCAGCACCTGATCGGCACCGAGGTCGAGCTGCCGCTGACCGGCCGCCGGATCCCGATCGTCGCCGACGCGCACGTCGACCCGTCCTTCGGCACCGGCATGGTCAAGGTGACCCCGGCCCACGACCCGAACGACTTCGAGATCGGCCAGCGGCACGACCTGCCCGCGCTGACTGTGATGGACGAGCGGGGTGTGATCACCGTCCCCGGACCGTTCGAAGGACTGGACCGGTTCGAGGCGCGCCCGGCGATCGTGGCAGCGCTGCGGGAGCAGGGCCGGATCGTCGCCGAGAAGCGCCCGTACGTGCACGCCGTCGGGCACTGCTCGCGGTGCAAGACCACCGTCGAGCCGCGGCTGTCGTTGCAGTGGTTCGTCAACACCGCCCCGCTGGCCCAGGCCGCGGGGGACGCGGTGCGCGACGGCCGGGTCCGCATCGAGCCGGCCGAGCTGGCCAAGCGCTACTTCGCCTGGGTCGACAACATGCACGACTGGTGCATCTCCCGCCAGCTGTGGTGGGGGCACCGCATCCCGGTCTGGTACGGCCCGGCCGGTGAGATCGTCTGCGTCGGCCCGGACGAGGCGCCGCCGACCGGCGAGGGCTGGCACCAGGACGAGGACGTCCTGGACACCTGGTTCTCCAGCGGCCTGTGGCCGTTCTCCACACTGGGCTGGCCCGAGCAGACCCCGGACCTGGCGAAGTTCTACCCGACCAGCGTGCTGGTCACCGGGTACGACATCCTGTTCTTCTGGGTCGCCCGGATGATGATGTTCGGCCTGTACGCGATGGACGGCCGGCCGCCCTTCGACGTGGTCGCGCTGCACGGCATGGTGCGCGACCAGTTCGGCAAGAAGATGTCGAAGTCGTTCGGCAACGTGGTCGACCCGCTGGACTGGATCGACCGGTACGGCGCCGACGCCACCCGGTTCACCCTGGCCCGGGGCGCGAACCCCGGCCAGGACGTCCCGGTGAGCGAGGAGTGGTGCCAGGGCTCGCGCAACTTCTGCAACAAGCTCTGGAACGCCACCCGGTTCGCGCTGATGAACGGCGCCCACACCACGGGTGACCTGCCCCCGACCGAGCAGCTCTCCACCGTCGATCGGTGGATCCTGTCCCGGTTGGCGCACGTCACCGCCGAGGTCGACGAACAGTTCGAGGCGTACGAGTTCGCCAAGGTGTGCGACCTGCTGTACCACTTCGCGTGGGACGACGTCTGCGACTGGTACGTCGAGCTGAGCAAGCCGGTGCTCGCCGAGGGCGGCGAGCGGGCCGAGGCCAGCCGTCGGGTGCTCGGGCATGTGCTCGACCAGCTGCTGCGGCTGCTGCACCCGGTGATTCCGTTCGTCACCGAGGAGTTGTGGCTCGCGCTGACCGGCGGCGAGACGGTGCAGGCCGCCGCCTGGCCGGTGGCCGACCGGTCGCTGGTCGACGACGCCGCCGAGGCCGAGCTGCTCGGCGTGCAGCGGGTGGTCACCGAGATCCGCCGGTTCCGTTCCGACCAGGGGCTGCGTCCCACGCAGCGGGTGGCCGCCCGGCTGGACGGGCTGTCCGGTGCGGGTATCGCGGCCCACGAGCCGCTGATCCGTTCGCTGGTCCGGCTGGACCCGGCCGGTGACGACTTCCAGGCCAGCGCCACGCTGGCCATGCCCGGCGCGGTCGGTGTCGCGTTGGACACGCGGGGGTCGATCGACGTGGCCGCCGAGCGGGCCCGGCTGACCAAGGACCGCGCGGCGGCCGAGAAGGAGGCCGCGCAGGCCCGGGCGAAGCTCGGCAACCCGGCCTTCATCGGGAAGGCCCCCGAGCCGGTGGTCGCGAAGATCCGCGACCGGCTCGCCACCGCCGAGGCCGACCTGGTCCGGATCGACGCTGCTCTGGAGACACTGCCCTCGTGACCGACCGTACCGATTTCGCCGCCGTCGAAGCCGAGCTGAACGCCCGCGGTTTCACCCGCATGGTCTTCGAGCTGGACCGGATCGAGTCGCTGCTCGACCTGCTCGGCAGCCCGCAGCGGGCGTACCCCGCGATCCACCTGACCGGCACCAACGGTAAGACGTCCACCGCGCGGATGATCGACTCGCTGTTGCGGGCGTTCGGGCTGCACACCGGCCGCTACACCAGCCCGCACCTGGAGACCGTGCGGGAGCGGATCAGCCTGGACGGGGAACCGGTCAGCGAGGAGCGGTTCGCGGCGGTGTATCAGGAGATCAAACCGCTGGCCGAGCTGGTCGACGCGCGGTCGGACGAGCCGCTGACGTACTTCGACATGACCACCGCGCTGGCGTTCGCGACGTTCGCCGACGCGCCGGTCGACATCGCGGTGGTCGAGGTCGGTCTCGGCGGTGCCGAGGACGCCACGAACGTTCTCCAGGCCGGGGTCTGTGTGATCACCCCGATCGGGTTGGACCACACCGAGTGGCTCGGCGACACGCTCCAGGACATCGCGTTGGCCAAGGCCGGCATCATCCACCCGGGCGCCACCGTGATCGCGGCAGCGCAGGAGGAGGAAGCGGCGGGCCCGCTGCTCGAACGCTGCGCCGAGGTCGGGGCCACCATCGCCCGGGAGGGCGGCGAGTTCGGCGTGCTCGGTCGGGCGGTCGCGGTCGGCGGTCAGGTGCTGCGCCTCCAGGGCCTGGGTGGCGTGTACGACGACGTGTTCATCCCGCTGCACGGCGCCCACCAGGCGCAGAACGCGGCGGTGGCGCTCGCCGCGGTGGAGGCGTTCCTGGGTGCGGGGGCTCGACGTCAGCTCGACATCGAGGCGGTCCGGGAGGGTTTCGCCTCGACCAGCTCCCCGGGCCGGCTGGAGCGGGTCCGTAACGCCCCGACCGTCCTGCTGGACGGGGCGCACAACCCGCACGGCATGAAGGCCACCGTCACCGCGCTCCAGGAGGAGTTCGCGTTCAGCAAGCTGGTCGCCGTGCTCGGCGTCCTCGCCGACAAGGACGCGGAAGGGCTGCTGGAGCTGCTGGAGCCGGTGGTCGACCAGGTGGTGGTCACCCGCAACAGCTCGCCACGGGCGATGCCGACGGAACAGCTGGCCGCGCTGGCCGCCGAGATCTTCGGCGAGGAGCGGGTGGCCTCGGCCGAGGAGATGCCGGATGCGATCGAGCTGGCGGTGGCGATGGCCGAGGAGGACGTCCCCGGTGAGCTGAGCGGGGTCGGGGTGCTGGTCACTGGGTCCGTGGTGACTGTCGCCGACGCGCGCCGGCTGCTGAAGCGATGACCAGCCCGGAGCGGGACCCGCACACCGCCGAGGACCCGACCGGTCCGCCGGTCGAGCCGCCGGTGGGGGAGCAGCCCACGGCCGGGCAGCCACGGCGCTCCGGGTTGCGCAACCCGGAGCGGGCGGTACGCGGTCTCGGTGCGGGCACGCTCAGCCTGGAGGCGCTGGTGCTGCTGCTGGCGATCCAGCCGATCCGGGTGGTCGGCGGTGACCTCGGCGGCGCCGCGATCGGCGCGGTGGTGGCGTTGGCGGTGGCCGCCGTGGTGCTCGCCGGCATGATGCGCCGCCCGTGGGCCTGGAACGCCGGCACCGTGCTGCAGGGCCTGCTGCTGCTGGGCGGTCTGCTGCACTGGTCGCTGCTCGGGCTGGGCATCATCTTCGCCCTGGTCTGGGCGTACGCGTTGCATGTTCGCCGCGTCATCCTCGGCTGAGGACGACCCGTCGGCGACGCCCGGAGGCGGGAGCGGGCCGGGTCAGGCGTCGGCGCGTTCGCGCCACTGGGTGAGGGCGACACCGTGGCCGTCCGGGTCACGGAAGGCCGCCGCCCAGCCCTCCAGCTTGGTGCCCCGGTTGACCACCCGGGGCGCGTACGTGAAGCGGACGCCCGACCCGCGCAACCGTTCGTACGCGGCCTCGATGTCGTTGACCTCGAGGTTGACGTGCACGAGGCGGCGGCTGATGGGCGCCGCCCCGGTCACCTCGCGCAGCACGATCCGGGTCGCCCCGGAGGCGAGGACGGCGTTGTGGGCGCCCTGGTCGACCTCGCTGAAGCCGAGCACGTCGCGGTAGAAGCCGAGCGACCGGGACAGGTCGGTGACCAGGAGGGTGAGGCCCACCCCGCTGATCGGTGCGGCGGGATCCGCTGCCGAGTCGGCGGCGAACCCGAAGATCGCCCGGTCGAACTCCTCGTCGGTCACCGTCTCGGGTGCGGCACCGGCCGGGGAGGGATCGTCCAGCGGAAGGTCGAGCGGGTCCAACGGGTCGGCCGCACCGGGGCCGGACCGCTGCGCGGGCGGCGGGTCGAAGCGCTGCGCCGGCGGGTCGACGGTGTCGTCGGAGGGCGGGATGACAGTGTCGTCATCCGTGGCGTCGAACCGGTCCGCGACGGGTTCGTCGAAGCGCTCCTCGGCGGGTGAGCGGGGGGCTGGGGTGGCCCGCCGTGGCAGCCCGCCGGCCTGCGGTTCGACGACGACGCCCTCCAACACCACCGGGCCGCCCGGGCTCTGGTGCATCACCACGGGCTCGCGTTCCTCGGCCACGACGCCCGCGTCGTCACGCCGGAGATCGTCACGCCGGGAGTCGGTGCGCAGCGGGTCGGCGCGCACAGGGTCACCGAGCGGGTCCCGGAACGGGTCACCGACCGGGTCACGGAAGTCCTCGCGGAAGTCGTCGTCCGGTGCGCGGTCGGCCCACGGCGGCGCGTCCTGCTGGATCAGCACCTCGTCCATCGCCTCCGCGTCGGCGAACTCCGGCGGGAGGTCGGCGACGGCGGCGGCGGTCTCGGCGTGGGTCGGCACCTCGTCCCAGAGGACCTTGACGTGCCGCTGGTCGTCCAACGCGACCCGGATCGGCAGGGTCTGGCCCAGCGACGGCCACTTGGAGACCGGCACCCTCGGCTCGATGATCTTCTTGGACCGGGGCGGCAGACCCGGGGCGTCGATCACCAGTTGGAGTTCGCAGCGGCCGAACGCGTACTGGGTGGGTGGTTCCGAGGCGCTGTGCACGTGCCCGACGCCGACCACCCAGGTACGCCCGCCGCCGCGTACGGTCGCCAGCGCGATCGCCAGCACCAGCAGGGCGACCCCGAGAGCCACGATGGCCCAACTGGTCATGCCCAGGCCGAAGAGGACGACGAACGTGGCAACGGTGCCCAGCACCGCGCCGATCAGCTTGCGTACCGGCGCGATGGGTCGGTTCCCGCCATTCGCCACAGTGGACCTCCCGGGGGTCAGGACCAGGCTAGGCCGGATCGGCCACCGGGGGAAAGACCGGCCGCCGCGCCGACGCCGGGGCCGGGTCGCTAGGCTGACCGTACCGACCCCGAGCGTGAAGCGCGTACAGGAGGAACCCAGCGTGTCCAGCAACAGCCCGGAAGAGCGCAGCCTCGTTCTGATCAAGCCCGACGCGGTTCGCCGCGGCCTGGTCGGCGAGGTCCTCTCCCGCTTCGAGCGCAAGGGGCTGCGGATCGACGCGATGGTGCACCGGACGATGGACGCCGCGCTCGCCGACGAGCACTACGCCGAGCACGTCGACAAGGCGTTCTACCCGCCGCTGAAGGACTTCATGACCGGCGGCCCGTTGGTCGCCCTGGTGCTCTCCGGCGACCAGGTCATCGACGTGGTCCGTGGGCTGGTCGGGGCCACCGACGGGCGCAAGGCCGCCGCCGGCACCATCCGCGGTGACCTGTCGCTGTCCAACCGGGAGAACCTCGTGCACGCCTCCGACTCGACGGACAGCGCCAAGCGCGAGATCGCGCTCTGGTTCCCCGAGCTGGGCTGACGCCCCACCGGCCGAGGGCCCGACACCACTGACGGGCCCCCGGCACCATTGACGCCCGAATTCAGCCGGTCGCCGGCACCTTCGCCGGGTTGCCGATCACGTAGATCCCGGTGATCCGACCGTCGGCCGCGGCGATGGTCAGCGTGTACCGGCTGCCGTCCGCGCGGGTGACCAGCACCGCGGGTTCCGCGTTGAGTTCGATCGGCTCCATGGTCACCTGATGACGTGGGCCGTAGACCCCGGCGTAGAACCGGGCGATCCGGTCCGCGCCGGTGACCGGGTTGAGGGCGGCCCGGGCCCGCCCGCCGCCGTCGTTCCAGGCGGTGGCGTCGGCGGCCACCAGGTCGGTGAGGGTGGCCAGGTCGCCGTCGCGGGCGGCGGCGAGGAACGCGTTCAGCAGCCGGTCCCGCTCCGGGCGGCTGGCGGTGAACCGGCGCTGCTCCTGGCGTACCCGGGCGGTCGCCCGGTGGTACAGCTGCCGGCAGTCGGCGACGGACCGGTCCAGGATCTCGGCGATCTCCGCGTACGGCAGGTCGAAGGCCGTGTGCAGGACGTACACCGCCCGCTCCGGCGGGGTGAGCCGCTCCAGGACGTGCAGCAACGCGGTGGAGAGCGAGTCGCGCAGCTCCACCCGGTCCAACGGCCCGAACGGCGAGGGCGCGGTCGGCACCGGCTCGGGCAGCCACGTGCCCACGTACGTCTCGCGGGCCGCCTGCCGGGCGCGTAGGCGGTCCACTGCCAACCGGGTGACCACCCGGGACAGGTACCGGCGCGGCTCGTCGACCCGTGCCCGGTCCACACCCAGCCAGCGCAGGTACGCCTCCTGGAGCACGTCCTCCGCGTCGTGCAGGCTGCCGAGCAGCCGGTACGCGAGCCCAAGCAGCATCGGCCGGTGCGCCTCGAGCGCACCGGCCGCCTCTGCTGCCGCCCGGGTGGTCACGCCTGGGCCGGAGGCTCCAGCCGCATCGTCACCCCGATCCGATTCCACACGTTGATTGTGGCAATCGCGATGACCAGGTCGGCCAGTTCCTTCTCCGACCAGACCTTCGCGGCGTCATCCCACACCTCGTCCGGCACCCCGTGCTCGCCGAGCCGGGTGACCGCGTCGGTGAGGGCCAACGCGGCCCGTTCCCGCTCGTCGAAGAAGGGCGACTCGCGCCAGGTGGCGACCGCGAACAGCCGCCGGCTCGATTCGCCGCCGGCGAGCGCGTCCCGGCTGTGCATGTCCACGCAGTACGCGCACCCGTTGATCATCGACGCCCGGAGCTTCACCAGCTCCAGCACCGTGTGGTCGACGTTCGTCTGGACGTACTTCTCCAACCCGAGGACGGCCTTGTACGCCTGCGGCACGACCTCGGTCGGGTTCATCCGTTGCACGACTACCTCCTGATCGGTTCCGACACCCATACGACGGTTGCGCCGGGCGCGTCGTGACAACCGGGACTGTGACCCCGCTCATGCCGGCGCGGCGATCGGGTGGGCGACAGGCCGACCGACGACCGACGGCCGGCGTTCGCGTCCGCGTCACCCGGGCCGCCGCTCACTGTCACCTCCGCCCGATAGACCCACGGGGTCAACCCATGATCGGGAGGAAGCATGACCGAGCTTGATCGACGTACCCTGCTGCGCACCGGCCTGATGGTCGGCGCCGGAGCCGCCGGCGGCGCGCTGTTGGGCGGTGCCGGCGCGAACGCCGCCCCGGCCTGGCGCCCGGCGGCGCGCCCGGTGCTCACCCACGGGGTGCAGAGCGGCGACGTGACCGCGGACTCGGCGCTGGTCTGGACGCGGGCCGACCGGCCGGGCCGGATGCTGGTCGAGGTGAGCCGACGACCGGACTTCCGGGGGGCGCGTCAGCTGCGCGGTCCGGTGCTCACCCCGAACGGCGACTTCACCGGGAAGGTCCGGCTGCGGGGCCTGCCGGACGCCGAGCGGCTGCACTACCGGGTGCGGGTGGAGAGCCTGGATCGGCACGGAGTGGTCAGCGAGCCGCGGACCGGGACGCTGACCACCGCGCCGGGACGGCACCGCCGACGTGACGTGAAGTTCGTCTGGACCGGCGACGTGGTCGGGCAGGGCTGGGGCATCGCCCCCGACTTCGGCGGCATGTCGATCTTCCGGGCGATGCGGCAGGCCCGACCGGACTTCTTCCTGTGCAGCGGCGACACGGTGTACGCCGACGGCCCGCTGGTCGAGTCGGTGACGCTGCCCGACGGGCGGATCTGGCGCAACCTGGTCACACCGGAGAAGAGCAAGGTCGCCGAGACGCTGGCCGAGTATCGCGGGCAGTTCGCCTACAACCTGCTCGACGAGCACCTGCGGGAGTTCGCCGCGGCGGTGCCGCAGATCAACCAGTGGGACGACCACGAGGTCCTGAACAACTGGTACCCGGGTGAGATCCTGGACGACCCGCGCTACACCGAGCGGCGGGTGGACGTGCTCGCCGCGCGGGCCCGCCAGGCGTTCAACGAGTGGCTACCGGTGCCGGTCGACGGGCCGATGTACCGGCGGCTGTCGTACGGGCCGTCGCTTGACGTGTTCGTGCTCGACATGCGCACCCACAAGGACCCGAACGACGGCAACACGTACGCCGACCCGAAGCGTGGTCTGCTCGGCCGGCAGCAGCGGGAGTGGCTGATCCGGGAGCTGAAGCGCTCCACGGCGACCTGGAAGGTGATCGCCAACGACCTGCCGATCGGAGTGGTGGTGCCGGACGGTCCGGGCGCGCAGGAGGGTGTCGCGCAGGGCGACCCGGGTGCGCCGGCGGGTCGGGAGCTGGAGTTCGCCGAGGTGCTGCGGGCCACCCACCGGGCCGGGGTGACCGGCATGGTCTTCCTCACCGCCGATGTGCACTACTCCGCCGCGCACCACTACGACCCGTCCCGCGCGGCGGTCGGCGACTTCACCCCGTTCTGGGAGTTCGTCTCCGGCCCGGCGCACGCCGGCGCGTTCGGCCCGAACGCGTTGGACGGCACGTTCGGGCCCCGGGCGGCCTTCGTGCACGCGCCGCCGGTGGCCAACACGTCTCCGGCGGAGGGCTTCCAGCACTTCGGTGAGGTCACCATCGACGGTGAGTCCGAGGCCCTGACGGTCCACCTGCGCGACCGGGACGGCGCCTCGCTGTGGAGCACCACCCTCCCGGCCCCCTGACCACAGCTCGTTGGTCGTGAGGTTGGCGGGGCGGACTGGGCAACCTGCCGTCCGCCAACCTCATGATCAGCGGCGGTCGCCGCCGGGAGTGAGGGCCGGCAGGGCGGGCACCGTCCGCTCGTTGGGGTCGGCCGACATGGAGGGCTCGGGGGTCGTCGGCGCGGGGGACGTCGGGGTGGCGGCCGGTGTGGCGGGGACCACCTTTCCCCGGCCGGAGAACCGGCGTCCCACCCCGATCATCGGCTGCTCCACCCAGCGGTAGAGCAGATCGGCGGCGAGCAGACCGACCACCGTGGTGGCGACGAACAACCGGGTGCTGTGCCCGGCGTACGACGGGACCAACGCGATCACCGTCGTCATGGCGAGGTACTGCACCAGGTACAGCGAGTAGGAGCGTTCGCCCACGAACACCAGCGGTCGCCAGGAGAGCAGCTTCGTCGGCAGGCCCGAGGCCAGCATGGCCGGGAGCAGCACCGCCACCGCCACCGCGTAAACGCCGATCATCAACTCCGAGTGACCGTCCTCGGCGGGCGGCCAGTACGGCAGCGACAGGTGCACGGCGACGAACCCGACGAGTACGGCGAGGGACGCCACCGGATGGGTCAACGGCCGGAACAGCGCGTACCCCCGGGGGTGGTGCATGACGACCGCCAGCAGGCAACCCACCAGGATCGACACGTAGTGGATCGGCCAGTAGGGCCAGTCCTTCTCGAACGGGATCAGCGCGACCAGAGCGGCGATGGCCAGCAGCGTCACCGCCATCCGGCGTAGGAACGCGGTGCGGACGAACACGAAGGCGAGCAGCGGCCAGACCAGGTAGAACTTCCACTCGATCGCGATCGTCCAGGAGTGCGGGAACGCCTGGTTCGGCGCGAACTCGTTGACCATGAGCAGGTAGAACGGCATCGACTCGCGCAGCCTCGCGCTGGCGCCGTTGAGGTGCGCGAGGGCGTACGTCGCGGCGAGCACCACCAGGTAGACCGGCAGGATCCGGAAGATGCGCCGGACGTAGAAGGACCGCAGCGACACCCGCCCCCGCGACTCCTCCTCGCGCAGCATCAGCGTGGTGATCAGGAAGCCGGAGAGCACGAAGAACAGTTGGACGCCGACCCAGCCGGACAGCCAGGTCCATCGCGGCCCCCCGAAGTGGAAGGCGACGACGATCACCGCGGCGATCGCACGGAGCCCGTCGAGGGCAGGAAACCGGCGCATCGCTCGGTATTCGGCGTAACTTATCGTGGCCACCCGCTGAATTCTGGGGAGCGGCACACAACGCGTCAAGGCGGCTCTCTGACGCCGCCTCGCTCCGGAACGCCACCCTCCCCGTGACCCCGAGCCGTCGAGCGGGGCGACAACTCCTTGATCAACAATGGTTGGGTGCCGGTCTTGCCAGCGCCGTTCGGCCCGGGCAGGCCGAACAGCTCCCCGTTGCCGACCGTCAGGTCGACGCCGCGGACCGCCTGGACCTTACGACGCTGTGATCCGCAGGCTAGGAGCGACGGGGACGGGTGGGAAACGGATTCGGATCGAGCCGAATGCTCAGGCCGAGGCGTCCGCCGGCTCGTCACCGACGAGCTGTACCAGTGCCAGACCGGCCGGTTCCAGGCCGTACAACACCCGCCGGCCCACCCGGCGACGATGCACCACACCGGCGGCCAGCAGCGCGGAGAGCTGCTCCGACACCGTGCTCGGGGCGAGCCCCAGAGCGGCCGCGAGGCCAGCGGTGGTGGCTGGCCGCGCCAGCGCCCGCAGCACCTGGGCACGACCTCGGCCGACCAGCATCGCCAGCCGGTCCGTGACCGGTGTCGTCCGGGCCGTCGAGGTCGGCCCACCCTCGGCGAGCACCACCGCCCCGCGCGCCTGGTAGGAGACGGCGATGATCTCCGGATGGTCGGTGGCGCAGATGAGTGCTCCCTGCGCGAAGACCAGGGGAATCAGCAGCAGCCGCTGGTTCACCGCCGTGAACTCCTGCTCCGACGGCTTCACCAGCGTCAGCACCGGCTTGTCCCAGCGCACCCGCTCGTGCAGGTCGGCCAGCAGCGCGTCCGGACCGTACGCGGCGAGCGCCCGGGCCCGGTGCAGCACCTCCTCGTCCAGCGCCGCCTGCATCGCCGGCCACCACGGTGCGATGGCCGCGTCCCAGTACGCCTCGATGCCGTCGGCGAGTCGCTCCAGGGCGGCCCGCCGGTCCGTGACGAACGGGCGGAGCCACTCCGGCAGGTCGTCCGGCTGGTAGTAGTGGGGGATCTGCTCGGCGATCACCTCAGCCGGCGTCGCGCGCAGCTCGGCGAGCTGGTCGGCCAGGGTCGGCGCGGCCGACGTGGGGATCGGGCTGAGGAAGTCCGGTGCGGGTAGGCCGACGGTCAGCAGCCGGGCCGGCGCGGTCGCCGGCACCTCGTCGAGCACCCGCCGTGCGTGCCGCGCCCAGGCGGTGTACGGCCAGGGCGCCTGCACCGGATGGCGGTGCAGCACGAACAGGCTGGTCAGCACCTCCCAGAGCGGGCTGGTGGCGATCCGGGTGCGGGACAGGGTCGGCTCGTCCAACTCGATCCGGATCACCCGGTCAGCCTAGGGTGCCGGAGCGCGCGTCACTCGGCGGTGGGGTGGGGTGCGGGTCTTGTATCGTTGAGCACCGTAAGGCGATGACCCGGCCATCACCGGTGAGCCTCCGGAAGAACAGCCGGGCGACCGGCCCAGTAGAACCGGACGGGTGCGGCCCGTCACAGCCGGCAATGAGCGGGCGGTCGATCCTGACCGCCAAGCGGGGTGGTACCGCGGGCCACCCGGGAGCGCCGTCGTCGGCGTACCCGGACGGTTCGTCCTCGCAGACCCACGTTGAGTGAGCTGCGAGGAGAGCGACCCCCGATGGCCTATCCGTTGCACGACCCGACCGCCGCCGGTGTGCCGGCGAGCCCGGACCTGCCCGCGGTCGAGCGCCGGGTGCTGGAGCACTGGACGGCCGACAAGACCTTCGAGGCCAGCGTCGAGGCCCGTCCCGCCGGCACCGACGGTAAGAACGAGTACGTCTTCTACGACGGCCCGCCCTTCGCCAACGGTCTGCCGCACTACGGTCACCTCTTCACCGGCTACGTCAAGGACGTGGTGCCGCGCTACCAGACCATGCGCGGCCGGCACGTCGAGCGGCGCTTCGGGTGGGACTGCCACGGCCTGCCCGCCGAGGTGGTGGCCGAGAAGCAGCTCGGCATCACCAGCAAGGCGGAGATCATCGACCTGGGCGTGGCCCGGTTCAACGAGGCCTGCCGGACCTCGGTGCTGGAGTTCACCCAGGACTGGGAGCGGTACATCAACCGGCAGGCCCGCTGGGTCGACTTCACCAACGACTACAAGACCCTCGACCTGGACTACATGGAGAGCGTCATGTGGGCCTTCAAGACCCTGCACGACAAGGGTCTGATCTACGAGGGTTTCCGGGTGCTGGCGTACTGCTGGCGCTGCGAGACGCCGCTGTCGAACACAGAGACCCGGATGGACGACGTCTACCGGGACCGGCACGACCCCACCCTGTCGGTGTGGTTCGAGCTGACCGCCGACGAGTCCGCCCCGGAGCTGGTGCGCGGGCCGGTCAAGCTGGGCGTCTGGACCACCACGCCGTGGACCCTGCCGTCGAACCTGGCGCTCGCCGTCGGCCCGGACATCGAGTACGCGGTCCTGGAGCGCGAGGGCGAGCGGTTCGTGGTCGGGGCGGCGCGGCTGGCCGCGTACGCCAAGGAACTGGACGGGTTCGAGCAGGTCGGCACCGTGTACGGCCGGGACCTGGTCGGACGCCGCTACACGCCGCTGTTCGACTTCCTCGTCGAGCAGGCCGGGGAGAACGCCTACCAGGTGCTCGGCGCGGAGTTCGTCACCACCGAGGACGGCACCGGGATCGTGCACCTGGCCCCGGCCTTCGGTGAGGACGACCAGAACGTCTGCAACGCCGCCGGCATCCCCACCATCGTCACCGTGGACGACCACACCCGCTTCACCGCGCTGGTTCCGCCGTACCAGGGTGAGCAGGTCTTCGACGTCAACAAGCCGGTGATCCGGGAGCTGAAGGACCGGGGGGTGGTGCTCAAGCAGGACACCTACACCCACTCGTACCCGCACTGCTGGCGCTGTGACACCCCGCTGGTCTACAAGGCGGTCTCGTCGTGGTTCGTCGCCGTGACGAAGTTCCGGGACCGGATGGTCGAGCTGAACCAGGAGATCAACTGGACGCCGGCGCACATCAAGGACGGCTCGTTCGGCAAGTGGCTGGCCAACGCCCGGGACTGGTCGATCAGCCGTAACCGGTTCTGGGGCTCGCCGATCCCGGTGTGGAAGTCCGACGACCCGAACTACCCGCGCCTGGACGTCTACGGCTCCCTCGCCGACATCGAGCGGGACTTCGGCGTACGCCTGACCGACCTGCACCGGCCCGAAGTGGACGACCTGGTCCGCCCCAACCCGGACGACCCGAGCGGTCAGTCGATGATGCGCCGGGTGCCGGAGGTGCTGGACTGCTGGTTCGAGTCCGGTTCGATGCCGTTCGCCCAGGTGCACTACCCGTTCGAGAACGCGGACTGGTTCGAGCACCACTACCCGGGTGACTTCATCGTCGAGTACATCGGGCAGACCCGCGGCTGGTTCTACACGATGCACGTGCTGGCCACCGCGCTGTTCGACCGGCCGGCGTTCCGCAACTGCCTGAGCCACGGCATCCTGCTCGGCTCGGACGGGCGCAAGATGTCCAAGAGCCTGCGCAACTACCCGGACGTCTACCACGTCTTCGACTCGTACGGCTCGGACGCGATGCGCTGGATGCTGATGTCGTCGCCGGTGCTGCGCGGCGGGGACATGGCGGTGACCGAGACGCTGATCCGCGACGCGGTACGCCAGGTGCTGCTGCCGCTGTGGAACGTCTGGTACTTCTTCACGCTCTACGCCAACGCTGACGGGTATCAGGCGCGGCGGCGCACCGACTCCACCCATCTGCTCGACAGGTACATCCTGGCGAAGACGAACGAGCTGGTGTCGACGGTCGGCGCGCAGATGGACGCCTACGACATCTCCGGCGCCTGCGCCACCGTCCGGTCCTACCTGGACGCGCTGACCAACTGGTACGTGCGCCGGTCCCGGGACCGGTTCTGGTCCGGTGACGCCGACGCGTTCGACACCCTGTCGACGGTGCTGGAGACGCTCTGCCGGGTGGTGGCGCCGCTCGCGCCGCTGACCGCGGAGGAGATCTGGCGTGGGCTCACCGGTGAGCGGTCGGTGCACCTGACCGACTGGCCCTCGGCGGAGGAGTTCCCGGCCGACCACGACCTCGTCGCCGCGATGGACAACGTGCGGGCGGTCGCCTCGGCGGCGCTGTCGCTGCGCAAGGCCAAGGGGCTGCGGGTGCGCCTGCCGCTGTCGACGCTGACAGTGGCCTCGCCGGCGGCGGAGCAGTTGCGCCCGTTCGCCGACCTGGTCGCCGACGAGGTCAACGTGAAGACGGTGGAGTTCAGCGCGGAGCTGTCCGCGTACTGCGAGCAGGTGTTGACGGTGGTGCCCCGGGCCCTCGGCCCGCGCGTCGGCAAGCAGGTGCAGCAGGTGATCAAGGCGGTCAAGGCCGGTGACTGGGAGCTGGTCGACGGCGCCCCGGTGGCCGCCGGTGTCACCCTCGCCGAGGGCGAGTACGAGCTGCGCCTGATCGCGGCCGACGCCGAGCACTCCGCCCCGCTGCCCGGCGGCGAGGGCGTGGTGGTGCTGGACACCGACGTCACCCCGGAGCTGGCCGCCGAGGGGCTGGCCCGCGACGTGGTGCGGGTGGTGCAGCAGGCCCGCCGGGACGCCGACCTGGACGTCTCGGACCGGATCGTGGTGTCGGTGTCGGCGTCCGACGAGGTACGCGCGGCGGTGGCGGGGTACCTCGACTTCGTGGCCGGCGAGGTCCTGGCCGACTCGGTGGACTTCGCCGAGGGCCTCGACGGCTTCGCCGGCGAGGTCGGCGAGGGCGAGCGGGTCACGGTCACCGTCCGCCGGTCGTAGCACGCGGGGCGGACGCCGCCGCACCTCCGTCTGCGGGGTGTGGCGGCGTCCGCTACCGTGACACCGCCCGCTCGCACCTCATCTGCCGGAGGACCAGTGCCCCTGCTCTACACCATCGGCAAGCTGACCGTGGCGCCCACGCTGCGGGTGGCGTTCCGCCCGACCGTGGAGGGTCTGGAACACGTGCCGGAGACCGGCGGCGCGATCTTCGCCGGCAACCATCTCTCGGTGGCCGACGAGCTGTTCCTCGGCACCGTCGTGCCCCGGCACCTGGCGTTCTGGGCGAAGTCGGAGTACTTCAAGGGCGCCGGCGTGAAGGGCGCGATCTCCAAGTTCGTGCTCACCGGCCTGGGCGCGATCCCGGTCGAGCGGGCCGGCGGTCGGGCGGCGCTGTCCGCGTTCGACGCGGCGATCCCGGCGCTCAAGGGCGGTGACCTGGTGGTGGTCTACCCGGAGGGCACCCGCTCGCCGGACGGCAAGCTCTACCGGGGGCGTACCGGCGCGGCCCGGCTGGCCATCTCGGCCGGCGTGCCGATCATCCCGGTCGGCATGATCGGTACGGACAAGGCGCAGCCGATCGGCGCCCGGGTGCCCCGGCCGGGCGCTGCCAAGATCACGGTCCGGTTCGGCAAGCCGCTGGACTTCACCGGCCGGCCGGACGATCGCACCTCGCTACGGCAGATGACCGACGAGCTGATGAGTGAGATCCAGAAGCTCACCGGCCAGGAGTACGTGCCGCGCTACGCCCCGCCGCGGGCCCACCCGGACCCGACCCGCGACGCCTGAGGGCGCGGCTCAGCCCCGTTCGGGCTGGACGATCTGGGCGCGCAGGCTGGCCAGCAGGTCGGCGCTGTCGGCCACCGAGAGTCGGGTGAACACGCCGGTGGCGATGCTGCCGTGGTCGACCGACGTGCAGACCACCACGTCACTGCCGTCGGCGCTACCCACAGCGCATCGTTCGTGCCGGCCCCGGACACCGGTGTCCACGCTCTCCGGGGCGCTCAGCGCGTACCGATCGGTGAGCCGGCTGATCTCGGCCTCCGCGTCCGACTCCGGACTGAACCGGAAGCCGGTGCCGCCGAAGACCGTCACCCGCTTGCCGCTCGTCGTGGCGTAGACGCCGGCGAAGGTGTCCTCGGCCAGCCAGTGTTCCTTGCGTACCTCGTTCTCCAACTTCTTGGCGGTCTCGGTGCTGCGGTTGTCCTGGCGCAGGCTGAGGTCGTTCACCTGGACGGGCAGTGCCGCCCGCGCCGGGTACTGGGCCGAGATCGGGAACCCGTAGTAGGCGGGGCAGCCACAGCAGCAGGCCAGCGTGAGCAGCAGCAGCCACGGCCAGCGGCGTCGTCGGCGGACCGGGACCGGCACGTACCCCTTGGGCGCCTGCCAGCCCGGCGGCGGGGCGGGCGGTGACGCGGTGAACCGCTTGCCCCGGCGCTGCTTGGGCACCTTCGGCGGCGCGGGTGGCGACATCGGTCGGGCCGGCACCATGGGTCCGGCGGCTCGCGGCGCGCTCGGGGCGGCCGGCGGCGGCGCCACAGGTCCGACGGCCCGCGGTGCGATCGGGGCCGACGGCGACACCGGATACGGCCCGACCGGGGGAGCGGGCGGCCCGGAGGACCACTGCCGGGTCTCCGGCGGCGCCGGGTACGACAACGTCGGTGGCAGCGGCGGCAGCTCGGCGGAGGGCAGGTCCCAGCCGCCGGTGTCCACGCCGGCCCACGGGTCGACGGGCGTCTGGTGCTCGGGCGGCCCGACGGAGACCGGCGGGACAGGGGTCGGCTCGGCCGACTCGCCCCAGGCGGCCCGGCGGGGCAGCGGCGGCGGCACCGGAGCCGAACCGCTCCACCTGGGCGCCGGGACCTCCGCGGTGGCGGCAGGTTCCGGCTCGTCCGGCGGGTCCGGCTGGCCCGAGGGGTCCGGGGGGTCCGGCTGGGTCGGTGGTTTCGGCTTGTCCGGCTGGTCCGAGGGGTCCGGCTGTTCCGAGCGGTCCGGCTGGGTCCGGGGTACGGGTGGGGAGGTCGGCTCGTCGGCGACCGCCGGGTCCCGCTCCGGCTCGGTGCCCGGGGTGCTCCCGTCGGCCGGCCGTGCTCCCGGCTGGGGGTCCGGCATCGCGGCAATCTCCTCTCGCGCCGATCCGAGGTTAGTACCGCGCCGCCACCACCGCCGATCGGGCGTGCGCGCGATCCGCGCCGGGCGAACGCGTACCCTTGGGCATCATGAGTGCCCCGTCCACGACGCCGCGCGCGGCCGCGACCAATTCCGTGTGGTCCCAGCTCGAGCCGCTGCTGCCCCAGGTCTCCAAGCCCATCCAGTACGTCGGTGGCGAGTTGGGTGCGGTCACGAAGGACTGGGACGCCGCCACCGTGCGCTGGGCGCTGATGTATCCCGACGCGTACGAGGTGGGCCTGCCCAACCAGGGCGTGCAGATCCTCTACGAGGTGCTCAACGAACTGCCCGACACCCTCGCCGAGCGGACGTACGCGGTCTGGCCGGACCTGGAGACGCTGATGCGCACGCACGGCGTGCCGCAGTTCACCGTCGACGCGCACCGGTCGGTGCGCGGCTTCGACGTGTTCGGCATCTCCTTCTCCACCGAGCTGGGCTACACCAACATGCTCACCGCGATCGACCTGGCCGGCATCCCGATGCTGTCCGCCGACCGCACCGACGCCGACCCGGTGATCGTGGCCGGTGGGCACGCCGCGTTCAACCCGGAGCCGATCGCCGACTTCATCGACGCCGCGGTGCTCGGCGACGGTGAGGAGGCGGTCCTGGAGATCACCGCGATCGTCCGGGAGTGGAAGGCCGAGGGCTCCCCGGGTGGCCGCGACGAGCTGCTGCTGCGGCTGGCCCGCACCGAGAGCGTCTACGTGCCGCGCTTCTACGACGTCGACTACCTGCCCGACGGCCGGATCCAGCGGGTCGTGCCGAACCGGGCGGACGTGCCGTTCCGGGTGCACAAGCGCACGACGATGGACCTGGACGCCTGGCCGTACCCGAAGAAGCCCCTCGTGCCGCTGGCCGAGACGGTGCACGAGCGGTACGCGGTGGAGATCTTCCGGGGCTGCACCCGGGGTTGCCGGTTCTGCCAGGCCGGGATGATCACCCGGCCGGTGCGGGAGCGGTCGATCACCACTGTCGGGCAGATGGTCCGCGAGGGTCTGGAGTTCTCCGGCTTCTCCGAGGTCGGCCTGCTGTCGCTCTCCTCGGCGGACCACTCCGAGATCGGCGACATGTGCTCCGGCCTCGCCCAGCAGTACGAGGGCACGAACGTCTCGCTGTCGCTGCCGTCGACCCGGGTGGACGCCTTCAACATCGACCTCGCGCAGGAGCTGTCCCGCAATGGTCGGCGTACCGGCCTGACCTTCGCCCCGGAGGGCGGGTCGGAGCGGATCCGCAAGGTCATCAACAAGATGGTGTCGAAGGAAGACCTGATCCGGACAGTCGTCACCGCGTACACCAACGGCTGGCGACAGGTGAAGCTCTACTTCATGTGCGGCCTGCCCACCGAGACCGACGAGGACGTCCTCGAGATCGCGGAGATGGCCCACGAGGTGATCAGGGCCGGCCGCGCCGCGACCGGCTCCAAGGACATCCGCTGCACGGTCTCGATCGGCGGGTTCGTGCCGAAGCCGCACACCCCGTTCCAGTGGGCGGCGATGGACCGTCCGGAGGTCATCGACCACCGGCTCAAGATCCTCAAGCAGGCCATCAACGCGGACCGCTCGCTGGGCCGGGCCATTGGCTACCGCTACCACGACGGCGAGCCGTCCCTCATCGAAGGGCTGCTCTCCAGAGGTGACCGCCGGGTCGGCTCGGTCATCCGCAAGGTCTGGGAGAACGGCGGCCGGTTCGACGGGTGGAGCGAGCACTTCTCGTACCAGCGGTGGGTGGACGCGGCGGCCGAGACGCTGCCCGCGTACGGGGTGGACCTCGACTGGTTCACCACCCGTCAGCGCGACGAGCTGGAGGTCCTGCCCTGGGACCACCTCGACTCGGGCCTGGACAAGGACTGGCTCTGGCAGGACTGGCAGGACTCGGTGAGCGGGTTCGAGCAGGACGACTGCCGGTGGACGCCCTGCTTCGACTGCGGCGTCTGCCCGTCGATGGACACCGAGATCCAGATCGGCCCCACCGGCAAGAAGCTGCTGCCGCTCACGCCGCTGGGCGGCAACGGCATGAAGGTTCCGTCGGGCCACTCGCACCCCTGACCAGGCTGCCGCCGGCTGGCGGCGCCCGACCACCCTCCACATCCGACATGTTTTCCAACGGGCCCACGTCTCGCGGGCCCGTTGGCGTTGTCAGGGCCTCGCCGCGCTGTCGCCCGCACCGGACCCACCGGGATCGGCCGTCATCTGTACCACGTGGTGGTGGCTGGGGCTGCCCCGCCTAGGTCAGACTCGATACGCTGCGTCTGACATGGACCGACCCGGCGGGTCGGGGACGGGGGAGGAATCGCATGGGGAGCATCCCGCCGCCGAGCATCGGCGATCTGCACGTCAGCGTCGAGGACCTGGACGCCGCCGCAGCGTACGTCGAGCGGCTCAGGCAGTACGTCGACGACACCATCAAATACGAGATGGAACGCATCAAGACGCGGATGAAGGGCGACAGCAACAACGCCCAGACCGTCCCGAACGGCACCCCGTTCGGCGCGTACGAGGACGCCGTCATGCAGTGGCGGGCCCTGGAGACCTCCACTGCGAACATGGAAGCGCACCTCACGACGCTCTCCCAGAAGCTCGCCGCGCTGAAGGAGGGCACCGAGGAGATCGCCAAGGCGTTCCGCGACACCGAGGCGCGTAACGGCGCCAACGGCAAGGAGATCGAGCGGCTGCTGGAGTCGGCGTCGCCGCCGCCCACTGCCAGCGGCGCACCCACCTACCCGTACACGGCCTGAGGGGGACGTCATGGCTGGAGGAACCTGGGAGCGGTGCGTCCGCGAGGTGACGCTCTCCGCGGACCCGGAAACGGTCGGTTCGGTCGGAGCGGGCTGGAGCAATCTCTCCAGCGGCCTGCAACAGCTGCGCGACGCGCTCGTCGGTCGGTCGTTCGTCGGCCCGGTCGCGACAGGTCAGGAACGCCCCAACGTCGGCGGTCTGCCCGGGATGCTCGCCGGTTGGAAGGGCAGCGGTGGCGACGCGTACCGCGAGCACCTGGGCAAGATCGGCAAGCAGATCGAGGATCTGATCACCGACGCGACGAACGTCAGTGGCGCGTTGACGCGGATCGAGGGCGACATCCGCAAGTCGGTCTCCACGATCCCGATCCCGCTGATGGACGACTTCGGCTTCAACGAGTGGAGCCTGCCCAACGGCACCGAGCTCGACGACGCCCGCGACGGCGAGAGTTCGTCGGGGTTCCTCGCCGCCCTGCGTCAGGACTACCAGAACAATCCCGCCTCGTACGCCGACGGCGCGTTCCGGGACAAGGCCGACGACCTGGAAGCGACGATGAAGGTCGACGGTCAGGCCGGTGACCAGAAGCGGGGCGGCTGGTGGGACACCAAGTCCCACCTGGACAACTGGTACCGGGACAACCAGCAGGCGGCGAACACCGCGATGGCGCCGCTGCCCCAGGCGGTCTACACGGAGCGTCCCAAGCTGACAGTGGTCCCGCCGACAGGCATCGGTGATCCTCCGCGTGACGACGAGAACGACATCAGGCGTGACACCCGGATTCCGCCAACCGGGCGACCCGACATCGGTGGTGGGGATTTCAGCGGGAAGCCCGATATCGGTGGTGGCCCCACCATCGGCAGCAGGCCGCCGGGCATCGGCGAAACGGGCGGCCCGACGTCCACCGTCGGCCCGTTCTCCCCGACCACGCCGGGCGGGATCGGCGAGGGCTCACCCACCGGCGGCACCGGTCAGCTCACCTCCCCGTCGACCGGTTCCAGCTACCCGGGCAGCGACGCTGGCTACAGCAGCGGTCTGGCCGGCGCCAGTCCGAGCGGCGTCAGCGGCCTGGGCGGTGGCATCGGTGGCGGCGGGGTCGGCAGCGCCGGCCTCGGTGGCGCCGGCGGCGGGTTCGGTGGCGGCGGTGCCGGCGTCGGGTCGGCCGGCGGGATCGGTGCCGGTGGTGGCATCGGCGCGGGCGGTGGCATCGGCGTGGGCGGCATCCCCGGCATGGTGGGTGGCGGCAACGGAAAGCTGCCGCCGATGACGAGCGCCGCGAACGCGCTGCGCGCTGCCGCTGCCGCTGGCCCTGGTGGTGCCGGGATGGCGAGCGGCGCGCGTGGTGCGGGCATCGGCGGCGCCGGAATGATGGGCGGCGGCATGATGGGCGGCGCGGGCGGCGCCGGACACGGCGGTGGCGGCGGCTCCGAGCACTCGTCGTGGTTGACTGAGGACGACGATCCGTGGGGCCCCGGTGACGGGGCGTCCCCGGGCGTCCTTCGGTGAGGATGGACGGATGAGGGTGAACGTCGGAAGCCTCCGGCCGGTAGTCGCCTGTCTGCTGGCGGGGTTCCTGGTGGCGGGGGTCGCCCAGCCGGCGGCCGCCGCGCCCCGGCGGGCCGAGCAGTGGTATCTGGACGAGCTGCGGATCGACCAGGTGCACAAGGTCTCGACCGGGCGGGGCGTGGTCGTGGCCGTGCTCGACAGTGGCGTCGAGGCCAGCCACCCCGACCTGCGTGGCCAGGTGCTTGCGGGTGGTCGCAGCTACGGCGCGGCCGGCGACGGCCGGGCCGACGAGGACGGGCACGGCACGCACATCGCCGGCATCATCGCGGCGAAGGGTGGCTCCGACGGTGTGGACGGCATCGCTCCCGGCGCGAAGGTCCTGCCCATCAAGCTGCGCAAGGGCACCGGGAGCAACAGCGAGGCCGCGGTCGCCCTCGGCATCCGGATGGCCGTCGACGGCGGCGCCAAGGTGATCAACATGTCCTTCGGTGGCCCGGGCATGGCCAGCCCTCAAGAGGCGAGCGCGATCAAGTACGCGCTGGACCATGACGTCGTCGTGGTCGGCTCCGCCGGCAACACCGCCAACGGCAGAAACACAGTGAGCAGCCCGGCGAATACCCCGGGCGTGATCGCCGTGACCGGGACGACAAAGGGTGGCAAGTTCTGGTCCGGCTCCGTCCGGGGGCCGGAGGCGGTGGTCGCCGCTCCGGGCGACAGCGTCTACAACATCACCAACGAGGCGGGCTACGGCTGGGGCGACGGGACCTCCGATTCCAGCGCGATCGTCTCCGGCCTGGCCGCGCTGATCCGGGCAAAGTACCCGGACCTCAGCGCTCCGAGCGTGATCAACCGGATCATCCGGACCGCCCGGGACGCCGGCCCGTCCGGACGGGATCCGCAGTACGGCTTCGGGGTGATCGACCCGATGAAGGCGCTGACCGCCAACGTGCCGCCGGTCACCAGCAACCCGCTGCTCGGTCCGGCCGCCGCGACCGATCCGGACCCGGCCGGCACCGGCGGCCCGGCCCGTACCGGGGGTGCGGACGAGGAGTTCGACGTCACCCAGCACGGTGACCGCGGTGGTCCGACCGACCAGCAGGTGATGGTGGTGGGCATCGGCATCGCCGTGGTGCTGGTGTTGCTGCTGGGGCTGGCGGTGTTCCTCATCTGGAACCGGCGGCGCTACCGGCGGGAGGCGGCCCGAGCAGCCCAGATCCCGGACGAGGTGCTCGACCGGGTGACCCCTGGCGCACCTCCGTCGCCGGACGCGTACTACGCCCCGTCACCCGGCTACGCACCTCCTCCCGGCTACCCGCCGCCACCCGGCCACGGCCAGCCCTCCGGCTACGCACCTCCTCCCGGCTACGGCCCGCCGTCCGGTTACGGCCCGCCGGGCGGGCCACCGCCGGTCCCGCCGACAGAGCGGTAACCGGTCCCGATCGTGATGGCCGGCTGGTGACCTCCGGGTCACCGGCCGGCCATCGGCATTCGCACCGGGTGGTCGCGCCCCTGCTGACCGGTTTGCACCCGTCTGCCGGGGCCATTCGGCTGCCCCGGCTGCGTACCGCCACGGGCTCTGCGCCAGGATGGGCGGACACGCAGGTACACCCGAGGAGCCCACGATCGCCAAGAAGCCTCAACCCGAGGGCGGCCAGGCACCGGTCGTCCAGCGCGTCCGCATCCGGTACGCCAAGCGCGGGCCGCTGCGATTCACCTCGCACCGGGACTTCGCCCGGGCGTTCGAGCGCGCGCTACGCCGGGCCGCCGTGCCGGTCGCCTTCTCGCAGGGTTTCCACCCGCACCCGAAGATCTCCTACGCCAGCGCCGCGCCCACCGGGGTGGCCAGCGAGGCGGAGTACCTGGAGATCGCCCTGCAGGCCGCTGTCGACCCGGAGGCGCTGCGCGCCGCGTTGGACGCCGCGCTCTCGCCGGGGCTGGACGTCCTGGACGCTGTGATCGCCGAGGGCGGCAACCTGCCGGAGCGGATCGAGGCGTCGCGCTGGTACATCGAGTTGCCCGAGGTCGACCCGGCGGTGCTGCGCGCCGCCGTGGACGCCTTCGTCGCGGCCGAGGAGGTGCTGGTCGAGCGGATGACCAAGCAGGGGCGACGTACTTTCGACGCCCGCGCCGCCGTGATATCGATCGATGTCCAACTGCCTACGCCGACGCCTTCCGGGGCGCCGGCCGTACCGTGTGCGATACTCGAACTGGTCGTGCGGCAGGTCACCCCGTCCGTACGGCCCGATGACGTCCTTTCCGGCCTCCGCGTGGTGGCCGACCTGGAGCCGCCGGTTTCGCCGAGGGTGACCCGGCTGGCTCAGGGCACGTTGACCGCGCAGGGTGCGATCGTGGATCCGTTGGATGCGGACCGCGACGGGGCAGCCATCGTTGGGCACTGACCGACGGTCCGTGCTCTGGCAGGCAGACTTCGGCGGTCGCGCACCACGCGCGCCCGGCGGAAACACTTTTGCGGCGACCCTGCGTGGCAGCGCTCACCCGCGCCCGGGGTAGCCAGAACTGGAGAACGTCCATGCTCGAGAACGAGCCCGAGGGCGGCGAACGGACCGGTTCACAGCCGGCCGGCGAGACCGCCGACCAGAGCAGCACTGCCGACGGCGCCGCTGTCGCGCCCCCCACCACCGAGGTCGGTTCGGCCTCGGTGGAACCAGCCGGCGCCCAGAGCGCTCCCGAGGCCGCCGAGCCGGCCGCGCCGGTGCGGCGCACCCGGGCGACCCGTCGCCGGGCCGCCCCGCTCAACCAGCCGGAGCAGACCGACGCCCCGGTCGAGGCGTCCACCGGTGGTGCCGGCAGTGCCGAAGCACCGCAGGCGGAGGTCTTCGCACCGGTCTCCGGCGACCAGGACGTCGCTCCGAAGACCCCCCGGCGTCGCCGCAAGGCCACCGCCGTCGAGACGACCGCTGAGGAGCCGCTGGTCGCCGCCTCCGCGGAGGCGGCCTCGGCCGAGGTGGTTCCGCCGGTCAAGGTGACCCGTACCCGGCGCAAGAAGGCCACGCCCGCCGCCGTCGAGGAGCCGCCCGCCACCGAGCAGCCGGCCGCCGCCGTCGAGGAGCCGGCCGTCGGAGAGCCGGTCGTCGAGGAGCCGGCGGAGTCCGACCTGCGCGAGGCCGAGGCCGAGTTGACCGACTCCCCGGCCCTCCCGAGCACGTCCGCCGCCGAGCTGGCCTGGAGCAGTGGCCCGCAGGAGCGCGCCGGCGACGTGGCACCGGGCGTGGCCGTGTCCGGTGTGACGGACGAGCCGAACGAGCCCGCCGAGATCGAGCCGGAGCAGCCGCGTACCCGTCGTCGCCGGGCTGCGCTCTCCGCGCCCACAGTGCTGTTCATGGCACCCCAGCCGGACGCGGTGCCGGTGACCCGACCGGTGGAGCCCGCCGCGGCGGCCGAGGAGCCGGCCGTCGAGGAAGCCGCCGAGCCGTCCCGTCGCCGTCGACGTGGCCGCCGCGAGGTCGAGCCGGTGGAGCCGATCGAGGCGATCGAGGCCGAAGAGGAGCCGACCGAGGAGGCCGACGAGGCCACCGAGGCGGATGAGGACGACGAGGACAGCGCCGCCGCGCGCCGTCGCCGCCGGCGTGGTCGTCGGGGTCGCGGCCGGGGCAAGGGCGGGGCCGACGACGCCGAGGACGAGGAGTCCGAGGAGGCGGCACAGACCGACGAGGAAGAGACCGCCGAGGCCGAGACCGAGGGTGACGAGGACGAGGAGTCCGAGGGCGGGGACGGCCTGACCCGTCGTCGCCGTCGTCGCCGCCGTCGTGGCGCCGGTGACACCGAGGGCGCCGCGGACGACGGCGTGCCCACCGTGGTGAAGATCCGCGAGCCGCGCCGCACCGTCGACGAGGTGCAGGGTGTGTCCGGCTCGACCCGGCTGGAGGCCAAGCGCCAGCGCCGCCGCGACGGCCGGGAGCAGCGCCGTACCCGCCCGCCGATCCTCAGCGAGTCGGAGTTCCTGGCGCGCCGGGAGGCCGTCGACCGGGTGATGGCGGTCCGCCAGCGCGGTGACCGTACCCAGATCGCCGTTCTGGAGGACGGGGTGCTGGTCGAGCACTACGTCACCCGCAACTCTTCCGCGACCATGGCCGGCAACGTGTACCTCGGCAAGGTGCAGAACGTGCTGCCGAGCATGGAGGCCGCGTTCGTCGACGTCGGCCGGGGCCGCAACGCGGTGCTGTACGCCGGTGAGGTCAACTGGGACACCTCCGGGCTGGAGGGGCGGGCCCGCTCGATCGAGCAGGCGCTGCGCTCCGGCGACTCGGTGCTGGTCCAGGTCACCAAGGACCCGATCGGGCACAAGGGCGCACGGCTGACCAGCCACATCGCGCTCTCGGGTCGGCACCTGGTCTACGTACCCAACGGCAACGCCTCCGGGATCAGCCGCAAGCTGCCGGACAACGAGCGTAAGCGGCTGCGGGACGTGCTCAAGAAGCTGGTCCCGGACGGCGCGGGCGTGATCGTCCGGACGGCCGCCGAGGGCGCCACCGAGGACGAGCTGGCCCGTGACGTCAAGCGGCTCCAGGCGCAGTGGGAGGACATCCAGGCCAAGGCCGCCGAGGGTGGTGCTCCGGTGCTGCTCTACGGGGAGCCCGACCTGGTCATCCGGGTGGTCCGGGACCTGTTCAACGAGGACTTCCGCGAGCTGGTGATCGAGGGCGAGCAGTCGTACGACATGGTCGAGTCGTACCTGTCGCACGTTTCTCCTGACCTGGTCGACCGGGTCCGCCGGCACGTCGGCACGAGTGACGTCTTCGCCGAGTACCGGATCGACGAGCAGATCATCAAGGGCCTGGACCGCAAGGTCTTCCTGCCCTCCGGTGGCTCGCTGGTGATCGACCGCACCGAGGCGATGACTGTCGTCGACGTCAACACCGGCAAGTACACCGGCTCCGGGGGCAACCTGGAGGAGACCGTCACCCGCAACAACCTGGAGGCGGCGGAGGAGATCGTCCGTCAGCTCCGGCTGCGCGACATCGGCGGCATCGTGGTGATCGACTTCATCGACATGGTGCTGGAGTCGAACCGTGAGCTGGTGCTGCGTCGGCTCACCGAGTGCCTGGGCCGGGACCGCACCAAGCACCAGGTCACCGAGATCACCTCGCTCGGTCTGGTGCAGATGACCCGGAAGCGGATCGGCGCGGGCCTGCTGGAGGCGTTCAGCGAGACCTGCGAGTGCTGCAAGGGCCGGGGCGTCATCATCCACACCGAGCCGGTGCCGGAGAAGCCGCGCCCCGCCGGTGCGGGAGAGAAGGTCAAGGCGGTCGCCGCGTCGGTGGCTCCCGCTCCGGCGGCCGAGCAGGGCGCCACGTCGTCCCGCCGGCGGGCCCGCAAGAACGCCCCGGCGGCGGCCGAGCGGACCGTGGTCGAGGTCGTCGACACCGATTCCAGCCCTGAACCGGACGCCGACTACCAGGACACCATGGGCTACGACCTGTCCCGCTACGAGTCGGACACCCCGGCCGCGCCGGCGATCTCCGACGCCCAACAGGGCGAGTCGGCTCGGCTGGCCGCGGCGGACGACCCGGACGCGCTCGCTGACGGTGAGGGCGACGAGGAGAGCACCGACGGCGGTGGCGGCCGTCGTCGGTCGCGTCGGGGTGGCGCCCGTCGGCGGACCCGCCCCTGAGCACTGACCGGCCACGTGCGTTGACAAGGTCCCTCTCCCGGCACAGTGCCCGGGGGAGGGACCTTGCCGTTGCGGTCAGCTGGCGACACCACCCAGGTTCGCACCGCCGCGCAGGCGGCCCGCCGGCCCCGCTGCCGTGTGGACCTGCCGGAGCGGGACCCGCCGTTCGCGGCGGTGGGCGCCGGGGACGGCCGTACGACCGAGGGCTGCCCGGCGGCGGGCCGGGGCGGCGCTGGTCGACTGACGGACCGTGCGGCGGGGGCGCTCGGAGTGGGCCGACGATCCGCAGCTCACGACCCTGCTCACCGGAGTCGGGCCGAGGTTCGCGCGCGCGGGGTCGACGTCGGGTCGATCGACGACGGCGAACCCGGCCGGCTTCAGCAGCGCCTCGACCGGCTCTGCGCGCGCTGACCAGGGCGGGCCGGTTTGGGGTCCGGGCCGGCAATGGCGTACTCTTGCCTGCGGCCCACCTTTGGTGTGCCGAGTTCCCGTGTGCCCGCGCCGCCGTGCACTGCTACCCGGCGAGCCGCTGCGGGGACGACCGCCAGCAGCCTCAACGACAGGGAGTCCGCCTCCGATGTACGCGATCGTCAAGACCGGCGGCAAGCAGTACAAGGTCGCCGAGGGCGACGTGATCGAGGTCGAGAAGCTCACCGGTGCCCCCGGTGACGCGGTGAAGCTCACCGCGGTGCTCCTCGTCGACGGTGACGACCTGGTGACCGACGCGGCAAAGCTTGCCGAGGTCGCGGTGTCCGGCGAAATCGCCGCGCACACCAAGGGCCCGAAGATCCGGATCCACAAGTTCAAGAACAAGACCGGCTACCACAAGCGCCAGGGTCACCGCCAGCCGTTGACCCAGGTCAAGGTGACCGGCATCTCCAGCGGGAAGTAGGTCGTCCTCCAATGGCTCACAAAAAGGGTGCGTCCAGCTCGCGTAACGGTCGTGACTCCGCGGCCCAGCGACTCGGCGTGAAGCGCTTCGGTGGTCAGGTTGTCAGCGCCGGTGAGATCATCATCCGGCAGCGTGGCACCAAGTTCCACCCCGGTGACCTGGTCGGCCGTGGCGGCGACGACACGCTGTTCGCGCTGTCCGCCGGTGCGGTCCTGTTCGGCACCAAGCGCGGTCGCAAGACCGTCAGCATCGTTCCGCAGCAGTAGTTCTCGGGCTTAAGCGGGCCGCGGACCTCCGGGTCCCGGCCCGCTTAGCCTTTTTCGCGAAGTGCGGGGGTGGACCTCGCTGGAAGGATTGACGCCGTGGCAACGTTCGTTGACCGGGTCGTTCTGCATCTGCAGGCCGGCGATGGCGGGCACGGTTGTGTCTCGATCCACCGCGAGAAGTTCAAGCCCTTCGGCGGGCCGGACGGCGGCAACGGCGGACACGGCGGCAGCGTGTCCCTGGTGGTCGACCCGCAGGTGACCACGCTGCTCGACTTCCACTTCCACCCGCACGTCAAGGCCGACAACGGCAAGGGCGGTGCCGGCTCGAACCGGGACGGGGCCAACGGCCACAACCTGGTGCTCAAGGTGCCCAACGGCACCGTGGTGCAGACCACCGACGGCACTGTGCTGGCCGACATGGTCGGCGCCGGCACCACCTTCGAGGTCGCGCGCGGCGGGCGCGGCGGGCGCGGCAACGCCTCGCTGGCCAACGCCAAGCGCAAGGCGCCCGGCTTCGCCGAGCTGGGGGAGCCCGGCGACCAACTCGACATCGTGCTGGAGCTGAAGAGCGTCGCCGATGTGGGCCTGGTGGGCTTCCCGTCCGCCGGTAAGTCGTCGCTGATCTCGGTGATCTCCGCCGCGAAGCCGAAGATCGCCGACTACCCGTTCACCACCCTGGTGCCCAACCTCGGTGTGGTCCGAATGGACAACCACACCTTCACCGTCGCTGACGTGCCGGGCCTGATCCCCGGCGCGGCCACCGGCAAGGGCCTGGGCCTGGAGTTCCTGCGGCACATCGAGCGCTGCGCGGTGTTGGTGCACGTCATCGACTCGGCGACGTTGGAGCCGGGCCGTGACCCGGTGGCCGACATCGACGCCATCGAGGCCGAGCTGAGCCAGTACGGCGGCCTGGCCGACCGCCCCCGGCTGGTCGCCGTCAACAAGGTCGACGTGCCGGACGGCCGCGACCTCGCCGAGATCGTGCGTCCCGACCTGGAGGAGCGCGGTTACCGGGTGTTCGAGGTCTCCGCGGCCACCCGGGAAGGGCTCAAGGAGCTGACCTACGCGATGGCCGAGCTGGTAGAGGCAGAGCGCAAGGCCGCGCCGCCCGCCGAGCCGACGCGGATCGTGATCCGCCCGATCGCCGTGGACGACGACGGTTTCACCATCACGGCCGAGGCGGACGGCTCGTTCACCGTGCGCGGTGTCCGCCCGGAACGCTGGGTCAAGCAGACCAACTTCGACAACGACGAGGCGGTCGGCTACCTGGCTGACCGGCTGGCCCGGCTCGGGGTGGAGGACAAGCTGGCCAAGGCCGGCGCGCAGCCCGGTGATCTGGTCCGGATCGGCGTGCGCGAGTTCGACTGGCAGCCGACGCTCTTCGCCGGCGTGGAGTTCGTACCCGGCAACCGGGGCACCGACGTCCGCCTGGAAGAGAAGTCGAACCGGGCCTCCGCCGCGGATCGGCTCGCGGCCCGCAAGGCTCGTCGGGTGCGGTCGGCGGACGAGGTGGGCGCGGACGCGTCCGACGACCCCGACGACGAGGACGAGGACGACGCCGAGTAGTTCGTTGCGCTCCGTGATGGGGTTGATTTCCGGAAACCTTCGCGAAATCGGCGCGTCCTAGCGTGGGGTGATGCTGATCGAGTCCCGGCCTGCCATCGATCCGGAGATCGCCGCCATGGTCACCGCGCAGCAGCGTGAGCTGCGCGAGGCCGATGGCGGGTTGGACGGGCAGGTCTTCATGCCGCACGACGACGTCCGCTACCTGGCGGTGGTGGTGAACGGTCGGGCGGTGGCCTGCGGTGGGCTCCAGGCGCTCGACGCCGAGACCGGCGAGGTCAAGCGGATGTACGTCCGGCCCGCGTACCGGGGGCGGGGGATCGGTCGTCAGTTGCTCGCCGCGTTGGAGGAGTGCGCGTTCCGGCAGGGGCACTCGGTGGTCTGCCTGGAGACGGGCACCTACCTGCCGGCGGCGATCGCGCTGTACACCTCGTGTGGCTACCAGCAGATCCCGGTCTACGGCGAGTACGTGGGCAACCCGTACAGCGTCTGTTTCGCCAAGCGGCTGCCGGTCGCGGCCTGACTGCCGCGTCGCCCCCTCAGGCGCCGGTGCTGGCGTGCGCGACGGTCACCGGCTTCGACTCCGGCGAGGCGTGCTGGCGCAGCACGATGCTCAGCAGGATCAGCGCGCCCACAGCGAGGAACTCGCTCTGCCAGTTCTGCATCGACTGGAACCAGAAGTCGCTGGTGCCGAGGAACTCCCACACCCCGATCGGCGGCGCGCCGCTCTGGAGCGCCTGCTCCTGGTTGTAGGCGGCGGTGCCACCGAGCAGGTGACCGACGAAGGAACCGGCGAAGATCAGCAGCAGCGCGATGGAGAGGCTGTTCCGGTAGACCACCAACGGCAGGCCGCCGACGCGGACCGGCCAGGGTGACTGCGGGGTCGCGCGGCGCTCGTCGTCCTCCGGCCGGTCGGTCTGGTCCACCGGCTTGGACTCGGCCGAGCCCCGCTGCACCAGGTACGCGGTGAGCAGCACGTAGCCGCCCATCTGGAGGAACTCCGACTCCCAGTTCTCGAAGACCGCCTCGGCGAAGTGCCCGCTGGTCAGGTACGCCGGCCAGCTCAGCGGTGCGGCCCCGAACTCGGTCAGCTCCTCGTTGTGGGTCTGCCAGCCGAAGACGCTCTGCAACACGAGGAAGACCAGGAACGCGCCCAGCATGGCGACTGCCAGGGCGTTGTCACGCAGCCAACGAGGCATGATCGCACCTCCTTCGCCGGTCGATTACCCCTGTTTGCCTGGCGGCGAAACAAAGAGCGCCAGGTCAGCGCCGTTCGGCGGGGCTGTCCAGGCGTCCACCGGTGCCCGCCTGGTTCGACAGCAGCAGCCCGAGCGCCAGCATCCCGAAGCCGAGCGCGAGGTGCAGCCAGTTGTCGGCGTCGTTGACCGGCAGGATGTTCGCCCCGCCTTCCGGGTTGACCGCCTCGATGGCCAGGCCGTACAGCCAGAGGGCGAGGTAGATCGCGCCGCCGGCGGCCAGGAACACGCGGGCGCCGGCGATGCTGCGGGCCAGCACCAGGCCAGCCAGCCCGAAGAGCAGGTGCACCGCGTTGTGCAGGATCGACACCTGGAACAGCCCGAGCAGGCGGGCGTCCGAGTGGTGCCCGGCGAACCTCAGCTCGCCGTAGTCGGTGGTGATGCCGGGGATGAAGCCGAGGACACCGATCAGCAGGAAGACCCCGGCCACGACCAGTGCGGCCAGCTGGACGCGGGGTCGGGGACCGGCCGCCCGACCGCCTCGTGCGCCTCGTGCCATCGCTGCCCCCTCCGTGGATCTGTCGGCCTCGCGAACCTCACTGTCCGCAGCGGCGACGTGACGCAGCCCGACGATCCTCCATTTTGAAGTTCATCCGGTGGGCCGCGCAGAGAAATGCACGAAGAGGTATGGAAGCCGAAACGCAGGGTAGGTCAATGGTCAGCGGCGGCAACATCGCGCCGCATCCCCCCAGCACATACCGCGACGACTTGCTGAGCGGAAGGGAAATCATGACTTACGATCTTTCACCGACCTCCTCCACGTACGGGCAGCCCTCGACCAACGGCGGCGGCGTCCGCGACCAGGCGCGCCAGGTCGGGTCGGAGGCCGCGCAGGCCGGCGGGGCGGTCGCCCAGACCGCCAAGGAGCAGGGCACCGAGGTCGGCCGTGAGGCGGCCCGGCAGGCCCGCAACCTGTACGGCGAGGCTCGCAACCAGCTCGCCAGCCAGACCGGTGAGCAGCAGCGCAAGGCGGCCGGTGGGCTGCGTTCGCTGGCCGACGAGATGCGCTCGATGGCCGAGCAGGGTGGCCAGGCCGGCCCGGTGACCGAGCTGGCCCGCCAGGCCGCCGACCGGGTGCACGGTGTGGCCGGCTGGCTCGAGGAGCGCCAGCCCGGTGACCTCGTCACCGAGGTCCGCGACTACGCGCGGCGCAACCCGGGCACCTTCCTGGTCGGCGCGGCGGTCCTCGGTGTGCTGGCGGGTCGGTTGACCCGTGGCATCTCGGCGGCCGGTGACGACTCCGGCAACGGTTCCGCCGGCTACCGGGGTGCGGGCGCGTACGACCCGGAGCAGACCGCGGTGATCCCGACGCCGCCGCCGGCGCCTCGCGCGGTGCCGGACGCCGTTCCGGCCGGTGGCTACCTCGACCCGACCCCCGGCACGCACACCCCGCCGACGTCCGGTGGCTACGCCGACCAGACGGCTGCCGGCTACGCCGACCCGGCGTCCGGTGGTTACGCCGAGCCCGGCCGGGGCGACCACCCGGAGCACTCCGGCACCGGTCAGCCGCTGCCGCCGGTGACCCAGACCGACCCGCTGCCGGGCGTGCCGTCCAGCGGCAACCCGCGCCCGTGAGCCGCCGAGTCATCCGAAGGGAGACGACGGCATGAGCATGCCGACGCAGGGGTCCGGCCTGGACTCCGGTTACCACCCCACCGCGGGGGCCCCGCACACCGACGCGGAGGTGAAGAACAGCTCGCTCGGCGACCTGATGCGTCAGGTCACCACCGACCTGTCGACGCTGATGCGTCAGGAGGTCGAGCTGGCCAAGGCCGAGATCCGCCAGGAGGGCAAGAAGGCCGGCAAGGCCGCGGGCCTCTTCGGCGGTGCCGGCTTCGGCGGCTACATGGTGGCTCTCTTCGTGTCCATCGCCGTGTGGCAGTTCCTGGACAACGTCATGGACTCCGGTCTGGCCGCGCTGATCGTGGCCGTGATCTGGGCCGTGGTCGCCGCCGTCCTCTACTCGGCGGCCAAGAAGAACGCCCAGCACGTACGCGGGCTCAAGCAGACCAACGACAGCGTGCAGCGGATCCCCGACGCGCTCAAGCCACACCCGGAGGGAGTCACCCGATGAGCACCGATCCCGATCAGATCCGCCGTGAGATCGAAGCCACCCGCAACAGCCTCAGCTCCGATGTGGATGCGCTGGCGTACAAGGTCAGCCCCAGCCGCATCGTCGACGACCGTAAGCAGCGGGCCCGCTCCGCTCTGCAGAATGTGAGGGACAAGGTCATGGGAACTGCGTCTGACCTCGGCCACGGCACCGGCCAGGCCGCCCACTCGGTGGGCGACCACGCCTCGTCGGCGGCCTCCAGCGTCAGCGACGCCGCGCACTCGGCGGCGGCCACCGTCAGCGACGCCGCCCACAGCGCGCCGCGGGTGATCCGGCAGAAGTCCCAGGGCAACCCGCTTGCCGCCGGTCTGATCGCGTTCGGGGTCGGCTGGCTGGCCTCGTCGCTGATCCCGGCCTCCCGTCGTGAGCAGCAGGCCGCGACCCAGCTCAAGGAGCGGGTCAGCGAGCACAGCGGGGCGGTGACGGAGAAGCTGGGCGCGGTCGCGAACGAGCTGAAGGAAGAACTGCGCGAGCCGGCCCAGCAGGCCGCCGCGTCGGTGAAGTCCACCGCTCAGGATGCCGTGCACGCGGTCAAGGACGACAGCAAGTCCGCCGCGCAGGACGTCAAGGACCAGGCCCAGCAGGCCCGGCACCAGGTCAGCCCCTGACCGGGTCGACCACCGTTGCGACAGCTCGCGGCCACTGCGGTGACCGCGAGCTGTCGTGCTGTCAGGGGCGGTCACCCACCTGTGGGCGCAGGGCCCGGACCGGGTGGGCGGCCCGGCGGATGCGGGTGTCGCCGTACCGGACGCCGCCGAGCAGGAACCGCTGGGCGACCGCGAGCCAGCCGCACACGCCACGCTCCAGCAGCCAGAGCGGTGCCGCCAGCGCCGTCGTCGCGGGGAAGACCGCGACACCGCCCGCTCGACGGCGACCGACCTCGGCGAGCGCGACAGTGCCGGCCGCCGCGCCGAACACCAACCCGGGTCGCCGGGCCGCGACCGCCGCGGCCAGTGCCGGAAGGACCGCGAGCGCGGTCAGCAGGCGCGCCGGCTGCGCCAGATCGTCGTACGCCTGACGGACCCGTTGGCCGCGGAAGTGCGCGGCGTCCGGTGGCAGTCGGCGGACGTACAGCCAGGCCGGGGCGGCCTCGGTGCCACCGTACGCGCGCACGGTGCGGATCAGCTCCAGGTTCTCGAAGAGCACGTCCGGGTCGTACCCGCCCATGCCGAGGAAGGTGCTGTGTCGCACGGCCAGGGAGCCCGGGTAGTCCGCCCCGAGCGCCCGGTTGAGCAGCGTGCGACCGGTGTCCCACCAGGCGTGCCAGGGCAGCGGGTCGAAGTAGTTCTGCGGCCGGACCAGATCGACCTCGTCGAGCAGTAGGTGCACGGCGGTCAGCCCGGCCTGGTCGTACCGGACGTCGTCATCGGCGATCACCACGTGCTCGTGCTCCGCCGCGCGTACCCCGGTGCGTACGCCGACCACTTTTCCGTTGAGCCCGGCACCGGTGACGTCGGGCGGGAGGTGCCGGACCAGCCCCGCCCAGGCGTCGGCGTGCCGGGCGAAGAGGTCCGGAGGTGAGCCGTCGACCACGAGCACCTCGACCCGGTCGGACAGCCAGCGCAGGTAGTCGGTCAGCTCGGCCAGGCCGTTGTCGGAGTGCCAGCGCAGCGGCAGGACGTACGTCATCGGCAGACGGACCGGCGACGGGCCGGCGCCCTCGTGTTCGACCTCCCGACGCGCACCGCGCCGGGTGTCACCAGTGGGGCTGAACGGGGACATGACAACTCCGTGACGGACAGGGCCGCGGCCGGTGCCGAGCAGAGTCTGCCCGCAATCACGGGGATCAAACGGCCGGGTCGTTTCGACGGCCGGGCCCCGGGTAGCGCTGCCCGTAAGGGCGGTCCATGCCCGGTTTTCCGTGGAGGAGAGAGACGTGATGACCAACAACGGAACCAGGTGGGCGCTGCTCGGCGTCACCGCGGCGACGGCGGTCGGCGTGGGGCGGGCGGTGGCCCGCCGCCGGCATCGGCATCAGCCGCAGCGGCAGGACGGCTGGTACGTGGTGCGTCGCGCAGTGACAGTGGACCGGCCCCGGGACGAGGTGATCGGCTTCTGGGCCGACCGCGAACGGCGGGACCGGGCGCTGGCCGGCTGGGCCACGTTGCGACAGCTCGACGAACGCCGGTGGCGGTGCGTGGCCCGGGACCGGGCCGCCGGTGAGACGCAGTGGCAGGCCGAGATCACCGTCGAGGAGGCGGGCACGCTGCATTGGCGGGTCGAGGACGGGCCGATGCCGCAGCTGGGGCGGATCGAGCTGGCCGAGGCCCCGCAGGGCCGCGGCACCGAGATCCGCGCCGAGATGCGCTACCGCTCCGGCCCGCTGCGCCGGTTGGTCGGCCTGGTCGGCGGCGACGAACCGGACCTGGCGCTGCGGGACGCGCTGCGGCGGGCGAAGGCGCTGGTCGAGTGCGGCCAGGTGTTGGACACCCGGGACGACCCGTCCGGCCGCAGCCGGGCCCAGGAGAAGAGGACCGACAGGATGCGGGAGACGTTGATGACGGGAGGACGGGCGTGAGGGCGCTCTGCTGGGAAGGCGTCGGCAAGCTGGCGGTCCGGGACGTGCCGGAGCCCCGGATCCGCGCCGAGGGGGACATCATCGTCCGGGTCCGGGCCAGCAGTGTCTGCGGATCCGACCTGCACCTGATCAACGGGTACCTGCCGGCGATGCGGGAGGGGGACATCCTCGGCCACGAGTTCATGGGCGAGGTGGTGGAGACCGGGCCCGGCGTACGGCGGCACCGGGTCGGCGACCGGGTGGTGGTGGGGTCGGTGGTCGCCTGCGGTGGCTGTTGGTACTGCCGGACCGAGCAGTACTCGCTCTGCGACAACTCCAACCCGCAGCCGGTGTTCACCGAGAAGCTGTGGGGGCACGCGGCGGCCGGCATCCTGGGGTATTCGCACGCCGCTGGCGGCTACGCCGGATCGCACGCCGAGTACATCAGGGTGCCGTTCGGTGACATCGGCGCATTCGCCGTACCCGAGGGAGTGCCGGACGACTCGGTGGTGTTCGCCTCCGACGCGATGCCCACGGGATGGATGGCGGCGGACTTCTGCGGGCTGACCGGTGGCGAGGTGGTGGCCGTCTGGGGTGCCGGGGGAGTCGGTCAGATGGCGGCCCGCTCGGCGCAGCTCCTGGGCGCCGAACGGGTCATCATGATCGACCGGTTTCCGGATCGGCTCGCCACCGCCGCCGAACGGATCGGGGTCGAGACGATCAACTACGCGGAGACCGACGTGTTGGAGGCGCTGCGGGAGTTGACCGCCGGGCGCGGGCCGGACGCCTGCATCGAGGCCGTCGGAATGGAGTCGCACGACGTCGGGCCGACCTACGCGTACGACCGGGTGAAGCAGGCGGCCCGGTTGCAGACCGACCGCCCGACCTCGGTCCGGCAGGCGATCATGGCCTGCCGCAAGGGCGGCACGGTGAGCATCGTCGGTGTCTACGCCGGCCTGGTCGACAAGTTTCCGCTCGGCGCGGCCATGAACAAGGCCCTGGTGCTGCGGATGGGACAGATGCACGCGCAGCGCTACATTCCGATGCTGCTCGACCGGCTCGCCGCCGGCGAGATCGAGCCCGGCTATCTGGCCACCCATCCGCTCTCCCTGGACGAGGGCGTCCACGGGTACGAGCTGTTCGAGAAGAAGGAGGACGGCTGTCTGCGCAGCGTGCTGCATCCCTGACGGGCCGGGGGCACCCGTCTCGCCGGGCACCGTGACCGGTGGGGCGGGTCAGGCAGGGCGGAGGTCGGGCGCGCGGCGGACGTTGGTGACGGTCAGGCCCAGCGGCGGCAGCGCCGGCATCCGGTGCAGGTCCAGGGCCAGGTCCTGGACCGGCACGTCGTAGCGCATGGCGGCGGTCAGGTTGGTGACCGCCCGCTTCATCAGGTCGATGGTGAGCCACTCGCCGGCGCAGCGGTGACCGGCCCAGTGATCACCGCCGCCCTGCGGGATCAGCTCGAACGGGTCCACCCGGCGGCCGGCGAACCGCTCCGGACGAAACAGCTCAGGTTGCGGCCAGATCGCCGGGTGGTGGTTGGTGCCGTAGAGGTCGAGCAGCACCCGCCGGCCCTTCGGAAAGTGATGGCCCTGCCAGTCGAAGGACCGCCGGACCCGGGCCGCCGCCAGCGGGAAGAACGGGTAGTAGCGGCGGACCTCCTGGACGAAGTGCTCGGTGGCCTCGTCGTCGTCGCGGACCCGTTCCCGCCAGGCCGGATGGTCGTGCAGGGCGAGCGCGGCGAAGGCGATGTACTGGTCGACGGCGACCACCGGGCGCAACACGTTGAGCAGCTCCACCGCCGCGATCCGGCGGGGGAGGAGGCGGCCGGCTCGGTCCCGGTGTTCGGCGATCACGGCCAGGGCGCTGCCGGCCGGCGCCGGGGCTGAGCCGACCCGGGTCCGTTCGACGAGGTCGGTGAGCCAGTGTTGGGCGCGGTACCGGGCGAGCCGCCCCCGCCAGTGCCGGGGGCCGATCGCCGCTGGGGCTTCGATCATGGCGTGCAGCTCGGTGGCACGGCGCTCGACCTGCGACGTCGGCAGTGGCACCCCGGCCCAGGCGCAGACCACCCGGGTCAGCAACCGGCCCAGCTCGTCGTAGAGCGACACCGGGCCGGCGCCCTCCCAGGCGGTGATCCGGGTCCGCCACTCGTCGTCGAAGAGCTGGCCGAGTTGCCGGATCGCGGTCGGTGTCATGATCGACATGAACATGGCCTTGCGGTCGTCGTGCTCCGGCCCGTCCAGGCCCTGCACCCCACCCCGACCGGTCAGGGTCCGCTGCACGCGCAGCGGCATCGCGGTGTCACGTTGGAAGCGGTCGTTGTCGTAGAACAGCTCCGCCGCCGGCCGGCCCCGTAGGCAGATGGTCGGGGTGAGCAGGATCCGGGTCTGGAAGACGTCGCTGCCGTACCGCTCGCAGCGCTCGCTGACGAACCGGTAACCGGCGCGCAGCAGTGCGAGGGTGCTGTCCGGGCTGCGGTCGGCCGGCATGGTCGCCATCGGGTCTCCTCACGCGCGGGCGCGGCTGGTCGCCGCCGCCCACCGCGGTTACCCCGGTCGACGCCGCTGAACCCCGGTGCGGCTGGCCCCTCCCAGGGGCGGCGGAACCTGGTTTGCTGCTGGTGGGACAACCACGGGGAGGGCGGATGCGTGACAACAGATCGCCGCACTGGCGGCAGCGGCGAGCGGCCGGAGCACTGGGCGGAGGCCGCGACGGGCGGTCACTGATCGGGCCACCACGGCGGCCCACCCGTCCGCACCGGTTCTTCACAGTGCACCTGGGCTTCACCGCGCCCGGCCCGGCCGAGGCGCGTGAACTGGCAGTGGCGTACGCCGAGGCGTTGAGCCTGCTCCGCTCGGAGGTGGCACTCGGGGCGGCGGCCCTGTCACCGGCCGACGCCTGGCAGCGGGCCGAGCGGCTGTTCTGCGGCGCGGTCGGCCCGGACGGGGAGCGCTGCGTCGACGTGGCCGACCACCCGGGCTTCCACCACGCCCCCGGTCCCGGTGGCCTCGGCTGGGGCGGCGGCGACGGCCCTGGCGATGACTGACCAGCGGCCCCGGGTGGTCGACCCGGGAGGGCGTCGACCCGGCCGCCCGCGTGGCCGTGCCGGTGTCCGCAGCACGGGCACCGGCACGGCGATCCAGCACCGACGGGTCGGCGGGCGCGATCAGTCCAGGTCGAACTCGCCGTCCTGCGCGCCGGCCACGAAGGCGTCCCACTCGGCCTGGGTGAAGACCAGCACCGGCCCGTCCGGCTCGGCCGAGTTACGCATGCCGATCAGGTCGTCGACGAACGCGACCTCAACGGCGCTGTCGGAGGTGTCCCCCTCGGCCCGCTGCCAGACCGCCCGAGAGAGGTCGAAGTCGCCCTTGGGGTGCTGCGCCATGGTTCTTTCCTCCAGTGCCGAGGGTCGTCTGGTGACCGGGTGCCGATCCCCATCGGGCAGGATAAGCGGATGCCGAGCCTGACCCGTGTAGAGGCGACCGCGCGTGGCGCGGCGATTACTGTCGAGTCCTATCAGGTGGACCTCGACCTGACCGGTGACGGTGACGTGTTCCGTTCCCGCGTCGAGATCCGGTTCCGGGCGACCGCCGGCGCCGCGACCTTCGCCGAGGTCAAGCCCGCCAAACTGCTCGGGGTACGCCTCAACGACAGTGACCTCGACCTCGATTTGCTCACCGACAACCGGCTGCCGATCGGTGACCTGGCCGCGGAGAACACGCTCGTCGTCGAGGCGGAGATGGCGTACTCCAACGCGGGCGAGGGGATGCACCGCTTCGTCGACCCGGCCGACGGCGAGACCTATCTCTACGCGATGTCCTTCCTCGACAACGCGCAGCGCATCTTCGCCGCCTTCGACCAGCCCGACCTCAAGGCCCCGTTCACCCTCTCGGTGACCGCACCACCGCAGTGGCTCGTCGCGGGCAACGCCGAGCTGGCCGCCAACCCGGCCCCCGGGCGCTGGGAGTTCGCCCCGAGCGCGCCCCTGGCCACCTACTTCTTCTCGTTGATCGCCGGGCCGTACCACGTCCGGCGGGCCGAGCACGACGGCGTACCGCTGGGCATCTACTGCCGCCAGTCGCAGGCCGAGCACCTGGACGCCGACGCCGACGAGATCTTTACCGTCACCCGGCAGTGCCTGGACCGGTTCCACCAGCTCTTCACCGAGCGCTACCCGTTCGGCAAGTACGACCAGGCGTTCGTGCCCGAGTTCAACGCCGGGGCGATGGAGAACCCGGGCATCGTCACCTTCCGCGACGACTACATCTTCCGCTCGGCGGTCACCGACACCCAGCGCGAGCAGCGGGCCGGCACCATCGCCCACGAGATGGCCCACATGTGGTTCGGTGACCTGGTCACCATGCGCTGGTGGGACGACCTGTGGTTGAACGAGTCCTTCGCCGAATACCTGGGCACCCGGGTCACCGCCGAGGCGACCCGCTTCGACCAGTCCTGGACCACCTTCGCCATGCGCCGCAAGGCCTGGGGGTATGCAGCCGACCAGCGCCCCTCCACCCACCCGGTCGCCCCGCAGGAGGTGGCCGACGCCGACGAGGGCCTGCTCAACTTCGACGGCATCTCGTACGCCAAGGGGGCCAGCGTGCTGCGGCAGCTGGTCGCGTGGCTCGGCGACGAGGCGTTCCTGGCCGGCCTGAACGCGCACTTCGCGGCGCACCGCTTCGGCAACGCCACCCTCGACGACCTGCTCACCAGCCTCTCCGCCAGCAGTGGGCGGGAGCTGTCCGGTTGGGCCGAGCTGTGGTTGCGCCAGCCGCAGGTCAACACGTTGCGCGCCGAGGTCGCCGTCGACGCCGACGGCCGCTACACCGAGGTCGCCGTGGTGCAGACCGCACCCGAGTCGCACCCGGTGCTGCGCCCGCACCGGATCGGCGTGGGCCGCTATGCGGCGGACGGCACCGTCCGGCGCGACGAGGTGGACATCGACCCGGCCGCCGACGGTGGGCGCACCGTGCTGGGTCAGCTGACGGGTGAGCCGGCGGCCCGGCTGCTGCTGCTCAACGACGGTGACCTCACCTTCGCCAAGGTGCGTCTCGACCCGGCGTCGGCCGAGGCCGTCCCGCTGGTGCTGCCCGGCCTGACCGACCCGCTGGCCCGGGCGGTGCTGTGGGGTGAGGCGCTGGACGCGGTGACCGACGGGGAGCGGCCGGTCGCCGGCCTGGTCGACCTGATCGTCGCCGCGCTGCCCACCGAGACCGAGGTGATCATTGCGGAGGACGTGCTGACGCTCAGTCGGTCACTGATCGACCGATACCTCGACCCGCTGACCCGCTCGACAGCGTTGGCCCGGGTCGCCGAGGCGTGCCGGCGCCTGCTCGACGGCGCGCCGGCCGGGGAGTCGTTGCAGCTCGCCGCCGCACGGGGCTGGATCGCCGCCACCACCGACGCCGACCTGCTCGTCGGCTGGCTCGCCGGCCGGGACGTGCCGGCCGGCCTGAAGGTCGACGCGGAGCTGCGCTGGGCGGTGCTGCGCCGACTGGTGGTGCTGGGTGCCGCGGGCGAGGCGGAGATCGCCATCGAGGCGGCCGCAGACGTCAGCTCCGCTGGCGCGGAACGGGCCGCGCGGTGCCGGGCCGCACTGCCCGACCCGGCGGCGAAGCAGGCGGCCTGGGAGATCATCGTGCGGGGCGACGACCTGTCCAACCGGCTGTTGGAAGCGACAGCCGAGGGGTTCTGGCAACCCGAGCAGGCCGAGCTGACCGCCGCGTACGTCGATCGGTACTTCGCGGAGATGCCGGCCGCCGCGCGCCGGCGTACCCCCTGGACGGCCGACCGGGTGGCGGCCCTGGCGTTCCCCCGCTACGCCGTGGCGCAGCCGACCCGGGAGGCGGCCGCGGCGTTGCTGGCCCGCGACGACCTGACCCCCGGCCTGCGCCGGGTGGTGACCGACGCCGCCGACGACCTGCGCCGCGCGCTGGTCGCCCGGACGGCGGTGGCCGCCGCCTCGGCCTGAACGTTGACCAGCGGGGTGGCCGGCCGGCCACCCCGCTGGCCCACAACCTCAGCGCGGGGCGGGTACCGCAGTGACCGGCGCGTCCCAGTCGATGACGTAGCGCTGCTCGTCGGCGACGGTCTTCTCCGGGTCCAGCACCGTGCGCACCATCAGTGGCATCAGCAACGGCATCAGCGTCCGCGCGACTGCCCCGGGAGCCTTCGCGTGGTTGATCCGGGCCGCGCGCGCCGCCACCTTCTCCACCCGGGTACGACGCAGCCGCACGTACGCGTCGAACGCCGCCTCGACGTCCGGCAGGTCGCGGAGGCAGCGGGCGAGTTGCACGGCGCTCTCGATGGCCAGTGACGCGCCCTGCCCCGAACTGTTCGACGGCGCGTGCGCCGCGTCGCCGACCAGCACCATCCGGCCCCGATGCCAGTGCGGCACCGGCGGCATGATCTGCAACGACCCGACCACCTGGAGGTCGGCGGCGTTGCTGGTCGCCATCAGGTCCCGGCCCGGGTCGTCGTCGCCGTAGCTGCTGCGCAGCGTGTCCAGCCACTGCTCCGCCGGCACCGCCCGGGCCTCGACCAGGCTCATCGGCCGCTGCTGCGGCAGGTTGGCCCCCCACCGGGTGCCGCCACTGGGCTCCGGCCAGTACAGGTAGTAGCCCTGTCGCCCGAACGCGAACGTCATCGTGCCCGGCTCGGCGTCGACCTCGTGTCGGGCCACCGCCTCGAAGCCGAGCAACCCGGTGAAATGAGGGCCGGGCGCGGCCGGGTCGATGAGACTCCGGACCGTGGAGCGGATTCCGTCCGCGCCGACGAGGATGTCGGCGGTGGCGGTGCTGCCGTCCTCGAAACGGGCGATCACGCCGTCGCCGGTCTGCTCGGCGGCGACCAGCCGCTTGCCGTACGCGAACGGCACGCCCTCAGCGGACGCCTGATCGTGCAGCACCTGGTGAAGCTCGGCCCGGTGCACCACGTGCAGCGGCGGCACCCCGGTCAGGGTGGGCAGGTCGATGCGTCGGCGGCCGACAGCCAGGGCGTTGCGTCCGATCGGTGTGGCGATCGCCGTCACCGCGTCGTGGACGCCGACCGTCCGCAGCGCCGCCATCCCGTTGGGCGCGAGGGCGAGGGTGCCGCCGATGCCGGTGGCCGTGCTCGGGTACGCCTCGTAGACGGTTGCGGTGATGCCGGCGCGGCGCAGCGCGAGCGCTGTCACCGGCCCGGCGATGCCACCGCCGATGACGGTCGCGGTTCGTACCGTGGTCATGGTCTCTCCCTTGGTGTGGTCGGTGCCGACGCGCGGACCTGGTGTGGTCGGTGCGCGGGCACGCGGACCTGGGAGGGAGCCCGGTTATCCTCGTGGTTGCCGCTTCGGGCCGGGTGCCTTCCCAGGCGTCGGTTCGGGGTCAGGGCCCCGGTGAGGTGTTGGCGCACCTCGCCGGGGCCGTTCTTTCAGCCGGTGGGATCACCCCCGCGGCTGTCGGTGCTGGTTCTCTCGGCCAGATCGGTCAGTTCGGCGGGCATCTCGCCGGTCTCGTGGAAGGCCCGCCAGGTGTCCAGGCCGGGGTAGCTTCCCGAGGTCAGCTCGGCGAGCAGGGCCCGTAGCCAGGCTGCCTCCGCGTCCCGGATGGCGAGGTCGTACTCCGACTCCACCAGGAACAGCCGGGGAATCTCCCGCAGGTGCGCGTCGAGCGTTTCGCGGTCCTGGCGGATCGCGTCCTCCAGCCGGGAGAGCCGTTGCCGCAGCAGGTCGGTGGCCTCGTCGGGGTGCAACGCGGCGAGCACTGACAGCCCGGCCCGGAAGCGGGGGTGCTCCGCCATCGGGGTGGAGACCAGCTCGCGGGCCCAGTCGATCAGCTCCGCCCGCCCGGCGTCGGTGATCCGGTAGACGGTGCGTTCCGGGCGGCGGCCCTCGCGCAGGCTCTCCACCGCCTCGATCAGGTGGTGTTTGTCCAGGTTGCCGATCACCGTGTAGAAGGACCCCCACTTGAACTCCATGTCCTGGTCCTTGCCCCAGGCGCGGAGTGCGGTGGCGATCTCGTACGGGTGCATGGGCCGCTGGACCAGGGCGGACAGCACGGCCAGCGCCAGCAGGTTGCCGACCTTGCGCCGCTTCGGCACGACGACCCCCTCGCTCGTCGACGGCTACTCGTCTACGAATATACGCCGCCGTGCAGGCTGCCGCGACCCCCTGTCGCACCGATGTCCGGCGACGCACGGGCCGACGGTGCCGGGCCGGGACGGTCGTCAACGACGCTCGGCCTACGATCACTGGGTGGAGGAAGATATCCGGCGGATCGGGATCATGGGTGGCACCTTCGACCCGATCCACCACGGGCACCTCGTCGCGGCCAGCGAGGTGGCGGACCGGTTCGGCCTGGACGAGGTGGTCTTCGTCCCCACCGGCCAGCCGTGGCAGAAGGCCGACGAGCCGGTCAGCCCGGCCGAGGACCGGTACCTGATGACCGTCATCGCCACCGCCTCCAACCCCCGCTTCCAGGTCAGCCGGGTCGACATCGACCGCAGCGGACCCACCTACACCGTCGACACGCTGCGTGACCTCCAGGCTGAGTACGGCCCGAAGGTGCAGCTCTTCTTCATCACCGGCGCGGACGCCCTGCAACGCATCCTGTCCTGGAAGGACCTGGACGAGATCTTCGAGCTGGCGCACTTCATCGGGGTGACCCGGCCCGGCTTCCCGCTGAGCGACAAGCACCTTCCGGCGGACACCGTCAGCCTGATCCAGGTGCCCGCGATGTCCATCTCGTCGACCGACTGCCGCGCCCGGGTCGCCAGAGGTGAGCCGGTTTGGTATCTGGTGCCCGACGGTGTGGTGCAGTACATCGCCAAGCGGAGCCTCTATCAGCGCTGAGCGCACCCGTTATGCCCAGGTTTGTGCAGCTAACCGGGCAGAACTGCACGATCGCGATGCCGTCGGGTATGAGACGCTTGGAGGATCGCACGCTTGATCGAAGGAGAACGGTGACAGTTTCCGAACGCGCTCACGAGCTGGCTATCGCGGCCGCCCAGGCCGCCGCCGACAAGAAGGCGCAGGACATCACGATCATCGACGTCGGCGACCAGCTCGCCATCACCGACGCGTTCGTGCTCGCCGCCGCCCCCAATGAGCGTCAGGTGCTGGCCATCGTCGACGCCATCGAGGAGAGCCTGCTGGAGCTTCCGGAGAAGGCGAAGCCGGTGCGGCGCGAGGGCGAGCGCGGTGGCCGCTGGGTGCTGCTCGACTACGTCGACATCGTGGTGCACGTCCAGCACACCGAGGAGCGCGAGTTCTACGGGCTCGACCGCCTCTGGAAGGACTGCCCCACCATCCCGTTCGTCGATCGCGACCTGGTCGAGGCCGACGCCAGCGGGTCCGCCGCCGCCGAATGAGCCGACTGATCGTCTGGCGGCACGGCAACACCGACTGGAACGCCGCCAACCGCGTCCAGGGGCAGACCGACGTACCCCTCAACGAGCTGGGCCGCGACCAGGCCCGCGCCGCCGCCCCGCTGCTCGCGGCGCTGCGGCCCGACGCGATCGTGGCCAGCGACCTGAGCCGCGCCGCGGACACCGCCGCCGCGCTCGCGGCGCTGACCGGGCTGCCGGTCCGCACCGACGCCCGGCTCCGTGAGCGGCACTTCGGCCAGTGGCAGGGTCTGCACCTCACCGAGGTCGCCGCGCGCTTTCCCGACGAGTACGCGCGCTGGCGAGCCGGCGACCCCGACCCGGGGGCGGGCCTGGAGCCCCTGCACGACCTCGGCGAACGGGTCGGTGTCGCGTTGCAGGAGGCAGCCGAAGCGGCCGCGGGCGGCACCGTGGTGATCGCCACGCACGGTGGCGGCTCCCGGCAGGGCATCGGTCACCTGCTCGGTTGGGACAATGCCGTGCTGCGCACCGTCGGCTCGTTGGCCAACTGCCACTGGACCGAACTGCGTCACGACGACGTCCGTGGATGGCAGTTGCGGGCGCACAACGTCGGCCTCATCACCGCACCGGTCGCCGTCGACGCGGTCTGAGCAATCGCGCCTCGGCGTTCGCGGCCTCGATCGGCTAGCGTGCCGGGCATGCCCGTCGCGGTTGTCACCGACTCCACCGCCTACCTTCCGCCCGAGCTGGTGCAGGCGCACCGGCTGACCGTCGTGCCGTTGACCGTCGTCCTCAACGGCGCGGAAGGGCTGGAGGGGGTGGAGACCCAGCCGTCCGACGCGACAGTCGCACTGAGCGCCCGCCGGGTCACCGCGACCACCTCCCGCCCGGCACCGGAGCAGTTCGCCCGGACGTACCGCCAACTGCTCGACGCCGGCGCCGACGGGATCGTCTCGGTGCACCTCTCCGCCGCGCTGTCCGGCACCGTGGAGGCCGCCCGGCTGGCCGCCGCCGACCTGGACGGCCGGGTGGAGGTCGTGGACAGCCGCTCGACCGGCATGGGACTGGGCTTTCCCGCCATCGCCGCCGCCACCGCAGCCCAGGCCGGCGCCGATCTTGCCGTGGTACGCGACGCGGCGCTCGCCGCCGTGGCCCGCACCACCGTCTGGTTCTACGTCGACACGCTGGAGTTCCTCCGTCGCGGCGGCCGGATCAACGCCGCCGAGGCGCTGGTCGGCACCGCGCTGTCCGTCAAGCCGATTATGCACATGCCGGACGGGGCGATCGTGCTGCGCGAGAAGGTCCGCACCGCCAGCCGGGGAGTGGCCCGCCTCGTGGACCTGGCCGTCGAGGCGGCCGGCGACGACGACGTGGACCTCGGGGTGCACCACCTGGCCGCACCGCAACGGGCCGAGGCGTTGCGTGCCGCGCTGACCGAACGGTTCGGCGACCGGCTGCACGACACCTACGTCTCCGAGGCGGGTGCCGTCATCGCGGCGCACGCCGGGCCAGGGCTGGCCTGCGTGGTCGTCCACCGCCGCCCGCAGGGCTGAGCAGTGCCCACGTCGTACGTGGTGACCGGGGGTGGGCGCGGTGTCGGCCGGGCTGTGGTGCAACGGCTGGTGGCCACCGGTGCCACCGTCGTCGTCCTGGAACGCGACGCCGAGGCTGTGGACTGGTTGGCCGGCCACCCGGCCGCCGATCGGCTCGTCGCGGTTCTCGGCGACGCCGCCGACGAGCAGGTGGCCGAACGCGCCGTCGAGCTGGCGGACCGGGCCGCGCCGCTGACCGGCTGGGTGAACAACGCGGCGGTGTTCCGCGACGCCGCGCTGCACTCCGCGTCGGCCGACACGGTGCTGGACCTGATCACCGTGAACCTGCGCCCGGCGGTGGTGGGCGCCGCGGTCGCCGTCCGCCACTTCCTGGCCCACGCCAGCGGCGGCGCGATCGTCAACGTCTCGTCGCACCAGGCCCGCCGACCGGTGCCCGGTGCGCTGCCGTACGCGACGGCGAAGGCCGCCGTGGAGGGGCTGACCCGGGCGCTGGCCGTCGAGTACGGACGGCACGGCATCCGCGCCAACGCGGTAGCGCTCGGCTCGATCGCCACCGAACGGCACGCAGAGTTCCTGGCCGCTCAGGAGCCGTCCCAGGCTGAGTGGATCACCACCGAGCTGAACCGGCTGCACCCGGTGGGCCGGATCGGGCGTACCGACGAGGTGGCCGAGGCGGTCGCGTACCTACTGTCACCCGCGGCGAGCTTCATCAACGGGGTGACACTGCCGGTGGACGGGGGACGGGCCGTGCTCGGCCTCGACCCGGAGGCCCGCTGACAGGTTCTCGGGGGGCAGCTGCTCCGCGCCGCTGTGTTAGCCTCCGTGCGCGCCCCAGATGGGCCTACCCCCCGGAGGTTCTGGCTACTTCAGCCACCACGCCGAGATCGACGCGTCGTCCGCGTCTCTCGTGCGGGATCCGGGGCGTCGGTGCCCCCGGGGCTTCGTCATCTGCGTGGCTGGGTGAACGCTGTGGGCCTGCGGTCGGGTCATCGGATCGACCGGAAAGAAGACCGTACGCATGACAGTCACGTTCAACCACACCATCATCGCGAGCAAGGACAAGAGCGCCTCGGCCGCGTTCTACCGCGAGCTGTTCGACCTGCCGGAGGCCCCCTCGTGGGGGCCGTTCGCCAACGTGCGGTTGGACGACGGCGTACTGCTCCAGTTCGCCGAGCCGCCGGTGGACATCCAGATGCAGCACTACGCGTTCCTCGTCGACGACGAGGTGTTCGTGCGGTGCCTGGCGTTCGTCGAGGGGCGTGGCATCACGTACTGGGCCGACCCGCAGCTGAAGCGGGAGGGGGAGACCAACACCGAGCACGGTGGGCGGGGCTTCTACTTCTTCGACCCGGCCGGCCACGCCATCGAGATCATCACCCGGCCGTACCTGTAGGGGGCGACGGCGTCACCCTCAGCATGCGCGTGGTCTGGAGCCCGGTTACCCAGGCCACGCGCGGCGATTCGGCTCCGCCATAGCAGATCGGGGCATGATCAGGGCGTTGTCCACAGTGGGGGTGGTTGTCCACAGGATGCCGTCGTCACCCTCTACCGTCCCGGCCGCCGCCATAGCGTCGCGCTGTGTCGCACGACGAGGAGACAGAGGTACGCCAGCGCCTGCGCCGGCTGACGGAGGCGGCTGTCGCGCCGTCGCCCCGGCCGGCGGCGCCGCTCACGGGCGTACCCCCGTCGTCTCTGGTCGGCGCGCTGCCTGCGGACGGGCTGCCTTTCCAGCCTGCCGCGCCGGTCGCGGAGCCGGCGTCGGGCGGCCTCGCGCTCCCACCCGGGTCGCGGTTGCCCGGCCCGGGGGCGTTCGACCCCGGGCGACGCGGTGTGCGGGCGTTGGCGGTGGTCGCCGTGGTGGTGGTCCTGGCTGCGGCAGGTTGGGCCTGGCAGGCCCGGCCACAGTCGGAACCGGTCGCCCCTTTGCTCAGCGACGCCGCGTCGGCTGCACCGTCGGGTGGCCCCAGCGTGTCCAGCTCCGGCGAGGTGGTGGTGGCGGTCGCGGGCAAGGTCCGCAAGCCCGGTCTGGTACGTCTACCGGCCGGGTCCCGTCTCGCTGACGCGGTGCAGGCGGCCGGGGGCGCCTTGCCCGGGGTGGACGTGGCGCTGCTCAACCCCGCCCGCAAGGTCACCGACGGTGAGCTGATCGTGGTCGGGGTGACACCACCGCCGGTGCCGGGCGGCGCGGCCGGGCCGGCGGCGGGCGGTGCGGCATCCGCCGTCGGGCCGCTGAATCTCAACACCGCGACGCTGGCGCAGCTCGACGCACTGCCCGGGGTGGGTCCGGTGCTCGCCCAACGCATCCTCACCCACCGGGATCAGCGCGGCGGGTTCACGTCCGTCGGCGACCTACGCCAGGTCGACGGGATCGGCGATGCCCGTTACGAGCAGCTCAAGGATCTGGTGACGGTGTGAGCGGGCCCGCCGCTGGTCCACCGCCGCCTCGCATCGCCCAGCCCGGCCCTCCGGTCGAGCAGTCGCAGACCGCGCCCCCGGCTGGTCGGGCCGGATCCGAGCCGCCGGACCTGCGACTGGCGGGGCTCGCCGTGGCGGCCTGGCTCACCGCGCTCGCCGGCCTGCACCTCGGCAGCCGCACCGTGCTGCTGGTGGCCGGCACGGCGGCCGGGCTGACGACGGTTGGGGCCGGGCACCTGCTGGGCCGCCTCGGCGGTCCCCAAGCCGTGGTGCGGCGTTACGGGTGGGTGGCGGTGGCGGTGGGCCTCGGTGTGGTCTGCGGTGGTGCGGCCACCGCCGCCCGGCTCGCCGTCCGCGACGCGCCGCCGATCCGGGCCCTCGCCGAGCAACGGGCTCCGGTCACCGCCGACCTTGTCGTCCGGGACGACCCCCGCCCGATCCGGAGCGCCGGTCGGCCGGGCATGTTGCTGGTGTCGACGCAGCTGGTCCGGCTCACCGGCCCGGACGGCCGGCGGATCCACGCGTCGGTGCGGCTGCTCGTGCTGACGACCGACCCGGCCTGGCGGGGCCTGCTGCCCGGGCAGCGCCTCACCGCCGACGGCCGGCTCGGCGTTCCGCGCGGAGGCGACCTCACCGCGGCGGTGCTCAGCACCAACAGTCCACCGCAGCGGCACGGCGCGCCGTCCTGGGCGCAGCGGGCCGCCGGGGTGCTGCGTACCGGCCTGCAACGCGCCTGCGCGCCGCTGCCCGACGACCCCGGTGGGCTGCTGCCCGGTCTGGTGGTGGGCGACACCAGCCGACTACCGCCCGCCGTCGAGGAGGACTTCCGAGCCACCGGGATGACCCACCTCAACGCGGTCTCCGGCTCCAACGTCGCGATTGTGGTGGGTGCGGTGTTGTTGCTGGCCCGGTGGGCACGGGCCGGTCCCTGGCTCGCCGCCGCGCTCTGTGCGGTGGCGCTGGTGGGGTTCGTCATCCTGGTCCGCCCGTCGCCGAGCGTCGTACGGGCCGCCACGATGGGGGCGATCGGGCTCGCCGCGCTCGCCGCCGGTCGTCCTCGGGCGGCGCTGCCCGCGTTGGCCGCTGCCGTGACCGTGCTGGTGCTCGTCGACCCGGAGTTGGCCGGGGACCCGGGGTTCGCGCTCTCCGTGCTGGCCACCGGTGGCCTGCTGCTGCTCGCGCCGCGCTGGCGGGACGGGTTGCGGCGGCGAGGCGTACCGACAGGGCTGGCCGAGGCGCTGGCCGTGCCGGCGGCCGCCCAACTTGCCTGCGGCCCGGTCGTCGCCGGCATCTCCGGCACGGTCAGCCTCGTGGCGGTGCCGGCGAACCTGCTGGCGGTGCCGGCCATCGCGCCGGCCACAGTGCTGGGCGTGCTGGCGGCACTGGTGTCGCCGATCTGGCCGGCCGGTGCCGGGTTCGTCGCGTGGCTGGCGAGTTGGCCGGCCTGGTGGTTGGTGCTCATCGCCCGGCAGGGGGCTCGGCTGCCGGGCGGCACCCTGCCGTGGCCGGGTGGGGTGCCGGGGGCCCTGCTGCTGACCGGGCTGACAGTCGCGCTGCTGATCGCGGTGCGCCGACCACTCGTCCGCCGGCTGGTCGCGGTGGTCGGTGTCGCCGCGGTGCTGGGTGCCCTGCCGGTGCGGCTGGTGGCCGCCGGCTGGCCGCCCGCCGGTTGGGTGGTGGTGGCCTGTGCGGTCGGGCAGGGCGACGCCGTGGTGCTTCCGGCCGGCAGCGGCCGGGCCGTGGTGGTGGACGCCGGGCCGGAACCAGGTGCGGTGGACGGTTGCCTGCGTCGGCTCGGCGTGCGGGAGGTGCCGCTGCTGGTGATCAGCCACTTTCACGTGGACCACGTGGGCGGGGTGGCCGGGGTGTTCCGGGGGCGGCGGGTGGGTGCCGTGCTGACGCCGTCATCGACGGACCCGGAGAGCGGCCGGGACCTGGTCCGGGCGGCGGCCACCGGCGGGCGGGCCGCGCTGCTGACCACCGTGGCCGGCGCTCGCCATCCCGTGGGCGGGGTCGACCTGTTGGTGCTCGGCCCGCCGTACCCGCTGGCGGGGACCAGATCCGACCCGAACAACAACTCACTGGTGCTGCGCGCCACGGTGGCCGGGGTGCGGATCCTGCTGGCCGGCGACGCGGAGACCGAGGAGCAGCACGCGATGGTGACCCGGGCGGCGCCCGGCCACTTGAGGGCGGACGTGTTGAAGGTCGCGCACCACGGTTCGGCGTATCAGGACCCGGGCTTCCTCGACGCGGTGCGGCCGGCGGTGGCGCTCGTGCCGGTGGGCACCGGCAACACCTACGGGCACCCGAGCCCGGGGCTGCTCGCCCGCCTGAACAGCGGCGGCGTCCGGGTGCTGCGCACCGACACGGACGGCGATGTGGCGGCGGTCCGAACGGGCAACGGTCTGGCGGTGGCCCGGCGAGGTCTGCCCGCGGGCCGGCAGCCCTGAGCCGCACTCCGATTCGATGAACGATTTGCGGATTAAGGAGGGAATTGAGTTAGATGTCTTGATTTGCACTGTGTGCGGGCTGCGCCGACCAAGCAGCGAATGAGCAGGCACGATCCCGCCGCAGGCCGTGCGAATATGGGCGACGTGACCCCCGCCAGCCTCGCCCCCATTCTGCTCGTCCTCGGTGACGAGGAACTGCTCGCCACGCGCGCGGTCACCGAAGCTGTCGCGAAGGTTCGCGGCGTCGACCCCGAGGTGGACGTCCGCGAGTACCAGGCCAGTGCGCTCACCGTCGGTGAGATCGCCGAGATGCTCAGCCCCTCACTGTTCGGCGGACGGCGGCTGCTGATCCTGCGCTCCGGCCAGGATGCCCGCAAGGACCTGGTCGCCGCGCTGTTGGCGTACGCGAAGAACCCCGACCCGGACGTCCAACTGCTGGTGCTGCATCTGGGCGGCGCGAAGGGCAAGGCGTTCGCCGACGGCCTGCGGGCGGCCGGCGCAACGGTGGTCCCGGCCGGCAAGCTCAAGGGGCACCGCGAGCGGGTGGCCTTCGTCCGTGACGAGATCCGCCGGGCCGGGGGGAAGTGCACCGACGACGCCGCCGAGGCGCTCATCGCCGCCGTCGGCAACGACCTGCGCGAGCTGGCCGCCGCCTGCTCCCAACTGATCGCCGACACCGATGGGCGGATCAGCGCCGAGACGGTGTCCCGTTACTACCGGGGTCGGGTCGAGGTGACCGGCTTCACCGTGGCGGACGCCACAATGGTCGGCGACGTGCCGGCCGCGCTCGAGGCACTGCGGTGGGCCCTGCACGTCGGGGTCGACCCGGTGCCCATCGCCGACGCGCTGGCCGACGGGGTGCGGACGGTGGCCCGGGTGGCGTCGGCCGGGCGGGGCAGCCCGTACCAGCTCGCCAGCAGCCTCGGCATGCCCGCCTGGAAGATCGAGCGGGCGCAGCGACAGGGGCGGGGCTGGACGCCGGAGGGACTGGTCCGGGCCATGCAGGTCGCCGCCGAGTGCAACGCGGCCGTCAAGGGCGGGTCCGACGACCGGGCGTACGCCCTGGAACGTGCGGTCTTCTCGGTTGCGGCGGCCCGGCAGGGCAGCACCAGGTGACGGGGGCGAACCGCCCAGTGTGGGCCACCATGTCCGTGGACGAGGAGCGGTACCGGCCGCTCTACGCCCGGCTCCTCGGCCTGCGGTTCGTCAACCCCGGTGGCGTGCTGTGCTTCCTCTTCTTCGAGGGTGCCATCGCCCTGGCGGTCCTGCTCGCCCTCGCCGAGTTGGTCAGCTGGTGGGCGGTGCTGGTGCTGCCGGTCGTGGTGGCGGCCATGGTCAAGCTCAACGACATGGTGGCCGCGGTCGTGGTCCGCTCCGCCGCGCTCGTACCCGAGCAGGAACGGGACCGGTTTCGCCGGCAGATGGAACCGGTGGTCGGCCGAGCCCGGGTGGAGTGGATCTCGCACAGCGTTCCCGGCGTGGTGATCACCGCCGACCCGCCGCCACCGCAGCGGCGGGCCAACCCGTCAGACTGAGCACCGACCCCGGCAGGGGCCCGCACCGAACGGCCGGCCCGGAGAAGCCCGGCCGGCCGCTGGGCCGGCGCTGTTCGAGGAGGCACGTCGGCCGACCGACGACTACCAGGACACACGGAAGCCCCGGGCCTGGGCCCGGGGCTTTCCGAATCAGTCTGACGGTGAAGTCGTCAGGCGGAGAGCGCCACCACGCGCTTTGCGATCGCGGACTTGCGGTTCGCGGCCTGGTTGGAGTGGATCACGCCCTTGCTGACGGCCTTGTCCAGCTTGCGAGAGGCGTCCAGCATGAGCGCGGTCGCCTTCTCGACGTCACCGGCCTCGGCAGCCTCGTGGAACTTCCGGACGGCGGTCTTCAGCGACGACTTGACCGACTTGTTGCGCAGCCGGGCCTTCTCGTTCTGCCGGTTGCGCTTGATCTGGGACTTGATGTTCGCCACGCGACAGCCTCGTCTTGATAGCTCGGGTTGGTCAGCTTATTGCGCATGATGACGAACATGCGTCACCGCTGCGCGAAGAGCCAGGTTACCAGGTCGCCCGGGACGAGCCAAAACGGCTCGGCCGAAACCGCCTCCGCCCGGTTCGCGGGCTCATCCGGACGCTCGACGCTTGATCCACTCGCCTTCCTGCAAACCGGGCCATCCGACCACGGCTGACAGCCCGACTTCAAGAAACCCGAGTCGATCACGGGCCGCCGGGGCCGCCGGGGCCGCCGGGCCGCCGGGGCCGCCGGGCCGCCGGGGCCGCCGGGCCGCCGGGGCCGCCGGGCCGCCGTCACTGCCAGCCCTGGCGGTCGGCCAGCCAGCTGAGCGACTGCTCGCCGCTCCATCGCTGGTGTGCGCGCCGGTGCGGCGAGGCCGTGGGCGGTGCGGACGTGGCGCCGGTGAGGTAGTAGCCGGCGAGCGCGGCGAGCGCGGCGTCCAACGCGTCGGCGGGCGCGCCCGCGCACGCCGGGTGCGTGGCGAAGAGCCGGTCCGCGTCCAGCCCACTGGCGTACGCGGTGAGCAGCAGGCCGGCCAGGTCGAACCAGGCGGGCCCGGAGCAGACCCAGGTCCAGTCGCAGAACCAGGCTCGGCCGTCCGACCCGATCAACACGTTGTCGAGCCGTAGGTCGCCGTGGATCAGACCGGTCGCCCCGGCGGCGTACCGGGGGAGGAGCGACTCCAACTCCACCAGCTCGGGCAGCCGGGCCAGCAGCGGCGCGGGCAGGGGTGGGGTCGGCTCGCGACCGGCGGCGACCTCCTCCCACCAGAGGATGTCCGACCGGGCCAGGTCGGCCAGGCGCGGCAGGCCGAGCGCGGTCAGCTCGGCCGGCGGGTCGGCCAGGGCGGCGGCGATCTGCGCGTACCCGGCCAGGGTGGCGTCCAGCTCGGCGGGCACCCAGGGCAGGCTCGGGGTGTGCCCGTCGACGGCGTCGGTGCACAGCACGAACCAGCCGGCCGCGGAGAGGGTCCACCGGGGGCGGGGCGCCGGCAGGTCCACCGGCAGCCGGTCGAGGATCGCGGCCTCTCGGGCGTACCAGTCGACCAGATGCGGTTGCTCGGCGGCGGGTGCGGCCTTGACGAAGGCCCGAGCACCGTCGGCGGTGTCGAGCACGGCGGCGAAACCTCTGGTGAAGCCCGCGCCCGCGACCCGGGCGGTGACCACCGGCGCGCCGAGCCGGTCCGCGACCGCGGCCCGCAGCGCCGCCGGTAACGCCGGCCACGACGGGCGCTGGGCGCTCGCGTGGTACGGCACCGGCGGCAGTTGGGGCGAGGACACCCCACCATGCTGCCCTGGGGTACGTGCACGACGCGCGGCGGCACTGCCAGACTGCCAAGCCATGAGGACCGAGGACTTCTGGCAGCTGATCGACGAGGCGCGGGCGGGCGGCGGTGGTGAGCCCGGCCCGGTCGCCGCGCGGGCCGTCGCGCTGCTCGCCGAGCGCGACCCGGAGGACATCATCGGGTACGCGCGGCATCAGACGCGGGTGCTCGCCGCCTCGCACAAGGCGGATCTGTGGGGCGCGGCGTACCTGATCAACGGTGGTGCCTCGGCCGACGGCTTCGAACACTTCCGGGGCTGGCTGATGACGCAGGGGCGTGCCGTCTTCGCCCGCGCTGTCGCCGAACCGGACTCGCTGGCCGAACTGCCCCAGGTGCGGGCGGCCTCGCTCACCGGCGAGGAGTTCTCCGCCGAGCAGATGCTCTCGGTGCCCTGGGACGCGTACCGCAAGGCCACCGCTACCGACCTGCCGGCGGACCGTGACCCGGTGCGGACGCCCGACCTCAACGACTTCTGGGACTTCGACGACGAGGACGAGGCGCGCCGGCGGCTGCCCCGGCTGGCCGCGCTCTTCGTCGAGCCGCCGATGGAGTGAGGGGTTCTCGGGCCGATCCATCGCCCGCGCAGTGGGGGCACCCCGGCGGCGTGGGAACATAGAGGGGGTCGGCGGCGCGCCGGCCTGTTCACGTCAGCCGACCAGAACGGACCGCTGTGCCACCGAAGCTCGATCCCGGCGCGAACGCCCCTGGTGCCACCGACCCCGGTCGCATCCGGAACTTCGGCATCATCGCCCACATCGACCACGGGAAGTCGACCCTGGCCGACCGGATGTTGCAGCTCACCGGCGTGGTCGACCCCCGGCAGATGCGCGCGCAGTACCTGGACCGGATGGACATCGAGCGCGAGCGCGGCATCACCATCAAGAGTCAGGCCGTCCGCATGCCGTGGACGATCCGCGAGGGTGAGCGGGCCGGCGAGCACGCCGTGCTCAACATGATCGACACCCCGGGGCACGTGGACTTCACCTACGAGGTGTCCCGGTCGCTGGCCGCCTGCGAGGGCGCTGTGCTGCTGGTCGACGCCGCCCAGGGCATCGAGGCGCAGACCCTGGCCAACCTCTACCTGGCCCTTGAGAACGACCTGCGCATCATCCCGGTGCTCAACAAGATCGACCTGCCGGCCGCGCAGCCGGAGAAGTACGCCGAGGAGCTGGCCCACCTCATCGGCGGCGACCCCGCCGACTGCATCCGGGTCTCCGGCAAGACCGGCGAGGGCGTCCCGCACCTGCTCGACGAGATCGTCCGGCAGTTCATCCCACCGGTCGGCGACGCCGAGGCGCCCGCCCGGGCGATGATCTTCGATTCGGTGTACGACGTCTACCGCGGCGTCGTCACCTACGTCCGCGTCATCGACGGTCGGATCAGCGCCCGCGAGCGGATCAAGATGATGTCCACCGGCGCCGTGCACGAGCTGCTGGAGATCGGCGTCATCTCACCCGAGATGGTCAAGGCCGAGGCGCTCGGCGTCGGCGAGGTCGGCTACCTGATCACCGGCGTGAAGGACGTCCGGCAGTCCCGGGTCGGTGACACTGTCACCATCAACAGCCGGCCGGCGGCCGAGGCGTTGGGTGGCTACAAGGACCCAAAGCCGATGGTCTACTCCGGCCTCTACCCGATCGACGGGTCCGACTACCCGAACCTGCGCGAGGCATTGGACAAGCTCAAGCTCAACGACGCCGCGCTGGACTACGAGCCGGAGACCTCCGGCGCGCTCGGCTTCGGCTTCCGCTGCGGCTTCCTCGGCCTGCTCCACCTGGAGATCATCCGGGAGCGGCTGGAGCGCGAATACAACCTCGACCTGATCTCCACCGCCCCGAACGTCGTCTACCGGGCGATCACGGACGACGGCGAGGAGATCGTGGTGACCAACCCGAGCGAGTACCCCACCGGCAAGATCGCCGAGGTGTACGAGCCGGTGGTCCGGGCCACCGTGCTGACCCCGAACGACTACGTGGGCGCGGTGATGGAGCTGTGCCAGGGCCGGCGCGGCACCCTGCTCGGCATGGACTACCTCTCCGCGGACCGGGTGGAGCTGCGCTACACGCTGCCCCTCGCGGAGATCATCTACGACTTCTTCGACCAGCTGAAGAGCCGCACCAAGGGCTACGCGTCGCTGGACTACGAGCCCTCCGGCGAGCAGGCGTCCGACCTGGTGAAGGTGGACATCCTGCTGCACGGCGAGCCGGTGGACGCGTTCAGCGCCATCGTGCACAAGGACAAGGCGTACAACTACGGCGTCACCATCGCCGCGAAGCTGCGCACGTTGATCCCGCGCCAGCAGTTCGAGGTGCCGATCCAGGCGGCCATCGGCAGCCGGGTCATCGCCCGCGAGACCATCCGGGCGATCCGCAAGGATGTGCTCGCCAAGTGCTACGGCGGTGACATCAGCCGCAAGCGCAAGCTGCTGGAGAAGCAGAAGGAAGGCAAGAAGCGGATGAAGATGGTCGGCCGGGTCGAGGTGCCGCAGGAGGCCTTCATCGCCGCCCTCTCCTCCGACTCCGGCGACGGCAAGGCCGCCGGCAAGAAGTAGTTCACGACGCTGTACGCGCCCGGGTGTCACACGCCCGGGCGCGTCGCGTTTCAGGGCGTCCCGGTCGCCCCGCGTGGTGTGGGCGTCGGCGTCGGCACCGTCTCCACTGGCGCGGGGGGCGGGGTGCTTCGTGCTGGGAGCGTCGGCGCTGTGGCGCGGGGCGCTGTGGTGCGGGTGTTGGGGCGCGGGGTGCTGGGGCTCGGCGCTGTGGTGCGGCGGTGCGACCGTCGGTGCGGCAATTTTTTCCGTCGCTGTCGTCGGGTCGGTGGGTCGACGAAACCGCCTCCTACCTGTGTGGACGCACTCACGGGCCAATCGACGCGTCGCTGGAGCATCGACGAGTGACGCTCTTCTTCGGGGTGAGTCGGTTTGGGTTTTCGGGGGGCCGGGCACTTAGCCGTCACGACAGGAAGCACACAGCTCGTGTGTCAGACATTCTTAGAAGGAGGGCGACCGTGGAGTTCACCGTGTGGGGCATCATCACTGCGATCGTTGTTGGTCTCATCGTCGGCGCGCTCGGCCGTCTGGTCGTCCCGGGCCGGCAGAACATGCCGATCTGGCTGCACATGCTGATCGGTATCGGTGCGGCACTGCTGGGCACCGTTCTGGCGCGGGCCATCGGCATCGCGACCGAGACGAGCGGTGTCGACTGGGGCGAGCTGCTGGTGCAGGTCGTGGTCGCGGCGATCGCTGTCGCGCTGGTGGCCGGTGTGGGTGGCCGCCGCCGCGTGACCCGGTAACACCACGGCACCAACCCTTACCAGCGACACCATCGATGGGCGCCCGGCCGACAGGTCGGGCGCCCATCGACGTTCCGCCCGCCACGGGTGGGCGTCGCCGTCTTCGTACCGTCGCGACGGCCTCCCGCCCGACGTTTCGGCAGGCGGCCCGATGTCTGTCTGTGCGGCCGAAGGTCCGCGGCGTGCAGCTCGCGGTCTACGCGGCGCAGCCTCCCGAGTCTGCTGGCGACTTGCCAGGCGTGCGGCGAGCCGGACCGCGGTCATCGTTTCGGTTCCCGGGGGAGCCGGGGGTTCCGGGTCGCCGCACTGGCACGCCGCAGCCCCGTATCTCTGCCAGCTCCGGTCGAACGACGACACCGCCGAATGCGGCGACCCCTTGTTGAACGCGGCCAGTGGTCGTGGGTGGGTCCCCGGTGGCCGGGCTGGCCGGGAATGGGCCGGGTGGCCCGTGCCGGTTGTCTGTGCCCGGAGGCCGGGGCCGGTGTCCGGTGTCCGGAGGCCGGTGGGCGGTGGGCGGGGGTCGGGGCCTGCGGTGGAACGTGCTCCTGTCGGCCAGATCGTGATCGTTTGGTGAGTGAAGTCGGTTTGGAATTTGGGTGGGTCGGGCAATTAACGGTCACGACAGGAAGCACACGCACCGTGTGTCAGACATTCTTGAAGGAGGGTGGCCGTGGAGCTCACCGTGTGGGGCATCATCACTGCGATCGTTGTTGGTCTCATCGTCGGCGCGCTCGGCCGCCTGGTCGTTCCGGGCCGGCAGAACATGCCGATCTGGCTGCACCTGCTGATCGGTGTCGGTGCGGCACTGCTGGGCACCGTCCTGGCGCGGGCCATCGGCATCGCGACCGAGACCAACGGTGTCGACTGGGGCGAGCTGCTGGTGCAGGTCGTGGTGGCCGCGATCGCTGTCGCGCTGGTGGCCGGCGTGGGTCGCCGCCGCAGCATCACCCGATAACGACCCGGCATCATCTGGTAACACCCCACCACCGGTGGGACAGCACCACTCGAAAGAGCGCCCGGCCACGCCGGGCGCTCTTTCGTGTTGAAGCGCCCAACTTTGGCCCGACGTCGGAGTGCCCGCCGGTGGGGCGCTGCGGTACGTTCGCCACGCTTCGGCCAGCGCCACCCACTGTCGTAAAGGAATTCTCCGTACTAGGGTGCGGCGGAGAAGGTTAGTTCCAGGCGGCGCGAGGGGAGAAGTGGCGTGAACAGGTGGAAGCGGTTGGCCCCGGTCACCGCCATGGTGGCCTCGGCCGCGATGGTGCTGACCGGCTGTGGGGGCTCCGGCGACGACGCGGCCGACGACAGCAAGCTCACGGTCTGGATGATGGGCGAGGGCGGGGACGCGCAGAATTCCTTCCTCGACGGGGTCGAGGCCGAGTTCCGTCAGAAGCACCCCGACACCGATGTGGTCGTGCAGTACATCCCCTGGCTGGAGGCGCCCAAGAAGTTCCAGGCCGCGCTCGCCGGCGGTGAGGGACCGGACATCACCGAGCTGGGCAACACCGAGACCCAGGGGTGGGCCGCCCAGGAGGCGCTCGCCGACGTGAGCAGCCGGATGGGTGGCTGGGCGGACGGCAAGGACCTGCTGCCCGACCTGGTGCGTAACGCGCAGCTCGACGGCAAGCAGTACGGCGTGCCCTGGTACGCGGGTGTGCGGGCCATCTACTACCGCACCGACTGGTTCGCCGAGGCTGGCGTGCAGCCCCCGAAGACCTGGGACGACCTGGTCAGCGTGGCCAAGGCCGTGCAGGCGAAGAAGAAGGGCACCTACGGCATCGCCCTGCCGGGCAACTCCGAGCTGCCCTTCTACTCCTTCCTCTGGGGAGCCGGCGGTGAGATCGCCAGCAACCAGGGCGGCACCTGGAAGTCCGGCTACACCACGCCGGAGGCGCAGCGGGCGGTCAAGTTCTGGACCGACCTGGTGACCGTCCACAAGGTGGCCCCGCCGGCCGCCGCGGGCTGGAACGAGATCGACGCGCGTACCCAGTTCGCCACCGGCAAGGCCGCGATGGCCTTCGCCGGCAGCTGGCAGCAGGGTGCCATCAAGAAGGACAACCCCGAGATCGAGAAGGTCTGGGGTACGTTCCCGATCCCCGGCCCGGACGGCAAGGCGGCGCCCGGTTTCGCGGGCGGCTCGGACGTGGCGATCTGGAAGGACAGCGAGCGGCAGGACCTGGCCTGGGACTACCTGACCGTGCTGCTGAACAAGAAGAACGCGCAGAGCTTCGCGAGCAGCCTCGGCTTCTTCCCGGTCTACCAGGATCTGGTGTCCGGTGACGCGTACGCGAACGACAAGGTGATGGCGGCGTTCGCCACCACGATGCAGAACACCAAGCTCACGCCGCTCACCCCGAAGTGGGTGGAGGTCAGCCGGACGAAGACGGTGACCCAGGCGATGAACAGCTCGGTGATGAAGGGTCAGAAGACGGTCGAGAAGGCCACCGCCGACGCGGCCACCGAGATGGAAAGCATCCTCAACGCCAAGTGAGCACGCTGACCGAGGTGCCGGAGGCGGCCGCCGCGCGGGACACCCCCGCGCGGCGCCGTCGCCGGGTGGACCGCCTGCCCTACCTGCTGCTCCTGCCCGCCCTGCTGATCATCGGGGTGCTGCTGCTCTGGCCGCTCGGCCAGGTGGTGGTGATGTCCTTCTACCGGCTGAACAGCGTCCGGCAACTACGCGGCGATCGGGAGTGGCCGTGGGTGGGGCTCGGTAACTACACCGACATTCTCTCCGATCCGTTCTTCCTGACCGTGCTGCGCAACACGGTGCTGTTCGCCGCGGCCAACGTGCTGCTCACGATGGTGCTCGGCACCCTGGTGGGGTTGCTGCTCAACCGGCTCGGTCGCAAGATGGCGACGTTCGTGGCGAGCTGCGTGATGCTCGCCTGGGCCACGCCTGCGCTGACCGGCACCATCGTCTGGAAGTGGATCTTCGACGATACGAGCGGCCTGGTCACCTGGTTGTTCAACGCGCTGCCGGACGGGCTCTCGAACGGCCTGTTCGGGCGCAGCGACTGGACCGGCTACGGCTGGTTCAACTCGCCACTGCTCTTCTTCGCCATCCTCACGCTGGTGGTGGTCTGGCACTCGTTCCCGTTCATCGCGGTGAGCGTGCTCGCCGGGCTGAAGAGCGTGCCGAGTGAGCTGCACGAGGCGGCCCGGGTGGACGGCGCCAGCCCGTGGCGGGTCTTCTGGAAGATCACCTTTCCGTTGCTGCGCCCGGTCTTCGGAATCCTGATCGTGCTCTCCACGATCTGGGACTTCAAGGTCTTCACCCAGCAGTTCGTGCTGGCCGGCGGCACCCAGGACCGGCCGACGTTCATGCTTGCCATCTACTCGTACGCCGAAGCGTTCTCTCCGCCGCCGAAGTACGGGCTCGGCGCGGCCATCGCGGTCATCCTCACGCTGATCCTGTTGGTGGTCACCGGCTTCTACGTACGCATGGTGCTCAGGCAGGAGGACGAGTCGTGAAGAAGGTCGCCCTCAACGGCGCCGGGCTGCTGGTCGCGCTCTTCGCGGCGTTCCCGGTCTACTGGATGATCTCCACCTCGCTGAAGCCGAGCAGGGAGATCTTCTCGGCCACCCCGCAGCCGGTGCCGACCCACCCGACGCTTGAGCACTACCGGGAGATCCTGACCGGCAACCTGATCCCCGGTGTCAGCTTCCTCGACTTCTTCCTCAACAGCGCACTCGTCGCCGTCTCGACAGTGGTGCTCAGCGGTCTGGTGGCGTTGCTCGCCGCGACAGCTGTGGCCCGGTTCCGCTTCAAGCTGCGGACCAGCTTTCTGATCATGCTGCTGGTGGTGCAGATGATCCCGCTGGAGGCGTTGGTCATCCCGCTGTTCCTGATGATCCAGCGGCTGGGGCTCTACAACACCCTGCCCAGCCTGATCCTCACGTACCTGGGTTTCTCGCTGCCGTTCGCGGTCTGGATGCTGCGCGGCTTCGTCGCGGCGGTGCCGAAGGAGCTGGAGGAGGCGGCGGCGATCGACGGGGCCAGCCGGGCCCAGACCTTCCGCCGGGTGCTCTTCCCGCTGGTCGCGCCCGGCCTGGTGGCCACCAGCATCTTCTCCTTCATCACCGCGTGGAACGAGCTGATCTTCGCGTTGACGTTCATCAACGACCAGGGCAGCTACACGCTGCCGGTGGCGATGACCTTCTTCTTCGGTCGCGACGACACCAACTGGGGTCCGGTGATGGCCGCGTCCACCCTGTTCACCCTGCCGGTCATCATCTTCTTCCTGCTGGTGCAGCGTCGGATGGTCTCCGGTCTGGTGGCCGGCGCCGTCAAGGGCTGAGGGTCGCCCCGGTACCGGTAGACGATCTTGAGGGCGGGTCGACCCCGCCGGCCCCCGCTAGGCTGACCGTCATGACGGGCAGGGTGGCAGCGGTGAACCTCGGCGTGGTGACCGAGGCGGAGTGGGCCGGCGACGCGAGCGGGCGCAGCGGCATCGACAAGCGGTCGGTGGACTCGCCTGTGCTGTTCCGCGTCGACGGGGTGGTTGGCGACTTCATCGGCGAGCGGGCCCACCACGGGGGCGAGGACCAGGCGGTCTACGCCTACGCGGAAGAGGACGCCGCCTGGTGGGCCACCGAACTGGGGCGCGGTATCGGGCCCGGCGGCTTCGGCGAGAACCTCACCACGTACGCGGTGGACCTGACCGGCGCGGTGATCGGTGAGCAGTGGCAGGTCGGATCGGCAGTGCTCCAGGTGACCAAGCCGCGAACGCCGTGCGCCACCTTCGCCGGCTTCTGGGGCGTACCGGATCTGATCAAGCGGTTCACCGTCCGGGCGCTGCCCGGTGCCTACCTGCGGGTGCTTCGCGAGGGGGAGGTGGGCCCGGGTGACCCGGTCGACGTGGTGGACCGGCCCGCGCACGGGGTGACCATCGGTGAGGTGTTTCGGGCCACCACCCTAGAGCCGGAGCTGCTGCCCCGCCTGCTGGAGGCACCCGACCTGCCGGAGTCGATCCGGGACAAGGTCCGCCGGCGTCTCGCCACCCGTAACTGACATCGAGGGCCGAAGGGCCCACCCGGGTGGAACGCCACGCTTTGTTATCACTATCAATAGTGATAACGTTCGGGCGTGGAGATGTCGAGAGAACGCTGGGCGGACCTGGCGCTGCACCCGGTGCGGATCCGGATCCTGCGTGCGGTCGCGGGCACCCGCCTGACCACGCAGGGCCTGCTTGAGCTGCTGCCCGATGTCCCACAGGCCACGATGTACCGGCACCTGGCGATCCTGGTCAAGGCCGGGCTGGTCGAGGTGATCGATGAACGCAGGGTGCGCGGTGCCGTCGAGCGGGTGTACGCGTTGCCCGCGCGCGGCGCGACGCTCGACCCTGCGGCCCTCGCCACGGCTACGCGGGAGGACCACGCCCGTTACTTCACGGCGTTCATGTCGAGCCTGCTGTCGGAGTTCTCCCGCTATCTCACCCGGGAGCGGATCGACTTCACCGCCGACGGCGTGGGCTACCAGCAACTCGTGCTGCACCTGACCGACGCCGAACTGGGCGAGTTCGCCGCCGGGCTCAACGCACTGGTGGGCCCGTTGCTCGGCAACCAACCCGGCGGCGGGCGGATACCGCGACTGTTGGCGACCGTCCTGCTGCCCACCGATCTGCCGACGGTCGACAGGCGCGCACCCGCGTCGACTGACGACTCCGACACGACGAGAGGGGAAGACTGATGGCATCGGTCATGGTGACCAACGATGTGATCGACATTCGATTCACCGGATGGGAGCGGGTCTGGGTCGGGCGGGAGCGGTTCGCACCGCCCCTCACCGCGGTGCGGCACGTCGCCCTGGTGGACAGCCCGCTCCGCCTGGCCCGTGGCGCACGCCGCGGATACGTGGTGTCCGGCTTCGCCAAGATCGGAGTGTGGGGCCTGTACGGGGGTCCTCGGCAGCTCGTGGCGGCCCGCCGGGCGGAACCAGGGCTGCACCTCGTTCTGGACCGGGCGGCGTTCGACGGCGAGTTCGACGAGGTGGTGCTCTCCAGCCCCGCCGCGCCGGGCCTCGTGGAGGCGATCACGCGTGCCATGGCGGCCCGCGCGTGACCGGCGACCACCTCGCGATCGAGGTGTCGCGCCTGACGAAGCGCTTCGGTGACGTCACCGCCGTGCGTGATCTGAGCTTCACCGTGCGACCCGGCGTGATCACCGGGTTCCTCGGCCCGAACGGCGCCGGCAAGACCACCACGATGCGCATGATGACCGGGCTGGTGTCGCCGACCGGTGGCACCGCCACGATCGGCGGGCGGACGTACGGCCAACTGGCCCGGCCGTCGCGCACGGTCGGCGCCGTGTTCGACGCCAACGCGTTCCACAGTGGACACACCGCCCGTGACCACCTGCGCGTCTACGCCGCGATGGGCGGATACCCGGACAGCCGCGTCACCGACCTGCTCGACATGCTCGGCCTCGCCGAGGCCGCACACCGGCGCACCCGAGGATTCTCCACGGGCATGCGGCAGCGGCTCAACCTCGCCACAGCGTTGCTCGGCGACCCCCGCGTCCTGCTGCTGGACGAGCCCGGCAACGGCCTGGACCCGGAGGGCGTGTCATGGCTACGCGGCTTCCTGCGCCAGTTCGCCGACGAGGGCCGTACCGTCCTGATCTCCAGCCACGCGCTCGGCGAGATCCAGCAGCTCGTGGATGACGTCGTGGTGATCCGGCGTGGCGAACTCGTCGCCGCCGGGCCCTGTTCCCAGCTCGCCGGCCCGCCGGCGGTGCTGGTCACCTCACCCGACGCGGCCGCGCTCGCTGCCGTCCTGACGGCCGGCCCCGCCAACGGCGGCCCGGCACCGCACGTCGAAGCCGCCGGGCCCGACCGGCTGCGGGTACGGGGGCTGGACGCGCCGGGCCTCGCCGACCTCGCCGCCGCCCATCACGTGCGGGTGCACGAGCTGGTCGTCGAGACCACCAGCCTCGAAGAACTCTTCCTCCACCTCACCAGGGACAAGGCGGTCAGCTGATGAACCTCCTGATCAGAGCGGAGTTCCGCAGGCTGCTGGCCACCCGGATGTGGGGCGGCCTGCTGCTCGCCGCCGCTGCGCTGGGCGGCGGCATGTTCGGGGCCATGGCGCTGGCGGGGCCGGAGAACTTCGACCCGCCGATGCCCGGTCTGGACACCGAGGCCGGCCTCCGCGCGATCCTCGGCATCCTCGGCTACACCGCGTTCGTGCCGGCCGCAGCCGGGGCCCTCGCGGTCACCTCCGAGCACCGACACCACACCGCCGCGGTCACCTTCCTGTTCGCGCCGCGCCGTGGGCGGGTGCTCGCCGCCAAACTCGCCACGTACGCGGTGGTCGGTCTCGCCTATGGGCTCGTCCTCGCGGGCACCGCCGCGGTGGCGCTGTTCGCCGTCGCCGCCGCCCGCGGCGTCGCACTCGGTCTGCCAGCCACCACAGTGCTGGCGCTGCTCGGCCGTATCGCCGTCGCGATGGTGGTCTACCTGCTCCTCGGGGCCGGGGTGGGCGCCCTCGTCCACCACCAGATCGCGGCGCTGTGTGTCGTGACCGGCTATCTGTACGTGGGGGAGCCGGTGCTGATGATGATCCCGGGCGTCAACACGCTGTACCCGATCCTCCCCGGCGGAGCCACCGCCGCGCTCACCGATTTCACCTACGTCGCCGACGCCATCTCCGCGGAACTCGGCAGCGGCGCCGTCCACCTCCTCCCACCGGCGGCCGGGGCTCTCCTGCTCACCGCGTACGCGGTGGCCGCCTCGGCGATCGCCGTGTTGCTGCCCCTGCGCCGGGACGTCACCTGACCGTCCCGTGCCGCCGGGACGACACGCCAGTGTCGGGGTGACCGGCGGACGGTAAGAAACGGATGACAGGGCCGAGCCCGAGCAGTTGCCCGTATTGTCCCCTTTGGGGGCGTGCGGTGGAGGCCGGGTGGAGCGCGATGTCGATGGCAACGGACGGCGGCGCCACGGCAGCGGCACCCGCCGATCCGGACCTGGAACGTCCGGCGTTTCTGGAACTCTTCTTCGACCTCGTCTACGTCTTCGCGCTGGTCACCCTGGCGAACATGCTCGCCAACGACCTGACCTGGACCGGCCTCGCCGAGGCGTTGGTGCTGCTGCTCGCGTTCACGATGATCTGGGCGCTCACCGTGTGGACGGCGGACACCATCGACCTGAGCCGTCCATCAGGGCAGGGGCATCTCATCTGGGTGGCGGCGGCCAGTCTGCTGTTGGCGGCGACCGCGGCCGACGCGTACGGCGATCGTGCGCTGCTCTTCGCGATCACCTTCGTGATCATTCCCCTCAGCACCACCGCCTACTACGCCGTTGTCGTCTCGAAGGGCTGGCCCCTGCGGCGTTCGACGATCCGGATCCAGACCTGGAAGTCCATCACCGCCGTCGGATGGATCGGCGGGGCGCTCGTGGGCGGCTCGGGCCAGCTGCCGATCTGGGCGCTCGCGGTCGTCGTCGAGTACGTCGGGGCGGTGTGCGGCTGGCCGCTACCCCGGATCGGCCGCTCACGACCCCGGGACTGGCGGCTGGTCCACGCGCGGGTGGCCGAGCGCTACCGGCAGTTCGTCATCATCGCGCTCGGGGTGTCGATCTTCGTGACCGGGACGACCTTCAGCAGGAGCCAGTACACGCTGGAGAGCGCCTGGGCGCTGCTCGTGGTGTTCAGCACGGTGGTGCTGATGTGGCGGATCTACATCTACCGCGCCGGTGAGCTGCTGACCGACGCGATCGTCCGGTCGACCGACCCGGCGTTGTTCACCCAGTCCGCCGCGATCACCCATCTGATCATGGTGGCCGGCATCGCCGGCGCGGCGGTCACCAGCGACCTCGTGGTGAATCGACCGTTGGGTGAGACCCCGCCGTCGTGGGCCGCTGTCATCCTCGGCAGCCCCGCGTTGTACCTGCTCGGCCGGGGCCTCCTCGATTTCACCGTGTTCGGACGCATCTCGCGCTCCCGGCTGGCCGGCGTGGTGCTGCTGGGGTGCCTGGCGCCGGCCACGCCCGTGCTGCCGCCGATCCTGGTCGCCCTGCTCGCCATGATCGTGCTGGCCCTGATCGCCGTGGCGAACCTGGCCAGCACCCGACGACACACCCGTACCCCGGCGCCGCCGATGCTGGGGTGAGACTCCGCGCGGCCGGTGGGGCGACCTCTCATCGGGCCGCCGTGGTGACCTCGGCCGGTCTGCGCCGTGCAGCCAGGCCTTCCCCGGCCAGGGTGAGCAGCAGGACCAGGTTCGCCACCACCAGGACTGTCAACGGCGGCAGCCGGAACGCGCCGGGCGCGACAAGCGCGCCCAGCAACACGCCCGCCAGCAGCACGATCGCCAGCACCCGGGACCAGAGAATCCGGGCCGTCACCACGGCATCGAACAGCACGCTGCCGAGCAGGAACAGCGCCGGGCCGCCGAGGATGGCAACCATCACATCCACCGGGGTGTGACCGGACGGCCGAGCGATGACCATCGAGGTGCCGGTCGAGACCAACACCACCCCGGCCACCATCACCAGGTGCGTGTACGAGGTGGAGGTGCCGGAGCGGACCCTCTCCACGGTCGTGACGCTCGGTGGGGCCAGGATCCGCTGGACGCGCTGGAAGTAGAGCTGGAACAGCAGGACCGCGCTGACGAACGCGACTGCGCTCGCGGTCACCTGACCGGCGGTGAACCCGCTGCCGGCCAGCCCCATGCCGGTGCTCAGGATCAACTCGCCGAGCGCGACGATGAAGATCGCCCGGTGCCGCTCGGAGAGGTGCACCCCGGTGAAGATCTGGCTGGCGAGTTCGGTGCGCCCCAGCCCCGGCGTCGGCCAGCCGAACCGTGCCGAGCCGAGGTCGACCACCACCGCGAGCGACCAGAGCGCCAGCCGAGCCGTCCCGTCCACGAACACCCCGGCCACCCAGGGCGCCACGGTCACGCCGAACCAGAAGAAGACCCTGATGCTCCGGGCCTGGATCGGACGATTGACCCGGGTGCCGGGGATCAGGACGGCGTCGCGGACCAGGTGGATGCCGAAGTACGCGGCGACGAAGAGCCACCCGTACCTGCCGAAGGCGTGCGGTGTCGCGATCGCCATCAGCAGGGTGCCGAGCATGACCAGCAGGACGGTCGCCTGGATGATCGGCAGTCGGGGGTCGAACAGGTCGGTGAGCCACGCCGTGAGCACCCAGACCCACCAGGCGGCCAGCAGCAGGACGGCGGTCTGCGCCGCGTTCCGTACGGTGAGGTCCTCGCCCAGGCTGGCGGAGAGCCGGGAGAGCAGGAAGATGTAGACCAGGTCGAAGAAGAGTTCCAGGAAGGTCGGGTATTCCGGCTCGCCGCGACGGCGGAGGATCCGGGGGAGCGGAGCGGACGTCACTGCGGCTGCCTCCTGTGCCACCCCGCGCCCCGGCCAGGCGCTGCGCCCCGGCTCTGCCTACCCGTCACGCTACCGACACCGCGGCGCCCGGTGGCCCGGAAGCGGATACGGGAACGGCCCCCGCCAGCGATGGCGGGGGCCGTTCTCAGACGCAGGTGATCAGCGCAGCCAGGGGATGCTGCGGTCGAGCAGACCGCGCTCCTTGAGCTCCTTGCGCAGCGGGATCTCGTCGTCGACGTACCCGTCCCAGTTGATGCCCCAGTAGTTGGCGGTGTGGGTGCCCTCACCGATCAGCTGACGCTGCACCGGGGTGCGGTTGCGGTACCACTCGCCGTTCACGTCGGGGTGCAGCTCGTCCAGCGGACGGATCCACCGGTAGGTGTAGCCGACGAAGAGCATCTTGCGGGTGATGGTCGACAGGTTCGTCGAGCGCGAGTGCCACTGCCGGCGGTCGAAGATGAACGCGTCGCCCGGGTTGGCGGTGATCTCCACCGTGCCCTCCGGGTCCGGGTTGTGCACGCTGAGGTCCTTGGGACGGTCCAGCGAGTTCCACAGGTGGCTGCCCGGGATGACCTTGGTGGCGCCACGGCCGGTCTCGGACAGGTCCGACAGCACGTACGCGACCTTCAGCGAGAACATCGGCCGGGGCAGGTTCGGGTCCATCGTCTCCGGGTCGGAGTTCTGCCGGTACCCGTCCTGGTGCCAACCCCAGTACGGCTTCTCCGGCTCGGCGGCCGGCGGGGTGACGTCCAGGTGGTTGTGGTGGGTGTAGATGTTCCAGCCGGCCAGCCCCCACATGTACGGGAAGGCGATCGGGTGGGTCAGCAGCTCACCGAAGAGCTCGTCGCGCTCCAGGAAGCCCAGCAGGTGCAGGGTGCCGTCCTTCTTGGTGGTGCCCTTCGCCTGCTCCTCCGCGTAGACGCGGTCGACCGCCGCCTCCAGCGCCGCCCGGTGGTCCTCGGTCAGGACGTTGCGCAGCAGGAGGAAACCCTGCTCGTGGAACTCCTTGCGGTCAATGTCGCTGATCGGTTCGTAACCGGTCCGGTCGCCGTAATCGAACACCGCGTCGTACCCCTCCCCATGAGGTGAAACCTTTTCTGGCACAGGCCGCCGATCGTAACGCGGTGGCCCAGGCATCGGGGAGGGTGTGTTGGGGGATTGGGTCGCAGCGGGACCCCACGCAGCGAGAGAAACGCACAGAGTGAGATCAAGGCGATCAATAGCCGGGTTTAATGCATTTTGCCGGATTGTGCGGTCACTGCCGGTTAGGAGATCCGGGTCGGGTCAACCCTCGTTGAACACCTCGGCCACCACCTGACCGGCCGGGCTCTGCTGCCCGTCCACCCGGCCCCACGAGCCGTTGCGCGCGGTCCACTCCAGGTCGCCGAAGCGAACCCGCTTCACCCCGTGGTCCTGGGCGTGTGACACCAGCCAGTGCGCGTACCGCCAGCCGTCGCGTTGGTCGCCCGGGGTGACCGCCAACCCCGTCGGGTCGGTCGGGTCGGTGCCCTTCAATCCCCAGTCCAGCACCAGGTTGCGGGTCAGCTGCGCCGCCGCAGCCGCGCCGTACATCGCCGGGGTGCGCCCCACGGTGCAGGCGACAGCGCCGCTGGCGTCGCCGAGCAGTGCCCGGCTGAGCACCTCGGAGTCGTCGGCCCACTTCTGGTACGCCTCGGGGAACGCCGAGCGCTGCACCCGCTGGGCGGCATCGGTGACGCGCATCTTCTCCCAGCCGCGCACCTTCTTGAGGGCCGCGTAGAACCGGTTGGCCGCGTAGCGCGGATCGCGGATCTGCGCCGGGGTGCCCCAGCCCTGGCTCGGTCGCTGCTGGAACAGGCCGACCGAGTCGCGGTCGCCGTCAGCGAGGTTGCGCAATCCGGACTCCTGGTACGCGGTGGCGAGCGCGACAACGACGGCCCGCTCGGGCATGCCACGCTTCGCGCCGATCGCCGCGATGGTCGCCGCGTTGGCCATCTGGTCGGCGTCCAGCGCGACCCGACCATCGGCCTGCACCGTGCACTTCCGCGCCACCAGCGGCAGCGTGAGGTTGTCGCCGACCTGCCGTACGACGAGCCAGATCGCGATCACGGCGACGAGGATGAGCACCACTCCACCCGCCACGGTTGCCCGAGTTCGCACCCACACCCCCAGATCGACAGTCCGCCAAGCGTACGTCCCCGCACGCCCCCTCCGGGTCGTCCGAGCGGTTCGGGCCCGACTCGGGCGCCTCGGACCGGTTCGGGTCGGCTCCGTTGTCGCGTACCGGTTGGCGACGTTCCCGCTTCGGTGGCGATCTCACCTGCTCGCTGGTTCTGTCACGTGCCCGGTGCCGGCCTGTCGGGAGTGTCACCGGGTGCGCGATGGCGGGAAGCGATTGACCAGTCAAGGACTTATCCCTGTTGACATGTCAATCCGACCGACCGCCACCACCTGGGCGAGTCGGTCACCGAACGAGGAGGAGTGTCATGGGAACGCTTGACGGCAAGGTCGTGCTGATCACCGGCACCGGGGGTGGTCTGGGCCGCGTCGCGGCGCTGACGTTCGCCCGTGAGGGCGCGAAGGTCGTCGGGGCCGACCTCCAGGTCGCCGCGAACGACAAGACGGTCGACCTCGTCCGCCGCGCCGGGGGCGAGATGACCGGCATCGCGCCGGTCGACCTCACCGACCCCGAGCAGGTACGCACGCTCGTCGACGACGCTGCCGCCGCCTACGGCGGACTGGACGTGGTCTACAACAACGCGGCAGCGCTCCGCTTCGGCCCGATGCCCGACTTCTCCGTGGCGGACTGGCGCTACACCATCACCGGGGAACTCGACATTCCGTACTTCGTGTCGAAGTTCGCCTGGCCGCACCTGGTCCGGCGCGGCGGCGGCGTCATCATCAGCGCCGCCTCCATCGCCGGGACGATCGGCGGCCACGTGCCGCCGATGGTCGGTCACACCGCCGCGAACGCCGGCATCATCGGGATGACCCGACAGCTCGCGCTCGAAGGCGCCCCGCACGGGATCCGCGCCGTGGCGGTCAGCCCCGGGCCCACCCTCACCCCGGCCAGCGAACGCGACCTCGGTGACAACCAGGAGGCCCGGGACGCCATCACCGCCAAGACGCTGCTCAAGCGCTTCGCGCGCCCCGAGGAGGTCGTCGAGCTGGTGGTCTTCCTCGCCTCGGACCGGGCGTCGTACATCACCGGGGCGAACTACCCGGTCGACGGCGGCGCGACCGCCTGGTGAGCCGAGCATGGGCGCCGCGGCTCCCGGCGGCGCCCCTGACCCTCAGTCGTCCTGAGCGGGCACCCAGCGCGCCGGACGTTTGTCGCGGAACGCGGTGACCCCCTCGCGTCCCTCGTCGGACAGGAAGTAACCGGTCGAGACGGCGGAGAGCCGGGCCAGTTCGGCACGCAGCTCGGCGGTGGCCGGCCGGCGCAGCAGATCCTTCGCGCCGGCCAACGCGCCCGGCGCGCCGCGCACCAGCGAGTCGCAGTAGCCGCGCACGGCGTCGTCCAGCCCGTCCGCCGGAACCGACGCCGTGACCAGGCCGATCTCGGCGGCCCGGCGACCGTCGAAGGTGTCGCCGGTCAGGTACAGCTCGGCGGCGGCGCGGGGGTGCAGCCGGGGCAGCACGGTCGCCGAGATCACCGCCGGGATCACCCCGATGCGGACCTCGGTGAACGCGAACGTCGCCTCGTCGGCGCAGACGGCCAGGTCGGCGGCGGCGATCAGGCCGAGGCCACCGGCCCGCGCCGGCCCGGCCACCCGAGCCAGCACGGGCTTCGGGCACTCCCAGACCGCGGCGAGCACATCACCCAACATGCCGGCCGGAACCGTCCCGCTGGCGTACGCCATGGCGGTTTCCTTCAGGTCCGCCCCGGAGCAGAAAACCGGGCCGGTGTGGTCGAGCACTACCGCTCGGACCGCCTCGTCGGCCACCGCGTCCGCCAGCCCGGCCAGCAACTGGGTCATCAGGGCGGTGGAGAGCGCGTTGCGGTTGTGTGGGCTGTCCAGGGTGAGGGTGGTCACCCCACGGGCCGTGGCGACCCGCACGAGGACGTCGGGAGAAGTCATGCCGGGCACACTAGTGGCCATGCCCGGCGTCCTTCCAGATGGTGAGACCGTCCCCGTCGACGGATCGTTGCCCGCCACCGCCACCGCAGCGGTCGGCGCGCGCGGCTTCGGCGTGTACGTGCACGTGCCGTTCTGCGCCAGTCGCTGCGGCTACTGCGACTTCAACACCTACACCGCTGCCGAACTGGGCGGCGGTGCCAGCCGCGAGGGGTACGCCGACACCGTCCTGGCCGAGCTGGCGCTCGCCGCCCGGGTGCTGGGCGACAACCCGCCGCCCCGGGTCGACACCGTCTTCGTCGGTGGTGGCACGCCCACCCTGCTCCCCGCCGACGACCTGGCCCGCATCCTCGACGGGATCGACCGCACCTGGGGGCTGGCCGCCGACGCCGAGGTGACCACCGAGGCCAACCCCGAGTCGGTCACCCCGGAATCGTTGAAGCTGCTGCGGGCGGCCGGCTACACCCGGATCTCGCTGGGCATGCAGTCCGCCTCCCCGGGGGTGCTGGCGATCCTGGACCGCACACACAGCGCCGGCCGGGCCACCGCCGCCGCCCTGGAGGCGCGCGACGCCGGGTTCGCGCACGTCAACCTGGACCTGATCTACGGCACTCCGGGGGAACGGGCCGAGGACTTCGCCGCCTCGCTGGAGCAGGTGGTCGCCGCCGGGGTGGACCACGTCAGCGCGTACGCCCTGATCGTCGAGGACGGCACCCGGCTCGCCGCCCGGATGCGGCGCGGCGAGCTGGCGTACCCCAGTGACGACGTGGCCGCGGACCGCTACCTGGCGGCGGAGGCCGCGCTCGACGCGGCCGGGTTCTCCTGGTACGAGGTCTCCAACTGGGCCCGCAGCGACCAGGCCCGGTGCCGGCACAACCTGCTCTACTGGACCGGCGCGGACTGGTGGGGCCTCGGCCCGGGGGCGCACAGCCACGTCGGCGGGGTGCGCTGGTGGAACGTCAAACACCCCTCCGCGTACGCCCAGCGGCTGGCCGCCGGTGCGTCTCCCGGGCTGGCCCGGGAGGTGCTCACTGTCGACGAGGCGCACATGGAGGACGTGATGCTGCGGCTGCGGCTGGCCAGCGGTCTCCCGCTGGCGGTGCTCGACGCCGCCGGGCGGGCCGGCGCGGAGCGGGCGCTGGCCGGCGGCCTGCTGGCCGCCGACGAGTACGCCGCCGGCCGGGCGGTGCTCACAGTGCGCGGGCGACTGCTCGCCGACGCGGTCGTCCGCGATCTGCTGCCCTGAGCGCAGGGCGGGCGGTGTGCCGAACCGGCCGGGGGAGCGGCCGGCCCGGTTCACTTGATGAAGTTGGCGGTCATCGGGTAGCGGTACGGGGTGCCCTCGTTGGCCTTCACGCCGGCGATGATCCCGAACAGGATCTGGATCACCACGACGGCGATGCTGGGCAGGAAGAGCAGGCACCAGCTCACGAAGAGCAGCACGAACGCGATGATCGACCAGAGGATCTGGAAGTTCAGGGCGGCGAGGGCGTGCGCCCGGACGGTCGGCGACTGCTGGCCACGGGCCAGGTAGGCGATGAGCGGGGCGACGAAGCCCAGCGGACCGAAGCTGATCAGCGCGCCGAGCGCGCCGCCGAAGTGGGCGACCAACGCCCAGGTCTTGTCCTCGTTGGTGGCGTAGCCGCCGCCGGGGCTGCCGTAGGCCCCACCGGCCGGATAGCCGCCGGGCGGGTAGCCCCCGGGCGGGGGGTAGCCGCCTGCCGGAGGGTAGCCACCTGACGTCGGTTGGTCACCGGTGGGAGGCGGATAGCCACCGGCCGGGGGATAGCCGGCCGGGCCGGGTGCGCCCGACAGTGGTGCGGTGGGCGGCTCGGCCGACGGGAACGGGCCCGGGGAGGTCGGCTCCGGCGGGTAGTTGCCGGGCTCACCCGAACCGGGAGGGCGAGGAGGTTCAGTCATGGATGTCACGGTAGGGGCCCGTGGCAACGCCGCACCAGAGCGACACCGCCCGGCAGTGCGGGCCGATCGGCCCAGTGCGGTGGCGCGGGCCGCACCGACCGGTGGCCGTTGATCATCGCGTCGGCGGGCCTGCCGACGTAGACTGGCACTCGCTACAGTCGAGTGCCAGGACGGCTCGGCCGGCCCAGGGCGCCGGCGGCCGACGTGCGACAGGAGGTGCGGAGGATGGGTCTCGACGACCGGAAACTCGCAGTGCTCCGCGCCATCGTCGAAGACTACGTCTCCACCCAGGAGCCGGTCGGCAGCAAGGCGCTGGTCGAGCGGCACCAGCTCGGGGTCTCCCCGGCGACGGTCCGCAACGACATGGCCGTGCTGGAGGAGGAGGGTTACATCCGGCAGCCGCACACCAGTGCCGGCCGGGTGCCCACCGACCGCGGCTACCGCCTCTTCGTCGACCGGCTGTCCCGGGTCAAGCCGCTCAGCCCGGCCGAGCGCCGGGCCATCGAGCGCTTCCTGGTCGGCGCTGTCGACCTCGACGACGTGGTGCACCGCACGGTGCGGCTGCTCGCCCAGCTCACCCGGCAGGTCGCCGTCGTGCAGTACCCGAGCCTGGCCCGCTCCTCGGTGCGTCACCTGGAGCTGGTGCCGATCTCCACCACCCGGCTGATGCTCGTCATGATCGCGGACACCGGCCGGGTGGAGCAGCGACTCGTGGAGCTGCCCGGGCCGGTGCCCGCCGACGACGTCACCGACCTGCGCCGACTGATCAACGAGAAGCTCGCCAACGCCCGGCTGTCCGAGACGCCACCGCTGGTGCAGGCGCTGGTCGAGGAAGCGCCGACCGGGCTGCGACCGACCATGACCACGCTCGCCAGCGTGCTGCTGGAGACGCTCGTCGAACGGCACGAGGAACGGATCGCCCTCGCCGGCACCGCCAACCTCACCCGGGGCGGGCTGCTCGACTTCCAGGGCTCGCTGCGGCCGATCCTCGAGGCGCTGGAGGAGGAGGTCGTGCTGCTCAAGCTCATCGGTGAGACCGAGCCGAGCACGACCCGGGTGCTGATCGGCGACGAGAACGAGTTCGACAACCTGCGCGCCGCCTCGGTGGTCAGCACCGGCTACGGCCCGGGCACCACCATCGTGGGCGGGCTCGGGGTGCTGGGGCCCACCCGGATGGACTACCCCGGCAACATCGCCACGGTGCGCGCCGTGGCACGCTACGTGGGCGAGTTGCTGGCCCAGAACTGATTGGTCAGGGCCGATGCGGCCGGCTGCGGCCGCCGACCGGCGCAACGCGAGACGAACATGAGGACACGGAACGCAGTGGCCAGGGACTACTACGGCATTCTCGGTGTGAGCCGGGAAGCCTCCGATGACGAGATCAAGCGCGCCTACCGCAAGCTGGCACGCCAGTTCCACCCGGATGTCAATCCGGACCCGGAGGCTCAGGAGAAGTTCAAGGACATCAACGCCGCGTACGAGGTCCTCTCGGACGACCGGAAGCGGCAGATCGTCGACCTGGGTGGCGACCCGCTCGCCCCGGGGGGCGGCGCCGGTGGCCCGGGCGGCCCCGGTGGAGCCGGCCCGTTCGTCGGCTTCCAGGACATCATGGACGCGTTCTTCGGCGGCGCGGCGGGTGGCGCCCGTGGCCCTCGGCCGCGTACCCGCCCGGGTGCCGACGCGATCCTGCGACTCGAACTCGACCTGCACGAGACGGCGTTCGGCGTCGAGGCGCCGATCACCGTCGACACCGCTGTGCTCTGCACCACCTGCTCCGGTGCCGGCACCGCCGCCGGCACGCACCTGGCGACCTGCGAGGCGTGCGGCGGTCGGGGCGAGGTGCAGTCGGTGCAGCGGACGTTCCTCGGTCAGGTGGTCTCCGCCCGGCCGTGCACCGTCTGCCAGGGCTACGGCACCACCATCCCGCACCCCTGCCCCACCTGCGCCGGTGACGGCCGGGTGCGCACCCGCCGGTCGCTGACCGTCAAGATCCCGGCCGGCGTCGAGGACGGCATGCGGATCCGGCTGGCCCAGCAGGGCGAGGTCGGCCCGGGCGGCGGCACCGCCGGTGACCTCTACGTGGAGATCCACGAACGTCCGCACGACGTCTACTCGCGCAAGGGCGACGACCTGCACTGCCGGGTCACCGTGCCGATGACCGCCGCCGCGCTCGGCACCCGGCTGACCATCAAGACGCTGGACAGCGAGGAGCCGGTCGACGTCAAGCCCGGCACCCAGCCGGGCAGCACGCTGCGGCTGCGCGCCCGAGGCGTCCCGCACCTGCGCGGCACCGGCCGGGGTGACCTCTACGTCCACCTGGACGTGCGAACCCCGACCAAGCTCGACGCCGACCAGGAGAAGATGCTGCGCGACTTCGCCAAGACCCGTGGCGAGGAGGTCGCCGAGCTGTCCAAGCAGGGCGGCTTCTTCTCCCGGATGCGCGACGCGTTCAACGGGCACGCCTGAGTGTCCGCGCCGCTGTTCCTGGTCGAGGCGCTGCCCACCGGCGACACGCTGACCCTGGACGGCCCGGAGGGGCACCACGCCGCCACCGTGCAGCGGCTGCGCGTCGGCGAGGAGCTGCTGCTCGCCGACGGCCGGGGTGGCACGGCCGCCGCCGTGGTCACGGCCGTCGGCCGGGGCAGCCTGGAGGTCACCGTCACCTCCCGGGGGTACGCGGACGCGCCCGTACCCCGGCTGGTGACGGTGCAGGGCATCGCCAAGGGCGACCGGGGCGAGCTGGCCGTGCAGGCGATGACCGAGGTCGGGGTGGACGAGATCGTCCCCTGGGCGGCATCGCGTTCGGTGGTCCAGTGGCGCGGCGACCGGGGCGTACGCGCCCGGGAGAAGTGGGTGGCCACCGCCCGGGAGGCGGCCAAGCAGGCCCGCCGACCGTGGCTACCGGTGGTGGCCGGTGCGCCGGACGAGTCCACCGCCACGGTGGCCCGCCGGATCGCCGGTGCCGCCGCCGGGTTCGTGCTGCACGAGGAGGCCGAGGAGCCGCTGACCGGCGTCGACCTGCCGTCGGCCGGGGAGATCGTCCTCGTCGTCGGCCCCGAGGGTGGCATCGCCCCGGCTGAGCTGACAGCCTTCCGCGAGGCCGGTGGCCGGCCGGTACGCCTCGGGCCGGAGGTCCTGCGTACCTCCACGGCCGGCGTGGCCGCGCTCAGCGTGCTCGCCACCCGCCTCGGCCGCTGGTAGCTGGCCACCCCTGACGCCGCCGCTCGTTGCGGCCGCTGGTGGCCCGTCGCTCGTTTCGGCCGCTGGTGTTCCGCCGCGCGCTGGCTTGTGGTCCGGCCGGATCGGAGCCGCCCGCTCGATTGAGCGTGATGCCTCTGGGTCATCACGATGACTGACAGGCATCACGCTCAATGTGGTGTTCGCCGTCGGCCCGCAGGGCCGCGGCCCACCGCCGGTCGGTCGGGGGCCGCGGCCCACCGCCGGTCCGTCGGGCGGACGCCGCAGCGGGTTCGGGTCGCGAGGTCAGCTGCGCAGGTACGAGGCGCCGTTGAGGTCGACGATCGTGCCGGAGGCCCACGTGGCCTGCGGCGAGGCCAGCCAGTGCACGGCCGCGGCGATCTCCTCCGGTTCGCCCACCCGGTCGAACGGGCTCTGCGCCCGGATGGCGGCGCCCTCCTCACCGCGCAGGTACTCGGTGACCATGTCGGTCGCCACGAACCCCGGCGCGACGGTTGCCACCGTGATGCCGTACGGCGCGAGCGCCACCGCGAGGGACTGACCCAACGCGTTCAGCCCCGCCTTGCTGGCACCGTACGCCGGCTGGTGCGGCTCGCCGCGGAACGCGCCCCGGGACGAGACGTTGACGATCCGCCCGCCGCGCTCCCGCATGTGCTGGGCGGCGCACCAGATGACGTTGCCGGCACCGGTCAGGTTGGTCTCCAGCACCTGCCGCCAGCGGTTCTGCCACTGTTCGTACGAGGCGCCGAAGACCGGGTGCGGGTCGTCGCGGTCGCCGTACGTCCCGGCGTTGTTGACCAGCACGTCCAGCCCGCCGAGCAGCTCCGCGGCCCGGTCGACCATGGCCCGGACCGCGTCCGGATCGGTGAGGTCGGCGCGGACCACCACGTGCCCGGCGCCGGGTAGCCGCGCGCGCAGCCGCTCGGCCGCGTCGGCGGAGTCGCGGTGGTGGATGGCCACCCGGTCACCGCTGGCCGCGAACGCCATTGCCACCGCGCTGCCGATCCCGCGCGAGGCCCCGGTCACGAGTACCGCCCGATCCGTCATGCCGGCCATCCTGCCTCAGCCGTTTCTATGCCGGCGAACGGGCCGGCGGCGCGGACCGCGCCACGGCGGCACCGGCCCGTTACTCCTTACACTGCCCCGATGGGATCCGACTGCCTGTTCTGCCGCATCGTCGCCGGGGAGATCCCGGCCACCGTGGTCCGGGAGACCGACACCACGCTCGCCTTCCGTGACATCGACCCGAAGGCGCCGGTGCACGTGCTGGTCATTCCGAAGGAGCACTACGCCGACGTGGCGACGCTCGCCCAGGGTGACCCGGCGCTCGCCGCCGACGTGCTGGCGACGTCCGCCGCCGTGGCCGAGGACGAGGGCCTGCTCGGCGACGGTTTCCGGCTGATGTTCAACACCGGCGCGTACGGCGGGCAGGAGGTGTTCCACGTGCACGCGCACCTGCTCGGTGGCGCGCCGCTGGGCCCGATGCTGGCCCGGGACCTCGGGTGAGCGTGCCGGACAGCCGCGTGCACGAGCACCTGGACCGACTCGTCCGGCGGGTGCAGGCCGACGCCCGGGTGCCGGCGGTGTCGGCGGCGCTGCACCGGGCCGACCGACCGCTCTGGACCCGTACCGTCGGCGGGACCGGCACCGACAACCCGCTGGGACCGGGCACCCAGTTCCGGATCGGCTCGGTCACCAAGACGTTCACCGCGGTGCTGGTCCTGCAGTGCCGCGACGACGGGCTGCTGGACCTGGACGACCCGGTGGGCCGGCACCTCGACCTCCCGGCGCACGGTGAGCTGACCGTACGCCGGTTGCTGTCGCACACCGCTGGCCTGCAACGCGAGCCGTTCGGCGACGTCTGGGACAGCCTGCGCGCACCGGACGCCGACCAACTGGTCGCCGAGCTGGACCGCGCCGAGCGGGTGCTGCCGACCGGCCGCCGGTTCCACTACTCGAACCTGGGTATGGCAGTCCTCGGTCAACTTGTCGCCCGACTACGGGGCGGGAGCTGGGCGCAGGCCCTCACCGAGCGGATCCTGACGCCGCTGGGGCTGACCGACACCACAGTGACCCCACGGCCGACGGCGGCCACCGGGTTCCTGGTCGACGCGTACTCCGACGAGGCGCACCCGGAACCGCCGACCGACTTCGGCGCGGTCGGCCCGGCCGCCCAGCTGTGGAGCACCGCCACCGACATGGCCCGCTGGGCGGCGTTCCTGGCCGACCCGGCTGCCCTGGACCCGGCCGGCGCGGTCCTCGCCCCGGCCACCCTGGAGGAGATGCGCTGGCCGTTGACCACCACTGACGAGACGCTCTGGGGCGCGGGCTTCGGGCTCGGGCTGATCCTGATCCCACAGGGGGAACGGGTGATGCACGTGGGGCACGACGGGGCGATGCCCGGCTTCCTCGCCGGGGTGTACGGCCGTCGCGGTGGTGACGGCACGGCAGGTGCGATGGGCGCCGCGGTGCTCGGCTCGTCCGGCACGGCGACCGAGGTGTTCGACCTGCCGCACCGGCTGCTCGCCGCGGCGGTCGAGCACGATCCGGCCGAGATCGAGCCCTGGCGGCCCGGCGCACCCGCTCCGGCGGCCCTGCGGGGTGCGCTCGGCCGTTGGTGGGGCGAGGGCAGCGAGTATGTCTTCTCCTGGCACGACGGCACCCTGCGGGCGCGCGGGGTCGCCGACCCGGCCGGACGACCGCCGGCGATCTTCACCCCGTTGGCGGACCAGCCGGACGTGTTCCGGGTGGTCTCCGGTCGGGAGGCCGGTGAGCTGCTGCGACTGACCCGGGACGAGGCCGGCGTGGTGGTCCGGATGCACTGGGCGACGTACCGGTTCACCCGCCACCAGGAGACCTTCGACCGGTACGACTTCCGGGCCGGGGGTTGATCGCGGCCAGCGGAAATGGGCGCGATGCGGCCCGTGTTGAACCGATACGATGGGTGTAACGTCCGCACGCCAGGCCAGCAGGCCGGCGCCGAGATCGAGAGCAGGTGGCGCAGGGCCCTTCGGCCCGACCTATGACCGGCACCCCACCTCCCGGCCCGCCCCGGGTGCAGACCAGGATCACCGTGCCCGACCCGAAGATCATGGTGAATCTGCTCGGCGCGGGCGACGAGATCCTCCGACTCGTCGAACGCTCGGTCACCAGTGACGTGCACGTCCGCGGCAACGAGATCACCATCACCGGTGACCCCGCGGACAACGCTCTCGCCGAGCGGGTCTTCAGCGAGCTCCTCGAACTCATCGAGAAAGGCGAGACCCTGACCACTGACGCCGTCCGGCGTACCGTCGGCATGCTCGAGCAGGGCAGCGCCGAGCGGCCCGCCGAGGTTCTGACGCTCAACATCCTCTCCCGGCGCGGGCGCACCATCCGCCCCAAGACGCTCGGGCAGAAGCGGTACGTCGACGCGATCGACACGCACACCATCGTCTTCGGCATCGGCCCGGCCGGCACCGGCAAGACCTATCTGGCGATGGCGAAGGCCGTCCAGGCGTTGCAGGCCAAGCAGGTCAACCGGATCATCCTCACCCGTCCGGCGGTCGAGGCGGGCGAGCGGCTGGGCTTCCTGCCCGGCACGCTCAACGAGAAGATCGACCCTTACCTTCGCCCGCTCTACGACGCGCTGCACGACATGCTCGACCCGGAGACGATCCCGAAGCTGATGGCCGCCGGCACGATCGAGGTCGCGCCGCTGGCCTACATGCGGGGCCGCACGCTCAACGACGCGTTCATCATCCTGGACGAGGCGCAGAACACCACGCCCGAGCAGATGAAGATGTTCCTCACCCGGCTCGGCTTCAACTCGAAGATCGTCGTGACCGGTGACATCACCCAGGTGGACCTTCCCGGCGGGACGAGCAGCGGCCTGCGGGTGGTCCGGGAGATCCTGGAAAACGTCGACGACGTGCACTTCTCGCAGCTGTCCAGCTCCGACGTGGTCCGCCACCGGCTGGTCGGCGAGATCGTCGACGCGTACGCCCGCTGGGACGCCGAGCGGGAGAATCAGCAGGCGCAGGGCGTTCACGCCGTGCCTGGGCGACCCGCCCAGGGCGGCCGGGCCGGCCGCCGCCGCTAAAGCAGAGGAAAGCAGTTGTCCATCGAGATCGCCAACGAGTCCGGTGTCGACGTCGACACCGACGCCGTGCTCGCCGTCGCCCGGCACGCCCTCGACGAGATGGGGGTCAACCCCCTCGCCGAGCTGTCAGTGCTGCTGGTCGACATCGACTACATGACCGAGCTGAACCACCGCTGGATGGGTGGCGACGGCCCGACCGACGTGCTCGCCTTCCCCATGGACGAGGGCAGCGTCGACCACGGCCCGGGTGAGTCCGCACCGGCCGGCGGCGAGCCCGCACTGCTCGGCGACATCGTGCTCTGCCCCGAGGTGGCGGCCAAGCAGGCGGCGACCGCCGGGCACGCGTCGGCCGACGAGCTGCACCTGCTCACCGTGCACGGGGTGCTGCACCTGCTCGGTTACGACCACGCCGAGCCGGAGGAGGAGCGGGAGATGTTCGCGCTCCAGGCTCGGCTGCTGGCGAGCTGGCGGTCGACCCGCACCCAGTGATGTCAACTCCTCCGTTACTGGCGGCCGGCGCCACCGCCGGCCTTCCCGACTTCCAGCTGATCGTCTTCGCGGCCGGCCTGGTGGTGCTGGCCGGCCTGATCGCGATGACCGAGGCGGCCCTCGCCGCCGTCTCACCCGCCCGCGCCGCCGAGCTGGCCCGCGACGGTGTGCGCGGCGCCCGTACCCTCCAGGTCGTCGCCGGCGACGTGGTCCGGCACCTCAACCTGCTCCTGCTGTTGCGGCTGCTCGCCGAGCTGACCGCCACCACGCTGGTGGCGCTCGTCGCGGTGGACAGCTTGGGCGCCGGCTGGTGGGCCGCGCTGGTGACCGCCGGTGCGATGACAGTGGTCAGCTTCGTGGTCGTGGGCGTCGCCCCGCGCACCCTCGGCCGGCAGCACGCCTACGCCGTGGGTCGTGCGGTGGCGCCGCTGGTCCGTTGGTTGGGCCGGGCGCTCAACCCGCTCGCGTCGTTGCTGATCCTGATCGGCAACGCGGTCACCCCGGGGCGCGGCTTCCGGGAGGGCCCGTTCGCCTCCCAGGTGGAGCTGCGGGAACTGGTCGACCTGGCCGAGCAACGCGGCGTGGTCGAGCACGGCGAGCGCCAGATGATCCACTCCGTCTTCGCGCTCGGTGACACCATCGCCCGCGAGGTGATGGTGCCGCGTACGGAGATGGTGTGGATCGAGGAGGGCAAGACGCTCGCGCAGGCGCTGGCGCTGTTCCTGCGCTCTGGCTTCTCCCGCATCCCGGTGATCGGCGAGAGCGTCGACGACGTGCTGGGTGTGCTCTACCTCAAGGACCTGATCCGGCGCTCCCGCGGCGGAGACCCGGGGGCCGAGCAGTTGCCGGTGGCCGAGCTGATGCGCCCGGCGACCTTCGTACCGGAGTCCAAGCCGGTCGACGACCTGCTGTCCGAGATGCAGGCGGCCCGCAACCACCTGGTCATCGTGGTCGACGAGTACGGCGGTACCGGCGGTCTGGTCACCATCGAGGACATCCTGGAGGAGATCGTCGGTGAGATCACCGACGAGTACGATGTCGAGCGCCCGCCCGTCGAACGGCTGGGGGACTCCTCGGTGCGGGTGACCGCCCGCCTGCCGGTGGAGAATCTCGGCGAGATGTTCGACACCAACCTGCCCACCGACGAGGTGGAGACGGTTGGCGGCCTGCTCGCCCAGTCCCTGGGGCGGGTGCCGATCCCGGGTGCCGAGGCCGAGGTCGCCGGCCTCCGCCTGGTCGCCGAGGGCACCACCGGCCGGCGCAACCGGATCGACACCGTGCTGGTCAGCCGGGTGGAGCCGGGCCACGAGCAGGACACCGCGGGGCGCGGCGAGCACGCCGGCCCCGGGGACGACACGGACAACTACCGAGACGACGAGAGGCAACCCGCCGATGCCTGACACACCCGCCGCGCCTGTCGCCCGGCCCACCCCCACCGCGTCGGGCGCGCTGAGCGCCGAGGACGGCAAGCTCGTCGTCCTGGCCCGGGGAGCCCGCGCCCGGGTCGGTGCCGTGGAGGGTGCCGCGGTCCGCGACCAGGACGGCCGGACGTACGCGGCGGCAAGTGTCGCGCTGCCGTCGCTGACGCTCACCGCGTTGCAGTTGGCTGTCGCTTCGGCGGTGGCGGCCGGGGCGAGCCGGTTGGAGGCAGCGGTGGTGGTGACCGAGGCGTCGACGCTGGACGGTGCCGGGCACGCGGCGGTGCGGGACCTCGCGGCCGACGCGCCGGTCCACGTGGCCGCTCCGGACGGCACGGTGCTCGGCACGGTGACCGAGTGAGCCCGGTGCAGGATCCGCAGGCGCGACCGTACCGGGCCGGGTTCGGCTGCTTCGTCGGTCGTCCCAACGCTGGCAAGTCGACGCTCACCAACGCCATCGTCGGCACCAAGATCGCCATCACCTCGAACAAGCCGCAGACCACCCGGCACGTCATCCGGGCGGTGCTGCACCGCCCGGAGTCGCAGCTGGTCCTCGTCGACACGCCGGGCCTGCACCGCCCCCGTACGCTGCTCGGTGAACGTCTCAACGACCTGGTCCGGTCCACCTGGACCGAGGTCGACGTGATCGGCCTGTGCATCCCGGCCGACGAGCCGGTCGGGCGCGGTGACCGGTTCATCACCGGTGAGCTGGCCGGGTTGAAGGCGACAGTGCTGGCGGTGGTGACCAAGACCGACCTGGTGGACAAGCGTCGCCTGGCGGAGCAGCTGCTCGCGGTCAGCGAGATGGGGGAGTTCGCCGAGATCGTGCCGGTGAGCGCGGTGTCCGGGCACCAGGTGGACACCCTGGTCGACGTGATGACCAGTTACCTGCCACCGTCGCCGCAGCTCTACCCGGACGACATGCTCACCGACGACCCCGAGCAGGTGCTGGTCGCCGAGCTGATCCGGGAGGCCGCGCTGGAGGGGGTCCGCGACGAGCTGCCGCACTCCATCGCCGTGGTCGTGGAGGAGATGATCCCCGAGGGCCAGGTCATGAAGATCTACGCTGACCTGTACGTGGAGCGGCCCAGTCAGAAGGCCATCGTGCTCGGGCACAAGGCGAGTCGGCTCAAGGAGGTCGGCACCACCGCCCGCAAGCAGATCGAGGAGCTGCTGGGCAGCCGGGTCTACCTCGACCTGCACGTGCGGGTCGCGAAGGACTGGCAGCGTGACCCGAGGCAGCTGCGCAAGCTGGGTTTCTGATCCACCAGCATTCACCGGCCGGGTGATCCGGTCACCCCTCGCCCGGACGTGCGGCCCAGAAGCGGACCCGGAACCGTTCCACGCCCATGATGGGGATGGGGTGGTCCGGTCGGGCTTCGACGCGGCGCAGTTCGGCACGCTCGGTGACATCGACCCGGGCGTGGTAACCGCCCGGCGGACCGAGGGTCAGGATCGGGCTGGCCAGTGGTTCAGTCATCGTCCCTCACGGTGGTTGCGGGGCCGGCTGAGCCGCCGGCCCCGCAATCGTCGGTGTTCCGGCAGTTGGATCTCGATTAGCCAGAGGTCATTTCGGTCAGCTGGGTGGAAAGGATCACGTTTGGTCGGGGTGGTGACCGTTTCGCGCGGGCACCGCGCAGGGTAGGGGAGTTACGCCCCGCGTCCCCGACCCAGATGCAGGCTGATGCGCAACCGGTATCTCGATCTGCTCCGTTCCCTGGCCATCGTTCGAGTCGTCGTCTACCACGTCACCGGATGGGCGACCCTCACCCTCGTCTTCCCCGCCATGTCGGTGATGTTCGCGCTGGCCGGCTCGCTGATGGCCGCCTCGCTGACCCGCTCCGGGCCGGCGGCGGTCGGGCGTCGGCTGCGTCGGCTGCTGCCGTCGCTGTGGGTGGTCGCTGTGGTCTTCGTGCCAGCGATGCTGTTCACCGGGCTGCCGGTGAGCCCCCGGGTGCTGCTGTGGCTGTTCCCGGTGGCCGACCCGCCGGCCAACCACTGGGGCGCGCTGGCGCTGAGCGTCATCTGGTACCTGCGCGACTACCTGTGGTTCGTGTTCGCCTCACCGGTCGCGTTCTGGCTGTTCCGGCGTGCTCCGCTGCCGACCCTGCTCGCCCCGTACCTCCTGCTGGTGATGATCGAGGTGGGGATCTACCCGGCGCCGCCGGTGCTGCGCGAGTTCGGGCTCTACTTCGGAGCGTGGCTGCTCGGCTTCGCCCACCACGCCGGGATGCTGCGCCGACTTTCCGGTTGGCTGCTGTACCCGTTGGCGCTCGCTCTCGCCGTGGGCGGCGGTGCCTGGATCGTCGGGCATCCCGGGCCGCGTGGGTACGACCTGAACGACAACCACCTCGGCAACGCCCTCTGGTCGGCCGCATTCATCCTGATCGTGCTGGGTCGGGCACCGGCCGGGGTCTCCTGGCTGAGCCGGAGCCGACTGGCCGAGCGGGCGGTCACCGTGCTCAACCGGCGCGCGCTCACCGTCTACCTCTGGCACATGCCGTTCGTGGTGGCGCTCACTCCACTGGTCGACGTGGTGGGCTGGTCCCACCAGGACCCGGTGGGCCTGGCCATCCGGGTGCTGCTGGTCTTCGCCCTGGTCGGGTTGGTCACACTGGCCGTCGGCTGGGTCGAGGACGTCGCCGCCCGCCGCCGCCCGGAGCTGATCCCCGGTGGCGCGGCGCAGCCCGCCGACGAGGCGGCCCAGCCGGGCGGCGACACGTCGGACGGTGCCGGGACGACCGGCGGTCGAGCGGTGGTGCCGGCGCAGCGGGTGGCCCGGGAGGAGGCCAGCGTCACGCTCAACGCTGGCTGATCGTGAGGTTGCCGCTGTTGGCCGAACCGTCGAGCACCAGGGACGCGGCCGGGTTGTCGGCGACGGTGACGGTCTCGTCGCCGGAGTCGGCGTTGGACCGGACCCGGTAGCTGCCCTGGGGCACCAGCAGCGTGACATCACCGCTGGAGGCGTGCACCCGGGCCGAGGCGGGCTGGTCGAGCTGGACGTCGACGTTGCCGGAGTTGGCCTCGGCGTCGACAGTGCCGGCCAGCCGGCGTGCGGTGATATCCCCGGACGAGGCACGCAACCGTACCGCCGCGGTGGCCTCGCTCACCTCGATGTTGCCCGAGCGGGCCTCCACCCCGACCGCGCCCGACGCGCCGGAGATCCGCACGTCGCCCGAGCTCACCTGCAGCTCCACCGCGCCGACCCGGCTCAGCTCGACGTTGCCGGAGCTGGTCTCGCCCTGCACCGCCACGCCCTCCGGCACCGTCACCTCGTAGGAGATGCTGCACCGCGAGCCGCAGTCGGTGTCCAGCACCAGTTCGGTGCCCTTGATCTCGTACCGGGTGTTGTCCGGTTCACCGCCCTGGTAACGCACCACCCGCTTGATCCGCACCTCGGACGCCGGGCCGGTGCCCCGCACCACCACGTCACCCGAGCCACCGGAGACCCGGACCGTGGTGATCCGGACCGCCTCGGTGTTGTCGTAGTCGAGCCGGCGGAACGACAGGTTGTCGCACCCGGCGAGCACGATGAGGGTGGCGGTGAGTCCCAGCGCGACGGGAGCGGCGACGCGACGCCGGCGGGGGGTGGTGGGGGTCAGGCGCAGTTGCATGAGCAGCACGCTACGGCCGGGCACGACTCGGCCGCATCGGGGTTCATCCGCGCTTGCACCCCGAACCAACCCTGATTTCACACCCCGAGGGAGAATGGCCCGATGGCCGGGTATCGCCGACAGCTCTACCGCGACGACGCGGTGGTGCTGCGTGTGCAGAAGCTCGGCGAGTCCGACCGGATCATCACCCTGCTCACCCGCCGGCACGGCCGGCTGCGCGCGGTGGCCCGAGGGATCCGCCGCACCACCAGCAAGTTCGGTGCCCGGCTGGAGCCGTTCGGCCACGTCGACCTCCAGCTCGCCGGTGACCCGAAGGGCAACCAGGGCAGCTCGTTGCACACCGTCAGCCAGGTCGAGGGCATCGACCTGTACGGCAAACGGTTCCTGGGTGACTATCCGCGCTACACGGCGGCCAGTGCGATCGCCGAGACCGCGGAGCGGCTGACCCCGGTGGAGCGGGAGCCGTCGCTGCGGCTGTTCCAGCTCACCGTGGGCGCCCTGAAGGCGCTGTCCCGGGGCGAGCACGCCACCACCCTGGTGCTCGACGCGTACCTGCTGCGGGGGATGTCGCTGGCCGGCTGGGCACCGGCGCTGGTCGCCTGCGCGGTCTGCGGCACGCCCGGGCGGCACCGGGCGTTCTCCGTACCGGCCGGTGGTGCGGTCTGTCCGGATTGTCGGCCACCCGGGGCGGCTCATCCCGCGCCGGCCACCATCGATCTGATGTCCGCGCTGACCACCGGCGACTGGGTGATCGCCGACGCCACCGACGCCGCCGTACGTCGGGAGTGCAGTGGGCTGGTCGCGGCTCACCTGCAGTGGCACCTGGAGCGCGCGCTACGCTCGCTGCCGCTGGTCGACCGGGGTCCCTCGGCGGCCGGCGCGGCCTCGCCGCCGGAAGGCACCGGGGCCGTGGTGCTCCGGCCACGTGGCGACGTCGAGGCCGGGGCGGACGGCGCGAACAGGGAGTGACCGAGTGATCCGATCGAAGAAGGCTGGCCGGCGCGAGCCGACCCCGCCGGTGCCACACCCGTCCGGGGCCCGCCCCCCGGCGCTGCCCGCCGAGGCGGTGCCGAGGCACGTGGCGGTGGTGATGGACGGCAACGGCCGCTGGGCCAAGGACCGCGGGCTGCCCCGCACCAAGGGGCACGAGGCGGGGGAGCACAGCCTCTTCGACACCATCGAGGGCGCCATCGAGATGGGCATCCCGTACCTGTCGGCGTACGCGTTCTCCACGGAAAACTGGCGGCGCTCGCCCGACGAGGTCCGGTTCCTGATGGGGTTCAACCGGGACGTGATCCGTCGCCGTCGTGACCAGCTGGTCGACCTCGGTGTCCGGGTGGTGTGGTCGGGCCGGTCCGGGCGGCTGTGGAAGAGCGTCATCTCCGAGCTGCAGACCGCCGAGGAGATGTCCCGCGACAACTCGACGTTGACCCTGCAGTTCTGCGTGAACTACGGCGGGCAGGCCGAGATCGGTGACGCCGCCGCCGCGATCGCGCGGGACGTGGCCGCCGGCCGGCTGGACCCGGCGAAGGTCACCGAGAAGACCGTGGCGAAGTACCTCTACCACCCGGAGGTCCCGGAGGTGGACCTGTTCCTGCGCCCCTCCGGGGAGGAGCGGATCTCCAACTTCCTGCTCTGGCAGACCGCGTACGCCGAGTTGGTCTTCCTGGACACGCTCTGGCCCGACTTCGACCGCCGCCACCTCTGGTACGCGTGCGAGTTGTACGCGCAGCGGGACCGACGCTTCGGCGGCGCGCTGCCCAACCCGGTCGCCCCGGTTATCTGAGCCGACGCGCTTACCCGCACGTCACTCTGGGTATCAGAGTCGTCAGGAGCCACTGACGGAGGTGAACCCACATGATCCAGAAGCGCATTGCCCAGTGGGCGGTGATGGCGATCGCGGTGCCGCTGGCCGCTGCCGGCGCCCGCCGGCTCAGCCACACCCTGGAGGCCCGGCGTGGTCCCTCCGGGGCGACCCGGTTGCTGACGAAGGGTGCGGACCTGATCCGTCCGCAGAAGGCCAAGCGCCGCCGCTTCTTCTGACCAACCCCCCAGCTCTCCCCGGCGCCGCCCGCACCCCGTGCGGGCGGCGCCGTCGTATCCCTCGATGGCGAGACGACGTTGCCGGCCGACGCGCGGGTGGGAAGCGGTGTGCCGAGCCGGGGTGGTGTGCTCGTTTCGGGGTCCTGCGCAAGGGCGGCGGGTAGGGTCCGGAGGTGGTGGGACGACGGCGGCGGGGGGCGAGATGCGGGATCTCCGATTCAAGATGATCATGGCGTTGAACGCCGCCGATCTGGGCGACCCGATCTGTGAGCAGGTGGCCGAGATCTGCGCCGAGATCGCCGAGCAGCACTGCGCCGAGTTCGGCCACACGCCGTCGCTGCGCAGCGGTGAGATCGCCGAACTGGCCATCGGTGAGCCGGCCCTGGGCTGGGCGCCGTCGACCCCCGACGCCGGGCAGCGTGCCTGGTGACCGCACCCGCGCCCGCCGTCGACATCCGGCGGGCCGATGATCGCTTCGCCACCCGGATCTCCTGGCTGGACTCCAAGCACTCCTTCTCGTTCTCCCGGCACTACGACCCGGCCAACACCCACCACGGCCTGCTCCTGGTCAACAACGACGACGTGGTCCGGCCGGGGGCCGGCTTCGAGACCCACCCGCACCAGGACATGGAGATCGTGACCTGGGTGCTGCGCGGCTCGCTGGTGCACCAGGACTCGACCGGGCACTCCGGGGTGATCTACCCGGGTCTGGCCCAGCGGATGAGCGCCGGCACGGGCATCCTGCACTCGGAGAAGAACGACGCCTGGCGGCTGAACAACCAGGAGCCGCACAGCGACCCGGTGCACTTCGTGCAGATGTGGGTGCTCCCCGACGAGCAGGGCGTCGACCCCGGCTACGAGCAGCTGGAGATCGAGGACGAGCTGCTGCGCGGCGGTCTGGTGCCGATCGCCTCCGGGATGGACCGCTACGACGGCGCGTCCGCGATCCGCATCCGCAACCGGTACGCGACCCTGCACGCCGCCCGCCTCGCGCCCGGCGACGAGGTCACCATCCCCGACGCGCCCTATGTGCACCTCTACGTGCCCAACGGCACCGTGACGCTGGAGGGCAGCGGCCCGCTCGGCACCGGCGACGCCGCCCGGCTCACCATGACCGGTGGCCGACGGGTCACCGCCGACGAACCGGCCGAGATCCTCGTCTGGGAGATGCACGCCACGGTCGCCTGACCGCCGCCGGCTCGCATCGCCCTCCCATGATCACGCTGGAACATGGATGTAGTGGCCTCCGCCTTTCGCGGAGGCCACTACATCATGGATCCAGCACGATCATGCTGGGCGCTGGGCGCTGGGCGCTGGGCGCTGGGCGCTGGGCGCGCGGGGTGTCGGGCGCCCGAGGTGTCGGGCGCGCGGGGCGCCGGGCGCGCGGGGCGCGGGGCGCGGGGGTGCTGCGCAGGCTACGCCGGGGACTCGGTGCGGTCGCCGGCCCAGGTGGTGTGGAACGAGCCGTCGCGGTCCACCCGCTGGTAGGTGTGCGCGCCGAAGTTGTCCCGCAGACCCTGGATCAGCGCCGCGGGCAGCCGCTCGGCGCGCAACGCGTCGAAGTACGCCAGCGACGACGAGAACGCGGGCGTCGGCACCCCGGCCCGGGTCGCGTCGCCCACCACCCGTCGCCAGCTCGGCACACCGGCGCTGACCGCCTCGGCGAAGTACGGGGCCACCAGCAGCGTCGGCAGGTCCGGCTGCTGGTCGTACGCCTCACGGATCCGGTTGAGGAAGCGGGCCCGGATGATGCAGCCGCCCCGCCAGATCGTCGCGGTGCCCCCGAGATCGATGTCCCAGTTGTATTCCTGGCTGCCCGCGCGGATGTGGTCGAAGCCCTGCGCGTACGCGACGATCTTGGAAGCGAGCAGCGCCCGGCGGACGTCCTCGATGAAGGTCTCCCGGTCGGTGACCTGCCACTTCTCACCCGCGTCGGGGAACGCCCGGCGGGCCGCCTCACGCTGGTCGACGTGCCCGGAGAGCGAGCGGGCGAAGGTCGCCTCGGCGATCCCGGTGATCGGGATGCCCAGGTCCAGGGCGCTCTGCACGGTCCACCGACCGGTGCCCTTCTGCTCGGCCCGGTCCTGCACGATGTCCACGAAGGAGCGGCCGGTCGCCGCGTCAGTGTGTGCCAGCACGTCGGCGGTGATCTCGATGAGGAACGACTCCAACTCGCCGTTGTTCCACTCCCGGAAGATCTCCGCGATCTCGGCCGGCGTCGCGTCCAGGCCGGCCCGGAGCAGGTCGTACGCCTCGGCGATGAGCTGCATGTCGGCGTACTCGATGCCGTTGTGCACCATCTTGACGAAGTGCCCGGCGCCGTCCGGCCCGACGTGCATGCAGCACGGCACACCGTCCACCTGGGCGGCGATCTTCTCGAACATCGGCCCGAGCTTCGCGTACGACTCGGCGGAACCGCCCGGCATGATGCTCGGCCCGCGCAGCGCGCCCTCCTCGCCGCCGGAGACGCCAGTGCCGCTGAAGTGCAGCCCCTGCGCCCGCAGAGCCTCCTCACGGCGACGAGTGTCCGCGAAGTGGGCGTTACCGCAGTCGACGATGATGTCGCCCTCGTCGAGCAGCGGCACCAACTCGTCGATCACCGCGTCGGTGGGCGCGCCGGCCTTCACCATCACGATGACAGCGCGGGGCCGCTCCAGCGACGCCACGAAATCGGCCATCGTCTCGCCCGGCACGAACGTGCCCTCGTCGCCGTGCTCGGCGACCAGGCTGCGGGTGCGCTCCGGCGAGCGGTTGTGCACTGCCACCGTGAAGCCGTTGCGAGCCAGGTTGCGAGCCACATTGCGACCCATCACCGCCAGCCCGGTCACCCCGATTTGAGCCCTCGCCTGATCAGCCATCCGTGCCGCCACCTCTCGTCACACCACTATCAGCGTTTGGAAACTTACCGTGATGTGAGCCGATACGGACCAGTGACCGACGTCGCGTTACTGCACGTGATGTGGACGATGACGCTGGCGGTTTCGACGCCCGACGATGGTCGGCGAGCCCCGCACAGGGAAACCTGTCGTCATTGCCCGCCGCGCGCGTCAGCCTTCGGCGAGACGGGCTTCGATACGGGCGATCTTCCCGGTGAGCGCGTCGGTGACCCCGGGCCGGACGTCGGCCTTGAGCACCACACTCACCCGGGGTGCCCGCGCGGCGACCACGTCGACCGCTCGCTTCACCACCGCCATCACCTCGTCCCACTCACCCTCGACGGTGGTGAACATGGCATCGGTCCGGTTGGGCAGGCCGGACGCACGGACCACCCGAACCGCCTCAGCGACCAGGTCACCCACCGAATCGTCACCGCCGAGCGGGGTGATCGAGAACGCGATCAGCATGAGCCGATGGTGCCAGGAAAAACGGATGCGCGCCGGTGCGGCAGTGGCTACGGTACGGACATGCGTAACTGACGCCCCACTTCCGAGCCGGCCCGCCGTCCCGCGTCGCGGTCCGTGCGCTCCCGGGCGTCCCGCATCCCCCTCCCCGCCGTTCGGCGGCGACGGTCTGCCCGACACCGGTGAGCAGTCCCTTCCCCACTCGACCGTCGCGCGACGGCGGTCACCAGCCGATCCGACCGACCGCCGCTGCGCGGGACCGGCCGTGCCGGTCGGCACTGAAGGAGGCCCGGATGCCTGCCAGGCGTAACCCGAAGAAGACCCGTACCCCCAGCGCGACGCCGCTCGGCGTCGACCCGGCGGCCGGCCACGGCCCGCTGCCACCCGCCCTGCCGTCCCGCGACCCGTCCCTGCCGGCGGCGCTGATGGAGCCCGGGGCGCTGGCCGAGCCGGCGGCGCTGGTGGAGCCGGGAGCGCTGGCCAAGCCGGGGGCGCTGGTGGAGTTGGCGCAGTCGGCGGCCGTCCCGGACGAGGTGGTGCTGCCGGTCGACCTGCCGGACGCGGTCGACGTGCCGGTGGTTGTCGACGCGCCGAAGGTGGCAGACCTGCCGAAGCCAACCGGGCGGCCGAAGGCACCGACGGCCGGTCCGCCGCAGGGCGGCGGCAACCGCTCCGGCAGCGGCCGCAGCCAACAGGCCGGCCAAGCCCGCCGCTACGCCTTCCGCCGCAGCTAACCACCCCACCCCACCCGCCCCGCCCCACCCCAC
>NZ_JNZS01000022.1 GCF_000718515.1 Micromonospora parva | reverse complement strand
CTCTTACGGAAGATCGTGTTCATGGGGGTAGCTCCTTCGGGGGTAGGAACACCCGAACCGCCAAAGGGGGGAACGGCGGCAGGGTGTGAGCACCTCGTCCGGCGCTGCACAAACAAACCGGGAAAGTCTGAGGGGTCGGCGGCCTGCGAGCGGGGGGCTCGTGGCGCCGGGGTCCAGGTGTAACGACCGGGGGGCCGGGGTCATTCCGGGGGTGGCCCAACCTGTCGGCACCCCCATCACGGCGGTGCCTGCGGTCGGTCGTGGGGTCCATAACGACCGGGTGGCGGGGGGCATTCCACCCTGCCGGACCTCGGATCCCGCGCCCGTGAAGACCGGGCGGCGGGAGGTGGTGCTGCGATCGTCAGGGTGTGTAACGACCCCGGCCCGACCACGATTCCCGCCTACGCGTGCCCCCGGCCACCACCCACAAACACCCCACAACCCGACACACCACCCACACAACCACGGACTCACCGGCACCGAACCGGCCCGCACGCCCGTGATCCACTCGGGTTCACGGAAACCGGGGGATCCGGGACGCCGGGACACCCCGACTTCATGAAACCCGAGTCGATCATGGCGGCCCGGCCCACCCACGCCCGGCCTGGCTCCGTATGCCGGCACGGACCGGCGCACCGGCCCCGCCAGCCGGCCATGGCCCGGCGCAAAGAGCGCTGGCCACGGGGCTCGGTCCCGTGGCGGGCGGCGTTCGGTGCGGGGTGGGTCAGGTGTCCAGGTAGCGCAGGATGGCGAGGATCCGCCGGCTGTAGCCGGTTGTGTGGGCCAGGTCGAGTTTGTCGAAGATGGCGTTGACGTGCTTCTCGACCGCGCTCTGCGACACGTGCAGCCGCTGGGCGATGGCGAGGTTGGTGTGCCCCTGGGCCATCTCGTGCAGCACATCCCGTTCCCGGGGGGTGAGCCGACCGAGCGGTTCGGGCCGCTCCGAGCCGGCCACCACCTGGCGGACCACCTCCGGGTCGAGGGCGGTGCCGCCGGCGGCGACCCGGTCGAGTGCGTCGAGGAAGTCGTCCACCTGGGCGACCCGGTCCTTGAGCAGGTAGCCGACCCCCTCGGGGCGATCCGCGAGCAGCCGCCCGGCGTACCGCCGCTCCACGTACTGGGAGAGCACGAGGACGCCGGTGTCGGGCCACCGGCGACGGATCTCCAGTGCGGCCCGCAGCCCGTCATCGGTGTGGGTGGGTGGCATCCGGACATCGGTGACGACCACGTCGGGACGGGACCGTTCGACCGCCTCGACCAGGTGGGCGGCGGTCCCGACCGCCGCGAGCACCTCGTGGTCCTCGTCGGCGAGCAGCCGGGTCAGACCCTCCCGGAGCAGCGTCGAGTCTTCGGCGAGGACTAGTCGCACGGCAACTCCGTCAGCACCGTCGTCGGACCGCCGGCCGGGCTGGTGACCGTCAGCCGGCCGTCCAGCGCGGCGACCCGCCGCACCAGCCCGGACAATCCGCGCCCGGTCGGGTCGGCGCCGCCGACGCCGTCGTCGTGCACGCGCATCCGGATCCACCCATCCTGTACGCCGATCTCGACGGTGACCAGGTTAGCGGCGGCGTGTTTCGCGGCGTTGGTGAGCGCCTCGCAGGCCACGAAGTACAGCACCGTCTCAGTCTGCCGCTGGGGGCGGACGGGTAGCTCGTACCGGATCCGCACCGGCACCTCTGAGCCGCGGGTGACGATGGTCAGCACCTCGCCCAGATCGCCGCCGTCGAGCGCCGACGGGTAGACGCGCCACGCCACCTGGCGCAACTCCTCGATGGCGCGCTGCACGTCCTCGTGCGCCTGGAGGAGCAGTGCGTGTGTGCGGTCGGTGTCGCGGGTACGCCGGGCGCGGCCGAGCAGCATGCCGAGGGCGACCAGCCGCTGTTGGAGGCCGTCGTGCAGGTCGCGTTCGATGCGCTGCCGTTCGGCGTCGACGGCGGAGATGACCCCGGCCCGGCTGGTGGTCAGCTCGTGGACCCGCCGGGTCAGCTCCGCTCGGCTTCCCGGGCCGAGCAGTCGGTGGGCCAGCCGGACGTCCAGTGCGGCGATGCTGGCGACGGCCTGACCGTTGAGCAGTAGCAACACCGCCCCGACGGCGATCTGGGACACGGCGTCGAGGACTGTCAGCTCTCCGCGCACCGCCGCGGTCAGCACGATCCCGGCGAGCACCACGCCGACGCCGAGCACTGCGTACGCCAGCAGGCCGAGCGTGCCGGGAAGCAGTCGGGCGGCCAGGTAGCCGACCTGGCGACGGGTCGCCACGGCGTTCGGCGCGGGCAGATCCGCCGCGGCGAGCAGTCCGACGAGGCGGCGATGTTCCATCCGCACCAGCCATCCCGCGTACCTGCTGGTCAGGCCGGTGATCCGACGGCCGGCGGCCGGCGCGAACGCGCACCCGGTGAACGCGACGGCCGCGACGACGAGGAAGACGAACTCGACGGCGGCCGTCGCGGTTCCGGCGGCGACGCCGACCGGCAGTCGAAGCCACCACCTGCCGGTTCGCTGTTGCGCCGCCATCTCATCCGCCTTTCGGGCCGAGCCGGTTCCGCACGGTACGCATCACCTGCCGCGCCCGCGAAGTGCCCCGGCTGGCGCATCAGGGCAGCCGAGCGAAGGCAAGGAGCAGAGACACCAGTGGCGCTGACTAGCGCTCGTCGGAGGCCCACGATCCGCTGCGGTAGAGCGTGCCGCGACCACCCGGGTCGGGCACCCCGTTCAGTGCGCTCTGCTCGGGTTCGGTCGGCTCGGGGTTGCGGGCGGCGCGGCGGGCGCGCAGCACGCGGGACCCGACGAACCAGGCCGCCGCCGCCACGCAGACCACGATCACCACTTTCTGGAGCGTGCCGACGTAGCCCTCGACGAGGTGCCAGTTGTCGCCGAGCAGGTAGCCGGCGAGCACGAAGGTGGTGTTCCAGATCAGGCTGCCCAGGGTGGTGTAGAGCAGGAATGTGCTCACCGGCATCCGCTCCACGCCGGCCGGAATGGAGATCAGGCTCCGGAAGATCGGGATCATCCGGCCGAAGAAGACGGCCTTCACGCCGTGCCGCAGGAACCACGCCTCGGTCCGGTCCACGTCGCTGAGCTTCACCAGGGGAAGCCGGGCCACGATGGCGCGCATGCGATCGCGTCCCAGCGCCGCGCCGATCAGGTAGAGCGCGAGCGCGCCCAGCACCGAGCCCAGCGTGGTCCAGAAAATCGCACCGAAGAGGCTCATCCGGCCCTGCGCGGCGACGAACCCGGCCAGCGGCAGGATCACCTCACTGGGGATCGGCGGGAAGAGGTTCTCCAACGCCACCGCCAGGCCGGCACCGGGCCCGCCGAGTCGTTCCACCAGGTCAGTGACGTAGCCGACGATCCCGTCCTGCGGTGGTTCCGCTGCGGCGGCGGGGGTTCCGGTGGCGAACACGGCGTGGGACGTTCGAATCATGCGCCCACGTTACGAAGTCATCCTGAGAACCGACCATGAGGCCGACCGCCCGGCTGCGCGGGGCGACCGCACCGGTGGGGGTGTGGAAAGCCGCACCCCGTTACGGCTCGCGGTGGTGCAGCCGCTGTGCGTACCCCTGGATGTCGCGGCAAACGCGCGGGCGCACGCCGCCGCGGTCCGCGCGGCGGGTGCCCGGTTGGTGGTCTTTCCGGAGCTGTCGCTGACCGGGTACGAGTTGGACGCGCCGGTCGTGTCGGTCGACGACCCGCTGTTGACGCCACTGGTCGAGGCGTGCGCCGAGACGAACGCGCTGGCCCTGGTCGGTGCGCCGGTCGCGGGCGAGCACATCGCGATGCTGGCGGTGACCGGCGGCGGTGCGACGGTGGCGTACCGGAAGATGTGGCTGGGGGACGCGGAAGCCCGCCGGTTCCGGCCCGGCGGTGCGCCGGCCGTGCTCGATGTGGACGGTTGGCGGGTGGGTTTGGCGATCTGCAAGGACACCGGCGTGGTCGCGCACGCGGCGCGGACCGCGGCGCTCGGGATCGACGTGTACGCGGGGGGCGTCCTGGAGTCCGCCCGCGACGCCGCCGTGACGGACCAGCGGGCGCACCGGATCGCCACCGCGCACCGGGTCTGGGTGGCGGTGGCGAGCTTCGCCGGGTCGACCGGCGGCGGTTTCCGTGAGGCGGCCGGGCGCTCGGGCGTCTGGACGCCGGACGGCAGGGTCTTCGCCCGCGCGGGCACCGACCCGGGCGGGTCGGTCAGCGTCAGCATCGGCTGACCAATGTGTTTGCGCACCGGCGATGACCTTGTAATGCTTCGGGAATGACCGCCTTCCCGGGTACCTTCGCCGATGATGTCGTCGGCCAGTCAGCGCAGACGCAGTTCGAGGCGTTCATCGACGAGCACCGCAGGGCGCTCAACGGCTGTCTGGACGGGTTGACCGAGGAGCAGGCGCGCCGCTCGTTGGTGGCGTCCCGGACCACGTTGCTGGGCCTGGTCAAGCACGCCGCGTTCGTGGAGAAGGTCTGGTTCGACGAGGCCGTCACGTGTCGACCCCGCTCGGAGATCGGCATCCCCGCCACGCCGGACGAGTCGTTCATCCTCGATGACGGCGACACGATCGCCAGCATCCAGCGCGCGCACCGGGAAGCCTGCGAAGCCTCCCGCCGGGCCACGTCCGGCCTGGGCCTCGACGACGTGCTTCGCGGCAACCGCCGTGGCCCGTTGCCGCTGCGCTGGGTGTACCTGCACGTGCTGCGGGAGCTGGCGCAGCACTGCGGGCACGCGGAGATCCTGCGTGAGCAGATCGTGAACGCCGAATAGCCTCGACGCATGCCCGAGTTGGTCGCACCGACCGTCCGCCTGCACGCCCCCTGGTTGGCGGCCCACGACGAGTGGGGTCCTGGCCCGCACGAGGACGGGTTCGGGCTGCGGTCGACAGATGAGGTGCGCTCGCCGGAGGGTTTCGCGGCCTGGGTGACCCGGCTGGCCGACCAGTCCGACCCGGGGAAACGGCCGGACGCCGGCCCGGTGTGCACGTACCGGTGGATCGTCGAGGACGACCGGGTGCTCGGCGGGATCGCGCTTCGCCACCGGCCCGACGACCGCCTGTTGCGGGTCGCGGGCCACATCGGTTACGGCATCCGGCCGTCCGCGCGTCGGCGTGGGCTGGCGACGTGGGCACTGGGCCGGATGCTCGGTACGGCCCGGGCCCTCGGGCTGGGTCGGGTGCTGCTGGTCTGCGCGGCGGACAACGTCGCGTCGGCGGCGACGATCGAGCACCACGGCGGCGTCCCCGAGGAGATCCGGGACACCGAACCCGGTTCCGCACGGCGGTACTGGATCACGCTCTAGCCCACCGGCCGTTGTCGCCGAAACGACGCAGCGTCCAGCGGGCCGGTGGCCACCCGCCGGGGTCGTGGTCGGTGGTCCACTCGGTGATCGAGGCCGGGGGCACGTCCAGGTCGAACGCCCGGAAGACCGGCTGCGCGCCGAGCGCGTGGAACGCGCCCTCGACGGTCTCGCTGTGGCCGACCAGAACCACTGTGGAGCCCCGGTGCCGGTGGGCGATCTCCATGATCGCGCGGCTGACGCGGACCACCAGTTCGGCCCAGCTCTCGTTGCCCTCCTCGAACGGACGGAACACGCCGCCGCCCGCCACCGCGTGGTCGGTGCGGAAGAGGGCGGTCGGCAGGCCGTCGGCGTACGGGGGTGTGTGCCAGGTGCAGAGACCACAGTCGGCCACGGGCCGGACGCCGAACGCCGCACCGATCGGCTGCGCGGTCTCGACGGCCCTGCGCAGCACCGACGAGTAGACCGCCACCGGCCCGTCGGCGGCGACCTCACCGGTGAGCCGGTTGGCCAGGTGGTGTGCCTGCTCGTGGCCGAGGGCGGTGAGGCCCCGACAACCACGCGGCCCACCGACGATTCCTTCGAGCTGGTGGACCGACTCGCCGTGTCGCACGAAGATCAGACGTGTCCGCATCGGGACATCATGCCAGCGGTATCGACGGAGGTATCAGTCGTCCGTACGGCCGAAGGAGGAGCCGCCCGCCTGGGTGAGCAGAGCGTCCAGCTTCGCGCCCGTCTGCGCTGGTAGGCGGTCTCGTCGTACCAACTCGGCGATGCGGTCCCGCAGGTCGTCGACGCGCTTGGCGCGGTCCCTGGTGCGGCGGTTGAGGTCGGCGAGGTCGTCGCGCAGGTCTTCGGCGGTCTTCGGGTCGACGTCGCCGCGGGCGACGGCGGTGGCGAGGACGGCGGCGAACTCGCTGGTCACCTCCCGGAAGCTGACCGGTATCTGCTGCCCGCCCGTCGGCGGTGCGGTGCTGGCGGGGGGCACGGACGGCGTGGACGGTGCGGCCGGCGTCGGCGACTGCGTCGTGGGCGCGGGGGCCGGCGCGGAGGTCGAGGGCGCCTCGGCGATCTCTGCCGGGTCGGGTGTGCCCGGGTTGTCGAACGGATTCTGCGCGAACAGGGCGCCGACGCCGACCAGCACGGCCAGCACGGCCGCGACGAGCGCGGCGAGGGGCCGACGCTGTCGACGTCGAGCCGGCACGGCGGGAGCCGGGACGGGGCGCGCCAGAACCGACCGGTCGATCAGGGTGGGCGGGTGGGCGGCCGGCCGGACGCGCAGCAGCTCGGTGGGCGGCTCGACCGGCTGACCGGCGCCGAAGCGGCGGGGCAGCTGCGCGGCGCTCGGCCGGTCGGCCGGGTTGGCGGCCAGGCAGGCGACGGTCAGCTGGGCGATGTCGGCGGGGAGGCCGGGCACCCGCAGCGGCGGCACCGGGGTGCCCCGCCGGTGCACCTCCAGGGCGTCTTCCCAGCTCTGCACGGGCAGTGGCGCCTGCCCGGTGAGGGTGCGGTAGAGCAGCGCGCCGACGGCGTACACGTCGCTCGCCGGGTCGGGTGGGCCGGCGGTGAGCCGTTCCGGGGCGAAGTAGGCGGGGGTGCCCATCACCGGTTCGCCGGACTGGCTGTCGAGGCCGCCGAGCGCGGCGATGCCGAAGTCGAGCACCTTGGCGCCGGTGTCGGTGAGCATGACGTTGCCGGGCTTGACGTCGCGGTGCACGACGCCGATGCGGTGCGCGGCGGCCAGCGCGGCGGCGATCTGCCCGGCCATCCGGACGGCCTCCGGCCAGGGCATCGGCCCGGACCGTAGCCGGTCAGCCAGGTTGTGACCGTCGACCAGCTCCATCACCAGGTACGGCACGACGACGCCGTCGGCCAGGGTCGCCTCGGCGTAGTCGTACACCTGGGTGACGTGGGGGTGGGTCAGCCGGGCGGCCGCGCGGGCCTCGCGTTGGATGGTGGCCCGCAGCTGCGGGTCGGTGGCGAACTGCCCGGCGAGCACCTTGATCGCCACCGGCCGCCCGAGCACCTCGTCGTCGCCACGCCACACCTCGGACATGCCACCGAGACCGATCCGCTCGTGCAGCACGTAGCGGTCGTGGAGGCGGAGGGTGGGCCGGAGCGGAGACATGGCTTCCCCAGTCTGCCTGGCAACGCCGCTGTCGACCACTCTGCGTGCCCGAACCCGTACTGATCGTCCCGTGCGTACCGGAATGGGATTGGTTTGGGTCAGGAGCAGCGCGGGGTGCCGGGCAGCGGTCGCGGTTGGATGCGGTCGGCGAGCCGGCGCAGGGCGAGGGCGGTGGCCACCCGGGTCGGCGCGAGCAGGGCCCGGCGGGGGTGTTCGACCTGGACCGGGGCGTCCGGTCGGGCCGAGTTGACGTGCCGGTTCATGGCGTCGAGCGCGGTGACGTATCCGGTGGGCAGTTCCATGGTCAACTCCTCGGGACAGGTCCGGTGGAGTCCCGGACGACGAGTGCGGTGGGCAGCAACACGTGACCGGCCGCGGGGTCCGCGGGCGGGTCGAGCAGGAGTTCGGCGGCGATCCGGCCCTTCTCCTCGGCCGGTTGCCGGACGGTGGTGAGACCGGCCGCGGCGGCCTCGGGGACGTCGTCGAAGCCGGTCACCGAGACGGTTGGACGATCATGGGCCGGCCGCGCGGCCAGGGCGTCCAGCACACCGAGCGCGAGGACGTCGGAGCCGGCCAGCACGGCGGTCGGCGGTGCGGGTTGGTCGAAGAGTTCGGCGATGGCCGCCGCCGCCGCTTTGCGGCTGTTGCCGGGCGCGTTGACGACTGTCAACTCCGCCCAGCCGACGCCGACCTCGGCGAAGGCGTCGGCGAACCCGGCGAGCCGGCCCCGGGTGGTCGGATGCGGCACCTGGTCGACCCCGGCCACGGTGAGCGGGCCGGCCGGCGCGTCGGGCAGCACGGAGTCGGCGAGCAACGCCACCCGACGGTGCCCGAGCCCGGCGACGTGCGCGGCGGCACTGCGCGCGGCGGCCCGCTCGTCGATGCCGACGTACCGTTCGTCGGCGCCGGCGTTGTCGCGGGGCGCCGTGCTGACGTACGGCAGCCCGCGGTGACGGATGACGTCCAACGCCCATTCCTCGTCGGCGACGCAGTAGACGCAGAACCCGTCGACGGCGGCGTTCTCCACCGCCCGCCGGGCGTCGGTCACCGCCGGCGGCAGCGGCACCAGCAGCATGCTCGTGCCGTGCCGCTCGGCCGCCGCGCCGACACCGGCGAGGAAGCGGACCGCGAACGGGTCGGTGAAGGCGTACGACAGTTGCGAGGTGAACAGCACCCCGATCGACCCGACGAAGCCTCGACGCAGGGAGCGCGCGGTGGGGTTGGGGCCGGGGTAGCCGAGTTGCCGGGCGGCGTCCAGGATCCGCTCGCGCAGGGCGGCGGAGAGCTGGTCGGGGCGGCTGTAGGCGTTGGACACGGTGCTGCGGGAGACGCCGACGGCGTCGGCCACGGCTTGCAGTGTTGGCTTCACCGGCACCTCTCTGTATCGATCCAGTCTGTATCGATACAGAGACTAGCCCGACCGGTCGGCGTCGGTCAATACGTGAACTGAGGGACCCCGCCCGCGGGGCCGGCGCGGCGGAGGATCAGACGGGGTACGTGTCGTCCAGCAGCCGGTCGAGGATCTCCGCCGTACGCTCCGGCGGCTCGGCCTCGACACAGAGCCGTTCCATCGCCACCGCGTAGTAATCCAGGTCGTCGCGCTTGTCGAGGTAGATGGCGCTGGTGAGCTGTTCGATGTAGACGATGTCGGGCAGCTCCTGGTCGCCGAAGCGCAGGATGGTGAAGGCGCCCCCGGCGGCGGCGTGACCGCCGGCGGCGAACGGGATCACCTGGAGTCGGATGTGGGGCGACTTGGTCGCCTCGATGAGCGCGGTGAGCTGACCGCGCATGACCTCGGTGCCGCCGATGGGCCGGCGCAGCGCGGCCTCGTCCACCACGGCCCAGAGCTGCGGCGGATTCTCCCGGTGCAGCAGCTGCTGACGCTGCATCCGCAACGCGACGCGCCTGTCGATCTCGCCGGGACCGGCCGTCCCGTGCCCCAGCAGCACCACCGCCCGGGCGTACTCCGGGGTCTGCAACAGGCCGGGCACGAACTGCACCTCGTAGCTACGGATCAGCGCGGCGGCGGCCTCCAGGCCCAGGTACGACTGGAACCAGGACGGCAACACGTCGCCGTAGCGGTGCCACCAGCCGGGGCTGTTCGCGTCCCGCGCGAGCTTAAGCAGGGCGTCGCGCTCGTGCTCGTCGGTGACGCCGTAGAGCGTCAACAGGTCGGCGACGTCGCGCTCCTTGAAGCCGACCCGGCCCAGCTCCATCCGGCTGATCTTGGATTCGGAGGAGCGGATCTCCCAACCGGCGCCCTCCCGGGTCACCCCGCTGGACTCCCGGAGGCGGCGCAGTTGGGCGCCGAGCAGCATGCGCAGCACGGTCGGCCCGGTTGTCGGGCCACCCTCGGCGGGAACCATCGTCACGTGCGGACCTCCGGACACCGACCCACGGCGGCCGGGCGCCCCGGCCCGGCCGACGTGTAAGCATGCCATGGACCGACAGTGAGGTGAACTCCTCCACGTCGGTGAATAAGTCCCGTCGCCGGGACAACCGACGGTCAGTTGATCAGGTGGTCGAAGTCACCGTCCCGCGCGCCGAGAACGAAGGCGGCGATCTCGTCCACGGTGTAGATCAGGGCCGGCCCCTCCGGGTGTCGTGAGTTGCGGACCGCTATGCCCGCTCCCCCGGGCAGCTCGGCGAGTTCGACGCAGTTGCCGCTGGGATTGCTGCGGCGGCTCTTCTGCCAGCTCAGCGGGGGCAACTGAGGGATCGGTACGCCATTGGGTGGCTGATGCATGGAGGCGTCTTTCTGTTACGAGCCCGCCGGTGGCCGTGGGAGGAGCGGTAACGGCGAGGGGGTGCGGTATCGACATTGGACGGTTCTGCACGTGCATCTGCTATTGCATCTGCATCCGACGGCGAGCATGATAACGCACATGATCGGTGCCCATCCGTTCACTTTGTGTTACCCCCACACGGGCAACGATCAGGCAAAACTGGGCCCGACGCGGCGCGCCGCGTCAACCGAAGGCTGGAGGCGGTCGCGGCGATGGGAGGGTTCGTGCCGGATCCGATGAGTGTCGCCTCCGGCGTCTGCGCGGCCGGCGCGCTGCTCTCCTCCTGGCAACTACGCCGCCGGGCGGTGCGCGCCGAGGCCGAGATCAGCCACCTCCAGGCCGAGTTGGCCGCCGAGCGGCACGCCGCCAGCCACGACCCGCTCACCGGGCTGCCCAACCGACGCGCCTTCTACCGCCTGGCGGCCGCCCTGCTCACCGACGCCGCCGGCCAGCCGCTGATCGCCGTGGTGCTCGACCTGGACGACTTCAAGCAGATCAACGACCGGTACGGGCACGCCGCCGGCGACCAGGTGCTGATCAGTGTGGCCGAGCGGCTCGCCGGCTTCGCCGGGGACAACCTCGTGGCCCGCCTCGGCGGCGACGAGTTCGCCGGTCTGCTCTCCAGCCCCACCGTCGACCGCCGCTGGATCGAGCACTCGACCCGCCGGCTCAGCGAGACCGTCGCCGCGCCGATCCGGCTGAGCGGGTGCAGCGTCCGGGTCACCGCCTCCGTCGGGCTGGCCCCGGTGACCGGCCCGGCCCAGCTCACCGACGCGCTCAGCCGCGCCGACGCGGCCATGTACCAGGCCAAGAGCCTCGGGGGCGCCCGGTCGCCCCGCCAACTGGTCGACAGCGCGTTCCTCACCGAGCGCTGACCGTTCAGGCGACCGGCGCGCCGAACCACCTGGACAGCTGGCCAAGCAGGTCGCTCTGATCGTCGCCAGCCCACGCCACGTGGCCGTCCGGCCGTAGCAGCACCGCGGGCACGTCCAACTCCTCGCTGACATCGACGACATGGTCGACCCGCTCCGCCCAACCGGCGACCGAGAGCTGACCGGTCTGGTCGAGCAGCAGGCCGCGGCCCCGGTGCATCAGCTCGTAGAGACGCCCGCGCTTCAGCCGTACGTCACGCAGGTGACGACCGAGCATGTCGTGGCCCTCGCCGAAGTCGTAGCGGACCCCGATCGCGGTGACCTTCTCAATCAGGTACCGGTTGACGTCGTCGAAGTCCATCAGCTCGGACAACAGTCGGCGCACCGAGCGGGGCCCCGGCTCCGGTGAGAGCAGCAGCATCTGCGCCCGGGTGTTGGTCAGGACGTCCTCGGCCACCGGATGACGTTCGCTGTGGTAGCTGTCCAGCAGCCCCTGCGGCGCCCAGCCGGCGATCTCGGCGGCCAGCTTCCAACCGAGGTTGAACGCGTCCTGGATGCCGAGGTTGAGCCCCTGCCCACCGGTCGGCGGGTGGATGTGCGCCGCGTCGCCGGCCAGCAGCACCCGGCCGACCCGGTACCGCTCGGCCAGCCGGGTGGCGTCACCGAAGCGGGAGAGCCAGCGCGGTGAGTGCACGCCGAAGTCGGTGCCCGCGTACACCAGCAGTTGGCGTTTGAAGTCCTCGATGGTCGGCGGCACCGTGCGGTCCTCGACCACCCCCTCGGCCGGGACGACGACGCGGTACACCCCGTCCCCGAGGGGCCCGAGACCGAATCGGAGGTGGGTCCTGCGGACCTCGGCCACCACCTCGGCCACCGCCTCCGGCGGCACCCCCACCTCCATCTCACCGAGCAGGGTCTCGACGCTGCTGGGCTCGCCGGGAAAGCCGACACCGAGCAGCTCGCGTACGGTGCTGCGACCGCCGTCGCAGCCGACGAGGTAGCGGGCACGCAGCTGGGTGCCATCGGCCAGCCGCACCGTCACCCCGCTGTCGTCCTGGCTCAGCCCGACCAGTTCGCTGCCGCGCCGGATCTCGGCGCCGACCTCGCTGGCGTGCTCGCTCAGCAGGCGATCGGTGACGGTCTGCGGGATGCCGAGGACGTACCCGTGCGCGGTGTCCAGCCCGCCCGGCGACGGCTTGGAGATCGCGGCGAAGAAGCCCCCGACCGGGTGCTGCTGCCCGACCGCGAGGAACCGCTCCAGCAAACCTCGCTGGTCCAGCACCTCGATGCTGCGTGCGTGCAGGCCGAGCGCGCGCACGTGGCTCGTTGGCTCAATCTCCTTCTCCAGCACCAGCACGTGCAACCCGTGCAGTCGCAACTCGCTGGACAGCATCAAGCCGGTCGGCCCACCGCCAGCAATGATCACATCGATCATGGAATCCCCCGATTTTCCCAGATTTGGGCGTCGGCTGGAGATTCTGCTGCACCACCCGGGTCTTGCCGCAAGGCCAGGGGTGCGATATACGTTGGAGGTGGCAGGGAGCGTGTTCGCTCTTTGCCTTCCTTTTTGCCCGCGTAGCCGACGTGCCCGCCGTAGTCGACCTGCCCGGCGCTCAGCGCTGTCGGTCAAGGTCGCGCAACGCCGTGTCGGCGAGGCTGACCAGGCCCACCGGTGACACCAGCCCACGCACGATCCGCGCCGCGCGGCTCCGGTCGGCCGCCTCGGCGTCGAGGTCCAACGCCTGCCGGGTCCAGTCGCTGAGGTCGTCGAGCGCGCGGACCGCGAGGAACCAGGCCAGGCGCGCCCTGTCGACCTCGGTCGTGCCGTAGCCGGCGAGCACGGCCCGCTGCTGGTCGGGAGTGATCGGCGCGAAGGCGAGCACCCCGCCGAGCACGAACATCAGGTCGCACTCGGGCGGGGCGAGCACCGCGTCGTCCCAGTCGATCAGCCAGACCTGCCCGTCCGCGCCGAGCAGCAGGTTGCCCAGGTGCGGGTCACCGTGGCAGACGACGTGCGAGCCGGGCCGGTCGCGCTGCTCGGCCGCGCGGCGCTCGACCTCACGGATCAGGAACCGCAGCCGGTCCGCCACCGCTGACCACACCACCACCAGGTCCGCGACCAGCGGGTCCGCGAGATCCCCCGGGTCCGGGTCGCGCAGCCGCTCGGCCACCGCCCGGGTCGCGGTCACGATCGAGGGGTACGCCGCCCCGCCCGTCGGCAGCAACCGGCTGAGCTCCTCGGTCACCGGCACCGCGTGCACGGCGGCCAGCACCTCGCCGTACGCCCGCCAGTGCGCGTCGGTCATCGGGCCGTCGAGCGCCCGCTGGTCGGAGACCCACGGCACCACCGAGAGGCGGCGGCCGTCGTGGTCGATGGACAGCCGTCCGCCGACGGACCGCAGCGGCGCGGCGATGCCCGGCACCCCCTGTCCGGCCAGGTACGCCGTCACGTCCAGGCCGGCCGGGGTGCCGCCACCGCTCAGCTTGACCGCGTACCGACAGCCGTCGGCGGCCTGAGCCAGCCACAGTCGGGCATGCAGGTCAGCGCCGGAGGTGACCCGCTCCATCGTGGACAGGTGCAGGCCGAAGCCCGTTCGTACCTGTTCGGCCACCTGCCGCGCGTCGTCCTGCTCCATGCGGACACCATGCCAGCGCTCCGGCCACCGACCCAGCGGTTTTGCCGGTCGCCGGGGTGTTCTGAGGCGTCCTATCCGGGTATGGGATACCGGCACCAGCTACGACCGCCGAGAGGAACCGACGTGGCGACCATCCGCGCCCTCGTACTCAACTGCACCCTCAAACCGTCGCCCGCGCCGTCGAGCGCCGAGCAGCTCGGTCGGGAAGTGCTCGCCGAGTTGGCCACGCAGGGCGTGGAGGGCGAAATGATCCGGGTAGTCGATCACGATGTGCGTTTCGGGGTGTCCACGGACGAGGGCGACGGCGACGGTTGGCCGGCCATCCGCGCCAAACTGATGGCAGCCCAGGTGCTGATCATCGCCACGCCGATCTGGCTCGGTCAGCCCTCCAGCGTCTGCAAGATGGTCCTCGAACGCCTCGACGCCGAACTCTCCGAGACCGACGCCAAGGGCCGCCTCCGCACCTACGGCAAGGTGGCCGGCGTCGCCGTGGTCGGCAACGAGGACGGCGCCCACCACACCATCGGCGAGGTGCAGCAGGCACTCAACGAGGTCGGGTTCACCATTGCCGCCGCCGCCGCGACCTACTGGGTCGGCGAGGCGCTGCACACAGTGGACTACCGCGACGCCGGCCCCAAGCCCGACACCACCGGCCGCACCACCAAGGCTCTGGCGCTCAACACCGCACACCTGGCCCGGCTCCTCGCCGACCAGCCCTACCCGCCGCCGGACGCGAAGGGTGCCGGGGTCGGCCCGAGCCGCGAATAGACCTCACCGCCAGGTGCCCCACCGCTGGGGAAGCCCGGCGCGCGGCTCGCTACCGATCCGCCCCGGCTGGACCCGGCGCGGTCAGCGCCAGCCGTAGCCGGCGCGCAACGCCTGCCCGACCCGGTCGAACCGGGGCCGGTCCAACACGGCGCCCTCCCGGCGGATGCTGTCCTCGCGCATGGTGAGCACCCGGTCCAGCCGGACCCAGCTCGGCCGGTTGTCGCGGTCCCACTCCCCCGGCCCGAGCGCGAACCAGTGCCGCTGCCCGTCGCGCTCGCTCTGGCTGGACAGCATCAGCCCGAACAGGGTCCGGCTGTGGCGCCCGACGACCAGCACCGGCCGATCCTTGCCCTGCCGGGGGTCGTCCTCGTACGGCACCCACGTCCAGACGATCTCGCCCGGGTCGGCCTGACCGTCGCGCTCCGGGGCGTAGGTCAGCTCCCGACGCTGCAACGCGCTCACCTGACGACGGCGAGCCACCTGCGCGGGCGCCGGCCCGGTACGCCGGGGCGACGGGATCACCGCACCCACCCGGGAGATACGCGCCGCGACATTCCTCAACAGACCAGCCACGGCGGGCAGCCTACCCGCCGCCGTGACGGGCGGGTGCGACAGACTGGCCCGATGGACGAGCTCCCCCGCGACCTGCCGATCCTTGAGCGACGTGCGGTGCGGCTGGTGGTCACCGACGGCACCGAACGGGTCCTGCTGTTCCACACCCGGGACCCGGACCACCCCCGTTTGGGCACCTGGTGGGAGCTGCCGGGCGGCGGCATGGATCCCGGTGAGACCCATCGCGACACGGCGGTGCGGGAGCTGCGGGAGGAGACCGGCATCGTGGTCAGCGCCGACCAGGTGGGCGCGCCGACCTGGCGGCGCCGGGCCAGCTTCCTGCACCGCCAGGTACGGCACCTGCAGGACGAGGTTGTCGTCGCCGTCCGACTGGCCGGCCCCGGCCCGGACGTGGACGAGACGCACCGGCTCGACTACGAGCGGGAGGACTACTTCGGCTTCCGCTGGTGGCCGTTGCCCGAGGTGGTGGCCAGCCGGGAACGGTTCTACCCCGGGCAGCTCCCTCGGCTGATCACCCCGTTCCTCGCCGGCACGGAGATCGACGAGCCGTTCGAGCTGTGGTCGTGAGCCAGGCCGGCGGGCAGAGTAGGGGCATGACGACAGCGCTGCACGGGCCCCTCTCCGCGTACGCCGCACGGCTGCACGCGACGATCGGCGACCGGCATCACGTCGCGTCCCCGCTCGGAGCCTGGCTACTGCTCGCGGTCTGCGCCGCCGCGGCGGGCACCTCCGACCCGGCCACCAGGGACCTGACGCACGCCCTGGGCACCGACCCGGCGGACGCCGCCGAGGTCGCCCGAACCCTGCTGGACGCGCCACACCCGCTGGTCGGGGCCGCCACCGCGCTCTGGCACCGGCCGGGGCAGGTCAACGGGCCGGCCGCGTGGCGGGCCGCGCTGCCCACCACCACCGCCGTCGGCGTCCTGCCCGACCAGGCCGGGTTGGACGCCTGGGCGCGTGAGCACACCCTCGGCCTGATCGAGGCGTTCCCCCTGCGGGTCGGGCCGGACGTGGTGCTGGCCCTGGCCAGCGCGTTGGCCACCCGGGTGTCCTGGGCCACCCCGTTCGACGTCGCCGACGCCCGCGCACTCGGCGCCGGCAGCCCGTGGGCCGGCCAGCTGCGGCGGGCGCTGCGCAGCCCGAGCCAGGGCCACCGGTGTGCCATCGTCACCACCGCGCGGGCCGGTGACGTGATCGTGCACGCCGCGCCGGCCCGGACAACCGACGGCGCGGGGCTGGTGGTGGTCTCGGTGGCCGCCGCGCCGCAGGTGCCGCCGGCCGACGTGCTGGCCGTCGCGTACGACCTCAGCGCCGGCGCGGCCGACGGCGCGCAACCGGCCGACAGCCGATCCCTGTTCGACCTGCCGCTCGGCGATACTCCCCTGTGGACGGTCACCGAGCAGCGGGTACGCACCCGGGCCGCCGGCGGCCGCGAGGAGCGACACCACGCCGTACTCCCCTGCTGGTCGGCCCACAGCGAGCACGACCTGACCGCCCCGGCGCTCGGCTTCCCGGCCGCGTCGGCAACAGTGGCGAAGACGTTGGCGCTGCCGATCGAGAACGTCGAGGCGCGACAGACGGCGATGGCCCGGTTCGGCCGGTACGGCTTCGAGGCGGCGGCGGTGACCGGGATGTTCGGGCTGACCAGTCTGCCGCCGGAGGGCGTCGCCCGCACCGCCGAGCTGCGCTTCGGTCACCCGTACGCCGTCGTGGCGGTCGCCACCGACACCCGGGGCGACGGTGGCACCGGACCGTGGCACGCGGTGCCGGTCTTCTCCGCATGGATCAGCGAGCCGGAGGAGCTGCCCGAGGCTGACGCCGCCGACCGGTGACCCCGGAGCGGCGAGCCGTGGCCCGAGTCCTCGTCACTGCTCGCCGAGGAGATCGGCGATCGGCAACCGTCGGATCAGGATCGCCGGCACGAGCGCGGTGAGCACGGTGAGCAACAGCGCCGCCCCCGTGACGGCCAGCGCCACCAACGCCAGCCGTCCGTCCACCCGGCCGACCAGCAGGGCGACCGAGCCGAGACCGGCGGCGACCCCGAGGACGCAGCCGAGCGCGCCGACGCCGAGCGCCTCGTAGACCACGAGGCGGTTGAGCGTGAGGTCGGGCCAGCCCACGGCCTGGAGCGTGGCGAACTCCGCCGAGCGTTCCCGCACGTTGAGGTACAGCACGTCGGCCACGCCGAGCACCCCGAACAGCAGCACCCCGCCGACCGCCACCAGATCCACGTCGCGCACCTGCACGGAGACCGCCTCACCGAGCAGCGAACCCACCATGCCGTCGTTGAACGCCCAGAGCGCCGCCAGGATCAGCGTCACCGCGCCGACGCCCGCCGCCAGGCTCGTCGCGCCGGCGATCGTACGCGCGGGTGCCCGTCGGAGATTGGCCACCGCGAGCCCGGCGAGGCTTCCCGCCGCGGCTCGTCGGGCCGGTGTCACGCTCGGGTGTAGCGCCTCCGCCGACCGGGTCCGGGCGGCCCGCAGTGCGGGCAGGGCACTGGCCGCCGCGGTCAGCAGCACCGCGAGCGGCACGCACAGCAGTGTCACCGCACCGGAGACCTGCACCCCGGCAAACCGACCGAGCAGCACCGACAGGCCGGCGCCGAGCACGCCCGCCGTCAGCCCGAGCGCCGTGGTCTCGGCGAGGATCAGCATGCTCAGCCGCCAGCCCGGCCAACCGATGCAGGCCAGGACGGCCAGTTCGCGTCTGCGGACCCGAACCGCCGTGGAGACCGCGTTGCCGACGAGCAGAACGCAGACCACCAGCAGCAGCCCCAGCAGCAGGATGTTCTTCCGATCGACGGCGGTGACGATCTCGGTCGCCACACCCTTGCGGGTACGCGCTTCCGCCAGGTTCAGGTCGGGGCGACCGAACTCGCCAGCGGGTAGCAGCACCGGACTGCGTACCGTCGATCCACCCAGGACCACCTCGACGGTGAGGCCGGTCTGCCGTACGACCTCGTCCGCCACCATCCGGACCCGCTCCCGGGCCACCGCGTCGAACCGGTCGATCCCGGCGACCCGGATCCGCACGGAACTCAGCGGGGCGGCGGCCAACGCCGGCGCGACGCTCGCGTACAGCTCGCCGGCGGCGGTCAGGCTGGTCACCAGGCTGGGCGGGTGGCGCGGGTAACCGAGCGGGTCGTCTGTGGCAAGCAGTGGACGGTCGCCGAGCAGATCACGCGAGCGCGCGTCGGCACCCACCGGCGGGGTCGGACGGTAGAGGTCGAGTGCCTGCTGCGCGGCGCCGGCGGCGGATTCGAGCGCGTCGGGCGTGAAACTGCCCACCGGGGCGACCGACCACCCCGACCGGTCGACCAGGCTCACCGGATCCCCGGTGGCGACACCGCCGGTAGCGAGCCACGAGTCCCGCCACGCGTCGTCGATCGTCGGGTCGGCCGCGTCGGGCCCGTCGGATCGGGGCAGCAGCTGGTCGCTCCCGTCCGGCTGCGGCGCGTAGGTCGGCGGTCCAGGCCGGAGCAGGGTCATCATGGCGGAGAGTGGAGCGCGCTCGGCCACTGCGGCATCGAGCCGGGCGCGGTAGAGCCGCGCCAGGTCGTGCCGGGCCGGCTGCGACGGCCCCTTTGCCGAGGCGTTCAGCAGCGGCCAGAGCGCCTGCGTCGCGGTGCCGGGCACCTGGTCGGCGACCCGGCCGGTCAGCCGGGACACGGAGATGTCCATCCGCTCGTCCACGGCGAGGGTGTCGGCGGCGAGCACCGGCAGCGTCCGGCCGGCCGGGCCGCTCGGCGGCAGGGCGGAAGTCCCCGCGACGCGGCCCGCCGAGGCGACGGCGTCGACACCGGTCAGGTAGCGGCCCTGACGCACCGCCTGATCGAGGCCGACCAGGCGCGCCTCAGCCGCCGGATCGATCGCGGCGATCACCGCCGGTGCCACCGACGGCAGCTGGATCTCCAGCCGGGCGGTCGCCGGCACCACTGACGCCGGTCGGCCGGAGGTGAACACGGAGGCACGCCGGAAGGTGCCGTCGGGGAGCAACTGGTACGCCTCGATGGTGCTGACCTGGGTGCGCCGGGCGTCCGGGTCGAAGCTGCCCGCCGCGATGTCGCACACCTGCCGACGCCGGCCGTCCGGCTGCACCTCCAGCGGGCCGCCGCCACCGGTGCCGGGGCACTCGGCGGCGGACGTGGGCTGGCGAACCCGGGTGCCGTCGGCGTAGATGAACGCCTGACTGTTCAGGTCGGCCAGCGGCACCAGGGGCCGCCGGGACACGTAGATGTAGGCCGGCGCGGCCGTCACCGTGCTCAGTCCGCGGTCCCCGCTGATCCGGCGGGCGATCTCGATGACCTGCCGCTCGGCCGCCCGGTCGACCTGCTCTGTCACGTCCACCCGCAGGTCGGGTTGGATGTCGGCGATTCCGAGGACCGCCAGCGGTGCGGCCACCTCGACGCCGGGGACCTGTTCGATCTGCCGCCACTGCTCCAGCGCGATGCCGCCGTAGGCCGCGGTGGGTCGGTCCTGATGCAGCAGGCCGGTGACCGGTGCCGCAGGGTGCACCAGAATGTCGTACGACGGCCGGAACTGCCCGTCGACGGAGCCGCTCGCGACCAGCCGGGAGGTGCTCGCGGCACCGGTCAGCACCGTGAAACCGGTGGTCGCCATCAGGACAGCGGCGAACATCGCCAGCGATCGGCCGGGAGTGTTCCGCAGCTGCGACCGGACCATTCGCCACACGGCGTCAGCGGATCTGGTCGTCGTGGGTGCGGGCGGACCAGTCGTGATCGGTCGGCCACCCGGTGGTGCTCTGCCCGCTCGGACCAGACAGCTCTGCCATCGCGTTGCCCCCGCACTGCTCGGCATGAGAGGCGAAAGTACCGAACGCGGCGCTGACCCATCAACCCCGTGCGACGCGAGCGGACCTCGCCGCAGGGGCCGGTCAGGGCGGGTACGGGCCGGACTACGGGAACTTGGGGCTGCCGCCGCCGTCGCGCGGCAGTCGCGCCACCATCTCCCGGAACTCCCGTACCGTCATCGCCGACCGCAGGGTGGCGAAGACGGCCCCGGTTCCGGCCCGGGCGGTGGCCGGGTCCACCCCGGCGCGCTCTCCCACCAGCCGCAGGAACTCGGCGGGGCCGGCGTCCGGCGGCGGCGGAACGGCGGTGGCGCCACCGCCATCCAGACCCAGGCCGGTGTGGATCGCGTCCATGCCGGGGTCCGAGCCGACGGGCACCACCGGATCCGGGGTCGGTCCGCCGGTCCCGGCCGCATCCGGGGCTGGGCCGCTCAGGTAGCCGCCGACCTCGTCCGGTAGGTGCCCCACCGGGTCGCCGGGCGCGCTGCCGATCACCCGTTCGGCAATGGTCTGGAGTACGACCCGGGCGAGCACCGCGGCCTGCTCGGCCGGCAGGCCGGACCGGTTGGACACCGCGTCGATGAAGTACGGGAACCCGTCGCCGTCGGTCACGCTCGGGCGGTTACCCCTGGCCGGGCGCGACAAACTGGCGCTAGGTCAGCAGCCCCTCGGCCAGCAGGTGGTCAAAGATGATCTGGTCGACCGCCGAGGTGCGGTGCCGGTCGGCGTACCCGAGCCAGGCCATCTCGGCGATCTCGCTCGCCGGCCGAAGCCGGCCCTGGTAGCCGGCTCGGTAGCAGGTCATCCGCACCGTGGTGCCGGTCGCGTGGCCGTGTGCCTGAGCGGTGAAGGTGCCCAGGCGCACGGCGCCGGACACGTCGACCTCGACGCTCAACTCCTCGTCGATCTCCCGGCGCAGGGTCTCCAGGTCGGTCTCGCCGGGCTCGCGTTTTCCACCCGGTAGGTACCAGACGTCCTTCCCCTGGGACCTGGTGCTCAGCACCCTGCCGTCCTCGATGAGGATCCAGGCCACCTTGTCGATCTCGCGCACGACGCTCCTTCCGGCCGGTGGGATCGGGCACGCTACCACCCGGATCCCGCGCTCAGTCGGCCAGCAGGTCGAGCAGCAGCGCGGCGGTCCAGCTGAACGCCGGTGAGCCCAGCCCGGCGCCGGTGTCCGGGTGGAAGTACTCGTGGCAGCCGGCCCCGGCCACCAGGCCGACCATCGAGCGGCGCAGCCCGGCGGCCAACTCCGGGTGTCCGTGCGTGAGCAGCCCCCGCCGGATCAGCCAGCCGATGTTGAGCCAGCTCGGCCCGCGCCAGTAGCGCAGCGGCTCGAAGTCGGGCGCGGTGCGGTCGTAGGTGGGCAACGGCCGGTCCATCCGCCGGGCCACCCCGAAACGCGCCGAGCGGGCCTCGACGACCAGCGCGTCGACCTGCCGGGTCGGCAGGTCGGGCAGGATCAGCGGTGCCAGCCCGAGCACGGTCCGGGCGCCCACCAGCCGGTCGGTGCGCAGGTCGCGGGGTTGGAACGTGCCGGTGTCCGGGTCGTACAGCCGGCGTACCAGGGCTTCGGTGATCTGGGCCGCGCGGTCCCGGTGCGGCCCGGGGTCGCCGCCGACGAGCGCGGCGACCTCGGCGAGGGCGTGTTCGGCGGCCCCGAAGGCCGCGTTGAACAGCGGGCACTCCACCAGGAACGGGTGACCGGCGGCCAGGTCGCGGTCGGCGTAACGGTGGTCGCGGTAGGCGGCGACGATCGCCAGGTAACGCGCGTAGTCCAGGTCCGTGGGGCGGTGCGCGGCGTCGGCGTGCGCGGTGTCGTGCCGACGGTACGCGGACATGACAGCCGCCTCGGCCGGCACCGCCGCCATCGGCTCGTCCCAGGCCGGGCTGTTGTCCAACCCGGACTCCCACGGGTGCACGACGCAGACCAGCCCGTCGCCGGCCACGTCCCGCCGGTCGGCCAGGTAGCGCTGCTGGGCGACCAGCGCGGGATAGAGCCGGCGCAGCGCGGCCAGGCCGGCGGGGTCGGGTGCCCGCCGGTACGCCAGCAACGCGGCGAGCGCGTGCACCGGGGGTTGGACCAGGCCGGAGGTGGCCACCGCCGGTGCTCCGGGCACGTCGGCCGAGCGCCACATCTCCGGTCCGGGGAAGTACGCGCCGACCCGCAGCGCCGGGTTGAACACGATGTGCGGCACGCGGCCGTCGGCCCACTGTGCCCGGAACAGGCTCGCCAGCTCCCGCCAGGCGCGCTCGGGGCGGACGTGGGCCAGCCCGATCGCGATGAAGGCGGAGTCCCAGCTCCACTGGTGCGGGTAGAGGGTGCGCGACGGCACCGTGTGGTCGTGTTCCCAGTTGGCGTCGAGCGTGTCGACCGCGAGCTGACGCAGCCCGCTCGGGTCGGCCGGGCCACCGGTGCGGGCGGCGTCGGCGCGCGTCGCTGGGGAGTCGGCGGGCACGCCGTTGCGGGCCGACTCGGCGGCGGGCGCGCCGACACCTGTCTGCCCAGCACCGGCGGTCATGCGGCGGCCCGCCGGGGCAGCGCGTGGCGCAGCACGGTGGCGGCCTGTTGCAGGGCGCGGACCGGGTCGCCGCGCAGCCGGCACTCCAGGGACAGCCACCCCCGGTAGTCCAGCTCCAGCAGGGTACGCACCAGCGCCGTCCAGTCCAGGTGCCCGGCGCCGGGCTGGTACCGGTTGGAGTCGCTGACCTGCACGTGCCCGAGGTACGGCGCGGCGGCACGCAGTGCGCGGTGCACGTCGTCCTCCTCGATGTTCATGTGGAAGGTGTCGGCGACCACCCGGACCGACGGCAGCCCGAGGGTGGCGCAGAGCGCCACGGCCTCGTCGAGCCGGTTGACCATGTGGTCCTCGTACCTGTTGAGGGGTTCCAGGAAGAGGGTCACCCCCTCGGCCCGGGCGTGCTCGCCCAGCTCGCCGAGGGCGTCGAGGAGCACCTGCCGGTCGCCGTCCGGCGGGCGGGGCGGCTCGAACGGTGGCAACCGCCGGGAGAACATCCCCCAGGCGGCCGGGGTCATCACCCCGACGCCGCCCAGCTCGGCGATCACCGAGAGCTGGGAGCGCAGGTTGCGGATGGCGTCGGCGGACCGGGCGGCGTCGAAGTCGCCGATGAAGTGGTCCATCTCGACGCAGACGGTGGGCATCACCACCCCGGCGGCGCGGGCGCGGCGCAGCTCGGGCAGCCGGCGGGCGAACGCGAGGTCGCCGCGCCCGCGTAGCTCGATGCCCTGGTAGCCGAGGGCGGCCGCGAGGGCGAACTTCTGGATCAGGTTGGCGCCCGGCAGGAGTTGTTCCTGACAGGCCAGCGCGATGGTGGTCATCTAGAACCTCAGCACGACTTGGAGGACGTCACCGGCGCCGCGGTCGAGCAGCGCGAGGGCGTCGGCGACCGCGCTGGCGTCGACGATGTGGCTGACCAGTGGCAGCGGGTCGACGCTGCGGTCGGCCACCAGGTCCATGAAGGTCTGCGCGACCCGGTCTCCGCTCCACCGGCCGGCCATGCTCGGCGCGGGGGTGGGCCCGGAGACCTGGGCGGCGACCAACTGGATGCGGTTGTGGTGGAACTCCTCGCCGAGGCCGAGCGCGTCGGCCTGGCCCTGGTAGAAGCCGGCGGCCACGACCCGGCCGGCGTGGGTGGTGGAGCGGATCGCCTCGTGCAGCGCCGGGTACGCGCCGGACAACTCCAGGCAGACGTCGGCTCCCCGGCCGTCGGTAGCCTGGCGCAGCACGGCGGCGGCGGATGTGGTCGTTGCGTCCACTGTGGAGTAGGCGCCGTACCGTGCGGCGTGCTCCAGCCGGGTGGGCACCGGGTCGACGGCCACCACCCGGGCCCCGGAGAGCACGGCGAGCCGGGTGGCGAGCAGCCCGATGACGCCCTGCCCGAAGACGCCGACCCAGTCGCCGAGGTGCAGGTCACCGGCGAGCACGGCGGTCAGCGCGATGGCGCCGGGGCGGGCGAAGACCGCGGCGAGCGGATCCAGCCCGGTGGGGAGCGCACGGACCGCGTCGGCGGCGAGCACCGCCTCGGCCCGGTGCCCCCAGATGCCCCAGACGAGCTGCCCCGGATGCCGGTCGGTGACCTCCGGGGCGACCTCGATCACCTCGCCGACCTCTTCGTAGCCGAAACCGATCAGCGGGTAGGGCACCGGGGTCTGTCGGGGGACGAACATCCGGGCGGCGTCGTCCCAGTCCTTGCTGAGCCGGGGATTGCTGCCCCGGTAGAGGGTCAGCTCGGTGCCGGCGGAGATGCCCGAGTAGCAGGTGCGGACTCGGACCTGGCCGGGGCCGAGCGGATCCGGCGGGCAGGGCTCGAGGCTGATGCGTCGAGGCCCGGCGAGAGAGACCACCCAGTTGCCCATGTGTCACATCCCGGTAGCACTGGGCTCCAGGATAGCAAAAAATGGCCATATGTCTTGCTATTGATCAATCGAAGGTGTTGGATCCGTCATGTACCCTTCGAGAGGAGTGCCACCGATGTCAGCACCTCCGAGGCGGATACTCGCCACCACAGTGATCCTGGCACTGACCGCGTCCACCCTGCTGGCCTGCGGCGACGACGAACCGGACAGCAACAGCAAGAAGATCACCGTCTGGAGTCTGGAGGACGTGGCCGACCGGGTCACCGCCACCAAGGCGATCATCGCCGACTTCACCGCGAAGACCGGGATCCAGGTCGACCTGGTGACCGTCAACGAGGACCAGTTCCCCTCGTTGATCGCTGCAAACGCCGCCGCCGGCGACCTGCCCGACGTGGTCGGGTCGGTCTCCCTCGCCGGCATCCGTACGCTCGCCGGCAACGAGCTGCTGCACGCATCGGCGAACGCGGAGGTCGTCGACAAGCTGGGCAAGCAGACGTTCTCCCCGCGCGCGCTGGAGTTGACCTCCGACGACGGCGGACAACTCTCCGTGCCCAGCGACGGGTGGGGGCAACTGCTGGTCTACCGCAAGGACCTGTTCGCCGCGGCCGGCCTGCCCGCCCCCGACACGTACGAGCGGATCACCGCCGCCGCGGCGAGGCTGAACACCGGCGGCGTCGCCGGGATCACCGCGGCCACCGCCCCCAGCGACGTGTTCACCCAGCAGACCTTCGAGCACCTGGCGCTGGCCAACGGCTGCCAGCTCACCGACGACTCCGGCGCGGTCACCCTGGACTCACCCCAGTGCGTCGAGGCGTTCCGCTTCTACGGCGACCTGATCCGCACCAGCTCGGTGAAGGGCGCGCAGGACGTGGACACCACCCGGGCCACCTACTTCGCCGGCAAGGCGGCCATGGTCGTCTGGTCCCCGTTCATCCTCGACGAGCTGGCCGGGCTGCGTAACGACGCCAAGCCGACCTGCCCGCAGTGCCAGGCCGACCCGGGGTTCCTGGCGAAGAACAGCGGGTTCGTCACCGCGATCAAGGGACCGAACGGCACCGAACCCGCCCAGTACGGCGAGATCAGCTCCTGGGCGGTGCTGGACGGCGCGGTGACCGATCCGGCGAAGTCCTTCGTGGAGTACATGCTCAGTGACGGCTACCCGCGCTGGTTCGGCATGTCACCCGAGGGCCGTTTCCCGGTCCGCAAGGGCACCCCGGCCGAGCCGGAGGCGTACCTGACCGCCTGGAGCACCAGCCAGGCGGGCGTGGACGCGAAGAAGCCCCTCGCCGACGTGTACGGCGACGAGGTGCTTGCCACGTTGCGCCGCAGCCCGGACACCTTCGGACGGTGGGGACTCAGTCAGGGGCAGGGCAAGCTGGTCGGCGCGATGCTCGGCGAGCTGCCGGTGCCCAAGGTGCTGAGCGACCTCATCGCGGGCAAGGCCGACGCGGCGGCCACCGCCAACCGCGCCAAGAAGGACGTCGACGCCATCAAGGCGGGCGTCAATTGACCACCACCGCGCCCGGCCCCGGCCGCTCCCCCACCCGGGAGCGGCTGGCGCCACCCCGGCGCCGACCCCTGACCCTGCGCCGCCGCGAGTCCCGGGCCGGCCTCGCGCTGGTCGCGCCGACACTGCTCGTCACCATCGCGGTGATCGGCATCCCGATCGTGTGGACAGTGGTGCTCGCCTTCCAGCGGGTCCGGCTCGCCACGCTGCGCAAGACCGGCCTGTTCGGCGACTTCACCATGGACAACATCGACCGGGTGCTGCACACCCCCGGCTTCGCCGAGACGCTGTGGGTCACGCTGATCTACAGCATCGGTGGCACCGTCGGGTCGATAGTGCTCGGCCTGGTGGCCGCCCTGGTGGTCCGCCGGCCGTTCCGGGGCCGCACCCTGGTCCGGGCGTCCATGCTGCTGCCGTACGTGGCACCGGTCGTCGCGGCGACGTTCGTCTGGCAGGTGATGCTCGACCCACAGCTCGGCGTCGTCAACGCGTGGGGGCAACGCCTGCTCGGCTGGGACGCCCCGGTCCCGTTCCTCACCCAGGAGTCGACAGCGCTGGCCACGGTGATCATCTTCGAGGCGTGGCGCTACTTCCCGTTCGCGTTCCTGTTCCTGCTGGCCCGGCTCCAGGCGGTGCCCGGCGAGTTGGAGGAGGCCGCCCGCGTCGACGGGGCCACCCCCACCCAGCGGTTCCGGCACATCCTGCTGCCGCAGCTGCTGCCGGTGATCGCCCTGCTGGGCGTGCTGCGCTTCATCATGACGTTCAACAAGTTCGACGACGTCTACCTGCTCACCGGCGGTGCGGCCGGCACCGAGGTGGTCAGCGTGCGGGTGTACGAGTTCCTCACCGCCCGTACCGACATCGGGGCCGCCGCCGCGCAGGCTGTCGTGCTGGCCGTGGTGCTCATCGTGTTCGTGCTGATCTATCTGCGCTTCTTCGGACGGAGGGTGAGCTGATGGACCGGGACGTGGTCGAGACGGTGAGCCTGCGATGGCTGCGCCGCCTGGTGATCGCCGTGTTCCTGGTGATCACCGTCTTCCCCTTCTACTACATGCTGCTGCTCTCGGTGCGCCCCATCGAGCGGCTGCTGCTCGACCCCGGCGCGCTGGTGGTCGGCTTCGGTGAGCTGACAGTGGCCACGTACGCCGAGGTGTTGAAGGCCACCGACGACGGCGGCCAGGGTTTCCTCACCTTCATCCGCAACAGCGGGCTGGTCGCCGTCGCGGCGACAGTGCTCACCCTGCTGGTAGCGATCCCCGGCGCGTACGCGGTGGCCCGGCTGCGGTTCTTCGGCCGGCGGCAGGTGGACTTCCTGTTCCTGGCGGTCTACCTGTTCCCGTCGATCGTCATCGCGATCCCGCTGTTCGTGGTCTTCACCCGGGCCGGGCTGCGCGGCTCGCTGTTCGGTCTGGTGCTGGTCTACATCTCGCAGACGTTGCCGGTGTCGGTCTACATGCTGAAGAACTACTTCGAGACCATCCCGGTCAGCCTGGAGGAGTCCGCAGCCATCGACGGTGCCGGTCGGCTCGGCATCATCCGGCGCGTCAGCCTGCCCCTCGCGATGCCGTCGATCATGGCGGTGGCGCTCTACGACTTCATGATCGCCTGGAACGAGTTCCTCTTCGCGCTGCTGTTCCTGGTCGACAAGCCCAACCGGTGGACGGTGTCGCTGGGGCTGTCCCTGCTCGCCGACGGGGTGGAGGTGCCCAAGACGGTGCTGATGGCCGGGTCGGTGGTGCTCACAGTGCCCATCGTGATCCTCTTCTTCGCCAGCGAACGACTGCTCACCGAAGGGCTGACCAGCGGCGCGGAGAAGGGATGATCGTCTCGTCCGGGTCGTCCGCCCGGCCCCCACCGGCCCGGATACGGTGGCCTCATGGCCAACCCGACCCGCTGGGCGACCGACACCGGTCCCGAGCACTCACAGTGGTACATCGACCGGTTCCGCAAGCTCGCGGCCGAGGGTGAGGACCTGGCCGGCGAGGCCCGCCTGGTGGACGCCCTCGTCGCGCCCGGCTCACGGATTCTCGACGCCGGCAGCGGCACCGGCCGGGTCGGCGCCGCGCTGGCCGAGCGGGGGCACACGGTGGTCGGGGTGGACGCCGACCCCGCGTTGGTGGACGCCGCCCGCGCCGACTATCCCGGCCCGACGTGGCTGGTCGCCGACCTCGCCGAGCTGGACCTGTCGGCACTGGGTGAGGCGGAGCCGTTCGACGCGGCGGTGCTGGCCGGCAACGTGCTCGCCTTCGTCGCTGTCGGCACCGAACCGCAGGTGCTGCGCCGGGTGGCCGCGCACCTGCGACCCGACGGCGTGTTGGCGGTGGGCTTCGGCACCGAGCGCGGCTACCCGCTGACCGCGTTCGACGCCGACGCGGTGGCCGCCGGGCTGCGCGTGGAGCACCGCTTCGCCACCTGGGACCTGCGCCCGTGGCGCGACGACGCCGCGTTCGCGGTCACCGTGCTGCGCCGCCCAGCAGACTGAGCGCCTCCCCGCCTCCCCGCCTCCCCGCCTCCCCGGTGATCAAGAGGTTTGCGTCAAATTCGCGCCACATCCTGACGCAAACCTCTTGATCACCGCAGCTGTGACGGAAGGCTGCGGTGGGGGTGGGGCTGGGGGTTAGTTGGGGGTGGGGGCGGCTCGGGCGGCCGTTGGGTCGAGGGTGGCGCCGGCGGGCACCAGGCTGACCAGCCCAGCCGGCAGCCGCACCGGTCGCACGTCGCGGTAGCCGAGCATCGGCAGCACCTCCCGGTCTGCCAGCACGTACCGCCGGCCCAGGTCGGTGACCACGGAGACCGCGCCCCCGGTCGCGCCGGGCGCCGCCGCGGCCTCGACCACCGCGCCGCGGCCCGGCTCCACCACCACATGGTCGGCCAGCACCGCGCCGCCGGTCGGCGCGGTGCGCGGCACGGCCGTCAGGTCCCGCAGCGGTACGCCCCAGCGCACCTCACCCACCCCGCCGTCGTCGCCGACGCGGGTGCAGAGCGCGCCGCCGTCGGCGCTCGCGAGCCGGGGCGGGACCGGCGGCGGGGCGTTCGGACCGGTCGGGGCGAGATCGGGCACCGTGGGCAGCGCGGCGAACCGGCCCAACGTCATCGGCACCGGCGCGACCTGCCCGGTGCGGGCCAGCAACAGCCCCGCCTGCAACTCGGTGATGCCGGCCAGGCCGGCGTCGAGCGCCACCGCGTACTGCCGACCGCCACCGGAGTTGCTCACCAGGTAGACGGTGCCGATCGCGGCGCCCGGCACCCGAGAAGCCGGCTGGCCCAGCGCGGGCAGGTCGAGCGGGGCGAGATCGACGCCGGCGGGCAGCGAGTTGAGCAGTGCCGGCGCCGCCGCAACCGCCTGCGCCCGGGTGGTGGCGAGCGCCGCCAGCACCCGGCTGGGATCGCGGACGAGGTAACGCCGCTGATGCCAGACCAGGTGCAGCCCGCCGTCGGGGTGGCGCAGCAGCAGCGCGTCGTCGCCCAGCGGCCGGCCACCGTCGGGTTCGGTGCCGATCAGCAACGCGGAGCGGGGCCCCTGGGCGCCCGCACCGGCCGGGATCGTCGAGCAGACCGTCCACGCCGTGGCGGCCAGCCGGCCGGGGGCGGGCAACGAGTCGGGGGCGTCGGCGATGCCCAACGGGAGCCCGCGCGGCACCCCGTCGATCGTGCGCCGGGACACCAGCACGGTCTTCGACCGGTCCGCGCCGACGATGAGCAGCGCCGAGGCGTAGTTGAGCACCGGGTGCAGCTTCTGCTCGCGGTAGACGAACCGGGCGCCGGACTCCTTCTCCACGATCACCGCGCCCGGGTCACGCCACCCCTTGCCGCCGCCGGCGAACAGCCCGTAGAGGGCGAAACCGCCGAGCCCGATCGCCGCCACCAGGACGCTGGCCAGGCCGGCACCGGCCAGCCGCCGAAACGGCGACTGCGCGGGATCGGTCTCCCGCATGACCAGGGCGGCGACCGCCCGCTGGACGCTGAACTGGTAGGAGTGCAGCTGGTCCTGCCGCGACGGCATGAGTCCCCTCCGGTGGATCGGCCGGGCACAGGATATGCGCTGCGTCGATGTCCCGTGGACCCTGCGTGGCCGTCGGTGGCGGGGCAACCGGTACCATCCGGGGACGAATCCGGCGGCGAGAGGGCACCCGTGGGCGCGCGTTTCGAAGAGCTGGCCTGGCGGGAGACTCCGATCGGCGCGATCAGCCTGCGCCGGCGCCGGGACCCGGCACTCCAGGTCGAGGTGTACGAGGTCAAGCTCGACGACGAGTATCTGATGTCCAGCCTCTTCCCGGTCGCGGAGATCGAGCTGGCCCGGCTCGGCCTCGCCGAGGTGACCGGTGACTCGCTCGACGTGGTGGTGGGCGGTCTCGGGTTGGGCTACACCGCCTGCGCGGCGCTGGGCGACCCCCGGGTGCGCTCACTGCTCGTGGTGGAGGCGATCGAGGACGTGATCGACTGGCACCGGCGCGGGCTGCTGCCGTTCGCGGCGGGGCTCGCCGAGGACCCCCGGACCCGCTTCGTGCAGGCCGACTTCTTCGCGGCGGTCGCCGGTGACACCGGTTTCGACAGCGAGGTGCCCGGTCGACGCTTCGACGCCGTGCTGCTCGACGTCGACCACTCCCCCCGCAACGTCCTGCACCCGAGCCACGCGGCGTTCTACCCGCCGGCCGGTTTACGCCGCCTGGCCGCCCTGCTGCGGCCCGGGGGTGTCTTCGCGCTCTGGTCGGACGACCCGCCGGACGCCGAGTTCACCGCGTCGCTCACCGAGGTGTTCGTGGACGTGCGGGCGCACGTCGTGCCGTTCGCCAACCCGCTGACCGGTGGCGAGTCGGCCAACACCGTCTACGTGGCGCGCGCCGACGGCTGAGCGCCCCGGATCGACCCGCGCATCAGGACCTCAAGGTGTCGCGGCGCGCCGGGCCCACCACCGCGGGGAACCCGAGTCGATCAATCGGCATGGTGCCGTCCGGACGGGGAACGTGTACCCGGGTCGGCCGCACCAGGCGCGGCCGGTTACGGGAGGTCGACATGCGTGCACTGCTCTGGGTCGTCGGCGTGGTCGCCGGTATCCTGATCCTGCTCGGGTTGTTTCTCGAAGCGGTCCGCTGGTTGGTCATCATCGGTGTGATCGCACTGGTGATCGTGATCGTCTGGGGCGTCGTCAAGGGGCGGCAGGCCATGAACCACCAGTCCCGACGACGTTGACCGGTCAGAACCAGTCCGGCCGCATGTCGAGCGTGGTCCGGTCCCGGCTCTCCAGCAGGTCGAACTGCGGCCCCGTGCGGGGCAGCTCGACGGTGAAGAAGTAGCGGGCGGCCTGCCGCTTGCCGGCGTGGAACGCGTCGCCGGCCCCCTCCGGCGGCAGCGCCAGCACCTGCTCCAACCACATCCACGCGATCACCACGTGCCCGACGGCCTCCAGGTAGGCGCTGGCGTTGGCCAGCGCCAGCACCGGATCACCGTCGGCCCACAGTCGACCGGTGACAGCGGTGACCCGGTCCACCGCCGCCGCCAGCCGGCCCGCCAGCGCGGCGGCCTCGCCCCCGGCCTGCCGGGCCCGCTCGACCGTGTCGCCGATCGTCGCGGTCAGCAGGACGAGACCAGCGCCGCCCTGCATGGTCATCTTGCGCCCCAACAGATCCAGCGCCTGGATGCCGTGGGTGCCCTCGTGGATCGGGTTGAGCCGGTTGTCCCGGTAGTGCTGCTCCACGTCGTGGTCACGGGTGTAGCCAGCGCCGCCGAGCACCTGGATCGCCAGGTCGTTGGCGGCCAGGCACCACTGCGACGGCCAACTCTTGGTGATCGGGGTGAGCACGTCCAGCAGCAGGTGGGCACGCTCGCGGTCGGCCTCGGAAGGTGCGGTCTTCTGCTCGTCGAGCAGCCGCGCGCAGTAGAGCACCAGTGCCAGCGCCCCCTCCACGTAGCTCTTCTGGGCCAGCAGCATCCGTCGTACGTCGGGGTGGTCGATGATCGGCACCTGTGCGGTGGCCGGGTCCTTCGCGCCGACCGGCCGGCCCTGTGGCCTCTCCTTCGCGTACGCCAGGCTCTTGAGGTAGCCGGTGTAACCCAACGCGGTCGCGCCGGCCCCGACCCCGATCCGGGCCTCGTTCATCATGTGGAACATCTGCGCGAGACCCTGATGGGGCGCGCCCACCAGATGCCCGACCGCTCCGGGGCGACCGGCCGGGGTGTGCGCGCCGTCGCCGAAGCTGAGCAGGGTGTTCGTGGTGCCCCGGAACCCCATCTTGTGGTTGAGCCCCGCCAACACCACGTCGTTACGGTCGCCGAGCGACCCGTCCGGGCCGACCAGCACCTTGGGCACGATGAACAGCGAGATGCCCTTGACCCCGGGCGGCGCGCCCGGAATGCGGGCCAGCACCAGGTGGACGATGTTCTCCGCCAACTCGTGATCACCACCGGAGATCCACATCTTGGTGCCGAAGAGCCGGTACGTGCCGTCCGCCTGCGGCTCGGCGCGGGTGGTGATGTCGGCCAGTGAGCTGCCGGCGTGCGGCTCGGACAGGCACATGGTGCCGAAGAACCGACCGTCCAACATGGGCCGCACGTACGTGTCCACCTGCTCGGGACTGCCGTGCGCCAGCAGCAGGTTGGCGTTGCCCAGGGTGAGGAACGGGTACGCGGAGGTGGCCACGTTGGCGGCCTGGAACCAGGTGAAGCAGGCCGCGGCGACCGCGTGCGGCAGTTGCAGGCCACCGACGGTGGCGTCCAGCCCGGCGGTGAGCAGGCCCGTCTCGGCGAAGCTGTCCAACGCCGCCCGGACCTGCGGGATCAGCCGCACCCGCTGCCCGTCGAAGGTCGGCTCGGCGAGGTCGGCGGCCCGGTTGTGCGGGGCGAACTGCTCGGTGGCCACCCGCTCGGCGAGGTCCAGGGCGTCGTCGAAGGTCTCCCGGGAGTGCTCGGCGTAGCGGGGGCGCTCGACGAGGTCGGCCACCCGCAGCCACTCGTGCAGCAGGAAGTCGAGGTCACGGCGGGAGAGCAGGGTGGACGGCACGGCACTCCTCAGCGGGCACGGGGGGTGGGCGGGGCGACGGCCCAGTGTCGCCCCGCCCATCCTGGCCGATCGGCAGGGCCCGCACCACCGGCCCGGCCCGGGTTCGACGGGCGGGACTTGTCACACCCACCGGTTAGCGTCGTTGCCCGTGACCGCACCTGGAGACGTCCCACCCGAGGTCCTCGACCGGCTGCGGCCGATCTGCCTCGGGCTGCCGGAGACCTACGAAGAGCCCGCCTGGGTGGGCATCCGCTGGCGCATCCGCAAGCGGACCTTCGCCCACGTGCTCACCGTCGACACCGACCGTCAGCCGGTCCACGCCCGGGCTGCCGCCCTCGACCGGCCCGCCTGCCTGCTGACCTTCCGGTCGCCCCTCGACGAGATCGCCGGGCTCCTCGGCGTGGGCCACCCGTTCTACAAACCGGACTGGGCTGCGAACGTGCTGGGCATGATCGTGGACGGGGACACCGACTGGGAGGAGGTGGGTGAGTTGCTCACCGAGAGCTACTGCGTGATGGCCCCGAAGCGGCTCGCGGGCCGGGTCGGCCCGCCAGCACCGCCGACCGGCTGAGCGCCGGGCGCTGCCTGCGGGCGGCTGACCGTCGGCGGTGGTGCCCCGCAACCGGCGTGCCGTGCGATCAGCGGTGCCCTGCGACCGGCGGTTTCGGCCGGCAGGCGCCGGGGATACCGCGCCGAACGGCCGGAGCCGTCGGCACCGGCGTGAGCCGAGGACGCCGGCGGGCGGGTGAGGAGCGGGTCGATGTCGTCGCTGCCCACCGAGGAGGCTCCCCGGTTGACGTCGGTGCTGCACGAGAGCCGGGTGTGCACCGGTGTGACAACAGTGCGCGGGCGGGTGTTTCTCAGCTACCCGTCGGCGGACCGGCCCGGCGTGCAGGTGGTCGAGGCGCTGCCGGACGGCCGGCGTGAGCCGTACCCCGACGCCGCGTGGAATCGCGCCGACCAGCCGCCGGACGGGGCGTTCGTGCACGTCAACGGCTTGCGCGTCGGCCCGGACGGCCGGTTGTGGATCGTCGACTCGGGCACGCCCCAGCTCGGCTCCGCGCAGGTGCCGGGCGGCGCTCGGCTGATCGTGGTGAACCTCGACGGCGACCAGGTGGATCGGGTCTACCACCTCGACGAGGCGGTCCACCCGGACAGTTACGTCGACGATGTCCGGTTCAACGGCCCGGTGGCGTACCTCAGCGACGCCGGGGCCGCCGGCATCATCGTGCTGGACCTCGACTCGGGTCGGTCCCGGCGGGTGCTGGACGGGCATCCGAGCACGGTGGGCGGGCCGTTGGTCGCCGACGGTCGCGTGCTGCGTGACCCGGACGGTGCCGAGGTACGCCTGCACGTCGACCAGCTGGAGGTGTCGCCGGACGGTCGCTGGCTCTACTACCAGCCGGCCTCCGGCGGGATGTCCCGGATCGCCACCCGCTGGTTGGACGATCCGTCGGTGTCCGCCGACGAGCTGGCCCGGCGGGTCGAACGGTGGTGCGAGACACCCAGCACCGGTGGCACTGCCATCGACGCCACCGGCACCATCTACCTCAGCGACGTGGAACGACGACGTGTCCTCGCCCTCGCACCCGACCGCAGCGTCCGGACGCTGGTCGCCGATCCCCGGCTGGCGTGGGTGGACGCGATGTGGATCGACGCCGAGGCCCGGCTCTGGATGCCGGCGGCCCAGCTGCACCTGACCGCCGGGCTCGACGGCGGGCGGTCGGCCGTCGACTACCCGGTGCACATCTACCGGATGCCCGTCGAGGCCGGGCCGCCCCCGCGCGACCACGTCTGACTGTTCGGCGGCCCCCGGTGGCCAGCTGCGGTGGGTGCCGCCGGCGGCGGGTTCCGCCGCAGGTGTCCGCCGACCGAGGCCGGCAGAAGTCGTGAGCCGCCGACCTGTCGCAGGTCGCCGTTAGGCTCCGCGCCATGGCTGATTTCGTGTTGGTGGCGGGGGCGTGGTTGGGGTCGTGGGCGTGGGACGAGGTGGTCCCGCCGCTGCGGGCGGCCGGCCACGGCACCCACCCGCTGACCCTCTCCGGTCTCGCCGAGCGGCGGGAGGTGCCCGCCGGGCAGCAGACCCACGTGCGGGACATCGTCGACGAGATCGAGCGCCGCGACCTGCGCGACGTGGTGTTGGTCGGGCACAGTTACTCGGGCATCCCGGTGGGTCAGGCCGCCGAGCGGATCGGTGACCGGTTGACCCGGGTGGTCTTCGTCGACTCCGAGGTGCCTGTCGACGGCGGGTCGTTCGCCTCCGGTTGGTGGCAGGGCCAGGCGACCTTCGAGGCGCAGCTCGCCGACAACGGCGGGCACTGGGCTCCGCTCGGCGCTGCCGATCTCGACGGTCAGGGTCTCACCGACGGGCAGATCGCGCGCCTGGTGGAGGGGTCCACTCCACACCCGGGTGGCACGCTGACCGAGCCGGCCGTGTTGAGCCGACCACTGGGTGAGCTGCCGGCGACGTACGTGAAGTGCCTGCTCGACGGGCCAGAGCCCAACGACACGGTGGCCTCGCTGCTGACCAGCGACCACTGGCGACTCGTCACGATGGACACCGGCCACTGGCCGATGTTCTCCCAGCCCGCCGAGCTGGCCCGGGTGCTGCTGGCGGAGGTCGCCTGACCCGGTGGCGCGATCCGCGCACAGGCGCCGCCCGTTCGGGGCGCGAGCCCGGCGGCGCGACCGGGCCCCGCCCCTGTGGTCAGGCCGCCGGTTCGTCGAGGGTTCTGATCTGGCGCACCGGTGACGCGAGCAACCACAGCACGGCGAGCACGCCCCCCAGGCCGGCGATGACCATGGTGGGCCGTAGCCCGATGGTGGTGCCCAACGCGCCACCGACCAGCGCGCCGAGCGGTCGGATGCCGTAGTTGACGGCGCTGTAGGCGCCGGCCCGACGTCCTCGCGCGTCGTCGGGTGTCACGGCGGTGAGGAGGGCGTTGAGGTTCACGTCCATCAGCATCACGCCGACGCTGGAGACCAGCTCGATGGCCGCCAGCATGGCCACCTTCGCCCAGGTGGGTCCGGACACCAGAGCGGTCAGTGCCAGCGGTGCGGGAAAGAGCACCGCGCCGATCATGGCGGTGCGGCCCAGGCCGATCGCGCGCGAGATCCGTGGGGCGAGCGCCGCGCCCGCGAAGCCGCCAAGCGCGCCGAACCCGAAGGCGATGCCGATCGCGCCGGCCGACAGGCCGAGGTCACGGCTGGCGTAGAGCACCAGCAACGCGCTGGCGATGAAGGTGAAGAAGTTGACGGTGCTGGTGCAGCCGAGGGCGGCCCGCAGCACCGGGTGCCGCAGCACCAGCACCAGCCCTTCGCGGACCAGGCCGAACGTCGACGTCCGACGGGGCGGGGGCGGTGGCTCGGTCACCGGGATGCGGCTGAGCAGCATCGCGGAGCCGAGGAAGGACACCGCGTCGACGACGATCGCGACCGGGCCGCTGAGCGCCTGGACCAGCCCACCGCCGACTGCCGGGCCGGCGATGAAGGACAGCGACCGGCTCATGCTGAGCTTGCTGGTCGCGTCGACGTACGCCGAGCGCGGCACCAGGGCGACGAAGAACGCCTGACGCGCCATGGCGAAGAGCACCGCCCCGACGCCGGTGAGCAGTGCCACCAGGTAGAGCTGGGTGAGGGTGATCGCGTCGAACAGGTAGGCCACCGGCAGGCTGAGCAGCACCGCGGCGCGGATCAGGTCCGCGATGATCAGGAGTCGGCGTTTGTGGGTGCGCTGGTCCACCCAGGCACCCAGGATCAGGCCCAGCAGGTTGGGCAGCCAGATCAACGCGGTGAGGACGCTGACCTGCACGGGTGTCGCGGTGAGCAGGGTGACGGCGATCAGCGGTAGGGCCAGTTCGCTGATCCGGTCGCCGAACTGGGAGATCGTCTCGCTGATCCAGAAGGTGCGGAACCGCCGGTCGCGGTGCAGGGGCGGCGCGGTGGCGGTGGCGGTGGCGGTCATGACGCGGCCGGGTCGTCGCCGGGTTCGGGCAGCAGGTAGCGCAGCATCCGCACGGTTCGCGCGTCGGTCGGCGACGTGTCGTCGTCCTTGCGCCGCACGTACGGGGCGAGCAGTTCCTCGATGGCGGCCTCCAACTGCTGAAGCTCCTCGGGGGTGGCCACGAACCGGGTGTCGGCCACGCCGGCCACGCCGCGCCACTGCGCGTCCAGCCGGGGCTCGTCGTGCAGCAGCCACTGTTGTGGCGCCTCGGCGGCCCTGGCGAACATCTCGCCGCGGAGTTGCCGGCCGGCGGCCTGCCCCTCGGCGTCGTCGGGCAGCTCGAAGCGGAAGCCCCGGGCCGCGGCCTGCCACCAGCGCTCACGCTTGCTGGCGGTGCCCTCCGCGTCGACGACCAGGCCGAACGTGGCGAGGTGTCGCAGGTGCCAGCTGACCACCGACGGGGTGGCCCCGACGTGCGGCGAGAGCCCGGTGGCGGTGGCCGGCCCGTGCCGCTGGAGGCGGTCGAGGATGGCCAGCCGGACCGGATGGGCCAGCGCCCGGAGCGCCTGCGGTTCGGTGATCTCGAAATCCCCGTACGGATTCTTGAGAGACATGTTTCGAGAGTAGCCTCTCAGATCAGATCGGGGAACCCCCGCCGCTGCGGCGCCCCGCCGATCAGGCGATGCCCAACCGCGCCAACGGCTCGACCAACTCCCGCTCCTCGTAGCTGAGGTGCGACAGGAGAGCGTCGGTCAGCAGGTCCACCGCCGCCCGCAGCTCGGCGAGGCCGTCCGGGGACCCGACGTACGCGACCAGCGCCCGGTCGACGCCCTCCAGCACGTCGTGGATGACGTGGTGCTCCTGCTCCAACCGGTCGACCACCGGGCCGAGCCGAGGGTCGCGCGCCCGCAACCGGGGGAAGAACGACTGGTCCTCGATGGTGTGGTGGGTGGTGACGATGCGGCAGTACGACTCGCAGTAGACGCCGAGCGTCCACCGGTTCTGCCGCATGGTCATCGTGTTGATGTGGGAGCGGGCCGCGCCGGCGTCGATCTCGCCGGCCGCCACCTGGTCGATCAGGTCGTGAATCTGGGCCAGCTCGGCGCGCAGACCGTCGTGGATCTGCACGAGGTGCGCACCGGTGGCCTGCTCCTGCGGGGTGTAGGTGCGCTCCGGGTCCGGCGCGGGCCCGCTCGGCCGGGTCGACTCGTCCCACACCCGCCGCTCGCTTCGCCGCACACCGTCGTCGGGGGTCGGCACCACGGCGAACGCGCCGCCGGTCGCGGTGGCGCGGCTCCCCCGCACCGGCGCCGCGACGACCGGCTCCGGCTCCGGCTCCGGCTCCGGCTGTCCTGGCGTACGCCCCGGTGCCGCGCCCTGCTCCCGTTCGGCCGCGACCAGCTCGCGGACGGCGGGGGCGACCTCGCCGGCGAAGCGGCGCAGGTCGTCGGGGTCGTCGCTGGCCAGGATGAAGGTGCCGACGCCGTCCTCCACCGCCAGCTCGGCCAGCTCCTCGGCCCACTGCTCGGCGGGCCCGTCCAACGGGCCGCGTCCGACGGCCGAGAACTGTCCGGCGATGTTGAGCAGCCGGCGCACGTCCCGCGGTGAGCGGCCGGCCTCCCGCGCGGCGTCATCGATGATCGCGTTGCCCTTGGCCAGGTCGCCGGGCTGGAGGTAGCCCAGCGAGGGCAGCCAGCCGTCGGCCCGACGGCCGGTGAGCTGGAGCATCCGGGGCTTGTACGCGCCCAGCCAGATCGGCGTGTGGTGGGCTGGGGCGGGTCCGCGCTTGGCGCCCACCACCCGGTAGAACTCGCCGTCGACCCGCACTCCGCCGCGCGTCTCGACGTCCCAGAGCTGACGGATGACCTCGATGGCCTCCGTCAGCGCTCGCACACCCTCGCCGGGGGTCAACCGCCGGCCGCCCATCGCCACGATGGCGTCCCAGAACGCCCCCGCCCCGAGGCCGAGGCTGACCCGGCCACCGCTGAGCAGGTCCAGGCTGGCCACGCTGCGGGCGAGCACCGCGGGCGGGCGCAGTGGCAGGTTCGTCACGTTCGCCGCGAGGTGCACCCGGTGGGTGCGGGCCGCGACGAAACTCAGCAGGGTCCAGGTGTCGAGGAACGCCGGTTGGTACGGGTGGTCCTGGAAGGTGACCAGGTCCAGCCCGACCTGCTCGGCCAGGACGGCGACGCCGACCGTACGGTCCGGATCGCCTGCGCTGGGCGTGACGAAGGATCCGAAGACCAGGTCGTGGCCGTAGTCGCTCATCTGCGAGCCTCCCGATTCGCCCGACGCGTCGGCTGATGCGTCGTGACCTTAACCTTATGTCACACAGAACTTCTGCTGCCATCAAGGTCTGACTCACTGCGCTATTGTCGGGGGATGACGGGTGCCACTCACCGGCCGGGCCGGCCCGATCCGCTCGACGACGACCTGGGCTGGATGCTCGGGATCGTCTTCCGCGGCTACGTCCGCGCGGCCGAGCACGCGCTCACCGACTTCCCCGGCGGCCCTCGTGGCTACCAGCTGCTCACCGCGGCGATCAACGGGCCGGCCCGGAACCAGGGCGCGATCGCCGAGGAGATCGGCATCGACCGCACCGTCCTCACGTACCTGATCGATGACCTGGAGGGGCCCGGCTTCGTGGCCCGTCGCGCGGACCCGGCCGACCGACGCAACCGGCTGATCGAGGTCACCGACGCCGGCCGTGCCGCGTGGGAGCAGCGGCGAGCGGCACTGCGGCAGGTCGAGTCGCATCTGCTGGGGGCCCTCACGCCGCCCGAGTCGGCGACGCTGCGGTCCCTGTTGCAGAAGGTCGCCTGCTCGGCCCAGGCGGCGGACCCGCTGCGTGACCTCTGTGAGGTGGTGACCGAGGTGCACCCCGAGCCGGCGTCGCCCACTGCCCGCCGGACCGGTGCCGCGGCGGCGCGAAGCGGACGAGCCGCCTCCCCCCGAACCCGCCGAAGCACCGGCTCGGACAGCTGACCGACGGGCCGCCCGGCACCGCCCGACGTCCTTTGTCGAGCGGTGCCGAGTGACCCGCGGTGTCGTCAACCCGCCCGGTCAGCGCACGTGCACGAACACCGGGTTCGAGTAGAACCACAGGTCGTCCCACGGGCTCTCCAGGCCGTCGGCGAGCGGCTCGGCCTCGTCCGTGCTGGTGCCACGCACCCGCGCGTAGGTGTCCGCCTCGACGTTGCGCAGGGTGTGCCGGATGACGTAGCTGTCGCCCTGCCGACGCCAGTCGCGCGGGCCGAACCGGGCCACCACCTTGGTGGTGGGGTTGGTGTCGGCGTCCAGGCTGGCGCTCGGGCCGGTGATCTGGCCGACGATCAGGTCGACCCGGCGGACCTCGGGCCGGTCGCCGTTCGCGTTCACCCCACCCAGCGGGCGGAAGGTGATCTCGATGTCGACGTCGGTACGGCTCCGACGGCTCACCGTGATCGTCTCGCCCACCTCGGCGGTCTTGCCCTGGGACGTGGCGGTGACGTCGAGGCTGCGGATCAGGTCACCGGTGGTGACCCAGATCCGGCCGTTGCGCAGGCCGTCCATGATGTCGCCGTAGTCCTGGCGGGCGTGCACGTAGGTCTTGCTGTACTCCCCCGGCCAGAAGTCGGACCCACCACGGGTCCAGTGCACGTGCGAGTCCGAGGTGGCGGTGATCCACCAGCGCCGGCCCTCGCCGAGCAGTGAGTCCCACAGCCCACCGACCCGGGCGGTCATCTGGTCGAAGCCGCCGTAGGTGGGGTGGTTGCCGTACCCGCCGCGCGCCCCGCCATTGAGCGGGCCGGCCTGGTGCCCGGGTGCGCCCTCGAAGCCGATGTAGACGTCCGGCGCGGCGTTGTTGCCGTTGCGGAACTCGCGCGGGGTGTCCTGGCCGTAGACGCCGAGGCCCGGCGCCGAACGGGACGCGTGGTGGGCGATCACCAGCGGCTTGTGCGGCATGCCCCGGGCGACCTTGAGGAACTCCACCATCTTCGCCTCGGTGTCCCGGGTCGGGTCGGTGGGGAACGCGTCGTACTTGGCGAACCGGCTCTCCAACTCGAAGAGCTGCTTCGCCTCGTCGTCGTGGCGCGGGATCATCAGCGTGTGGTGGTCCAGCGAGGGCGCGTCGAACTCCATGCCCCAGAACTGGAGCACCTCGGGGACGAGCTTGCGGGAACGCAGCAGGTCGGGATACGCCTGCTCGATGTTCACCTTTGAGTGGGTCGGTCCACCGTGGTCGGTGCACATCGCCCAGGTCAGGCCGAAGTTCTTCGCCATGATGGCGTTGGTGACGATCGGGTAGACCGCGTCCGCGCCCTTGTGGAAGACGATCGGGGACTTCGTGGTGTCGAACTCGCCGCTGTACTCGGAGTGGATGTGGTGGTCGCCCGCGCGCCACGCCCGGTTCCTGGAGTTGCCCCGGTCGGCCTTGTCGTCGTCGCCCGGCCGGCGGTCCTCCTCGGCCCACGCCGCGCTGGCACCGACCAGGGGACTGGCCGCGGCCAGCGTCGCGCCGACGCCCGCGTACTTGACCAGCTTGCGCCGGGACAGCTGCGGGTGCTCGGTCTCTTCGGAATGCCTGTCTGACACGTGTTGCCTCTCCTCGATCAAGAGAATGCTCTTTCGATCAAGGAGCCTTGAAGAGGCCGGTGAACACCCGCCGTACGCAGCCGGTGCTCACGATGAACACCCTGCTCCGACCGGTGGGGAGCCGGGCGGTGGCAGCGGGCCGGTCAGATCCGGGCGCGCGGCAACCAGCCGAGGAACCGGTGCCGGACCCGAGGCAGCGGCAGCGTGGGCAGGTCCTCGGCGGCGGCGACAAGGCAGGAGCCGAGGTAGACCGCGAGGGAGGCGCGCGCTCCACCGAACTCGGCGAGCAGTTGGCTCTGCTTGGTGGCGCAGGGCCACTCGCGGCCGCAGCCGGTGCAGGTCCAGCTCGGCGGGTTGGGGAGGTGCTCCGGCAGCTTGGCGCGGCGGTACCGACCGACGACACTGTTGTCCGAACGCACGTCGCGCCGCCGCATCGCGGGACCCTCGTTGCGGTGGGCTGGCGGACGGGCGCCGGGCAGGTAGCGCCCGACGGTGCCGAAGAGCACGCCGACGCGAATCAGGGCGTCCGGTCCGACCTGCTGGGTCAGCAACGCGGTCATCAGGTAGTGCCCCAGCAGGTCGAAGGCGTCACGGTTCAGGCCCAGGTCGCGGCAGAGGTCGACGAAGTCCGGCGTGGTCAGCGGCACCCGGTCGTCGAGTGCGCGGCGCAGCACCGCGCGCAGCCCACCCCCGAGCCGCTCCAGCGCGTCCCCCTCGCCCAGGCCCAGGCTGTCCTCGTCCGCCACCCGGGCCAGCGCCTCGCCCACGGCCAGCCGAACGACGCGGTCAGGATCAGTACTGTCCAACGCTTCCCCCCTTCGTGGGCCGGTCTCCCGGCGGTGCCACGATCATCCTCCGACGAATCATGAACAAGATTTCGCTGTCGGCCGCGAGGGTGGCTAGGACAGCAGACGTAGAACCGTTCGACGGGCTAGCCGGAAAACGAAGTCGAGCTGCCGACACACCGAGGTGATTGGCGGGACGGCGAGCGAGTGATTGTCGTATGGTGACATTCCCATCCACGGATATTGCATCCCAGCGTCACGAATCGTCAGACCAGATCCGACGCCCTCAACCGGTCGCTGCCGTCCCGCTCGCGACGTTCCACCGCACCGCCGGCCACCGACGTGCCGGGTCACCGCCGCGCACCCCGGCACGTCCCGATCCTGCCGTCGACACGCGTTCCACCACCCGGCGGCACCTTCACCGGACGGAGACAGCGGATGACGTCATCGCCAGTGCAGACCCACCGGTTCGACAGCAGTGACCCGTCGGCCATCCAGGAATTCCTGTCCGCCACCTACGACCCGAAGCTGCGCATTCAGAGCCGGAACGGATACCGGCTCACCCACCAGCGCGTCGACACCGCTCCCTTCGCCCTCGCGACCACCCGACAGACCGGGCACCTCGAAATCGATGCCAGCGCCCTCGGCGGGCTGGTCATCGGTCGCGCCAACACCGCGCGCGGCAGTCGCTCCTGCGCGGGATCGACCCACCGGTTCGGCCCCGGCGAGGTCTTCCTCGTCACCAGGCCGGACGAGCCGTGCACAGTCCAGTGGCATCCCGGTGAGGTGGAGCTGTGCGTACTGGATCTGTCGGTGCTGGCGCAGGTGGCCACCACCGCGCCGGCCCGCCGGCCCGGTCGGATCGAGTTCACCGAGCTGGGTGCCGCCGGTACGGCCCTCGCCCGGCAGTGGCGCAACACCACGAGCTTCGTCCGCGACGTCGTGTTGAACAGCCCAGCCGACGGGGCGCAATCGCTGGTGATCGGCAACGCCGCCCGGATGCTGGCGGCGGCGGCGCTCGCGGTCTTCCCCAACACCGCGTTCACCGAGCCGACCGCCGCGGACCGGAACGACGCCACCACCGCCACGCTGCGCCGGGCCATCGCGTTTCTGGAGGAGCACGCCGATCGGGACATCAGCGCGGTCGACATCGCCGGTGCGGCCGGCGTCTCCCTGCGGGCGGTGCAACTCGCCTTCCGCCGTCATCTCGGCACCACCCCCATGGCCTACCTGCGTCGGATCCGGCTCGTTCGGGCACACCACGACCTGGTACGCGCCGACCCGCGCCAGGAGACGGTCTCGGCGATCGCCAGCCGGTGGGGGTTCGCCAGCCACAGCAGGTTCACCGCGCGGTACCACGCCAGCTACGGCGTGCCGCCGCGCGAGACGCTGAACACCTGAGAGTCAGCCTCGGTCGCGGTCGTTTCTGTCGCGGGCGGTCTGCAACTCGGGCACCGAGGCCTCCAGCAGGTCGGCGAGGCCACGAAGTTGCTCGGCGACCCGGGCACCGAGGGGGGTCAACGAGTATTCGACCCGCGGTGGGATCGCGGTGAGCACCTCGCGGGTGAGCATTCCGTCGCGTTCGAGGGTCTGCAGGGTCTGGGAGAGCATCCGCTCGCTGACCCCGTCGATGCGTCGCCGCAGCGCGTTGAACCGGTAGCGGCCCTCGCCGAGCGCCAACAGGGCCAGCGAGGCCCACTTCGAGGTGACGTCCTCGAAGGCGGCACGGGAGGTGCAGCCCCGCGCGAAGACATCGCTGACGAATTCCTGGGTAGGCCCCGCCGGGTCCTGGGCCGGCCTGTCGCTCACCTCACCAGCCTAACCTACGCTTACCTATGATAAGTGCTATAGATTAGTAAGTGCTTGCAGGTAAGCCACCAGCCTCGGAGGTTCGCATGCCCACCTACGCCGTCACCGGCGCCACCGGCCGACTGGGCCGCCTGGTGATCGAGCAACTGCTCGACAGCCGCGTACCCGCCGCCGAGATCGCCGCCATCGTCCGCAGCCCGGAGAAGGCCGCCGCTCTGGCCGCGCGGGGCGTCGAGATCCGCACTGCCAACTACGACGACCCGTCGACGCTGCCCGGCGCCGTGGCCGGCGTACGCCGTCTGCTGCTCATCTCCGGCGACGCTCCCGGTCAGCGCGTCGCGCAGCACACGGCGGTCATCGACGCGGCCAAGCTCGCCGGTGTGGAGCGTCTCGTCTACACCAGCATCCTGAAGGCCGACACCACAGCGAACCCGCTCGCCCCGGAGCACAAGGCCACCGAGGAGGTCCTCGCCGCGTCCGGGCTGACCTACACAGTGCTGCGCAACGGCTGGTACACCGAGAACTACACCGACCAGCTGCCGCAGTACCTGGGCTCCGGCACGATCCTCGGCGCCAGCGGCGGCAGCAAGATCTCCGCCGCGACCCGGGCCGACTACGCGGGGGCCGCCGTGGCGGCGCTGACCGGGGAGCAGGACGGCAACGCCGTCTACGAACTGGGCGGTGCCGCGTTCACGTTCGACGAACTGGCCGACGCCGTCACCGAGGTGACCGGCACCACCGTCGTGCACCAGGACATGTCCGCGGCCGAGCTGGCCTCGGCCCTGGAGAACGTCGGCCTGGACGCCGGCACCGCCGGGTTCGTCGCCGCGCTCGACCAGTCGATCGCCGACGGCGAGTTGGCGACCGACAGCGACGACCTCAGCCGGCTACTCGGCCGGCCGAGCACTCCGCTGCGCGACGCCATCCGGGCCGCGCGGGGCTGACGGGGTTCAGCAGCGAGGAGGGCGGCGGGGCCCGGTCGCCGTCGCCACCCGGGCAGCTGCTGCCCGGGTATCCTCGGCGGCATGCTCAGGCACGTCAATGACCGGGTCCGCCGACACGCCGGGTCGCCACGCCGGGATCCCGCGCTGTCCAACCTGGACCGTTGTGGGTCGGTCCGGTGAGCGGCGACGTCGTCGTCCGCGCCGCCGTCGAGCAGGACGACCCCGAGCGGGTCTTCGACGTGCTGTGGCAGCTCGCCCCCGGCGACCCGCGGCCGGACTCCTCCCGGCTGGCCAGCGCCTGGCGCGACCTGCACGCGCAGGCTGGCCGCCGCCTCCTGCTGGCCGTCGCCGGGGACACCTTCGTGGGGACCCTGGACACCCTCGTCGCCCCCAACCTCACCCACGGCGCGCGACCGTACATGGTGGTGGAGAACGTGGTGGTCGCGCCCGGATGGCGCCGTCGTGGCGTCGCCCGGGCCCTCGTGCTGGCGGCGCTCGACGACGCGACGGCGGCCGGCTGCTACAAGGTCCAACTGGTGTCGAACGCCGCGCGCACCGACGCCCACCAGTTCTACGCGTCAGTCGGTTTCACGCAGTCCGCCCTCGGCTACCGCCGGTACCTCACCACCGCTGCGTGACCCGGTCACCCCGCCTCGGTCGGCTCGGCGAGCAGCAGGCCGGTCAGCAGACCGCGCAGGGTCCGCTCGACGAGGTCCGCCCGGGGCGTCGGCCCGGAGGGCTGACCGAACGCCGCGACCAGGTGCGGGTACGCCGCCAGGTCCACCCCGGCGAAGCTGAACGCCCCGGCGGCGGACTCCTGACGGGCGAAGAGGCTGGCCACGCCGGTCATCATCGCGATGGCCTCGAACTTGGCGGCCACCGGGCAGCGCACGGGTTCCAGGACTTCGATGCAGTTGTCGAACCAGGCCAGGGTCTCCGGGCCGATGCCGGACGGCCGGTGGAACACGTCGAGCAACCACGGATGGGCGCCGAACAGCGCCAACTGCCGGCGGCCCAACAGCACCATCGTCGCCAGCCAGTCGCCCTCCACCCGCGGGTACGGGCGCAACTCCCGCACCGCCCGGTCGGTCATCAGGTCCAGCAGGTCGTCGCGGGACGACAGGTAGCGGTAGAGGGAGCCGGCGCCGGTGCCGAGCGCGGCGGCCACGGCGCGCATCGACACCGCGGCCAGCCCTTCGGCGTCGGCCAGCGCGATGGCGGCGGCGACGATGCTGTCCCGGCTGCGCGCCGGAGCGGGGCCACGGCTGCCCCGTTCGGGCCTGCTCCAGATCGGCTGCCGGTCGGGGTCGCCGTCGCCGACGCGCGGCGGTACGTCACTCACCGATCCACACTAAACGGCAATCGCCGTTCGCCAGTCGGGTCGTCGCCGCGAGGCGGCGTGGTCGACCACTGTCATTGATCTTGGCTAGGCTGGTGGGCATGCCCGCACACCATCGGCACCGCCATGACGACGGCCGGAGGTGGGCCACCTGCTCGGCGCGCCCGATCGAGCCGGCCACCTGGTGAGCGACGCACCCGTGCCCGCCCCACGGGGTGGACCGGCCACCCCACAGCGGCACCAGCCGGGTTGGGCCGACCGTTGCGACCGACTCGCCCGGTCCCGCCCCTTCGAGATCGCCATCGTCGTGGTCATCCTCGCCAACGGCATCGTTCTCGGCCTGGAGACCTACGACAACCTGAGCCCGGCGGGCGCCGCGCTGCACTGGCTGGAGGTGCTCTTCCGGGCCGTCTTCGTCGTCGAGATCGCCATCCGGCTGGCCGCGTACGGCAAGCGCCCGCAGGACTTCTTCCGGCACGGCTGGAACGTCTTCGACTTCGTGGTGATCGCCGCGATCTTCATCCCGGGCCTGCACGGCGACCCGGCGCTGCTGCGGGTCGTGCGGGTCGCCCGCATGGTCCGCCTGGTGCGGTTCTCGCCGGGCCTGCGGACCATCGTCTCCGCGCTGTGGCGCAGCCTGCCGGGTGTCACCGGGTTCCTGGCCCTGGCCGTGGTGACGCTCTACGTGTACGGCATGGCCGGCTGGCTGATCTTCGGCAACCGGTATCCGGAGGAGTACGGCGACATCGGCCGATCGCTGCTGACGTTGTTCGTGCTGTTGTCGCTGGAGACGCTTCCGGACCTCATCGAGCAGGGCATGGCGATCTCACCATGGACGCTGCTCTACTACGTCAGCTACGTGGTCATCACCGTCAACCTGCTGCTCAACATCCTCATCGCGGTCATCGTCAACTCGATGGAGGAGGCCCGCCGGTTGGAGATGACCGAGCGACTGGCGCCCGGGTACGACGAGGACGGCGACGGCGTACCGGACGAGGTGGACCGGATCGCGCTCACCCAACGGCTGGACGACCTACGGGCGGTCATCACCGAATTGGAACGTGAGCTGCGCATCGACCGGGACGACGGGCACAGCCGACCGCACCGGGACAACGCCCGCACCGGACGGTGATCCGACGCTCGCGGCGGGTGGGTGGCGTCCGGACGACGTGTCCGCCGGCTTCGACCGGGTGCGGGGTCTGCAACACGCCATGGACCAGGGCCGCCAGCGCCGCCTCGTCCGGCTGGGTTTCCGGCCCGACGAGGCGGCGGCGCTCTCCGCGCTGCACACCCGCAACGTCATGTAGCAGTACCGTGGAACGGCGATGACCAGTGACCCGCGTGAGGAACTGCAACGGCTGCGCGCGCAGACCGAGGCTCAGGCCACCGCCCTGGAGGGCGACCTGCGGAGCCTCTTCGAGGCGTCCCGGTCGTCCAACGCCGACGACGAACACGACCCCGAGGGCACCACGATCGCCTTCGAACGCGCGCAGCTCATCGCCGTCCTGGACGCCACCCGCCGACGCCTGGCCGAGCTGGACGTCGCGCTGCGACGGGTGGACGACGGCAGCTACGGGGTGTGCGAACGGTGTCTGCGTCCCATTCCCGCCGAGCGTCTCGCCGCCCGCCCGTCAGCGCGTACCTGTGTGGTGTGCGCCAGTCGACGGTAGTCGCACCGCCGTCAGCGGCCACCGGCGTAGCGGGCGCGCTCGCCGAGCTCCTCCTCGATGCGGATGAGCTGGTTGTACTTGGCGGTGCGGTCCGAGCGCGACAGGGAACCGGTCTTGATCTGCCCGCAACCGACGCCGACGGCCAGGTCGGCGATGGTGGTGTCCTCGGTCTCGCCGGAGCGGTGCGACATCACCACCCGGTACCCGGCCTTGTGGGCGGCGTCCACCGTCGCCAGGGTCTCGGTGAGCGTGCCGATCTGGTTGACCTTGACCAGGATCGCGTTGGCGTAACCGCCGTCGATCCCGTCGCGCAGCCGGTCGACGTCGGTGCAGAACACGTCGTCGCCGACCAACTGCACGCGCTCCCCCGCCGCCGCCGTCAGCCGCTTCCAGCCGGTGATGTCGTCCTCGGCCATCGGGTCCTCGATCGAGCTGATCGGGTACCGGGAGACCAGGTCGAGCAGGTAGTCGATGTGCTCCTCGACGGTGCGCCGGCGTCCCTCGCCGACGTAGTCGTAGACGCCGTCGTGGAAGAACTCCGAGCTGGCCGGGTCGAGGCAGATCCGCACGTCGGCGCCAGGCTGGTAACCGGTGTCCTCGATGGCGTGCAGCACGAACCGCAGTGCCTCGTCGGCGTCCGTGACGTTCGGCGCGAAGCCGCCCTCGTCACCGACGTTGGTGCTGTGCCCGGCCGCGGCCAGGGAGGCCTTCAGCGTGTGGAAGACCTCCGAGCCCATCCGGACCGCCTCGGCGAAGGTCTGCGCGCCGACCGGGGCGATCATGAACTCCTGGAAGTCGAGCGGATTGTCGGCATGGGCGCCGCCGTTGATGATGTTCATCATCGGCACCGGGAGCAGGCGGGCGCCGACGCCACCGACGTAGCGGTACAGAGGCTGCCGGTGGGCCGACGCCGCCGCCTTCGCGGTCGCCAGGGACACCGCCAGGATCGCGTTGGCACCCAGTCGACCCTTGTCCTTGGAACCGTCGAGGTCGATCATCGTCTCGTCGATCAGGGCCTGGTCCTCCGCGTCGAGCCCGAGCACCGCGTCGGCGATCTCGCCGTTGACCGCGGCGACGGCACTGCCGACCCCCTTGCCGTGAAAACGCGTCCGGTCCCCGTCGCGCAGCTCGACCGCCTCGTTCGCCCCCGTCGACGCTCCGGACGGCACGGCCGCCCGACCGGTCGACCCGTCGGCGAGGACCACGTCGGCCTCCACTGTCGGGTTGCCCCTGCTGTCGAGGATCTGCCGAGCCCGCACCCGACTGATTGCCGTCATCACACACTCCCTGCTCAAGCTGCCTGTTCGCAGCCAGACTGGCAGGAAACGGCGGCTCTGACACCGCGACGATGGACACGTTGACCCGTACCCCGGGGTGCGGGTTTAAGGTCGCGGGATGCGGGTGGGTGAGTTGGCACGGCGGACCGGAACCACGGTCCGGGCACTGCGGTACTACGAGTCGGCCGGCCTGGTCGTGCCCCGGCGGCTGAGTAACGGCTACCGGGAGTACGACCCGATCGCCGTACGGCTGGTGGCCCAGATCCGCGAGCTGATGGCGCTCGGCCTGACCGTGGAGGAGACCCGCCCGTTCGTCGAGTCGATCGCCGGTGGTGCCGACGACACCGACGTGTGCGCGGCGGCGGTGGCCACCTACCGCAGCACCATCGGCAACCTGCAGGAACGGATCGGCAGGTTGACCGCCCAGCGGGACGCGCTGGACGCCCGCCTGGACGCCGCCGCGACCCAGGTCGTACCCGGCAGTCGCGCCGAGGGCGCCGACCCCACCGCGCTGGTCGGCGTCAGACTGCCACCGCTGTCCTTCTACGGCACCGACGGCCGCCCGGTCGATCTCGGCGCGCTCGGCGCCGGGCGCAGCGTCATCTTCGTCTACCCACTGACCGGGCGGCCCGGCGTCGACCTGCCCAACGGGCTGCTGGAGATCCACGGTGCCCGCGGCAGCACCGAGCAGGCCGCCTGGTTCCGCGACCACCACGCGGAACTCCGCGCGGCCGGCGCCGCCCGGGTGTACGGCCTGTCCGCGCAGTCGACCGGCTACCAGCGGGAACTCGCGCACCGGCTGCGGCTGCCCTACCCGCTGATCCCCGACCCGAGGCTGACCCTGGCCGCCGCGCTGCGCCTGCCGACCCGTACCGCTGGCGACATGACACTCTACGAGCGGCTGACGTTGATCATTGCCGACGGCGTTGTCGAACACGTCTTCCACCCGATCCAGGACCCGGCGTCGCACCCCCTGCACGTGATGCGGTGGCTCACCAAGCGACGCCAGGCCCCCGGATCGGTTGCCGCCTAAAAATCGTCGTCGAAGGCGACGGCGCCGCTCACCCCGACCTGGTACGCCGACACCCGCCGCTCGAAGAAGTTGGACAGCTCCTGCACGTCCTGCAACTCCATGAACCCGAACGGGTTGCTCGACCCGTAGTGCGCCGGGATGCCGAGCTGGGCGAGGCGGCGGTCGGCGACGTGCTGGAGATACTCCCGCATGTCGACCAGGGTCAGACCGGGCACGCCGCGACCCAACAGGTCCTCGGCGAACTGCACCTCACACTCGACGGCCTCGGTGAGCATCTGCCGGACCTGGTCGGCGAGGTCGTCGTCGAACAGGTCCGGCTCCTCGGCACGGACGGTGTCGACGACGTCGAACGCGAACGCCATGTGCATGGACTCGTCGCGGAACACCCAGTTGGTGCCGGAGGCGAGGCCGTGCAACAGGCCGCGCGAGCGCAGGAAGTAGACGTAGGCGAACGCGCCGTAGAAGAACAACCCTTCGATGCAGGCGGCGAAGCAGATCAGGTTCAGCAGGAACGTCCGCCGGTCGTCGCGGGTCCGCAGCTCCCGCAGGTCGCCCAGCGAGTCGATCCAGCGGAAGCAGAACTCGGCCTTGCGCCGGATCGAGGGGATGTTCTCGATGGCCGCGAAGGCCTCGAAGCGCTCCGTCTCGTCGGGCACGTACGTGTCGAGCAGGTTGAGGTAGAACTGGACGTGCACCGCCTCCTCGAACAGCTGCCGGGACAGGTAGAGGCGGCCCTCGGGGCTGTTGACGTGCTGGTAGAGGTTGAGCACCAGGTTGTTGGCGACGATCGTGTCGCCGGTGGCGAAGAACGCCACCAGGCGGCTGACCAGGTGCCGTTCGGCCGGCGACAGTTTGTCCAGGTCGGCGAGGTCGGCGTGCAGGTCGACCTCCTCCACGGTCCAGGTGTTGCGGATGGCGTCGCGGAACCGGTCGAAGAAGTGCGGGTAGCGCATCGGGCGCAGGGTGAGGTCCATCCCGGGGTCGAGCAGCATGTGCGTGGTCCTCGTGTCGGTGGTGGTGGCGTCGGCGGGGTTCACTGGCAGGCCTCGCACGACTCGGGGTTCTCCAGCGAGCAGGCCAACGCCTCCGCGTCGACGGCGACAGGCGCGACAGCGCCGACGGTGGCCTGCTGGATCCGGGTGGCGGGGCGCGAGCGCAGGTAGTACGTGGTCTTCAGGCCGGCCTTCCAGGCGTACAGGTACATCGAGGAGAGCTTGCCGATGGTCGGTGCGGCCAGGAACAGGTTCAGCGACTGGGACTGGTCGATGAACGGGGCGCGGGCGGCGGCCAGGTCGATCAACGCCCGCTGCGGCAGCTCCCACGCGGTGCGGAACAACTCCCGTACGCCGGCCGGCAGCTCGGCGATGTCCTGCACCGACCCCTCGGCCCGCTTGATCGCCGAACGGATCCGCTCGGTCCACAGGCCGCGGGCCTTCAGCTCGCGTACCAGAGCGGTGTTGACCTGGAGGAACTCCCCCGACAGGGTTTCGCGCTTGAACAGGTTGGACACCTGCGGCTCGATGCACTCGTAGCACCCGGCGATCGAGGCGATGGTCGCGGTCGGCGCGACCGCCACCAGCAGCGAGTTACGCAGCCCGTGCGCCTCGACCCGCTCGCGCAGGGCATCCCAGCGGGCCGTCTGCGTACCCTCGACACCCCACAGGTCGGGCTGGAGCTGGCCCCGCGCGGCCCGGGTCTGCGGGTACGCCGGGTGCGCGCCGAAGTCGCGGGCCAGGTCGGCGGAGGTCTCCAGCGCGGTCAGGTACAGCTCCTCGCTGATCCGGGTGGACAGCTCCCGGGCGGCCGGCGAGTCGAAGGGCAGCCGCAGTGCGAAGAAGACGTCCTGCAGGCCCATCAGCCCGAGCCCGACCGGCCGCCAGCGGGGGTTGCTCGCCGCCGCCTGCGCGGTCGGGTAGTAGTTGATGTCGATGACCCGGTCGAGGAAGGTCACCGCGGTCCGCACCGTGGCGCGCAGCCGCTCCCAGTCGATGCCGCCGTCGCCGAGGTGGGCGGCGAGGTTCACCGAGCCCAGGTTGCACACGGCGGTCTCGGCGTCGCTGGACACCTCGACGATCTCGGTGCAGAGGTTGGACAGGTGCACCACGTTGCCCGGCTCGGCGGTCTGGTTGCACAGCCGGTTCGACGCGTCCTTGAAGGTCATCCAGCCGTTGCCGGTCTGGGCCAGGGTGCGCATCATCGTGCCGTACAGCTCCCGCGCCGGGACCTGCCGCACGTACCGGCCCTGCGCCTCGGCCTCCCGGTACGCGGCGTCGAACCGCTCCCCCCACAGGTCGGGCAGCTCGGGCACCTCGTGCGGGTCGAACAGCGACCACATCTCGTCGGCCTCGACCCGGCGCATGAACTCGTCCGGGATCCAGTTGGCCAGGTTCAGGTTGTGGGTGCGCCGGGCATCCTCGCCGGTGTTGTCCCGCAGGTGCAGGAACTCCTCGATGTCCGGGTGCCACGGCTCCAGGTAGACGCAGGCCGCGCCCTTGCGCCGGCCGCCCTGGTTGACCGCCGCCACGCTCGCGTCCAGGGTGCGCAGCCACGGCACGATCCCGTTGGACTGCCCGTTGGTGCCCCGGATCAGCGCGCCGCGGGAGCGGACCCGGGAGTACGCGATGCCGATGCCACCGGCGAACTTGGAAAGGTTGGCGACCTGGGCGTACCGGGCGTAGATCGAGTCCAACTCGTCGAGCGGGGAGTCGACCAGGTAGCAGGAGGACATCTGGGTGTGCCGGGTCCCGGAGTTGAACAGGGTCGGTGAGCTGGGCAGGTAGGCCAGGCTGGACATCAGTCGGTAGAAGCCGACCGCCTCGTCCGCCGTACGGGACAGGCCGCAGGCCACCCGCAGCAGCCAGTACTGCGGGGTCTCCAGCACCAGTCGGCTGGTGGGGTGGCGCAGCAGGTACCTGTCGTACACGGTGCGCAGGCCGAAGTACTCGAACCGGCGGTCGCCGTCCGGGTCGACGGCGGCATCGAGGGTCGTGGCGTGTGCGGCGACGAACACGGCGGTGTCGTCACCGATCAGACCCTCGGCGTGGCTGACCCGGATCGCCGCGCTGAACGAGGTGATGCCCTGCCGGCGTACCTCCTTGTCGACGTAGCCGGCCAGCAGCCGCGCGGCAAGGCGGGAGTACTGCGGCTCCTCACCGATCATCTCAGCGGCGGTCTGGATGGAGAGCCGGTCCAGTTCGGCGGTGGTGGCGCCGTCGTAGAGGCCGCTGATGGTGCGGGTGGCCACCCGCATCGGGTCGACGTCGGTCAGGTCGTCGGCCCACCGCTCCACCGCCCGGACGATCTTGTTCACGTCCACGGGTTCGGTCGCGCCGTCGCGCTTGCGGACCCGCATGGGCGTCCGCCGCGCGGGCGTGTCGGCGCCGGCCGGGACTACCTGGGTGACTGTCACCACTCGCTCCTCGGAGTTCGAGACCTGGTGGCCCGGACGCGAGGAGACAGACACCGACGGACGCCACGCCGGCGCGGCGTGGGATCAGGTGGCGTCAGCCGTCCCACGCGGCCTCGGACCGCCGCGCACCCGGGTTCGGGTACGCGGCGCGCTGGCAGGTCTTCGGACTCGCGGGCACTACCGGGCTCGCCGGTCTCCTAGTGGCCGTCGCTTCCCAGGCCGATGGGTGGCCCAGTGCTGATGACGGCGGTCGTTCCCACTCACCGCTGCGGGACAGTCCCGGATTTCCACCGGGTTCCCTGTTGCCTCGACCGCGCCGGATGAGCGGCCGAACCAGCTGCGCTCGACACCATATATAGGGACGGAGCCGTTGTCACACCCCACATGTCGGTTTCGGGCGTGTCGGCGGCCAGCGCGGTGACCACCGTCACCACCCGGACCGCGCGCGCCACGCCGCAGGGCGCCGGCAACGGAGGCACCATTCTCCGCGCCGGTGTCGACAGTGGCCAGTGGGTCGACAGCCGACACAAACATCATATGTCTGGGTGTCCCTAGTGATCGACAACGTTGACGCGCTCAACGAGCCGTCCGTATACTCCCAGTGATCATCTGATCTTTAGCCTAGCCGGGCGAGGAGCGCATGCCGCAGATCACTGCCGTCACCGTCGAGGACGTCCGCTTCCCCACCTCCCTGACCGCTGACGGGTCAGACGCCATGAACAAGGACGGCGACTACTCGGCGGCCTACGTCGTGCTGCACACCGACGGCGTCGACGGCGCGGGCGCGCCGCTCGCGGGGCACGGGCTGACCTTCACCATCGGCCGTGGCAACGACATCGTCGCGGCGGCGGCGGTCCACCAGGCACAGCGCCTCGTGGGCCTGGACGTGGCGACGATGGCGGCGGACATGGGCGCTGTCTACCGCCTCCTGACCTCCGACTCGCAGCTGCGCTGGCTCGGCCCCGAGAAGGGCGTCGTCCACCTGTCGCTGGCGGCCGTGCTGAACGCGTCGTGGGACCTGGCCGCCCGGGTCGCCGACAAGCCACTGTGGCGACTGCTCGTCGACATGTCCCCCGAGCAACTCGTCGACATCGCGGACCTGCGCTACCTCTCCGACGCCCTGACCCGGGACGAGGCGCTGGCCATCCTGCGCGCCAAGGAGAGCACGAAGGCCGCCCGCCTCGCCGAACTCGACCGGACCGGCTACCCCGCCTACACCACCTCGGCGGGCTGGCTCGGCTACGGCGACGACAAGCTGCGCCGGCTGTGCCAGGAGGCGGTGGACAGCGGCTACGGCTACGTCAAGCTCAAGGTCGGCGCCAACCTCGACGACGACATCCGCCGCTGCGCGATCGCCCGGGAGATCCTCGGCCCGGACCGCAACCTGATGATCGACGCCAACCAGGTGTGGGATGTCGGCCAGGCCATCGAGTGGGTCAGCGCCCTCGCCCGGTTCAAGCCGCTCTGGATCGAGGAGCCGACCAGCCCCGACGACATCCTCGGCCACGCCGCCGTCCGCCGTGCCGTCGCTCCGATCGGCGTGGCCACCGGCGAGCACTGCCACAACCGGGTGATGTTCAAGCAGCTGTTCCAGGCCGAGGCCATCGATTTCTGCCAGCTCGACACCGGCAGGTTGGCCAGCATCAACGAGATCGTCGCCGTGCTGCTGCTCGCCGCGAAGTTCGACATCCCGGTGTGCCCCCACGCCGGCGGAGTCGGGCTGTGCGAGATGGTCCAACACGTCTCGGTGCTCGACTACGTGGCGATCTCGGGGGATCTCACCAACCGGGTCACCGAGTTCGTCGACCACCTGCACGAACACTTCACCGACCCGTGCATCATCCGTGACACCGGCTCGGGAAGCGGATACGTCCTGCCCAGCCAGCCCGGCTACTCCACCCGGATGCGTCAGGAGTCGGTCACGCTCTACCGGTTTCCCGACGGCCACTACTGGGCCGCGGCAGACCCGACTACCGTGTCATCTCCGGAGGCGTACGTGATCGCGGGTGGACAGGCCACCCCCGTCGGCCGCTAGGGGAAGCATGTCTCGCACAGACGAAGTGGTCAACGGCATCAAACGGATGATCCTCGAAGGGCAGTTCAGGCCCGGTGACCGGCTGCCCGTCGAGAAGGACCTCGCCGAGTCGCTCGGCGTCTCACGGGGCTCGCTGCGCGAGGGGATGTCCGCGCTGTCGATCCTCGGCATCGTCAACATCCGCCAGGGCGACGGCACCTACGTCACCAACCTCGACGCCCCGCAACTGCTGGCCCCGATGGGTTTCGTGGTCGACTTCCAGGGCCAGGGCGACCCGCGGCACATCCACACCGTCCGGCGACTGCTGGAGTGCGAGGCCGCCCGCTTGGCGGCCACCAGGATCACCGACGAGGCGTTGGCTCAGGCGGGGGACCTGCTCGACGAGGCGGCCCGGCTGGTCGGCCAGTCGCCGCAGGACCACGAGCGGATCATGGAGATCGACATCGCCTTCCACCGGATCATCGCGGTGCACGCCGAGAATCCGGTGCTCGTCGGCCTGATCGAGGCCTTCGCCGGGCGCACGATCCGCGGCCGGCTCTGGCGCAGCCTGCACGAGGAGGGCGCGGACCTGCGGACCCACGACGAACATGTGGCGATCCTGAAGGCCCTCGTGGCGCGCGACCCGGAGCGGGCCCGCACCCGGATGGCCAACCACCTGATCGGTGTGGAGGAGTCGTTGCAGGGGTTGCCCGACGACGCCGACGCGAACATCGAGACGGCCCGCTCGTGACCGCTCACGACTGCACGTCGAGCAGCCCTTCGTCGTACAGGGCCGCCCAGAGCTGATCGGGGACGTCGACGTCGGCTCGGCGCAGGGTCTCGGTCACCTGGGCCTCGTCACGCATGCCGACCACCGTCGACACCACGGCCGGGTGGCGACGGACGAACGCCAACGCCGCCTGGGGCAACGTGACGCCGTACGCCTGGCAGACCCGCGCTATCCGACGGGCCTGGTCGATCACCTCCGCCGGCGCCTGCCGGTAGTCGTAGACGGCGTCGGTCGGCGGCATGTCCCGGGCCAGCAACCCGGAGTTGTAGACCCCGGCGACCACCACATCGACGTGGCGTTCCTGCGCGGCGGGCAGCAGGTCGGTCAACGCGCCCTGCTCCAGCAGCGTGTACCGGCCGGCGCACATCACCACGTCCACGTCGGTCTCCGCCACGAACCGGGCCAGCATCGCGGACTGGTTCATGCCGGCACCGACGGCACCGATCACGCCCTGCTCGCGCAGCTCCACCAACGCCGGAACCGCCTTGTACGCGGCCTGCTTCCAGTGCTCGTCCGGATCATGCAGATACACCACGTCGATCCGGTCCAGGCCGGTGCGCCGAAGGCTCGCCTCCAACGAACGGCGCACGCCGTCGCGGCTGAAGTCCCAGACCCGGCGATGATCGGCCGGAACGTCGAAACCCTCCGGGTCCCGTCGGTGCGCCGCCTCCGGTGACGGCACGAGCAGCCGGCCGACCTTCGTCGACACCACGTACTCGTCGCGCGGGCGGGAGCGCAGGGCGGCACCCAACCGCCGCTCCGACAGGCCCAGCCCGTAGTGCGGCGCCGTGTCGAAGTACCGGATGCCGCCCGCCCAGGCGGTGTCCACTGCGGCGGCGAACTGCTCATCCGACGTCGCCCGGTACAGGTTGCCGCCCTGCGCGGCACCGAAGCCCAGCGGGCTCAGCCGCAGCGGCGACCCGCCGGCGGCCCAGCCCGCCCAACGGGTGCGACCGCGCGCACCCCGGCGCACGGCCGCCGTCACCGCTCACGCCGATCCACACTGGTGCTGCCGGTCATCGCCGCGACCAGGTCGTCGGTGGTGACCTCGTCGGCGCGCAGCTGGGCGGCCCGCTGACCGAGGCGCAGCACCTCGACACGGTCGGCGATGTCGAGCACCTGCGGCATGTTGTGGCTCACCAGCACCACCGACATGCAGGCGTCGCGGGCTCGCCGGACCACGTCGAGCACCCGCCCGGTCTGGACCACGCCCAGCGCCGCGGTGGGCTCGTCGAGGATGACCACGTTGGTCGCCCAGATGATGGCGCGGGCGACCGCCACGCACTGCCGCTGCCCACCGGAGAGCATGGCGATCGGGGTGGTCACCCGGGGAATCCGTACGCCCAGTTCGTCGAGGGCGGCGGCGGCACCCTGCCGCATGGCGCGCTTGTCCAGCAGGCCGAGCCGACCGAGCGGCCCGGAGCGCAGGATCTCCCGGCCGAGATACAGGTTGGCGGCCACGCTCAGGTCGTCGGCGACGGCGAGATCCTGGTAGACGGTCTCCACCCCGGCCCGGCGGGCATCGACCGGGGTGGAGAACCGGACGGGACGGCCGCCGATCAGGATCTCGCCCTCGTCCGGCGGATGCACACCGGACAGGGTCTTGATCAGGGTGCTCTTTCCGGCACCGTTGTCACCGATCAACGCGACGACCTCGCCCCGGCGGACGGTGAAGTCGGCCCCCCGCAACGCCTCGACGTGCCCGAACCGCTTGACGATGCCGCGGGCCTCGAGGACCGGCGGTTCCTCGTCGGTGGGTTGCTGGGCGTTGTCGGCGGTGGCCGTGGGAATGCCTCCCATCACTGCACCGGCGGGTTGGCGCAGCTGGGCTCGAGCACCGCCTTGATCTCCGCCGAGTCGATGTTCTCCTTGGTGACGAACGTGACGCCGGTGTCGGCCGACGCCAGCGGCGCCTTGTCCCGGAGGTGCTTGACCATCTTGTCGACGCCGAAGTAGCCCATCTTGAACGGGTTCTGCACGACCAGCGCCGAGATCTGGCCGTTGCGCACCCCGGCGATCTCGTCCGGGGCCGCGTCCCAGCCGATGATGACCACCTTGCCGGACTTGCCGGCCGCCTGGATGGCCTGCGCGGCGCCGAGCACGCTCGGCTCGTTGGCGGCGAAGACGCCAGCCAGTTTGGGGTTGGCGGTGAGGATGTTCTCGGTGACCCGGCGGGCCTCGTTGACGTCGCTCTTGCTCGGCTGCTGGCCGACCAGCTTCAGGTTGGGGTACTGGGCCAGGCCGGCCTTGAAGCCGTCGACCCGCTCGGTGTTGGTCTGCGACCCGGGCTGGAACTCGACGAGCGCCACCTCGTGGTTGCCGGGGCCGAGTTCGGTGGCGAGCAGCTTCGCCGCCTCGGTGGCCGACGCCCGGTTGTCGGTGGCGAAGAGGGGCACACTCGGCGGTTGCGGGCTGGTGCCGGAGTCGATCATGGTGACCGGGATGTTGGCGGCGAGCGCCTTGTCGGTCACCGGTGCCAGCGCGCTGGAGTCGGTCGCCGCGTAGACGATGCCGTCGACCTTCTTGGTGACGAAGTTCTGGATCAGGTTGACCTGGCCCTCGACGTCGGTCTCGGTGGTCACCCCGTCCCACTGGACGGTGACGTCCCCCGCGCGCTGCGCGGCGCACTCCGCGCCCGCCTTGACCGTGTTCCAGTAGTCGGCCCCGACCGCCTTGGGTACGACGGCGAGCTTCAACGGACCGCTCGCGTCCTTGGTCGCGCCGTCACCGCCGTCGCGGACCTCGACCCCGCCGCAGGCGCTGAGCAGAGCGGTCGCCGCGGCCACGGCCAGGATCGCCTGCGCGCGCAGGAGTGGTCCTCGCGTCCGCCGGCTGGTGGTGGTGTGTGCCATGGTGTGTGTCCTTCCTCGTTCGGACTCTCGAAATGGCATGTCAACCCCGTGATTCCAGCCGCCGGCGGCGGTACTGGTCGAAGTAGACGGCGGCCCAGATGATCAGACCGACGATCACCTGCTGGTAGTGGATGCTGATGTCGAGCAGGACGGCGCCGTTGCGGACCAGGGCGATGAGGAACGCGCCGATGATGGTCCCGACGATCCGGCCCTGCCCGCCGAACAGGCTGGCTCCGCCGATGACCGCGGCGGCGATGACGTCGAGCTCCAGCGAGATGCCGTAGTTGGGCTGGCCGGAGTTGACCCGGGACGCGGCGATCATGCCGCCCAGCCCGACCAGCACACCCGCCAGCACGTACACCCCGGTCAGCTGCCGCCCCACCCGGATGCCGGAGCGGCGGGCCGCCTCCAGATTGGAGCCCATCGCGTACGTGTACTGACCGAAGCGGGTCTGGGAGAGCAGGAAGGCGACCCCGACCGCGACCAGGATGGTGATCACCACGGCGAACGGAATCCCGAGGATCTCCCCGTTGCCGAGCAGTTGGAAGGATCGGGGCAGGCCGTAGACGCCGACCGCTCCGGTGATGATGAAGACGAGGCCGCGGCCCACGGACATCGTTCCCAACGTCGCGATGAACGGCGGGATCCGGGCCACCGTCACCAGCAGCCCGTTCAACAGCCCGGCCAGCGCGCCGACGCCGATCGCGACCGCCGTGGCCGCCCAGATCGAGAAGCCGAGGTCACGCACGACCATCGCGCCCACCACGCCGGCGAGCGCGGCGACCGACCCGACGGACAGGTCGATGCCCTTCGTGATGATGACCATCGTCTGGGCCGTGGCGATGATGGCGATCACCGCCGTCTGCGCCCCGATGTTGAAGAGGTTGTCAGCAGTCAGGAAGTAGGGGCTCGCGAAGGTCAGGGCGATGAACAGGACGACCAACGCGGTGGCGGCGGTGAACTCGGAGACGGCGTGGGAAATGCGTTCGCGAAACCAGTCGCTGAGCTCGCCGCGCTGCGTGCCGGCGGTTGCCTCGACGCTACTCATCGTCGGACCTGACCTCCCCAAGCGTGGCGCCAGCACCCGACGAGGACCCCGCCGACGAGCCGAACGCCTGTGAGCGACCAACCCGCTCAGCTGTCAGTGCGGCCAGGCGCCCGCACGACCTCAGAGATAGGTCGGATGTTTCCCACGATCAGGCGTTACCTTGCCACGCATTCACGTATGTTGCCAAGGTCTTGCGGGCATGTTTTGCCATCGTTACCTGCACCATCGGAGGCATACATCAGACCACCGGATATCGGCCGCCACCGTTGGCATGTTATCGATAACACACTATGTCGCCAGCTCGGCGGCCACTGCCCGCTCAGGACGGGGGCAACCGGTACACCCGGGAGGCGGTCCACTGCCAGATCGCCGCCCGCTCGTCGTCGGACAGCGGGGCCAACAGGTCGCCGAGGACCGCGACCCAGCGGACGTACGAGGTGACGAGCAGGCACACCGGCCAGTCCGAGCCGAACATCAGCCGGTCCGGCCCGAACACGTCGAGAGCGTGCTCGACGGCGGGTCGCAGGTCGGCGGCCGTCCAGGAACCACCCTCCACCTCGGTCACCAGGCCGGAGAGCTTCGCCGTCGTGTTGGGCTCGGCCGCCAGCGCCCGCAGGTCGCGGCGCCAGTCACCGAGGTCGGCCCGCCCGAGCGAGGGCTTGCCGAGGTGGTCGAGGACGAACCGCACCTGCGGCAGGTCGCGGACGAGCCGGGTGGCCGCCGGCAGCTGGTGCGGACGCACCAGGAGGTCGAACGCGAGACCGGCGGCACCGACCGCGGCGACACCCCGCCGCACCTCGGGACGGTCGAGATAGGTCGGGTCGGGTTCGGACTGGACCAGGTGGCGGATGCCGACCAGCCGTTCACCGCCGCGCGCCCGGCGTAGCCGGTCGAGGCGACGACCGACGTCGGCAGCGGTGAGGTCGACCCAGCCGACGACCCCGGCGACGAGGGGGTCGTCGGCCGCGATGCCGAGCAGCTCGGGAGTCTCCGACCGGACGGCGACGGACTGCACGACCACGGTCTGCGTCACCCCGGCGGCCCGGGCCGCCGGGGCGAGTTCGACCGGCGTGAAGTCGCCGTCGATAGCGGCCATGGTGTGCGGATCGATCCACTGCTGCGGGTGCCGCGCCCGGACCCAGAGGTGGTGGTGCGCGTCGACGATGCCGGGTTGTCGCGCGAGCCCGCCCGTCGTCATCGGACCCGTCCCGGCGCCGTCACGTCCACCCCACACCCCGCCCCAGCCACTGATCGAACCCCACCGGGTCAACCCGGAGACACCACCGATCTGGCAGGTTGACCATGTTAGCGGTAACAGACTGTTCATAGATGGCGGAACGCGCGGCGCGGCCGGCTCCCGACACTGTCGTCTTTTGGTCTGACGAATCCCGCTGCCCGCCGCTACCTCTCGGACCCACCGACACCACGGTGGGCGGACGTCGTCGGTGCCCGGGGTCCGGGTTGACCGTCCGAGGCCGCACCGATACCGTCGAGCCACTATCTGCGGCGACGCGAGGGAAGCCGGTGTGAATCCGGCGCGGTCGCGCCACTGTGAGCGGTTCCCCGACGGGGGCCGCGAGCCAGGACGCTCGGTCGTCCGCAGCCTTGCGATGGGGACGCGTCATCCCCGGGGAGGTTCGTGTATTCATGTCCAGCTCCGCGTCCAGCCAGCCGGTGGTGCACCCCGCCGGCAGTACCCGTCTGCTGTGGACGGCCCTGGCAACCGTTGTCGTGCTCGCCCTGCTGACCTACCTCGTCGCCTTCGACCAGGGAGCGGTGTCGCGCAGCGGGACGTACCTGCACGAGCTGATGCACGACGGCCGGCACCTGCTGGGCGTCCCGTGCCACTGACCCCCACCACCACTCCCCCGTTCCTCGCCGTCCTCGTCCGCGGGCTGTTCGCCGGTCTGATCGCCGGCCTGCTCGCCGGGGGGTTCGCGTACGTGGCCGGCGAGCCACACGTCGAGGCGGCCATCGCGATCGAGGAGGCCGCGACGCACGCCGAGCCCGCGACGGGTGCCCACGATCACGGGGACGCCCTGGTCAGCCGGACGGGTCAGCGCGGCGGTCTGTTCCTGGCCACCGGCCTGTTCGGGGCCGCGATGGGTGGCCTGCTGGCCACGGCGTACGTTCTGCTGTCCCGTCGGCGGCGCGCCGAGGACGACGGGCGGTCGGGTCTGCTGCTGGCCGGCGCGGCGCTGCTCGGTGTGGTGATCGTGCCGTTCCTCAAGTACCCGGCGAACCCGCCGGCGGTCGGCGACCCGGCCACCATCAACCAACGGACCGTCACCTACCTGTTGATGGTGGTGCTCGGCCTGGTGGCCGTGTGGGCCGGCTCGCTGGGCTACCGGTCGGTCGGCGCGCAGGCCCCGCCGTGGCTGCGCGCCGCTGCGGCAGTGGGTGGATTCCTGCTGGTCACGGCAGTGGCATACGTGGTGATGCCGTCCTTCGAGGAGGTTCCGTCGACCTTCCCCGCGACCCTGCTGTGGAACTTCCGGTTGGCCTCGCTCGGCACCCAGGTCGTGCTCTGGACCGGCATCGGCCTGCTCTTCGCGGCCCTGATGCACCACGAGCGGCGTCGCCGGGCCGCCACCGCGCTGCCGGGCACGTGAGGGCGACCAGCCTTCGGCTGGTCGCCCACGGTCACACCGCCGCGCTGCGCCGCGCCCGCTTCGGCGGCGCCGACGACGGCCTGGACGAGGGCGGCCTGCGGGCCGCTCTCGCCCAGGTCGGCCCGGAGCGGCGTGGGCACCTCGGCGTGACCGACACCTGCCTGTCCAGCCCGGCGGCGGCGGCCCGGCAGACCGCCGACGCCCTCGGTCTGCTGCCGACGATCGAGGCGGCGTTGGCCGACTGTGACTACGGCGACTGGTCCGGCCGTTCGCTCGAGGAGATCGCCGGCACGCGACAGCGGGCGCTGCGCGACTGGCTGTCCACACCGGACAGCGCGCCGCACGGCGGCGAGTCCGTCACGGCGGTGCGGGACCGGGTCGGTCGTTGGCTGGACGGGCAGCGCGACGTCGGTCGACGCATCGTCGCCGTCACCCACCCGCTGGTGATCCGGGTCGCGGTGGTGCACGCCCTCGGCCTGCCGACGGCGGCGTACCGGCAGGTGGACGTGGAGCCGCTGGCGATCGTCCGGCTCACCAGCCAGGGCACCCGCTGGCAACTCCGACTGGCCGCGCCGGCAGCGTGAGCCGACGGCAACCGCGCGGGCCGCGCCCACCAGAAGGTGGACACGGCCTGCGGAGGTCAGTCGACTGTTCAGTGGTGCCGGCGCAGCAGGTGCAGTTCGACCGGCTCGGGCGGAAGGTCGTCGACACCGGCGGCGACGGCTTGTTCGTGGCGGCGACGCGCCGACGGCAGAGCGAGTGCCGCGAAGACGGCCAGGACGGCGACGCCCGCGCACACCCAGAAGCGTTGGACATCGCGGCGAACGCCAGACCGATGCCCGCGCCGGTGAGCACCGTGGAGAGCAGCACCTGCCAGCCAAGGGCACCGGGTAACCCGCCGTCGCGACGTACGCCATCACCTCCGCCTCCGGGGCGGTCTCCCCGCCCCGGCGGTAGCGGCGCAGCACCCGCGACTCGTCGAGCGCGAAGACATCGGCGTCGCGCCCCGAGACGAGCAGCGCGTGATCGACCATGACAGACGACGCTGACAGTGGGGTGGGGCGGGCCGTGATCACGGCCCGCCCCACTTTGCTGCGCTGTCTCCGGCTCGGTGCTAGCCGGTGACGGTGAACGGTCGGGACACCTTCGTCGCCGACGTGGCGCCGTTCAGCGTGACGCTGGTCGCGCCCGCCTTCGCCGCACCCGCGACGCTGACCGTCGCGCCGGAGATGACGCCGTCACCGTTCGCGCGCACGGTGCTGACCGCGAGCCCGTCGCCGAGGGTGATGGTGACCGTCTCGTTCGGAGCGAACCCGGAACCGTCGACCATGATCGACGTGCCGCGCGGCCCGGAGGTGGTCAGGAGCGCCACCCTCGGCCGGTAGGTCCGCGCCTGCGCCCGCTCGGTCACCTGGACGGTGGCCGTGGCCGGCGTACGCGAGGACGCGCCCGTCGCGGTGACGGCGTACCGGCCGGGCTCGGCGTCACCGGAGGTCGGCACCGAGGCGCGAACCTTTCCGGTCGCGGAGGCCGCGACCTTCGTGGTCCGACCCGGGTCGGTGCCGACACTGACGATCACCTGCTCGCCGGCGGCGAAGCCGCTGCCCTCGACGGTGATCGCGCCACCGGTGCTCACGGTGCCGGACGCGGAGAGCGCGATCGCCGGCTGCGACCCGCCCCGGGCCACTGTCACAGTGAAGGACCCGGTGCTGCTCGACAGGGTGTCCCACGCGGTGACGCGCACCGTGTAGGTGCCCTCCCGGGCGTAGGTGTGCGTGCCGCTCATCGCGCCGGACGCGCCGATCGTCACGTCCTGCGGAACGGTGCCGTCACCCCACTGGACGCGAGCCCGGTAGCCCGTCGTACCGGGAACACCGCCGGTCACCGTGCCGAGGTTCGCCGCGAGGGCCTGACCGGCGCTCGCCGTCTGGTCCTTCCCGGCGACGGTCGCCAGCGCCGGGGCGGGCGTGCCGTCGTTGGCCACGGCGAACACGTGGATCCGACCCGCCGAGCGAGGGTCGCCGGTCTGCGTCGGCAGGGTCACCGACACCAACGTCTTGCCCGCCGGAATCTGGTACGGCGCGGTGGCGAACAGGAACGGCTGGGCGCCGTCCCGGCTGGTGCCCTGCAGGCGGTACGCCGTCCGGGCGACGATGACGTTGCCGTAGGACGGGGTGCCGTTGGCGTTGCCGCCCAGCGTCCAGTCGCTGAACTGGATCGGAACGCTGGCCGTGCTGCCGTCGCTGAACGTCGCCGTGCCGGTGGTGCTCTGGTTGCCCTGCGTGCCGGCGCCGATGAACGAGATGCTCTTCGCGTCCTGCGGAAGGTCGAGCACGACAGTCGCCCCGTTACCGGTGGCGTTGTCCGGCCGCCCGGCCGGGATCACCGGCACTGTGAACCGCAGCGCGGTTCCGGGGACCTGCTGCGGCTGGCCCTGGGTCACACCGCCGGCCACCAGGGCGGCCCGCGAGTACGCCCACGACTTGGCGTCGCAGTCCGCCGCGAGGACCCCTTCGTCACCGATGCAGAGGTTGTCGAACGCGGCGGTGAGACCGGAGGGCGGGGCGTACGCCACCTCGACGCCGACCGTCGCGGAGCTCTGGCTCTCGCCGTCGGTCACCGTGACGTTCGCCTGGTGGTAGCCCGGCGTGCTGTAGGTGTGCGACCCATCGATGCGGTAGACGGCCCGCGAGTTCACCGTCACGGTGCCGGCGGTGGCCGGCGTGCCGTCACCCCAGTCGATGGTGGCCTGGTAGCCGTTGGCGTCACCGCCGGTGACGGTGGCCAGCGGCACCGAGACGGGCACGCCGGCGGTCGCGTGCACGCCCTGGGTGGCCGTGACGGTGATGTCGCCGCCCGCGAGGTCGAGGTCACCCCCGGCGAGCAGCTCCACCTCGGCGAGGTTGGTCTGCGCGGCACCGACGGTCTTCGTCACGGCGAGGCGGAACTGCGCGAACCGTCCCGGCTTGTCGATCGAGTACGGGCGGGTCTGGTTGCGCCACGGGAACACCTGGTCCGTGCGGGAGTCCACAGTGGTCCAGGTGAGGCCGTCGTTGGAGCCCTGCAGGCGCCAGTCCGCCGGGTCGCCCGCGCCGGCCCCGGAGGTGACCGTGTAGGACGTCGGCTTCTGCCTGCCACCGCGGAACGCCCAGGTGATCTGGGGGGTCGCCGAGGTGAAGGTCAGCTGCGAGGTGGACGAGTCGTCGAAGAGCTTCGACGCGTCCTGACCGCCGGTGGCGGTCGCGGTGCCGAGACCGGGGCCGGTGACGTCCTGCAACGGCTTCGGCGCCTCGCCACCCTTGGTCAGCGATGGCGGCGCGTCGTTCTTGCCGCTGCCCCACGACGACGGCTTGGGGCCCATCTGGAAGTCGATGGTGCCGCCCTTGGCGAACGCGGACACGTCCAGGGAGAGGCCGCGCTGCTTCTTGCCGTTGACCTTGACGTCCTGCACGTACACGTTCGCGACGCTGTTGTTCGGGGCGTTGACGACGATGTCGCCGGTGCTGCGGTGCACTGTCATTCTGGTGAACTGCGGAGAGCCGATCGTCCACTCGGACGACCCGGCCTGCAGCGGGTAGATGCCCAGCGAGCTGAGGACGTACCAGGACGACATCTCGCCGTTGTCCTCGTCGCCCAGGTAGCCCTGGCCGATCTCGCTGCCGACGTAGAGACGGCGCAGGATCTCCCGGACCGCCTCCTGGGTCTTCGACGGCGCGCCGGCGAAGTTGTACATGTACGGGATGTGGTGCGACGGCTGGTTGCTCATGCCGAGCTGCCCCATCCGTACCGCCCGGGCCTCCACCATCTCGTGGATGATGCCGCCGTAACCGCCGGGGCGGTCGGCGTTCTCCGGGGTGGAGAAGTAGGTGTCGAGCTTGTCGCGCAACGCCTTCTGCCCGCCGAGCAGGTTAACCAGACCCTGACCGTCCTGCTGCGCGGTGAAGGCGAAGTTCCACCCGTTCGTCTCGGTGTAGACGCCACCCCAGTCCAGTGGGTCGTCGGCACGGAAGGTGCCAGCGGCGTTCCGGCCCTGGAAGAGCTTCGTCTTCGAGTCGAACAGGTGAACGTAGTTGCGGGCACGCTCCAGGAAGTAGCGCGACTCCTCCTTGAGCCGGGTGCGCTCCGACTTCGGCGTGGCCGGGTCCTTGGCCAGGGCCGCACCCATGTTGCCGATGCCGAAGTCGTTGATGTAGCCCTCCAGCGCCCACGACACCGACTCCGCAGTGGAGGTCGGCGTGTAGCCGAGGAACAGGGAGTTCTCGATGCCCTTGCGGCCGACCTCGGGACGCCCGGACGCGACGGTCGCGTCCTTGACGGCGGCGTCGTACGCGGCGAGCGGGTCGGGCAGCTTGACCCCGGTGAGGTACGCCTGGGCCAGGGCCACGTTGGCGCTGGTGCCGGTCATCAGGTCGGAGTAACCGGGCGAGGACCAGCGGGCGATCCAGCCGCCGTCGCGGTAGTGCTGGACGAACCCGTCGGAAATCTTCGCGGCGATGTCCGGGTAGAGCAGCGAGTAGGCGGGCCACACGGTGCGGTAGGTGTCCCAGAAACCGTTGTTGACGTAGATCTGGCCGTCGACGATCTTCGCGCCGGTGTGGGTGGCTGTCGACGTGCCGGTCGGGGCCGATACCGGGCTCGCGTACTGCCAGCGCGGCGCGGCGGCGGTGCCGGTGTTCTCCGACTGCGAGTTCGGGTAGAGGTTCAGCCGGTACAGGTTCGAGTACATCGAGACCAGCTGCGCCTCGGTGGCGCCCCGCACCTCGACGCGGCCCAGCCGGTCCTTCCACGCGGCGGTGGCGGCGGCGTGGATCTGGTCGAAGCTCTTGCCGGTGACCTCCAGGTCGAGGTTCCTGCGCGCCTGGTCGACGGAGAGGAACGACGTCGCGAGACGCATCGTCACCTCCCGGCTCCTGGTGACGTCGAAGGTGGCGGACGTCGCGGCGCTCGCCGTCGGCGCCCGGTCGAACGCGCCGGAGACGAACATCCGGGTCTGGCCGGCCGACAGGCCGCTGGCGTTGTCCACCCACCCGGTGAACGTGCCGTCCGTGCCGATGGTGAAGGTGCCGTTGTGGAAGACGAGGCTTCCGGTCGCCTGCCCGGCGGGGAAGGTGAACCGCATGATCCCGGCGTGGTCGGTGGGCGACACCTCGGCGATCAGGCCGTTCTCCAGCTTCACCCGGTAGAGGTCCGGCTGCGCGGTCTCGTCGTCGTGGCTGAAGGCGAGGGCGCGGCTGGCGGGATCACCGGTGAGTGACCGGTCGCCGGCGACCGGCATGACCGACATCTGGTTGCGGTCACCCATCCACGGGCTCGGCTCGTGGGAGATCGCGAGGCCCTGCAGCATCGGCAGATTGGCCGCGTTGTTGATCCGGTGGTACTCGTACTCCCAGGAGTCGGAGTCCGCGTCGGTCACCGGGGTGAAGAAGTTGAAGCCGTTCGGCACCGCGGTGATCGGCAGGTTGTTGCCGCGCGAGAAACCGCTCGTCGAGTTGGTGCCCCGTCGGGTGTCGACGTAGTTGGTCAGCTTCGAGCCGTCGATGGACGCCGGGTTGGCCTCCACCTCGACATCGTCGAGCCAGCCCTGGAAGCGGGTCTCCCCGGTGGCCTTGGGGTGGTCGTACGCGAGCAGGATGCGGTCGATCGTCTTGCCGCGCGCGATGGTGCCGAGGTCGGTCTGCACCAGGTTCCACTGGTCGGCGAAGAGTGCCTTCGAGGCAGCCTGACCGGGGCCGGTGAGCAGGTTGCCGTGCTGGTCGACGGGTGAGCGCCCACTCAGGTAGCTGCCGTCGGTGAAGTGCAGGTCGAGCGCGGCGTAGGTGGACGGGTACTGACCGTCCCCATCGGTGAACTCAGGGAAGATCTTGTACGACAGTCGGGTCTTCGGCCCGACCGGGATGTTCACGTCGAAGAGCTTGTTGGTCCCGTACGAGCGGCCACCGGCCAGGGCGCCGCCGGCGTAGCGCAGCGCGGCGAGCCCGGTGAAGCCGGCGTCCGGCTTCGTGGTGTACCCGTCGTACGGACCGGCGCTGACCACGCTGACCATGGGCGTGGTCGGCGGGCGGACATCCGAGCCGTCGCTGATGTTCCAGTCGCCGAGCTGCACGAGCGTGTCACCGGAGTTGGCGGTGACGTTCAGCCGGTAGAAGCCGTACGCGGTCGTGTTGGTGAAGCTGTACTTGTTCGTCGCGAAGCGCCCGCGGAACTTCTCGCCGGTGCGCTTGTCCAGATCGGTCCAGGTGCTGCCGTCGTTCGACCCCTGGATGACGAAGTCCCTGGGGTCTCGCCCTGGTGCGTCGTTGGCGGCGGTCAGCGAGTAGCGGACCACCGTCGTCGGCTTGGCGAGCTGGTAGGTCACCCAACCGGTCTTCGCGAACGTGAGCCACTTGGTCGACGGCTCCTCGTCGGTGAGGTTAGCGGCGATCTCCCTCGGCAGGTGCTCGTCGCTCGCGGTCACGGCGGTGACCTGGCCGAGCTGGCTGCCGGGCAGCGTCGAGACGTTGCCGCTCAGGTTGCCCTGGATCGGCTGTCCGTTCGCGCCGACCTCGACGGTGCCGGTGGCGGGCTTGGGGTCGGCGGACTCGAACGAGGACGCGAAGTCGCCCGGCGTTGCCGGGGTCGCGGCGTTGGCCAGGGGCGCGGCGACGAGCAGGCCCAGCGGTAGCAGGGCGGCTGTCGTCGCCGCGATCAGGGGGGCGAGCGGGGGCTCGCAAGTGGTCTGTGCGACATGAGGGACGGGGCCTTTCGACTCGAACGGGGTCGAGTACGTCGAACGTCTGGGCAGTGTGGAGCGAGTGGGGGTCAGGCCCTGACATCGTTGTCATCAGAGTTCGTGAGCAACAAGATCGGGGCAGTGGACTGCCGCTGATAGTTCCGGGCGCAACACGGCCGTGTCAACGGGTTGACCGGGTCGAAACGGCCACCGCCCGCACCGGGCCCGGCGGCCGACGTGCCGGGCCTCGACGCCGTCCGAGGACGTACGCCGAGGCCCGGGCACGAATCAGCAGTAGAGGTTGGCTCCGGCGGGCACGCCGAGGATGCCGACGAACTGCTGGTACCTGGTGACACGGCTCTGCACCTGGGCGGGGTTTCCGTTGTTGCACTCGATCGAGCCGTTGATGCTGCGGATCGTCTGCCCGAACCCGGCGCCGTTGACCATCGCGTTGTGGGCGGTCATGGTGCCCGGCCCGTTCTGGGTCATCCAGTACCAGATACCAGTCTTCCAGGCCACCGCGGCGTCGGTCTGCACCAGCCACGGGTTGGTCAACAGCGGCAGGTTGAGGGCGTTACCGGCGGCGTTGTAGTTGAAGTTCCAACTGAGCTGGATCGGCCCCCGCCCGTAGTAGGCGGCCTGCCCGGCGGGGCAGCCGTACGACTGGCCGGGATCGCAGTAGTGCGGGTAGTTGGCGGTGTTCTGCTCGACGATGTGCACCAGCCCGCCGGTCTCGTGGTAAACGTTGGCCAGGAAGGCGGCGGCCTCCTGCCGCTGGACGGTGGCACTGCCGGTGCGCGCGAACGCCGGGTAGGCGCTGAGCGCGGCGACGAGTCCGGAGTACGTGTAGAACGAGTTGCGGCCCGGGAACATCTGGTTGAACTGGGCCTCGGTCACCACGAAGCCGCCCGGGTTGGTGGGCGGCGGGGTGGTCGGGGGCTGGCCGCCGCAGGTGTAGGGCTCCCAGTACCAGGTGCTGACGATCGGGTCGTACCCGGGATTGTCGTGCTCGGCGATGTAGTAGAGACCGTTGGTGTACCGCACGATCGCCCCGGCGGCGTACCAGGTTCCGGCCGTCCAGTTCGGGTAGCTGCAGGTCCCCCCGGTGGGTGGCGTGGTGCCTCCGCCGCACACTCCGAGGTCCTCCCAGACGCCTGTCGTACCCGGCGGGGCCTCGTTCTGGGTCCACCACTTCGCCCGGTAGTTGCGGCCGTTGTGGGAGACCTGTGCGTCTCCCCAGTAGACGGCCGAGGCCTGCCACGATGCCGAGCAGGCCGCTGCCGACGCGGCGGTGGCCGGGATGACCGCAACCAGTCCACCGGCGACGATCAGTGCCACCAGCGCGACCAGCGCGCGCAGTCTTGTCATGTGATCACTCCTTTCTGGGACCTCACTGGCCGAAATCCGGACGGACATCGACCGGGATGACTGTAACATCTTCTGTTCACACTCTTTACTATTGCGGTGGTGGCCGGGTGAGTGCGGGCCCGGCGACCGGTGACCGGTACTTCCAGGCACTTTCCGGAGCACAGCACCCCTGACCGCGTCGGCCCGCGAGACCGGGATGCCGCGAGAACTCGGGCCCGATCACGGCATGCCTGGCCAACACCCGGATGCGTGCCTGAGTTGTTCCGGTGATTTTCCGGAAGTTGTTGACGTGCTGGAATTCTCGCTGTAATACTCCGATCCACTGAGGTCAATGCGATCGGCTTCGCTGCGGTATCGGCTCCAGCTACCCACCCATCCACACCTGTCCGGACTGTGCTGCCCACATCCAGGGCGTGTCCGGGTCTGCGCGAAGGGGCACCAGATGAGCAGGCTCTTCCCTCGCACGGCGCTGTGGTCCCGGCGGTTGCGCGCGGCGCTCGCCGTCCTCGCCACCGCGGTCGCCATGTGCGGTGTCGTCCTCGCGGCCACCTCGACCCCGTCGAGCGCCGCCACCTGCAACGGCTACGTCGGCCTCACCTTCGACGACGGTCCGACCGGCAGCACCAGCGCGCTGCTGAACGTGCTGCGCGCCAACGGCGTACGGGCCACGATGTTCAACGTCGGGCAGAACGTCCAGAACAACCCGTCGGCCGCGCAGGCCCAGGTGTCCGCCGGCATGTGGGTCGCCAACCACAGCTGGAACCACGCCCACATGACCTCGATGTCCCAGGCGCAGATGCAGTCGGACCTGTCCCAGACCAGCTCGGCGATCCAGTCGGCGACCGGCAGCCGACCGGTTCTGTTCCGGCCGCCCTACGGCGAGACCAACTCCACCCTGCAGTCCGTCGCGTCGTCACTGGGCATGCGTCAGGTGATCTGGGACGTGGACTCCCAGGACTGGAACGGCGCCAGCGTCAGCCAGATCGTGGCCAACGCGAGCCGGCTCCAGGCCGGTCAGGTCATCCTGATGCACGACGGGATCCAGAACACCCGCGACGCGATCCCCCAGATCATGGCCAACCTGACCAGCCGCAACCTGTGCCCCGGCATGATCTCGCCGTCCACCGGCCGCGCCGTCGCGCCGGACGGCACCACGCCGCCGCCCACCACCACCCCGCCGCCCGCCGGCGGCACCTGCACCGCGACCGCCGCGACCACGAACGTCTGGGGCGACCGGTACAACACGTCGGTCACTGTCAGCGGCGCCAACACGTGGACCGTCGTCGTGGCCATCACCTCACCCCAACGGATCTCCACCGTCTGGAACGGCACCGCCACCTGGGACAGCAGCGGCACCGTCATGACGATGCGGTCCAACGGCAGCGGCAACACCTTCGGCTTCACCACGATGACCAACGGCAACAGCAGCGCCCGCCCACAGATCCGCTCCTGCACCTCGGGTTGACATCGCCCAGGTTGAGACGTGCGCGGTGGGTGCGCCCGGCACCCACCGCGCACCTGGCGGCCCGGCGCGCGGACCAGCCGCCACTAGCCTGCACTGATGCGACACACCCTCATCCCCTCAGATGACAGCCTGCACGGCCACTTCTCCCCCGATCTCCCGCCGGTGCTCACCATCGACCCCGGCGACACCGTCACCTACCGCACGCTGGACTGCTGGTGGTCCGCCGGCCCGTACCCCGGCGGGCCGAACCGGGACCGCCCCCCGGGTCGCGCAGCACCGGCCCGACCACGGACACGCCCTGATCGGTCCGGTCGCGGTCCGCGGTGCGCGCGCCGGCCAGACCCTCGCGGTACGCATCGACGCGATCACCCCGGCCACCTGGGGAACCACGGTGGCCGGCGGCTGGCCGAGCGTGTTCAACCAGCGCTACGGCGTGCAGGAACAACCTGTGGTGCACGCCTGGACGCTGGACCCGGAGACGATGACCGGCCGCAACCAGCATGGCCACTCGGTCGCGCTGCGGCCCTTCATGGGAGTGCTCGGCATGCCACCCGCCGAGCCGGGACGACACTCGACGATCCCGCCGCGCCCCTACGGCGGCAATCTGGACTGCCGGGACCTCACCGCCGGCAGCACCCTGCTGCTGCCGATCCCGGTGGACGACGCGCTGTTCTCCGTCGGGGACGGTCACGCCGCACAGGGTGACGGCGAGGTCGGCGGCACCGCGATCGAGTGCCCGATGGACGAGGTGACGTTGACCTTCGACGTACGCGACGACTTCCCGGTCACCGGTCCGGTGGCCCGCACCCCCGACGCGTGGCTGACCCTGGGCGTCGGTGCCTCCCTCGACGACGCCACCTTCACCGCCCTGGAGTCGATGCTGACACTGATGCAGCGGCTGCACGGCCTCAGCCGCGCGGACGCGGTGGCGCTGGCCAGCATCGCTGTCGACGTACGGGTGACGCAGATCGTCAACCAGACCGTCGGCGCGCACGCCGTCCTCCGCGACGACGCGCTGCGATTTCCGCACGCCGATTCTGTCGGAGGTCGCCGTTAACGTGTGGTCACTGTCGCCGCGCCGGCCGGATCTGGCCGCTCGCTGACCCTCGGAGGCCCCCCATGTCCCAGGAGACGACCTACCTCGAACTGTCCGAAGTGGACGGTGCGCACAAGTTCTACGAGGTCATCGTCGACAACGCCACGCTGACGGTGCGCTACGGCCGGATCGGCGACCAGGGGCAGGTCAAGGCGAGCGCCTATCCGGACAACGCCCGGGCCCGGGCCGCCGCGGCGAAGAAGATCGGGGAGAAGATCCGCAAGGGCTACGCGCCGGCCGTCCCCGGCGTCCGTCAGAAGCGCACCGTGTCACGGCGGCAGATCGTGAGCACCCGCTCCACCGCTCACACCGCCCCGGTGCTCTGGCGCTACGACTCCGGCGCTCCCGCCTTCGGCATCTTCGTCGACGGGCAGCACTGCATGGTCGGCAACGAGCACGGCGTCATCACCACGCTCGGCCACGACGCCCAGGTGCGCGGCCAGGTCCGCCTGCCCGACGGGGTGAAGTGCATCGTCGCCGACGACGCCTGGATCTACGCCGGCTGCGACGACGGCAACGTCTACGACCTGTCCGGCAAGGTGCCCCGGGTGGCGTACGCGATCGCCCCGGAGATCGACATCTACTGGCTCGACATCCACGACGGCGTCCTCGGCGTCTCCGACGCCGACGGCGGGATCACCGCCGTCGACCACGAGGACGAGTTCCTGTGGCGACGCCCCGGGCGGGGGCGTTCGGCCTGGATGGTGCGCTGCGACGACAACGCCATCTACCACGGCCATTCGCAGGGCGTGACCGGCTACGAGTGGCGTACCGGCGGGGAGCTGTGGCACACCAGAACCGGCTCGGTGCTCTTCGGCTGGCAGGAGCAGGGCAGTGTGTTCGCCGGGACGGGCACCCGCGAGGTGGTGCGGCTGTCCAAGTCGGGTCGGCACGAGCGCACCTACCGCTGCGACGCCCCGGTCTTCTCCTGCGCCACCGCCGAGGGCGGCCGGTACGTCTTCGCCGGTGACAGCCAGTCCTCGATCTACTGCTTCGACTCGGCGGGCACCCGGCTGTGGAAGCTCGGCACCGGCTGCGGCTCGGCGTACTCCATGCAGTACCACGACGACCGGCTCTACGTCGTCACCACCGGTGGGCACCTGGCCTGCATCGACGCGAGTGAGCCGGCGATCCGCGCGGCGCAGGCCGGGGACGTGCCGCAGGTGCGCGACATCAAGGCCCCCCGTCAGGCGCCCCAGCCGGTGCAACCGACGATGGTCGAGGTGACCAGCGACGCGGGCGCGGGCGTCGTGGTGCAGTGCCTGGACGATCGGGGGCGGCTGCGGGTTCAGGTGCTGTCCGACGGTTACCGGCGCGACTGGTCCGTGCAGTTCCCCAAGGGGATCCGCGAGCCGGGCGCCCGCTACCTGGTGACCGAGGTGCGGGAGTCCAGCCGCGGTGGCTACTACCGCGCGTACGGCGACATCCGCCGGCTGCGCTGACGGCGAGCACACCGAGGGGGCCCGGTCGGGCCCGCCTCTGTCGTAGGGTGCCGGCATGGCGCACCCCGTCCGGGCCAACGGCGACGCCATCGGTGCCTGGTGGGCAGCCCCACCGACGCGGCGGGTGAGTCACCTGCCGGGCGTCGACCCGGAGTTGCTGCGGGTGGCACTCGACCCGTTGCCGGCGGCGGCGCCCGCGATCGTGCACTACCGGCCCACGCTGGTGGGTCCGCTCGGCGACCTCGTGGACGCCCTGCTCGACCAACTCGACACCGCGGCCCTCACGATGTTCCCCCGCTGGCTGACCGGGGCCGACCATGTCGACAGCGAGGGCAGCCTCGGCATGGCGGCGGTGCGCGCCCTCGCGGCCCGCACCGCCGCCCGCTCCCGACACTTCGGCCCGTTCCTGGCCGACCTCGCCGAGCGAGGGCTGCGCGGTCCGCGCCACCCCGCCGGCCGGTCCCGCTTCGCCCCCGGGGTACGCGCCGCCGGGCTCGCGCGCGTGATCGCCGAGGCGTACCACCGGGAGAGTTGCCTGCTCATCGTGGCCCTGCCCGATCTGGAGGCGGACGCCGAGCGGACACTGGTGGCCGCCGCCGAGTGGCTGGTGCGGCACGGCGACGTCACGGTCTGGTTGGCCGGCGGGCCACTGCGCCATGCCGACCGGGTGCGGTCGGTGCCGCTGCTGCTGCCGCCACGATTCGCCGAGCTGACCAGCACTATCGAACGGCTTCCGGCCACCCCCGCCGAGCCGGGGTCGACGGTGTTGGCCTGGCCGCCGATCGCGGGCGTGCCGCGCGGCGACAGCGCCGCCGAGCAGGCGTTGGAACGCGCGCTCGCACCGCACGACTGGGCCCGCGGCCGGCGGTGGAACCAGACCTACGAGTGGCATGTCCTGGGTACGGCGTACCGACTGGATCTGTTTTGGCCCACGGAGGGTCTTGCGGTCGAGGTGGACGGCCCGGAGCATCGTGGGCGAATCGCTTTCGCCAACGATCGGCGGAGGGACGTGCAGCTGCAACTCCTCGGGCTGGACGTGCTCCGCTTCACCAACGAGCAGGTCCTCACCGACGCGCCGGCGGTGGTCGACGGGATCCGTCGGCTGCTGGCCCGGCGACGCGCGGGCGGCACGCACCCCCACGGAGATGAGACATCATGACGAGCCCGGCGGACGTCCCGCACCTGACGCCGAACCAGATCAACGCCCTCGTGGTGCTGATGGTCGAGGCGCGCCGACTCACCAACGTCGAGCTGAAAGAGCTGGCCGGTTTCACGCTGACCGGTAAGGACAACACGAAGCTCGTCGACCTGGGCCTGGTCGACACCGATCGGACGCACCGACCGTTCGCCCACGAGCTGACCGACGAGGGCTGGCGGGTGGCCCGTCAGCTGCACAGCTCCGCGCCGCCCAAGCAGGGCGGCTCGACCACGCGGTCGCTCTTCGTCGTGCTGTCCAACCTGCACCGTTCGCTGGACCGGCTGCGGGTCAGCCACGGCGACTTCTTCAAGCAGACCGGGGCACCGGCGCTGGCGGCCAGTGAGCCTCGGCACGAGGCACCGGCCCCCGCTGCGGTCACACCGGTGCCCGCAGCGGAGGTCGAGGCGCTGGTCCGGTCGGCGTACCGTGATCTGGCCACCGCCCCGGGCGCCTGGGTCGGCCTCGCCGACGTCCGCGAGCAGCTCGCCGACACCGACCGGGATGCCCTGGACGCCGCGCTGCGGGCGATGGTCGGTCGGGAGGACGTCCGCATCATTCCGGTGGCGAACACCAAGTCGCTGACCGCACGGGACCGGGCCGCGGCCGTCCGCATCGGGAACGAGGACAACCACGCCCTGGCGATCGGCCCGGCATGATCTCCGACGACCAGCGGGCCGCGCTGGAAGCGGTGAGTCTCAACCCGGCGGTCACCCCGGACGACGTCTGGCGACCCAGCCCGCACAACGTGCCGGAGCTGCACGAGAAGGTGGCGGCCGAGATCCTGCGCGGGGTGGCGCGGGCCCGCACCGACGACACGAGCATGCCGCTCGGGGTGGCCATGCAGGGCCGCGCGGGCGCCGGCAAGACGCACCTGCTCGGGGCGGTGCGCGAACGGATCCAGCGCGACGGTGGCTACTTCTTCCTGGTCGACATGGTCAGTGGCAAGACGTTCTGGGAAAGTGTGGCCCTGGCCCTGGTGGAGGGGATGGGCCGCGCCCATGTCGGCTGGGGCACCCAGCTGAAGACCTTCCTCCGTCGGCTCACCCCGCAGCTCGGCCTGCCGGTGGAGGTCCGCGACGCGGTCGCCGGGGCCCGGCCGGTGACCCGCGCCCAGCTCGACACCTTCATCTGGGCGCTGCGTGAGCGCGATCGGGAGGTCGGGCGGGACGCCCAGGACACCGCTCGGGCGCTCGTCCTGCACGGTGCTGTCGACTTCGAGGCGCAGGACGTCGGTTACGCCCACCTGATCTCCGAACCGGGTGACCCGGCGGCGCGGGCGGCGTGGGGCTTGAGCGCCGCGATCCGCACGCCGCAGCAGGTCGTGCAGGACATCTCCCGGCTGATGGCGCTGACCCTGGACCCGACGGTCATCGCCGTGGACCAGCTCGACACGCTGTTCGCCCAGACCAGCACGTCACTGCTCAACCAGCACCAGGGGCTGGAGGACGGCCAGGCCAAGATGCTCGGCCCGATTGCCGACGGCCTGCTCAAGCTCCGCGACATCACCCGCCGCACGCTTGTCGTGGTCTCGTGCCTGCCGGACACCTGGGTGCTGATGACCCGCACCGCGCCCACCCCGGTCGGCGACCGCTTCCGCACGGCGACCCTGCCGGACCGGATCCCCACCCCGGAGATCGGGCAGGCGATCGTGGCGAAGCGTCTCGCCGCCGCCTTCGCCGGCCCACGCTTCGTGCCACCGCACCCCACCTGGCCGATCGCACCCGCCGCCTTCGCCGACGCACCCACCCTGACCCCACGCGCGCTGCTTCGCCGGGTGGACCGCCACCTCGCCTGGTGCCGGGACCGCGACGAGGTGGTCGAGCTGGACCGGCTCATCGACGGCGCCGAGTCCACGCCGGCGGTGAGCGCCGTCCGTGCCGCTTCCGGTGACCCGACGACTGACGAGCGCCGCCTGCACGAGTTGGACGCACGGTTCGCCGATCTGGTCGCGGCCGCGGACGTGTCGGCCGCCGTCGACCCGGCCGGCGAGGACGTGCACATGCCGCCGCTGCTCGCCGCCGGCCTGGCCGCGTGGATCGCCGAGCAGGCGCCGACCGGCGCCACCTACAAGTACGATCCGCCGCCCGGTCGCAAGCCCGCGCTGCACGGGCGGCTGATCGAGGTGCTCGACGAGGCCACCGAGAACGAGGCGCACTGGTGCTTCCGGGCCATCGCGCACCCGAATGCCATCGCCGTGACCGCCCGGGTCAAGGCGGCGTGCACCCTGGCCGGGTTGGACCGGGACCTGCCCCAACGGCGGTTGGTCCTGCTGCGCAACGGTCCGTGGCCGACCGGGAAGCGTACGACCGAGGTGTTGACCGGTTTCGACGCGGCCGGCGGTCTGCGGTGCGCCGTGCCGGAGGCGGACCTGCGGGTCTTCGCGGCACTGCGGGTGATGGCGGCCGAGCCGTCCACGGCGTTGCAGGAGTGGCTGGTGGCCCGCCGTCCGGCCAGCGGCACCGAGCTGTTCCGGACGGTCCTGCCCGGGCCCGACGGGACGCGCGGTGCGGCCGGGTCGACGACGCCCGACGACGGCGAGCCACCGTCGGGTGGCCCCGGTCCCGACGCCGCGGACACGCCGGTCGGCGAGGTGGCAGCCGGTCAGTCGAGCAGCTCGGCGCCCGCGGACCCGGTCGACCCCGCTGTCGACGAGGACGGTCGGGCCGTCGGGCTGGGGCGGACCGTCGACGGTGGTCACCCGTTCACGGTGCCCCTGGAGTCGCTGCGCCGGCACGCCGTGGTGTTCGCCGGCTCGGGCTCGGGCAAGACCGTGCTCATCCGTCGGCTGGTCGAGGAGTGCGCCCGCGCGGGTGTCTCCGCGATCGTTCTCGACCCCAACAACGACCTGGCCCGGCTCGGTGACGCCTGGCCCGACCCGCCCGACGGCTGGGGCCCCGGCGACGCCGAACGGGCCACCGACTACCTCGCGCACACCGAGGTGGTGGTCTGGACGCCCCGGGTCACCGCCGGTCGGCCGCTGAGCTTCCAACCGCTGCCCGACTTCACCTCCCTGCGGGACTGGCCGGACGAGTTCGACCAGGCCGTCCGCTCCGCCGTGGAAGCGCTCGCGCCTCGGGCCGGCGTGGACCGCTCCAGCCGGCTCGCCCAGCAGGGCAAGGCCGTCCTCACCGAGGCCCTCCAGGCGTACGCGCGAAGCGGGATGGTGGGCCTGCCCGGCTTCACCGAGTTCCTCACCGACCTGCCCGACGGGGTCAGTCGGCTGGCCCGCGCCGGGAAGCTCGCCGAGGAGTTGGCCGAGGCGCTCAAGGCGGCGATGGTCACCGATCCCCTCTTCGGCGGGGTGGGCGCACCTGCCGATCCAGGGCTGCTGCTGACACCGTCGGCCGGGCGACGGGCCCGGGTGTCGGTGATCAGCTTCGTCGGCCTCACCTCCGATCAGGAGCGGCAGAGCTTCGTCAACCAGTTGCAGATGGCGCTCTTCGCGTGGATCAAACGGCACCCCGCCGGTGACCGACCGCTGGGTGGGTTGTTCGTGATGGACGAGGCGCAGACGCTCGCGCCCTCGACCGCCACCACGGCCTGCACCGCCAGCACGATCGCGCTGGCCTCGCAGGCCCGCAAGTACGGGCTCGGGTTGGTCTTCGCCACGCAGGCGCCCAAGGGTCTGCACAACCAGATCTCCGGCAACGCGACCACGCAGTTCTTCGGGCTGCTCAACGCGCCGGCGCAGATCGACGCGGCCCGGCAGCTCGCCGAGGCCAAGGGTGGACGGCTGCCGGACATCGGCCTGCTCAACAGCGGTGAGTTCTACGCCGCCGGGGAGGGATTCTCGTTCGTCAAGGTCCGCACCCCGCTGTGCCTGACCCACCACCCGAAGGCGCCGTTGACCCCCGAGGAGGTCGTCGCCCGGGCCCGCCCGGCTGGGTAGCCTGAGGCCATGATCTTCATTACCGCCAAGTTCCGGATCCGGCCCGAGCACGCCGACCGGTGGCCGCAGATCGCCGCCGAGTTCACCGAGGCGACCCGCGCCGAGCCGGGCTGCCTGTGGTTCGACTGGTCCCGCAGTGTGGACGACCCGACCGAGTACGTGCTGGTCGAGGCGTTCCGCGACGACCAGGCCGGTGCGGCCCACGTGCAGTCCGCCCATTTCCGCGCGGCCCAGGAGACCCTTCCGCCGCACCTCGCCGAGACCCCGCGCATCGTGAACGCCACGGTGCCGCAGGAGGACTGGTCGCTGCTCGGTGAGATGGCCGTCCCCGAGGGCCGCTGACCGTCGCCGACCCGTGCGGCCCGACCCGCCGTCAGCGCAGCCGGCGGGCGGCGAAGCGGGTCGGCGGGTCGGCGATCACGTCCTGCGCCGCGATCAGCTGGATCTCCCGGGTGCCGGCCGCGACAGTCGCCTCGAGCACGGCGTAGACGGAGGCGATGGTGCGTTCCAGCGCGGTCGCGGGTGAGCCGGTCGTGCACAGGTGCGCGAGGTACAGCGCCGCGGTGACGTCGCCCCCACCGTTCGGGTTGATCGGCAGCAGCGGTGTGGTCACCGCCCAGGCGCCCTCGTCGGAGACCGCCACCACCTCCAGCGAGTCCGGCGGCAGGTCGCCGTGCAGCACGCTGGTCACCAGGACGTGCCGTGGCCCGTTCGCGCGCACCACGTCGACAGCGTCGAGCACCTCGGCCAGCGATGTCGTCGTGCGGCCGGCGAGGAAGTCCAGCTCGAAGTGGTTCGGCGTGATGATGTCCGCACGGGGCACGACGGTGTCGCGGAGGTACTCCGGAATTCCGGGCCGGACGAACATGCCCCGGCCGGCGTCGCCCATCACCGGGTCGCAGCAGTACACGGCGTCCGGGTTGGCGGCCTTCACCGTCGCCACCGCGTCCAGGATCACCGCGCCCACCGCCGGGTCGCCCTGGTAGCCGGAGAGCACCGCGTCGGCGTCGCCGAGGACCCCGCGGTCCCCGATTCCGGCGATCACCTCCGCCACGTCCGCCGCGGGGAGCGTCGGGCCCCGCCACGCGCCGTACCCGGTGTGGTTGGAGAAGTGCACGGTCAGGACCGGCCAGACCTCGTGCCCGAGGCGTTGCAGCGGAAAGGCCGCCGCCGAGTTGCCGACGTGGCCGTAGGCGACCGACGACTGGATGGACAGGATCTTCACCGGCCCATCATCGCCGCTGCGGCCGGCGTCGCACTGACGGCCCGCCGTTTCTGTCGGGTGGCCCACTCGCCGCCCGCCCGTGGGCACGACGCGAACGGGCGGCCCGGACCGTGCCGTCCGGACCGCCCGAGTGGGCGTGCGGTCAGCCGCCGAGGCTGACCGCGGTCGTACGGTCAGCCGCCGAGGCTGGCCGCGGTCGTACGGTCAGCCGCCGAGGCTGGCCGCGGCCGAGGCGATCGACGAGGCGAAGTAGCTCACCTGGGTGTAGACGCCGGGGTAGTTGGGCCGGGCGCAGCCGTTGCCCCAACTGACGATGCCGACCTGGATCCAGGCGTTGTTGGCGTCGCGGCGGAACATCGGACCACCCGAGTCGCCCTGGCAGGTGTCGGTGCCGCCGCTGGCGTAGCCGGCGCAGATCTCCTGGGCGGGGATGAGGTCGCCGCCGTAGTTGGCGTTGCACACGGAGTCGCTGACGAACGGCACCGTCGCCTTGAGCAGGTACCGCTGCTGGCCGCCGCCCTCCCGCGCGGCACCCCAGCCGGCGACGGTGAAGGTGCCGCTGTCGTACGCGGTGGTGGTGGCGATCGGCAGCGTGCTCAGCCCGGTGACGGGGCTGGCCAGGCGGATCAGCGCCCAGTCACGGCCCGCGCCGTTGTAGCCGGGGGCCCGGTAGACGTAGTTGGACCGGACGGTGATCCGGCTGGACGACTGGAGGTCGACCGTCCCGAGCGTCGCGGTGATGCTGGTGTTGGTGCCGGTCGAGCCCACGCAGTGCGCCGCGGTGAGCACCAGCCGGGGGCTGTACAGCGCCCCGCCGCAGCCCATCGAGAGACGCACCATGAACGGGAACTCGCCCTGCGCGGCGCGGGTGCCGCCGACGACGGTCGGCGTCACGGGGCTGTCGGCCGCGGCGGCCGGCGCGGTGAGGGTGAGGCTGGCCGCGGTCACCGCGGCCAACGCGGTGGCCAGCAGGCCAGTGAGGGTACGCCAGCGAACCATGCATTCCTCCGCATCAGGGTGGCGCGCCTCGTGAGCGCACCGCAGTCGAGATAGCGGTCATCATATTGAGAGTTATGGATCTCGCGGGTCATCCTCTCTGGGTCGTACCACCGGCGTTATGGATCTCGCCCGGTGCGCCGGTGCGACCGGTTGTCAGCCGCCCGGGGTGCCCGTGCTCTCCCGGCGGATGAGGCGGAACGGTGTCTGCACGCTCAGCGGCCCCGCGACCTCCGCGCCCTCGATGCGGGCGACGAGACGGCGTACCGCGAGACGGCCGATCTCCCTCTTGTCCGGGGCGATGGTGGTGAGGGTCGGTGCGCTGAACCGCCCGTCCTCGATGTCGTCGATGCCGACCACCGCGACGTCCTCGGGAACCCGGTGGCCGGCCTCGGCCAGCGCCCGCAGCGCGCCGATGGCGACCAGGTCGTTGTAGGCGAACACCGCGTCCGGCCGGTCACCGCGAGCGAGGAGGTCGTGCATGGCCCGCCTGCCGTCGAGCCGGCCGAACGCGTCGGTGCGGGCGACCAACAGCGGTCGGTACGGCAGGCCGGCCGCCGCCAGGGCCTCCCGGTAGCCCCGGACCCGCAGGTGGGCCGACTGCCGGTCGCCGCCAGCGGTGGCGCCGATGAACGCGATCCGGCGACGGCCGATCGCCACGAGATGCCGGATCGCCGCGTGGCTGGCCGCGACGTTGTCGATGGCGATGTGGTCGTGCGGCACGTCGTAGACGCCCTCACCGATCAGCACGAGCGGCCCGCCGGCGGTGCGGGCCAGCACCTCCTCCCGGCCGATGCGCACCGGGCTGAGGATCAGGCCGTCGATGACGCGCTGCCGGGTGCCGTCGAGGAGCGCCAGCTCCGCCTCCCGGTCGGCGGCGGTGTTCTCCATGACGAGGGTGTAGCCGAGCCCGGCGGCCTCGGAGATGGCGATCTCGGCGAGTTCGGCGAAGTAGGGGTTGGTCAGCTCCGGGACAGCCAGGGCGATCAGGCCGGTGCGACCGCGGCGCAGGTGCCGGGCACCGAGGTTGGGGCTGTAACCGAGTTCGTCGATCGCCTGCTGCACCCGTTGTCGGGTCCGCTCCCCCACCGGGCGGTACCCGTTCACCACGTTCGAGACAGTAGCCAGCGAGACACCGGCGCGCTGGGCGATGTCCTTCAGGCTGACGCCCATCCACCACCCTTTCGCGACGTCGACCGGCGGGCCGGCCGGGCATCGACGAACAAGCATTGACGGGACGCCCAGCGCGGCTCTATAACGTTATACAGGCGAAGACAGATGTCAATATGCCGACCACCGTCGGCGGGTGGAGATCCCACCCGACGTCCGTCGCTGACGCCCGTCCCCCGTCAATGACCACCCGATGCCCACCACCCACGCGCTTCGGGCCTGGCTGCACCGCCCGTGGCAACCCGCCCCCCTCGGAGACGGCATGACACGTCACGTCCCCATCCGCCCCGCCCTGCCCCTGCTGCTCGTCCTCGCGGTGGTGGCCGGCTTTCTCGCCGCGCCCTCCTCGTCGGCGTCCGCCGCACCGGCCAAGACGCCGCCACTGACCACCCCCTGGACCAGCCAGGCCCTCGCCGGCACCCCACTGCCCGAGTACCCGCGACCGCAGATGACGCGGCCGGACTGGCTCAACCTCAACGGCGAGTGGCAGCTACGCCAGTCGACCACCGACGACGCCCCGCAGTTCGGCACCAACCTGCCCGAGCGGGTCAACGTGCCGTTCCCGGTGGAGAGCGCCCTGTCCGGCATCCAACGGGCCGCCAACGACAACCGCAACTACCTGTTCTACCGACGCACCGTCACCATCCCGGCCAACTGGTCGGGCCGGCGGACCCTGCTGCACTTCGGCGCCGTCGACTGGCAGAGCACCGTCTGGGTCAACGGTGTCCGGGTCGGTGCGCACACCGGTGGCTACGACGCCTTCACCTTCGACGTGACTGCCCAGCTCACCGCCGGGGCGAACGAGATCGTCGTGAAGGTCTGGGACCCCACCGACACCCGGCAGAACGGCAGCCTGCCCGCCATCGGCAAGCAGACCAAGACACCCGGCGGGATCTTCTACACCCCCAGCTCCGGCATCTGGCAGACGGTGTGGATGGAGCCGGTGCCCGCCGCCTCGATCAGCAGCGTGGACCTCTACCCGAACCTGAGCACCAACACCGTGCGGGTCCGGGTCTTCACCAGGGGCGACGTGAGCGGCCACAGCGTGCTCGCCGAGGCGCTGAACGGCGCCACTGTGGTCGGCTCGGCCACCGGCGGCTTCACCGAGTTCACCGTGCCCGTGCCCAACGCGCGCCGCTGGTCACCCGATGACCCGTTCCTCTACAACCTCCGGGTGACGGTGCGCAACGCCGCCGGCGCCGTGGTGGACCGGACCACGCACTACTTCGGCATGCGGGAGATCACCACCGGTCTCGTCAACGGGGTGCTGCGCCCCAAGCTCAACGGCCAGTTCGTGTTCCAGGTCGGCACCCTCGACCAGGGCTTCTGGCCGGACGGGCTCTACACCGCGCCGACCGACGCCGCGCTCGCCTTCGACCTGCAGAAGCACAAGGACCTGGGCTTCAACATGGTGCGCAAGCACATCAAGGTCGAACCGCAGCGCTGGTTCTACCACGCCGACCGGCTCGGCCTGCTGGTCTGGCAGGACATCCCGTCGCTGACCGCACAGGACGTCGACCCCACCGACGCGCAGCAGGCGCAGTTCGAGGCCGAGGCGCGCGAGATCGTCGACGAGCACCGCAGCTCACCCGCCGTGATCGCGTACACGCCGTACAACGAGGGCTGGGGCGAGCGGTCCCTCGCCGACACCCGGCGGGTCGCGCAGAACATCAAGAACCAGGACCCGACGCGTCTGGTCAACCCGCACAGCGGCCACAACTGCTGCCAGTCCCTCGGCAACCCCGGCAACGGCGACATCGACGACTGGCACGTCTACCTCGGGCCGGACTCCCCCGTACCGTCGAGCACCCGGATCGCCGTGCTCGGTGAGTTCGGCGGCCTGGGCCTGCACACGCCGGGGCACGAGTACAGCCCGAACGGTCAGTTCTTCGCCTACGAGTGGCAGGCCAACTCGACAGCGCTCACGGACCGCTACGTGGGGCTGGTGCAGGGCAGCCAGAACCTGATGCTCGGCAAGGGGCTCAGCGCCTCCATCTACACCGAGATCACCGACCTGGAGGGTGAGCTGAACGGCTTCCTCACCTACGACCGGCGGGTGATCAAGATGGACCAGGCGCGGGTGCGCGCCGCCAACACCGCACTGATCAACGCCTCGAAGACCATCGGCAGTTCGGGGCCCGTCGCCCTGCCGACCAACACCCGCCGATCGTTGCAGGTGACCACGCCCGGCTTCACCAACCGATACCTGCGCCACCAGGACGGCCTGGCCTACACCGAGGTGGTCGACGCCGCGAGCCCCAGCCTGCTCAAGGCCGACGCCACGTACACCATCCGCCCCGGCCTGGCCGGCACGGGTTGCTACTCGTTCGAGTCGGTCAACTTCCCCGGGCAGTACCTGCGCCACCAGAACTCCCGGGTCCGCAACTCGCCGGACGACGGCTCCGCGTTGCTGCGCGCCGACGCCACCTGGTGCGCCCGTACCGGGCTGACCGGCACCGGTGTGTCGCTGGAGTCGTACAACTTCCGAGGTAAGTACCTGCGGCACTACAACGCGGAGGTCTGGCTCAGCAACGGCACCGGCGGCGACGCGTACAACACGCCGACGTTGTGGACCGCCGACAGCACCTGGAGCATCGCCGCTCCATGGGCGCCCTGACCGGGTCGTCACGACCCGACGTGCGGGGGGTCCGGCCTGGGCTGGAACCCCCCGCACCGTTGTCACCGGCCCGGCGGCGTCACTCGTCGTCCCGGGGGTCGTTTCCCCGGTCATGAGGGGAATCGGCGAGTCGATTGCACCGTCCGACCGGGTCGGCTATTCCGGGCAAGGGCCGTGCCGCAAGTTGCATCCCGCCAGGTTCGCCCGGCTGTTGCAACACGCAATCAGGCCGAGCAATAAATAGACGAAAACCAATCTTGACTTGTACGCCTGGCCAGCGCACCGTAAAGGGCCAGAGGCAGATGAGCGCCATTATCGGCATCGCCGAAGTGGATCGCCAAATGGGGGCGCTGCCGGTTTCGCGCCGCGTGCGTCAGGAGGCTTTCCATGCGTCTGAATCCCTTCAGTAGGGTCTATCTCACCGACCCGGCTGGCGTGTGGCGGCGCATTCTCGACGATCCCGGCGGCGCGCACTACGCCGAAGATCTGGACCTGTGGTTGATCAGCAGACACGCACACGTCCGGCGGGCCCTCGCCGACGCCGCGACATTCGCCAATGCCCTCACCCTCGTTCCGGTCTACGAGGTCTGCCCGGCGGCACTGAGCGTGATCATGCAGATCGACGCGCCACCCACGACGGCCGCCGCGGACCCACCGACGCACCCACGCACCCGCCGGGCCCTGCGGGCGACCTTCGCGAACACCGCCGAGCGGGTCGAGGCCGAGTACGGGGCGATCGTCCGGCGAAGGGTCGAGCAGCTGGTGTCCCGTCTCGCCGCCCGCCAGGGCGAGCAGGTCGACCTGGTCCCGGACTTCGCGACCGAGCTTCCCCTGCTGGTGGTCCTGGACATCCTCGGGGTGCCCGACGCGGACATCGGGCGGATCCGGAGCTGGGCGGACGGTCAGATCGCCCTCATCTGGGGGCAGCCCGACCCGGCCGAGCAGGTACGCCTGGCGCAGGGCCTGCTGGAGTTCTGGCACTACTGCGAAGAGCTGGTCCGCCGACGGGTGGACAGTGGACAGCAGGGCGACGACTTCATCAGCCGGGCCCTGACCTACCGCGACGACGACGACAGCGTCCTGACGGTGCCCGAGGTGGCGAGCCTTGCCTTCAACCTCCTGGTCGCGGGGCACGAGACCACCGCCGGGTTGCTCGCTCACGCTCTCGACCAAGCCCTGTCCGATCCCCGGCGGTGGTCGGCGATCGCCGCGGATCCGGGGCTCGTCCCCGCCTTCGTGGCCGAGACGCTCCGGTTCGCGCCGGCCATCGACGGCTGGCTCCGGGTGACCACCCGCGACGTCACAGTGGGTGCGGTGACGATCCCCGCCGGGGCACGCTGCCTGCTGTTGATCGGCGCGGCGAACCGGGACCCGGCGGCATTCCAGGACCCGGACCGGTTCGACCCACACCGACCCGATGTGGGCAACCACCTGTCGTTCGGTCACGGTCCACATTTCTGCATCGGCGCGGGATTGGCACGACTTGAGGCCGGCATCGCCATCAGCCGACTCGCCCAAACCATTCCCGGCCTCCGACTGTCGCCGGAGCAACATCGTTCATACAAACCCAATGTCGCGTTTCGTGCGCACCGCAGACTGCTCGCGACAATCGATATCCCGGCGTCCTCGGACGAGCCGGTGGCACGCGGTGGCGCGACGGCCGAAGTGCGCGCCGGCTGAGCGCCGGCGATGTCGACCTACCGACGGGTCGAGGGGTGGGGACGTGCGAGGGTTGTCCGCTCCGCCCGGCGCATCTCCGTGCCGGCACCGGTCCGGCCCGCGCCGTTCGCGCTTTGCCCGACGATCCATGCCGGTGAACGTCTTCACACCCACCGCATCATGGGTTAAGAATTGCTCTCTGCGAATGTCCCGCTCATTGGCCGGCCTCGATCCCTCATCGGTCGCTGAATGTCCGTTCCACGAAGGTGAGCGCATGGAGCACACGTCCCCGTCGAGCTCGGCTCACTCCGCGGCCAGTCAACGGTTCCGGTGGGAGTTGCGCAACTGTCGCGTCAAACGGGGCCTGACCCAACGGGCCCTGGCGGATCTGGTGCGGTTCAGCCGGGAGACGGTCGCCGCGGTCGAGTCAGGTCGCCGGTTCGGCAGCCACGAGTTCGCGCTGCGCTGCGACGACGTGCTCGGCACCGGCGGACGACTGGCCGCGCTCTGGCCGCAGGTCGCGGCCGAGCAGTTGGCAGCCGACGGTCGCCGGGGCCCGCGCGGGCCGGAGCCGGCCCGGCTGGATCGGCGGGTGCCGCGTCAGCGTGGGCGGCGCGACGCGCGGGACCCGGAGGCCGTCGTGGACGCGATCGACGAGTTGCGCGAACTGATCGGCCAGGTGCTCAACGGCCAACCCGAACCGGACGACCCGCAGCGGCGGCACCCACCGGTCGGGCCCCCCGACAACCAGCGCTGACCCGGCGGATCCGCCACGACCGCGCGGCGTCACCGGTCGCTGACGTTGGGTACAGATGCTGGTACGGGCAGTTTGTACCACGGCCAGGTCTGGTCTACGAGCGCGGCTTCCGGCCGAATGGGACTTGCATTCGGCAACGTGCGGATAGACCGTCATCGACGAGTCGTGGGAGTCAATCTTGGCGTCGAGCACCCGGTCCCACGCGGCCAGACCCTACCCGACGCGCCGACGCGGCTGGAAGATAGCCGGTCGGATGCGCCTCATCGTGGCAGCCCCGCTCATCGCGGTGATCGGCTTCGCCGGTCTCGCACTGACCGAGAGCGCACGCCAGACGGCCCGTGCCAGCGACCTCCAGCTCCTGACACAGGTCGGTGCCGAGGCCGGCGACCTGGCCCACCGGCTGCAACGCGAACGCATCGCCGCCGCCGACCTGCTCACCTACGCCCGGCCGGAGCAGCAGGACGCCTTCGTCGCGGAGGTGGCCGCCACCGACGAAGCCGTCGCCCGCTACCGCGCGCAGCGAGGCCGGCTGTCCGCCGACAACGACGCCAACCCCGAGCTGATGCGGCGCATCGACGCGGCGCTGAACGGCCTCGCCCCGCTGCGCACCCAGGTCCGCACCGCCACCCACGCGTCGGTGTCCGCGATGACCTTCAGCTACCGCATCGCCATCGCCGACCTCATCAACCTGCGGGAGAACGTCTCCCACGGCGTGGTGGACGCCCAACTCGCCGACGGGATCCGCGCCTCGGCAGCACTGTCGAAGACGGCCGAGGCCATCGGTCAGCAGCAGGTGGCGGTGCTGCGCGCCGTCGCGGGCGGCGAGCTGACCCCGGCCATGCAGCAGGACATCACCGCGGCCCGCACCAGCTACACCGAGTCGAGCCTGTCGTTTCTGGCGCTGGCCCCACCCGAGTGGAGCCTCTGGTGGGAGCAGGCCGGCACCGGCAAGGAGGCGCTCGCCCTGCAACGGATGCAGGACGAGGTGTCCCGGGCACAGCCGGGTTCGCAGCTGAAACTGGAGACCGACGACTGGGTGTCCACCACCCAGACGCGCGCCACCCGCCTGGCCGACCTGCGCGCCCGGGTCGACGACGCGGTCCGCGACGACGTCCGGGCCGCGCACGCCGACCAGCGCCGTCGGGCCGTGGCCGAGGCGGCCGGCGTCATCCTGGCCCTGATCCTGACCGCGTTGGTGACCTGGGCCGTCGCCCGGCAGATCACCCGACGGCTACGCCGCCTACGGGACGCGGCAAACGCCGTGGCGTTCGAACAGCTTCCCGCCGTGGTGGCCCAGCTCCAACAGCCCGGCAGCGCCACCGTCGACCCGCAGAAGCTGGCCCACCAGCAGTCCAGTGCCGCCCTCGAACCGTCCAGCGACGACGAGATCGGCGAGCTGGGCCAGGCCTTCAACGCCGTGCACCAGGCGGCTGTGCGGACCGCCGCCGAACAGGCCGTCATGCGCGCCAACACCGCCGACATCTTCATCCACCTGAGCCGCCGCGAACAGCGGCTGGTCGACGCCGTCCTGGCCCAGGTCGACCTGGTGGAGCGGGACGAGACCGACCCCGACCGGCTCGACCAGCTGTACACGCTGGACAACCTGGCGACCCGGATGGGCCGGATCAACGCCAGCCTGCTGGTGCTCGGCGGTGTCGGCGTGGGTCGTGTACGCCAGCGCGACGTCCCGCTGCAACAGGTGCTCCAGGCGGCGCTGTCCCAGATCGAGCACTACGCGCGGGTCCGGCTCGGCATGATCGACGGGGACGTCGCGGTGGCCGCCAAGACCGTCGACGAGGTCGTGCACCTGCTCGCCGAACTCATGGACAACGCCACGACGTACTCGCCACCGGGCAGTGAGACCTGGGTGAGCGGTCGGAGCCTGGGCGACCGCGTCATCGTCCAGATCAGCGACGAGGGCGTGGGGCTGTCCGCACAGCGGATGCAGCAACTCAACGAGCTGCTGGCCCACCCACCGGCCATCGACGTCGCCGCCGTACGGGCGATGGGGCTGGTCGTGGTGGGTCAGCTCGCGGCCCGGCTGGGCGCCACCGTCCAACTGCGACGCGGTCCCCGACGCGGCGTCCTCGCCGAGGCGACACTGCCCGCGGCGATCATCCGGTCCCTGCCACCGGAGGAGTACCTGCTCGCACCCGGACGCCTGTCGCGGCGAGCGGCGCGCACGGCCAACCCGCCGCCGCCGTACCAGCCGCGCCCCGAACCCACCGCCGGACGCCCGGCGGCGGAGCGGACCCTGCCGGCGGCGCCGGTGTTCCGGTCGACTCCCCCACCGCCGGACCGGGGTGACGCACCCACCGAGGAGCTCCTCATCTTCGAACAGGTCAACCACTGGTTCCAGAGCGACGTCGTCGACGTCCCGAACGGTCAGAACGGCCGGCAGTGGTCCAGCCCCGCCGACGACGCCTGGCGTACCGCCGCCCAGGCGCAGACCCCCGAGGTCGCCACCACCACCAACTCCGGCCTGCCCAAACGGCAGCCGCAACGGCACCTCGTGCCCGGCGGTGTGACAGTGCCCCAGCAGCAGCAACGGTCCGAGTACCGCGACCCGGCGCAGGTGGCGACAGCGATGGCCGCGTACGCGCGGGGCGTGGCGAACCGACGGCGCACCCCGATCAACAGCGGCAACTCATGACGCGACAGGAGAGCACGTGAGCGACCAACAGGATCTCGGCTGGCTGCTGGACAACTTCGCGGCGCGCGCGGCCGAGGTCAGCCACGCGATCGCCATTTCCAGCGACGGCCTGATGGTGGCCGCCACCCGCGACCTGCCACCGGACCGGGCCGACCAGTTGGCCGCCACGGGTAGCGGGCTGGTCAGCCTGCTGCGCGGGGCGGCGGCCTTCTTCGACGCCGGCGCGGTGATCTCCAACGTCACGCAGCTCGAGGGCGGGTTCATGTTCTCGATGGCTTTCAACGACGGCGCCTCGCTGCTGGTGCTCGCCGCCCCCGAGTGCGACGTGGGCAAGGTCTCCTACGAGATGACCGAGCTGGCCAACCGGATCGGGGACGCACTGACCCCGGCTGCCCGAGCGGCGCTCGCCCGCACTCGCTGACCACCCCGGCACCCCCACGCCGGAGACCCTTCCCCTTCCTCTGGAGTCAGACATGCCTCTCACCACGCCTTGGCGCAGCCGTGCCCTCACCGCCGCGCTGCTCGCGGCCGTGCTGACCACCGGTACGGCCTGCGGCGACGACGCGCCGGGCCCGAGCGCCGGCGGCTCGATAAAGATCGGCCTGCTCGCGTCGCTGTCCGGGACGTACCAGGCCGTCGGTACGGAGATCCGCGACGGCTTCCAGCTCTACCTGGACACCCACGACGGCAAGTTGGGCGGCCGGCAGGTCGACCTCATCGTCGCCGACGAGGGCAACGGCGCCCAGACGGCCGTCCCGGCGGCGACCAAGCTGCTCAAGCAGGACCGGGTGTCGGCGCTCACCGGCATCGTCGGCGGCGGCTCGGTCGCCGGAGTCACCCCGGTGCTCAACGAGACCAAGGTGCCACTGGTCGGCTCGAACGGTCGGCCGGAACTCAAGGACGTCTCCCGCATCTGGCACACCTCGTACCTGTCCGACGAGCCCGGGGCGGCGATCGCCCAGCACGTCCGCGACAACGTGAAGGGCTCCGTGTACGCGATCGGCCCGGACTACCAGGGTGGTTGGGACGAGCTGCGCGGTTTCACCGACGCGTTCAGCAAGATCGGCGGGAAGCTCGCGAACGCCGACGGCAAGACGACCTTCACGCCGTTCCCGGCCACCACGAACTTCCTCCCGTACTTCGCCCGCATCAAGGCCTCCGGCGCGGCGGCCGTCTACACCTTCTACGCCGGCAGCGCCGCCGTCGACTTCGTCAAGCAGTACGCGCAGTCCGAGATCAAGGACATCCCGTTGTACGCGGCCGGGTTCCTCACCGAGGGCGGGGTGCTCAACGCGCAGGGCGACGCCGCCCGGGACATCTACTCGGTGCTCAACTACTCGCCGGACCTGGACAACGCGGAGAACCGCGCCTTCGTGGCGGCGTGGAAGGCGAAGCACGACGGTTCACCGACGACCTACGCGCTCGCCTCGTACGACGCGGCGGCGGTGCTGGACCGGGCGATCGGCGCGGCCGGAAGCGACCCGACCCCCGAGGCCATCAACACGGCCATCGGCCAACTCGGCCAGATCGCCAGCCCGCGCGGCACCTGGCAGTTCTCCACCACCACGCACTCCCCGGTGCAGAAGTGGTACCTGCGGCAGGTCCGCCAGGACGGCCGGGCGCTGTCCAACACCGTCGTGGGTGACCTCGCGACCGTCGGCCGGTGACAGCGGTGGCGGTCGGCACGAACCGGATCGACCCGTACCTGATCCCGGCGTTGGACGGAGTCGCCTACGGGCTGCTGGTCTTCGTCGCGGCGTCGGGCCTGGTCCTCTGTTTCGGCGTCGCCAACATCCTCAACCTGGCGCACGGCCTGCTCTACGCGATCGGCGGGTACACCGCCGCGGCGCTGCTCGACGGTGGTTGGGCGAGCCTGGCGTTGGCGTTGGCGGTCGGGGTGCTGGCCGCCGCCGCGGCGGGGGTTCTGTTGGCCGGTCTGCTCACACCGGTCGCCACCGGCAGTCACCTGAGTCAGGCGCTGCTGACGTTCGGGGTGGCGCTGGCCGGCGGCAGCCTGCTCGTCGCCGGCTTCGGGCCCGACGACCCGCAGGTCCAGGTGCCCGCCACGCTGGAGGGGTCGGTGATGGTCGCCGGTCACCGCTACGCCGCGTACCGGTTGGTGTTCATCGTCGTCGCGGCGGTGCTCGCCGCCGCGCTCTACCTGGTGGTGCGACGCACCAGGGCCGGGATGCTGGTCCGGGCGGCCGTCGACGACCCGGAGATGGTCGCCTGTCTGGGCGTGAGCCCGGCGCGGATCCGGGCCGGTGTGCTCGCCGCCGCCGGTGCGCTGGCCGGCGCGGCCGGGGTCCTCGGCGCGCCCATCATCGGCCCCGGCACGGACACCGCCGACACCGTGCTGCTGCTCTCCCTGGTGGTCGTCGTCCTCGGTGGTCTCGGGTCGATGGCCGGCACCCTGCTGGCCGCGCTCGCGATCGGCGAGATCCAGACGCTGGGCGTGGCGTTGCTGCCGGCCGCCGCACCGTTCCTGCTGTTCGCCGCCATGGCGGCGGTGCTGGCGGCGCGGGCGCGCGGCCTGGCCGTCAGGTGGCGGACGGCATGAGCGGCGAGGTGATCCGACGGGCACGCGGTGCCGTCGCGGCGCTCGTCCTGGTGGGCCTGGTCGTGGCGCCCTGGGTGGTCGACGACTACACCACGGCGCTGCTCGCCCGGACGCTGGCGCTGGCCCTGGTCGGGGTGAGCGTGGCGCTGCTCACCGGCGTCGCCGGCATGCCCACCCTCGGGCAGACCGCACCGTACGCGGCGGGCGCCTACGCCTGCGCCGTGGTCGGCAGCCGGGTCTCCGACGTCGGCGTGGTGCAGCTCGTCGTCGCGGCGGGCGCCGGGGCGCTGTTGGCCGCGCTCATCGTGCCGCTCGTCGTGCACGCCCGGGGGGTGATCGTCCTGATGATCACCCTGGCCATCGGCGAACTCGTGGTCGTCGTCCTCGGGCGCTGGCGGTCGGTGACCGGTGGCACGGACGGGCTGGCCGGTGTCCCCGCGGTCCGCCCGTTCTGGGGGCTCCCGGCGCTCGCCAGCGACCAGGGTCGCTACCTGTACGCCCTGGTCGTCGTGGCCACGCTTGTCGGCGCGGTGCTGGTGCTGCTGCGTACCCGCGCCGGGCTGGTACTGCGGGCCGGCCGCGACGACGAGACGCGGTTGCGCGCCAGCGGTCACCGGGTGGCGGTGCACCTGTCCGGCGCGCACATCGCGGCCGGGGCGATCGCCGGAGCCGCCGGGTCGGTCCTGGTCGTCGCCCAGCAGTACATCTCCCCCGCCGATTTCGGCTTCGACACGTCGGCGCTGCTGCTGCTCGGTGTGGTCATCGGGGGCACCGCCTCGGTGGGCGGCGCCCTGGTGGGCGCGGCGCTGGTCATCGCCGTCCGGGACTGGTTGTTCGGGGTGCTGCCCGGCCACGCGCCACTGGTGCTGGGCGCACTGTTCGTGGCGACTGTCTACCTGCTGCCCACCGGGGTCAACCGGGCCCGGTCTCGGCTGTCGGAGGCCGCTGCGCCACAGCCGGACCCGCCCGCCGCCCAGGAGCGGGCCACCGTCGGGGAGGTGGGCCGATGACCGGCCTGCTCGACGCCCAGGAGGTGAGCGTGCGGTACGGCTCACTCGCCGCGCTCGACGGCGTGGACCTGTGCGTCCACGACGGTCAGCGGCACGCGCTGATCGGCCCGAACGGGGCCGGCAAGAGCACCCTGCTCGACGTGCTCGGTGGGTCCACGCGGCCGCAGCGCGGCACGGTGCGGTTCGCCGGACGGGACATCGGTCGGCTCGGCCCGGCGGGCCGGGCGCGGCGGGGCATCAACCGCATCCACCAACGACCGGCGGTCTTCGCGACGCTGACCGCGGCGGAGAACGTGGTGGTGGCCGCGCTGCCACGGGTCATCCCCCGCCGCCGGTGGTGGCCGGCCGGACGTCGGCGCGCCGCGCAGCAGCTGGCCGGTCCGCTGCTGGAACAGATGGGGCTCACCGCCGTCGCGGCGGTGCCCGCCGGGCACCTCGCGCACGGGCAACGACGCCAGTTGGAGATCGCCATGGCCCTGGCCGGTCGCCCCCGCCTGCTGCTCCTCGACGAACCGGCGGCCGGGTTGTCCGCCGTCGAGGTCGGCCGACTGGTCGAGCTGCTCCAGGCGTTGCCCCGGGCCGTCGCCGTGCTGCTCGTCGAACATCGACTGGACCTGGTGTACGCCCTCTCCGACACGGTCACGGTGCTGCGCGACGGTCGGACCCTGGCCGCCGGCACACCTGACGAGATCCGTACCTCGCCGCTGGTGCGGCAGGCCTACGCGGACGGGGTGGCGTGATGCTCACTGTGGATCGTCTCTGCGCCGGCTACGGCGGGGGAACCGTCCTGCACGAGGTCACCCTGCGGGTGCGCCAGGGCAGCATCCAGGCCGTGGTGGGCCGCAACGGGGCGGGCAAGAGCACGCTCGTGCACACCATCGCCGGGCTGGTCCGCCCGTCCAGCGGTCGCATCGAGGTCGGCGGGGTGCACGTCGCCGGCCGGCAACCGCACCGCATCGCCCAGGCCGGCGTCGGTCTCGTACCGCAGGGCCGGCGGGTCTTCTCCCGGTTGACGGTGGCCGAGCACCTGCACCTGGCGGCCGCGCCGTGGCGGGCCCGCACCTCCGGCGGCGAGGGCTGGACGGTCGCCCGGACCCTGGACCTCCTGCCGAGGCTGGCGGCGCGGCTGCGACACCGCGGCTGCGAACTCTCCGGCGGCGAGCAGCAGATGCTGGCGATAGCCCGTGCGCTGCTCGGCCAGCCCCGGGTGCTGCTGCTCGACGAACCGTGCGAGGGCCTCTCGCCCGATCTGGCGGCGCGGGTCCGCGAGCTGGTCAACAATCTCGCCGCCGACGGCCTGACCGTGCTGCTGGTGGAGCAGCAACTCCAACACGCCATCGAGATCGCCGACCGGGTGGCGGTGCTGGAGTACGGCCGGATGGTCTACGACCGGCCGACAGTGGAGGCCCGCCGCGATCCGGCCCCGCTGGCGGCGATGGTGAGCATCGCCGCCGTCGCGCCGCCCCCACCCAACCGACCGACCCCTCGGCTGTGGGCCGACACCCCGTAGGCACCCGACAGTGCTCGAGTCACCCGACCCTTCTCGGAGAGATGGACACCGATGACAACCGTCACGAGCGATGACACGTACACGTTCGACAACGGCGCACCGGACGCCGTCGCGCAGATGCACGCGCTGGAGTCCTTCCTGGATCCGATCACCACGCGCCGGCTGGCCGGCCCGGTGCTGCGACAGGGCGCGAGGTGCTGGGAGGTCGGGGCGGGCGGCGGCTCGATGGCCCGACGGATCGCCCGCGCGGTCGGCGACGACGGTCACGTGCTGGCCACCGACATCGACCCCACCCACCTGGTGGCCGAGGGCAACCTGCGGGTACGCCGGCATGACGTGCGCACCGAACCGCCACCCGGTGACGCGTTCGACCTGATCCACGCCCGGCTGGTGCTGCTGCACCTCCCCGATCGCCGCCGGGTCCTGCGCACCCTCACCGGCGCGCTGGCGCCGGGCGGGTGGCTGGTGGTCGAGGAGTTCGACTGCACCGCACCGCAGCGGGTGCTCACCGCACCGACCGACGACGCCGCGAAGCTCTTCGCGCAGGTCATGGACGCCATGATGGGTGTCCTGGAGGAGCACGGCGCCGACCTGGGTTGGGCGCAGGACGTGCACACCGAGATGGCCCTCGCCGGTCTGACCGACCTGGACACCATCACCCACTCGCAGAGCTGGGCCGGCGGGTCGACCGGAACGTCGCTGTACGAGACCAACTCCCGCCAGTTGGAACCGGACCTGCTGGCCGCCGGGCTGTCGCCCCAGCAACTGAACGCGTTCCGGCGGCTGCTGCGTGACCCCGGGTTCGCCGTCATGTCGTACCACTTCGTCTCCACGCGGGGCCGCCTGCCGAGCTGAGCAGGTGAACCACCGCGCGGAGCGCGGTCGCGCCGTCCGTACCTCTCCCGCCGCAGCACCCCCCGACTGCCGGCCGGACAGCCCGCCGACGGCCTCGACCGCACCGGCCGGGCTCCCCCGCGAGGGAGCCCGGCCGGCCCGCGCTTCGCCCCGCGCCCCCGCGATCTTGCAGTTTCGGTTGCCGAGAGGCGTGGAATGACCCCTATGT
>NZ_JNZS01000021.1 GCF_000718515.1 Micromonospora parva | reverse complement strand
GGTGGGGGTGGGGTTAGGGGGTGGGGGTCAGGGCTTCGGTCAGGTCGGGGGTGAGGAGGTTGATCTGCCACTCTCGGGCGTTGAGGCCGCGCAGGGTCTCCGCCACCGACTCCGGGGTGATCTCCTCCGGTGGGGTCCAGGCCAACCGGCGGATCGAGTCCGGAGTGATCAGGTTCTCCGGCGGCAGGTTGTGCTCACCGGCGATGCGGATCACGACCTCCCGGCAACGGGCCAGCCGACCCGCCGCCACCGGGTCCCGTTCGGCCCACCGGTGCGGCGGAGGCGGGCCCTCCACCGCCGGCGAGACCGGCAGGGAATCCTCCGGCAGCTGCCGGGCGTCGTCGAGCGCGGCCAGCCAGGTGCGGGCCAGCCGACGGACCGACCGACCACCGAAGCCGGGCAGGGTCAGCAGGGTCTTCTCGTCCTTCGGGTCCAGCTCCGCCGCGGCGATGATCGCCGAGTCGGGCAACACCCGCCCGGGAGCGGCGTCCCGCCGGGCCGCGATCTGGTCCCGGGCGTACCACATCGAGCGGACCCGGGCCTGGGCCCGCGCCCCCCGCAGCCGGTGGATGCCCGAGGTGCGCCGCCACGGCTCCGCGCGCACCCGGGGCGGGCGGGCCCCGGTGCGGACCAGCGCGGCGAACTCCTCCGCGGCCCAGGCCGACTTGCCCTGCCGGGTCAACTCCGCGTCGAGCGCGTCCCGCAGGTCGGTGAGCAGCTCCACGTCGAGGGCGGCGTACGTCAGCCACGACTCGGGCAGCGGTCGGCTCGACCAGTCGGCCGCCGAGTGGTGCTTCTCCAGGGTGAACCCGAGCAGCTGCTCGGTGAGCGCGGCCAGCCCGACGCGTTCGAAACCGGCCAGCCGGGCCGCCAGTTCGGTGTCGAACAGTCGGCGCGGGCGCAGCCCCACCTCGGCCAGGCAGGGCAGATCCTGGCTGGCCGCGTGCAGAACCCACTCGGCCTCACCGATCACCGCGTCCAGCGCGCTGAGGTCGGGCAGCGGCAGCGGGTCGATCAGCGCCGTGCCCGAACCGGCCCGGCGCAGCTGCACCAGGTACGCGCGTTGGCTGTAGCGGTAGCCGGAAGCGCGTTCGGCGTCCAGGGCGACCGGGCCGGTGCCCGCCGCGAAGCGGGCCACGACCTCGGCGAGCTGGGCCGGGGCGGCCACCGGATCGGGGGTGCCGTCACGCGGGGCGGTCAGCGGAACTGGCCCACCGTCGGCCGGGTCAGCCCCCTCGCCCGCCGGCTGCGGCTGGGCCGACGGCAGGTGCTGGGGCGCGTTTCCCGGAAGTTCCTCGGTGGGCCGACGGCGCAGGGGTGGTTCGTCGGTCACCTGACAACCCTAGTGCGCGCGGAGATCCGGTGGGTGCAGCCGGTCCGGCGTGTGTCGGCCAGGTGTCCGCAAAGTTGCCAGCCGCATGCCGACCATCAGGCCGCGCCGGCCGGACGCCGGTCGGAGAGGGCGGTGACACCGGGCGGGGGGAGGCCGGCGGTGGAGGCGAGCAGCGCGCACCAGCCGAGCAGATGCGGGGTCAGGTCGTCGTCGACCGGCGTCCAGGACGCGCGGATCTCGATGTCACCGATGGTCGGTGGCCCGGCAAGATCGCCGAACCGGGTCGACATGGTCTGCGTCACCGTCCCGCCGATCGCGCGGTGGCCGGCGTCCTGGGCGTCCAACGCGTCGGTCAGCCACGTCCAGCCGACCCCGGGCAGCAGCGGGTCGGCGGCCAGGTCGACCTCCAACTCGGCGGTCACGTAGGTGACCAGCCGCAGGGTGCCCTGCCACGCCTCGTGCCCGGCCGGGTTGTGCAGCAGGATCAGCCGACCGGTCGCCACCTCGTCGTCGTCGCGCAGCACCGTCGCGGAGAGCGCGAACGCGTACGGGGCCAGCCGCTGGGGAGCGCCGACCTCCTCCAGGGTGATCTCCGGCCGGGGGGCGGCCGACCGCAGCCCGGCGACCGCGCGGGCGAACGTCTCCGGGAGCGCGATCGGGGGGGCCATGGTGGCAGCCTATGCCGACGTCCGCCCGCCGCTTCGACGGCGCGCCGACGCTCACCGAGGGCCCCCACGCCGGTTCGGGGGTAAGGAACGGTGCCCTTCCTCTCACCCCCACCCGGTTGGGGCTGGTGGGCGTGGCACGATTGCGGCGATGAGCACGGACACCACGGGCACTGTCGCCCGAGACGGAGACCCACGCCCCGGCGGACCGGCCGACTCGCCCTTCATCCGGGCCTGTCGTCGCCGCCCCGGCCCGCACACGCCCGTCTGGTTCATGCGCCAGGCCGGCCGCTCCCTCCCGGAGTACCGGGAGATCCGGGCGAGCGTGCCGATGCTGGAGTCCTGCCGCCGGCCGGAGCTGGTCACCGAGATCACCCTCCAGCCGGTGCGCCGGCACGGGGTGGACGCGGCCATCCTGTTCAGCGACATCGTGGTGCCCGTCGCCGCGGCCGGGATCGACCTGGACATCGTGCCGGGCACCGGCCCGGTCGTCGCCGAGCCGATCCGCACCGCCGCCGACGTGGAGCGGATCCGCCCGATCGCCCGCGACGACGTCCCGTACGTGGACGAGGCCGTCCGGCAGTTGGTGGTCGAGCTGGGCGACACCCCGCTGATCGGGTTCGCCGGTGCGCCGTTCACGCTGGCCAGCTACCTGGTCGAGGGCGGGCCGTCGCGCACCCACGCGAAGACCAAGGCCCTGATGTACGGCGACCCCGAGCTGTGGCACGCGCTCTGCGCCCGGCTGGCCGAGGTGACGCTGGCGTTCCTGCGGGTGCAGATCGAGGCCGGGGTGTCCGCCGTGCAGCTGTTCGACTCGTGGGCCGGCGCGCTCTCCGAGGCCGACTACCGCCGTTTCGTGTTGCCGCACTCGACAGCCGTGCTGAGCGGGTTGGCGTCCGCCGGGGTGCCGCGGATCCACTTCGGGGTGGGCACCGCCGAGCTGCTCGGCGCGATGGGCGAGGCCGGGGCGGACGTGGTCGGCGTCGACTGGCGGACGCCGCTGGACGTGGCCACCGGCCGCATCGGCCCGGACAAGGCGGTGCAGGGCAACCTGGACCCGTGCGTGCTGCTCGCGCCGTGGCCGGTCGTGGAGGCCGAGGTGCGCCGCATCCTGGAGCAGGGCCGGGCGGCCCCCGGGCACGTGTTCAACCTCGGCCACGGGGTGCTGCCGGAGACCGATCCGGAGGTGCTGACCCGGGTGGTCGCGCTGGTGCACGAACTGTCCAGCCGCCGAGCCGACCAGGGCTGAGAAACGTGACGCGGCAGCCCTGGCGGGTGGCGGTGGTCGGCGGCGGGATCGCCGGGCTGGCCGCCGCGGTCCGCTTGCGCGACCGCGCACCGGCCGGCACCGAGATCACCGTGTACGAGCAGTCCGGCGCGCTGGGCGGCAAGCTGCGTACCGGGGAACTGGCCGGTCAGCCGGTGGAGTTCGGCGCGGAGTCGTTCCTGATGCGCGACCCGACGGGCGCCGAGAGCGCGGCGGTGGCGTTGGCCCGCCGGCTCGGGCTGGCCGAGAGGATCGTGCACCCCACGGTGGGGCAGGCCGCGCTGGTCGTCGACGGAGGGCTGCGCCCCATCCCGGGCGGCACCCTGGTGGGCGTACCCGGGGATCTGGATCGGGTGGCCACCGTCGCCCGCCCGGCCGCGGACGCCGACACCGACGGTGGCCGGCCGCTGGTCGGGCCGGACGAGGACGTCTCGGTCGGTGCGCTGGTCCGGTCCCGCTTCGGGGACGAGGTGGTCGATCGGCTGGTCGACCCGATGCTGGGCGGCGTGTACGCGGGCCGCGCCGACGATCTGTCCCTGGTCACCACGATGCCGGCGCTGGCCCGGACGGCCCGGGTGGAGCACACCCTGGTCGGCGCGGTCCGGGCCGCGCAGGCCGCCGCGCCGCGGGTGCCCGGCGCCCCGGTCTTCGGCACCCTGGTCGGCGGGCTGAGCACCCTGGTCGAGGCCGCGGTGACGGCCAGCGGCGCGACGGTACGGCGCGACGCCGCCGTGCGTGAGCTGACAGCGACCGGCACCGGTTGGCGGCTCACCGTCGGCCCGACCCGGGACCCGGAGCTGGTGGACGTGGACGCCGTGGTGCTGGCGGTGCCGGCGCGACCGGCCGCCCGGCTGCTCGCCGGGGCGGCGCCGGCGGTGGCGGCGGGCGTCGGCGCGTTGGACTACGCGAGCGTCGCGCTGGTCACCATGGCGTTGCCGCAGCCGCGCCTGCCCGAGCTGTCCGGCTTCCTGGTGCCGAGCACCGAGGGGTTGCTGATCAAGGCGGCGACGTTCTTCACCACCAAGTGGGGGCACCTGCGCCGGCCGGACGGGTTGGCGGTGGTGCGCGCCTCGGTGGGCCGGTACGGCGAGGAGTCGCAGCTTCAGCGCCCGGACGCGGACCTGGCGGCCACCGTGCACCGCGAGCTGTCGGCGGTGCTCGGCACCCCGCTACCCGCCCCGGTCGACGGGCACGTGCAGCGGTGGGGCGGGGCCCTGCCGCAGTACGCGCCGGGGCACGCCGACCGGCTCGCCGCCGCGCGGACGGCGTTGCGGGCCGCGCACCCCACAGTGGCCCTCGCCGGCGCCGGCTACGACGGCGTCGGTATCCCGGTCTGCGTCCGCTCCGGCGAGACGGCGGCCGAGGAGATCATCACAGCACTGGGAGGATCGGCGAGATGACCGAGCAGACCAACGCGGCCCGGTTGCGGGAGCTGAACGACAGCATCCGCTACACCATGTGGTCCGTGTTCCGGGCCAGCGCCCCGCTGCCGTCGCTGCGGGACAACGTCACCGGCGAGGTCGAGTCCCTCTTCGAGGAGTTGGCCGGCAAGGACGTGGTGGTCCGGGGCGTGTACGACGTCTCCGGGCTGCGCGCCGACGCGGACGTGATGATCTGGTGGCACTCCGCGTCCAGTGACGCGTTGCAGGACGCGTACCTGCGGTTGCGTCGCACCACGCTGGGGCGGGCGCTGACGCCGGTGTGGTCGCAGATGGCACTGCACCGGCCGGCGGAGTTCAACAAGAGCCACATCCCGGCGTTCCTGGCCGGCGAGGAGGCCCGCGCCTACATCTGTGTGTACCCGTTCGTCCGCTCGTACGAGTGGTACCTGCTGCCCGACGCCGAGCGGCGCGAGATGCTGGCCGAGCACGGGAAGATGGCCCGCGGCTACCCGGACGTGCGGGCCAACACTGTCGCCTCGTTCGCGCTCGGTGACTACGAGTGGATGCTCGCGTTCGAGGCCGACGAACTGCACCGGATCGTCGACCTGATGCGGGACCTGCGCGCCTCCGGCGCCCGCCGGCACGTCCGCGAAGAGGTCCCGTTCTACACCGGCCGCCGCCGCTCGGTGGCCGAGATCGTCAACTGCCTGGTCTGACGCCCGCCGGCCGGCGCCGCACCCCCGCCCGGGTGCGGCGCCGGACGGGGGTCAACTGGTCGTCGTACAGGAGACCAGCGGAACCGGGTTGCTGCCGTTCCACGAGCCGAGGAATCCGAACGTGGTGCTCGCTCCGGCGGCGAGGGTGCCGTTGTGCGCGGCGTTGCGCGCGGTGACCTGCGTGCCGCTGCTGCTGACCGTCGCGTTCCACGACGACGTGACCTGCTGGCCGTTGGCGTAGTTCCAGGTGACCGACCAGCCCCGGGTGGGTGAACCACCGGCGGTCACCTTCACGTCGGCCTGGAAGCCACCGGACCACTGACCGGTGACCTGGTACGTCGCCGTGCAGGCACCGGCCGGCGGCGGGGTGCTCGGCGGCGGGGTCGTCGGCGGCGGGGTCGTCGGCGGCGGGGTGGTGGGCGGCGGGGTCGTCGGCGGGGGAGTGGTCGGCGGCGGGGTGGTCGAGCCGCCGCCGAAGTCGACGTCGCTGCACAGGTAGTACGACTGGTCGAAGTGGCTGGCCTGCCAGACGGTGTAGACGATGTGCCGCCCGGTGCGTCCGGGCGCGCTGACCGGGATCTGGATCGAGACGCCACCGGTGTCCGGGTCCCACTGCGAGGCCGGGGTGTTGCCGATCTGGCCCGCCAACTCCAGGTTGCCCCAGCCCAGCGGTTGGGTGGCGGAGTTGAAGCCCTGCTTGGTCACGTACACCCGGATGTAGTCGGCTCCGTGACTGGCCTGGTCGAAGAAGCGCAGCCGGAAGTTGTTCGACACCGCCGTGGTCTTCCAGGCGCCGACGGTGTCCAGCGCGTTGTAGCGGGGGCTCTGGGTGCGTCCGCCGCTGCACAGCTGGCCGTCGGGGACGGCGGCCTGGTGGTTGCCCCCCACGCCCTCGCGGAACAGGCCGTTCCAGTTCCACATGGCGGCCGGGTCGGCCTGCCAGGCCTGCCAGCACATCGGGTCCTCGGTGGCCATCCGAGGGTTCTGGAAGTCGCCGCCCCACCGCTGCCAGCAGCTGTAGTTGCGCGAGGCCGGGTCGACGACCGAACCGTGCGCCGAGGCGGGCCTGGTCAGCACGGTGGTCAGTGCGGTCGTCAACAGGAGCGTGGTGGTCGCCACGATGGCGAACAGCCAGAGCACGCGTCGTGATCGGGTGAGAGTGGACATGGAGCCCCCGGGGGGATGAGGTCGGACGTCGACACCCGGATCGCCGGGAGTTGCCCACTCCCAGGCCTCATCGCTGGCTCCCGCGACGGCGCTACCCGGCACGATGCCATTTTGATCGTCACACGTCAATGGGTTCGCGTCGCATCGGCGTGTGCGGGATGCCGTCCTCGACGTACTCGGGGCCGCTGACCGCGAAGCCGTGCCGGGCGTAGAACCCGACCAGGTGCGACTGGGCCTCCAGCACGCACCGCCGGTTGCCCACCACCTCCAGCGCCGCGCTCATCAGCCGGCCGGCGTGTCCGCCGCCGCGCGCCGCCGGGGCCACCACCACCCGACCGATCCGGGCGGTGCCGTCCGGGTCGGCCAGAATCCGCAGGTACGCCAGCGGCGCGCCGCCGTCGGTGAGCCAGAGGTGGCGGGTGCCCGGCTCGACGTCGCGCCCGTCGAGCTCCGGGTACGGGCAGTTCTGCTCCACCACGAACACGTCGATGCGCAGCTTGAGCAGGTCGTGGAAGGTGCGGGTGTTCAGGTCGGCGAAGGAGGCCGTCCGGACCTCGGTGGTCTGCTGGGGCATCCACCGATCGTAGGTCGGGCGGTTTCACCTGCTGTCCGCCCGGTCGGGCGCGAGGTAGGTGGCGGCCACGGCGGTGAGCAGCAGGACGCCGCCGACGATCACCGGCAGGGGAAGCGGTTCGCGCAGCAGCGCCACCGCGAGCGCCGCGGCGGTGAGCGGTTCGAGCAGCGTCAGCACGGCCGCGACGCTGCCCGGGGTGGTGCGCAGTCCGGCGTAGAACAACGCGTACGCGACCGCCGTGGTGACCACGCCGAGGTGCAGCAGCAGCGCCACGGTGTCCAGGCGTACCGGCAGGCCGACCCCGGCGACCAAGGCGAACGGCGCCAGGGTCAGCGCGCCGACCACCGTGGAGATGGTGGTCAGGGTCATCGGCGCGGTGCGCTGCGACACCTGGCGGCTGATCAGGGTGGTCACCGCGTACCCGAGGCCGGAGCCGGCCGCCGCGAGCAGGCCGAGCAGCGGGGCGGGCGCCGCCGCGCCGGGCTGCCCGGTGGCGCCGGTGATCAGGACGAGGCCGGCCACCGCCGCGACCAGCGTGCCGAGGCGCAGCGGGCCGGGGAGCCGGCGGGCCTGCACCGACTCCCAGGCGGCGGCGAGCACCGGGGCCAGGCCCAGGCTGACGATGGTGGCCACGCTGACGCCGGCCCAGGCCACGGCGGCGAAGTAGAGCGCCTGGTAGAGGCCGAGGCCGACGCCGGTGAGCAGCAGCGGTACGGGTGCGGCGCGCAGCGTGGACACGATCGTGCGGAGCCGGCCGGCGGTGCAGGCCAGCAGCACGAGCGCGGCGATGGCGAGGCGGTGGAAGCCGATGCTCACCGGGCTGAGCCCGGTGCCCTCGCGCAGGAGTTGCACCGCCACGCCGGTGGTGCCCCACAGCACGCCGGTGACGGTGATCTGGATCAGGCCGCTGCGGGCGGCGTGGCGGGCGGCCGAGGCGGCCGGCAACGGGGTACGGGTGATGGACACGGGAGCGCTCCGAAGGGTGAGCCGTTGACGGGGACGACGTCGACGGAGCGCGTACGACAGGATGGCCGAGCGGGGTCAGGTCACCCGGTCGGCGAGAGGCGCGGCGCTCCGCTCAGGAGCGCGGCGGGGGCAGGACGCCCAGAAACGGTCGCATGGCGACGACCGTACCCCAGTCTGGTGACCCGGCTGACCCGCGGCCGGTTTGGCGCGGTCAGGCCGGGCGGGCGCCGACGGCGTCGCGGACCTCCGCGCCCACCGCGCCCTCGACGGCGCGGGCGCAGTGCGCGCAGCAGAAGAAGCGGCCGTTGACCTCGACACCGTGCCCGACGATCTTGACCTGGCAGTGCTCGCAGATGGGTGCCATCCGGTGGATCGCGCATTCGAACGAGTCGAAGGTGTGCACGTCGCCGCTGACGGTGTGCACCTCGAACGCCATCCAGTAGTCGTTGCCGCAGACCTCGCAGGTTGCCACCGAAAAACCTCCGTTACGTGGACAAGTGCCTACAGAATCCCCCAGGGCTGTCGGGGCGCGCGGCGGAACGTCGACGCCTGACCCGGGTGGCGGCGTGTCGGCGTCGGCGTGTTGCCCGTTGTGCCTGGTGAACCGCCGCGACCCCCGGAGGATCACCGTGATCAAGCGCAACAGGCTCTTCGGCAACCAGACCCGGGTCACCTTCTGCCTGCCCCGTGACGTCCCGCCCGGCCCGGTGAGCGTCGTCGGCTCCTTCAACGGCTGGGAGCCGGGTCGACACGAGTTGGTGGCCCGCCGCGACGGCACCAGGACGGTGACGGTGAAACTGCCGCCGGGGGAGCACCGGTTCCGGTACCTCGGCACCGGCGGCGTCTGGTTGGACGACGAGTCCGCCGATCAGGTCGACGACCGGGGCAGCCTGCTGCGGCTCTGAGAAGAAAACCGTCACCATCGATGTATTTATCGATGAGAGTCTTTACTGTTAACAATGTTTAAATTACGTTGAGGGGCACCTCACCGCACCTGGAGAAGGAGCTGCCCCGATGCGTCGAAGAATCACTGTTCCGCTGGTGGCGGCGGGCGCCGTCGCCGCCACCCTGACCGTCGCCGCCCCCGCGCAGGCGCACGGTTACGTCTCCGCCCCACCGAGCCGGCAGGCGCTCTGCGCGCAGGGCCGGGTGCCCGACTGCGGGCAGATCAAGTACGAGCCGCAGAGCGTCGAAGGGCCCAAGGGTCTGCGCAGCTGCAACGCCGGAATCGCCCAGTTCGCTGTCCTCAACGACGACAGTCGGGGCTGGCCGGCCACCTCGGTGGGCAGCTCGCTGACCTTCACCTGGGTGAACACCGCCCGGCACGCCACCAGCAACTGGGAGTACTGGATCGGCAACACCCGCGTCGGCGTGGTCAACGGCAACGGTCAGCAGCCCGGCGCCACCGTCTCGCACAACGTCAACCTCGGCGGCTTCACCGGCCGGCAGAAGATCCTCGCGGTGTGGAACATCTCCGACACGGCGAACGCCTTCTACTCCTGCATCGACGTGCAGATCGGCGGCGGCGGGACGAACCCCACCCCCACTCCCACACCCACCCCCACGGCGACCCCACGGCCCACCCCGACCCCCACGCCGACCACTCCACCCGCGCAGGGCGGCACCTGGGCGGCCGGTCGGGCGTACCAGGTCGGCGACCAGGTCACCTACGGCGGAGCGACGTACCGCTGCCGGCAGGCGCACACCGCGATCGCGGGCTGGGAGCCGCCGAACGTACCGGCGCTCTGGCTCCAGGTCTGACCGCACGGGTGCGGCCGGTCGGTCGCACCTGTGTCGCCACCCTCGCGTGAACGGAGCATCGGCATGCCCCGCCGTACCCCACTGGCGTCCCTCGTCGCCGCTCTGCTGCTCAGCGGAGCGTGCGCCGGATCACCCACGTCGAGTCCGTCGGCAGTGCCGCAGCCAGCCCCCGCGTCCCCGGCCAGCTCAGCGCCGGCCGGGTCCGCGGGCGTCGGATCGTCGACCGACGGGGCCGCGATGAGCGGGATCGACGTGGTGTTCCTCGGCACCATGGTCGGGCACAGCGAACGCACCCTGCAGATCGTCCGGCTGGCCCGGGAGCGGCTGCGCGACGATGCGCTGCGCACCCTGGCCGCCGCCATCGAGGCGACCGAGGCCGACGAGCTGACCACGATGCGCGGCTGGCTGGCCACGGCCGGGCCGGGCGCCAGCGCGGCGGCACACCACCACGACGGGCACGGCGACGACGCCGCGCTCGACCGGCTGCGGACCGCGCCGGACGCGGACGTCGACCGGGTGTTGCGCGAGGTGCTCGCCGACCACCAGCGATCGGCCGCCGACCTGGCCCGATCCCACGTCGACGTCGGCCGCGACGACCGGGTCCGCGACCTGGCCCGGCGCGTCGAACAGTCCCGGACCGCCGAGATCGAGCTGCTCAGGGGTACGCAGTGAGTGGCTCCGTGGTCAGCGGGGTTCCAGCTTGATGGAGACCGAGTTGACGCAGTGCCGGGTGTCCTTCGGGGTGAAACCCTCGCCGTGGAAGACGTGCCCGAGGTGGCTGTCGCAGCGGGCGCAGCGGATCTCCGTGCGGGCCATGCCGAGGCTGCGGTCCTCGATCTCCTTGACCCGGCCCGGGATGGCGTCGTCGAAGCTCGGCCAGCCACAGTGCGAGTCGAACTTGGTGTCGCTGGAGAACAGCTCCAGCCCGCAGGCGCGGCAGTGGTAGACCCCCTGGGTCTTCGTGTCCACGTACTCGCCTGTCCACGGGCGTTCGGTGCCGGCCTCCCGCAGGACGTGGAACTCCTCGGGGGTCAGCCGGACCCGCCACTCTTCGTCGGTACGGGGCAGCTCGTTGTCGTCAAGACTCACCCGTCAACGGTACGTCGAACGTCGGGGGCGTGGCATAAGGTCGCGGGATGGGTGGCACCAAGGCCACGGCCGCCGAGATCGAGGTGGCCGGGCACACCGTCCGACTGAGCAGTCCGGATCGGGTGATCTTCCCGCAGCGGGGGTTCACCAAGGCGGACGTCTTCCACTACTACCTCGCGGTCGGCGACGGGATCATGCGCGCCCTGCGGAACCGGCCGACCACCCTGCAACGCTTCCCCGAGGGCGTCGAGGGCGAGGCGTTCTTCCAGAAGCGGGTGCCCACCCGAGGGGTTCCGCCGTGGGTGACGACCGCCCAGATCACCTTCCCGAGCGGCCGGAGCGCGGCGGAGCTGTGCCCGGTCGACCTCGCGCACGTGGCCTGGGCGGCGCAGATGGGCACCATCGTCTTCCACCCGTGGCCGGTGCGGGCCGCCGACGTCGACCGTCCCGACGAGCTGCGCATCGACCTGGATCCGCAGCCCGGCACCGACTTCGCCGACGCGGCCCGGGCCGCCGGGGAGGTCCGTGCGCTCCTCGACGAGCTGGGCGCGACCGGTTGGCCGAAGACCTCCGGTGGCCGGGGCGTGCACGTCTACCTGCGCATCCAACCCCGCTGGACGTTCACCGAGGTGCGCCGGGCCACCATCGCGTTGGCCCGGGAGGTGGAGCGCCGCAACCCCGACCTGGTCACCACCGCCTGGTGGAAGGAGGAGCGCGGCACCCGGGTGTTCGTCGACTTCAACCAGATGGCGCGGGACCGGACGATCGCCTGCGCGTACTCGCTGCGGGCCAACGCGCGGGCCACCGTCTCGACCCCGGTCACCTGGGAGGAGCTGCCCGACGTCGACCCGGACGACTTCGACCTGCGCACCGTCCCGGCGCGGCTCGCCGAGCGCGGTGACCCGCACGCCGGCATCGACGACACACCGTGGGACATCACCCCGCTGCTGGAGTGGGCCGAGCGCGACGCCGCCGCCGGCCAGGGCGACCTGCCGTACCCGCCGGACCACCCGAAGATGCCCGGCGAACCCAAGCGGGTGCAGCCCAGCCGCGCCAAGCGCACCCCCGACGGTCCCTGACGGGTCTCCCGGGTGGGGCCAGCGGGCCTTCCGCGCGCCGCCCCGCCTTGCGCCGCGCCCCCCGCCCCGCCTTGCGCCGCGCCCTCCGCGCCGCCTTGCACCGCGTCGCGCCAAGGTTCGAGCAACTTTCCCGATGTTGCTGCCTCCGGTGGGTGGGAGACAGCAACATCGCTGATGTTGTGCGGATCTTGGCGACAGGCATTCCGTGCGGCGCCTGCGCCGGTGGTTCCGCACGTCTGTGACGGCCGAATTTTTGTCGTACACCTGTTCTAGAGTTTGTATGTGATCGATGAGTTGGTGCGGGCCGAGGCGGCGGTGGTGAGCTGTGCCGACGCTGCCGCCTGGGCCCTCTCCGAGCGCGATCTCATCGCGGCGCTCGACGCCACGCACCGGTTGCAGCAGCGGCTGGCGGCGGTGCAGTTGGCGGTCGTCCGGGAGTTGGACGGGCGCGGCGTCGCGCTGGCGCAGGGCGCGTCCTCCACAGCGGTGTGGTTGCGCGAGCGGCTACGTCTCGATGTCTCGGCCGCGCGTCGGCTGGTCGGCCTCGCGGCTTCGATCGACGTTGCGCCACCTGCGGTGCGTGACGCCCTGGCGAGCGGGGCGGTCAGCGTGGAGCAGGCCCGGGTCATCGCCGAGACAGCCGCCACGGTGACGGCGTCGGCGGGCTCCGAGGTGGCCGACAAGGCCGTCGGTGTGCTGGTCGAGTGGGCCAGGCAGTTCGACCCCACCCTGCTCCGCAAACTCGGCACCCGCATCCTCGACCACGTCGCTCCCGACCTCGCCGACGCTGCCGCCGCAGCGGCCCTGGCCGCCGAGGCCGCCCGGGCCACCCGCGACCGACACGTCACCATCTCCGAGCAGGCCGGCGGGCGGCTACGGCTCAGCGGCACCCTCGACGCGGAGGCCGCAGCACTGTTGCGTGCCGTCATCGACCCACTCAGCGCGCCCGCCGGCCCCGACGACACCCGCTGTGCCGGGCAGCGCCGCCACGACGCCCTCGCGGACGTGTGTCGGCTGGCGCTGCGCACCGGCGAGCTGCCCGAGAACGGCGGCGACCCCGCCCAACTCGTCGTCACCATCGACTACGACGGGCTGGCACGGCAGGTGGGTGGCGGGACCCTCGACGTCGGCCTGCGGCTCACCCCCGACACGGTGCGCCAACTCGCATGCGACGCGGCCATCCTGCCCGCCGTGCTCGGCGGCGCCGGGCAGGTGCTCGACGTGGGCCGACAGCGTCGCCTTGTCACCGGCCCCCTGCGCCGGGCCCTGGTGCTTCGCGATGGCGGCTGCGCCTTCCCCGGCTGCGACCGGCCACCCCGCTGGTGCGCCGCCCACCACATCCGGCACTGGGCCGACGGGGGCCCGACCAGCCTCGACAACGCGGTGCTGCTCTGCGGCCACCACCACCGGCACATCCACCAGGCCGACTGGTTGGTCCGGCTGGGCGGCAACGGACACCCCGAGTTCGTGCCGCCGGCCTGGCTCGATCCAGACCAGATTCCGCGCCGCAACCACTACCACCAACGAACATAGGCCGACCGGCTGCCATCGCCGAACGGAGGCCGACCGGCTGCCATCGCCGAACGGAGGCCGACCGACTGCCACCATCGAACGGAGCCCGACCCGGTGCCGCCAGTCGGCACGGCGGTCGGGAGGTGGGGCGTCTTCGGTCGGCTGCCACTCGGCGACGGCCTGCCGTCGGGCCAGGTAGCTCTCGTCGTACCAATGTGGATCTTGTCGACTAGCCTGTGTCGCATGGCCATGCGACCGGATGAGTTCTACGACCACGCGGTTGCCGCCGCGGACGACGAGCGCCGCCTTCCCCTGGCGCGCATGACCGGGTGGGAGATCAGTCCGTTCGAGCCGGACGGACTTCGCGTGGCGCCGCTGCGGCCGCCGGTGCTCCCCGAGCCACCGCGCCACGGCGAGGATCCGTCAGACTGCGACGCCTGCCGCAAGCGGGACGAAGGGATCTGGTTCAACGAGCGGTGGCGGCTGACCCGGATCGAGGGTGTGGGTGTCCCGCTGGTGCTCATGCTGTTGCCGCGCGAGCACTACGACATGGCGGACCTGCCCGACGAGTTGGCCGCCGAGCTGGGGTTGTTGAGCACCCGCATCGTCCGCCACGTGCAGGCGCTGCCGCACATCTCACGCGCCCACGTCTACCGCTTCGGCGACGGCGGCGCCCACCTGCACATCTGGTTCTTCGCTCGGCCCGAGGGGCAGGCTCAGTTGTTCGGGTCGTGGCTGGTCGCCTGGGACGACCTGCTGCCGGAGTACCCGGCGCAGGTGGCCGAGGCCGACGCCGACGCGGTGGCGGACGCGTTGGTCGAGTCCCACGGCGGGCACCGACTGTCAGACCCGGGGGTTAGCCTGCCGGCATGACGAGCGCTGAGCTGGACGAGCTGATCGTCGCTGACGCCGACGCGCTGCGCGCCTGGTTGTCGGCGAACCACGCCTCGTCGCCCGGTGTCTGGCTCGCGCTGACCAAAAAGGGCGGCACGGTCACGACGGTGACCTGGCAGCAGGCGGTCGACGAGGGCCTGTGCTTCGGCTGGATCGACGGGCAGGCCCGTAAGCGGGACGAGGGGTCCTCGTGGATCCGGTTCACCCCGCGCCGGTCCCGCAGCTCGTGGTCGCAACGCAACGTGGCGAACGTTGCCCGGCTGGAGGAACAGGGACGGATGCTGCCACCGGGTCGGGCCGCGGTGGATGCGGCGAAGGCGGACGGTCGATGGGCGGCGGCGTACGCCCCGCCGTCGGAGGCGGAGGTGCCGGCCGACCTCCTCGCCGCGATCGCCGCCGAACCCGCTGCGCAGGCCATGTTCGACGTGCTCACCAAGGCCAACCGGTTCGCCCTCATTCACCGCCTCAACGCGGTCAAGCGGGCGGAGACCCGCGAGCGGAAGATCGTCGACTTCGTCGCCATGTTGGCCCGACACGAGGCGTTCTACCCGCAGAAGGCCAGGCCGTCCTCGGCGGCTGACGCGCCCGGCGCAACAGGCGGCAACTGACGAACCGATTGACTTTCGATAGGTAGCGAGCGAAACTCGATGCATGGTTACTGAGCATCGAGCGGTTGCCGCTCTCAGAGTCTTTCTCGTGGTGCTGTTCGGGGTGCTGGTCGTGTTCCAGACCCTCTCGCTGCCCGGCCAGTTCGCGTACATGGCTGAGCAGTCGCCGCAGGACGCCCACCTGCGCTGGCCGGCGACCGCCGTGACGGTGTTCTGGGTGCTCTGCGTCCAGGTGGTCATCGTCGCGACGTGGCAGTTGCTCAGCCTGGTCAAGAGCGACCGCATCTTCACCGAGGCGTCGCTCAAGTGGGTGGACGCCATCGTGTGGGCCATCGCCGCCGCCTGGGTGGTGCTGGTGGGCGTCTTCCTCTGGGTCGGCTTCAACGCGGACGACCCGGGACTACCCCTCCTGCTCTTCCTCCTGACGGTGGGCGTCACCGTGCTGGGGCTCCTCATGGTGGTGATGCGTGCGCTGCTGCGGCAGGCCACCACGCTGCGCAGCGACATGGAAGCGGTGATCTGATGCCCATCGTCGTCCGCATCGACGTCGAGTTGGCCAAACGCAAGATGAGCGTCGGTGAGTTCGCCGAGCGCGTCGGGCTCACGCCGGCCAACGTGGCGGTGCTCAAGAACGGCCGCGCCAAGGCCGTCCGGTTCAGCACCCTGGAAGCGATGTGCCGGGTGCTCGACTGCCAGCCCGGAGACCTGCTCGAGTGGGTGGAGGAGGAAACCCCATGAGGTACGCCCTGACCGCTGCCGCGGTCTTCGGGGTCGCGCTCGGCATCGCCGCCGTCGTGCTCGGCGGGGCCGACGACTCCCCGGGCCTGCAGGGCATCGGCGTACTGCTGGTGATCGGCGCGGTGGTGTTCGGCATCCGCAACGTTCGACGCGGCAGCTAGGCATTACAGCTAGCCGCCCGGCTTCGGCCGACCCTCCCGTAATAACGATCAAGTAACGGGCGCGAACCTTTCCCGGTAGGTGGCCTGTCTTGATGGTCGTCGGCCCGCCAGGGCCAGGGGAGGCGTCGGATGAAGCTGGTGTGGAGGCGGGCCCGGGAGGCGCGCGGGTTGCTGATGGCGGCGGTGATCGCTGCCCTCGTCGCCGTCGCGTTGGTCACGGGACTGTCCGACTACAACCGTCGGGCCGTCGACGCCGGGCAGCGGGCTCTCGTCGCCGCCTCGCCCGCCGAGGAGCGCGGCCTACTGGTCAGTGGCTCGGGCGGGCGGGACGCGGCGGAGTTCGCAACCCGGGACAAGGCGGTCCGCGCCGAGTTCGCCACCGGGCTCGGCGGCGTCCCGGTCGCTGTCACCGCCGCCCGGTACGGCACCGGCCGGGAGCTGACCGGCGACCTCGGGCAGATTCCGCGTACCGCCGACGAACCGGTCTTCGCGAGCCTGGCCACGCTCGACGACCTCGCCAGCCACGCCGAGCTGACCAGCGGTGCCTGGCCCCGCCCCGGAGCCAACCCCATCCAGGTGAGCCTGCCCGAGCGGGTCGCCGGCACCCTTGGCCTGACCGTCGGCGAACGCGTCCCGGTGCGGGACCGGGCCACCGAACGACGGGGAGAGTTGGTGCTCGCCGGCACCTGGCGGCCCCGCGACCCGACCGACGCGTACTGGCTGCTGGCCCCCGGCGTGGGAGCGGGCAGCGCCGGTTCCGGCACCTCGTACGGCCCGTTCACGCTCGACCCGGCGGACTTCGCGGCCACCTTCCCGGGCTCCGTGTCGGCGTCCTGGCTCGCCCAACCGGACCTCGGCGGCGTCGACACCGCCGACCTGCCCGCCGTTCGGAAAGCCCTCACCGAGGCGCTGTCGGCAGTGCCCGAGGCTGCCCAACTGGGCAGCTCCGGGCAGGCGGTGACGAAGATGGCGCAGCTGCTGGACCGGATCTCCCGCGCCGACCTGGTGGGTCGCTCGTCGCTGGCCACCCCGCTGCTGCTCATCCTGGTGCTCGGCGGGTACGCGCTGGTGCTCGTCGCCGCGCTGCTGCACGAGGACCGTCGCCCACAGACCGCGCTGCTACGCGCCCGTGGCGCCGCCCGTCGGCAGTTGGCCGGCCTGGCCGCCCGGGAGGCGACCCTGGTGGTCGCCCCGGCGGCCGTGCTCGGTCCGCTGATCGCCGGTGAGGCGCTGCGGTACATCCGGCCCGGCGGGTCGAGTGACCTCTCCACCGCCGGCGGCAACACCACACTGATCTGGGCGGCGGCAGCGGCCACCGCGGCCGGTTGCCTCGTCGCCATGGTCCTGCCGACGCTGCGCGGCGCCGGGACGTACGTCGCGGACATGGCGGCCCGATCCCGCCCGAACCGGGCCGCGAGCGTCCAACGCGCCAGCGTCGACCTGGTGCTGGTGGCGCTGGCCGTGCTCGCCTGGGTGCAGCTACGCCGCTACGCCTCGCCGCTGGCCGGCTCGGGCGGTCGGCTCGGCCTCGACCCGCTGCTGGTCGCCGCCCCCACACTCGGCGTGCTGGCCGGTGCCGTGCTGGCGCTGCGGGTGCTCCCACCGCTCACCCGGTTCGCGGAGCGGTTCGTCGACCGTCGTCCGTGGACCGCCACCATGTTCGGCATGTGGCAGGCCGGTCGGCGTCCGCACGCCGGCCCGGTCCTGCTGCTCGCCCTCGCCGTCGGCGGCAGCACCCTGGCCTGGTCCCTGATCAGCACCGGCGAGCGGTCCCAGGTCGAGCAGGCCGGCTACACGGTCGGCGCCGACATCCGCGTCACCGAACGGGCCGGGGGAGCCCCGCCGACCCGGACCGGTCAGCTCGCCGCGCTGCCGAGCGTGGACCGGGTGCTGCCGGTGTGGCGGGACGAGATCCGGGTCGGCCGGCAGAACCTGCCGGCGACGGTGATCGGCGTCGACCCGACCAGCGCCCCGGGCGTCGTCCGCCTCGCCGACCGCCTCGCCGACGGGTCGGCCTCCGAGCAGTACCAGCGCATGATCGATGAGCGTGCGGCACCAGCGGGTATCGAACTGCCCGCCGGGGCGCGCGCCGTCACCGGCACCGTCCGTACCCCGGTGAGCAACGCCGCCCGGCAGGTCCGGGTCGCGGTGACGCTGCTGGTCACCAGCCCCGACGGGCTCGCGGTACGGTTGCCGGCGACCAACGCCGACGGCGACGGTCGGGCTACCCGGTTCACCGTGCAGCTGCCCGACCTGGGTGGGGCGCGGCTGCGGTTGGCCGGATTCGAGGCCGACGGCGGGCTGGCGGCCGGCAACGCCTACCGACTCGAGCTGGACGATCTGAGCGTGGTCATGGCCGACGGCGCAACCCAGCCCGCCGACCTTGGCGGCGACTGGGTGCTGGCCGCCCCCGGCGAGGCATCCACGCCGGTGCGGACCAACGGCGCCGGGTTCGCCGCCGTCCACGACGTGGAGGTGATTCCCGGCGGGCAGTTCGCGTACCAGCCGCCGACACGGTTCTCCGTCGTGCCGGGCGGGGACAACAAGCCCGTACCGGTGCTGATGACCCCGCAGGTACGCGAGGCGCTGAGCATGAACGTCGGCGACACCGTCGACCTCACCCTCTCCGGGGCGACGTTGCCGGTGCGACTGGTCGGTGAGCTCAGCGCCGTGCCGACCACCACCGCGGCCGGCGTGCTGCTGGACCTGCCCGCGGCGGTCGACGCGCTGATCCGGAGCGACGGGATGGTGCGACCCGTACCGGAATGGTGGATCCGCACCGCCGACGCGAACGCCGCAGCCCAGGCGGCCAGCGAACTCCCGGGCGTCACAGTGCTCAACCGGGAGGCGGCCATCGAGGCGGCCGCCGACGACCCGTACTGGCGCGGCTCCCGTACCGGGATGCTCGCCGCCGCGCTCGGCGCGGTGCTGCTCGCCATCGTCGGCCTGATGGTGGACGTGTGGGCGACCGCCCGGCGACGGCTCGGCGAGTTCGCGGTCCTGCACACCCTCGGCGCCACGCCCCGGCTGATGGCCCGGGCGCTGCTCGCCGAACAGACGTTCCTCGCCGGCATCGGCGTGGGCGTCGGGTTGCTACTCGGCACCGCCGTCGGCGCGACGATGGCCCCACTGGTCATCCTCACCCCGGCCGCCGGCCGGCCGGTCCCCCCGGCGGCGTTCGCGCTGCCCTGGGTGCCGATCGGCCTGACCGCGGTCGGTCTGCTGCTGGCGGCGCTCGCCTTCAGCGCGTTCATCGCCACCGGCATCCGTCAGCGGGTGGCGGCGGCGCAGCTGCGAATCGGGGGAGAACGATGAGCGTCGGGGCAGCCGTCCGGCGGGTCCGGGCGTACGGGGGGCAGTTCCTGCTGTTGGCGGTGCTGACCCTGGTGGTCACGCTGCTGATCAGTGGGGTGCCCCGGCTGGTCAACCGACTCGCCGAGCAGGGGTTGCGAGCGCAACTCACCAGCGAGCCGGCGGAACGCCGGGACCTCACGTACACCAGCACCATGGCGCCCGCCCCGTCGCAGCGGACCGCGATGGGCAACGCCGTGGAGCGGTTCAACACCCTGGCCGCGGAGATGCCAGAGCAGGTGCGCTCGGCGGTGACCGAGCGGTGGTACAGCGTCGAGACCCAGGCGGCCCGGGTGGTCGGACCGGATCTGGCGGCCCGCAACCTGCTGCTCGACATGGGCCTGCGGGCCATGCCCGACATCCAGGGCGCGGGCACCCTGGTCGAGGGCGCATGGCCGAGCGAGACGTACGTTCCCGACCGGCCGATAGAGGTGGCGCTCGACGTCGACGTGGCCCGCAAGCTCAACCTGCGCGCCGGCAGCCAACTGCGCATCGGCAACACCGATGACAAGGGCAACCTCGTCGACGATTCCCCGCTGCTGGTGTCCGGGCTGTTCCGCCCCGTGGACCGTTCGAACGGCATCTGGGACGCGCTGCCCCAAATGCTGCAGATCATCGAACCGGTGGGGGACGGCCAGCCGTTCATCATCACCGGCGTCGTCGCGCAGTCGGCCCTCAACAAGCGGGCTGTGGAAGGTTGGCCGATCCAGTCGATCTGGCGGTACCGCCTGGGCGTCGACCGGATCGACGCCCGCGAGCTGGACCAGCTGATCGACGGCCTGCAGGTGATGCAACGCAACCAGCCTGCGGACCTCGCCCTGACCCAGGGCGTCGACGTTCCGTTGCGCGCGTTCGCCGCCCAGATCGACGCGGTCCGCACCCTTCTCGCGGTGATCGCAGCCGGCGTACTGGCCACCCTGGCCGGGCTCATCGTGCTCGCAGCAGGTCTCGCCACCAGACGGCGTCGGTCCGAGTTCGTGCTGCTGCGTGCCCGCGGCGGCGGGGCCACCGCCGGCGCCCGGCGCAGCCTCGCCGAGTCGGTGCTGGTGGTGCCGGTGGCCGCCGTGCTGGGCTGGTGGCTGGGCACCCTGGTCCCCGGCGCCCCCGACCCGACAGTGCCGTACCTCATCGCGGTGACCGTGCTGGTCACGCTGGCGCTGCCGTTGGCGACGCTGGCCGTACCGGCTGGCGCAGCGGCGCGCCGGGACCTGATCCGGGTGCGCCCGTCGGCCCGTCGACTCACCGTGGAGGTCTCCCTGCTGCTCCTGGCCGGGCTCGCCGCGGTGCTGCTGCGCCGACGGGGGCTGACTCTCGGCGAGGTGGACCCGCTGCTCGTGTCGGTGCCCGTGCTCCTCGCGGTCGCCGCTGCGGTAGTGGCGCTGCGGGCGTACCCCTGGCCGTTGTTGCTGGTCAGTCGGCTGGCCGCGCGGACCCGGGGCAGCGTGGCGTTCCTCGGCACGGCCCGCGCCGGCCGCGCGGCGGTCGCCGCCCCGCTGGTCGTGGTGGTGCTGGCGATCGGCACCGCCGCGTTCTGCGCGGTCGTCGCCGCCGGCGTCGACGCGAGCCGGGAACGCGCCGCCGCGCAGCTCGTGCCCGCCGACGCGGTGATCCGGGGGGAGCGCTTCGCACCCGACACCGTCGACGAGTTGGGTCGCCTGCCGGGGGTCCGGGCCGTCACGCGGGTGCTGTACGAGGACGATGAGCGGCTGGCCGCCGACGAGGTCGGGACGGACGCCGCCATCGGGCAGACGGACGTACTGCTGGTCGACGGCTCGGGGTTGGACCTGGTGGCCCGCCAGTCCCAGGTGGACCTGTCGATTCCGGCCGCGCTGCGCACCGCCCTGCCCGGCCCGGGTCCGCTGCCGGCGATCGTCTCACCGGCGATCGCCGCCGACCTGGCGAAGGCCGGGCTGGCCGACTCCGCCTTCGTCGTGGTGCAGGGCGAGCGGTACGAGTTCCGGGTGGCCGGCACCGAGGCCGGTTTCCCGATGCTGGCGGCGAACGCCAGCCGGTTCGTGATCCTGCCCTGGCAGGCCCTGCCGACGCGGACCACCACACCCGTGCCGACCAGCCTGCTGATCGCCGGGGACGCACTGGACGCGGAAGCGCTGCGCGTCGTCGGCGACCAGGGCCAGGAGCGCTACCAGCGCGACGGCGCCGTCACCGGTCGGGAACGGCTGATCGGGGTCACCGTCGACACCCGGGCGGACGTCCGCCGGGATCTCGGCGAGGGCGGGGCGAACGGGGTGCTGGCCTTCGGGTTCCTGGGCGGTGCCGTCGGCGGCACCCTGCTCGGACTGTTGGCCATCGCGTTCACAGTGCTGGCCGGCGCGCGGTCCCGGGGCCAGGTGCTGTCCCGGCTGCGCACCCTCGGCCTGTCCCGCCGTCAGTGGCGAGGACTGCTGCTGGTCGAGTTGACCCCGCTGGTCGCGGTGTCGGTGCTGACCGGTGCGCTCGTCGGCGCGGTCCTGCCCCTGCTGCTCAACCCGGTGCTCGGCCTGTCCGCGTTCACCAGTGGTGTGCCCGTCCGGGTGGCGTTCGAGCCCAGTCTGGTCGCCGCGGTGCTCGCGCTCGGGGCGGTCGCCCTCGGCTTCGCGGTCGCCGTCGAGGCCTTGAACAACCGCCGGTTGCGCCTCGGAGAGGTGCTTCGGCTCGGAGAGGAGAGCTGAGATGACCGCTACCGCCCAGACGCCACTGGTGCCTGACCTGGCCGCGCTGCAACAGCGGGCAGCGCTTCGCGCCGCCGAGCGGGCCGGCGGGCAGGACCGTCTCCGCGGGCACATCGTCTGCGACGGCCTGGTGCGCATCTTCAAGACCGAGGGGGTGGAGGTGGTCGCCCTACAGGGGCTCGACCTGGTCATCGACCGGGGTGAGCTGGTGGCGATCGTCGGTGCCTCCGGTTCGGGCAAGTCGACCCTGCTCAACATCCTCTCCGGCCTGGACACGCCGACCGCCGGTATCGCCCGGGTGGCCGACTACGACCTGCTCTCGCTGTCGGCCAAGCGGCGGCTGAGCTACCGGCGGCAGCTGGTCGGGTTCGTCTGGCAGCAGACCGGCCGCAACCTGCTGCCGTACCTCAACGCGCTGGAGAACGTCGAGCTGCCGATGCAGTTGGCCGGCAGGCGCAGCCGCAGGGCTCGCCGGGAGCGGGCCCGGGAACTGCTCGACCTGGTTGGCGTGGGCTACTGCGCCGACCGGCGGCCGGGGCAGCTCAGCGGCGGCGAGCAGCAGCGGGTCGCGGTGGCGGTGGCGGTGGCCAACGACCCCGAGGTGCTCTTCGCCGACGAGCCGACCGGTGAGCTGGACGAGGCGACCGGCGCGGAGGTCTTCGCGGCGCTGCGCACCATCAACGCGGAACTGGGCGTGACGATCGTGGTCGTCACCCACGACCACGCCGTGGCCACCCAGGTCCGCCGGACCGTCGCGATCCGCGACGGCCGAACCGCCTCCGAGGTACGCCGGACCGCCCGGATCGACGCGGACGGCAACACGGAGTTGGTCAGCGAGGAGTACGCGGTGCTGGACCGCAACGGTCGGATGCAGCTGCCGGCGGCGTTCGTCGACGCGCTCGCGCTGAAGGAGCGGGTCCGGCTCGACCTGGAGCCCGACCATGTGCAGGTACGGCCCGGCGACCGGGCCTCGGAGGATCGGGGGGCGCGGGCATGAGCCAGCGGAACATGGTGGTGACCGGCGCGACCGGCTTCGGCGGCGGGCTGACGACGAACTCCGACGAGGTGGTCCGCGTCAGTGGGGTCAGCCGCACCTTCGGCCGGGGTGAGCACGCCGTGCACGCCGTGCGGGACGTGTCCTTCACTGCCGGGCGAGGCGAGTTGGTGGCCATCCGAGGCCGCTCCGGGGCCGGTAAGACCACGCTGCTGAACCTCATCGGCGGGCTGGACCGACCGGACAGCGGTCAGGTGGTGGTGGCCGGGCACGAGGTGACCTCCGCCGGGGAGGCGGAGCTGCTGCGGCTGCGCCGGGGCACCGTCGGGTTCGTGTTCCAGACCTTCGGGCTGGTGCCGATCCTCTCCGCCGCCGAGAACGTGGGCGTGCCGTTGCGGCTGGCGCAGGTGCCGGCTGCGGAGCGGGAAGAGCGCGTCGCGGTGCTGCTGGAACTGGTCGGCCTGGGCGGGCACGCCGCGCAGCGCCCGTACGAACTCTCGGGCGGGCAGCAGCAGCGGGTCGCGGTGGCCCGCGCCTTGGCCAACGAGCCGGACCTGCTCATCGCCGACGAACCCACCGGTCAGCTCGACTCGGAGACCGGGCGGTCAATCATGGACCTGCTGCGCGCGGTGGTGCACGCCCGCGGCATGACCGCACTGGTGGCCACGCACGATCCGGCCCTGATCGACCTCGCCGACCGGGTTCTCGTCCTGCGCGACGGTCGTCTGGTCGACGGCTGAACGCTGTCGACGGCTGGCGCTGTCGGGCGCTGGCCGCTGTCGGGCGCTGGCCGCTGTCGGGCGCTGGCTGTTGTCGGGGGCTGGCTGTTGTCGGCTTGTCGGGCGGCCGGCGCGACAGGTAGGGCATGGTGGTCGCGCCCACTGTGGAGCTGATGTCGTAGCTGAATCGCGGCGGTGAATCGTTTACGACATCAGCTCCAAAGGGCCCGAGGGAGAAGTGCTGGCCCCCGTCCGGCATCAACGGCGCCCGGCCCGGTCAGGGCTGGTTGTCCTCGGGCTGGTTGCCCCCAGGCTGGATGCCCTCGGGTTGGTTGCCTCCGGGCTGGTTGGTCGGTTGGTGGCGCTCGGGAAGCGCGCCGGCGAGCGGGATCAGGAGGCAGCCCACCAGGGCCAGCACGATGCCGGGGCCCGGCGCGGTCGAGAGCAGCTCGTGGCCGACGAAGGGATCCTCGGCCTCGAAGTACCAGTACACGCCGGTGAGGCTGCCGCAGGCGAGCGCGTTGGCGATGAGCAGTCCGCGGCTGGCCTGCCGCCACACCCGACGAGCGGGACCCTCCGTGGTGGTCAGCGAGAGCACCGCGCTCCCGGCGGCGATCACCGCGAAGGGCAACGCCCAACCGACCAGCCGTGCGCCCGGGACGACCTCGGTCCGGTCGGGGTACACGCTGCGCCATCCGGGCAGCCAGAACGCCGCCACCAGCAGCACCACCCCGACCGCCAGGAGCAGCAGACCTCGCCGACGCCGTGGTGGGCGCTGCTGCGGGCTCCCGGGGCTCCTCGGCTTGCTCATGGCGGCGAACGTAGCCCGTGTGCGGTCAGAGGGCGAGCTTCATGCCCTCGTGGCTGGCCACGAAGCCGAGGCCCAGGTAGAAGCGGTGTGCGTCGGCGCGGGTCTTGTCGGTGGTGAGCTGCACCAGCGCGCAGCCGCGCTGCCGGGCCTGGTCGATCGCCCAGGTCATCAGGTCCCGGCCCAACCCCTGGCCACGTCGGTCGGAGCGGACCCGGACCGACTCGATCAGTGACCGCTCGCTGCCGTGCCGACCCAGACCCGGGATGTAGGTGATCTGCAGGCAGCCGACCAGGTCGCCGCCCTGCTCGGCCACGATCAGCTGGTTGCGCGGGTCGGCGTCGATGGCCGCGAACGCCCGCTCGTACGCCTCGTCGACCTCGGTGAAGTCGCGGGCCTTGCCCAGCACGTCGTCGGCGAGCAGGGCGATGACGGCGGGCAGGTCAGCCCGGACCGCTTCCCGGTAGATCAGATCGGTCATGCCGGGAGCCTGTCACACCGCTCAGCGGGGCGGGCAGCGCAGGCCCTCCCGGGGGACCGTCAGGTCGAGCAGGTAGGCGTCGACCGCATCGGTGATGCAGGACGTCTGCGGGTACGCGGTGTGCCCCTCGCCCTCCCAGGTCAGCACCCGGCCGACGCCCAGCATCGACGCGAGCCGGGGGGTCTGCTCGTACGGTGTCGCCGGGTCGCCGGTGGTGCCGACCACCACGATCGGCGGCGCGCCGTTCGCCTTGCCGGTCGGGTACGGGTCACGCCCGCCCGGCCACTCGACGCAGCTCAACATGCCGACCGCCAACGCCGGCCCGAACAGCGGATACTTCGCGCGCCACTGCGACTGCAACTGTCGGATCTGCTCCCGGCTCGGCTTCTCCGTCTCGTCGGCGCAGTTGATGGCCAGGTTGGCGTCGAACAGGTTCGAGTAGTGCCCGTCGTCCTCCCGGCCGGCGTACGCGTCGGCGAGCCGGAACACGTCCTTCGGGTCGCCCTCGGCCAGCTTGTCGATCGCCTGTGCCAGCTCCTGCCAACCCGACTCGGTGTAGAGCGAGGAGATGACGGCGTAGAACACCCAGCCGGCGGTGGCCTCCCGCCCGTCCGCACCGCGTACCGGGGAGACCTTGGCCTTGTCGATGGCCGAGGTGACGGCCGCGCGGGCGTCCGGAGCGATCGGGCAGCGGCCCGCGTTCGCCGCGCACCAGGTGGTGAAGTTGGTGAAGGCCCGTTCGAAGCCGCGGGCCTGGCTTTCCGAGCCCTCGACCAACCGTTGCTGCGGGTCGACCGCGCCGTCGAGCACCAGCGCCCGCACCCGCTGCGGGTACAGCTGGGCGTACGTGGCGCCGAGCAGGGTGCCGTACGAGTAGCCCAGGTAGGTGAGCTTGTCGTCGCCCACGGCGGCGCGTACCGCGTCCATGTCCCGGGCGGCCTGCTCGGTGCCGTACAGCGGCAACTGGTCGCCGTACCGGTCGCCGCAGCCGCGCCCGATGCGCTGGCTCAGGCCGACGAAGCCGTCGAATGCCGCCTGGCTCGCCGGGTCCGGGTCGTAACCGAAGCTGGCGTCCAGGTCGGCGTCGGAAATGCACTTCACCGGGCTGGACCGGGACACCCCGCGCGGATCGAAGCCGACGATGTCGAAGCGCTCGGTGATCGACGTGGGCAGCCCGCCGAACTGGGGGCCGAAGGACAGGTAGACGGCGGTGTCGACGCCGGACCCGCCCGGACCGCCCGGGTTGACCACCAGCGAGCCCACCCGGTCGCGCTGCTTGGTGGACCGGGCGCGCAGCAGGGCGATCTCGAAGGTCTCCCCGGCGCCCGGGCCGGTGCTCGCCCCGCCGCCGGTGCCCCAGTCACGGGGCACGGCGATGCGGGTGCACTCGTAGCGCATGTTCGGCGCGCTCCGCCCGACCAACTCGTCGGGCACCTCCGGGCACGGCCGCCAGGTGGGTGCGCTGCCGGTCGGGGCAGCCGCGCCCTCCACCTCGGTGCGCGGCGCGAACGCCGGCAGCGTGCAACCGGCGGTGAGCAGCGCGGCGACGCCGAAGGCGACGAGAGTGCGACGGACCCGGCGGCTGGTCGCCATCCGAGGCTGGTCGGCGGTGCGGGTCACGTGGTCCTCCGGGATCGGGTCGACGGCCAGGCTACGCCGGGCCGGTGGCGGCGCGGTCCACGGTGGCCGTCGGATCGCCGCGCAGCACCTGGTCGACGTCGAAGCGGATCGGCCGGTCGAGCTGGTCGTAGCGGCAGGACCGGGGGTCGCGGTCCGGGCGCCACCGGACGAACTGGGCGGTGTGCCGGAAGCGTTCGCCCTCCATCGCGTCGTAGCCCACCTCGACCACCAGCTCCGGGCGCACCGGCTCCCACTCCAGGTTCTTCGTGCCGGTCCACCGGCTCACCCCACCCGGGATGCGTTGGCCGCGCTCGTGGTCGCCGTGCACCCACGGGTGCTCGCCGCCGGTGTCCCGATAGGGCGCCAGCTCGTCGAGCAACTCGGCGCGGCGGGCCATGCTGAACGACGCGCTCACCCCCACGTGGTGCAGGACCCCGGCGTCGTCGTACAGGCCGAGCAGCAGCGAACCGACCACCGGGCCGGACTTGTGCCAGCGGAAGCCGGCCACCACCGCGTCAGCGGTGCGGGCGTGCTTGACCTTGAACATCAAGCGCTTGCCCGGCTCGTACGGCAGGTCGGCCGGCTTGACGATCAGACCGTCCAACCCGGCGCCCTCGAAGACGTCGAACCAGCGCCGGGCGGTGTCCGGATCGGTGGTGACCTGGGTGACGTGCACCGGCGGACGCACCCCGGCCAGCGCCTGGACCAGCCGCTCCCGGCGGCGCGGGTACGGCTGGTCGAGCAGCGCCTCGTCACCGATGGCCAGCAGGTCGAAGGCGACGAAGTCGGCCGGGGTGGTCTCGGCCAGCATCTTCACCCGGGACGCGGCGGGGTGGACGCGCTGGGCCAGCAGCTCGAAATCCAGCCGGGGCTGGCCGCTCGGCCCGTCGCGCCGAATCACGATCAACTCACCGTCGACCGCGCACCGCTGCGGCAACTGCCGGCGGGCCTGCTCGACCACCTCGGGGAAGTAGCGGGTCATCGACTTGCCGCCCCGGCTGGCCAACTCGACCTCGTCGCCGTCGCGGAACACGATGCAGCGGAACCCGTCCCACTTGGGCTCGTAGGTCACCCCTGGCGTGGTGGGCAGCTTGGGAACACTCTTGGCCAGCATCGGCTCGACCGGAGGGTTGATCGGCAGGTCCACGCCGACCAGTCAATCAGACGGTGCCGACAGTCGTGAGGCAGATCACCGTGGGTGCCGGGGCGGCGTGTCCGTCTACGCGTCGCTCGTCCCGACCGGGCGAATCGAATAACCCCAGGTCAGAGCTACTTTCGCGAGGTGTCCGAGTGGGTCTGTGACTGCTGCGGGCGGTGGCGGGTGAGCGTCGAGCTGATCCGGGGCCGCTACCGCTTCCGGCTGACCCGCCGTTACCCGGAGCGGTTCGGCGGTGGCCGCAACGTGCTGGGCGAGGTCGGTTCGGTGCCGGAGCTGGAGGAGCTGCTGCGTCGGCGTACCCCACTCACCCTGGCCGACCTGCACGAGGCCGCCTGACCGCGGGCCGGCCGCCGGCCTCCACTGAGGAGGATCGGGCTGTCACAATGCTCGCGGCGGCCTCGTCCGTACCCGGGGCGGTGCCGAGCGGCGCCGCCGGGGAGGAAACGTGATGCGGTTCGAGGCCGATACCGAGATCGCCGCGGACGCCGAGCAGGTCTGGGCGGTGCTCGTCGACGTGGGGAGCTGGCCCGAGTGGACCGACTCGGTGACCCAGGTCGAGCGGGGGGAACCGGGGCCGCTCGCCGTCGGCGCGACCGCCCGACTGACGCAGCCGAAGCTGCGGCCGGCCCTCTGGCGGGTCACCGAGTTGACCGAGCGGCGGGAGTTCGTGTGGGTTTCCGGCGCGCCGGGTGTGCGGACCACGGGGGAGCACCGGCTGCTGTCGCTGCCCGACGGGCGTACCCGCGTCGAGCTGGCCATCGACCAGTCCGGTCCGCTGGCCGGCCTGATCGGCCGGCTGTACGGCGGGCTGCTCCGCCGTTACCTGCGGATGGAGGCCGACGGGCTCCGGCGTCGCTGCGAGCGGGGCTGACAGTCGGGCTCTCCCGCCGCCGCATCGGTGGGTGCAGGCTGGGCCGTACCGTGTCGGCTCTGCGCCGGCCGGTGAGCGCGTCCGCCCCCAACGGGTCAGTAGCCGGCGAACGAGCGGATCGGGGCCCGAGGGCCGTACTTCGGCGCCCGGATGCCGGCGGCCTCCAGCAGCAGACACACCCGGCCCCGGTGACCTCGGAACGGCTCCAGCAGGGCCAACATCCGGGCGTCGTCGCCCCGCGGTTCGCCGGCCAGCGCCCAGGCCACCGTGTTCGGGATGTGGTAGTCGCCGACGCTGACCGCGTCCGGGTCCCCGTAGGCGATCCGGACCACCTCGGCGGCCGTCCACGGCCCGATGCCGGGGATCGCGGTGAGCCGACGGGTGGCGTCGGTGGCGTCGGTGCTGCGCTCCAGGCGGTCGGCGAGCGCCGCGGCGCGACGAAGCGTGTCGGCCCGACGCTGTTCCACCCCGAACGGGTGGAACACCCAGTACGGGGTGGCGGCCACCGCGGCGGCCTCGGGCGGTAGGAGCAGCGGCTGCAGCGGCCCGGGAGCCGGTTCCCGGAAGTGCCGCACCATCGCCGCGTACGCCCGGTAGGCCTCCTTGCCGGTGACCTTCTGTTCGAAGACCGCGCGCAGCAGCCGGGGGAAGACCTGCCCGGTGGCGGGCATCCGGAGCCCTCGGTGCTCCCGGGCCAGCCGGGCGACCAGCGGGTGCGCCGAGGCCAGCTCGGTGAAGCCGGTCAGGTCGTCACGCAGCCCCGCGATCGCGTCGGCGCGGGCGAGGACGTGCTCGGCCCCCGGCCCGTACCCCTCGGCGAGCAGCTCCCCGCCGGCCGGTCGCAGCGCGAGCGTGGCCGGACCGTCCGGGGTACGGGTCGCCCACCAGAAGGTGCCGGCCGCCACCCGGGCGCACGGGTCGTACGGGCTGAAGGTGAGCGCGCGGACCGAAGCGGCCAGCCGGTAGCCGACCGGTGGGTGCAGCACCCTCGTCGCGGCGGGTCCGGTCTCGGTCACCCCGCTACTCTGCCAGGTCACGGCAGCGGCCGGCGATCGGCCGTACCGGTCGCACGCGGAGTTGAGCAGCTTCGCGAGGGTACGTTCGGTCGACCGACCCGGTGTCATTGAACCACCCGAATGGCCAGGATTATCTTCTCGAATACCCCCATACCGCCCTTATGCCATTTTTGCCTGTAGGCCAGGTATCGATCATGTGGTTATTTGATGGCCTGCAGGTAACATGCACTGCCCCGGGCCACCTGCGGCGGCCAACGTCGTCCCTCACGGGAGAACGCGGTCCGGCCCGGAGATCGGTGTCCGCCGCCAGCCGCCGCCAGGCGACGCGCGGTTGACGCCAGATCGCCACGCGGTGCCAACGGGGGATCTGTGGAAAGGCATGCAGTGATGGCCGCACGGGTGTGTGTCGAATCATCGCGAGTGGGACGTCGCCCCGCCAACCGTACGCAGGGCTGAACGGTGCCCGCTGACGAGGCGGCCGTAGCGAACGGACGGCCCAGCGCATGATCGCCCTGAAGATCTACCGACTCCTGCCGTCACCGGCCCGGCGGCGACTGCTGGGCATGCTGCCCGCGCACCGGCGGATGGGCCTGGTGCAGACGCTCTCCCGCCCGCGCGGCGGCGACACGGTGCATCCCCTCGGCGCCCGGGTGGCAGTGACCGACGGTGGCGTTCGCACCCGGGCCGAGGTCGTCGCCACGGCGACCCCGTTGCAGCAGTGGCACCGCAACCTCACGGCCGTCACCACCGCGCTGCACGCGGCCGGCATCGAATACCACTGCATCCGTAACGACGACCACCTGCGCAGCACCGTCGCGGTCCTGGACGACCACCGGCCGGCGGTCCAACGCCTGATCCGCTCCGCCCCCGCACTGGCCGGCGCGGACGTCCGGGTGGTGCAGGTCCAGCCCCGTCGGGACCAACCGGACGCCACCCCGACCGAGGTGATCCAGGTCTGCTTCCCGGTGACCGACACCCGCGCCGGTGTGGTCCTCGGCGCGCAGTTCGCCTGCGAGATCGAGTTCTGGAGCCGGCACGGGGACATGGTCCGCGCGCCGCGGCGCAACGGGGTCGTCGACGAGGCACCCGCCCGGGCTCAGCCGGTCCGGGTGGCGGCGGCGCTGATGAGCCACTTCGTGCCCGAGGCCGACGACCACACCTACGGCACCCGCCGGGACCTGGCCGTTCGAGCGCCGGACCGGATCGGCTTCCCGATCGACGCCGTCTACACCTGGGTGGACGGCTCCGACCCGCAGTGGCTGAAGCGGAAGTCGCTGGCGCTCGGCGCCCCCGAAGGCCCGCTGCACGCGGTCGCCGCGAACTCCTCGCGCTATCACAACCGCGACGAGCTGCGGTATTCGCTGCGGTCGCTGCACAGCTTCGCGCCCTGGCTGCGGCGGATCTTCCTGATCACCGACAGTCAACTGCCGAGCTGGCTCGACCCGAGCCACCCGATGATCACGGTCATCTCGCACGCCGAACTCTTCGCCGACCTCGGCGGCCGGTCGTCGTACAACTCGCACGCCATCGAGTCCCGGCTGCACCGCATCGACGGCCTGTCCGAACACTTCCTCTACCTCAACGACGACGTGTTCCTCGGTCGCCCGCTGCTGCCCAACCACTTCTTCCACGCCAACGGGATCGCGAAGTTCTTCCCCTCACCGGCCCAGTTCGGCCTGGGCGAGGCGAAGCCGGAGGACCCGCCGGTGAAGGCCGCCGGGAAGAACAACCGCCGGCACATCCAGCGGCAGTTCGGCGTGACCATCACGCAGAAGATGAAGCACACCCCGTTCGCGCTGCGCCGCAGCATCATGCAGCAGATCGAGGGCACGCTGCCGGACGAGGTGATGGCCACCGCCCGGCACCGGTTCCGGCACCACGGCGACCTGTCCATCCCGTCGTCGCTGCACCAGTACTGGGCGTTTTTGACCGCGCAGGCCGTCCCCGGCGACATCGAGTACGAGTACGCCGACCTGGGCCACCCCTCGACCCCCGCCCGACTGGCCGAGCTGCTGGCCCGCCGCAACCGCGACGTGTTCTGCCTCAACGACACCGACTCCGACCCTCGGACGTTCGCCGAGCAGGAGCGGATGCTGGCCGACTTCCTGCCGCGCTACCTGCCCTTCCCCGCCCCGTTCGAGCTGCCGGACGACGTGGTGGCGGAGCGGCGGAGCGTGGGCGCCGGGGAGCTGTACCGGCGCTCGTACCGCTCGGTGCAGGACGCCCGTCGGGGCGCCCCGATCGACGCTCCCACCATGCCCAACAACATGCTCAACACGGTCACCGACTTCAAGGCGGTTCCAGACCGGAGGAACCGGCCCTACCGAGGACCCGACCCCGTTGGGGAACGCCGTGACGTCTGATCGCCAGCTCAGCGGCAGCCCACGGTCCATGGCGATCGTGGCCCATCAGGACGACGACCTCTATTTCATGAACCCGCTGCTCGTCAACCAGCTGCGCCACAGCCAGCTGCACGTGACCGTCTGCCTGACCGCCGGTGAGGCGGACGGACGTAACGCTCCGGCCGGGTCCGAGGCACATGCCGCGCTGCCGGTGAACTTCGAGGGCTTCGCCGCCGCCCGATTCAACGGGCTCCGGCGCGCGTACGGGGAGATGGTTCTCGGCGATCGGGACGCCAAGTGGCGCCGGGATGCGGTCACCGTGGGTCCGGGCATCGAGGCGGATCTCTCGACACTTGTCGACGCGCCACAGATCCGGCTGGTGTCTCTCAACCTCTGGTGCACGCCGCCCCCCAGCTCGCCAAGCGAGGCTGGCCCACTGCAGCGCCTGTGGACCGGCGAAGCAACCGTCACACCGACCATGGTGCCGCTCGGTTCGCCGGTCTCCGGGAGCTTCGTCTACTCCCGGGAGAGCCTGATCGGAGCGCTGCTGCACCTCCTGCGCGAGGTCGAGCCGACGTTGCTGTGGACGATGGACCCGGACCCGGACCGTCAACTGCACGACAGGGCGAACCCGCAGCACGCCGACACCGGTGACTACTCCGACCACATTGCCCACACCGTCACTGGACTGTTCGCACACGAGGCGGCCCAACGGTGGTTCGCCGAAGGGGGTGGCAAAGCCACGTCCGTCGAGGCGTTCCGCGGCTACTACGTCCGGCGGTGGCCGTCCAACCTCAGTCCCGAGGCGCGGGCAGTCAAACAGCGGTACAAGGACATCTACGGCTGGGCGGACGGTCTGCCCGCCGACGGTCCAGTGGGCCGCGGTGACCGCAAGGTCGGGGGCGACGCGATCGGGGGTGGGAACGCGTCAGGCACCACCTTGCGCTATCCCGGCTCGCAGGCATGGTCCGCGCCGGGCCCGAACGGCAGGTTGTCAGCCTTCGCGGTACGCGGCGGCCAGGTGGTCCACTGGCAGCAGACCGACACCGGTGCGTTCTCCCCAGGACGGGAGCTCGCCGGCGCCGGGTTCCTGCCGCACGTCGTCGGGCTGGCCGCCGCGGACGGTGGCTGGCGGCTGTTCACGGTGCGGCAGAAGATCACGGCTGAGCCCGATCGACACGTTCGTGACATCTGCACGACCGTGCTGCCGGCGGCCCCGGGTGACACGGACGTCCGCTGGGAGTCGCTCGGCAACCCCGCCGGGCTCGACGATCCGTCGAAGCGTCGGCACCTCGGCATGCCGCACGCCGTCCCGCTGCCCGGCGGTGGCGTGCTGCTGCTCGTCCGCAACGCCGACAAGGGACTGAGTTGTCGGTTGCACGACGGGACGTCCTGGACGCGGTGGCAGGATCTCGGCGGCCGGGACGTCCAGGACGGCCTGACCGCGGTCGCGCTCGACGGCCACATCGTGGAGGTCTTCGCCGCGGCGCGTACCGGGACCGCACGTTGGCTGGTCTCCGTACCGGAACTCACGGCCGAGTACGCCGTGCTGGAGACGGAGGCACCGGCGGGGCCCCCCGCCGTGACGCGGCTGCCTGACGGCGAGCGGCTGCTGCTGTTCCGACGACGGGACTCGGCGTCGTTGTTGTCGTACCGCACCCGGGGGGCCGGTCGGGAGTGGGACCTGTCGACGGCGGCCGACCTCGGCGGACACGGTGGTCCCGGCCCGCTGAGCGTCCGGTACGTTTCCCGGGCGGGCGCGGTCCTGCTCGCGGTCCGCGACGACGCTTCCGGTTCCAGCGTCGCCTGGTTGGACCCGGACGGGTCGACGCCCTGCCGATGGTTTCGTGAGGCGACGCCGATCACCGGTGGGCACGCGGTGCAGGTTGACGGCAGCGGCCGCCCCGTCGTCCTGGCCGTGTCGACAGCGGGTGGCCTACGCGTCTCGCGACCGCAACGATTCGGATCGTCAGTGACATCGATGAAGGAAGTGCCGTGAACAACACGCCGGTGGCACCGCAGCGCGCGGTCGTACCATCCCGGGCCGTCAACGTGGCCGGGTCCGTGCCGGCGGGCGGCGCTGGGCATGGCCCGGGCGAGCTGCGTGAGGTCCTGGTCGACGGTGGACGTCGTACCGCGCACGTGCATGCCGACCTGACTCCGATCCTGGGGCGTCAGCTGAACGTCGACGCGGTGAGCGGCGCGCTGGAGGCGCACGGGGTGGACTACTTCCTCGTGCGCGGCATGGACGACCGGACGCCGGTCATCGGCGTGAGTGAGGTCGACCGGTTGGCCGCACTTGGCGCACTGGAGAAGCTCGGCGGGGCGGAGACCTGCTATGTGAGCCAGGTACTGCCCCGGCCGCCGATCGTCGGCGGGCTCACCGACGCGTCGGAGGCGCCGGCCTGGACCGAGCTGTACGCCGCGCAGGCGATCAAGCTGACCTGGTTCCGCGCGGACCCGAGCCTGAAGCTGATCCTGGGCCCGGCGTACGGCTGCGACATCGAGTTCTGGAAGCCCGACCGGAAGGCCGGACTGCTCCGCTCGCCCCGGCCCAACCGGATGATGCGGGCGGTGGCACTGGACGGCACGCCGGTACAGGTGGGCGAGCACCGGCTGAGCCGCCTCGCGTCCCCGGTGAAGTGGCACCCGCCCCGCCGTAGCCGCCCCGAGTTCGACCACCTGCTCCCGGACGACATCGACTTCCCGATCGACGTTGTCTACACCTGGGTCGACGGCGCGGATCCAGAGTGGCAGCAGCGCCGCGCGGGCGTCCGTGGCGAGTCGTTGCACGCTGAGGCGGCGAGTGAGTCCCGGTACATCAACCGGGACGAGCTGAAGTTCTCGTTGCGGTCTCTGCATCTGAACGCGCCGTGGGTTCGCAACATCTACATCGTGACCGACCACCAACGGCCCGCCTGGCTCGACCTGAGCGCTGGCAACATCTTCCTGGTCAACCACGAGGAGATCTTTGCGGCCCCGGACGCGCTGCCGACCTTCAACTCTTGCGCTATCGAAAGTCAGTTGCATCGCATCGACGGCCTCGCCGAGCATTTCCTGTACCTCAACGACGACATGTTCTTCGGTCGCCCGCTGGCGCCGCAGACGTTCTTTCTGGCCAACGGCAACACCAAGTTCTTCCTGTCCCAGAACCGAATTCCGCTCGGCGAGATCAGCGAGTTGGACTCCCCGGTGGACGCGATGATCAAGAACAACCGGGCACTGATCGAGAAGCGGTTCGGCCGTACCCTCACCCAGGGCAGCCAGCACGTGCCCTATCCGCTGCGGCGCAGCATCCTCGCGGAGATCGAGCGGGAGTTCCCGGCCGAGCACGAGGCCACCATGCGCAGTCGATTCCGCAGTGCCAACGACCTGACCATCACATACTCACTGCACCACTACTACGCGTTCCTGACCGGCCGCGCGCTGCCCGGTCGGGTCAACTACGGCTACGTCCAGCTCGCGGTACCCGACCTGGAGGCACGGCTGCGCCGGGCGGAGGCACGGCGGGACTGGGACACCTTCTGCATCAACGACGCCTACTCGACCTTCGCCCAGTTGCAGCACCAGATGACCATCCTCGAACCGTTCATGGAGGCGTACTTCCCGGTCCCCAGCCCCTACGAACTGAGGACCATCGGGTGAAGTTCGCCTTCCTGATCCACAACATGTACGGCGTGGGCGGCACCAACCGCGCCGTACTCAACCTGGCGACCGCCCTGGTGGGCCAAGGTCACGACGTCGAGATCGCCTCCGTGTTCCGCCGTACCGACCAGCCGATGTTCGACATCGATGACCGGATCGCGCTGGTGGCTCTCGTCGACACCCGGCCGCGACGTCCCGACCGGGCCGATCCCCAGCTTCGGGAGCCGTCCCTGCTGGTGCCGAAGAGCGAGGAGTTCCACACCCAGTACAGCCGGCTCACCGACGAACGGATGATCGGCTATCTGCGCTCGACCTTGGCTGACGTGGTCGTGGGAACCCGGCCGGGCATCAACCTGGTGGTGGCGCGGCACGGCCCCGACCACGCGGTCCTTGTGGCGCAGGAGCACATGACACAGGACCTGATCGATGACGCGTTGAAGGAGGAGATCCGGCTCTCGTACGACCGGATCGATCTGGCCTTCACGGTGACCGAGGCTGACGCCGCCGCGTTCCGTTCCGGCAATCCGGTACCCCACACTCGCGTCGAGGCGCTGCCGAACAGCGTTCCCCAGCCCACGGTCCCGCCCACCGACGGGTCCAACCGGATCGTGGTCACCGCCGGGCGGCTCGACCCGATCAAGCGGTACGACCGGCTCATCGCCGCCTTCGCGAGGATCGCCGGCGACCACCCGGACTGGAAGTTGCGGATCTACGGCGACGGCCCGCAGCGTCCCGCGCTGACCGCACAGATCCGTGAGTTGGGCCTGTCCGACCAGGTCCAACTGATGGGCCGGCGCGAGGACATGTCCACGGAGTGGGTCAAGGGCTCCATCGCCGCAGTCTCCTCAGAACGCGAGTCGTTCGGCATGACGATCGTGGAGGCGATGCGGCTCGGCCTTCCCGTTGTCAGTACCGACTGCCCGGTAGGCCCCCGGGAGATCATCCAGCACGGCGTCGACGGCCTGCTGGTCCCGATGGACGACATCAACGCCTACGCCTCCGCGCTGCGGACGCTGATGAGCGACGACGACCTCCGGGCCAGGCTGGCCAAGCTGGCGCTGGTGAACGCGGCGCGGTTCGATCCGGACACGCTGGCGGAGTCCTTCGCCCAGCAGTGCGCCGCCGTGCTGGCTGAGCGAGGCCCGGCAACCGGGCGGCCGTCGCGGGTCACCCGGTCGGCCAAGGGACCGAGAACCGGCCGTTCGGTGTTGGCTCGTGGCGGTGAGGTGGTCCGGGAACCTGGTCTGGCGCGGCTGTTGGGCGACCCGCTGCTGCGCGGGATCGCCGGCAGCGACCTGGCTCGCCGGGCGAGCATGGGTGCTCTGGTCCGCCTTTCCCGCATCCGGCAGGCTCGGGCCACCTCCGCCCGGTTGCAGAAGGCGATCCGTCGGCGGGCTGCCGCGCCGGGCGCTGGGCCGAAGGTGAACTGCCAGGTGTTGCCGGACCACGGTCTCAGCCTGCATGTCAACGCGTCCGGGCTCGCGGCGGGTGCGCACCTGCTCCTGCGCGACCGCGACAGCGGGCAGAAGGTGCGGATGCCACTGGAACCACAGGACGACGGGATCTACCAGTCGGTGGTGCTGCCCGCCGACGCGCTGCCGGAGGGCCGCTGGAACGCGTACGTGCAGCCGGTAACGGGGGCGCGCCAGCGACTGACGCCCGACCGGATCGACACGCGGGTACTCGCCGGCGGTTACCAACCGGTGGATGGTCCTGGCGGTGCAAACCCGATCCGTGCGCACCTGCCGTACCGAACGGCGGACGGCTTTCTGGCCGTACGCAGTTGGGTGCGGGAGGAGCACGCGGAGGTGCGGCGGATCGCGCTCAGCGGCGAGCGGGTGTCGATCGAGGCCGTCTGGTGCGGTTCGGGCACCCCCGACCGGGCCGTGCTGCACCGACGCGGCCACCGCGAGGGCATGGTCTCCGTGCCGGTTCTGCGGACCCGTGGCGGTCATCTGCGCATCGACGTGGCCGTGGACGAACTGGCCGCACACCGACTGGGCCGTTACGAGGACTGGGATCTCTGGCTACGGCGAGCCGACACGGATCGGGAGGTCCGCTTGGGTCTGCTCGTCGACGACGTGGTCGACAAGAAGCTCGTCTACAACTATCCGGAGATATACCTGGTGGACGACCCAGGACTGGAACTCGTCGAGGAGGACCCGGCGCCACTGCTGCGGGTCCGGCCGTACTACACCCGCGACAGCGAACTGTCGATCGTCGTCGTTGACCGTCCGTGAACCCGGACACAGGAAAGGGACAAGCGTGACCGGACCGACGCCCACCCCGGGCGAGCCACCCCGGGCACTGGCCGAACCCACCGGGTTCGTGGAGGTGTACCGGCGGGTGCTCAGCCCGCAGACCCGGCGCGCCATCGCGACGAAGGTGAGTCCCCGGGCCCGGCACCAGCTGAAGCAGTGGGTCGCCCGGGCCGCCCGCGACGGTCACCTCTCCGAGCGCCGGGGCGAGCGGCTGGCCCGCCGCCAGCCGGAGTTGCTGGCTGGCGCGGACCGGGTGGTCGTCACCGCCGACCGAGGGCCCCGGGTGGCCCGGATCGGGGCGTCGGTCACCCCTCTGATGGCACGGCTGGACAATCTCACCGCGGTGACGGCGGCGCTCGACGAGGCCGGCGTACCCCATTTCCGGGTGCGGGGGGAGTCCCACCGCTCGTCGGTGGTGGCTGTCGAGGCCACCCACCGCGCGCAGGCGTGCGCCGCGCTCGCCGCCGCGTGCGGCCGGGTCCCCGGCTACGTCTCGGTGCCGGAGGGCAGCGGGCAACCGGCCGCCGGGTTCGAGACGAAGACCTGGGACCGGCTGGCGGACGCCCCGGTGGTACGGCTGACCTGGTACTGGACGGACCCCCAGCGTCGGCTGGTGCTGGGGCAGGCGTACGGGTGCGACGTCGAGTTCTGGACCCGGGAGGGTGACACGCTTGTCGCGCCGCGGTCCAACGCCGTGGCCGAACAGGTGACGGTAGCGTCGCCGCTGGTGCTCGTACCGGAGTCGCGGTTCACCGGGATGGCACCTCCCTCCGCGCCCGCCACCGCCTGGACCCGTCCGGAGTTCGCCGCACCGCGCCCCGACGACGTGCCGTTCCCGGTCGACGTGGTCTACACCTGGGTCGACGGCACCGACCCCGCCTGGCTACGGCGACGGGCCGAGGTGGCCGGGGTGCCGTACCACGCGGAGGCGGCGAGCGCGGCCCGCTTCCTCAGCCGCGACGAGCTGCGCTACTCGCTGCGGTCGCTGCACCTCTTCGCGCCCTGGGTACGCCACGTCTACGTGGTGACCGACGACCAGGTGCCGGCCTGGCTGGACCCGTCCGCCAGCGGGCTGCGGGTGGTCAGCCACCGGGAGATCTTCACCGACCCGACGGTGCTGCCGACGTACAACTCGCACGCCATCGAGAGTCAACTGCACCACATCGACGGGCTCTCCGAGCACTTCCTGTACTTCAACGACGACGTCTTCCTCGGCACCGAGGTGCTGCCCCAGGACTTCTTCCTGGCCAACGGCATCTCCCGGTTCTTCCCCTCGCCGGCGCTGGTGCCGCCGGGGCCACCCACCGCCGGGGACATCCCGTCCTCGGCGGCCGGGAAGAACAACCGCGCGTTGATCGCGGAGCGGTTCGGCACCGTACTGACCCAGAAGATGAAGCACATGCCGCACGCGCTGCGGCGCAGCGTGCTCCAGGAGATCGAGCAGACGTTCCCGCAGCAGTACCGGCGGACCGCGGCGAGTCAGTTCCGCAGCATGGACGACCTGTCGATCGCCTCGTCGCTGCATCACTACTACGCCTTCCACACCGGACGCGCGGCACCGGGGGACCTGCGGTACACCATCGCCGAGCTGTCCCACCCGGACACACCCGCCCGGTTGGCGCACCTGCTCGCCCGCCGGGACCGGCAGGTGTTCTGCCTCAACGACGCGTTCTCCGTCGAGGAGGACCTCGACGCACAGATGGCGTTGCTCATCCCGTTCCTGGAGACGTACTTCCCGGTGCCGAGCCCGTGGGAACGGGCCTGACCCACCCCCGGACACGACGGTGGCCGGTCGCGCCCTCCCCGGCGACGACCGACCACCGTGCCCTCGCGGGCGGTCAGGCTCAGTACGAGTAGCCCGAACCGCCGGCGTCGTTGGAGCCGCTGTCCGACGGCGGCGCGACCGCCTTCGGGGTGCCCTTGGGCAGGCAGCTCAGGTTCTTCTTGCCGTCCGGCTGGACCACGAACCAGGTGCCACCGACAGCCTGGCCCTTCCACTGGCCGGGCTTCTTGTCACCGATGTAGCGGTAGACCGGCCAGCCGCCGACGGTGAGCTGACGGGTGCCGTCCTGCCGGGTCACGCTGCCGACCTTGTCGTCGGAGACGCCGGTGAGCTCCGGGTTGCCGTCGGTCAGTGCCGGGGGCCACACCTCGGCGCACTTGTCGACACAGTTCGACGACGGCGGGTCGGCGGTGTCCTTGTCGAAGCGGTACAGGATCCAGCCGTCCTGGTCGGTGACCACCTTGCCCATCCGGGCGACGCTCTTGCCGACCAACTTCTCGGTCAGGTCGACGTCCGCGGGCGGCGCGTCGGCGGCCGGCGCCTCCGCGGACGCCGACACCTCGGGTTCAACCGTCGCGGTGGGCTCGGCCGCGGCGACGGCGACCGGCTCCGCCGCGCTCGAGTTCGCGGGGTCGTAACCCGCGGGAGCGCAGGCCGTTAGTGCGACCATCGCGCTCGCGACGATGACGGTCCGCTTCATCTGTGCCACGTGCCCTCCTCATTCTTGACAGTTCACCCATAGGTACGGGGGGCGGGCTGTCAAGGTTGAAGCAGCAACAGTGGTCAATTTCACGTAAAACGATTGAACCGTTTCCGGCTGCGCTGCGTACGCCCCCGCAGGGGATGCCTCCCGCAACGACAGATCGGCGCCGGTCATTGTGGAAATGACCGGCGCCGATGCGGCAGGCGCGCCTACAAGGATACGGTGACCAGCGGACTCGCCACACCGTTGGCATTCACCGACTGCACCTGGAGCTGCTTGATATCCGCCGGCAGAGCCGACGTCGAGGCACTCAGCTCAAGACCCTGCGGCCGGGTGTTGGTGCCGTAGCCACCATCCGGCACCGACCAGCTCGAGATGACCTCGGTGCTGCCGTTCTTGCGCACCACCACCAGACGGCAGACGCGCGGGCCGGGTAGTTTCCGCAAGCTGAAATTGATCCGGGTGCCGTAGTCCTTGGTCACCAGGAACATGGTGGTCTGCACACCGGTGGTCGGGTCGGTCGCCTCGACCTGGTCACCCTCCACCTCGGTGCCACCCACACCCGGGCCGCTCGGCGCAGCCGTCGGCACGCTCGTCGGCGGATCGTTGGGCGCGCTCGGCGTCGACTCGGCGAGCACCCCCGGCGGCTGCTCGTTGCCCGTCACACTGACGAAGCCGTACCCGGTCAGACCCCCGAAGACCACCACCGCGGCGGCCGTCGCGAGCATCTGACGAAACCGGGTACGCCGCCGATCCGCCCGGACCGCGCCGAGCGTCCGGTCCAGCAGGGCCGGATCCGTCGCCGTCTGCTCCAGCGCCATCATCGTCTCGCCGTCGATGTCGGAGAGCAGCCCGACCACCGGCACCATCGTCTCCAACTCGGCCGCGCACGCCCAGCAGGTGGCGAGATGCTCCTCGAACCGCTCAGTGTCCTGCTCGTCGAGCACACCGAGCGCGTACGCCGCGACGTCCATGTGGTCCGGCCGGCTCATTCTGTCACCCCCCGCTCCTGCAGAGCCGTGCGCAGCGCGCGCAGCGCGTAGTAGACCCTCGACTTGGCGGTGCCCAGCGGCAGGCCCAACTCCTCGGCCGCCTCCGGCACCGTCCGCCCCCGGAAGTACGTCGAGATCAGAATCTCCCGGTGCGACTGACTGAGCGTACGCAGCGCGTCCGCCACCGTCATGGTGCGCAGCACCCGGTCCGTGCTGTCCGCCTCGGCGAAGGCGGTGAGGTCCCGGTCGTACGTCTCCGGCGGCCGGGCCTCCTGGCTGCGGTGCTCGTCGATGGCGATGCGGCGGGCCACAGTGACCAACCACGGCCGCAACGAACCCTGCCCCTGCGTGCCCAGGCGGTGCGCGTTGCGCCAGGCCCGCAGCAGCGTCTCCTGGACGATGTCCTCCGCGCGCTGCCGGTCCCCCCCGGTCAGGCGCATGACGAACATCAGCAACGGGCCGGCGTGCTCGGCGTAGAGCTGACGGATCAACTGGTCGGAGTGGCTGGCCTCGGTTGACGTCGCCTGATGGCGCCCGGGCGCCGGTCGCGGCGTCACCGGACCATTCTGGCGAGACGTCGCTCTCGCGTCGACCCCCCGGGCAGACGAGGTCGACCGTGACGAGGGTCGCGCCGACAACCAGTCAGCGCGGACCGCGTCGCCATGCCAACCGGCCGCCACCGCGTGCATGCAGACCTCCGGGATCTCCGTGACCAACGCCGGCCCACGAGGCGGGCCGCCCGGTGGTACGCAGCACCGGTCCCAACGGATCAACAAACGGCGAAAAAACTTCCGCGCCGCCCGTCGGGTGGACGATCAGCGGCGTACCGAGAACAACCCCGGCGGTGGCGGATCCGAACCCGTCGCGTCGGCGTCCCGCACGACCTGCGCGCCACCGACGAAACGGTCCAGCTCGTCGCCGGCCACCACCCGGCCCGGAAACCAGTCACCGGCGGCCCGTCTGGTCAACTCCGGCACCGGCGGCTGGGACCGCCCGGCGACCAGCACCAGATTGCCGTACCGGCGCCCGCGCAGCACCGCCGCGTCGCCGACCAGGCAGGCCTGCGGCAGCACCGACCGGACCGTGGCGACCTGCCCCCGGGCGTGCCGCAACGGGGGGCCGTCGGCCAGGTTCGCCAGGTACCAACCGGCCGGGCGGAGCACCCGGGCCACCTCGGCCGCGTACTCCAGCGACGTGAGGTGCGCCGGGGTACGCGCCCCGGCGAACACGTCGGCGACCACCACGTCGTAGCTGGCCTCCCGGGTCGACGCCAACACCGCCCGGGCGTCCTGCACCCGAACCTTCAACCGGGGGTCCGACGGCCAGGGCAACGCCCGACGGACCAACTCCACCAGCGCGCCATCCACCTCGGACACCCGCTGGGTCGACCCCGCCCGGCTGGCGGAGACGTACCGGGGCAGGGTCAGGGCGCCGCCACCCAGATGCAGCACCCGCAGCGGCGCGCCGGTCGGCGCGATGAGATCCACGGCGGCAGCCAGCCGACGCACGTACTCGAACTCCAGGTGAGTGGGGTCGGCCAGGTCGACGTGCGACTGCGGCGCGCCATCCAGCAGCAACGTCCACGAGCCGGCCCGGTCCGGATCCGGCACCAGCTCCGCCAGCCCGGTGTCCACCTGCTCGACCACCCGCTCAGCCGCCCGTTTACGCCCCATCGGAACCAGTATCCGCGTTCAACGGGCGGCGCGGGCCGCTGTGGTCAACGCGCGGTGCAGCAGCCGGGAATCACCCAGCAGGGCCCGCAGTCGGCGCTCCAGACCGGCGATCGGGATCAGGTTCTGCGGAGCCCGCGGGTCCTTGTACGGGGTGGACGCGAAGCGCGGCAGGGTCACCAACGACAGATCGGCCAGCTCGATCGCCGCCTCGACCGGCAGGTCGGCGGAGCACTCCACCCGGACGATGCCCGCCCACGGCGCGCCGATCGCCACCGGCAGCCGCAGATACCACGACCAACCGCCCCAGGCGGTGCCGAGCCGGAACACCGGGGACCGCTCACCCGACGCCATCCCGGTCACCACGGCGGTCAGCCGAGCATCCAGATACTGACTGTGCTGCGTCTTGATGTAGCCCAGAGTGCGCGGCAACTGCCGACGACTGCGCAACGGGCCGTCCACCACCAACAGGTCACCGTCGACCCGGGCCGCGTCGGACACCGCCACCTCCAACGCGGTCAGCGGACCCTGCACGGCGGCCGGAAGCTTCGCCAACTCACCGGTGCCACCCACCCGGTGCACCGGGTAACGGATCGCGCCCGCCACCACATCCCGCGCCGACGGGCTCGCGGTGAACAGACCCCTACCAACCTGGGTGCCCGCCAACTGCGCCGCACCCCGGCCCAGGTCACAGCGGACCACCCCGGCCGCGTACGAGGCCGCCAACCCGGGAAACGACCCGCCGTCGGTCTCGGCCGTCCAGATGCTCGCGTCGATCCGACGCACCCCGTCGACCAGCAACACCACGTCGGGTGCGCGCACCCCGGGGCGTACCCCGATCGCCCGCCAGTCCACGGCGGGCAGCTCCACGTCCGCGTCGACCTGGGCGCTGCTCGGCGCGGCCGGCCCGGCCGCGGACGCCTCGAACGACGCCCCGTACGCCGGATCCCACGAGTCGACGAAGAACGCTGCGTCGCCCCGCACGTTCACCGGGCTCGCCTGTCGTTCGCGACTGCGGGGCTCCGCTGCGCGGCACTCCTCGCGCTCACCGGCCGGTCCGTTCCACCCGGGCGGAGCGGGCGTCCTTGCGCACCTCGAAGCGGACCGGGATCCGCTCGGCCAACGCCGGCACGTGGGTGACCACGCCGACCATCCGATCGCCCCGGGCCGCCAGGTTCTCCAGGGTCGCCGCCACCGTGTCCAGCGTGGCGGCGTCGAGGGTGCCGAAACCCTCGTCCAGGACGATCGACTCCAGGCTCGCCGCCGTGGTGGACATCCCGGCCAACTGTTCGGAGAGCGCCAACGCCAACGCCAGCGACGCCTGGAACGTCTCACCGCCGGAGAGGGTGCGCACCCCCCGACGCAGCCCGGCGTCGTGGTGGTCGACGACGACGAACTCACCCTTGTCGTGCACCAGCTCGTACTGCCCGTTGGACAACTCCCGCAGAATCCCCGACGCACCGTCGACCAGCAGGTCCAACGCCTCGGCCAGCAACCACCGCTCGAAGTTGTTGGCCCGCAGGTGCCCGGCGAGCGCGCGCGCCACCTGCGCCTCCCGCTCGTGCCCCGCCCGCTGCTCGCGCAACGCACCGGCCTGCTCGCGACGCTCGTGCAGCCGCCGCCGGTCGGCGTCGGCCCGCTCCACCGCCACCGTCGCCGCGTGCACCGGATCGTCCCCCACCGGCACGTCGGCGTCGGCGAAGATGGCCGCGATGGCCCGTTGCACCCCGTCGGCCACCGACTCGGCCGCCGCCACGGCAGCGGCCCGACCGTCCCGGTCGGCGCGGCGGCGGTCCGCCTCGCTGGTCGCCCAACCGGTCAGCGTCGACCAGGCGGCGGCCACATCGTCCCGGTCGGTCGCCGGGGGACCGAACCGGGCCAACCCGTCCCGGGCGGTGTCGAAGGCCCGCCACGCCGCCCGCAGCCGCTCCTCGGCGGCATCCACAGCGGCCCGGGCCTGGCGAGCGGTCTCGCGGCCGGCCCGGACCGCCGTCGCCGCCTCGTCCAGTGCGCGCCGCAACCGGGCGTGCTCGGCCAACTCCCGGCGCAGCACGGCCGGCTCGGCAGCCCCGGAAAGCTGCCCGTCCAGCTCGGCCAGCCGGGCCTCCAGCTGCTCCTGCCGGGCCCGCGCCTGCACCAGCAGCCGCTCCAGCTCACGCGCCGCCGCGTCCCGCTGCCGCACCGTCTCCTGCGCGGCCTTGGTCGCGGCCCGCGCGGCCTTGCCGGCCGCCGTCGCGGCGGCCACCGCCGAATCGGCCGGCACCGCCGGCACCTCGGCCACCGGCTGCTCGCACACCGGGCACGTTGCCCCCGCATGCAGGTGCACCCGCAGGCTGACCGCCAGGTCGGTGGCCTTCGCCTCCTCGTGCGCCCGGAAGGCCGCCTCCAGGTCCGCGTCGGCCCGCTCGGCGACCGCGCGGGCGTCGACCAGCGCCGCCACCGCCGTGGTGTGCTCGTCGTGCGCCGTGCGCACCGCCTCGCGGACCGTGTCGGCCTCGCCGGCCAGCCGGTCCCGATCGTCGTACGCCCGCAGTTGCAGTCGCAGCGCGCTCTCGTCACCGGCGGCGGCCAGCTCGCCGCGCAGCTTCTCCTCCCGCTCCTCGGCCAGCGACACCCCGGTCGCCGCCGCCTCCGCCTCGGCCCGCGCCGCGGTGACCGCGCGAGCGACCTCGGTCACCCCACCCGGCGCCCGCACCCCCGTCAGCACTGTCAGCTCATCGTCCAGGGCGGTCAGCGCCGCCGCGGCCTCCCGCGCGGTGACCCGCGCCGCCGCCAACTCCGGCACCGCGTCGGCCACCGCGGCCGCCAGCTCGGTCATCCGGTCGACCCGGGCGTCGGCCTCGGCCAACGCCTCGTCGTCCACGCCGGTCAACCCGGCGAGCACCTGGTCGACCGCCTCCAACCGGGCCTCCGCCTGCGCGGCGCGCGCCGTCGCCTTCTTCTGCACGTCCTCGTAGACGCCGAGGCCCAGCAGGTTGACCAGGATCTGCTGCCGCGTCGCCGGCTTGGCGTGCAGGAAGTCGGCGAACTGCCCCTGTGGCAGCACCACACAGCTGGTGAACTGCTCGTACGGCAGCCCGACCGCCTCCAGCACCGCCTGCTCCATCTCGGCGGGAGTGCCGGCCACCACCTCGCCGAGGTCGTCCGGGCTCAGACCGGTGTCCAGTTTGGTCACGTCGAAGCCGGCCGGCATCAGCTGCAACCCGGCGTTGGCGGTCTTCACGTTGCCCCGGCCGTCCCGGCGGACCACCCGGGTCGCCACGTACCGGGCACCGCCGGACTCGAAGACCAACCGCACCCGCGCCTCGGTCGCCGACGGGGCGAGCGCGTTGGCCAACCCCCGGGCGCCGCCCCACCGGGGCACCATGCCGTACAGGGCGAAGCAGATCGCGTCCAACACAGTGGACTTACCGGAACCGGTCGGGCCGATCAGCGCGAAGAAGTCGGCGTCGGTGAAGTCGACAGTGGTCTCGTCCCGGAAGACCGTGAACCCGGCCATGTCCAAGCGCATCGGACGCATCAGTGCTCGACCTCCTCGAAAAGCTCGTCGAAGAGCTCCCGGACACCCTCGTCGGCGTGGCCCCGGCTGTCCAGGTAGTCGGCGAACAACTCCCGGGGCGAACGCCCCGAGCGCTGGGCGATGCGCGTGCCACTGCCCGGCGCGGCCACCAGCTCCGGGTCGATCCGGATCTCCAGGGCCCGGGGGAGCAGCTCCTGGACCTCCTCGCGCAGGCCGGCACGCGGTTGCTCCCGCACGTACACCCGCAGCCACGCGTCCGGCGCCTCGATCTCGGCGAGCTGGGCCAGGGTGCCGCGCACCGTCCGCAGCGCGCTCGCCGCCGTCACCGGCACCTCCCGCACCCGGGCTGCGGTGCTGGCCGTCACCTCGACAATCGTCACCGAGGGGACGTTCTCCTGCTCCCCGAAGTCGACAGCGAGCGGGCTGCCGCTGTATCGCACCGGGCAGGGGCCGGCGACCCGCTGCGCCCGGTGCAGGTGACCCAGCGCCACGTAGTGCGCGGTGGCCGGGAAGACGGTGGCCGGCACCGCGTAACCCAGCACCGTGTGCGCGTCGCGCTCGCCGCCGCCGGTGGCCGCGCCGGTCACCGTCAGGTGCGCGGTGACCAGGTGCACCCGGTCCGGCTCGGTGAATCCCTCGGTCAGTCGCCCCAGCACCCGGCCCAGGTGGTCGGCGTACGTCTGGTTGGTCTCCGCGGCGGTCAGCTCGTACATCTCCAACGCGCGCACCGCGTACCGCTGGGACAGGAACGGCAACGCGGCCAGCCGCCACCGCTCGCCACCGGCGGTGGTGCCGTCGATGATGTGCTCGTCCGGATTTTCGCGTACCCCGCCGCGCAGCGTGATGCCGGCGGCGTCGGCCCACGGGCGCAGCGCGTCCAGTGCGGGGCCGTTGTCGTGGTTACCGCCGATCGCCACCACGTCCGCGCCGGTCCGCCGCAGCGCCGTCAACGCCCGGGTGACCAGGCGGGTCGCCTCCGAACTGGGCGCGGCGGTGTCGTAGAGGTCACCGGCGACGATCACCAGATCCGGCCGCTCGGCATTGGCGATCTCGATCACCCCGGCCAGCACCGCCTTGTGCTCGTCGGCCCGGGACTGCCCCTTGAGCACCTTGCCCACATGCCAGTCGGAGGTGTGCAGGATCTTCATGGCTTGCCGGCCCCCTAGAACGGGATGTCGTCGTCGGTGGTGCCGCCGCCGGAGCCCACCACGGCGAACGGGTCGGCGGACTGGGTGATCGAGCGCAGCGTCTCCGATGGTGCCCGGCCCGCCTCGGAGACCCGGGTGGCCCAGGCCGGGAACGGAAACTCCAGGCAGAGCGGAACCGGAATGTCCGGCTGGTTGACGAACATGGTGCCCGGCTTGGCCAGCAACGCCCGCTGGCGCTGCGCGGGCGGCAGGAAGCCGTATTCCGGGCGGGACGCCTCGGCCGGGTCGAGCCGGCCGACCACCCGGATCGCCGAGTTGGTGACGATCCGCCGCTCCACCTCGCTCGCCGTCTGCTGCGCGCCGATCAGGATCACCCCGAGCGAGCGGCCCCGCTCGGCGATGTCGAGCAGCACCTCCTTGATGGGGGAGGAGCCCTCCCGGGGGGCGTACTTGTTGAGCTCGTCGAGGACCACGAACAGCAGCGGCTTGGCCGTGCCGGACTTCTCCTTGCGCTCGAACTCGCTCTTCAGCGTCACACCGACCACGAACCGCTGCGCCCGGTCCGGCAGGTTGTGCAGGTCGACCACGGTGACCTGCGCCGACTCGCTGGTGTTGATCGAGTGCGGGCGGCGGGCCGCGAGGTCACCACGGATCAGCCGGGCCAGGTCCTTCTTACTGCCGATCAACCGCCGGGCGAACGCGTTGACGGTGCCCAGCCCCACCGCGCTGCCCGCCCAGTCGGAACGGGTCTCGTCGTCGTTGAGCTGGTCGACGATGTGGTCGACCAGGTCGCCGTACGAGCCGAGCCGAACCCCGTCGATGCTCACCCCGCCGTCGGCGGGCTGGGCGTAGCGGGCCAGGTGCGCGGCCACCGAGTGAACCACCATCGTGTACTGCTGGCGCTCGTCGTCGGCGTCGGCGAACACGTACGGCAGCAGGCGGTCGGTGCAGAACTCGCTCAGCGTCCAGTAGAAGCTGTCGACGCCGGTGAGCCGGCTGCTCACATCCGGCGTGCCGGCCGCGTCACCGACCCGTGGTGGGGCGTAGACCCGCACGTCGGGGAAGGCGCCCGCGCTCAACCCGAGCTTCGCGTACGCCGCGCGGGTGGGCTCGTCGAGGCGGGTGTTGGGGTGGTCCAGGAAGAGAAGGTCCTCACCCTTGACGTTGAAGATCAGCGCCTTGGCGTTGACCGCGTCGCCGCCCAGCACCCCGGAGCGGAACACCGAGTAGAGCAGGAAGGTGGCGAAGCTGGTCTTGGTGGCCACCCCGGAGATGCCGGAGATGGAGACGTGCGCGCCCCGGCTGCCGTCGAGGAAGTCGGCGTTGAGGTAGACCGGCACCCCGTCGCGACCCATGCCCATCGGGATGCGCCGCTCCATCCGGTCGAAGTGCAGCGCGCGCGCCCGCGCGTCGCCCTCGGCCCGGTGCACAACGGCCCCCGGCGTGGGCGGCACGTAGAGCTCCGGGTCGACCCGGGTGGTGGTGATTTCGGCCGCCTCCTGCACCATCGCCGGCAGTGTGCCGTCGGCGATGGCGAACACGTCGGAGTCGAACTGGGCGCCCTCGTGCCGGGCGCGGACCTGGGTGACCACCCCGGCGATCGTCACCGGCTCGCGGTCGGGCAGGTCGCGTCGGGTGACCACCACGTCGTCGAGCTGCAGGTAGCTGCCGGGCGCCACGGCCGTCCAGAACTGCAACGGGGTGGCGTCGGCGGTGCCCAGCACCCGCCCGACCGCCTCGCCCGGGCTGTCGAGGTCGGCGTCGGTCATCGGGCGACCCCTGTCGCTCGGGCATCACGGTCGGCGCGCATGACGTGCATAGTGCCCGAGGAGTACGACAGGTCGCCACGCGACGCGGCGGACGACACCATGCCCCGTCACACTCATGACGCTGGGTGTTCGACCGAGCGCACCAGGTGGGCGCGAGCGTGTCGGGTGCCGCGCGAGTCCTGGCCGCCGGTGTAGGGAGCTACTGGCGGGCGTGGCGGAGCATCAGGACGCCGTCCTCGGTGGCGAGCACGTGCCGCAACGGTAGGTGCCGGGGCGCGGTGACGTCGCCGGCGGTGATCCGGCCGGGGCCGGGCCCGGCGAGCAGCGGCGAGACGGTGAGGCACAGTTCGTCGACCAGGTCGGCGGCGGTGAGCGCGCCGAACAGGTGTGGGCCGCCCTCGCAGAGCAGTTGGGTGAGCCCGCGTCCGTGCAGCTCGGCGAGGCCGGCGGCCAGGTCGACGCGCCCGGTGCCGCAGCGCAGCACGTCGGCGACGTCGGTCAGCCCGGGCGGCGGGTCGGCGTCGGCGTGGGTGAGCACCACCGGGCGGGTCGGTGCGTCGGCGAACGCGGCCTGCGCCGGGTCCAGGTCCAGCGATCCGGAGACGACCACCAGCGTCGGGTACGCGGCCAGACCGTTGGCCTGACGCCAGGCGCGGCGGCGTTCGTCGAGGCGGACCGCCCGGTATCCCTCGTGGCGCAGCGTGCCGGCGGCCACCACCAGGGCGTCGCAGGCCATCCGCAGCAGGCCGAACACCCGCTTGTCCGGCTCGCCGGAGAGCCCGGCGGAGTAGCCGTCCACGCTGACCGCACCGTCCAGGCTGGTCACGAAGTTCACTCGCAGCCGGGGCTGGTCGGCGCGGCCGTAGAGGGCGGTCAGCTCGGTGTCGTCGAGTGGCTGCGTCGACGGCTCGGGCCAGAGTCGTCGGATCGGAATTCTGACGGTCATTCGCCGGCCGGACCGGTGACCGGAGGGGTCGGTTCGGCGGTACGGTGCTGGCAGTCGCACCAGTTCCGGCCCGGGCACTCATCGTGTCGCCGGGCCCGGCACGCTCGGCAGATCATGCTGGCAGCCTAAGCCGCGGGAGGACAGGACAGCATGCCGCGTCAGATCTTCCAGCTGAAGATGTCCCTCGCCGGGACCCGGCCGCCGGTGTGGCGCCGGGTGCTCGTGCCGGCCGGTTACACGCTGGACCGGCTGCACCGGGTGGCGCAACACGCGATGGGTTGGCGGGACTGCCACCTGCACTCGTTCGAGATCGACGCGATGCAGTACGGCGAGCCCGACCCGGACGGTGAGTTGGCGCTGCACGACGAGTTGGACGTGCGGCTCGACGCGGTGCTCGGCAAGGGCAGCCGGTTCTCCTACACGTACGACTTCGGCGACTGGTGGGAGCACGACCTGGTCGTGGAGGACGCGTTGACCGCCGACCCGGACGAGCGGTACCCGGTCTGCCTGGCCGGCGAGCGGGCCTGCCCGCCGGAGGGCATCGGCGGGCCGGTGGGCTATCAGGCGCTCCTGGAGGCGCTGGACGCCCAGGCCGACCCGGGTGACCTGGTCAGTTCCCGGCACGCGATGCTGCGCGACTGGGCGGGTGCCGCCTTCGACCCGTCGGGCTTCGACCCGGACCGGGCAACCACGCTGCTGCGCCGCTTCTGCTGAACCGTCCGGTTGCGGGAGGTGTCGCTGGGGCTCCTGTTGCCCGAGTGATCAGCGGTAACGATCTGGGAACGCTCCCATCGCCCTATTGACACTCCCGTTACCCGCCGGCAATCTCATGGGAGCGCTCCCGGAGGTGGCGTGGCTCACTCACGAATCCCCGGCCTGGCGCGACGGGCACCCCCCACCACACCCATCCAGCCTCACCACCGGAAAGAGGGGTCAGCGCATGAGTGTCACCACGCGGCGTACCCGCCTGGCAGCCGCCGCCCTGGCCGCGATCACCGCAATCAGCGGTCTCGCGGCCTGTGGCAAGGACGACGAGAAGCCGGCGGCCGGCGAGAAGCCGGCCAAGCTGGTCGTCGACACGTTCGGCGAGATGGGCTACGACGAGCTTGTCAAGCAGTACGAGAAGGACACCGGCATCAAGGTCGAGCTGCGCAAGACCGCGCAGCTCGGTGAGTACCGGCCGAAGCTGGTCCGCTACCTGGCCACCGGCAAGGGCGCGGCGGACGTCACCGCGCTGGAAGAGGGCATCCTCAACGAGTTCAAGCCCAACGCGCGCAACTGGGAGGACCTCGCGCCGCTGGTGGGGGACCACTCGAAGGAGTACCTGCCCTGGAAGTGGGAGCTCGGCAAGGCGCCGGACGGTCGGCTGATCGGCCTGCCGACCGACGTCGGCAGCCTCGCCGTCTGCTACCGCAAGGACCTGTTCCAGGCGGCCGGCCTGCCCACCGAGCGCGACCAGGTGTCGGCGCTCTGGCCGGACTGGAAGGGTTTCCACGACGCCGGTCTGAAGTACAAGCAGGGCAGCGGCGGCAAGGCGTTCATCGACTCGATCACCGCCGTCTCCAACGGCGTGCTCTTCCAGGGCAACGGTGATCTGTTCTACGACAAGGAAGACAACATCATCGCGGACACCAGCCCCGCGGTGAAGAACGCCTGGGACACCGCCACGTCGATGGCCGACATCTCCGCCAAGGCGTCCACCTGGTCGCCGGAGTGGTCGGGTGGCTTCAAGCAGGGCACCTTCGCGGCGACCTTCTGCCCGTCCTGGATGCTCGGCATCGTCTCGGACAACTCCGGTCCGGCCAACAAGGGCAAGTGGGACGTCGCGTCCGTGCCGGGCGGCGGCGGTAACTGGGGCGGCTCGTGGCTCGCGGTTCCGGCGCAGAGCAAGTACCCGAAGGAGGCGGCGAAGCTCGCCGAGTACCTCACCAACGCCAAGAGCCAGGTGGAGGCCTTCAAGCTCAAGGGCCCGCTGCCCACCAACCTGGAGGCGCTGAAGGACCAGGCGTTCCTCGGTTACACCAACGAGTACTTCAGCAACGCGCCGACCGGCAAGATCTTCGGTGAGAGCGTCGCCAAGATCCAGCCGATCCACCTGGGCCCGAAGCACCAGGCGGTCAAGGAGAACGCGCTCGAGCCGGCTCTGCGGGCGTTCGAGAACGGGCAGGCCGACAAGGCGAAGGCCTGGGAGCAGTTCACGAAGGACGCAAAGACTCAGGGTGCCTTCTGAGTGATTCCCTGCCGGTGGCGTTCGGGGCTTCCCGGACGCCACCGGCCGGTCCCCTCCGCGTAGCGCCCTGCGCGAGGGCCCCCGGGCCTCGCCGGAAAAGGAAATTCGCATGAGCCTGTCGGCCACGACGGCACGGCCGTCGCCAGCAGCACCGCCTTCTCCCGACGTCTCTCGGCGACGTCGCCGGGGGAGATTACTCAACCGCCTCGATGTCAAGTACTCGCCGTACCTCTACATCGCCCCGTTCTTCCTGATCTTCGGCATCTTCGGGCTGTACCCGATGCTGCGCACCGCCTGGATGTCACTGCACGACTGGGACATGATCGGCGAGCACACGTTCATCGGCTTCGACAACTACACCCGGCTGCTGTCCGACGAGTACTTCTGGAACGCGCTGGTCAACACGTTCGGCATCTTCGCCCTGTCGACCATCCCGCAGTTGTTGCTCGCCCTCTTCCTGGCGAACCTGCTCAACCGGACCTTCCTGCGCGCCAAGACCTTCTTCCGGATGGCCATCTTCATGCCGAACGTGGTGTCGGTGGCAGCGGTCGCGATCGTCTTCGGGATGCTGTTCCAGCGGGAGTTCGGCCTGTTCAACTGGCTGCTCAGCTTCGTCGGTGTCGACCCGGTCGACTGGGACGGGCACCGGTGGAGTTCATGGACGGCCATCTCCTCCATGGTCAACTGGCGGTGGACCGGGTACAACACCCTGATCCTGCTCGCCGGCATGCAGGCGATCCCGAAGGACCTCTACGAGGCCGCGGAGATCGACGGCGCCAGTCCGTGGCGACAGTTCTGGCAGATCACCCTGCCCATGCTCAAGCCCACCTTCATCTTCGTGGTCATCCTGTCCACGATCGGCGGGATGCAGCTCTTCACCGAGCCGCTGCTCTTCGGCAACGGCAACATCATCGGCGGCAACCAGCGGGAGTTCCAGACGCTGGCCATGTACATGTACGAGATGGGCATCGTGAACCTGAACAGCGCCGGCTACGGAGCCGCGGTGGCCTGGGCGATCTTCATGATCATCATCGTGGTGTCGCTGTTCAACTTCCTACTCGTCCGCCGCTCGGCGAAGTGAGGAGAGATCGATGATCTCGGCTTCCCAGCGCCTGTGGCGCACCAGCCCGCTGACCTACGTGGCGCTCGTCCTGGCGGCGCTGCTGTCGATCTACCCGTTCTACTACATGCTGGTGATCGGCACCCGCAGCCTGGACAACATCAACGACGTGCCACCCCCGCTGACTCCCGGCGGCGCGTTCGGTGACAACTTCGGGCGGGTGCTCGACAACGACGCCGCCAACTTCCTCACCGGCATGATGAACTCGATCATCGTCTCCTCGGTGGTCACCGTCTCGGTGGTGCTCACCGGTTCGCTGGCCGGGTTCGCCTTCGCCAAGCTGAAGTTCCGCGGCAGCAACATCCTCCTGCTGGCGATCATCGTCACCATGATGATCCCGACCCAGATGGGGCTCATCCCGCTCTGGGGCATGATGCAGGACCTCGGGTGGTACGACACCCTCTACGCGGTCACCGTGCCGTTCCTGGTCACCGCCTTCGGCGTGTTCATGATGCGGCAGTACGCCAGCCAGGCGATCTCCGACGAGCTGATCGAGGCCGGCCGGGTCGACGGGGCGAGCACGTTCCGGATCTACTGGAGCATCGTGCTGCCCGCGCTGCGGCCCGCCGCCGGCGTCCTCGGTCTGCTGACCTTCATGGAGACCTGGAACTCGTTCCTCTGGCCGTACGCCATCCTCACCCCGGAGAACCCGACCCTGCAGGTCTCGCTCTCCTTCCTCTCGTACGCCTACTACACCGACTACTCCCAGGTGTTCGCCGCTACGGCGATCGGCACCATCCCCCTGGTGATCGTTTTCCTCGTGTTCGGCCGCCAGATCATTGGCGGGATCATGGAAGGTGCCGTCAAGTCGTGAGCAACCCCGCCAGCCCACCCGCCGTCGACGTCCTCGACGAGCGCCCGGGGCTGACCTTTCCACCCGGATTCCTCTGGGGGGCCGCGACGGCGGCGTACCAGATCGAGGGGGCGGCGGCCGAGGACGGCCGCGCCCCGTCGATCTGGGACACCTTCAGCCACACCGAGGGCCGGGTCGTCGCCGGGCACACCGGTGACGTGGCGTGCGACCACTACCACCGCCTCGGTGAGGACGTCGCGCTGATGGCCGAGCTGGGCCTGAAGTCGTACCGTTTTTCGGTCTCCTGGTCGCGGGTGCAGCCCGCCGGCAGCGGCGCGGTCAACCCGCAGGGGTTGGACTTCTACCGCCGGCTGGTCGACGAGCTGTTGGCCAACGGCATCGAGCCGTGGCTCACCCTCTACCACTGGGATCTGCCGCAGCCGCTGGAGGACGCCGGCGGCTGGCCGGCCCGGGACACCGCGGCCCGCTTCGCCGACTACACGACGGTGATGGCCGACGCGCTCGGCGACCGGGTGCGCTACTGGACCACGCTGAACGAGCCGTGGTGCTCGGCGTTCCTCGGCTACGGCTCCGGGGTGCACGCCCCCGGCCGCACCAACGGAGCGGACGCGGTGCGCGCCGGTCACCACCTGATGCTCGGGCACGGCCTGGCCGTGCAGGCGCTGCGGGCCGCCCGGCCGACCGCCGAGGTGGGCGTGACCGTCAACCTCTACCCGGTCGACCCGGCCAGCGACACCCCCGCCGACCGCGACGCCGCCCGGCGGATCGACGGGTTGGCCAACCGGTTCTTCCTGGACCCGCTGCTGCGCGGGTCGTACCCGGAGGACCTGGTTGCCGACCTCAGCACGGTGACCGACTTCGACCACGTGCGCGACGGCGACCTGGCGACCATCTCCACGCCGTTGGACCTGGTCGGGGTCAACTACTACAGCCGGCACGTCGTCGCCGCGCCGGTCGAGGGCGTCCCGGCCGACCCGGCCCCCTCGTGCTGGCCGGGCAGCGAGGACGTCCGGTTCGTCAGCCGCGGCGTCCCGGTCACCGACATGGGCTGGGAGATCGACGCCCCGGGCCTGACCGAGACGCTGCGTCGGGTGCACGGCTACACCGAGCTGCCGTTGTACGTCACCGAGAACGGTTCCGCGTTCGTCGACTCGGTGGTCGACGGGCAGGTCGACGACGTCGATCGGTTGGCCTACTTCGACGCCCACCTGCGCGCCGCCCACGAGGCGATCGACGCCGGGGTGCCGCTGCGGGGATACTTTGCCTGGTCGTTGATGGATAATTTCGAATGGGCCTGGGGTTACACCAAGCGGTTTGGCATGATCCACGTCGACTACGACAGCCAGGTCCGCACCCCCAAGTCCAGCGCCAAGTGGTACGCCTCGGTGATCCGGCGCAACGGTCTGGCCGCACAATAGGCTCGGGCCAGCCATCAGGACGGCCCCGGCGTCCACCTCCCGCAGGTGGCGCCGGGTCCGCCCGCCGTCGGAGGAGCAGACGATGACAACGCAGCGCACCCGGTCGCTCGGGCGCCCGACCCTCGACGCGGTCGCGGCGCGTGCCGGCGTCGGTCGGGGCACGGTCTCCCGCGTGGTCAACGGCTCGCCCCAGGTCAGCCCGGAGGCCCGGGCCGCGGTCCAACAGGCCATCGCCGAGCTGGGGTACGTGCCGAACCGGGCCGCCCGCGCGCTCGTCACCCAGCGGACCGACTCGGTCGCGCTGGTGGTCTCCGAATCCGGCGAGCGGGTCTTCACCGAGCCGTTCTTCGCCTCGATCGTGCGGGGGATCAGCTCCGGGCTGCTGGAGACGCCGATGCAGCTCTGGCTGGCCATGGCCCAGTCGCCGGTGGAGCGGGAGCGGGTCGAGCACCACCTCACCAACCAACACGTCGACGGCGTCCTGCTGCTGTCGTTGCACGACTCCGACCCGCTGCCGACGCTGCTGGAGGAGCGCGGCCTGCCCGCCGTGCTCGGCGGTCGGCCCGCCCGGATGCTCCAACCCGGCGCCCAACCGGCCTGGTTCGTCGACGTGGACAACGTTGGCGGGGCCCGGCAGGCGGTGGAGTACCTGACGGGGCAGGGGCGGCGACGCGTCGCCACCATCGCCGGTCCGCAGGACATGGGCGCCGGTCTGGCCCGGTTGGCCGGCTACACCGAGGCGGTCAAGGCCACCGGGGCCAGCGTCAACCCCGACCTGATCGCGTACGGCGACTTCAGCGAGGGCAGCGGCGCGGCCGGCATGCGTCGGCTGCTGGACGTCTGCCCGGACCTGGACGCGGTGTTCGTCGCCTCCGACCTGATGGCGTTCGGCGCGCTGCGGACCCTGCGCGAGGCCGGCCGGCGGGTGCCACGGGACGTCGCGGTGATCGGCTTCGACGACGCGACGATCGCCCGTCAGGCGGAGCCGCCGCTGACCACCGTTTTCCAGCCGGTGGAGGAGATGGGCCGGCAGATGGCCCGCCTGCTGGTGGCCCGGATCCGTGGCGAGGAGCTACCCGCCTCCCACATCCTCCTGGACACCCAACTGGTCCACCGAGCCTCCGCCTAACCCCACGCCCCCAGGACCCCGCACAGCCCGCGCCCCGCACAGCGCGCACCCCGCGCCCCGCACAGCGCGCGCCCCGCACAGCGCCCCCCGCGTCGATCATGAGGTTGGCCTGGACATTCCCGGCATCTCGACTCGCCAACCTCATGATCAAGAAGGCCGACAGGGCAAGATCGTGCTCGATCCTGGATCGAGTGGCCTCCCGGCGACCGCACACCACTACATCCAGGATCGAGCGCGATCTTCAGGTGTCGGGGCGTGCGGCGCGTGCGGGCGGGTTGCGCGGGGCGTGCGGGCGGGGCGTGCGGCGTGCGGGGCCGCGGTGGGCGTGCGCGGGGCGGGTGAGTGGGGCAGGGTTGGTGCCCGGCGGTCAGGCGGAGGTGGGGGCCCAGCGGCGGAGTTCGCGCTTGGCCAGGGAGTTGCGGTGGACCTCGTCGGGGCCGTCGGCGAGGCGCAGGGTGCGGGTCTGCGCCCAGAGGGCGGCCAGTGGGGTGTCCTGGCTGACGCCGGCGCCGCCGTACCCCTGGATGGCCTTGTCGATCACCCACTCCGCCATCGCCGGAGTGCCGATCTTGATGGCCTGGATCTCGGTGTGCGCGCCCTTGTTGCCGACGGTGTCCATCAGCCACGCCGTCTTGAGCACCAGCAGCCGGGCCTGCTCGATGCGGACCCGGGACTCGGCGATCCACTCCCGCACGACGCCCTGCTCCGCCAGGGGCCGGCCGAACGCGATCCGGTCGTTGGCCCGGCGGCAGAGCAGCTCCAGTGCCCGTTCGGCCATCCCGATCAGCCGCATGCAGTGGTGGATGCGGCCCGGGCCGAGGCGGGCCTGCGCGATGGCGAAGCCGGTGCCCTCGGCGCCGATCAGGTTCTCCGCCGGCACCCGGACGTCGGTGAAGTCGATCTCGGCGTGCCCGCCGTGGGAGCCGTCGGTGTAGCCGAAGACGGTCATCCCCCGGCGCACCGTCACACCGGGGGTGTCCCGGGGGACCAGCACCATGCTCTGCTGGCGGTGCCGGTCCGCGGTGGGGTCGGTCTTGCCCATCACGATGAAGATCTCGCAGCGCGGGTCCATCGCGCCCGACGACCACCACTTCCGTCCGTTGATCACGTACTCGTCGCCGTCGCGGGTGATCCGGGTGGCGATGTTGGTGGCGTCGGAGGAGGCGACGTCCGGCTCGGTCATGCAGAACGCCGAGCGGATCTCACCCTCCAGCAGCGGCATCAGCCAGCGTTGCCGCTGCGTCTCCGAGCCGAACTCGGCCAGCAACTCCATGTTGCCGGTGTCCGGTGCCGCGCAGTTGACCGCCTCGGGCGCGAGGTGCGGGCTGCGCCCGGTCAGCTCGGCCAGGGGAGCGTACTGGAGGTTGGTCAGGCCGGCGCCGTAGCGCGGGTCGGGCAGGAAGAGGTTCCACAGGCCGCGCTTGCGGGCCTCCGCCTTCAGCTCGGCCAACACCGGGGTACGCGACCACGGGTCCCCGGCGGCCACCTGCTCGGCGTGCACGGGCTCGGCCGGGTAGACGTGTTCGGTCAGGAACCGGGTCAGCTCGTCGCGCAGCTCCTCGGTCCGGCTGTCGTATGAGAAGTCCATCACCGCTCCCTGGCGGCGGTCAGCCCGTGTGCGACCAGCGGTGCCACCATCTCGCCGATCCGGTCGAAGCCCTCGCCGAGCGTCTGCCCGAGCGTGTGGCGGTAGTGGATGCCCTCGCAGATGACAGCGAGTTTGAAACAGCCCAGCGCCACGTGCCAGTGCAGTGGTCCGACGTCGACGTCGCTGCGCCCGGCGTACCGGTCGATCAGCTCGCCGCCGGTGGGGAAGCCGGCGCGCGGGCCGAGCCCGTCCGCGACGGGGTTGCCCTCGGCGGTGTCGCTGCCGCCGAGCACGTCCCAGTACGTCAGCAGCAGCCCCAGGTCGGCGAGGGGGTCGCCGAGGGTGGCCATCTCCCAGTCGAGCACCGCGTGCACGGCGACGGGGTCGGCCGAGGCGAGGAGGTTGTCGAGGCGGTAGTCGCCGTGCACGATCCGGCCGGCGTTCGCACCCTCCGGGGCGGTCGCCGCGAGCAGGTCACGCAGCTCGTCGATGCCGGCCAGCGGGCGGCTGCGGGAGCGGTCGAGCTGACCGGCCCACCGGCGCACCTGCCGGGCCAGGTAGCCCTCGGGGCGGCCGAAGTCAGCCAACCCGACGGCGGACGGTTCGACGCTGTGCAGCGCGGCGAGGGTGTCCATCATCGCCATGGCGAGGTCGTGGCGTCGTTCGTCGCCCAGCGGGTCGGTCTGCGCGCGGGTGCGGAACACCTCGCCGGGCATCCGTTCCATCAGGTAGAACGGTGCGCCGATGACGTCCGGGTCGGTGCAGAGCAGCAGCGCGCCCGGCACCGGCACCTCGGTCGGCGCGAGCGCCGAGATGACCCGGAACTCGCGCCCCATGTCGTGCGCGGTGGCCAGCACGTGCCCCAGCGGGGGGCGGCGCAGCACTACCTCGCGGTCGCCGAGGCGCAGCAGGTAGGTGAGGTTGGACTTGCCGCCGGCGATCAGCTGGGCGCGCAACGGCCCGACGACCAGCTCGGGTCGGTGCTTGGCCAGGTGGTCGGCGAGACGGTCCAGGGGCAGACCCGCGGGTGAGGTGGGGACGGCCTCCGGCCGCGACGCATCGACGGCCGGATCACTCATCCGACCAGTTGATGGCAGCCCGTTCACGTTGTCAAGGTCAGATTCACCGCACGTCTCGTCGGGAGGGCTTCGGCCACGCGGGCCAGCGCCGCCGCCGGGGGCGCGTCTCAAGGGGAACAATCCACGCCTTTCATGGCAATCGCCCCGATATGGTCTTGATGGTGGGCCGCGGAGGCGGCCCCCGGAGCGACGGGGGTCAATCGTGGTGAAGGCGAGCGGGGGCACGACGACGGTGGGTGAGCTGTTGCTCAGCCGGCTCTACGACCTCGGGGTGCGCCATGTCTTCGGGTTGCCAGGCGACTACAACATGGATTTCCTCGACCAGATCGAGGCGTTCGACGGGATCGAGTGGGTCGGCAGCTGCAACGAGCTCAACGCCGGCTTCAGCGCCGACGGGTATGCCCGCCTCGCCGGCGTCGGAGCGATCCTCACGACGTTCGGTCCCGGTGAGCTGTCGGCGGTCAACGCGCTGGCCGGGGCCATGGCGGAGTCGGTACCCATCGTCTCGATCGTCGGCGGTCCGACCGAGGAGATCATGCGACAGCACACCTCCATGCACCACTCGCTCGCCGACGGCGATTTCGACCACTGGGTACGGGTGGCGCGAGAGGTGACTGTCGCCCAGACCTCGCTGACCCCGCAGAACGCCCTGGGGGAGGTCGACCGGGTGCTCACCGAGTGCTGGTCGCAGCAGCGTCCGGTCTACGTCCGGATGCCCGGCGACGTGGCCCACGCCGAAATCGCCCGGCCGGGGCGACGGTTCACCCGCCCCGAGCCGGTCGTGGCGGCCGGGCAGCTCGACGCCTTCGCCACGGCCGCCCGGCGGCTGCTCGACGGTGTCGAGCGGCCCGCCATGCTCGTCGGGAACCTGCCGATCCGCTTCCACCTCGGCGCCGCCGTCACGGCTATGGCCGCCGAACGGAACTGGCCGGTCGCCGCACAGTCGCTGGGACGTGGACTGCTCGACGAGTCCGACCCCCACTACGTGGGCGTCTACAACGGCGGTGACAGCGTCGACGAGGTCCGCGCGGTCGTGGAGGGCGCGGACGCGCTCGTCTGTCTGGGCACCACGTTCTTCGACTGGGACGGCCTGTTCACCGCCGACATCACGGTGGACCGGGTCATCAGCCTGCACCGGGACGCCGCAGTCGTCGCGGGCACCCGCTTCGCCCCGGTGGCCCTGCCGGCGGCGCTGCGCTGCCTGCACGAGATCGCCCCGAACCGTACGGCGCAGTGGTCACGCGCGCCGCTGCTGGCGGCCGATCCGCCCGCACTCGACCCGTCGAACAACGAACCGATCCGGCAGGCCCGGCTCTGGCCGGCGATCCAGAGCATGCTGCGTGAGGGGGACATCTTCGTTCCGGAGACCGGCACCCCGTCCTTCGGCGCGGCGACGATGCGACTGCCCGCCGACGTCACGGTCGTGTGGCCGCCCATCTGGGGCTCGATCGGCTACGCCACCCCGGCCGCCTTCGGTGCCGGGGTGGCGGCACCGGATCGACGGACGGTGCTCGTGACCGGCGACGGATCTCTCCAACTGACAGTGCAGGAGATCAGCCGGATGCTCGCCACGAACCAACGTCCGGTCATCATCGTGGTCAACAACGGCGGTTACACGGTCGAACGGGCCGTCGACGGGCGGCACCAGCCGTACAACGACATCGACAACTGGCGGTACACCGAACTGCCCGCCGTGTTCGCACGAGAGCAGGGCTTCACCGCCCACGTGGCCCGTACCGAGGGTGAACTCGCGACCATCCTGGCCGGCATCGACGGACGGCCGGCCCAGTTGACACTCGTCGAGGTGGAGACCGACCCACTGGACCTGCCCACCGGAATGCCGCAGTGGGGTCGGGAGACGTCCGCCGCCGACTACCACGCGCAGCTCGCCTCCACGCCGGTCCTGCCCCTGGGTGGGCTGCCGTAGCGCCCCGGCCGGGCCCTTCGCCGGCCGTCAACCCGCAAATTTCCGCTCGGGACATGCCCCTGCAACAGGGACGAAATGGTCAACGACCAGGCTGTGACCAGCCTGCCGGCCGCCGCCGGCCGCCGAGCGGAGGGACAGACATGTTGCTGCGAGTTCGGGTCACCCTGCCGGACCGTCCGGGCACCCTCGGCCAGGTCGCCCGCACGCTCGGCGTCTCCGGCGCGGACATCGTCCAGGTGGTGGTCCTGGAGCGGCTCGGCGGGCGCGCGGTGGACGACTTCACTGTGGTCTGGCCTGGCGCCGCCCGGGTGGAGGGACTGTTGGCAGGGCTGGCGGCGATCCCCGGCGTCCGCGTGGACGGGGTGTGGCGGGCGATCGGCGCGCCCACCACCACCGGCCAGGACGCCGAGCTGCTGGCCCAGGTGGCGGCCAACCCGGCCGACGGGCTGGCCACCCTTGTCGACGCGGTGCCCGGTCTGCTGGCGGCCGACTGGGCGGTGGCGGCGGTGGTCCCGCTGGACTGGGCCTCGCGGTCCGGGGGTGGCCCCGGGGCGACCGTGGGGCACGCCAGTTGGCGGGCACCCGTACCGCTGCGGTTGCCCGAGGTGACGCCGCTGCGCGGCCGGTCCCTGACCACGGCGGACGGCACCCACCACGCGGTCGCGCCGTTCGGACGGGCCGGCCTGGTCCTGGTGGTGGCCCGGGAGCACAGCGACACGCTCAGCGCCGCCGCGTTCCACACCACCGAGGTGGACCGGCTCTCCCAGCTCGTCCGGGCCTGCGCGGTGATCCTCGGGGACCGGCTGGACCTGGTCGGCGTACCGCCGGTCACCGTCAATCCCTGAGCCGCCACCCACCGGGGTTGGGTGGTCGGCGAGGCCCGACCCTGTTGATCTAGCCTCTCCGGAATGGACCTGGCTTTCGATGGATATCGCTGGGAGGCAGCCGGCGGTGGCGCGATCCCGGCGGGCGCGGTACCGCACGGGTACGCGGCGGACGGTGAGCCCCTGTGGGTGTGCCGCGTCCGGATGCGTGGCGGCGTGCACCCGGGCGAGGTCCGCCCGGCCTTCGGCGCCGCCAAGACCACCTGGGCCGGCGCGGAGGTCCGCGTCGACGAGTACGAGGTGCTGATGGACCACGGCGTCTGGGGCGTCGCGTCCGGTGGGGCGGTGCCCGCGGACGCGCTGCCGGCGGGCCACGAGGCTGACGGCGAACCGCTCTACGTCGCCCGCGCGGCGGTCGGGCCGGGCGCCCTGCACATCGGCAAGGTGCGGTCGGCCTTCGGCGCCGCCAACATCGGATACGGCAACGCCGAGCGGACCGCCCGGTCCTACGAGGTGCTGCTGCGGTCGCCGGCTGCCGCGCCGGCGAGCGGGCGGCGGCCCGGGATCCAGATGGACCCCACCTACGCCGACTTCGGCACCGAGCCGCCCCGCGTCGGGAACGTCACGATCACCGGCGTCGACCGTTCCTCGGCCGCCGGCGACCACCTGGCCATCGGGGCCGGCGGGTCGGTCGAGCTGGAGTTCGACGTGCCCGACCCGGCCGTCGTCGGCGAGGCCTGTGTCGCCGTCCGGGCACTCGCGTCGATGCTCTCCCGGGCGCCCGGGTACGCCCCGCTCACCGTCCGCCTCAACGGCAGGCCACTGGCCAACCGGCTGCGGATCCCCAACGGCGGCGGGCTCCCGCAACGGCTGGTCTTCGCGGTGCCGGCCGAGGAGTTGACGGCCGGCCGGAACACGCTGCGCATCGAGAGCGGTGTCGACGCCCGCAGCATGCTGTGGCTGTACCGGGTGACGATCGACCCGATGCACGCACACGACCAGGCGGGACTGGCCCTCGAACGGCGGGCGATCGCCGAGCCGGTGCTGCGGTACGCCAGCGACGCCGGCGACATCACCATCTTCATCGACCGCGGCGAGCAGGCCGTTCTCGAGCAGGTGGCCTGGGCCGACGAGTCCGGCGCCGAGTACGCGATCACGTTCGAGAAGCAGCAGGCCGCCTTCTACGGCTGGCGGCGGCAGCCGGGCGGAGAGCCGACGGAGTTCCGTGGCCGGCTGACCCAGCGCGACACCGTCGCCAAGGAGGCTCGGCGCTTCTCCACCCAGGAGGGCTGGGCCGGTGGGTGGCACCGCTCGGGTGACCTGCTCCTCTCGGTGGCCGCGGCCGGCCGCCCGGTCACCAGGCTGGCCTGGCGGGACCTGCGCGGTAACAACGGCACTGTCGCCTTCGGCGACGGTGGGTTCCTGGGTACCTACCAGCGGGTCGGGGAGGGCCCCATCGGCTACCGCGGCCGCACCGCGTAGCGGAACACCCGGGCGGGGACATCGGCCTGAGCGCTACCCGTCACCGCCGGGCAATCGGGAGGCAACAGCGGGAGACGAGGGTGGTACCCGGTGAAGGGAGCCAACCATGACGTTGTGGCGGATCCGAGCGACGGTGGACGACCGGCCGGGTTACCTGTCGGTGCTCACGGCCAGCCTCGCGCTGCGCGGGGTCAACATCCTCACCGTGCAGGTGCAGCCCACCGAGCAGGGCGCGGTGGACGACTTCCTGGTCGACGCACCGGACACGCTCGACGAGGCCGAACTGGTCGCGGCCGTCGAGCGTGGTCGTGGGCGGGACTGCTGGGTGGCGCGCAGCGAGGCGCGTGGCCTGGTCGACCAGCCCACCCGGATGCTCGGTCTCGCCAACAGGCTGGTGCGGGACCCGGATTCGACAGGTGAGGCCCTGCGGACGCTGCTCGGCGCCGACTCGGTGAGCTGGCGACCGGCGTCGACCGGCGTCGAGCGGGGCATCGCCGGTACCAGCATGTCGTTGGCCGATCCGGCGGGCGGCGCGTTCACGCTGGGCCGGGCGGCGCCCGCGTTCACCCCGGCGGAGTACGCGCGGGCGCAGGCCCTTGTCGAGCTGGCCGCCACGGTGGCGCGGCGGGCCGCCGAACAGGTCACCCTGGTGCTGCCCGACGGCGCCGAGGTGTCCGTCCGGCCGGCGTGCGCGGACGACCTGTCGGGCGTTCTGGAGTTGCACGAGGGTTGTTCCCCGCGAAGCCGGCAGCGGCGTTATCTGGGCGGAGCGTCGCTGCCCCAGCCGGCCCGGCTGCGCCGGGTGCTGGAGCCGGAGCGGGGGTTGACCCTGCTGGCCATGACGGTGGCCGTCGACGGCGCGGCGGAGTCGGTGGTCGCCATGGCGAACCTGCTCGGCGAGGGCGACGAGGCCGAGGTGGCGCTGCTGGTGCGCGACGACTGGCAGCGGCGGGGCCTCGGCACGGCGTTGCTGCGCCGGCTGGTGCGGCACGCCGACGCGGCCGGCTACGCGGCGCTCGTGCTGCACGTGCAGGCCGAGAACGCACCGATGCTGCGTACCCTGCGCCGGCTGGACCGGCCCGCCGCCACCGAACGCGACGGCACAGTGCTCAGCTGCACGGTGCCGCTCGCCGCCCCGGCCGCGGTGACCGTACCGGGCGGCTAGCGGGGGCCCTCGGGCGGTTCGCGCCGACCCGACACGCAGAACCGGTTGCCCTCCGGGTCGGCGAGCACCACGTACGGGGGCTCGGTCGGGAGTGGATCGGTCGGGTAGTGCCGCCAGTCGACACGCTGGGCGCCGAGGGTCAGCAACCTGTCGACCTCCTCGTCGAGGGTGCGCTCACCGGCGTCCAGGTCGAGGTGGACGCGGGGGAACTCCTCGGCCGGGCTCTCGCTGAGGTCCATCGCGATGGCAGCGCCGGGCATTCCGGGCGGCGGCTCCAGCACGATCCACTCGTCGCCGGGATGGCGGGGCGGGCGTCGACGGTAGCCGAGGGCGGCGGCCCAGAATGCCCCCGCCCGGTCCGCGTCGGACACTCCCAGCGAGAGCTGCGCGATCATGGCCATCACTGGACGGTACGCCAACGGCACGTCGCGGCGAGAGCCCCCTGCCTGTCGACGGAGGCCCTCGCCGCGCACCTCGGTCAGGTGGCGGGGTAGCTGCTGTAGTCGGGGAAGTTGCCGTAGAGCCGGCTGTCGCCGCCGACGGTGACGGCCTGCACCAGCAGGTCGCCGCCGACGAACGCGCCCTTCCAGGAGGCGCCCCGGCCGCCGAACGGTTCGTCCCGGTCGCCGCGTGAGCGTGGCTTGTTGATGCCCACCTTGAACGCCTGGAGGTCCACGGCGAGCTTGCCGGCCTCGTCGGTGTCGTCACAGGCCAGCGAGGCGACGAGCGCGCCGTTGGAGGCGTTCATGGCGGCCAGCAGCTCGTCGGTGGTGTCCACCACGACGATGGTGTCGACCGGCCCGAACGGTTCGGCGTGCATCAGCCGGGACCGGCCGGGCGGGGCGAGCAGCACCGACGGCGCCACGTACGCGGACGTGTCCTGCCCGGGGAGGAACGGCGCGCCGGTGAGCTTGCCCCGGTGCAGGGGAATCGCGCCGCCCCGCATCGCCTCGTCGACCTTGCGGTGCAGCTCCTCGGCCTTGGCGGCGCTGATCAGCGGACCGAAGTCCAGTTCGGGCAGCGGGTCACCGGCGGCCCAGTCGTCGCCGACGGCGAGCGGGTGACCGAAGCGGACCGAGCGGACGACCGGCAGGTACATGTCGAGGAACTCGTCGACCAGGTCGCGTTGCACCACGAACCGGGGGTACGCGGTGCAGCGCTGCTTGCCGTACTCGAAGCCCTTCTTCAGGTGGGTGGCGAGCAGGTCCCACTGGGAGAAGTTCCAGATGCCCCAGGCGTTGAGGCCCTCCTGCTCGATGAAGTGCCGCTTGTCGCTGTCGAGCAGCGCGGCGGCCACCTTGCCGCCGTTGGACCGGCCGCCGACGAACGCCACCGCACCGATCTCGGGTGCCCGGACCAGCACCTCGGACAGCTCGGCGCCGCTGCCGGAGACGAGGGTGGCGGGCAGCCCGGCGCGGCGCATCAGCGCGTGCGCGACGGTCAGGCAGACCGCGCCGCCCTGGGACGGGGTCTTGGCGATGACCGCGTTGCCGGCCAGGAGCTGCACCAGCTCGGCGTGCACCAGGACGCTCATCGGGTAGTTCCACGAGGCGATGTTGCTGACCGGGCCGGGTAGCGGCTCGCGGCCGTCGGCGAGCATCCGGTCGATCTCGCCCGCGTACCAGCGGACGCCGTCGAGCGCCCGGTCCACGTCGGCGCAGGCCAACCGCCACGGCTTGCCGATCTCCCAGACCAGCAGCAGGGCGAGCAGGTCGCGGTGGGCGGTGAGCGAGTCGAGGGCGTCGGCGACCCGGGCCTTGCGGTCGGCCAGCGGGGTCTGCGCCCAGGCCCGGTGCGCGGTGGCCGCGTGTGCGACGGCGGCGCGGGCGGTGTCGGCGTCGAGGCGGGGCAGGTTGACCAGGACGGTGTTGTCCACCGGGGTACGAACCGCGGCGGGCTGGCCGACTGCCCGCCATTCGCCTTCGACCAGGTTGTGCAGTGTGGTGACGCCGTCGACCTGGGGACCGAACGCCTCCGGGGTGGCGGCCACCGCGCGGGCCAGGATGTCGGTCCAGGCGGTGCCGTCGGCGAGTCGTAGTGCCATCGCGTTCTCCTCAGGGTTGACCGGGGAGCGGCGGCGTCGACGGCACCGCTGATGGTCGGTACTGTCCCGCGCGCGGTAGTCGGTCAGCAACCGTACGTTTGTCTGGCTGGGCGCCGGCCGGCCGAAGTCGTCCGGTGTTCGACTCGCGACGAAGGGCCGTGAACAGCGGGTACGGCGGACACTTCATCGAAATGCATGAATGTTGTGACGTTGTTGGCTTGGTTACCCGTCAGTACGAAAGGCGGGCCGGGGGACCTCCGATGTGGAGGAGCGAGGCATGCGAAACGCCCACGACCGGCCCCGGAGCGATGTCCGGAACCGGTCGTGGGTGTTCGTCGGTCAGCTGGTGAAGGTGATCCGGTCGCGTCGGCGACGCATCATCAGCAGGGCGCCGCCACCGATCAGGGCGACACCGCCGAGGGCGATGCTGGTGACGGCCACGCCGGTGAGCGGGAGGCTGCCCCCGTTGTCGCCGCCGCCAGCGCCTCCCGGGGTCGAGGCTGATCCGCCGGGCGCCACCGACTCCGACGGCGAGAGCGAGCCCGTCGGCGTCGACGTGACCGGAGTGGTCGGCGTCGGGGTGGTCGGCGTCGGCGAGTCGGTGGTCGGCGCCGGCGTCGGCGTCGGCGTCTCCGTGATCGGCGTGGTCGGCGTGGTCGGGGTCGGCGACGCGGTGGTGCCGGCGCCGGCGCACGTGTGGCTGAGGTTGAACTTGTCGCCCTCGCCGCTGACCTGGGCGCTGCCGCCGGTCAACGTCCATCCCGCCGGGGTGAAGAGGTAGGCGTGCTTCACCTGCTTGTCGCCGCCGCCGTTGGCGGACAGGAAGTCGGTGTACGGATCCGTGGGGTTCGGCACCGTCACCGTCACCGAGACGCCCGAGGTGTCCTTGAAGGTCAAGGTCAGGCTCTGGAAGTCACCGGCGCGCCTGGTGGGCAGCACGAAGTGCCAGCCGTCCTGGTTGGTGGGTCGCGTGCCGAACTTGGGGTCCTGGCACTCCTGCTGGAACGTCCCCGCCGTGGCGCCCGCGTGGGCGGGGTTGAGGGGGACGATGCTCGATGCCCAGGCCGGGGAGGCGATGGCGAGAACGGCCGTGACGGTGGCCGTGCGGACGGCCGCGCGCGTCAGGCGCCGACGCAGTGGCATGAGGAATCCTTCGGGATTGGTCGAGGGGGCCGCCCATGATCCCATGCGGGGGGCCTGCCGACGGCATCGGCCAACCGGTCTGAGCTGGGACGACGTCTTGGACGGGAAGTGCCTTCCAGGTCGACCTTCCGGGCTGGCGTGCGCGTGTCGCCGTAACGCTCGCGAGGGCTGCGGCGCTGGCGCGCAACGCGGGCTTCCCATTCGACGACGTGCACATTACATTGTCGACTATCCATGGGAGCGCTTCCACGGCCCATGGTCACACCGCCACCCCCGCTGTCGCCGGTGGCCGTGCCGCCCGTACGCCGTCCCGCGTCGGTGCGACCGCCGGCGGCGCCTCCGACAGGAGCCCGCCATGCGCCACCTGACCCGGCCGTTCAGCGGCCAGCCCGGCCGGTCACCGGCCGCCGACCAGCCCTGGCCACGGCGACTGCTGGCCATCGGCGTCGCGCTGCTCACCGGCGCGTCCCTCGCGGTGACCGCGCCGCCGTCCGCGCCCGCCTCGGCCGCGCCAGCGGCGACCTACAACTACGCCGAGGCGTTGCAGAAGTCGCTGCTCTTCTACGAGGCGCAGCAGTCCGGCCGGCTGCCCGACTGGAACCGGGTCTCCTGGCGCGGCGACAGCGCGCTCACCGACGGTGCCAGCGCGGGTGTCGACCTCACCGGCGGCTGGTACGACGCCGGCGACCACGTGAAGTTCGGCTTCCCGATGGCGTTCAGCGCCACCATGCTCGCCTGGGGCGCCGTCGAGTACCGCAGCGGCTACACCGCCTCCGGGCAACTGCCGCACCTGCTCAACAACCTGCGCTTCGTCAACGACTACTTCATCAAGGCGCACCCGTCCGCCAACGTCCTCTACGGACAGGTCGGCAAGGGCGACGACGACCACAAGTGGTGGGGCCCGGCCGAGGTGATGCCGATGGCGCGGCCCGCGTACAAGATCGATGCGAGCTGTGGCGGCGCGGACCTGGCGGGGGAGACGGCGGCGGCGATGGCCGCCTCCTCGATGGTGTTCCGGCCCACCGACGCCGCCTACGCGGACAAGCTGCTCGGGCACGCCCGGCAGCTCTACACCTTCGCCGACACGGTGCGCAAGGCCTACCACGAGTGCATCACCGACGCCACGAGCTTCTACCGGTCCTGGAGCGGCTGGCAGGACGAGCTGGTCTGGGCCGCGATCTGGCTGCACCGGGCCACCGGCGAGGCCAGCTACCTGACCAAGGCCGAGAGCGAGTACGACAAGCTCGGCACCGAGAACCAGACCACCACCCGCTCCTACAAGTGGACCATCGCCTGGGACAACAAGCAGTTCGGGGCGTACGTGCTGCTGGCCAACCTGACCGGCAAGCAGAAGTACGTCGACGACGCCAACCGGTGGCTGGACTACTGGACCGTCGGGGTGAACGGGCAGCGGGTGCCGTACTCGCCGGGCGGGATGGCGGTGCTCGACTCCTGGGGCGCGCTGCGCTACGCCGCGAACACCTCGTTCGCCGCGCTGGTCTACAGCGACAAGACCACCGACACCACCCGTAAGGCGCGCTACCACGACTTCGCCGTCCGGCAGATCAACTACGCGCTCGGCGACAACCCGCGCAACTCCAGCTACGTCATCGGGTTCGGCGCCAACTCACCGAAGAACCCGCACCACCGCACCGCGCACGGCTCCTGGTGGGACAGCCAGACCGTGCCCGTCGAGACCCGGCACACCCTCTACGGCGCGCTGGTCGGCGGCCCGTCCTCGGCCAACGACGCGTACAGCGACAGCCGGTCGGACTACGTGATGAACGAGGTGGCCACCGACTACAACGCCGGCTTCACCTCCGCGCTGGTCCGGCTGACCTCCGAGTACGGCGGCACCCCGCTGGCGAACTTCCCGGTCGCCGAGACGCCGGACATCGACGAGCTGACGGTGGAGACCACTGTGGCGCAGGCCGAACCGCGGGCCACCGGGCTCAAGGTGATGGTCTACAACAAGTCCGCGTTCCCGGCCCGCGCGCTGACCGACGGGAAGTTCCGGTACTACTTCCGGCCCGACGGCACCGGCCCGGTGCAGGTGACCGCCGGTTACACCCAGGGCTGCCCGTCCCCGACCACCGCCAAGCAGTTCAGCGGGGACATCTGGTACGTCGAGGTGGACTGCACCGGGTACACCATCGCCCCGGCAGGTCAGTCGCAGCACCGGATGGAGGTCCAGTTCAAGGTGGGCGTGCCGGAGGGCGGCACCTGGGACCCGACCAACGACCCGTCGTACCAGGCCACCGCCGGGCCGAACCGGAAGGTGCCGCTCTACTCCGGCACCACCCGCGTCTGGGGCGAGGAGCCCGGCCCGGTCGTCCCGGACACCACCGCGCCGACCGTCCCCGGCACACCCGCCGCGTCCGCCGTCACGTCGAGCGGACTCACGCTGACCTGGGCGGCGTCCACCGACACGGGCGGCAGCGGCCTGGCCGGCTACGAGATCACCCAGTCGCAGACCGGCAGCGACGCGCTGGTGCTGCGGACCGCCACCACCAACACGCTCGCGGTGACCGGGCTGCTGCCGGAGCGGACGTACCAGTTCACCGTGCGGGCCCTCGACGGCGCCGGCAACCGGTCGGCGTCGTCGGCTGCCGTCAGCGTCACCACGCCGGCCGGACCGGCACCGGACACCACCGCACCGACCGCGCCCGGCACCCCCGTCGCCTCGGCGGTCACCGCGACCGGACTCACACTGAGCTGGGCGGCGTCCACCGACAACGTGGGCGTCACCGGGTACCGGGTCTACCGCGAGGCCGGCACCACCGACGCGCTCGTCGGCTCACCCACCGGCACCACTGTCGCGGTGACCGGGTTGACCGCCTCGACCGCCTACCAGTTCTACGTGGTGGCAGTGGACGCGGCGGGCAACACCTCCGCGGCGTCCGCGCCGGTAGCGGTGACCACCGCGGCCCCGCCGGTCGGTGGCACCTGCTCGGTGGGGTACGCCACCACCGACTGGAGCACCGGCTTCACCGCCAACGTGTCGATCACCAACACCGGCACCACCGCGATCAACGGCTGGACCCTGCGGTTCAGCTTCGCCGGCGGGCAGACCGTCAGCCAGGGCTGGTCGGCGACGGTCAGCCAGACCGGCACGGCGGTCACCGCCACGAACCTGTCCTACAACGGCACGATCGCGCCGGGCGCGTCGGTGAGCTTCGGCTTCAACGGCAACCACAACGGCAGCAACCCGAAGCCGACCGCCTTCACCGTCAACAACACCACCTGCACCATCGCCTGACCCGCATCGCGAGATCGTGGGTGGTTGCCGTTCTCGCCGCGGAACGGCAACCGCCCACGATCCCCTTTTGTCGCCGAAAACCGGCCGCTGGCGGGACCAGCCGGTTGCCCGCCCGCACCGACCCGGTGATCTCGTCCGAGGGGTCGGGGATAACGCGCCGCGATTCAGGGCATCTTGGCGTGGTGGCGCAGTTGTTGACCGTCGGGCACGGCGCAGCCGACCGGGTGCGGCTGGGGGAGTTGCTGACCGGGGCCGGGGTGGCCCTGGTGGTGGACGTGCGGCGGTACCCCGCCAGCCGCACCAATCCGGACGTACGGCGGGAGGAGCTTGAGCGGTGGCTGCCCGAGTACGGGATCGACTACCGCTGGGAGCCGCGCCTCGGTGGACGCCGACACATCCCCGCCGGGGAGCCCGAGCCGGACAGTTGGTGGAAGGTCGCGGCGTTCCGGGCGTACGCCGCGCACACCCGCACGCCGGAGTTCGACGCGGCGCTGACCGGGGTGCTGGCGGACGCGGCCCAGCGGAGCACCGCGGTGATGTGCAGCGAGAGCCTGTGGTGGCGCTGCCACCGCCGGCTGATCGCCGACGTCGCGGTTCTCGGTCACGGGACGCCGGTGGCGCATCTGCTGCCGGACGGGCGGCTCAGCCCTCACCAGCCCGCCGAGGGCGCCCGCAGACTCCCCGACGGGCAGCTGTGCTGGGACGGTTGAGACTTCCACTCACTCCACGAGATCGTCGGCGAGCAGGTCCATCAACAGGCCGTCGTGCCAGCGGCCGTCCGCGCCCCGCTCGTAACGGCGCAGCACCCCCACCGGCCGAAAACCGACCTTCGCGTACGCCCGGATGGCGGCGCTGTTCGCCGCCGCCGGATCGATGGTGAAGCGGTGGTGGCCGTACTCGTCGATCAGGTGCCGGGCCAGGGTGCGGATGGCGTCACCGCCGAGGCCGGCACCGCGTACCGCCGGGTCGAGGAAGACGTCCAGGCTGGCGTGCCGGTAGTCCGGGTCCGACTCGGCGTACCACTGGATCGCGCCGATCACCCGGCCGTCGTGCTCGATCGCATACACGTGCAGGTCGTCGTCGGCGAGGTCGGCGCGCACCGAATCGGCCAGGTCGTCGCCGCCCCGCCACCACCGGCGTACCTCCGGGTCGGCCCGGATCGCCGTGAGGGCCGGCACGTCCGCGGCCGTCGCCGGTCGTAGGGTCACCGCCCGCCCGCGCAGCACCCGCTCAGCCCCGGATCTCGCCGTGCTCGACGCAGACCGCCGACCAGCCCACCGGCAGCACCTGCACCTTCATCCGACGTCGGCAGTGCTGGCAGAACCGGGGCGGCTCCAACTGGCGGGCCGACGCGCAGCCCGGGTGGGCGGTGGCCGTCGCCGCCTCACCACACCGGTCACACCACAGCTCGGTGGTCGTCATGGTCGTCACAGCGTGGCGGAGAGAGCCTTGACCGGCATCTTCAGCTCGTTGAGCAGCTCCAGGTCGGCAGTGGCCGGTCGACCCAGCGTGGTCAGGTAGTTGCCGACGATCACCGCGTTGATGCCGCCGAGCAGACCGTCGCGGGTGCCGAGGTCGCCGAGGGTGATCTCACGACCACCGGCGTACCGCAGGATGGTGCGCGGCATGGCCAACCGGAACGCGGCGATGGCCCGCAGCGCGTCCTTGCCCTCGACCACCGGGCGGTCACCCAGTGGGGTGCCGGGGCGCGGGTTGAGGAAGTTGAGCGGCACCTCGTGCGGGTCCAACTCGGCGAGCTGCGCGGCGAACTCAGCCCGCTGCTCGACGGTCTCGCCGAGGCCGAGGATGCCGCCGCAGCACACCTCCATGCCGGAGTCGCGAACCATCCGCAGCGTCTCCCAGCGCTCCTCCCACGAGTGGGTGGTGACCACGTTGGGGAAGTACGACCGGCAGGTCTCCAGGTTGTGGTTGTACCGGTGCACACCCATGTCGACCAGGTCGTCGACCTGCTCCTTGGTGAGCATGCCCAGCGACGCGGCGACCTGGATGTCGACCGCCGCCTTGATGGCGGCGACACCCTCGCGCATCTGCTTCATGAGCCGGGCGTCCGGACCACGGACAGCGGCGACGATGCAGAACTCGGTAGCCCCGGTCGCGGCGGTCTGCTTCGCCGCCTCGACCAGCGACGGAATGTCCAGCCAGACCGAGCGCACCGGTGAGGTGAACAGGCCTGACTGCGAGCAGAAGTGGCAGTCTTCCGGGCAGCCGCCGGTCTTGAGCGAAACGATTCCCTCGACCTCGACCTCCGGGCCGCACCAGCGCATCCGCACCTCGTGGGCGAGCTGGAGGGCGGCGGGCAGGTGCTCGTCGGGCAGGTTCAACACGGCGAGGACGCCGGCCTGATCGAGGCCGACACCGTCACCCAGGACCTGGGTCCGGGCCTGGTCGAGGATCTCTGGCATGGCTCGTACCCTACTAGGCCTGTGCCAAAGCCCTCGGTCGCTGCCGGGGCCCGTCGCAGGCCTCGGCTCTCCGATCAGCCGGAATGACCTGGCAGCCCGGTCGGCACCGCACACCGAGTGGAATCGCCGGGCCGGTGGCGGCGGGTGGTAATTTCGCCCGGCGGGTGTCGGGCTGACCGGCAGGCAAGCGGGGGAGGGTGACGGTGGCGGACTGGCTCGCGGCGCTCGACCGCCGCGCCGAGCTGCGGGCGAAGGCCGGGCTCACCCGGCGGCTGCGCCCGCGTCCGGCCGACGACCAGATGACCGATCTGGCCGGCAACGACTATCTCGGCCTGGCCACCCACCCGGAGGTCACCGCCGCGGCCACGGCGGCACTCTCGGCGTACGGGCTGGGGGCGACCGGGTCGCGCCTGGTGCGGGGCTCCACCGACGCGCACCGGGCGCTGGAGGAGGACCTGGCCCGCTGGCTGGGCACCGACAGCGCCCTGGTCTTCTCCTCCGGCTACCTGGCCAACCTCGGTGCGCTGCGGGCGCTCGTCCAACCTCGGACGCTGCTCGTCTCCGACGCGCACAACCACGCGTCGCTGATCGACGGTTGCCGGCTCTCCGGCGCCGAGACGGTGGTTACCCCGCACGCCGACGTGGACGCGGTCGCCGCCGCGCTCGCGTCCGCTCCCGGTCGTCCGGCGGTGGTGGTGACCGAGTCGATCTTCTCGGTCGACGGGGACCTCGCCCCACTGGCTCGGCTGCACTCCGTGGCCCGCCGGGACGGCGCGTTGCTGCTGGTCGACGACGCGCACGCGCTCGGCCTCACCGGCCCGGCCGGAGCGGGCGCGGTCGCGGCCAGCGGGCTGGCCGGCGAGCCGGACGTGGTGGTCACCGCCACCCTGTCGAAGGCGCTCGGTGGCGCGGGTGGTGTCGTCGCCGGCCCGGCCGAGTTCGTCCGGCACCTGATCGAGACCGGGCGCACGTTCATCTTCGACACGGCACTGCCGCCGGCGGTCGCCGCCGGTGTGCACGCCGCGTTGCGGCTCGCCCAGGCCAGTGACGACCTGCGCGCCGAGTTGTCCGACCGGGTGGCGCTCGCGGTCGGTCGCCTGCGGGCGGCCGGGCTGACCGTCTCCGCCCCGGACGCGGCGGTGATCTCGGTGACCGCCCCCGGGCCGGAGGCGGCGACCGACTGGGCGGCCGACTGCCGGGACCGGGGCGTCGCGGTGGGTTGTTTCCGGCCGCCGTCCACTCCGGACAGCCGTTCCCGCCTGCGCCTCACTGTCAGCGCGGGGGTGCCGCGCGCGGCGTTCGAGCGGGCGCTGGACGTCATTGTGGACAGTGCACCGTGAGCGCGAGGAGTGAGCCGGGTTTGCGAGCCCCGCAGTCGCGAACAGGGGTGGTCCGGTGAGCGCGAGGAGTGAGCCGGGTTTGCGAGCCCCGCAGTCGCGAACTGAGGTGTCGCCGTGAGCGGGTGGGCGGGGCCGGTTCTGGTGACCGGGACGGACACCGAGGTCGGCAAGACGGTGGTGACCGCGGCGATCGCGGCCGCCGCGCAGGCGGCCGGGTTGCGGGTGGCGGTGATCAAACCGGGTCAGACCGGTACGGCCGGTGGTGAGCCCGGTGACGTGGACTCGGTCAACCGGTTGGCTGCGCCGTTGACCGGTCGGACGTTGGCGAGTTATCCGGATCCGCTGGCACCGTTGGCTGCCGCGCGGGTTGCCGACCTGCCGCCGCTGGAGTTGTACACGGCGGTGGACGCGGTGCGTGCGGAGGCGGACAAGCACGACCTGGTGTTGGTCGAGGGCGCGGGTGGGTTGCTGGTGCCGATGGGGCTGCGGCCGTCGGGTGAGCCGTGGACGATGGCGGACCTGGCGGTGTCGCTCGGCGCGCCGGCGGTGGTGGTCGCCCGCGCCGGGTTGGGCACGCTCAACCACACCGCGTTGACGCTGGAGGCGCTGGACCGTCGGGCGGTGCCGGCCGGCGTGGTGATCGGTGCCTGGCCGACCAGGCCGGAGCTGGTGCACTGGACGAATCTCACCGACATGGTGCCGAACCTGCTCGGCGCGCTGCCCGACGGCGCGGGGGCGATGGATCCGGGTGTGTTCCGGCGGTCCGCGCCGGGTTGGCTCACCCCGGCCCTGCACGGCGTGCTCGACGACTGGCGGGTCTGGGCCGAGGAGAGCAGCTGAACACCTGACCGTCGGTGTCCGGGCGGGCCGGGGCTCCGCCCCGGTTGCGGGGCGTGGTCGGCCCGCAACCGGGGATGCCGGACGTCAGAGCGCAGAGGGCTCCGGACGTCGGAGCGCGGCGGCAGTGGTCACGCGGCGGACAGGAACCGGTTGACCTCGCCGGCGAACTCGTGCGGGTACTGGAAGAGGAACCCGTGGTTGGCGTCCGGGTAGATGATCAGCTCGGCGTTCGGCAGGTGCCCGGCGAGCAGGTACGAGTTGGCGGTGGGCACCAGGATGTCGTGGTTGCCGTTCGCCACCAGGGTGGGCTGCTGGATCGCGGCCAGCCGGTCGAGCAGGGCGGCGCTGGGGATGCCCCAGTCGGCGATGGCCTCGGCCTGCGCGTCCCGTACGGCGAGTGTCGTGGGGGCGTCGCGGTCCTCCTGGCGGGTGAAGATGCGCCCGACGTACTCCATGCCCTTGGCCCGGCTCTCCTCGGTCGGGGCGAAGAAGAGGTAGAGCAGGTCCTCGGCGTCCTGTGCCTCCCGGTAGGCGTGTCCGCGGGTCTCTTCGGACCAGGCGTGGAAGCCACGTCCACCCTGCGGCCCGGTGCCGGCGAGGATGAGCCGACGTACCAGGTAGGGGCGCTGCAGGACGACGCTCTGTGCGACGAATCCGCCCAGTGAGAAGCCGAACAGGTCCACGGTGGTCAACGCGAGCGCGTCGATGAACGCGATGGCGTCCCGGGCGAACTCCCGTACGGTCGTGGGCACCTGCCCGGTCGATCCGCCGACCCCGCTGGCGTCGAAGAGGATGACCTCGCGCTCGGCGGCGATGTCGTCCACCAGTGCCGGGTCCCAGATGTCGATGTTGCCCCGGAAGCACTGCAGGAAGACCACCGGCGTGCCGCCTGCCCTGCCGAATCGCCGGTATGTGTAGGTCGTCCCGCTGTCGGCCTGCACGGTCTGGTTGGGCGCGGTGAGCATTGACATGGTCCTTCTCCCGTTCGGGTCTGATCCAGCTGAGGTCGGTGGTCGCCAGGTTCGGCGCTTTCCGGGGCGCTCGCCATCCGGCGGACCCCGACCGGTTCTTTAGATGACGGACATAATCTATCACCGCCAGTAAGATTGGCTACGTAATCTCAATCTCAGCTGTGCGGGCGATGCGGCAGGTGACCAGCGCAGGCGGCCATCGAGGGGTGGCACGCAGGGGGTGTGCGAAGCGGCGGGGGCGCGCGGCAACCGAGCCTCGGGGCGGTGGTCGCCGGCCGGGCTCTGGATCGAGCGGGGTTGAGCTACCGCGTGAGGGCGTCGCGGACGACGTCGAGGATCTCGTCCGACAGTGGTGTCCCACTCGTCGCCCGGGCCAGGGTGAGTGCCCCGACCATCGACGTCAGATCGACGATCGCCCGGCGGTGGGCCTCCTCGCCCTCCGCGTCCTGGTACTCGGCAACCTGGCCGAGAATGGACTCCAGCCCGGCCACGTACGCCTTCCGCAGCGGGCCTTCGGCCGGCCCTCGGGCGGCGTCCGAGGCCAGCGCCGTGATGGAGCACCCGTCGCCCGGCGAGTCGCGGTGGGTGGCGGCGAGGTACTGGGCGAGGAGTTCGGCGCGGGCCTCCGTCCGGTCCGGGAACTCGCCGAGGAGCTTGTCCAGCAAGCTCTGGATCTCGTGGTGCGCGGTCCCGGTGGCGATGCCCACCAGCTCTTCCTTGGAGCTGAAGTGCTTGTAGAAGCCGCCGTGGGTGAGCCCTGCCGCCGCCATGAGGTCCTGCACGCTCACCCCGGCCGCGCCGCGCTCCCGCAGCAGCCGGGACGTCGCGGCCACCACCTCTTCGCGATGCTTCGCCGCGTCGGCACGTGACGATCTACCCATCGAGCGTCTCCTTCCGTGCTGTCCGTCGGGCGAACCCGCACCGTTTAGATTAGCTCGCTCATCCAAAGGTGGGTCGACGACTGGCAGGTCGCGGCCGGGGAGAGCTGCCGAACACCTGACTTTCGTCGGTGTCCGGGCCTGGTGCGCGTGGGTAGCCTGGCCGCCGTGCGGATCCTCCACTCCGCGCCGCCGGGTTGGCCGCACCGGCGGCGTCGCCTGCTGCTGGACGTGCTGCTCTGGGCGGTGGTGGCCGCCCCGGTCGGCTACGCCGGGATCAGCCCGCCCTATTCGCGGTACGCGTTGCCGCTGCTGGTCGGCAACCTGCTGGTGCTCACCGCGGCGGTGGTGGCGAGTCGACGTCAGCCGTTGGTCTCCCTGGTGCTGGTGGTGCTCGGGTCGTTGGTCGACGGCAACTTCCTGTTCGCCATTCCGGTCTTCAGCTATCTCGCGGGGCGGCGCAGCGCCACCGCCGGTCCGTCGATCATGGTCTTCGTACTGATCACGGCCGGTGGCACGGTGCTCAACCTGGGACTGCTCGGTGCCGGCGCGGCCACCTGGTTCCTGCTCGCCTCGGTGCTGCTCTTCGCCGCCGTGTTCCCCTGGCTGGTGGGCCGGTACCGCCGCCAGCAGCAGGAGCTCGCGGAGGCGGGTCGCCGGCACGTCGACGCGCTGACCCGCGAGCAGCGCGGTGCCGCCGAGCGGATCCGGCTGCGGGAACGGGCTCGGATCGCCGGGGAGATGCACGACTCGCTCGGTCACGACCTCAGCCTGATCGCGTTGCGCGCCGCCGCCCTGGAGGTCGCCGCCGACCTGGACGACAAGCACCGGACCGCGGCGAGCGAGTTGCGGGCCAGCGTCTCCGCGGCCACCGAGCGACTGCACGAGATCATCGGCGTGCTCCGCGAGGAGGGTGGCGCGTCGCTGCGTCCGAGTGGGGAGACCGTCGCCGACCTGGTCGAGGGTGCCCGGGAGGCCGGCATGGCGGTACGGCTGGACGCCGCCCCGGCGGTGGCGCAGCTGCCGGCGATGACCGGTCACGCGGCGCACCGGATCGTCCGTGAGGCGCTGACCAACGCGGCCCGGTACGCGCCCGGCGCGCCGGTCGACGTACGCCTCACCCGCGACGGTGACCGGGTCGAGGTGACAGTGGTCAACGACGCCCCGGCGGCCGGCCCGCTGCCCGCCCCGCCGTCGCAGGGCAGTGGGCTGCTCGCCCTCGCCGAGCGGGTCCGTCTCGCCGGCGGGACGCTTGCGGCCGGCCACCGGGCCGAGGGTGGTTTCGCGGTACGGGCGGTGCTGCCGGCCACCGCGCCGACGCCGGAGGCGATCGGGTCGGCCGTGGAGGTCGGGCCGACGGCGTCCTCCGACGAGCGACAGGGTCCGGCGGAGGGGCCGGTGGACGCCGAGCGGCGGCTGCACGACGCCCGGCGGCGGGTCCGGCGCAGTCTGCTGGTGGCCCTCGTCGCACCGGTCGGGTTCGCCCTGGTGCTCTCGCTCGTCTACTACCCGGTGGCGACCGCCGGCACGGTGCTGGACCGGGCCACCTTCGACCAGCTGCGCGTCGGCGCGCCCCGGTCGGAGCTGGTCGGGCTGCCCCGGCGGCAGTTGGAACGCCCCGCCGCCGCCGACCGGGCCGGCTGCGAGTACTACACCGACGGCAACTTCCCCCTCGCGGAGCCCACCTGGCGACTCTGCTTCACCGATGACCGGCTGGTCAGCAAGGAGTGGATCGCGTAGTGGACACCGACACGACGGGGGCGCCGCCGATCCGGGTCGTGCTGGCCGACGACGAGGCGATGATCCGGGCCGGTGTCCGGGCCATTCTCGCGAGTGACCCGGGCATCGAGGTGGTCGCCGAGGCCGGTGACGGGCACGCGGCGGTGGAGCTGGTCCGGGCCCACCGACCCCGGGTCGCGCTGTTGGACATCCGGATGCCGCGACTGGACGGGTTGGCCGCCGCCGCCGAGATCCGCCGGGTCGTGCCGGACACGTCGACGATCATGCTGACCACGTTCGGCGAGGACGACCACGTGGCACGGGCGCTCGGGCACGGTGCCAGCGGGTTCCTGCTCAAGGCCGGCGACCCGCGTGAGCTGATCGCCGGTGTGCACGCCGTCGCCGACGGCGGGGCGTACCTGTCGCCGGCCGTGGCCCGCCGGGTGATCGAGCTGGGGGCCGGTCGGTTGGCCCGCCGGCCGGCGGCCCGGGACCGTACGGCCGGGCTGACCGAGCGGGAACGGGAGGTGCTGGCCCTGGTCGGGGCGGGCCTGTCCAACGCCGAGATCGCCCGCCGGCTGCACCTCGTGGAGGGCACCGTGAAGAGCTACCTGACCAGCATCTTCACCCGACTGGATGTGCGCAACCGGGTGCAGGCGGCGATCCTCGCGTACGAGGCGGGGTTGGTCGACGGCTGAGCGGGGGCCGGTCGGCCCCCGCTCAGCGCGCGGGTCTCAGGCGTCGCGACGGCGCAGCGCGGCCCGGCCCAGCAGCAGCGCGGCGCCGGCCCACCCGGCGAGCACGAGCAGCCCCACCACTGGCGGGTACGGCTCGGTGTCGCCGGCCAGGAAGTGCCCGCCGGCCACCCCGGGGAACCCGTCGGCGATCCGGTTGAGCACGTCGATGTCCGGCTGCTGCAGCGACAGCGGCACGATCATCAGGGTGGCGAGGAGCACGGTGAGGGTGAGCACCGCACTGCGCAGTGCCGCGCCGAGGCCCAGGGCGAGGACGCCGACGAGCGCCAGGTAGGCCGCCACCGCCACGATGTCGCCGATCGTGTCGGCGGCCGGGGCGCTGCCCCACTCGCCGAGCACCGGCCGGGCGACCAGCGCGCCGACGCCGCCGAGCAGCAGCCCGAGCGCGAAGGTGACGGCGCCGGCGACAGCGGCCTTGGCCAGCAGTACCCGACCGCGGGACGGGGTGCACTGCAACGTCGTCCGGATGGTGCCACTGGTGAACTCCGCGGTGATCGCGAGCAGACCCAGCGCCAGCACCACGTACTGGGTCAGCTCGACCGAGTCGATCAGCACGCTGCCGACGGTGACGATCCCCCGGTCGTCGGTCGGGTCGTCGTTGGTGTTGTCGTTCGCGGCGTAGATGGCCAGTTGCCCGGCGCTGGCCGCCATCACCAGCAGCCCGGCCAGCGCGGTCCACCAGGTGCTTCGGACGGAGGAGAGCTTGGTCCACTCGGACGCCACGACGCCGTGTCGGCTGAGGGTGCTCATCGCGCCGCACCTCCGGCGTACTCGACGCTGTCGGCGGTCAGCTCCATGAACGCCTGCTCCAGCGACGCGGCCTGCGCGCTCAGCTCGTGCAGGCGTACGCCCAGCTCGTGGGCCAGGTCCCCGACCTGGTCCGCGGTGACGCCGGTGACGGTCAGCTCGTTGCGGTCGGCCGCCTCGACATCCGCCCCGGCGGCGCTGAGGCGCGCGGCGAGGGCGGCCAGCCCGTCCGGGTGCGGGCTGCGCACCCGGACCGCAACGGTGCCGCGGGCGATCACGTCGCCGATCGGCGCGTCGGCGAGCAGCCGTCCCCGGCCGATCACCACGAGTTGGTCGGCGGTGAGCTGCATCTCGCTCATCAGGTGGCTGGAGACGAAGACGGTGCGCCCCTCGTCGGCGAGTGACCGCATCAGGTGCCGCACCCAGCGCACCCCGTCCGGGTCGAGGCCGTTCACCGGCTCGTCGAACATCAGCACCGGCGGGTCGCCGAGCAGCGCGCCGGCGATGCCGAGCCGTTGCCCCATGCCGAGGGAGAGCGTCCGACCCGGCTTGCCGGCGGCCCGTCCGTCCAGCCCGACGGTGTCCAACACCTCGTCGACCCGGCGGATCGGGATGCCGTTGCTGTGCGCCATGGCCCGCAGGTGCGCCCGGCCGGACCGGGCCGGGTGGATGGCCCGGGCGTCGAGCAGCGCGCCCACCTCGTGCAGCGGCCGGCGCAACTCCCGGTACGCGCGCCCGCCGACCAGGGCCTGCCCGGCGGTGGGACGGTCCAGCCCGAGGACCATCCGCATGGTGGTGGACTTGCCGGCGCCGTTGGGGCCGAGGAAGCCGGTGACCCGGCCGGGCGCGATGTCGACGGTCAGCGCGTCGACAGCGACCGTCGACCCGAACCGTTTCGTCAACCCACGTAATGTGATCATGCGCTGACGCTAGGCGAGCGGGCTGCCGCCGCACCGCGCCCGAACGGCACCACCCACCCCCGACTTTCGTCAGGTCGTCGGCGGGCTGATCACCGTACGTACTGCTCCAGCAGCGCCGGGGTGAGCCCGGCCCGGTGGATCGCCTTCAACGCCGCGAGCAGGTCGTCCATCAGCGCCGGCCGGAAGTGCATCAGCAGCACGTCGCCGGGTTGGACCACCTTCTCCGGGGTCTGGTAGCGCACCTTTCCCTCGTGGACGGTCTCGGTCCAGTGGAAGACGGCCTTCGCGCCGCAGTCGTGCGCGGCCTTCAGCGTGGTGCTGTCATGCTCGCCGAACGGTGGCCGGAACAGGGTGGGCCGCTTGCCGAACAGCCCCTCCAGCCGGTCGGCGGCACCGCAGATCTCCTGCCGCTGGTAGTCGTACGACCGGCCGGCCAGCGAGTTGTGCGCGATGGTGTGGTTCTCCACCACCCCGCCCACCGCCTCGATCTGCCGGAAGTAGTCGGTGTGCTCGGCCGCCGCCGGTGAGTTGAGGAACATGGTGACCGGGATGCGCGCCTCCCAGATGAAGTCGATCACCTCGGGCGGGCGGGCCAACCCACCGTCGTCGATGGTGATGAAGGCGACCTTCTGGTCGGTCGGCAGACGGTGCCAGAACGGGGCCGAACCGGTCGCCGGCAGCGGCACCGGCTGCGGCAGCGGCGCCTCGGGAAAGGTCGGCACCTGGGACACGTACCAGGCCAGGCTCTTGAACGCGGGTGTCGCCGTCACCGACGGCGACACCGACGGGGTCGCGGCGGACGCGGACGCTGTCGCCTCGGCGGCGGTGACCTGCCGGGCGTGGGCCGGGTGGCCGGGGCCGACCGCGCAGCCGGTCAACGCCAGCAGGGCCAGAAGCGTTACGACAGCAGGGATCCGACGGGTGGGGGTGGCTGACACGCCCGGAAACATACCGAGCTGGTGTCAGGATCCGGTCAGCCCGGTGACAGTGCCGCGGCGGCGGACCACGAACGCGTCCGGCATCCGGAAGGTGAGATTGTCCGGGCACCAGGGCGGACGCAGCACCGTCACCCCGTCCAGCAGCGGCGCCGCCTCGGCCACCACCACCGCCGCCTCCATCCGCGCCAGCACGTCCCCGACGCAGCGGTGCGCGCCCGCCCCGAACGCCAGGTGCCGGCGTGACCCCCGCTGGCCCGGACGGAATTCGTCGGGCGACTCCACCACCGCCGGGTCCCGACCGGCGCGGCCCAGCCACAACACCAGGCTGCTGCCCGCCGGCACCACCGTCGCGCCCAGCGTGCTCTCCGTAGCGGCCACCCGTCGCCAGGTGACGATCGGTGGTTCCAGCCGCAGGCCCTCCTCCACCACGTCGGCCACCGCCACCGCACCGGTGCGCAGCCCGGCCCGTACCGCGGGCTCGCCGGCCAGCCGGTGCAGCAGCAGGGTGAGGAACTGCGAGGTGGTCTCCTGCCCGGCGACCAACAGGAAGAACAGCGCGCCGACCACCACGTCCGGCGGGTGCCCGGCCGCGCGCAGCTCGGCGGCCAAACCGCCACCGACGGCCGCGAAGTCCCGCAGTACGTGGTGGAACCGGCCCACCTCTTCGGCGAGCGCCACCTGCCGGTCGGCGTCCAGCGGTGCCCAGAACAACTCCAGCGCGGCGCGGGCGAACTCCTTGACCGCCGCCACCGGCGCGTCCGGCAACTCGACCAGCCGGGCCAGCACCAGCAGCGGCAGGTCGGCGGCCAGGTCCGCGTACAGGTCGACCGGCGCGCCGGCGTCGAGCGCGGCGCCGATCCGGGCGACCCGGTCCCGGACCAGCGTGGTCAGCCACTGCCGCTGCGCGGCGACCCGGGTGGGATGCAACGCCGCCGCGACGATCGCCCGGATCTGCGGGTGGCTGACGCCCGAGTTGTTCGCCAGGGTCGGCGGCAGCCGGAACCGGTGCCCGGCGAGCACCCGCAGCGCGGTCACCGGCATCGGCGTCACCGCGTCCAGGGCGTTGTCCGGCCGGTAGGTGACCGGGTCGGCGAGGACCTGGCGGACCAGCGCGTGCCGGGTCACGACCAGGTGGGTGCCGCCGACGTGGTCCGGCACCCGGGCCACGTCCGGCCATGCGGCGTCGGCCACCTGCGCCCAGCTGCGGAACAGCACCCGGACACGCTAGCCGGAGGCCCCCGGCAGCCCGGTCCGCAGCCGCCAGACGGTGGTGCGCTTCACCCGCACGCTCTCCAACGCCTCCGGCACCGGCACGTCGTACGCGGCCAGCTCGTCGAACCGGTCCCGGGGCAGGAACGCCCGGCCGGGGTCACCGACCAGCGCCGGCGCGCCGGCCCGCGCGGCGCGCAGCAGGAACCGCAGCACCCGACGGGCCATCGCCTCGCTGTAGAAGACGTCACCGGCGAGCACCACCTCGGCGTCCCCGGCGTCGCCGTCGAGGATGTCGCCGAACTCGGCGTCGACGCGTACCCCGTTGGCCTCGGCGTTGAGGGCGACCGCCGCCACCGCCAGCTCGTCCACCTCCACCGCGCGCACCGACGCCGCGCCCGCGCGGGCGGCGGCGATGGCCACCAGGCCGGAGCCGGAGGCGAGGTCGAGCACCCGGCGGCCGGCGACCAGCTCCGGATGGTCGGTCAGGTAGCGGGCGAGGGCCTGCCCGCCGGCCCACGCGAACGCCCAGAACGGCGGCGGCCGGTCACTGGAGAACTCGCCCTCGGTCAGCTCCCACAGCCCGATCGGCTCATCCGCCTGGTGCAACAGCACCTCGGGCACGAAGGGGACCGGGGCCAGCCGCGCGTGCAGCCGGACGAAGGTGCTGGAGAGCTCGGACACCGCGTGATTCTCCCAGCGGCCCGACTGCCGGCGTGTCGCGGGGGAGTGGTGACCGGTTCACCACTGTCGGTGAAAACCCACCCCGTCCTTGCCGTCCGGTGCGAACACACCCGTCTGGTCCGGCCGTCGTCCCGCTTCTAGCGTTGCCAGGTGGAGGCGACCGAACGGAGGACGGCGGTGGTGACGGTGTGGCGGTACGCGCTGCGGGCAGGGGTGGTGCTGGCCTGTCTGAGCGGGGTGGAGCTGGCGGCGGCCGCCCCGGCACAGGCGGCCTTCACCACCGAGATGAGCGGCCTGCCGGGCCGGTTCACCGCCGGTGAGCAGGTGCGGACGATCTCCGCGGTGGTCTCCCAGACGGACCGGCGCGGCGGGTGCGCCAAGGTGCGCTGGTCGATGGTGCTCACCGTGCAGGGCCTCCGACTCGACCAGGTGAAGATGGACCGGGTGGAGGAGACCGGCGACTTTCCGCTGGAGATCCGTACCGAGGGTGACGTGGCCCGGTTGACCGACCGGCAGCTCGACCCGGGCACGCTCTGCCCGGGGCGCACGGTCACCGCCCGCTACCGGATGGCGTTTGACGAGGACGTCACCCAGGGGCGGGTCACCCTCGCCGCCGAGGCGTACGACGCCAACCTGCGCCTGCTGGCCCGGCAGACCGCCACCCGTTCGGTGGTGGGGGTGGGTGGCGTCCCGACCAGCAAGCCGAAGCCGACGAAGAGCCCGCCGGAGCCCACCGAATCCGCGAGCGCGCCGACCGACGACGAGAGCGCGGCAACGGAGGAGCCGGCCGCCGACTACCCGGCCGACGCCGTACCACCGTCGGCCGACCGCCCGGTGTCGCAGTCCAGCGCGTTCGGCGTGGTGCAGGTCGCGTTCCTGCTCGGCGGGCTGCTGCTCTTCCTCGGGGTGGGGCTGCTGCTGCGGTTGCGGCAGCTGACCCGGGCCGCCGCCGGGGAGACCGGCGACGCCGACGACCCCCCGGTGGACCGGCGCTGGGAGCGCCCGGCCGTCGCCGACCCCTGGCGCCGCGCGCACCGCTGATCGCGGCCGGCGTGGGAAGCCGTCCGGCGGTGTCTGGCCCCTGGCGCCGGGCGCACCGCTGATCGCGGCCGGCGTGGGGAGCCGTCCGGCGGTGTCTGGCCCCTGGCGCCGGGCGCACCGCTGATCGGAGGCAGTGGGGCCGGCGGAGTACCGCCGGCCCCACTGGGTCACTTCCAGAACGTCTGGAACGTCACTTCGAGAACGCCTGGAACTCGGCGATCCTGACCTGGCTCCGGGCCGGGCTGGCGGTCGCGCAGTCCGTCGTCGTGGCCGGGTCGTCGTCCTGCTCACCCGCGTAGTGCGGGCCACCGGTGCACTGGCTCGCCAGCACCTCGAGTCGCAGGTGGGTGGCGAGGGTGGTGGGTACCGCGAACGTCCGGAGGTTGATGTCCCGGCTGTACGCCCGGTACGCCCCACCGGGGAACGCGTCCGCCGCACTGGTGTAGATGCGCTGCCAGCGCGCCGGATCCGCGCAGTCGGTGGTCGTCGCGTTGCAGGCGGACACCGCGAACGAACGCAGCGCGGTGAGCGCGTTCTGCGCGCCGGTGTCGGCGTCGCCGGTGATCGCCGGGCGCAGCATCGCGCTGACGTTCACCCGCTTGACCGTCTGCGGGGTGCCGCCGGGCAGCGCTACGGTGAGCTGCCGGCCGGCGACCCCGTCCAGGGACGCCCAGTTCGTCGCCTCGGTGTCGTCGACGACCCGGTCCAGGTTGACCCCGTCACCGCTGATGGTGGCGCCGGACGCGGCGGAGGCGAGGTTGCGGCTCATCCGCAGGTCGACGTACCCGTCCTGGCCGGCCTTGGCGACCACGCTGAGCCGCTGGTGCCCGAAGCCGGGGGCCACGGCGAGCAGGTCGTAGGTGCCGGCCACCATCTCCACGGTGTCCGGGATCGGCGTCGCCGGGTCGGTGTCGGCCACCGGCACGGCCCGCGCCTCGTACGCCCCCACGTACACCCGGATCGGCGCGTCGGTGCTGTCTCCCCGTGGGCGCAGGGTGAGCGTCGCGTTGCCGCCGCGCGGCGAGGCGAAACTCGGCGTCGGGTCGGTGTCGCCGGCACCGTTGGTGGCGGCGTCGCGGCCCATCCCGGAGCGGGCGAACTCGGCCCAGATCAGGTCCTGGTTCGCGCCGCCGAAGCGGAGCAGGTCGGCGGTGAGCATGTTGTCCCGCATGTCGAGCATGCTGACCTGGCTGGCGGCCTGCAACAGGAACGAGTCGAAGACCAGCTGCGACCAGCGTCGGTTGCCCGGGCACTGATCCGCCGCGACCTTCCCCAGTGCGCAGTCGAGCTGCCGTTGCGGGGTGCCGAGGCCGTACCGTTTGACCAGGGCGGAGCGGACCCGGAAGTTGGTGGCGCCCCAGATCTCCCCGTCGGCGTGCACGGCCGGGCCGGCGGTGTTGTAACCGATGTCGGAGTAGTTGAGCGGGCTGCGGCTCAGGTCGTAGTTGCGGATGCCGCTGACCAGGTTGCCGGTGACGTAGCCACCGGTGATGAAGGGCGTCTCGCCGGGTGCGCGCAGCCCGTGCTGGAAGAGGTACTCGGCGGCGAGCAGGTCGCCCCACGACTCACCCATCGACCCGCCCTGGTGGCCGCTGATCCCGCTGTCCGGGCCGGCGATCATCCGGTTGGTGATCGCGTGGGTGTACTCGTGGCCGATCACCGTCATGTCGTAGTCGCCGTCCACGCACGGCGGGTACGGCCCGCCGGCCTGCGGCTGCCAGAGGTACATGTTGGTGGTCGGCGGCAGCCCGTCGCGCGGGGTGCCCTGGTTGGCGTTGTTCCGGTTGCCGCTCAACGCGCCCTGCTGGGCACGGCCCTGCTCGGCGTCACCGCCCAGCCCGGACGGGGTGAGGTTGACCGCCTGGAGGTTCCACGCCGACTCGGTGAAGCCCAGCTGGTACGACCAGTCGTGCATCCGGTTGTGCATGGCGAAGAGGTTGGCGATCGACGCGTCCGCGTCGTTGCGCTGGGCGGAGGTGAACACCTCCGGGTTGCACTTCGCCTGGTGCCACTGGTCGGTGAAGGGGTACTCGTAGCGGCGTTCCGGGCTGGTGGGGGCCGGCACGACCGGGGTGTTGGCGCCCCAGGACAGCACCGTGTTGGCCGAGTTGCCGCGCGAGGTGAAGGTCGGCGTGCCGGTGGCCGCGTCGACGTCCCACGGTTGGCCGGTGGCCGGGTCGCGCCAGGCGGCCTGGCAGCCGGGGGTCGGGTCGCCGCACCAGCGCACCCGGGGATCCTGCCCGGGGCCCAGGTCACGGGGCGGGGTGGCCGGGAAGACCGCCCAGCTCGGGTTGTCGGAGTCGTAGTCGACCAGGTCCTCGCGAACCAGCACCTGCCCGGTGCTGCCGTCCACGTAGCTGGTGAACGCGGCCGGATGCTCGGTGTCCGCCCCGATCATGGTCACCTCGTAGGCGGCCCGTGGCCCGTCCAGCGGGGTGGGCACTGCCACCTGGCGGATGGTGTGGCTGGCCACCGCGTCGGCGGTCAGCTTGGCGTCGGCGAGCGCGGCGGCGTACGCCTGCTCGGGTGTGCGGGTTGCCGGGGCCGGCGTGCCGGTGTCGCGGGCCAGCGAGGAGCTGACCGAGAGCACCGCGCCGTCGGCGACCGCGAGGGTGACCAGGCCGTCCGGCCCTGCGGGCAGGTCGCCGAAGCGTTGCCGGAGGGTGACGACGGTGCCGCTGCCGATCGGTCGGACCAGCACCCGTTCCATGCTGGCCACCGTGGCGGCGTCCATGCCGAACAGGTCCTGGTTGGCGGCCAGGTAGGCGCGGGCGGCGGCCTCCGGGTCGGCGGGCAGCCCGCTGGCCAGCGGGGTGCGGCCGGGGCCGAGCGCCTGTGGGGTGCCGAGCCGGTTCCACCGGACGTCGGGGTCGACGACGCGGGCCAGGCCGCGTTGGCGGGCGTCAGGTGCCGCCGTACCGGCGCGGTTGTCGGCGTCGGCGGGGGTGTGCCCCTCGGCGAACGGCCCGGACCGGCGCTCGGCGGATGTCGCGCCGCCGGTGGGGGCCGCGGTGCTCACGCCGGTGGGGAGCAGCGCGGCGACCGTCGCCGTCGTCGCCAGGATGGCGATGAGCCGGCGTCGACGCCGGCTCATCGGGGGTGACCACTCCGGTTGTGGCACGGGACCTCCTCGTGGGAGCGGGATGGCCGGCGAGCCGCCGACCACAGATGCGCGGTGACGCATGCGCATCTGTGGATATCAGTCTCCCGAGGTCACGGCAAGGTCCGCAGCCGCTGTCACACGAACAGATCGAGATTCGCTCAGGCGCTCGGCGCCCAGTCGGGGTCGCGGCCGAACGCGGCCAGCAGGTGGTCCTGCTCGTCGGCGTCGTCGGGCACCCGTACGCCGGTGTGCACCAGGTTGTTGCGCTGGTAGGCGTCGATCTGGCCGGCGAACCACCGGGCGGCGGCGTGCACCACGTCCGGGTCGAGCTGCGGCTGCGCGCCGATCGCCACCGCCACGTCCCAGCCGTGCACGAGGTGCTCGGCGAGGAGTTGCTGGAGGTATTCGGCGGCCGGTGTGTCGCCGCTGGAGAGGTGCACGGTGCGGTCGATCGTGCCGGGGTGGGTGGCGGCGATCTCGGCCTGCGCGGCGGCCTCCCGCGCGGTGGCGATCGGGTCGGCGCCGAGTTGGTCACCGTCGAGGCGGTCGCCGACCTCCTCGATGGTCCGCCCGGCGAGCAGTGGAACGCTCCACCGGTCCTCGGTCACCACGTGATTGACCAGCGTGCGGACGTCCCAGTCCGAACACGGTGTCGGGTCGGACCACTGGCCGGGCTGGATCTGGTCCACCCGGTCGATGAATTCGGCCAGGCTCCGGCGGTACGCCTCCAAGAGGTCCATGCCGCCGATTGTTCCGGTCGACGGGGCGGACTGAGTCCGTTTTGCCCGGCTCGGTGCGGGGACCGGTGCTCAGTCGAGGTCGGCCGGGTCCAGGCCGAGCTCTCGGGCGGTGACCAGCCGGACCCACTCGCCGAACTGGCGGCGGGAGATCACCCGGTCGTGCACGGCGAGTTGGACGGCGAGGCCGTCCATCACCGCGCTGATCCGCCACGCGGCCCCGTCGGCGTCGGCGCACTGGAAGGTGCCGTCGGCCACCCCGGCGGTGATCACCGCGGCCAGGTCCTGTCGCCAGCGCAGGTCGAGGCGGCGGGAGACCTTCTCCAACTCCGGGGTACGCAGGGATTCCGACCAGCCGTCGATCCACATGGACCAGGAGGTCGCCCTCCCGGCCGGGGTGTAGAGCTTGAGGATCCGGCGGAGCTTGGTCAGTGGCGGGGCGGAGGAGCGGGTCACCGCGTCCAGCCGGGCCAGGTCCTGTTCGACCGCGTACGCGAAGGCCTGCGCGAGCAGCCGCTCCTTGGTGGCGAAGTGGTAGAAAACCAACGCCTGACTCACGCCCGCGGCATTCGCCACGTCCGCTGTCCGGGTGTTGGCCAGACCGCGCTCCACGATCACGTCGCAGGCGGTGCGCAGCAGGGCATCCAGGCGGATCTCGGCCGCACGTCTCGTCACGACCGTTACCGTAGCCCATCCGACTGAACACGAACAGTTACCACCGCGCGCCGATCCACACCGTGGCAGTCGGAAGCCGGACACTTCTTTTGGGTGTCGTCGGTCGTTCCACGGAGAGTGTTCACCGAGGTCCGCTGCCCAGTGCCGGGGCGTCGAGACGTCGATGGTCAGGTATGCGACGCGATGGTGACGATCATTGCCGAGGAATGTCGGAGTGTGACGGTCGGTGCTGGATTCAGACACCAGGCCAGCCACCTAGGAAGCCTGCCGCAGGTGACTCCGCTCCAGCCCCGGCCACCCGGGACGCGCCGAGGCGACCCCGAGTTGGCAGTCAAACACCTACTCGGCTAAAGTTCTCATCCGTCACCCGGGAACGTCCGGGGGCGTGCGGACGTAGCGCAGCTGGTAGCGCATCACCTTGCCAAGGTGAGGGTCGCGGGTTCGAATCCCGTCGTCCGCTCGGAGCTGCCGCCACGTATGACGGGGGCAACCTCGGTGGGGTGGCCGAGAGGCGAGGCAACGGCCTGCAAAGCCGTGTACGCGGGTTCAAATCCCGTCCCCACCTCGGCAACAAGCACGGGCGATTGGCGCAGTGGGAGCGCGCTTCCTTGACACGGAAGAGGTCACTGGTTCAAACCCAGTATCGCCCACCAGAGGAGAAAGGCTCGTCACCGGAAGACCCGGTGACGAGCCTTTTCGCTTGTGGTGCTCCTGACGTGGGAGTGACGCGGAGCCCTGGCCCTTCAAAAAGTAGGTGTGGGCACCGCTGGGGGCATGTTGTTGTCCGGCCCTCTTTCGCGGTCGGAAGTGCTCCCGCTTACTGGGTGTGCGGCAGGCAGTTTGCTAATGCGTTAAAAAGCTCTCATATTAGGCGCTTAGGCCCATGTCTCTCGAGGCGACTGAGGTGGGACCCGGTGCCCAATGGAAGAGGCCAGCACTAACTGTGAATAATTGACAACCTTCGGTATTGACGGCGATAACGGCGCTACTTAAAATGATCAAGCCGTAGCGGTCTGACACACGGGGGCTTCAATGTTCGGTCGCGGTCGCTGGTTCCTGCGTGCCCGTCGTACGGCTCCTCGGGCCGCTGGATGTGCGCTGGTCGCGTTTGTGGTGGTGGCCACGTCGGTTGCGCTGCCGGTGTCCCCGGCGTCGGCGCGACCCGCCCCACCAGCTCGCGCGTCCTGTGTGGATGTTTCCGCTGATGCGTCAGCGGCCAGGAAGATGGTCGATACCTGTGGTCGTCGAGTGGAGATTCTCGCTGAGCGTACGGAGTACTCGCAGACGTTCTTGAACGTTGACGGGTCGCGGACGTTGGAGGAGGGAATCGAGCCGGTTCGGGTGCGGAAGGGTTCGTCGTGGGTGCCCGTGGACACGGCGTTGAAGGTGACCGCGGAGGGTGTGGTGCCGCGGGCGACGGTGTTGCCGGTGGTGTTCTCGCCGGGTGGTGACGGGGTGCTGGCTCGGGTTCGCGATGGTGAGCGTGAGTTGGGTATGTCCTGGCCGGGGAAATTGCCGGCGCCGGTGGTGAAGGGCGATTCGGCGGTGTATCGAAACGTGCTGCCGGACGTGGACCTGCGGGTGACGGCCTTGGTGTCGGGTTTCTCCGAGGTGTTGGTGGTGCGTACGCCGGCGGCGGCGGCGCATCCGAAGTTGGCGGCGGTGCGCTTCGGTCTGTCGACGAAGGGTGTGACGGTCACCGCGGCTGAGGGTGGCGGGCTCGCCGCCCGGGATGGCAGCGGTAAGAAGGTCTTCGAGGCGCCGGCTCCGTTGATGTGGGATTCCACGCCGCTGCCGGAGGCGGCCACGTCACCGGGACCGGATCAGACGCCGGCGAAGAAGTCGGACGCGGCACGGGTCGGCCCTGATGGGGCAGGCAAGCCGTCCTCAGCGCCAGACGCCGCGGCGAAGATCCCCTCGTCACCGGCCGGAACCGCGCCGCAGGGGGCGCGGCAGGCGGTGATGCCGGTGAAGGTGACCGGCGGTGAGTTGACGGTGGTGCCGGACCGGAAGCTGCTCACCGATCCGGGCACCAAGTATCCAATCTTCATCGACCCGTCCTGGACGGGCGGCATCGCCGGCGGCGAGTGGACGTCGGTGTGGAGCAAGCATCCGACCAGTTCGTTCTGGAAGAACTCGACCGCCCTGACCAACGGCGGGACGAACGGTTCCGCGGGCGCGGGCCGGACCGAGGACTGCTCCGGCTGCGCCGACCACATCGTCCGTTCGATTTTCCAGATGGACACCAGCGCGGTGCGCGGGAAGTACATTCTCGACGCGAAGTTCCGGATCGAGCAGCGGCACTCCTGGACGTGCAGCCCGGCATCCAACGCCAAGTTGTGGATGACGGGGCCGATCTCGTCGGGTACGACGTGGGACAAGCAGCCGGTCTGGGACGGTAACTACACCGCGCAGACCGCAGCGAACCGGAAGAACGGCGCGGTCCACGGCTGCGCCGGGCCGGGCACTGTCGAGTTCAACGCCACCGCGATGGTGGCACATGCGGCGGGTGCCAACTCGTCGCGTTTGACCATGGGGTTGCGTGCGGTGAGCGAGGGGACGTTGAACCAGTGGAAGCGGTTCAACCACTCGTCGCCGAAGCTGGCGATCACGTACAACACCAAGCCGGGCGCGCCCTCCGATCGGTTGTCGGACGGTAAAGCGTGTGGCACCGGTGCGAATCGGCCGTATGTGTTGACACAGACGCCGATCCTGGCAGTCAGGCATTCGGATCCGGATTCGTCGCAGCAGTCGTTGACGACCTGGTTCCACTGGTGGCCGTTGGGCGGGGCGCGTAATGACACGGACAAGGTGTCGCAGGCGTCGGGTAACCCGTCGTCGGTGTCGAAGGCGATTCCGGCAGGAAAGCTGACCGATGGTGGGACGTACGTGTGGCAGTCGCGTACGTATGACGGGTCGCATTATGGGGACTGGTCGGGGACGTGTGAGTTCACTGTCGACGCCACGCCGCCGCCGACACCGGGGCCGGTGACGTCGTCCCAGTATCCGGCGGATGGTGCGCCCCGGGGTGGAGTCTCGTTCGCCGGGACGTTCAACATCGCGCCGCCGTCGACGCGTGCCTATGAGGTGAAGGAGTATGCGTACACACTCGATTCGGGTGTGTTGACCGCGGCCGCAACGGTGCCGGCGCGAACCACGGACTACGGGGCGTCGGTGACGCTTTTCCCGCGTCACGATGGTGTGAACGTGTTGTGGGTGTGGGCGAAGGATCACGCTGGCCGATTCTCGGCGACGCCGGCCACGTACACGTTCTCGGTTCGCGCGGGCAGTGGTCCTGCGGCGCAGTGGGAGTTCGACGAGGCGACCGGTACGGCCACCGACGTGACCGGGCACGGCAACACCGTGTCGCTGTCCGGGTCCGGGGCGGACCGCGTGACCGGGCGGGCCGGTGTCGGCAAGGCGCTGGTGCTGGATGGCGCCCAGGGCAATGCCTCGACCGGGGGGCCGGTGCAGTATCCGCACCCGGATACCGGGGTGATCACCCCGGTTCGTACGGACAGCAGCTTCACGGTGACCGCCCGGGTGCGACTGCCTGCTATTCCGAACTGGCACAAGGCGGCGGTCGCTGCTGATGGCGCACGGACCGCGCCGTTCTGGTTGGGGTACATCATGGGGGCCAACCGGTGGGGCTTCCAGATGAACGAGGCCGATGCGGACCAGTCGGGCGGGCAGAACATCACATCCACCGCTGCTCCGGTCATCGGTAAATGGACCCACCTGGCCGGTGTGTACGACGGAGGTACGAAGACCTTCCGTCTCTACGTCGATGGTGTGCTGCAGCCGGGCACGGGGACGGTCACCGCAGGTTTCAATGCCACGGGGCCCTTACGCATCGGGGCGATGATGTATGCGGGGATGTTGGGGCACAACTGGCCCGGTGACATCGATGACGTGCGGATGTACAACTTCGTCGAGACGGCGGCGAGGATCGCGGAGCTGGCGGTGCCGTTGCAACCGGTGCTGACGTTCCCGAACGGCACGAATGCCACCGCTGGAGCGCAGATGTCAGTGACGTTCAGCGCCGGTGGTGACACCAACGTGACGAAATTCCGGTGGAGTGCCGACAACACGTCGCTGGCCAACGAGGTGATCGCGTCGGCGCCCGGCGGAACGGCGACCGTGTCGGTGCCGGTAGGCGCGATCACTGGTGAACGCCCGTTGTACGTGGTCGCGGTCGATGACGGCAACCGGGTCAGTGGCAGGACGCAGGGAAGCTTCGTCGTGAAGCCCGCCACGATCCTGTCCGGCGTGGCGATCGATGTCATGACGTTCATGCCGGTCGTCGGAGCCACGGTCAGGCTGGAACCCGGTGGCCTCCAGGTGGTCACCGGCAGCGACGGCGGATACTCGTTCTCCGGCTTCGCCCCCGGCACATACACGGTGTCGGGTGTCAAGGGTGGCCGGTGCGGGTTGTCGGGCAGCCAGCAGTTGCTGGTCGATGGACAGGGTGTGTGGCTGGACCTGTACCTGTTCCCGTACTCAGATGATTCGGGGTACACCTGCGCGGAGCAGGCGAACAGTTTCACAGCGGCGAATGACACAGTGGTCGGGTTGTCGGGGGACAACGCGGTGACCGCGGTCGGGTTGCCGTTCGCTTTCCCGTTCTACGGTCAGGCGTACCGGTCGGCGTGGCTGGATACGAACGGGCTGTTGTCCTTCACGGACCCCGGTGGTTCGCATCCGTACACAGGTGGGTCGTTGCCGGCGCCTGCCGAGCCGAACGCGGTGGTGGCACCGTTCTGGGACGACCTGGTGGTGGACGCCTCGGCGAGTGTGCGGACCGCGACCACGGGTACCGGAGCGAACGAACGGTTCGTGGTCGAATGGCGCAACGTGCACCGGAAAGCGTCGACCGCGCAGCGGGTGTCGTTCGAGGTGATCCTGGCGCCGGACGGCACGGTGACCACCAACTACGACAGTCTTGACGGCGCGGTCGAGCAGGGAGCGCAGGCGGCGGTCGGGATCGAGGCCCCGGCCGGTGCGGACGGGCTGCGCTACTCCACAGCCGAGGCGGTCCTGGCCAGCGGCCGGGCGATCGTGTTCGGCCACCCGGAGACCGCCAGTCCGCTGGCGTTGCACGACCTGTCCGGCACGCTGGTCAACGCGGCCGGCGCCGCGGTGGTCGGGGCGAGGGTGACCCTGGACCCGTCCGGTATGTCGACCGTCACCGGCGCGGGTGGGGCGTGGACGTTCGACGACCTGGTCGCTGACAGCTACGCCGTCTCCACGGTGCCGGACACCAGATGCGGGAGCAGGGCACGGGTCCAGGTGGAGTTGAACGCCAACCTCGTCCGCAATCTGCAACTCGGCCCGGACTACGGCGGCCTCGGCTACGCCTGCACGGTCGGCGCCTCCGGCTACGTCGCGGCGTCGACGGTCATCCCACTGACCGGCGACGACGAGTCCACCTCCGTCACCCTGCCGTTCCCGATGCGATACCACGGCGGGACCTACTCCACGGCTGCCGTGTACACCAACGGACTGCTGAGCTTCCAACCACAGGACGATCCGTTCGGCTGGTACGGGTTCCTGCCAGACGGCGACGCGCCGAACGCCGTGGTGGCCCCGTTCTGGGAGGACCTGGTAGCCGACGAGTCCTCCAGTATCCGTAGCCAACTCACTGGTGTCGCGCCGAACAGGTCGTTCGCCGTGGAGTGGCGCAACATGGCCTTCTACGACGGATCTGACCGGACGACGTTCGAGTTGGTGCTCCACGAGGACGGGCGGATCGTCTTCCACTACGGCGAGATGACATCGCCGAGACAACGTGGCGATGCGGCCGTGATCGGCCTTGAGAACGGTTCCGGCACCGTCGCGGCGGTCTTCTCCGCCCATGAACCGTCGCTGACGTCCCACTCGTCGATCACGTACACGCCTGCGGCGTCGGGGACGATCACCGGCACGTTGACCACAGCGGTGACCTCCACGCCTGTCGCCGGGGCGACCGTGACCATGAGCACGACCGGAACGACCGTCACCACCGGCGCGGACGGCGGCTACCAGTTCACCAACGTGCCGGTCGGCGAGTACGTCCTGATCTCCTCGACCAGCGACAACCGCTGCGTCGGCCAGTCCGCCAGGCAGGTGGTCAACCATGCCGGTGGCACCTCGGATGTTGACCTCTCGGTGATGGTCGACGGGGACGAGTTCGGCTACACCTGCGAGACCGGACCACAGACCTTCATCCCCGGCACCCAGATCGAGGTAGCTCCCGAGGAGGATGAGGACCACTGGCAGGTGAACGCGCCGTTCCCCGTCAAGATCTACGGTGAGTCGTACAACTCGGTGTGGCTCACCTGGAGCGGTGCCGTCGTCTTCCGGCACCCCGGAGACCTCCGTCAAAGCCAACCGATACCGACCCCGGGGCCCAATGATGAGCCGGAACCCGTGGTAGCGGTCCTGTGGGACGACTGGGTGGTCGACGAGTCGGCCGCCATCGCCACCGCCGCACGGGGCACGGCTCCGAACCGGCAGTGGGTGGTGGAGTGGCGCAATGTGCACCACTCCAGCGACCCGACGGTGCGCGCGTCCTTCGAAGTGATCTTCGACGAAGACGGCACCATGACCTTCGCCTACGCCGATATCGATCCAGCCAACATCGTCGAGCGGGGAGGCAGCGCCACCGTCGGGATCCAGAACGGTGCCGGCACCATCGGCTTCCAGTACCTGCACCACGACACCCTGCTCACATCCGGTCAGGGTGTGGTGTTCCGGCCCAGCCCTCCGGGCACCGGTGTCGTCTCCGGCATCGTCAGCTGCCAGGGCGCCGCGGTACCGGGCGCGACCGTCACCACGGCGGGCCTGGCCGCGACGACGGCACCCAACGGCACATACCAGATCGAGGACGTGCCAGCTGGCACGCACGCGATCACCGCCACGCTGCACGCGGGTGCCTGCAAGGGCTCCTCCGTCGAGTCTGTCGACGTCGGCTCGAACACCCAAAGAACTGTGGACTTCCCGACCACGACGACCCCGGCCGGTGCCGGATACACCATCGCCGAGCAGCCGATGGTGCTCACCCCGGTCACCGGACCGGCGCTACCGCTGACGGGCGACGACGTCTATATCCCGATCACCCTGCCATTCCCGACCACCCTGTACGGACAGGGGTACGCCAATGGCTGGCTGGACATCAACGGCTATCTGAGCTTCGTCGATCCGGGCGAGTCCCACTCGTACCCCGACCGTCTTGCGGAGCCGGACGGCTACTACGGGCCCGACGCGGCCATCTATCCGTTCTGGCACGACTGGATAGTGGACGACGACGCTGCCGTGCGTGCGGAGATCCGCGGCACCGGGTCAAACCGCCAGTACGTCATCGAATGGCACAACGTCCTGTCCCACGTCGACGATCTGACCCGGGTCTCCTTCCAACTGATAATCCACGAGACCGGCGGATATTCGTTCGTCTATGCCGATCTCGACGGCACGTTCCAGGAAAGGGGCGGCGGCGCTGTCATCGGCATCGAGAACGCCGAAGGTACCCGCGCACTCCAGTACGTCTACCGCCAACCGGTGCTCCGACCTGGCATCGGTTTGCGGATCAACCCGCCCACGTCCTGATTCGTCCACCCGCCCCCAACCCGGGCCAACGCTCGGATTCGCACGGCCCGTGTCCGCACCTGGATCACGGACCTGCTGAGCCGAACGACTCCCGGGGCCACCGACGCTCGCCCTGAAATGCACACGGCCCGCTCGTGAGCCGAATCGGTCGCGGACCCTCGACCCCGGAAGACCCGGTGACGAGCCGTTTCGCTTGTGGTCCGTCGGTCGTCAGTCGACGCTGAGCCGGTAGCCGACGCCTCGTACGGTGTGCACGCGCAGGGCGTCGTCGGCGGCGCGCAGTTTGCGACGTAGCCGCTTCACCGCCGAGTGCAGGGTCGACGTGTCGCCGAGGAACGCGCAGCCCCAGACCGATTCGAAGAGCCGCTCGTACGTCCAGACGCCGACCGGGGCGGTGGCGAGCTGGGTGAGCAGGTTGCGTTCGAGTCGGGTCAGGGCCAGCGGTTCTCCGCGCCACGTCACCCGGTGCTCAAGCGGGTCGATGGTGAGGTCGCCGAGGCTGATCTGACCGGCCGTGCCGACAGGTGCGCCGGCTGCGACGAGGGCGGGCGTGGGCGCGGCGGTGGAGGTGGCGACCCGGGCCGGGCCGCTGATCACCGGTCCGCCGATCATCGCCTGCAACTCCGCGAGGTCGGCGCAGATCACCAGGGTGCCCAGGCCGTTGAGGCGCCGGACCATCCGTTCGCGCACCGACACGTCAGCGGTCACGCAGAACACGAGGGACACATCGTCGATCACTGTCGTACCTCCCCAGGCGACAGTAAAAGACAACGCTGTCTGAACCGCGTAGTCAATGGTTTGCGCCGGCCGGCGCCCGCTCGTCGTCAGAAGGTCAGCAGGCGGAACTCGCCCACCGGCCGGAAACCGAGGCTGCGGTAGACCGACTCACCGATCGCCGACGAGGTGAGGGCGGCGGTGCGGACGCCCCGCTCGGCGGCCAGATCCAGGGCGGCCCTGGTCATGGCCGCACCGATGCCCCGGCGGCGCTGCTCCGGCTGGGTGCCGACGAAGTAGAGCGTGACCAGGCCGTGGCTGATCCAGGCGACGGCCGTCGCGACGACCCGACCGTCATCGAGGTGGCCGGCCAGCCGGAGCAGCGTGCCGTCGCCGGTGAACGCCTTCTCCCGTTCGATCGTCGCCGCCACACCGTCCGCCGGAATTCCGGACACCCGGGCATAGGCCGGGACGAACGCGGCGAGGTCGGCGGTCTCGGCGATGTGCACGCCGGCGGGCGTCGGCACATCGGCCGCCTCCCCGATCTCCACCGTCATGATCGGCATACGGGCGACCTCCACCGCGCCGAGGGAGATCAGGGCGTCCGCGCTGCCGGCGTCGCTGTCCGGGCCGACCCACCAGATCCGGGGTACGCCGTGCAGGCGTTGCCGGGCCTCGGTGAGCGCGTCGTGCGGGGTGCGCCCGGCTACCCGCAGCACGCCGTTGAGCGGCGCGTGCGGCACGTCACTGCGGTAGGTCGGGAGGTCCGGGCCTCCGGTGACGCCGATGTTCCACCCGAGCAGGTACGCCCGGTGCGCGGCCAGCACCGTGTCGAGAGGCTCCATGATCTGGATCGTAACGCGGTGGCCGGCACCTGCCCCGAGCAGGGGAAACGGCCGGCCCGGCGGCTGTGACCGGCGGTACTTTGTCGATCGTTCCAGATAGTGGGTAGGGTTCGGTCATGGCACGTACCCGGGAGTTCGACCTCGACGCCGCGGTCAACGCTGCCATGGACGTGTTCCGGAGAAAGGGTTACGAGGGCACCTCCATGCGTGACCTCTCCGAGGCGACCGGCCTGGGCAGCGGCTCGATCTACGCCGCGTTCGGCAGTAAGGACGGCCTCTACCTGGCGGCGCTCGACCTGTACCGGCAGCGCTACGCCGCCCCGATGGTCGATCTGCTGCGCTCCGGCAACGACGCGCGAGCGGTCATCCGGGAGGTCTTCATCGGCGCGGTGGACGACATCACCGGCGACGGCCGGCACCTCTCCTGCCTCATCGTCGGCGCCTCGATGGAACGCGCGCACCAGGACGTGCGGGTCGCCGAGCGGCTCCGCTCGACCACCCAGTCCCTGGAGTTGGCGCTCTACGACCTGCTCGCCGAGGCCCAGTTGCGAGGTCAGATCACCACCGACCGCAGCGCCACCGACCTGGCCGGCTTCCTGGTGACCAGCCTCCAGGGTCTGCGCGTGATGGGCGCCATCACCCCGGACCGGGCGGCGCTGACGCGGTACGCCGAGGTCGCGCTCACCTGCCTGGACTGACCGCTCACCAGCGGGCCGCCCGGTAACCCGGACCTCGGCGAGGTCGGTGCGGGCACTGAGCAACGACCGGCCCCTTCGGTGGGTCACCACCAGGCCTGCCGCTCTTCGTCAACGCCCGGATCGACACGTTCCTCAGCGGCGCCGGGGGCGTCGACGAGACGCTGACCCGAGCGTATGCCTACCTCGCGGCCGGCGCGGACGGCATCTTCGTGCCGGGGGTGGTCGACCCGGCGACCATCCGAGAGCTGGTGCGACCGGTGCCGGCGCCGCTGAACGTGCTGGCCGGGCCCGGTGCGCCGACAGTGCCGGAGTTGGCCCGGCTGGGGGTGGCCCGGGTGAGCCTCGGCTCCTCGGTCGCGGAGGCCGCGTACACGGTCGCCCGCCGCGCGGCGGATGAGGCGCTCGGCGCGGGCACGTACGGCGCGCTGGCGGACGCCCTCGACTACGGCACCCTCAACGCGCTGATGCGCTGAGCGGTGTGGCTGCGCCGCGCGCTGTCCGGCGTATCCAAGGTCGTCGTGCGCCGAGCCGGCCGTCCCTCAGCGGGGCGACCGGCTCGGCGTCACGGTGATCCGGGCGGCGCCGTCAGCGGCGCCGGGGGGCCGGGTCACAGCGGCGGCGCGATGTCCCGCCGTTCCTCGACCTGGCGGTACTCCACCGGCTGTTCGGTGGTGGTGACCACCTGACGGCGGCGACCCCAGATCAGCGTGGTCATGATCAGGCCGAGCAGCCCGGCGCCCATCAGGATCCAGCCGACCACGTCGAGGTTGATGCCGCCGACGCTCGCGTCCAGTGCGAAGGTGAGGATCGCGCCGAGCGCGATCAGGAAGATGCTGGTGCCGATACCCACGACAGCCTCCTTAAGGGGGTGTGGTGCGCTGTCGAGCCCTTCAGTACCCCGGTGGCGACCAGCGCAACCGCCGACGGGCCAGGGTGCTGTGCCAAGCGATCTTGGCATCGGGTAGAGTTCACCTGTCGCCGACGCGAGTCGGGGACGTGCGGACGTAGCGCAGCTGGTAGCGCATCACCTTGCCAAGGTGAGGGTCGCGGGTTCGAATCCCGTCGTCCGCTCGCGATCCGCCCCCCACGGGGGGCCACCACGGGCGATTGGCGCAGTGGGAGCGCGCTTCCTTGACACGGAAGAGGTCACTGGTTCAAACCCAGTATCGCCCACCATCTCCACCGGCACATCGACTGGCCCGTTACCGGACATCCGGTGACGGGCCTCGGCGTTCCGGCCCGCACCACCGGGGGCGTCTGTTCACTCGCCGGCGCGGAGCACCTCACTGAGCCGGTCGCGTCGCCGCAGCGCCGACTCGACCGGGACGACAGTGGCGGCCACCGCCAGCAGCACCACGCCCACCAGGCCGAGCAGCCACCACGGCAGGACCGTCGCCGGGTCGCCGGGCTGGCCGGTGAGCAGCCGCAGGTCGAGCGGGCCGAGCGTCAGGCGGGCCAGCAGTGCCCCGAGTAGTGGGCCGTACCCGGCGGTGACCACGACCGGCGGCAGCAGCTCTCCGGCGGCGACCCAGCGGGCGTCGCGGGGCCGCAGGCCGAGGGTGCGCAGCCGGACCAGTGTGTGCCAGCGCTCCGACGTACCGGCGGCGGCAGCCAGCAGGAGGCCGAGCAGCCCCAGCGTCACCAGCACCGCGGCGGCCGTCCACGCCAGCCGCAGCAGCCCCGCGGTCAGCGGAGCCACCCGCTGCGCGCGCAGGACGTCCGCGCGCAGCACGACGTCGGCGGCGACGCCGCTGTTCGTCACGGCCCGCGCCGCGCCGGGACCGGTCACCCAGACGGTGTTCGCCACGGCGGGCAGGCCGGCGGCGGCGAGGGCCGTGGCGTCCACGACGACGACGTCGCCGGCGCCGCCGACGGCGGGCGCGGTACCGACCGCGGCGAGGCGGATCGCCGGAGCGTCGTCGCGGGGTAGCTGCAGCCGGGCGCCGGTCCGCAGTTCGCTGTCGTTCGACAGGACCAACGCCGGTACGTCCCCGGGGGTGGGAGCCGGTGCGGTGAGCCGGGCCAGCGCCGGTGCGTCGGGCAACGGGGTGGTGGCCAGCAGGCGCTGGAACGCGGCGGCGTCCACGACGACCAGGCGGGGCGTGAACAGCGTCGATTCGGCGAAGACGCGCGCCGATTCGGTCACCTGCGCGACGACGACCTGCTGCACCCCGGGTGCGGCGGCGACGCGTTCGGCCAGTGCGGGCGTCGCCGCCTGCGCGTCGGTGCCGAGGTCGAGGCGGGCGTCGGCGCCGACGGTGCTCCACGCGCCGTCGGCCAGACCCCGGGTGACGGTGCTGCCGAGGATGAGCGCAAACGACGCGAGCGCCGTGGCGCTGACGAGAACCAGCAGCGGCAACGCGCGCCCGGCCGTGGTGGCCGCCCGGGCGGCACTGAACACGGCCAGCGGGCGACGCGAGCGCAGCGCCTGGCGGAGCGCGAACCGCGCCCCGAGGGGCAGCAGCCGGAGCAGGACCAGCGCGCCGACGAGCCCGCCCAGAGCGAGGGCGCTGATCGGCAGGACCAGGTCGCCGGTCAGCTCACCGGTGTCGCCGTCGGCGGCGTCGGGCAGGAGCCCACGCTGGTGCAGTGTGACGAACCCGGCGACCGCGGCGATCAGGACAGCCGCCTCCACTGCGGCGCGGCGCAGCTGAGCGGTGACCCGGATCCAGCGCCGAGCGGCCGGGTTGGCGGGCTGGCGTCGGTCGCGGCTGGCGCGGGCGGCGGCGAGGGTGCCGAACGCCGGCCCGGCGACCGCGCCGGCCAGGACCACGGGAACGGCCCAGGTCCAGGAGACGCCCGGAGTGACCGCGCGGGCGAGCGCGAGCCCGACGGCGGCGGCCGACACCGACACCACTGTGGACTCGATGGTCAGCTCCGCGGCCAGGTCGGGTAACGCCGCCCCGCGCTGCCGGGCGGCGCCCAGCGCCGGGGTGCGGCGGTGGACCAGTAGCGCGGCGGCGAGCAGCAGGACCAGTACCGTGACGGTCAGGATCCCGGTGAGCAGGACGGCGGCCTGCGCGGAAGCGGCGTTGCCGCGCGTACGGGCGTCGCGCAGTGTGGTGTCGAGCTGCGATTCCCAGCGCAGGGACCCGTCGCGGGCGCCTGATGAGCCGGAGGCCGCCTTGAGCGCGACCACCTGGTTGGCGAGCGCCGCTGTGGTGTCCCAGGTGAGCGCGCCGGGTTCGGGGGCGAAGTGGACGGTGCGCCGCAGTTGGTCCTGGTCGACGGCGAGCCGGGCGTCCGGTAGCGACTCGCGTGACAGCAGGCCGGCGAACCGGGTGATCCCCACACCGTCGGCGCCGGGCAGGGGCCCCAGGAGCGCCGGGGCGAGTCGCCAGGTGCTGTCGGTGCTGTCCGCGGGTCGGTAGATCCCGCTGATCCGCACGTCCCTGTCGCGTCCCTGGCCGTCCTTGACCGGGAGCCGATCGCCGGGGCCGAGGTTGAGGGCGGCGGCGGCCGTCTCGGCGAGGCCGACCTGCACCGGCCAGGGCGGCCCGTCGTAGGGGGCTTCGACGGGCTCGTCGGGGAAGGGCGAACCGGGCGCACTGCCGGCGATCCAGGTCACCGCCGGGCCGTCGCGGTCGTCGGCCAGGTAGGTGAACTGGAAGGTACGCGGCACGCTGCCCTCGGTGATGCTGAGGATCGGGCCGCTGACGACGGCGACGGGCGGGAGCAGCGCGGCGTCCAGGTCGGCCCCGAGCGCGTATGTCGCCCGGGCGCGGAAGTCCTCGACGTCGTCGGCGAGACCGGCGGTCCGGATCCGCCCGCCGTTGGGGCCGTCGTCGCGTTCCCAGTCGGCGTGTACGAGGACGTTCGCGTCGTTGCCGGCGCGGCGGACCGCGTCCTGGACGGCGTCGTCGGCGGCGGCGCGCAGCAGCGCCGGCACGGCCCCGGCGAGCAGTGCGACGGCCGCGATGACGGCGGCGGTGAGCAGCAGCGGACCAGCGTCGGCACGGGCCCGGCCACGGATGCTCGGCCAGTGCGGCGCCGGCCACCGGCGGGTCAGCCACCGGTTCACGGTGCCACCCGCAGGTGCGCGGCGTCGGCCCGGCGGACCTGGACGGTGACCACGACGGCGACCGCCAGCAGGCAGCCGGCCAGCAGTACGGCGAGCAGTGCGGCCTCGGCTGGCCACGGCCAGTGTGGCTGGGCGGCCGGGATGGGCGCGGCGCCGGTGTCGGTGCGTACGAGCAGGGGAGCGACGACCCCGGTGGCGAGCGCGCCGACGGCCGCGCCCGCCGCGAGTAGGGGCAGCAGCACGCCGGCGTGCTGGCCGAGCAGCACGGCCCGGATGCCGCGCCGGGACATTCCCAGGCCGCGCAGCCGCGCCACCTCGACGGCGCGGACCTGCAGGTCGCAGGTGACGTGCAGGACGACGCCGGCGAGCAGCAGCAGGGCCGCGGCCGGGACGATGAGCCGGAGCGCGCCCGGCACCCCGGCGCGCAGCGGACCGCCGATGAGGCGGGCGGTCTCCGACTCACGGGTCGCGACGGTGCCCAGGTGCAGGGCGGTGGCCCGCTCGACGGCACCGGGGCCGGCGGGGTGACCGACCCACCAGGCGTCGACCGGGAACGTCAGGTCGCCGGTGACGGCGCGGGCGCGCGACAGCATGTCCAGGTCGGCCAGGACGGCGACGGCGCCCGGGGCGGACGGCACCGTCGGCACGACCTCGGTGACGATGACCGGGACGGGCGTGATGCCGACGGTGACGCTGAGCGTGCTGCCCGGGTGCGCACCCACCTCGCTGGCGAAGCGGGCGGAGACGGCGACGGGCACCGGGCCGGGGTCCGGGAAGGCGGTGGCGACGAGGGTCCGGGCGGCGTCCGGGGCGCCGTCGAGCTCGACGGTCGCGGCCATCCGCAGCGCGGTTCCGGCCGGTGTGGCGGACAGCGTGATGCTCGGGTTGGTCACCTTGTTCGGCACCGGCGGCGCGGACGTCGCGGTCCAGTCCGATCCGTCAGCGGGTGTCTCGGTCGACCCGGCGGACGGCACGGTGAGCGTGACGGCCACGGCGACGGTGCCGCCGGCCGGGTCGGCGACGACCGGCAGGGCGACCGCGACGAGGCGCAGCCCGGCAGCGGTCGCGCAGCTGGGCAGCCGCAACTCCCGGCCGTCGAGCGGGAGGGCGGGACCGGTGCAGGACGTGCGGAGGCCGGTGGCGTCCTGCAGCAGCAGCCGGGGCGTCACGGCGAGCGGGGTGTCGCCGGCAGCGGTTCCGCTCAGGACGAGCGGGGCGTTGGCCGCGACGGCGAGGCCGGTGACGCGGGTGGGTGGGGCCAGCGTGGCACCCAGCTCCGCCCAGCCGCGGTCGCCGTCCAGCCGCCCGCGCAGCAGCGCGTCGGCGCGGGTGGTGTCCACGGCGACCAGACGTGCCGGATCGCCGGCGGTGCCGAGCCACTGACCGACGGCGGTGCCACGGTGCAGGACCGGGCTCACCGCCCCGGCGGTGGCCGCGCTGACGACCGCGCCGTCTCCGGGCACCGGTGCCGTGCTGAGGGTCAGTGCCAGGTCGGTGCCGACGGACAGCGCCCCCTGGTCGCGCTGCGACTGGTGCCACGTGCTGTCGAAGGCGACGCCGAACGTTCCGGCCGCGCAGGCCAGCCCGACGAGCAGCCCGGCGGCGACCGCCTGCGGCCGGCGGGCGGCCTCGGAGAGCGCCAGCGGAAGCGCCAGCCCGCGGGCGCGGTACGCCAGCCGGTCGGCGCCGCGCAGGGCGGGTAGCACCACCCGGAGCGCCAGTGCGGCGCCGGCGGTGAGCAACAGCGCCGGCGCGAGCACCCGGACCGCGTCGGCGCGGGGGCTGGCGGCGGTGGGCTGCGCGTACAGCTGCCACCAGCCGGCGGCGGCGAACACCGCGAGCATCAGGTCGGCGCCGGAGCGGGTCAGCAGTTCCCGGCGGGTGCGCCGGTCGCCGGTCGCCGCGACCGGCCGGACCGCCAGGACGGTGAGTACGGCGGCGAGCGCCAGCGCGCCGCCGACGACCGCGAGGACCTGGGCGCCGGTGACGCCCGGCCCGACGGTCAGGCCGGCGCGGTCCAGCGGCGGCAGGTGGGTCAGGCCGGCGTGCACCACCGACGAGGCCGGTGTCGCGAGCGCGGCGGCGACGGCGGCGACGAGCCCGGCCTCAAGTGTCGCGGTGGCGGCGAGTTGGCGGCGGCTGGTGCCCAGGGCGGACCGCAGGGCGGTCTCGTCGGCGCGCAGGTCGGCGGTCAGCCGGCCGGCGAGGACGAGTGCCGTCGCGGCCAGGACACCGCCGAGGACGGCGATGGCGAGCACGACGGCGGCGGTGACGTGCTGCTGGTCGTCGGCTGCCCGCACTGTCGACGACAGGTCGGAGGAGACCCGGGCGAGCTGGACGCGGTCACCGAGGGTGCCGGCCAGCCGGCGGTCGGCGCTGCGGATGGCCCCGGCCACGGTCTCCAGGTCGCGACGGTTGGGGTTGGACAGGTCCGGGTGGGCGGTGACCTCCATCCGATCCACTGTGGCGCCGGTGCTGACCAGGTCGGCGAGGTCGACGAGGAACGGGCCGTAGGCGTTGACCGGCTGCATGAAGCGACCGTCGCGGTAGCCGATGGCCGAGCCGGCCGCGGCCAACGGGTCGCGGTCCCAGCCGCGCCCCGGCAGCGGGCGAACCACGCCCACGACTGTCACATCGACGGCCGGGACGGGGGCGTGGGCCAGTTCGGCGCCGAGGCGCACCTGGCGACCGGGGGTGAGGCCGAGCAGTTGGGCGGTGGACTCCAGCAGCACCGCGTCGCCCGGGTGCCGCGGCCAGCGTCCGGTGATCAGCTCGGCTCGGGCCGGCAGGTCGTCCAGCCCCGACAGGTACGCCTGGGCCGGCACTGTGGTGCCCGGGGCGAGCGCGGGCGGCAGCGCCCGTAGCACCGTCGACGCCCGCGCGGTGGTCGTCGCGGGGAACGGTGCGAGCGCGGAGGTCACCACGGCGCGGGTGTCGGCGGCGACGGAGCGCGCGTCCGGGCCCTCGACGGTGCCGGTGTAGACGGTCACGTCGACGGCGGCGGGGGCGGCGTCGGCCATGGCGATCTCCAGCGCCCGCTCGGCGGTGCGGGTGACCAGCAGGGTGCAGGTGCCCAGCAGTGTCGCGCCGATGGTGACGACCCCGAGGAGGGCCGCCAGCAACGGCCACTGCGCGCGGGCGCGCCGGCTGACCAGCCTCAGCATCGACGCGTCACCTGGCGTCCGGCACGGGCTCGTACGGCTGGCCGGCCGCCTGTTCGTCGAGGTGCCCGTCGTGGATGCGGATCACCCGGTCGGCCAGGGCCATCATCACCGCGTCGTGCGTCGACACCAGGACGGTGACGCCTTCGGATTCCACGATCCCGCGCAGCAGGGCCATCACCGACAGGCCCGTCTCGGCGTCCAGTTGCCCGGTGGGCTCGTCGGCGAGCAGCAGCCGGGGCGAGGCGGCCAGCGCGCGGGCGATCGCCACCCGCTGCTGTTGGCCGCCGGACAGCTCGGCCGGCCGCTGCCGGGCGTGGTCGGCCAGGCCGACCAGCTCCAGCAGCAACCCGACCCGCCGCTCGCGCTCGGCCGGGGCGACGCGGGCCAGCCGCAGCGGGGCGGCGACGTTCTCCGCCGCCGACAGCACCGGGATCAACCCGAAGCTCTGGAAGACGTACGACACCGTCTCGCGTCGCAGCCGGGACAGGCCGTCCTCGTCGAGCGCGGCGACGTCGGTGCCGTTGACGTGCACGGTGCCGGCGTCCGGGCGGTCCAGGCCCCCGATGACGTTGAGCAGTGTGGTCTTGCCCGAACCGGACCGGCCGACGAGCGCCACCATGGCACCGGCCGCCACGTCGAACGACACGCCGCGCAGGGCGTGCACGACGGTCGGCCCGGTGCGGAAGCTCCGGTGTACGTCGCGCACGCGCAGCAGCGGCTCGGCACTCATGCGCGGGTCTCCGAATCGGGGCGGATCGTGATGTGGTCGGGTTCCAGGGCCAGCCGGACCCGTCGGGTCAGCGCCAGCGCCTGGCGGAAGTCGCGGGGCACCTGGACCCGCCCGGCCCGGTCCATCACCGCGTACTCCTCGGCGATCATGTGGGTGTCGCCCGCCGCGTCGGTGGTGGTGCGGCGCAGCACCTCGCTGCTGGTGCGCCCGTCCCGGATCGCGACCGTTCGTTCGACCTGGCCGCTGACCGCCGGGTCGTGGGTCACCACGACGACGGTGACGCCGTAGCGCCGGTTGACGTCGCGCAGCACGCCGAAGACCTCCGCGGACGTGGCCGCGTCCAGCTCGCCGGTTGGCTCGTCGGCGAGCAGGACGCGCGGCTGGTTGGCCAGCGCCACCGCGATCGCGACCCGCATCTGCTGCCCTCCGGAGAGTTGGCCCGGGCGGCGATCGGCGCAGTCGGCGACACCGAGGCTGTCCAGCAGTTCGGCCGCGCGCTCCCGACGTTCCTCCTTCGCGGTGCGGGCCGCCGTCATCGGTAGGTCCACCATCTCGCGTGCGGTCAGGTAGGGGATCAGGTTGCTCGCCGTCTGCTGCCGTACGAACCCGACGGTGCGCCGCCGGTAGTCCACCCGGTCCGCGCGGGACATCGCCAGCAGGTTCCACCGGTCGACCCGGACCCGCCCGGCGGTGGGCGCGTCGATGCCGGCGAGGATGGAGAGCAGCGTCGACTTGCCCGACCCGGAGGCACCGACCACGGCGACCAGCTCACCGCTCTCCACGGCCAGGTCCAGACCCTGCAGTGCCTGCACCTCGATCGAACCGGTCTGGTAGATCCGCACCAGGTTCTCGCAGACGATGAGCGCGTTCCCGCCGAACTCGGGGGCCCGCGCGGACGGCTGCGGCAGGGACAGCGGCGTGCCTGACATTCCCCTCCATCCGGGTTGTGCCGACGTCGAACCGGCCTCGGGTAGCGGTCAGGCCCACCGGTCCGGCACGTGATGTCACCTGGGCGGCACGCGTGGTCACCAATTGCGTCAAGGGCCTCGATTGCCCGTGCTGACGCAGATTGAAGCAGTTTCGCAATCGGCGGCTCCGTTGACCATGCCCCTGCGTGGCTTTCCTGCATCCTGGACCAGCTCTGCGACCACTGCCGCACCCCGCCACCCGCCGACGCCGGTCCCCGCTGTGGCGCGTCGTGAACCTGCCGGACGCCCGCACCGACTGAACAGGCGAAGGAGGACCGATGAGCGATGAGTTGCTGGTGGTCCGCTGCCAGTTGGGCGAACGGGAGGCGTTCGCCCAACTGGTGCAGGGCTGGCATCCGGCGGTCGAACGGTACGTCGGGCGGATGCTCGGTGGGTCCGACGACGATGTGGTGCAGGAGATCTGGTTGGCGGTCCTCAGGGGGCTGCCGAGGCTGCGGCAGCCGGACCGGTTCACGCCGTGGCTCTTCACCATCGCCCGCCGGGCGGTGATGAACCGGCTGCGGGACGCGTACGCCCGCCCGGAACCCGAACCGATCGACGACCTGCCGGGCGACGACGAGGCCGAGGGGGTCGTCAACCGGGAGACCCTCGCCGGCGCGCTGGCGGAGCTACCCGCCCGGGAACGGGAGGTGCTTCTGCTGTTCTACCTGGAGGATCTGCCGCTGGACGCCTGCGCGCAGATCTGCGCCGTCCCCGTCGGCACCGTCAAGTCGCGGCTCAACCGGGCCCGCACGTTGTTACGCCGTGAGCTGGTGCGGAAGGGGTACGAAGCATGACTCCGGAAGAGGTACTGGCGCGACTGGACGCGCCGTTGTCGTTGCGCAGGCGGGTCGGATACCTGGCCGTGGGCTTCACCGGTCTCACCGGGAGCGGCCTGATCGGTCTGCTCTGGGCGACCGAGCCCGAGCTACCGACACGCACCAGCGTGGCCTTCGCCGCGCTGGTGGCGATCGGCCTGTGTTGGGCGGCGTTCGGCGGCTGGGCCGTGACCCGACGGACCCCCCTGTTCGCCCGGGACCGGGTGGTCGCCGGTTGGCTCGGCGTCGGCGCCTGGCTGGCCTTCAGCGTCGGTGCGCTGGTCATCAGCGTGGTGCGGCACGAGTTCGATCCGGTGCTGCTGGGGATGGTGCTGGTGCTCGGCGTCCTGGCGGGCGCGCACCTGCGGGCGGCCCGCCGGGCGAGGGCGGCGCTGCTCCGCCGCCGCACCGCGCTGGCCGCGCCCGGCGAGGGCGGGTGAGTGACCGCGCCCCGCTGGTTCTGCCACGGGCAGATCCGCTGCTGGTGAACAGGGGTGTGCCGCGCCGCCCCGGGTCGGCACTGTGGAGCGCATGAGATTGCTGGTGCTGGGCGGTACGGGCTTTGTGGGCGGGGCGACTGTCACCGAGGCGGTGCGCCGCGGCTGGTCGGTGACGGTGTTCAACCGGGGGTTGCACGGCGTGGTGCCGCCCGGCGTACACCGGTTGCGGGGTGACCGCACCGCGCCCGACGGCCTGGCGGCCCTGGCCGGCGGCGAGTGGGACGTGGCGGTGGACACCTGGGACGGTGCCCCGCGGGCTGCCGGCGCCGCCGCCCGCGCCCTGCTCGCCTCGGTCGGCCACTACGTGTACGTGTCCAGCGGGTCCGTCTACACCGACCACGCCGCCACCGGGTTGCATGAGGACTCCCCTGTGGTGGACGCCGACCCGGACGCCGTCGACGGCGACTACCCGCAGCTCAAGGCCGGCGCCGAGGGTGCCGTGCGGGGGGTGTTCGGCACGCGTGCGCTGATCGCCCGGGCCGGTCTGATCCTGGGCCCGGGGGAGGACATCGGCCGGCTGCCCTGGTGGCTGCGGCGCATCGAGCGTGGCGGGGACGTGCTCGCCCCCGGGCCGGCCGACCTGCCGGTGCAGTACGTCGACGTCCGCGACCTGGCGGGGTGGATGCTGGACGCGGGGGCCCGAGGGGTGGGCGGCACTGTCAACGCGGTCGGCCGGCCGACGCAGACCACGATGGGCGAGCTGCTCGACGCGTGCGTGGCCGCCACCGGTGCCGCCGCCCGGCTGCGCTGGACCGAACCGACGACCATCCTCGCCGCCGGCGTGCAGCCGTGGAGCGACCTGCCGATCTGGATGCCGCGCGGCCACCCGTACCGGGGGTTGCTGGAGCAGGACGTGACCCGCGCGCTGGCCGCCGGGCTGACCTGCCGGCCGGTGACCGAGACCGTCGAGGACACCTGGCGTTGGCTGCGTGAGGTCGGCGCGGTTCCGCCGCGCGCCGGGCGACCGCAGCGCGGCCCGGTCGGGCTGGACCCGGCCCGGGAGGCCGCCGTCCTCGCCGGCTGAGCGTGCCCCGGCGGGTCAGGCGGGCACCACCGGCAGCTCCAGCACCTCGTCGACCTCACGTCGGGGGGTCGGTCGGCCCGGTTGGCCGTACCCGATCCGCAGCACCATCTGGGGGGTGCCGAAGCGGCCCAGCGACAGCCGCAGTTGCTCCCGCGCCGACGGCACCTCGATCGGCTGGGAGAGCATCGACACGCTGAGCCCGGCGTCCGTGGCGGTGAGCAGCAGCCGTTGCAGGGCCTGCCCGGCGATCACCTGGTCCACCGCGGTGTTGCCCGCCGAGCCCAGCACCCCCACCAGAGGTTCCGGTTCGAAGTCCCGGCCGGGGGCACGGTCGCGCCCACCGTAGCCGCGGGCCGGCAGGACATCCTGCGGCTCGCCCTGCGGGCCACCGGCCGAGCTGGGTACGCCGTCCGGGGCGAACTCGCGACGCAGCCACCGTTCACGCTCGGCCCGGTACGCGGGGTCGCGTTCCAGCACCCGGTGCGCGCCGCGCGCGATCTCGCCGAACGCGGAGACCGCGCTCACCCCGATCAGTAGCTCCAACCAGCACTGTTCGGCGCGGGCCGCCTCGCCGAGGCGCCACCGGGCGTCGGCGGGCACCGGGTCCGGCCAGAACGGCAGTCGGTTGCTGAACCGGCGGGGGATGGCCGCGTACAGGCTCTGCTCGGCGGGGGTGGGCCGGCGCGGGACGTCCGGCACCAGCCGGGCCAGCAGGTCCGGTTGGGCCGGGTCGGGGCGCAGCCGCACCCGGGCCGGGGTGCCGGCGACGGCCAGGGCGATCCGCAGGTTGAACAGCGCCGCGCCGCAGGCGACCCGGACGCCCCACCCGCTCGGGTCGGTCGCCGGCAGCCGGCGGCCCGGGTCGGCCAGCACCTCGATGCCGCCGTCGCGCAGCCGTAGCCGCCACGGTTGGGTGTTGTGCAACGACGGTGCCCGGACCGCGTCCACGGCGGCGGTCCGCAGCTGGGTCGCGGTGTAGCCGATCTCCATGGCGGTGCTCCTCTCCCGGTGCGGCCGGCGGCGGGTGGTGCCGGGTGGCCGTACCTTCACGGTCCACTCTTCGGCGGTCGCCGAGCAGGGCCGGACGTCCCGACCGGTCGGGACCGAGCGCCCGCTCGCGGCCCACTGGTCGGGACCTTCGGCCCGTGCGCCGGGCCCCGGGCAGCGGGTAGAAACGACTGATGATCCGTGTGTTCCTCCTCGACGACCATGAGGTCGTCCGTCGTGGCCTGGCCGACCTGCTGCAGAGCAGCGGTGACATCGAGGTGGTCGGCGAGTCCGGCTCGGCGCAGGAGGCGGCCCGTCGCATCCCGGCGTTGCGACCCGACGTGGCGATCCTCGACGCGCGACTGCCCGACGGCAACGGCATCGACGTGTGCCGGGACGTCCGGGCCGTCGACTCGTCCATCAAGGGCCTGATCCTCACCTCGTACGAGGACGACGAGGCGCTGTTCGCGGCGATCATGGCTGGTGCCGCCGGGTATGTGCTCAAACAGATCCGGGGCACCGACCTGGTCGACGCGGTCCGCCGGGTCGCCGCCGGGCAGTCGCTGCTCGACCCGGCGATCACCACCCGGGTGTTGGAACGCATCCGCAACGGCGTTGAGCAGCCGCGCGAGCTGAAGTCGCTCACCGAGCAGGAGCGGCGGATCCTGGAGTACGTGGCGGAGGGGCTGACCAACCGGGAGATCGCCGGTCGGATGTTCCTCGCGGAGAAGACCGTGAAGAACTACGTCTCCAGCGTGCTGGCCAAGTTGGGTCTGGAGCGCCGCACCCAGGCCGCCGTTCTGGCCACCCGCCTCCTCGGCAAGACACCCTGACCGGGGTCGCGGAGGTCAGTCGCGCAGCGGCACGGTCCAGCGCAGCTCGGTGCCGTGCGGTTCGACGCCGAGGATCGTGAAGGTGCCGGCGAGACGGCTGGCACGTTCGCGCAGGTTGACCAGACCACCCCGGGCGGCGGCCGGGTCACAGCCCACCCCGTTGTCGCTGACCGTCACAGTGACGTGACCGGCGTCGACGCGTACGGCCACGTCGACGCGGGTGCACTGGGCGTGGCGGACGACGTTGGACAGCGCCTCGCGCAGCACCGCGGTCAGGTCCGGACGGATGGCGTCGGGCACGGCGCTGTCCACTGGCCCGGCCAGCTCCAGATGCGGCTTGAAACCCAGGGACTCGGCGGCCGCCTCGATCGCCGTCCGGATCTCGGTGCGCAGCTCCGAGGTCATCGGCGTACGCAGCTCGAAGATGGTCCGGCGGATGTCCCGGATGGTGGCGTCGAGATCGTCGACGGCGGCGTTGATCCGCTTGGCCACCTCCGGGCGGCCCATCGGTGCGGCGCTCTGCAGTTGCAGGCCGGTGGCGAAGAGCCGTTGGATCACGACGTCGTGCAGGTCACGGGCGATGCGCTCCCGGTCCTCCAGGACCACCAGCAGTTCCCGCTCCTCCTGGCCCCGGGCCCGTTCCATGGCCAGCGCCGCCTGCCCCGCGAAGCTGCCCAGCAGCGCCACGTCCTCCTCGCTGGCACCCCCGCCGCGCTCCGGCCGGTGCGCCACGATCAGCACGCCGTGCAGGGTTTCGGCGGTGGCGAGCGGTGAGATCATCGCCGGGCCGGTGTGCAGCAGCGCCGGCCACGGCGCGGCGTGCGCCAGATCGTCGACCTGGTCGTGCCGGCCCTCGGCGACGGCCGCGCCGAAACTGGTGTCGGCGGCGGGCAGCACCGCGCCGACCAGCGGATGGGCCTGCGCGTCGGCGCCGTCGACAACCTCCACCGAGAAGTGCTCGGTGTCGCTGTCGTAGAGCAGCACCAACGCCAGCTCGGCCTCGGCGACCTCGCGGGCCCGGCGGGCGACCAGCGCCAACGCGTCGGTACGGCGTACCTCGCCGAGCAGCACCGTGGTGATCTCGGCGGTGGCGGCGAGCCAGCGTTGCCGCCGGTGCGCCACGGCGTACAGGCGGGCGTTCTCGATGGCCACGCCGGCGGCGGCGGCGAGCGCGACGACGATCTCCTCGTCGTCCTCGGTGAACTGCGCGCCGCCCTGCTTCTCCGCCAGGTAGAGGTTGCCGAAGACCTGGTCGCGGATGAGGACCGGCACCCCCAGGAAGCTGTGCATGGGCGGGTGGTTGGCCGGGAAGCCGTAGGAGCGGGGGTGCTGGGTGATGTCGGGCATCCGCAGCGGGCGGGGGTCGTCGATGAGCAGACCGAGCACGCCCCGCCCGTGCGGCAGGTCACCGATCCGCTCATGCTGCTCGGGGGTGATGCCGTGGACGATGAAGTCGTGCAGCAGCCGGTCCGGGCCGACCACGCCGAGCGCGCCGTACCGGGCGCCGACCAGCTCGCAGGCCGCCTGCACGATGCGTTGCAGGGTGGTACGCAGATCCAGGTTGGTGCCGATGCCGACCACCGCGTCCAGCAGGGCCCGCAGCCGCTCCCGGCTGGTGACCACCTCACCGACGCGGACCAGCATCTCCTGCAGCAGCTCGTCGAGACGGACCCGGGACAGCGGGCTCAGCCCGAGCGACGGTGTCGTGGATGGTTCCTGCCGGGGCGACGGGGCGCTGCTGGTCATCGGGGGATGGTAGCGCTGGCGTCGCCCGTCGTCAGGGGCCGTCAGCGCACGGCCGAGGTGTCGACCACCTGGGCGGTGGTCAACCGTGGCGTGTGCGGCGGGCCGGACTGGGTCGGATCGGCGATGCCCAACCGCAGCACCAGGTACGGGAAGCCGATGCCGGAGAGCAGCTGACGCAGGGTCTGCCGGGTGCCCGGCACCTCCACCACCGCGCTGAGCGGCACCACCGACACGCCGAGCCGGGTGGCGGTCAACCAACCGGCGGAGAGCGCCTCGCCGGCCCGCAGCCAGCTGTCCCGTTCGTCCTCGTCGCCGTGCAGCATCGCGTACACCGCCATCTGGTCGTGCCCGGGACCCACCGGCAGGCTGCCGGGCCGACCGAAGTCACGCCCCGGGACGGTGGTCTGCGCGGGCTGCTCGGGCAGCACCTCCGCCGGCAGACCGGTGCCCGAGCCGGCCCGGCTGGTCCAGTACGCCAGCTCGGTACGCATCTCCGTGTCCTCGGCCTCGACAGTGTCGGCGTGCCCGGCGGTGGCGGCCAGCTCCAACACCTGGTCGCGGTCGAGGATCTGCAACCGGCAGCCTTCGGCACTGACCGCCCGGGTGATCTCCTGGATCGCCGTGGGCGGCACCGGCTCGTCGCTGAGCGGCCGGCGATCGGTGTGCCGCACCTGCATGCACTGCACCATGCGCATGGCGTCCGGGTCGGCCGTGGTGCGGCTGAGGTCGGTCAGCCGGGCCAGCAGCTCGCTGTCGGCCGGGTCGGGCAGCCGTTCCACCACGGCGCGCCACCCCTCGGCGGCCAGCGCCAGTCGGGCGTGGTGCAGGGCGGTGCCGCAGCTGATGGCGAGCAGTCGCCCGTCGGGGTCGCTGGCGGCGAGCTGCCGGTCGGCGACGGAACGCAGCTCCAACGCGTCGGGCAGCACCCGCCAGCGCCACGGCTGGGTGTTGTGCACCGAGGGGGCGTGGCCGGCGGTGGCGGCGGCCTCCGCCAGCGCGGTGGTCAGCTGGCTTTCCTGACTCATGGTCACGACCTTTCCGTCTCTGCTCATCGTGCCGCACGGCGCGCCGCCGCGCCGGGGTTGCCGCCTCATCCTGCGACACCCGGTGGTGTCTCCGCAGGGCCACAGGTCCCGTCCCCGCCGGGTCGTTACGCCCGCGGTGCTCAGCGTTCGCGGACCACCGCGACGGGGCAGTGGGCGTGTTGGATGAGCTGCTGGCTGACCGAGCCGAGCAGCATGCCGGCCAGCCCGCCCCGACCCCGGCTGCCGACCACCACCAGCAGTGCGTCCCGACTCGCCTCGATCAGCATCGCCGCCGGGCTGGTCGACACCAGGTCGACGGTCATCGGCAGCTCGGGGTAGGTCCGTCGCCACGGCTCCAGCGCCTCGTCCACGGCGGCCCGCTCGTCGGGCACCCCGGCCGCTCCGCCGGGGCCCGGCGTCCAGGCGTGCAGGACGCGCAACGGCACCTGCCGCTGCACCGCCCGCTCGGCCGCGAAGCCGAGCGCCACCAGCGAAGGTTCCGAGCCGTCCACGCCGACCGCCACCGGGCGGCTCGACGTGTCGGTGGCGGCGCTGCCGACCCCGTCGCGGACCACCACGACCGGGCAGTGGGCGTGCGCGGCGACGGACACCGCCGTCGACCCGACCAGCAGGCCGCCGAATCCGCCGTGGCCCCGGCTGCCGAGCACCAGCAGCCCGGCCTCAGCCGAGCGTTCCTGGAGCACCAGGGTGGGCGGCCCGTCGTACACCTCACCGGTGATCTTCAGCCCGGGGTTGGCCGCGGCGGCGTCCGCCGCGGCCTTGCGGACCAGCTCGTCGACCTGCCGGCGGGCGGTGTCGTCGGGCCACACGCCGGGCGCCACCCCCGGGCCGACCCAACTGGCCACCGTCAGCCATTCGAAGACGTACGCCAGCCGCACCGGCTGGCCGCTGTGCCGCGCCTCCTGCACGGCCCAGTTCAGGGCCAGCGAGGCGTCGGTGGAGCCGTCGTAGCCAACCAGGATCTCCGCGTCGCGCACGTCGTCCTCCTTCAGGGGGTGGTCGGGTCGGTTTCGCGGATCCAGCTTCAGGGGGTGGTCGGGTCGGTTTCGCGGATCCAGCGCCACTCGGCGACCTCGGGGTCGTCCTCGCCGTACCGGCGGGTGTAGTCGCGGGCCGCCTGCCGGGCGTCGACCATCCGTTGACGCAGGTGCGCGGCGCTGGCGGCCAGCCCGGGCACCCGGTCGATGACGTCGATGACCAGGTGGAAGCGGTCCAGGTCGTTGAGCATCACCATGTCGAACGGGGTGGTGGTGGTGCCCTCCTCCTTGTAACCGCGCACGTGCAGGTTCTCGTGGTTGGTCCGCCGGTAGGTGAGGCGGTGGATCAGCCACGGGTAGCCGTGGTACGCGAAGATGATGGGCCGGTCCTCGGTGAAGATGGTGTCGAACTCTCTGTCGGTCAGACCGTGCGGATGCTCGGTGTCCGGCTGGAGCCGCATCAGGTCGACCACGTTGACCAGGCGCACCTTCAACTCCGGGAGGTGCTGGCGCAGCAGCTCGACGGCGGCCAGCGTCTCCAGGGTGGGCACGTCTCCGCAGCAGGCGAGCACCACGTCCGGTTCGGTGCCGCCGTCGTTGCTGGCCCACTCCCAGATGCCCAGGCCACGCCGCGTGTGCTGGATCGCCTCCGTCATCGTCAGCCAGTTCGGCGCGGCCTGCTTACCGGCCACCACCACGTTGATGTAGTGCCGGCTGCGCAGGCAGTGGTCCATCGTGGCGAGCAGCGTGTTCGCGTCCGGCGGGAGGTAGACCCGTACCACCTCGGCCTTCTTGTTGACGACGTGGTCGATGAAGCCCGGATCCTGGTGGGAGAAGCCGTTGTGGTCCTGCCGCCAGACGTGGCTGGACAGCAGGTAGTTCAGCGAGGCGATCGGCTGACGCCAGGGGATGGCCCGGGTCACCTTCAGCCACTTGGCGTGCTGGTTGAGCATCGAGTCGACGATGTGGATGAACGCCTCGTAGCTGGTGAACACGCCGTGCCGGCCGGTCAGCAGGTAACCCTCCAGCCAGCCCTGGCACAGGTGCTCGGAGAGCACCTCCATGACCCGCCCGTCGGGGGAGAGGTGCTCGTCGCCGGGCACCGTCGCGGCCACCCACGCCCGGTCGGTCACCTCGAAGGCGGCACCCAGCCGATTGGAGGCGACCTCGTCCGGGCCGAACAGTCGGAACGTCTCCGGGTTGGCGCTGATCACGTCGCGGATCCACGGACCGAGCACACCGGTCGCGCCGGCCATCGGCGTGCCCGGCTCGGGGACCTCCACGCCGTAGTCGCGGAAGTCCGGCAGGGTCAGGTCCCGCAGCACCACGCCGCCGTTGGTGACCGGGTTGGCGCTCATCCGCCGGTCACCGCGCGGCGGCAGCGTCCGCAGCTCGTCCACCGGCGCGCCGGTGGCGTCGAACAGCTCCTCCGGTCGGTAGCTGCGCAGCCACTGCTCCAGCTCGGCCAGGTGCGCCGGGTTGTCGCGTACGCCCGACAGCGGCACCTGGTGGGCACGGTAGGTGCCCTCCACCTGGATGCCGTCGACCTCGGCGGGACCGGTCCAGCCCTTCGGCGTCCGCAGGATGATCATCGGCCAGCGGGGGCGTTCGACGACGCCGCCGGAGCGGGCCCGCCGCTGGATCTCGGCGATCTCGTCCAGTGCCCGGTCCATCGTCGCGGCGAGCGTGCCATGCACCTGCGCCGGGTCGTCGCCGGCCACCACGTACGGCTGGTAGCCCGAGCCGCGCATCAGGTCGAGCAGGTCGGCCTCGGGGATCCGGGACAGTACGGTCGGGTTGGCGATCTTGTAGCCGTTGAGGTGCAGGATGGGCAGCACCGCCCCGTCGCGCGCCGGGTTGAGGAACACGTTGGAGAGCCAACTGCCGGCCAGTGGCCCGGTCTCCGCCTCACCGTCGCCAACGACGCAGGCCACCACGAGGTCCGGGTGGTCGAACGCGGCGCCGTAGGCGTGGCTCAGCGCGTACCCCAGCTCACCGCCCTCGTGGATCGAGCCCGGCACGTCCGCCGCCACATGGCTGGGGATGCCGCCGGGGAAGGAGAACTGGCGGAACAGCTTGGACATCCCGGCCTCGTCGCGCGCCACGTCGTGGTAGCGCTCCGACCAGGTGCCCTCCAGCCAGGTGTTGGCCACGATGGCCGGGCCGCCGTGGCCGGGGCCGGTGACCAGCATGGCGTTCAGGTCGCGGGCAACGATCACCCGGTTGAGGTGGGCGTAGATCAGGTTGAGGCCGGGGCTGGTGCCCCAGTGGCCGAGCAGTCGCGGCTTGATGTCGTCGACTGTCAACGGCTCCCGCAGCAGCGGGTTGTCCAGCAGGTAGATCTGCCCGACGGTGAGGTAGTTCGCGGCGCGCCAGTAGGCGTCCAGCCGACGCAGTTCGTCTTCGGTCAGAGGGCTGTGCAGGTCAACAGCGGAGTCCATGCTGCGTAAGCCTCTCGCGAAATCGGGGACGTCGCATCCGGTGTCCCGGGTTTTCCCGGCCACGTCCAGCTTCGTCGCCGCCGAGAGGATGGGGCAGGGCCGTTGGTCCCCGCTGGTGCGGACGTGTGTCCCGCCTGGCGCGGTGGAGGCGGTCCGCGAACGGCCCCACCTCCCCGCGCCGCCACCTCTTCCCTGACCGAGGGTAGTCGCGTCGGTGCGTCGACGGGGTCGGATCGGCGCTGCGTGAAGGCCGTCGGGGACGTGGTCCGCTCTGGCCGGACCCGTCGGTGGGCCCACCTCGGCTTGCGCTGCGTGGGGTGGCTGGGCCGGGGAGACCAATGACTGTGATCGATTCGAGACTTGTAGATCTATGAATTTTACACAAAGATCATCGATGTAAAGAACTGACGACCGACAACTGACGACGGACCATCGACGGCGTACGTCGAGGCGAGCGTCGGATCCCCTACTTGTCCCAGGTCAGGCAGCGGGTGGGCCTGGAAGTCCGGCGCCATGATCTGTCGGAGTCGACTTCCTGATTCCATCCTCGGTGCCATGATCGGACAGAGAGAAGTCCTCCATGTCTCATTCCCATAGTCGATCATGGCTGCACAAAAATAGGCGGCACGGCACCCGTCTCATGGCGTTCTTCCTTGCGTTGGTGCTGGTTGTGGCCGGCTCCACCAACGTTGGCGTGACCAAGGCCGCCGCCGTGCCCGAGGCAAACGCAGCGGCGCTGACGCCCGGAGCGCTGCCGTCGGCCTGCCTTGATGCTGACCCGAGGGCGAATGCCCCGGCGATCGTGTGGGCGGAGCCGAAATTCGTGATGGGCAACATGTTCCTGGGTCTCGCGTCGGTGATTTCCTACATAATCACCTCGGAGAACGAGAAGGCGGACAAGGTCAAGGAGGCCGTTCGGCGGGTGGCGTACTGCTTCCCCGGCTACAACGTTGTGATCGCCCAGCCCCACAACGGCAGCACGCAACACATGACGGAGGCGTACTTCGTCACCACGATCGAATTGAGTGACACGAAGTATCGGGTGTACGTCTTCAAATCCGGCACCTTCTATCAGGCCGGTGACCTCGGCTACAAGAACTGGGGCTACGAGGGATACTGGACCAAGAGCGACGATGGACGGACCGTGACCTTCACGACGCCGCCGCTTCCCGAGCGGCGCTCGGGATGGTCTTCTGGTCCGCAGTGTGAGGTGACGACCCGCGACCGGGTGGATCGCAACATGTACTACAGTCTTTACAACGGGTTGAGCAACGACGCACAGGTCGGACACGTACGGGCACTGCTCAACGATGTGCGTACCTGCTTCCCGGACTACAACGTCATGGTGATGCACGACGAGCAATCCCACGAATGGTTGTCCCCGCCGACGTCGCAGGTGTTCGCGAGTGCGTTCAGCATGCAGGACTACGACGCGAAAGACTCGACCGAGGTTGGACGGCCATCCGGGGTAGCGAGTCGAGGCCGCTACGACGTTCACGTGTTCAAGACAGGCACGTTCCACAACATGGGCGACGGCGGCTGGAACAACTGGGCGTTCTACGGAAACTTCACCCGCAGCTCGGACGGCATGACGGTGGCGTTCACCGATCCGGCGACGGCCGACCTCACCTTCGACCCCATGGCCGGATTCGCCGATTCCAACTTCGATTCCGATACTCCGCAGCACACGTCGACCGCGAACGGACCGTACCCGGGATGCGGCTACACCGGGTCGGTGCCCGGCGACCGCGAGGAGCTCGTCCGGTCGCTGACCACCGAGTACCAGAAGTGCTTCCCTGACACGAACATCCTCGTCGTCAAGTCGGTCGACCAGTTCTCCTTTGGTTATCTCTCGAACTTGAAACACCTCGCGAACGTGAATGGCATGACCGTCTTCGCGCTCGACGTCGGCGTGGTGAGGAACAACGGCGACGGCGGCTGGATCAACTGGGGATTCAACGGCAACTACGAACGCGACGGTGACTCCACCGTCTACTTCACCCACCTCGACGGTCCTGATCCGACGGGCAGCGTCAGGGTGATGGTGGTGGGTGATTCGATGAGTCAGGGTGACGAGGGCGACTGGACCTGGCGTTACCGACTGTCGGAGTGGTTCAGGGAACAGGGCGTGGACGCCGAGTTCGTTGGCCCCTATAAGGGCACCGTGCCGGCCCGGGCACCCGGACGTAAACCGCCAACTCTGCAAGGGCAATTACCCGAGCCTGAGACTGAATCGACGCGTTTCGGCGGCGAGTACGACAAGCGGGCGGAAACCTTCGACGACGACGAACACTTCGCGATGTGGGGCCAGCAGGCAGCGGTTGCCAAGAGCCTGATCCAGTACCAGGTGCAGCAGCAGAAGCCTGACCTGATCCTGCTCGGCCTGGGCTTCAACGATCTGGGCTGGTCGGTCACCAACCCCAAGGACACCGTGGACAGCATGAAAGTGTTGGTCGACAGAGCCCGCGACGCCAATCCCAACATCAAGCTCGCGATAGCCAACGTCCCGCAACGCACCCTGCTGGGCGGCAACGAACAACTACCCGACAAAACCAATGACTACAACTCCCGGCTGGCCCAGGCGATCCCGACCTGGAACACCAACCAGTCACCAGTGAAGCTAGTCAAGTGGCGCGAAAACTACGACTGCGAACCCACCAGCTGCCCCGCCGGCTACGACGGACTGCACCCCAACGCCACCGGCGAATACCAAATCGCCCGAGCATTCACCGAAACCCTGCACAACGACTTCGGATACGGCACCAAACCCCTCGACATCCCCACCACCATCCCGAAACGACCCACGCCCGTACCCGACGGAATCACCGCCGGCGAAGGCCCTCAAGGCGTCACCGTCAACTGGCCCAAGGTTTTCGGCGCCCACGGATACACCGTCCGCTCCCGACTGGTCGGCACCACCACCTGGAACGAATCCCGCGTACAAGCCAACCGCCACGAAACCCTCTCCCCCAAAGACCTGACCTGGGAATACCAGGTCCGCACCGACAACGGCGACACCGACGACCAAAAATCCGACTGGTCACTCCCCCCCACAAGGGCGACAGCCAACCCGACGGCACCCCCCGGACCCACCGGAATCATCACCCAACCCACCGCCACCGGCTTCACCATCACCTGGGGCGTACCCACCAACCCCGACGCCATCGAACGCTACGAAGTCATCTACTGGGACCAGGACACCCCCAACGCCATCCTCTCCAGCACCGGCATCAAAGGCTTCTCCGCCCGCATCGACGGCCTCAAGCCCAACCACCGCTACATCATCGCCGTAGCCAGCTGGAACACCACCGGCTCCGGCCTCCCCAACAACGCACGCCCCATCAGAGTCGGCACCACAACCCCCACCGCACCCACCGGCCTACAGATCAACCCCCTCGACGCCAACACCGTCCAACTCACCTGGACCAAAAACGACACAGCCGCCGGCTACCGCGTCTGGACCCGCGACCTCACCAACGGCAGCCCCCTGACCCCAAGCGAACAAACATTCACCGAACCCACCCACGGCATCGCCTACCTAACCTCAGGCTTCTGGAACTACGAATACTGCGTCACCTCCATCAACGGCACCCTCGAATCAGCCCGAACCACCTGCGTGACCCCCACACGACCAGCCGGCAGTTGACCGTCACACCTTGACCACAACCAAAAGCTGGGCCCCGGAACCGTCACCACGGCTCCGGGGCCCAGCCGGTTGAACGTCCCAGCCTCGGCCCTTCGTTAAGGGCTGTCCGGTGGGTGGGCCGGGAACGCGAAAGTGCCTTCTGATCTGGAACGATGGGACTTGTCGAGGGTCCTGATCGTCTGTCACGGAAGGCACTTCAGAGTGCAGAGTACCGGTACGCGTCCGAGGGTTGCAGTCTCTGGTGGCGGGCGCGGTTTGGTCGGTCATGCCGGCCCCGCCTGCTGGCCGACATCGCTGAAGTCACCGGGTTGAGCAGCGGTTTCGCTGACGCGCTGGCCGGGTTGCGGCAACGCCGGCCGGTGCATGAACCGGGTCGGGTCGTGGTGGATGTGGCGGTGATGCTCGCCGACGGCGGCGAAGCTCTGGGTGACGAGTTGGAACTCGGAGGGCGGAGGCGTGGCAGCCCCCGGCCGTCCCGTCGTCATCGACGGTGCGCCACAGCCGTGGGACGACGAAGGCTTCGCCCCAGGTCAGCCACCGTTGAGGCGCGGAGCCCTCGCGGCCGGCGACGCCCCGGGTCAGGGTTGCTTGCGCCGCGCCAGGCGAGTGGTGGGCCCGGTCAGCGGCTTCTTCGCCAGGCCGCGGACGACGACCACCGGGGCGGGGGAGTGGTAGAGCAGGGACTGGGCGACCGCGCCCAGCATGGCCCGGCCCGGTTCGTCGCCGCGGGCGGCGACCAGTGCCACCTGCGCGTGGCGGGAGGTGTCGATCAGCACCTCGGCGGGGTCGCCGCGTACCACGCGACACTCGGTCGGCACGGTGTTGTCGCGGCCGGTGTGCCGGGCCAGTGCCTCGGTGAGCTGCTCGGCGACAGCGTCGGTGTCCTCGTCGTACTCCACCACCCGCAGGGCCAGCAGTCGGGCGTCGCGGCGGGCCGCGCACTCCACGGCCCACTGCAGGGCGAGGTGCGAGCTGGGCGAGCCGTCCACCCCCACCAGCACCGGGCCCTGCGGTGGCGGCTCACGCCGGACCACCAACAGGGGGCAGCCGGCCCGGGCGGCCAACTGCACGGCGGTCGTCTCGGCCGGAACGCACTGACCGCTGCCCGCCATGCCGCTGTCGCCGACGGCCAGCAGGAAGGCAGCCTCCGAGCGGCGGATGAGGGTGGGCAGCATGGCACTCTCGACGATCTCCCCGCGTACGGTCAGCCCCGGCTCGGTCTGGTGGGCGAGCTGGGCGGCGCGGGCGATCAGCTTTTCGGCCTGGTCGCGGGGTGCGGCGACGGTGTCCGCGTCGAACGCCGCGCGCCAGTCGAAGGTGTTCAGCAGGTGCAGTGGCCGGCCGTGGTCGGAGGCCTCCTGCGCGGCCTGTTCGACGACCGGAAGGTCGAGTTCCGACCCGAGGCCGACCAGCACCGCTGCGTCGGCGGGTGCGGCCATCCGATATCACCTCCCGGGCGTCGCGCCCGGCACGACCAAGCTGTCCCCTGACCGAGGGTAGTCGGACGATCGCCCTGGCGGATCGGCTTCGGCCACCTCTCGTCAACCAGAGTTGACACGGCGAGTGCTGTCAACGTATGTTGACAGCATGAGTCAGGCGACAGAACTCGCGGCGGCAGCCGGCAGCACCGACCCCCGGGTCGGGCTGCGTGCCGTCCGCGCGCTACGCCGGCTGCTCGAGCGGCTCGAGGTGGTCCAGGTGGACAACGCCCGACGACAGGGCTGGTCCTGGCAGGAGATCGCCGACACGCTCGAGGTCAGCCGACAGGCAGTGCACAAGAAGCACGCCGGGCGACCGGCGGTCAACTCATCCTGGGAGGCGTGATGTTCGAACGGTTCACCGACCGGGCGCGCGACGTGGTGCGGCGGGCTCTGGAGGAGGCACGGGCCGAGGGTCAACGGCCGGTCGGCACCGAGCACCTGCTGCTCGCCCTGCTTGCCGACGACGCGGGCCTGGCCAGCAGGGTGCTCGCCGACGCCGGGGTGCGCGCCGACGACCTGCGCGAACGCATCCGCCGGCACACAGTGAGCGGCGGCGCCGGTCTGGGCGACGCGGACGCGGCGGCCCTGCGGGAGATCGGCATCGACCTGGCCGCGATCGTGGCCCGCATCGAGCAGTCGTTCGGCCCGGACGCACTACGGGAGGCGGTGCCGGCGCCGCGCCGCCGCTGGGGGCGAAAGCGCTACCTCGGCGGCCCGTTCTCGCCCCGCTCGAAGAAGGCGCTGGAGCTGTCCCTGCGGGAGGCCCTGCGCCTGCGCCACCGCCACATCGGCACCGAGCACATCCTGCTCGGGGTGCTGCGGGAGGGCGGCGGGCTGGGCGCGTTGGTGCTCACCGAGTCCGGGGTCGACCTCGACGATCTGCGCCGGCGGGTGGAGGTCGCGCTGCGGGCGGCGGCCTGACGGGTGGAACCGTCTTGAAACCTGTCTGTGGCACTTCCGACGCCAGACGTTCGCCGGGTCGCTGAAGCCGTCCGGGTGCTGCACACTGACGCCGTGGATGCTGGACAGGACAGGCGGCCCGCGGGCGGCGACGGCGGGCTGCGCTCCGCCGTGGTGGTCAACCCGGTGAAGGTCGACGATCTCGACGAGCTGCGACGCACCGTCGACGACGCCCTGGCCGCGGCCGGTTGGCCCGCGCCGCAGTGGTACGAGACGACAGTCGACGACCCGGGTCGCGGTCAGACCGAGCAGGCCGTCAAGGCCGGCGTCGACCTCGTCTTCGCCTGCGGCGGTGACGGCACCGTGATGTCCTGTGTCAGCGCGCTCGTCGGCACCGACGTGGCCCTCGCCGTGCTGCCGCAGGGCACCGGCAACCTGCTCGCCGCCAACCTGGGGCTCTCCACCGACCTGGCCGCCGGGTTGGAGGTCGCTGTCGAACGCGGCCGACGGCTGCTCGACGTCGGCGCGGTCGAGGATCAGTACTTCACAGTGATGGCCGGCATGGGCTTCGACGCCCAGATGCTCGACGCCACCTCCGAGACCACCAAGGCCCGCATCGGCTGGCCGGCGTACGTGGTGGGTGCCGCCCGTCACCTGCGGGACCGGCCGATGCGGGTGCAGATCCGCATCGACGACCGCCCGCCGCTGCGCCGCCGGGCCCGCTCGGTCCTGATCGCCAACGTCGGCCGCCTGCAGGGCGGGGTTCGCCTGCTCACCGAGGCCGAGCCGGACGACGGCTGGCTCGACGTCGCCGTGCTCACCCCGCGCAGCCTGCGGCACTGGCTCGCGCTCGGTTGGGCGGTGGTCCGTCGCAGCGGCCGGGTGCCACAGATGGAGGTGTTCCGGGGCCGGCGTGTGGTGGTCACCAGCAACCGGGCACAGCCCCGGGAGCTGGACGGCGACCTCATCACACCGGGCCGGCAACTGCACGCCGAGGTTCGCCCGCAGGCGCTCTGGCTCTGCGTCCCCCAGCCCGAGGACGCCCCCGACCTGGCCGTCGACGCGCAGGGCGCCGGAGAGCGGGGCGAGCAGCTGATCGAGGAAGCGCGTCGTGAGTAGCACCCGCATCGTGCCGGAGACCCGGCTGATGGCCGACGAGGAGCTGTCCGCCGACGACGCCTGGCACACGCTGCGTCGCGAGGGCGGCTGGCACCTGCTGCGGGACGCCTTCATCCGCTTCCGTTACGGCGACGGGTTCAGCCACTCCCGGGCCTTCGCGCTGCAGCTGTGCCTCGCCGTGGTGCCGTTCCTGATCGCCCTCACCGGCCTGATCAGCGAGCTGGGTGTCCAGGAGGGCGGCCAGGTTGTCGCCGACACCGTCCTGGCGGTCACCCCCGGCCAGAGCGCGCAGATGGTCGGCGAGCTGCTCGGCGAGGGCGAAAGGGTGGAGGACGCCGGGGAGCTGGCACTCACCCTCGGTCTGCTCACCGGCCTGTTCGCGCTGACCACCACGATGGCCCAGATCGAGCGGGGCGCCAACCGCATCTACGGGGTCGAACGGGACCGCCCGGCGCTGCGGAAATATGTCCGCGCCGCCGTGCTGGCCGTCACCGCCGGTCTGCCCGCGCTCGCCGGCTTCCTGATCCTGGTCGGCGGCGGCGCGATTGGCGACTCGGTACGGGAGCACTACGAGTGGGGTGAGGTCGCCAACGGCATCTGGAACGTGGTCCGCTTCCCGCTGAGCCTCGCGTTGACCGTCCTCGCCGTTGCCGTGCTGTTCCGGCAGGCGCCACGCCGCAACCAGCCCGGCCTCTCCTGGCTGTTCTTCGGCGCCGGGATCGCCACGGCCCTGTGGTGGCTGGCCAGCCTGCTGCTCGCCGCGTACGTGCGGTTCAGTGACGATTTCGGGCAGACCTACGGTGCGTTGACCGGCATGATGGCGCTGCTGCTCTGGGCGAACCTGACCGGGATGGCCCTCTTCGGTGGGCTGGCCTTCGCCGCCCAACTGGAGGCGCTGCGCATCGGTGTGCGGGAGCCCGCCCAACCGGACCTGTGGGAGCCCGACCCGGACCGCGCCGAGCTGTACGACACCGGGGACATGTCGGCCCTCTAGCGGCACCGGCGTGTACAACGGACGCGGATCGGGTAAAGCGCCTCGCCAGAGCCGACAAGGGAGGTGCGGGGTGACCGCGGTCAAAGAGGTGGCGCGCCGTCCGATCGGTCATTTCGCCGAACGGAGCATTGCCGGCCTGGTGGCCGTCACCGGTGCGGGCGTGGCCTTCGGGCTGCTGTTGTTGCTCGTCCGGGTGCGGTGGAGCCCACTGCAGGACGCCGACCACGCGCTCGCCGAGTGGTTCAACGGGCTCGTCGCCCCGCACCACGCGCTGGTCACCGTGCTCCAGGCGGTGACCGACCTGGGCGGCCGGCCGATCCTCATCTGGCTGGTCACCATCGCCGTGGTCGGGCTGCTGATCCGGCGGCAACCCCGGCTCGCCGTCTACCTGATCATCACGGGGGTCGGTGGCCTGATCCTCGACCCGTCGCTGAAGACGCTCGTCGGCCGGCTCCGTCCGGTGGTGGACGTGCCGATCGCCAGCGCGCCCGGCAACAGCTTCCCGAGCGGGCACGCGCTCGGCTCGTTCGTCGCGTACGGAGCGCTGCTGCTGGTGTTCCTGCCGGCGATGGCGCCCCGCTGGCGCAAGCCGGCCATCGTCGGCGTCGGTGTGCTGGTGGTGCTGGTCGGCCTGACCCGGATCGCGCTGGGCGTGCACTTCGTCTCCGACGTGCTGGGCGCCTGGCTGCTCGGGGCCGCCTGGCTGGGCGTCACCGCGTACGCCTTCCGGCTGTGGCGGCGCGAGCGCGGCCGGCCGGTGCCGCCGTTGACCGAGGGCCTGGAGCCGGAGGCGGGGCACGACATCGCCCCCGCTCCCGCCGAGGAACACGTGTTGGCCCATCCCCGCTCCGCGGTGGCCGAGCTGCTGGTCGGCTGGGTGATCGTGTTCGGGGCGCTGTACGCCTTCGGCACGTACGTCAGCTACCACGCCAAGGGCACCTTCTTCGACACCCTGGACACCGAGGTGCCGCAGTGGTTCGCCGAGCGGCACACCGAGGTGCTGACCGACGTCAGCTGGTGGTGGAGCAAGTTCGGTGACACCCACGCCATCCTGCTGATCTCGTTGGTGTTCTGCCCGCTGGTGCTGGCGGTGTGGCGGCGCTGGCGTCCGGTGCTCTTCGTGGCGCTGGCGATGGTGGGTGAGCTGACCCTCTTCCTGGCGTCGGCGCACGTCGTCGACCGGCCGCGTCCGCCGGTGGAGAACCTGGACGGGCAGATGCCCACCTCGTCGTTCCCGTCCGGGCACATCGCGGCCACGATCTGCGTCTGGCTGGCGATCACCCTCATCGTCTTCCCGCGTACCGACCGGTGGTGGCGGTGGCTCTTCGTGGCGCTGGCCGTGATCATGCCGGTCGGGGTGGCCACCTCCCGGATGTACCGGGGGATGCACCACCCGACCGACTTCATGGGCGCGATCCTGCTCTCCGCGCTCTGGATCGGGTTGCTCTACCTGGTGGTCCGCCCCAACGAGGACCTGAAGGAAGGCAACCAGCCGGCCATCGAGTCGGAGGACGTGGACACTCTCGACGACGAGATGGCGCGGGCCGGCCGAGCCGACTAGGTGTCGCCGTCGTGCTGCGGGTGATGACCTGGAACATCCGCACCGGCGGTCGGGATCGCGGCGGCCCCGACCGGCTGGATCAGGTGGTCCAGGTCATCAACGAGCAGGCACCGGACGTGCTGGCCCTGCAGGAGCTGCGCGGCTTCGACCGGGACGGGTTGCTGGCCACCGTGGCGGGCCGGGTGGGGATGACGCCCCACCTGGCCCGGTCCTGCTTCGGGCAGCCGGTGGCGGTGCTGGTCCGGCCGCCGTACCGGGTCGTCGACGCCGGGTCGGTGCGCCGCCCGTTCCACCACGCCGCCGCCCGCGTCGTGGTGGCCACGTCCGCCGGCCCGTTCACCGTGCTCGGCACCCACCTCTACCCGTACTCGGGGGGTCGACGGCGGATGGAGGTCGACTGGTTGGTCGCGGCGATGCGCCGCAACGAGGGGCCGCTGGCGCTGGTCACCGGTGACCTCAACGCGCTCGACCCGACAGTCGACCACACCGCCCGGTTGGCCGGCATGCCCACGCTCTACCGGCGGCGGCACCTGCGTCGCTCCGGCGGTGCGGTGGACACCCGCGCGATCGCCCGGCTGCTCGCCGCCGGCCTCGTCGACCTCTGGCCGGCGGGCAACGTCGACGCACCGGAGGCCGACGGCCTCACCGTGCCCACCCGGCTGGGCGGGGCCGAGTTCGCCGGGATGCGGCTGGACTACCTGCTCGGCAGCACCGCTGTGGCGCAACGGCTGCACGACTGTCGGGTGGTCCGCGACGATGCGACGGCCACCGCCTCCGACCACTATCCGCTGCTCGCCACAGTGGAGCTGTCCGCCGGCTGACCGGCCGTCCGCCGCCTCGCGCGGCCCGCCCCCACGGTGTGGCGCGGGCCGATTACCGTGCCACCGTGACCGACCGCCACCCCCTTGGCCCGCCGCTGCCCGGTCCGTCGGTCGAGCACCGGGCCGCGCCGACGATGGCGCATCCGGCCGGCGACCCGCTGGTCTCGGCAACGGAGCAGCCGGCCGCCGTCGCGCTTCCGCTCGTCGCGGCCGTCGCGCGCGGTGTGGCGCTGGTCGTGGTGCTGCCCGTACGCCTGCTCTGGGAGCTGATCGCGGCTGCCGGCCGGCTGCTGCACCGGCTGTTCTGGCCCCCGCTGGCCTGGTGTGCCCGGCACCTGGTGTGGCTGCCGCTGGTCTGGGTGGGCCGTGGTCTGGCGTGGGTGGCCCGCACTGTGGTGTGGCTGCCGCTGGCCTGGTGTGCCCGGCACCTGGTGTGGTTGCCGCTGGTGTGGGTAGGGCGTGCGCTGGCGTGGGTGGCCCGCACTCTGGTGTGGTTGCCGCTGGTCTGGCTGGCGTCCGCACTCGCGTGGGTGGCCCGCACGGTGATCTGGATGCCGTTGGTCTGGTTGGCCCGTCGAGGGTTGCGTCCGCCACTGGTCGCGCTGGGGCGTGGTCTGGCGTGGCTCGCCGAGCGCCTGGTCCTGCGGCCGCTGAGCTGGTTGGGCGCGGCGCTCACCCCCGTCGGACGGCTGCTGCGGCGTGCCGTCGGCGCGCTCGACAGGGCGCTGAGTGCCGCGTTCGTCGGGCTCCTGCGCGGGCTCTGGTGGCTCGTCGCGGGGTCAGGTCGGCTGGTCGTCGCCGCGGTGCTCGGCGCGTGGCGGACGGCCGGCTGGCTGCTGCGACAGCTCTACCGTCTGGTGTTGCGCCCACTCGGGACAGGGCTGCGCTGGCTGTGGCGGCACACAGTGCGCCCGCTGCTGCGCAGCCTCCGGTGGGTCTGGTCGGTGACGGTCGTGCCGGTGGCGCGGGGCCTCAGGGCGGTGTGGCGGGCCACCGTCGTGCCGGTGGCCCGCTGGGTCCGCCATTCGGTGCTCGACCCGGCCCGGCTGGGCGCCCGGGAGGTGCTCACCGCCCTGGGCCTGCGCCGTTGAGGGGTGTGGCCTCAGAGCACCAGGTTCAGCAGGACGGTCAGCACCACCGATGCGACGATCGAGAAGAGGATCATCAGGAGGCAGCCGAGGCCACCGCCGAGCGGGCGGATCTCCGTGTTGCCGAAACGCATGATGGTCACCTGTCAGTGGATGTGGGTCGTGGGGCGAGCAGGTGGCGGATCGCGTCCGCGACCGCCGTCGGCGCGGTCGTGACCACGTTGTGCGCGGCACCGGGTACGACCACCACTGTCGCCGCCGGCACCAGTCGGGTGGCCTCGTCCCGCCACAGGTGCGGCACGACCGGGTCGCGATCGCCGGTGACGACGACAGTGGGCACGCCGACCCGGACGAGGTCGGCCTCGATGGCGTTACGCACCGAGTGCGACAGCGTCGCAAGGACCCGCCAGGGCCGGGCGTTCCAGACGTCCCGCACCAGGATCGGGGCCTGCAGCGGCGCCTCGTGCGGGATGTCCACCAGCCAACGACCGAACTGGGCCCGTCGGGACCGGGCCGCCGGGTCACTCGTCGGACCGGCCAGCACCAGCGCGCGTACCGCGTCGGGGTGGGTAGCGGCGAGCGCGGCGGCGACCTCCGCGCCGAACGAGTGCCCCAGCAGGCAGACCGGCGGCAACTGGTACGCGGCCAGCCAGGCGGCGAGATGCTCGGCGTGCCGGCGGACGTCGTACGCGCCCCGGGGGTGCGCGGAGAGCCCGAAGCCGGGCAGGTCCGGCACGTACACCTGATGGGTGCTGGAGAGCGCGACGGCCAGCGGGGTGAGATACCGGTGCGAGACCGCCAGGCCGTGCACGAGCACCACGGGCGGTGCCCCGTTCACCGGGTCGGCGCTGCGGCGGGTGTGGGTGCGCAGCCCGTCGACGAGCCGCCACTCGCTGGTCAGTCCGCCGGCCGGCCGGGGCGCTGCCATGGCGAGCCGCAAGTCGGCCGGCCCGAACCGGCCGACGGAGGTGCGGCGGGGCGACCCGGTCGGCCGGTCGACGACGTCTCGGTTCACAGCTCGCGCAACCGGGGCAGCAGTTGCTCCTGCGCCCAGTCCAGGAACATCGGCTGGGTCTCCCCGCCGACCTGGATGATCGCCACGTGGGTGAAGCCGGCGTCGACGAACTTGGCGAACGCCTCGACGTGCGCGTCCACGTCCGGACCGCAGGAGATGCCCTCGGCGACGTCCTCCTCGCGCACGAACTGGGTGGCAGCGGCGAAGGAGTCCGGGTTGGGCAGGTCGGCGTTGACCTTCCAACCCATCCCGAACCAGCGGAACTGGTCGTGCACGATCTTGCGGCACTCGGCCTCGTCGGGGCCGTAGCAGATGGCCACCTGGCCGTAGCGGGGCTGGCCGGCGCCCCCGGCGTCGTCGTACATCTCGATGATGTGGCGGTCGGGTTCGGTGGAGATGATGCCGTTGCCGTACTCGGCGGCAAGCGTCGCGGACTGTCGACCGGACGCGGCGACGGCCATCGGCACCGGCCGTTCCGGGCGGTCCCAGACGTAGGCGTCGGGCACGTCGAAGTGGTTGCCGGAGAAGGTCAGCGTCTCCCCGTTGAGCAACGGACGGATGATCTGCAACGCCTCCTCGAACATCTCGTGCCGCTGCTGGACGTGCGGCCAGCCGCCCACCACGTGCTCGTTCAGGTTCTCCCCGGCACCCAGGCCGAGGGTGAACCGGCCGTCCGAGAGCGCCCCGACCGTGCTGGCCTTCTGCGCGACCACGGCCGGGTGGTAGCGACGGATCGGGCAGGTCACGAACGACATCAGCTGCGCGCGGGAGGTGGCGTGGGCGACCGCGCCGAGCACCGACCAGGCGTACGGGGAGTGGCCCTGGGAGTCCAGCCAGGGGTAGTAGTGGTCGGAGACCACCAGTTGGTCGAAACCGGCCGCTTCCGCCCGCACCGCGTGGTCCACCAGCTGCTTGGGCCCGGCCTGCTCGCTCATCAGGGTGTAGCCGACGCTGACCATCCTGGTATCCCCTCTCACCGACGGATCGTTCCCGGGATACCCCGGTGCGCGCCGGTCAACCCTCTCGTCCGGTTCGACTGACCCGGTCCTTGACGGATCGCAGTCACCTGCCTACCGTCGCTCTTAACCGGTTAAGAGCCGGGTGTGGCGCACATCCTGTGGTGGGGATGACCGCCCCGTGACGGCCTGCGTCCGCGTGGGCCGTTGCGGCTGTCCGGGCATCGGGTTCGCCAACTGAACCGGTTGCGATGACCATCCCATCGCCCTACGCTGATGCCTGCGCCGGGAGCCGGGCGCGGCTGCCGGGCTGCAGCCGCCTTCCCTGTCACGTCCCCACCCCTGTCGGGCACCGGGGGTCCTCCCTGAGGAAGGCCATGAAGACTCGACTCTCCGCCGCCGGCGCGACACTGCTCGCGTTGCTCGTCACCGTGCTGGCGTTCGGCCAGCCGGCGCACGCCGCGGCCGGTTTCTCCGTCGCTGGCGGCAAGTTGTACGACGCCAACGGCACCGAATTCATCATGCGCGGCGTCAACCACGCGCACACCTGGTACCCGCAGCAGACCAGCTCGTTCGCCGACGTCAAGGCGCTCGGCGCGAACACCGTACGGGTGGTGCTCTCCAGCGGCGACCGCTGGACCCGCAACACCAACGCCGACGTCGCCAACGTCATCTCACTCTGCAAGGCCAACCGGCTGATCTGTGTGCTGGAGGTGCACGACACCACCGGGTACGGCGAGCAGAGCGGCGCGATCACCCTGGCCCGCGCCGTCGACTACTGGCTCAGTCTCGCCGATGTCCTCTCCGGTCAGGAAAAGTACGTCATCGTCAACATCGGCAACGAGCCGTACGGCAACCAGAACTACGCCTCCTGGGCCACCGACAACGCCAATGCGATCAAGCGCCTGCGGGCCGGCGGACTGAACCACACGATCATGGTGGACGGGCCGAACTGGGGCCAGGACTGGTCGTTCACCATGCGCGACAACGCCGCGTCGGTCTTCGCCGCCGACCCGGCCCGCAACACGGTCTTCTCGATCCACATGTACGGCGTGTTCGACACCGCCGCGGAGATCAGCGATTACCTGGGCCGGTTCCGCAGCGCGGGACTGCCCATCGTGGTCGGTGAGTTCGGCTTCAACCACTCCGATGGGAACCCGGACGAGGACACCATCCTCGCGTACAGCCAGGCCAACGGGATCGGCTGGTTGGGCTGGTCGTGGAGCGGTAACGGCGGCGGTGTGGAGTATCTCGACCTGGCCACCAACTTCAACCCGGCGAGCCTGACCGACTGGGGTCAGCGCCTCTTCAATGGTGCCAACGGGATCCGGCAGACCGCCAGGCAGGCCAGCATCTTCGACAGTATCCCCCCGCCCACCACGCCCCCGCCGACCA
>NZ_JNZS01000020.1 GCF_000718515.1 Micromonospora parva | reverse complement strand
TGATGGAGGTGCAGGGCGCCTCGACCGCCGACGGCGGAAACATCGTGCAGTACGACGACTGGAACGGCACCAACCAGCAGTGGCAGTTCGTCCGCGTCGACGGCGGGACCGACCCCACCACGCCACCCCCGTCGAACGGCACCTTCTCGAACCCGGCGATCTGGCAGGACTTCGCCGACGTCGACATCATCCGGGTCGACAACGCGTACTACCTCACGTCGTCCACCATGCACTACTCGCCGGGCGCGCCGGTGCTGCGCTCCTACGACCTGGTGAACTGGGAGTTCGCCGGGCACGCCGTGCCCCGGCTCGACTTCGGCTCGAAGTACGACATGAGCGGTGGCAACGCGTACGTCGACGGGATCTGGGCGTCGACGCTGAACTACCGGCCGAGCAACCGGACGTACTACTGGGCCGGGTGCATCGACTTCGCGCAGACCCACATCTACACCGCGTCCGCCGTCGACGGCGCGTGGAGCAAGCACGCCACCATCCCCAACTGCTACTACGACGCCGGGTTGCTGGTCGACGACAACGACACCATGTACGTGGCGTACGGCAACAGCACCATCAGCGTGGCCCAGCTCTCCGCCGACGGAAAGTCCCAGGTCCGCGCCCAGCAGGTCTACCAGACGCCGTCGAGCATCGGGACGCTGGAGGGCGCCCGCTTCTACAAGCGCAACGGCGCCTACTACATCTGGCTCACCCGCCCGGCGAACGGCCAGTACGTGCTGAAGTCGACGAACGGTCCGTTCGGCCCGTACGAGCAACGTCAGGTCCTGCTCAACCTGCCCGGTCCGATCTCCGGCGGCGGTGTGCCGCACCAGGGCGGTCTGGTGCAGACCCAGAACGGCGACTGGTACTACATGTCCTTCGTCGACGCGTACCCCGGTGGTCGGATGCCGGCCCTGGCGCCGATCACCTGGACCGGCGACGGTTGGCCGGTGTTGCAGACGGTCAACGGCGCGTGGGGCAGCTCGTACCCGAAGCCGAACCTGCCGGCGCCGCCCCGGGCGGTCAAGCCGCTCACCGGCACCGACACCTTCGCCGGCACCACGCTGGGCCCGCAGTGGGAGTGGAACCACAACCCGGACAACAGCAAGTGGTCGGTCAACAACGGCCTGAACCTGCAGACCGCCACCGTCACCGGCGACCTGTACAAGGCGCGCAACACGCTGACCCACCGCATCCAGGGCCCCACCTCGACCGCGACCATCGAGTTGGACTACTCCACCATGCGCGACGGTGACCGCACCGGCCTGGCGGTGCTGCGCAACTCGTCGGCCTGGATCGGCATCCGACGGGACAACGGGTCCACCCGGCTGGTCATGCAGAACGGCCTGACGATGGACGGCAGCTGGAACACCACCAGCACCGGCAGCGAGGTGGCGAGCACCGCCGTCTCCGGTGGCCGGATCTGGTTGCGCGCCAACGCCGACATCAGACCCGGCTCCGGCCGGCAGGCCCGTTTCTCGTACAGCACCGACGGGGTCAACTTCACCTCGTTCGGCAACGCCCTGACGCTGGCGAACAACTGGCAGTTCTTCATGGGCTACCGGTTCGCCATCTTCAACCACGCAACACAGGCGCTCGGTGGCGCGGTCACCGTGCGGCGATTCGACCTGACGACGCCGTGACACCAGTCACACGACGTCCGGTCTGACCGGTGGCGCCGGCCGCGCACGCCGTACGGCATGTCGAGTCGGCGCCACCGTGTCGGGCCCGCGCCGGCCTGCTCCACGCTCTGTCCAGGAGCGCGGGCGGGCCGGCGTACCACGTCGGGGGCCGCGCGCCGCACCGGCTGGCGCGCACCTCCGGCGGGGACCGGGTGGTACGGCGTGGGCGGGTTGCGCAGACCCGACAGAGCCATGCCGTGTTCAGGACGGTTGCTGGCGTAGACTGTCGGCGATCCAGCGCTGGTCACCTGGGATTCAGCACCGGCGTGGTGACTGAGCGAGGGGGATCGGGCCGGGCCGCTCCAGTCGACGTCGACGGGCCGCGGGCCGGAGATGTAGCGGGGGGAGTGAAATGGCCGTCCACGGTCCCGCGATGACGGACGTTGCTCGTCTCGCCGGTGTCTCCCATCAGACGGTGTCGCGGGTGCTCAACGGGCACCCCAACGTCCGTGAGCAGACCCGGCTTCGGGTGCGCGCGGCGATCGCCGAACTCGGCTACCGCCCCAACGGCGCGGCGCGCGCCCTGGTGACCGGTCGATCACAGGTCATCGGCGTGGTCGCGCAGAACACGACGCTCTACGGTCCGGCGTCGCTGCTGGCCGCGTTGGAGCAGACCGCCGCGGAAGAGGGCTTCGCGGTCAGTGTCGGCAGCGTGCGCAACCTCGACCACCGGTCCATCTCGGCGGCCGTCGAGCGGCACCTGTCGCACCGGGTCGCCGGCATCGTGGTCATCGCCCCGGTCGAGTCGGCCGGTGAGGCCTTGGAGCGCCTGCCCAAGGACGTCCCGCTGGTCACCGTCGACGGCGACCCGAGCCGGCCGGTGCCGCTGGTGACCGTCGACCAGGTGGCGGGCGCCCGGGCGGCCACGCAACATCTCCTCGACGCCGGGCACCGCACCGTCTGGCACGTCTCCGGGCCGACCGACTGGTTCGACAGCGTCGGCCGGATCGACGGCTGGCGGCAGGCGCTGCTGGCCGCCGGGTTGGATCCGCCGCCGCCGATGCCGGGGGACTGGTCGGCCGCGTCGGGCTACCGGTGCGGGCAGATGTTGGCGCGGATGCCGGAGGTCACCGCCGTCTTCACCGCCAACGACCATCTCGCGTTGGGCGTGCTGCGGGCGCTGCACGAGTTCGGCCGGCGGGTGCCGGACGAGATCAGTGTGGTCGGCTTCGACGACGTGCCGGAGGCGGCGTACTTCATTCCGCCGCTGACCACCGTCCGACCCGACTTCGACGCGGTGGCGCGGGCGAGCCTGCAGATGTTGCTGTCGCAGATCGAGTCGGGCACCGGCGGGGCGCTGCGGCAGACCGTCGCCCCGGCCCTGGTCGCCCGCCAGAGTGTCGCCCCACCGCGCTGACCATCAGAGGTGCCCCCGCGGCGGGCATCGGTCCCGCCGCGGCTGCCCGCTGAGCGGGTGCGGGTGCGGCCGGGGGTGCGGGCCGACGTCGGCGTGCGGCAATTTCCGGCTTCGTCACCGATAAGACGTGACTCGATGCGTTGCGCAGTGTAGTCAATCGACCTCGGGCGATACGACCTCGTGAAGGTATTGAACCTCGTGAAATGTCGCCGTAACATGATGGGCGTCTCTGTTAACGCTAACAAAAATAGGCGCACAACTATCGGCGCACCAACCGGAGATCGTAGTCACGGCCGGGCGCCACCGACAAGGAGGCTCGATGAACCGCACTACCCGAGGTCGTCGCTGGGGGAGCGTACTGGCCGCCGGAATACTGCTCGCCGGCACACTGGTCGGCCTTCGCGCTCCGACGGCGCAGGCACTGGACAACGGCGTGGCGCGCACTCCCCCCATGGGGTGGAATTCGTGGAACTCGTTCGGCTGCAACATCAACGAGGCGCTGATCCGGCAGACGGCGGACGCGATCGTCAGCAGCGGTATGCGGGACCTGGGCTACAACTACGTCGTCGTCGACGACTGTTGGTTCAATCCCAACCGGGACTCCTCCGGCAACATCCAGGGCGACCCCGGCCGGTTCCCCAGCGGCATGAAGGCGCTCGGCGACTACCTGCACGCCCGGAACCTGAAGTTCGGCCTCTACCAGGTACCGGTCGACAAGACCTGCGCGCAGTACTTCGGCTCCTACCCGGGCGCGACCGGCAGCCGTGGTCACGAGGTGCAGGACGCGCGCCAGTTCGCCGCCTGGGGCGTCGACTTCCTCAAGTACGACTGGTGCTCGCCGGAGGGCAGCATCAACGACCAGGTGGCCACCTTCGCCAAGATGCGTGACGCGCTGGCCGCCACCGGCCGGCCGATCGTCTACAGCATCAACCCCAACAGCATCCACGCCAAGACCGGCCCGCAGCGCAACTGGGGCGACGTGGCCAACATGTGGCGAACCACCGAGGACATCACCAACGCGTGGGACACCGGCCAGACCAACGGCTACCCGATGGGCATCCAGAACATCATCAACGTGACAGTTCCGCTGGCGTCGTACGCGAGGCCGGGTGGGTTCAACGACCCGGACATGATGGAGGTCGGCCGCGGTGGCATGAACGACACGGAGATGCGCAGCCACTTCGCGATGTGGGCGATCATGGCGTCTCCGCTGATCGCCGGCAACGACGTGCGGAACATGAACGCCGCGACGCAGACCATCCTCAAGAACGCCAACCTGATCGCCATCAACCAGGACTCGCTCGGGTTGCAGGGGACGCAGGTGTCGTTCGACGGTACGCGTCGGGTGCTGGCCAAGCGGCTCGCCAACGGTGACGTCGCCGTCGCCCTGTTCAACCAGGGTGGCTCGACGACGACGATCTCGACCACCGCCGCGGCCATCGGCAAGTCCGGCTCGTCGTTCACGCTGGTGGACGCGTGGACCGGCGGCACCAGCTCCAGCAGCGGGACCATCAGCGCCAGCGTCCCGGCGCACGGCACCGTGGTGTACCGGGTCAGCGGTGGCGGCACGACGACGCCGCCGCCGACCACGTCGAGCGCGTATGCCAGCGCCGCCTCCGGGCGCTGCCTCGACGTGCCGAACAGCAACACGACCAACGGCACCCAGCCGGTCATCTGGGACTGCAACGGCGCCGCCAACCAGCGCTGGACCCGCAGCGGTCAGACCCTGCAGGCCCTCGGCAAGTGCCTGGACGCGCCCCTCAACGCCACGGCCGGCGTCAAGGTGCAGATCTGGGACTGCAACGGCGGGACCAACCAGCAGTGGGCGGTCAACGCCAACGGCACGATCAGCGCCGTGCAGTCGGGGCTCTGCCTGGACGTCAACAACAACGGCACCGCCAACGGCACCACGGTGATCCTCTGGACCTGCACCGGTGCGGCGAACCAGCGGTGGTCGCAGCGGTAGCCGATCGGGTTCGCCGGCCGACGAGGCCCCGGCGACCCATCTGACCCGACGGTAGTGCTGGTGCCCGCGGACGACAGACGTCGTCCGCGGGCACCGGTCTGTCGGTGCCGTGGACGACCACGCTGAGTTGTCGCGTCCTGCCCTTCCGGCTGATCGGTCGTATCGCTACGCTCGCCTGGATGCTCCGTTACGAGACCGTGACACCGGTATTTCGGATCAGGTGTTGACGCAATGTTTGTGAGCGCTAACACTACCCGAAAGATGACAGTTGGCCCCGGGCAGTCGGCGGGGGAGTCCTGAGAGGAGAAGCCGGTGGGCAGGAAATTCCTGGTTGCTCTCGGCGGCGCGGCACTCGCGCTGAGCTTGGCGGCATGCAGCGGCGGGGGTGCGGGCAGCGGTGACAAGACCGGTGACGAGAAGCCCAGCGATCTGACCATCGGTGTGTCGATGCCGACCCAGACCTCGGAGCGGTGGATCGCCGACGGCAACGCGGTGAAGTCGAAGCTCGAGGCCAAGGGCTACAAGGTCGACCTCCAGTACGCCGGCGACGACATCCCCACGCAGTCGCAGCAGGTCGACCAGATGATCACCCAGGGCGCGGATGTCCTCATCCTCGCGGCGATCGACGGCACGGCGCTCAGCAGCCAGCTGCAGGCCGCCGCGGCCGCGAAGATCCCGGTCATCTCCTACGACCGGCTGATCCGCGGCAGCAAGGACGTCGACTTCTACGTCAGCTTCGACAACTACAAGGTCGGCGTCGCCCAGGGCACCGCGCTGCTGGTCGGTCTCGGCCTGCTGAACAAGGACGGCACGAAGGGCACGGCCAAGGGGCCGCTGAACGTCGAGCTCTTCGCCGGGTCGCTGGATGACAACAACACCCAGTACTTCTTCGGCGGCGCGATGGACACCCTGAAGCCGTTCATCGAGGACGGCACGCTGGTCGTCAAGTCCAAGCAGACCACCCCCGAGCAGGTCGCCATCCTGCGGTGGCAGCAGGAGACCGCGCAGAAGCGGATGGAGAACCTGCTCACCTCCAGCTACAACGACGGCTCGAAGGTCGACGGGGTGCTGTCGCCGTACGACGGCATCTCCCGGGGCATCATCACCGCCCTGCAGAACGCCGGCTACGGCAAGGGCGCGAAGAAGCTCCCGGTCGTGACCGGCCAGGACGCGGAGATCGCCTCGATCAAGCTGATCAACGACGGCGTGCAGAGCTCCACGGTCTTCAAGGACACCCGACTGCTGGCCGAGCAGGCCGTGAACGCGGCCGAGGCGTTCCTGCAGAAGAAGCAGCCGCAGGCCAACGACACCGAGACGTACAACAACGGCGTCAAGGTCGTCCCGGCGTACCTGCTGCCGATCGCGACCGTCTACAAGGACGACATCAAGGCGACGCTGATCGACTCCGGCTACTGGACGGCGGAAGAGGTCGCCGCCGGTCAGGCCAAGAAGTAAGCCACTCGTCGGGCCCGGCGGTCATCCGCCGGGCCCGACGCCTGGGCGTGTACCGCGTCCAGACCTGACGGAGGACAGTGACCATGGACGACACCATCCTCGAGATGCGTCGCATCACCAAGACCTTCCCCGGCGTGACCGCGCTGGAGGACGTCACCCTCGCAGTGCGCCGCGGCGAGATCCACGCCATCTGCGGTGAGAACGGCGCCGGCAAGTCCACCCTGATGAAGGTGCTGTCCGGCGTCTACCCGTCCGGCTCGTACGACGGCGAGATTCTCTTCGACGGCAAGCCGATGCAGTTCCGCGGCATCCGCGACAGCGAGGCCAACGGCATCGTCATCATCCACCAGGAGCTCGCCCTGGTGCCGTACCTGTCGATCGCGGAGAACATCTTCCTCGGCAACGAGCGGCGTGGCCGCAGCGGGCTCATCGACTGGAACTTCGCCAACGCCGAAGCGGCGAAGCTGCTGGCATCCGTCGGGCTGCACGAGAACCCGGTCACCCCGGTCATCCAGCTCGGCGTCGGCAAGCAGCAGCTGGTGGAGATCGCCAAGGCGCTGTCGAAGAAGGTGCGCCTGCTCATCCTGGACGAGCCGACGGCCGCGCTCAACGACATCGACTCGGCGCACCTGCTCGACCTGCTGCGGGCCCTCAAGGAGCAGGGCATCACCTGCATCATGATCTCGCACAAGCTCAACGAGATCACCGCCATCGCCGACTCCACCACGGTGATCCGCGACGGGCGCGCGGTGGAGACCCTCGACATGACGGCCGACGACGTGAACCAGCAGCGGATCATCCGGGGCATGGTCGGGCGCGACCTGGACAGCTTCTACCCCGACCGCGAGTCGTCCCCCGGTGACGAGGTCCTGCGCATCGAGGACTGGACGGTGCGGCACCCGGTCCAGGACCGGATGGTCGTCGAGGGCGTCGGCCTGTCCGTACGCGCCGGTGAGGTCGTCGGCATCGCGGGCCTCATGGGAGCCGGTCGCACCGAGCTGGCGATGAGCGTGTTCGGTCGGTCCTACGGGCGCGACATCCGGGGCCGGCTCTTCGTCCACGGGCGGGAGGTACAGGCCCGCACGGTCGCCGAGGCGATCGACAACGGCATCGCCTACGTCACCGAGGACCGCAAGCGCTACGGGCTCAACCTCATCGACGACGTGCGGCGCAACGTGTCCGCCGCCGCGTTGGACCGGCTGTCCCGCCTGGGCTGGGTGAACGGCAACGAGGAGATCAAGGTTGCCGAGACGAGCCGCAAGGAGATGAACATCCGTACGCCGAGCGTCATGGCGGTGGTCGGCAAGCTCTCCGGCGGCAACCAGCAGAAGGTGGTGCTGTCGAAGTGGCTGTTCACCGACCCGGACGTGTTGATCCTCGACGAACCGACCCGCGGTATCGACGTCGGCGCCAAGTACGAGATCTACACGATCATCAACCGGCTGGTGGCGGCCGGTAAGGCGGTGATCGTCATCTCCTCCGAGCTTCCGGAGCTGCTCGGAATGTGCGACCGCATCTACACCCTCGCCGCCGGCCGGATCACCGGCGAGATGCCGGTGGCCGAGGCGACTCAGGAGAGCCTCATGGAGCTGATGACCAAGGACAAGGAGCTCGTCGGATGACCAGCATCAAGACCCCTTCGACGGAGCGCCCCACGCCGCCGGACAGCACACCCACCGCCGCCCTGCACAGCGGGACGAACGACCTGCGCGCGCTGGTGTTGAACAACCTGCGGCAGAGCGGCATCTACGTCGCCCTGGTCGTCATCGTCGCGCTCTTCGCGGTCCTGACCGACGGGGTGTTGCTGAGCCCCGGCAACATCACCAACATCGTTCTCCAGTACTCGTACATCCTGGTCCTCGCGATCGGCATGGTCATCCTGATCATCGGCGGGCACATCGACCTGTCGGTCGGATCGGTCGTCGCGCTCACCGGAGCGGTCTCCGCCGTCCTGGTGATCCAGCAGGGCCATCCCTGGTGGATCGGCGTCGTCGCGGCGCTTGTCGTCGGCGTCGCGGTAGGCGCCTGGCACGGGTTCTGGGTGGCGTACGCCGGCATTCCGGCCTTCATCGTGACCCTGGCCGGCATGCTGCTGTTCCGGGGTCTCACCCTGCGGGTGCTCGACAACATCTCGCTGTCGCCGTTCCCCTCCGAGTACCAGCAGGTCGCGGCGGGCTTCCTCAACGGCCTGCTCGGCGGCGAGGGCTTCGACGCCTTCACGTTGCTGATCGGCGCCATCGCCGTGGCCGGCTACGCGGTCAGCGGCTTCCGCACCCGCGTGGCGCGGATCCGCTACCAGCAGCCGGTCGAGTCGTTCCCGCTGTTCGTCGCCCGGGTCGTGCTGGTCGGCGCGGTCCTCATGTACTTCGCCTGGCAGTTGGCGCACGCCCGAGGGCTGCCGATCGTGCTGATCATCCTGGCGGTCCTGGTGCTGGTTTACGGCCTGCTCACCCGGCGTACCGTCTTCGGCCGCCAGGTCTACGCGATCGGCGGCAACCTGTCGGCGGCGGCGCTGTCCGGGGTGAAGGTCCGCACCGTCAACTTCTGGATGTTCGTCAACATGGGCTTCCTGGCGGCGGTGGCCGGCGTCATCTACTCGTCGCGGTCCAACGGCGCCCAGCCCGCCGCTGGCAACATGTTCGAGCTGGACGCGATCGCCGCGGCCTTCATCGGCGGCGCGGCGGTCACCGGCGGCGTGGGCACCGTGGTGGGTGCGATGGTCGGTGGTCTGATCATGGCGGTGATGAGCAACGGCATGCAGCTCATGGGCATCGACCAGTCGACCCAGTCCGTGGTGAAGGGCCTCGTCCTGCTCGTCGCGGTCGCCTTCGACGTCTACAACAAGCGTCGCGCCGGCACGTCCCGCTGACGCCCTGACGTACGCCCGTGTGCCCCTGCCCGCGTTCCGGGCGGGGGCACACGTCGTTCGGTCGCGTGCCGTCGGGACTTGACCGGGTCGGCCCTGGCAGCCGATCGCGGCGCCGGACCTGGCGATTTTCGTAGATCTTGGACAGTTTCCGTTCCGGGTGAACGGAAACTGTCCAAGATCTCGCCGTGGAACCGCGCGGGTCGCCGCGATCGAGCGGGCTCCGTCGGCCAGGGGGAGCGAGGGTCCCGCTGCGCCGCTGACGGCGCAGCGGGACCGCGCGGTCAGTGGCAGGAGGTGGTGCCGGTGTCCGTGTAGGTCTGGCCGGCCACCGGGACGAACTGCCAGTCGTAGCTGTTGGAGTGCAGGGTGAACTTCAGCAGGCCCCACGCCGAGCTGTTACGTGCCTCGCTGTTGGGCTGGATGGTGCCGAAGCCGTAGTGGCCGGCGCCGCCCATCCCGGCGACGAAGCTACGCAGCCCCCGACTCGAGTCGGCGGCACCGGCCGGGTTCATCGGGGCGAACCGCTCGTACACGTGGTTGTGCCCCCACACCACGACGTCGGCGTTGTAGTCGTAGAGGGCCTGGTACAGCGGACGCGTCGACGTCGACGGCGCGTGGTTGGAGCTGGACGTGAACAGTGGGTGGTGCCAGTACGCGAGCGTGCACGGCTTGCCGCTGGCGGCCAGGTCCGCACGCAACCACTGCTCCTGCGCCGAGCCGGCCGACATGCTGATGTTCGAGTTCAGCGACACGATGTGCCAGTTGCCGAGGTCGTACGAGTAGTAGCCGCGACCGCTCGGGCCGGCGGACGTACCGAAGTAGTTGTAGTAGCCGGTCGCGCCCGACGTGTTGTAGTCGTGGTTGCCCGGCGACGGGCGGGTACGGGACTTGTGCCGACCCCAGGTGGGCTCGTAGTAGCTGTTGAACTGCGACGCCGTCCCACTGTCGTAGACGTTGTCGCCGGTGGTGAAGACAGTTCCCGGGATGGTGTCGAGCAGCGCCGCCGTGGCACTGTCGCCGGAGCCCGAGTCGGCGATGTCGCCGGCGCCGACGAAGACCGGGTCGCCCGACGGGGGCGGCGTGGTGGTCCCGGTGCTGACCACCAGCTGCGGGGCGTCAGCGCCGCTCTCCCGGGTGTCGTAGTAGGCGCCGTCGCCGCTGGCCGAGGTGGCGCCGAAGCTGTACGTGCCGTTGCCGGTGACCGCGGCCGTGACATCGACCTCGTACCAGGTGTTGCCGCTGACCGCGCCGATCGTGCCGAGCGTGGCCCCGTCGATGGCCGGCTGGTTGTTCCAGGTGGTGCCGGTCTCCGACCAGGTGGTGTTGGACATCCGGCGGAACGTGCCGCCGGCGTCGCTGCCGCTGTTACCGCTGATCGTGCGCAGTCGCAGCTTGGCGGCGGTCACCGTGCCGCTGACACCGCTCACGGTGAAGCGCAGGAACGAGCGCCGCACCGGTGAGTTGTCCACCACGACCTGCCCGGACGTGCCGTAGTTGGTGGTGGCCGTGTCGCTCTGGACGTAGGTGTCGGCGACCGGCGTGAAGGTCACGCTCGCCGCCGACGCCGCGCCAGCGCCGGTCACGACGACGGCGGCGGTCGCGGCGACGATCACCGTGACCAGCCCCAGCGTCACCGACGGACGGGGGAATCGAATGTCCATCCAGGACTCCTTACCTCGTGGGAAGAGCGCAAGGAATGTAGGAAGGTCGATGAGCCGGCGGGCGACGGGCGGATGAACACTGCGTCCCGGCAGACGAACACCTCGTTGTTGGAAAGCCGTTCACCCGGCCCTCGCCCGGATGCCACCGACGGTCCGTTGTGTCCACCGCGGCGAGTACGGACGATGGCTGCCCGTCAGCCGTCGATCCGAGGAGATGCGCGTGTACCTGTCGACCGTCTCCCGACCCGTCGCCGACCCGCCCGGACCGGGGCCCCGACGTGGCCGGTTCGCGATGGTCAGCGGCAACGTCATCGCGCTCGGCACGGTCAGCCTGATCACCGACGTGTCGGCCGAGATGGTGGCCGCGGTCCTGCCTCTCTACCTGGTGCTGGGCCTGAACCTCAGCCCGGTGGCCTTCGGCGTGCTGGACGGCGTCCACACCGGCGCCACCGCGCTGTTGCGGGTCGTCGGCGGTTTCGCCGCCGACCGGTTCCGGCGGCGCAAACTGATCGCCGGCCTCGGGTACGCGCTCTCGGCGGTGGCGAAACTCGGACTGCTGCTCGCCGGCCGGTCGATCCCGGCGATCGGTGCCGTCATCGCCGTCGACCGGCTCGGCAAGGGGGTGCGCAGCGCGCCACGCGATGCTCTGATCACCCTCTCCACCCCGCCCGAGGCGCTGGGTCGGGCATTCGGGGTGCACCGGGCGATGGACAGCTTCGGCGCGTTCCTCGGGCCGCTCGCCGCGTTCGCGGTCCTGCTGGTCGTCGGGCAGTCGTACGACGCGGTCTTCGTCACCAGCTTCTGCATCGCGGCACTGGCCGTCGTGGTGCTGGTGCTCTTCGTCCGGGAACGGCCCACCGGCCCGGCAGCCGACGGCCCGGCAGCCGACGGCCCGGCGGCGGACGGGCCGGACGACCCGAAGGTGTCCGTCCGCGAGGCGGTCGGCCTGCTGCGCGGCGGGCCTGCCCGCCGGCTGGTGCTGGCCGCCGCGATGCTCGGCCTGGCCACCATCGGCGACGGCTTCGTCTACCTGCTGCTGCAACGCCGGATGGACCTCGGCCTGCGCTGGTTCCCGCTGCTCGCGGTGGGAACCAGCCTGGCCTACCTGCTGCTCGCCGCCCCGCTCGGCGCGCTCGCCGACCGGATCGGTCGCCTGCCCGTGGTGATCGGCGGCTACACCGCCCTCGGTGCGACGTACCTGCTGCTGGCCGGCCCGGTCGACGGCTGGCCACTGATCGCTCTGGCGCTGACGCTGTACGGCGCCTTCTACGCGGCCACCGACGGTGTGCTCATCGCGCTCGCCGGGCCCGTGCTGCCGGCGCGACTGCGGACCACCGGAATCGCGCTGGTGCAGACCGGGCAGGCCCTGGCGTACCTCGTCTCCTCAGTGCTGTTCGGTCTGGCCTGGCAGGCGTGGGGACCGGAGCACGCGGTCCGCGCGGCGGCGGTGGCCGTCGCCGGCGTCCTGGTCGGCACGCTGCTCCTGCTGACCTCCCCGTCCCGACCCACCACCCGGAAGGTGCTCCGATGACCGCGATGTCGACCCGAGCGAAACTCGGCGTGGTGGTCGCCTCGGCCGTGCTGCTGGGCACGGTGGCGGCCGGCTACGCCGCCACGGCCGCGCAGGCTCCCCGGACACCGCCGCCCGTCGGCGGCGAGCAGGCGGTCAGCCTGGCACCCGGGCCGCGTCTGCTGGCGATCACCGACCGGCACGTCTCCACCGTCGCCGCGACCGACCCCGCCGGGCCGCGCACGGTCGGCGGTCTGGAATGCCTGCGGGTGTACGCCGCGGCCGGCACCGGGGTCTGCCTGAAGCCGGAGACCGCGTGGTCGTACCAGGTTGTCGTGCTCGACGCGGAGCTGCGCCAGACCCGGGCGGTCGGTGTACCCGGTCTGCCGAACCGGGCCCGGGTCTCGGCCTCCGGCCGGATGGTCTCCTGGACCACGTTCGTCGGCGGTGACTCGTACACCTCCAGTGGCTTCTCCACCCGCACCGGGATCCTCGACACCGTCACCGGTGCCACTGTGGCGTCGCTCGAAGACTTCGCGATCACGATGGACGGCCGCCGCCACCGCAACCCGGACGTCAACTACTGGGGCGTCACCTTCACCGCCGACGACAACCGCTTCTACGCGACCATGTCCACCGGGGGTCGGCGGTACCTCGTCCGGGGTGACGTCGCCGCCCGCACCGTCGAGACGCTCAAGGAGAACGTCGAGTGCCCGTCGCTGTCACCGGACGGCACCCGGCTCGCGTTCAAGGAGGCGATCCACGCCGACCCGGCGAAGGGCTGGCGGTTGTCGGTCCTCGACCTGTCGACCATGCGGGTCACCGCGACCGCGGAGACCCGCAGCGTCGATGACCAGGCGGCCTGGCTGGACAGCGGACAGCTTGCCTACACGCTGCGTCGGGACGACGGCCAACCCGACGTGTGGAGCGTCCCGGCGGACGGGTCGGGTACACCGGCGCTGACGATCCCCGGCGCCGAGTCGCCGTCACCGCTCACCTGACCGCGACCGCGGACAACACGGCCCACCGAGCCGAGCGGGGCCGTTCAGACGGCCTGGTCAGGGCGGGTCGCCGACGCTGGTCACCCCGTCGTCTCCGGGGCGGGACGACGGGGTGGTCACGGCGCGCAGGGTGATCGACTGATCGGTGTGCTCGACCTCGAACAACGTCCCGGCGGGGAAGGCCGCCGACGTCTCGGGCGGCAACTGGATCGTGCCGTCACCGGCCACCACGGCGAAGTCCCGGCCGTCACGCCCCTCGGCGCCGACCCGGCCGTCGCGGATGGTGACCGCCCGGCCCAGTCGGGCGCCCACCTCGCCGTCGTGGGTCACCACCACCACTGTGGTGCCCCGCTGGGCGTTGACGGTGGTCAGCGCGGCGAGCACCTCGTCACGACCGGCCACGTCGAGCTGACTGGTCGGCTCGTCGACCAGGAGCAGGCCGGGCCCGGCGGCGAGCCCCTGCGCCAGCGCTGCCCGCTGGCGCTGACCCGGGGTCAGGTCGGCGACCCGCCGCGCGCCGGCACCGCCGAGACCGACCAGTTCGAGGATCGCCTCCGGTGGGTCGAGCCGGCGTCGGGCCGTGCGCGCCACGGCTCGCTGCGCCAACCAGATGTTGCGCGACAGCGACAGGTACGGCAGCAGGTTGCGTTCGGCGCCCTGGAGCACGGTGCCGACAGTGGTGCCGCGCAGGGCGGCCAGGCCCTTGGCGGGGAGCCGGGACAGCTCGTGGTCGCCCACGTGGACCCGCCCGGCGGAGGGCTGCATGAGCCCACCGAGGATCGCCACCAACGTGGACTTGCCGGAGCCGGACGGACCCACCAGCGCCAGCATCTCACCGGCCGCGATGCTCAGGTCCACGCCGGAGAGAGCGGCGACGTCCCCGGTGGCGGTGGGGTAGATGTGGATCAGTCGATGGCAGCTGACGGCCACCCCCTCAGCCGGCCGTGCGGTGGTCACCGGCGCGTCCTGCCGGGCCGCGGTCATCGACCGCTCCGGCGGCGCACCGAGCCGGCGATGATCCGACCGAGCACGACAGCGGTGAGGGCGAACAGGACGACGGCCGGCACCGCGAACAACAGCAGCCGGTCGACGGTCGGCCAGTCGGGTGTCGGGACCGGTGAGCGGCCGTCGCTGAACAGGCGCTGCCCGCCCCGGGTGAGGAGCCAGATCACCAGGGTGACGAGAGCACCCGACCCCACCGCGAACGCGACCGGCCATCCGTAGCCGCCCCGCACGGCGCGTGGCGGCAACCCCTGCCGACGCAGCGCCACCAGCGTGGCCACCCGGGCGCGTTGCTCGGCGGAGGCCGTCGCCACCATGCCGGCCGCCCCGATCAGCACCCCGGCCAGCGCGGCGAAGACGTTGAAGCGCAGCGCCAGGGCCGCTCCCTGTCGATCGAAGTCCGCTCGGACCTGGGTGATCGTCCGGTCGCCCCGTACGACCAGGCCCTGTTCGCGAAGCCGGTCGAGGACATCGGTGGGAGCCGACCGCGCCAACCAGACCTCCTCGCTGCCGTTCTGACTGGCGACGGCGAGTCGGTCCGCGTACTCCAGGTCGGCGATGAGACCGGACGCGCCGAGCCGCGGCAGGCGGTCGACCAGACCTCGAACCGACCCGTTGGTCGGTGTCCCGTCGACACCGTCGTACGGATGAGACCCGCCGAGGCTCGTCCCCTTCGACCGGGTCAGGTAGATGGGCAGCGGGAACGGCGAATCGAGCACACCGACACCGGCCGGCCTCGCGCGCGGGCCTTCCGCGACTTTGAGGACCAACGCGGCTTTCGTTCCGCTCGCTGTGCTGATGGACGTGTCATCCGTATCGAGCAGCCGCCACCGTTGCAGATCGGCGAGCTGTGCGCCGGTCAGCACGACCGACTCGCCCTCGCCGTCGGCGGTGCTCAGCTCCTCGAACTGGACCGTGAGTGGCCGGGACACCACGGGAGCATCGATCTCGATCTTGACGAGTCGGCATTCCTGCGCGCACTCGGGCACCTGGAGGTCGTAATCCTTCCGGCCGGGCGTGATGTCCTCGCGGGCAAGGGCAACCCGGGTGCCGTTCCGTCCGGAGATCGTGATCGCGAGGCGGACCCGATGCCCGCCGAAGATCTCGGCGTCGAAGTCGGCGGAGAGCGCCATGATGAGCTGCTGACCCCGCAGCCGCACCGGTTGCCCGGGTGCGGGCGGGTGGATGTCTCGGGCGATGTCCGCCAGCGAGGCGCCGTAGGACGGATGCGGCGCGGCCACCGTCGCCAGCCTCTCGGAGTCCACTGCCAGCAGCGGTGTGCCGGCCGCGGCGGGCGTACCCGACACCACGGCGGCCATCGCGAATCTGCCCTCGGGGTCGACCGCCCGCACGGCTGTCAACAGATGTGCACGCGACGTCGCGTCGACCTCGACGACGCGGGGCGCGCCGACCTCGACGACCGACCGGTCGAGGTAGGCGGCCGAGGCGACCTCACTCGTCGCGACGGTGAAGGCGAGCATGGCGACGGCCACGGTGAGCAGGGCGATCAGCGGCCGGAACCGGGGTTGGCGAGCCACCTGCACCAGGGCGAGGCCGACCGCTGTGCGGCCACGCGCGAGCAGCGCCGCGCCCACAGCGGCGCCGGCGAGCATCGCGACCCGCGCCAGCAGCACGCCTGCGGCGAGCGCTCCGGCGATCGGTGCCACCAGCGCCAGACCACTGGGCGATCCGCCGGAGCGCAACTGCACCACGGCGCCCACGGCGATGGACACCGCGACGACGTCGCCGATGGTGGCCCGCCACCCTCGTACCCGGGCCGGCACCCTACGCAGCAGGTCGACGACCGGCGCGGACATCATCCGGGCCTGGGCCAACAGCACCGCGGCGAGCGCGCCGAGGGCGGCGACAGCGGCGAAGACGATCGTCGTCGCGTCCACGGCGACGTCGGCGTGGGCCGGGAGGGTGCGCGCGGCGAGCAGGTCGGCGGCGGCCAGACCCGCCAGGCAGCCGAGGGGGATCGCGACCAGGACGGGCACGGCGTGCTCACCGATCGCCAGCACCCACAGCCGTCGACGCTGCACGCCACGGAGCAGGAGCAGGCCCTGCTCCGGTCGGCGTTGGTCGGCCGCCGAACCGACAGCGACGAAGAGGACCAGCCAGCAGAGCAGGACGAGCAGCCCCGCGCCCAGCACCACGCCGTCGGCCAGCTGCCCGCGTTGCAGTGTGACGCGGTCCAACAGACTCGGGAAGCTGCTGCCGGCCCCGTAACCCTCACGCCCCCCGTCGCGCTCCAGCACCGCGATCGTCTGCCGCAGGTCCGGCACGGATCGGCCGTCCAGCAACCGTTCGGTGGCGTAGAGATCGGCTGTCGAGCGGGACAGGATCACGTCGTCGTCGGCGAGGGGTGACGACTCGGCGCTGAAGATGGCGTCCTCGGCGCTACCCGGGATCGACGTGGTGGCCGTGTCCGCGGCGGGCGGCCGGATGAGCTCCTCGCCGAGCCAGTACGGATCCCGCACGTCCAACGGTTGGTAGACGCCGGACACCCGCACCGGCACGGCGCCGAAGGTGAACTGATCCCCGACGCCGACACCGAGCCGCGCCGCGGTGTGCGTACTGACCATGACCTCGGGGACCTGACCTCTCGCTGTGGCCCGGGGGCAGGCGCCGGTCACGGTGACCCGCTCACAGACCCCCGCCCGATAGGTCAGGTTCGAGGTCACCCTGCCGGCGCGACCGGCGGCGACACCGCCGCTCTGGGCGCCCAGGACGACGTCGAACCCGGCCGGCGTCAACTGCCGGACCCTGTCGGCGAACACCGTCCTGGTCGGATCGCCGGGCATCCCCGGATACTCGACGGGCTCGGCGAGTCGCACCCGCCGCTCGTTCGGCTGCGCGGTGGACAGTTCGTAGCGCCACAGGGCCTGCCCGGCCGCGGCGGTGTAACTCGGTGCGGCCGCGGCGGCGGCACTGGCGAGCAACGCGAGCAGGAGCACGGCGGCGGCCTGCGCCCGACGGGCCGCGAGCGCTGCCCAGATGATGGTCAGCATTGACGGCGATGCTATCGGCGGTGCCTTTCGCCCGCCGTCCCGTGCGGATGGACTGAGATCTGCCGGTTATCGCAGGCCCGTCAATCGCGGACGATCTCCGCCCGACCCTCGACGAGATGCAGCTCCGCCTCGCAGGCGGCGGCCACCTCCGGGTCGTGGGTGGCGAACACGACCGCCGCGCCCCGGCGTGCCTCGTCGTGCAGCAGATCCAGCACGCGCTGCCGATTGCCCGCGTCCAGCTCGCTGGTCACCTCGTCGGCCAGCAGCACGCCGCCGCGCAGCGCCAGACCGCGAGCGATGGCCGTCCGCTGCTGCTGGCCGCCGGACAGCTCCTCGACCAACTGGTCGGCCTGGCCGGCGAGACCCAGCCGATCCAGCATCGTTGCGGTCTGCTGGCGTGCCTGCGCCGCTGCCACACCGCCGGCGACCAGCGCCACCTGCAGGTTCTCGGTGGCGGTCAGGATCGGGGCCAGACCGTTGTCCTGCGGGACGAGGACGATCCGGTGCTCGACCGCGTGGTCGCGGTCGCGAAGCGCCTGCCCGTCGACTGTCACCGCGCCGTCTCGCGGGCGCAGCAGCCCGGCCATCGCGTGCAGCAGGGTGGTCTTGCCGGCACCCGACGAACCGGTCAACGCCAGCACCCGACCCGGACGGACCGTCACCGACACGTCCCGGAGCACGGTCGGCGCATGGCCGTAGCCGATCGACACCCGTTGAAGAGTCAACATCCGCGCTCGCCCCCTCCGGTAGCGGCGTTCCGCACAGTGCCGCGCCCTACCGCATGGCGCAATTCTCGTTCAGGGGTGGTGCGGCGCGCAGCCCGGCCGAGGCCGGCTCGGGCGCGAATCCAGGGATGTAGAAAACCTTCGATGGGTTCGTTGACTTTTGACGATTTGCTACACAACAATCGGCGTCAATATCGACGGTTGTCTCTCGGTTGTGATCCGGCGGGAGGCATCCGTGGCGGAACTCGACGGTCCGAGAACCCATCCGAAAGTGAGGCCACGATGAGACACGGTCGACGACTGGTCGGCGGCACAGCCGCCGCCCTGTTGATGGTCACGAGCCTGATCGGGGCGGCGCCCAGCGCCGCCGCCGCGGCCGTCACCCCCGCGCTCACCGCCGCGGTGACCGCCAAGCTGCTCGGTTCTGCCGAACTGTCAGTGGCCGGAGCGCGACCGGAGACCCGGGTCACCGTCAGCCGTACCAGCGGCCGGTGGGCGTTCGGCACCGCCGTCGCCCTCGCGCCCCGGCAGGAGGACGCCCACCCCACCGGGTCGATCTTCATCGCCCGGTCCGAGCCTGCCGGGTGGCGGATCGCCTTCGACGGCGAGGCCGCCTTCGGCGCCCTGGCCGCCGAGTCGCCGCTGACGACCGCGCAGGAGAGGGACGTGCTCACCACCACCCCGAGCCCGATGTACGCGGGCGGCGACTACCGGACCGGGATGGCCCTGCCATTCGGCGTGGGTCAGACGTGGACGCTCACCAGCGGCCCGCACGGCTGGGGTGGAACCGAGTCGCCGTACAGCTCGGTCGACCTGGCCGGCGGCGACCAGGTGGTCCGTGCCGCCCGGGCGGGCGCGGCGTACACGATGTGCCAGGGGTGGATCCGGGTGATCCACGACCGGGGCTACTCGACCGACTACTACCACCTGTGGAACAGCATCTCCGTCAACGGCGCCAGCGTCGGTCAGGGCGCCGTCCTGGGTAACACCGGCACCGACGTCACCTGCGGCGGTGCCGCCTACGGCCGGCACGTCCACTTCGGGCTCCGGCAGAACAGCGCGTACGTGCCGATCGCCGGGCACGACATCGGCAAGTGGGTGCTGGCCAACGGGGCCGCCGCGTACCAGGGCGGTGCACGGCACGGGTCGGCCTGGGCCGGTGCCGGTGGCGGTCTCTACAACTACGGCGCGCTCGGCTTCAACCAGGGGGTGGTCGACGCGAACGGTGGCGGGGCGCTCACCCGACGTGCCGGGCCGGGGACCGGCTACGGCTCACTCGGCTCGGTGGCCGACGGCGCCACTGTCACCATCTCCTGCTCCGCCAACGGCACCTCGCACACCGGCCGGTACGGCACCACGGCGCTCTGGAACCGGTTGAGCGACGGCAGTTGGGTGTCCGACGCCTACCTGTCGACAGGTGTGAACGGTCCGGTCAACGGCTGGTGCTGACGAGCCCGACCCCGAGGTGGGCGGCCCCGCGCCGCCCACCTCCGTCACCGCGAGGAGTGCTGATGTCCGCTCGAACCTCCCACCGAAGCCGCTTCCTGCTCGCCCTGACCACCGCCCTGACCGGGGTCGTCGTGGGTGCCACCCCCGCCGCCGCCGACCCCGGCGGGACACCAGCGACGGCCACCCCGCTGGCCGTCGCGTTCGACACCGCCGCCGCGCGCTACGACGTTCCGCGCGACCTGCTGGTGGCGCTCGGGTACGCCGAGTCGCGGCTGGACATGCACGGCGGCGCGCCGAGCGCGGCCGGCGGGTACGGGCTGATGCACCTGACGAGCAACCCCGAGGTGCGCACACTGGACGAAGCCGCCACGCTCACCCGGCTCAGTCCGGCCGCGCTGCGGACCGACGCGACGGCGAACGTCCTCGGGGCGGCAGCAGTGCTGCGCGCGTACGCCGATCAGGCCGGCCGCACCGCCGCGGACCGCGACGACGTGAACGCCTGGCATGCGGCGCTGGCCCGCTACGGCGGCGCGCACGACCCGTCGGTGGCGCGGCGCTACGCGGACAGCGTCTACGACCTGCTGCGCGCCGGGTTCAGCGAGCGCGGCGAGACGGTGCCGGGTCGACCGGTCGCGCCGCGCCGGGGCGGGCTGGAGCGCGCCGGCGGGGTCGGCACGCTCAGCACCGACTACGGGCCGGCCGTCTGGGCGCCGGCCAGCACCAGCAACTACACGGTGGCCAGTCGACCGGGCAGCCACCCGGTCACCCGCATCGTCATCCACACCGCGCAGGGCTCGTACTCCGGCACCGTCGGCTGGTTCCAGAACCCGGCCGCGCAGGCCAGCGCGCACTACACCTTCCGCTCCTCCGACGGGGCCGTCACCCAGTCGGTGCGGGAGAAGGACATCGCCTGGCACGCCGGCAACTGGACCTACAACACCCAGTCGATCGGCATCGAGCACGAGGGGTACGTCGACAATCCCGCCTGGCTCACCGACGCGATGTACCGCGCGTCCGCCGCACTCACCCGCAGCCTCGCCACCAGGTACGGCATCCCGAAGGACCGGGCGCACATCATCGGGCACAACGAGGTGCCCGGCGCGACGCACACCGACCCGGGCCCGAACTGGAACTGGACCTACTACCTGCAGTTGGTCAACGGCATCACCGGCGTCGGCTCCGGCACGGTGAGCACCAGCGCGAGCACCCTGAACGTCCGCTCCGGCCCCGGTGCCAGTTATCCGGTCGTCGGCTCGGTCGCCGACGGCGCCACCGTCGCCGTCTACTGTCAGGCCGTCGGCAGCACTGTCACCGGCCCGTACGGCACGACGTCCGTCTGGAACCGGATCGGCACCAACCGCTACGTCTCCGACGCCTACCTGCTGACCGGCTACGACGGGTACATCCCGAACGTGCCGCGCTGCTGACGGCCCGGTACGACCACTACCGCTCAGGCGGTCGACGACGCGCCGAAGAGCAGGTCCAGCTGGGCGTCCAGCGCGCCCAGCGCCTGCTCGGCGGTGTACTGCCCGCCGAGCAGGTAGACACCCAGCCCTTCCATCAGCGCCAGCAGACCGGCCGCGGCGGCGGCGTCGTGCCGCTCGGGCAGGAGGCCGGCGATGAACTCGGTGAGCTGCCGGGTGCCCTCCCGCAGGCCGGTCGCGGCGGCCGGACGTACCGCCGTGTAGGCGAGGAACGCCAGCGCCACCCGACCGTCGTCGCGGGTGTGCGCGTCGACCGGCAGCAACGCGGCGAGCAGGGTCCGCAGCAGCAGCCGGGGCGGTGGGTCAGCACCCAGCCGGGCCACCGCCTCGGTGACCCGGATCTGGCTGCGCTCGCGGACCACGCTCAACGCGAACGCCATCATCTCGTCCTTGGTCCGGAAGTAGTGCTGGACCATGCCGGCCGACACGCCGGCTGCGGCGGCCACGTGTCGGAGGCTGACCGCTTCCAGCCCCTGAGCCGCGGCGACCCGCATCAACGCGTCCGCGATGAGGGTGCGTCGCTCCTGGTGGTCGACCTTCTTCGGCATGGCCTCGATCGTTTCACAGTGGTTGGCCCGGGCACCCCGCCAGCGGCGGTGGTTACCGGCTGACGGTGCCGCCCGTGGGGGTGCCCCGGGCGCTGCGCAGCAGGCCGTCGGGGTCGTCGGCGTACAGTCGCAGCTCGTTCGTCGGCGCGGACCCGCCCCTCGGCAGGTCGAAGGTCAGCGGCCGGCGCAGCAGGACGTCGACGCTCGTCTGGCTGCCGACGGCGATGGACACCACCCGGCGGTCGCCCTCCTGCTCGACCTGGACCGACCTGCTCGACGGCAGCGAACGGTACCGCTTGCGCAGTGCCTCGACGTCGGCCCACGGGATGAAGATGTCGATGCCCGCGTTGAGCCGCACCCGCAGGCCACTGTCACCCACGACGTGGGGATGGATGGTCATGCCGGCGTACAGCCCGATCATCCAGAGCAGACCCCAGACGCCGAGGCCGAGCACGATCCAGCGGGCGGGCCGCCAGGGCACCACGTGGGTGACGACGACATCGAAGATCGGGATCTCCAGCGCCGACAGCCCGATGAAGATGCCCAGGATCGGCTTGACCACGCCGAGGTAGCCGAACGGCTCGTCGCCGGGCCGCAGTGGCAGTGCACGCCGCCGCGCCCACACGTAGAGGTTGCGCCACGTCGCGGCCTCGGCCTCGGCCGCGCGACGCAGCAGCGGGCCCACCCGCGCCCTGGTCGTCGCCGTGGTGTCGCTCATCGTCGTCCTTCTCCGTAGGGGTGGACGGTCAGTGGACCGTGACGGTGCCGGCGCCGCCGTCGACAGTGACGAGTTGCCCCGTGGTGATCGTCCGGGTGGCGTCCGGCACGCAGATGACGGCGGGAATGCCGTACTCGCGGGCCACCGTCGGGCCGTGCGCCATGATCGCGCCGGTCTCGGTGACCAGCGCCGCGGCGGTGAGGAACAGCGGGGTCCACCCGGGGTCCGTGGTCGCGGCCACCAGGACGTCGCCGGGCTCGACGTGGGCGGTGCCCGGGTCGTGGACGACCCGGGCGGGGCCGGTCACCCGACCCGCCGACGCGCCCACGCCGGCGAGCGTCCCGTCGCCGGCCGCCGTCGGGGGCAGGACCGCCTCGACGTCGGTGCCGTCGGAGAGCAGCGCCACCGGCACCGTCGCGCGGCGTAGCTCCCGGCGGTGCACGGCCCGCCGGGAGGTGACTGTCGCTCGCGGGTCGACACCCTGGTGTACGGCGGCGTGCACCTCGTCGAGGGTCAGGAACATGATGTCGTCGGGTTGGTCCAGCAACCCGGTGCCGTGCAGGTCGGCGCCGATGAGCAGCAGTTGCCGGCGGGTCTCGCGCAGTGGGTACAACCCGGCGAACTTGCCGGCCTCGCGCAGACCGGCCAACGACCGCGCCCGGCGCAGCAGGAAACCGGCGATGGTGCCGCGCACCGGCCGCCGACGGCGGGCTCGCCCGATCAGCTCCGCCAGCGCTCGCTCGGCGGCGACGGCGGCCTGTCGGAAACGTTCGTCGGGGCCCTGGCGTGGATCGGTGACCCGCAGGTAGTTGGCGACAGCGGCGAAGACCGGCGCGGGGTCCTCCTCCCAGCGCGGCACGCCGAGGTCGACTTCGGCGACGCCCCGGTGGCCGTAGGCCTCCAGGAAGGCGACCATGCCGATGTCGGGCAGGGTTCCGCGCAGGTAGCGCGTGGCCAGCTCGGCCGGCGGGGTGTCGAGCAGGAGTCGGCGGTGCTCGCCCGCGCCCTGGGCCAGCCGCCACAGCGCCAGGTCCATCTCGATGGTGACGTTGTGCGGCATGCCGCCCAGCACGGTGTGGATCTCGTCCGGCCCGGTGAGGCCCTTGAGCAGCGCGACCGGCAGCGCGGCGGCCAGCATTCCCGCGACGATCGGCCACATGATCGCGTCGGCGCTGTCGTCGGCCTCCTGCGCCGTCTGCACGAAGCGCAGCCGGTCGGCGGCGGTGCGCAGGTCGGCGGGGGCCGCAGACCGGGTCCTCAGCCGCTCGACCGCCTCGAACATCCGAATCCGTGCGGTGTCGGGACGGGCCAGCGCCCGCAGGATCCCGACCACCGCACGCCGGGCCGTCCGCAGCGAGGCGGCCCCCGGGGCCCGGCCGCGGCGGGGGCCGCCGTTGGTCGGGGCGAAGCGGGGGTCGTCCAGCAGGTGCTCCATCACCGCCTGGGCGCGCGGCCCGAAGTCGACAGCCATGAGCTTGACCAGCCGTTTGCGCGACGACCGGTCCCGGGCCAGGTCGGTCAGGTCGCCGTAGAGCCGCCCACCGATGTCCACGATCTCCACCCGCACCCCGAGCGCGGCCAGCATGGCGGTGATCTGCGTCCGCAGTGTCGCCATGCCCATCGGGGTGACCGGTCGCAGCATGCCCTGGACGTGACCGAACTCCAGGTAGACCCGGGGGAGGGGCTTGTCGGTGGCCGGCGGCTGCGGAAACATCGTGGTGATCGGCCGGGCCTGCAGCAGCCACTGGACGTCGTGCGCGTCGATCGCCCACTCGATGTCCTGCGGGCAACCGAAGTGGGCCTGCAACCGTTCGCCGGTGGCGCGCAGATCGGCCAGGTGTGCGGAGGTCAGGCAGCCGGTGTCGGCTCGGCTGACGCCGTCGAGGACGTAGTGGTCCACAGTCGCCGCGCCGTCCACCACGGCCGTGCCGAGACCGGGGGCCGCGTCGACGGTCATCTCGTCGCGCCGCCCGCTCAGCGGGTTCGCGGTGAACAGCACCCCGGCCACCGTGGGCGTGATCATGCATTGCACCACGACGGCCATCCGCACCTGCCGGTTGTCGATCTGTCGGGCGTCGCGGTAGGCGGTCGCCCGGTCGCTGTGCAGCGAGGCCCAGCACTTCTCGACGGCGGCGATCAGCTCGGCGTCGCCGACGACGTCGAGCACGGTGTCGTGTTGCCCGGCGAAGCTCGCGTCGGGCAGGTCCTCCGCCGTGGCGCTGGAGCGCACCGCGACCCGGCCCGCGCCGAGCCGTTGGTACGCGGCGACGACCTCGGCGGCCGGTACCACGCCGAGTCGGTGTGCCTCGGTGGTGACGCAGAAGCCCTCGGGGACCCGTTCGCCGCGCCGGATCAGCTCGCCCAACCCGGCGGCCTTGCCGCCGACCAGGTCGAGCAGGTCGGTGGTCGCCTCGGACAACGGGATCACGTGCATGGGGGCCCACTCTCTTTGCAATACAACTGCATTGAATGCGACGGTACCTCGTTGACGATGCGACTGCAATGTCACCGCTCGCGGTGCGACAGGGCTTTGAGGCGCTGACCCGGCGCCGTGGCGTTGCCGGGATCTGCCATGCTCGGGCCGGTGACGACCGGCCGCCCCGCCAGAGCCCGTGCCCACCGCCGCCCCCGACGCCGTGCCATCCGCGTCCTCCTCGCGCTCGTCGCGGTGGCGGCCGTCCTGGGCATCGCGGTGGTGGCGGTGCCGATGCTGCGACCGGCCGGGCCGCGTCCGCTCTTCCAGATGCCGGTGGCCTGTGGGGAGACGTGGCAGCTCAGCACCTATCCCGGCCACGACGACTACGACGTCGACTTCTTTCCCGTCGAGGGCGAGACGTGGGGGCGGCCGGTGCTCGCGTCCTATGCCGGAACTGTCACCGTGGCGGGCGTCAACGGGTCGCTCGGTGGTCGTACCCCGGAGAACCCGGAGGGTCCGCGCGGGCGCGGCGGCGGTTACTGGGTGAAGATCGATCACGGCGGCAAGTGGGAGACGCAGTACCTGCACCTGCTCGAACCACCACTGGTCGAGGTGGGTCAGAAGGTCGCCCAGGGCGAGCAGATCGGGAAACTGGGCAGCACCGGCAACTCCGGCGCGCCGCACCTGCACTACGAGCAGCGCCGAGGCTGGGAGAAGGTCGAGACGCACTTCGACGGCGAGCCGTCGGGCATCACCACCGACGAACGCGAACAGATCCTGCGGCGGGTGAGCAACAACTGCCCGGCCGTCTCCTGAGGACGGCGGTTTGCCCGGTGCTTCTCGGGGCACTGATTCGGGGAACAGTTCGGACCCAGGGAGGAGCCGGCCATGGTCAAGGGTGACGTCGACACGTACCACGAGGACGGTCAGTGGAAGAACAAGCCGGAGGGCAACGAGCGGGCCAGCAGCACGCATGACGTGAAGGCCGACGCGCAGGCCCAGGGCCGCGAGATGGCGGCCGACCGCGGCGTCGAACACGTGGTCAAGAAGCAGGACGGCACGATCGGGGAGAAGAACACCTACCCCCGCAGCCGTGACCCCCGCGACATCGAGGGCTGAGCGCCCTCGTCCCGAATCTCGCACGGACCGACCCCCTCGGCAGGAGTGCCGGCGGGGGTCGGTCCGTTTCCGCTGGCGGTCGTCGGCCTGCCGCGGTTATCCGAGTACCGAAATTATGGGTGTTTTTGGGGGTTATAGTCCGAATCGGTACTGGAGTGAAAGCTGGGAGTGGGCATGTCGTTGTGGAACCGGCGTGGTCCGTCGAGCGCCGGGGCGCTGATCATCGTCGTGCTCGCCGGGATGCTCGTGGTCGAACCGCTCCCGGCGTCGGCGGCCGGCTCCGTCCTGTTCGACCAGCCCTTTCACCAGAACACCGCGAACGGCATCGGCGCGGTGTCGCTGCCAGCAGTGCCCGGCACCGGGACTACCAACGCCGCCTGCCTGAGCGCGGCCGGCAACTCCACCACCGGCCCACTGCTGAGTTGCACCACAGCCACCGACCCGCAGGGCGCGGGCAAACTGCGCCTCACCCCCGCGACCGTCAACCGGCAGGGCGGGGTGTTCGGCGCGGTGAGCGTCCCCACCTCGCAGGGCCTGCACCTGACCTTCAACACCTACCAGTACGGCGGCGGCAACCCGGGCGCGGACGGCCTCGCCTTCGCGCTGGCCGCCGTCGACCCGGCCAACCCGAGGTCGCCGTCCACCCTCGGCCCGTCGGGCGGCTCGCTGGGCTACTCGGCGGCCTTCAACGGCGTGTCGGCGGGACTCTCCAACGGCTACCTGGGCATCGGCCTGGACGTCTTCGGCAACTTCAGCAACAGCACGTACCAGGGCACCGGCTGCACGAACCCGCCGTACATCTCGACCACCAACGCGCGGGTCCCCGGCCAGGTGGTGGTCCGGGGACCGGGCCGCAACGGGGTCGGCTACTGCGCGCTGAACAGCACCGCCGCAAGCACCTCGGCTCCTGCGCTGCCGCTGCGGGCCAGCACCCGAGCGGCGTCGGTGGTGCCGGTCGAGGTCGTCGTCAACACCACCTCGTCGTCGTACACCACCGACACCGGCATCACCGCTCCCGCCGGCCAGTACCGGGTCAGATTCACCCCGGTCGGCGGGCAGGCCCGAACCCTGGAAGGCGCGCTCCCGGTGGTGTCGCCCAGCCTGTACCCGTCGCCGACCTGGCTCAACGCCAACGGCTACCCTCGGCAACTCGCCTTCGGCTGGGTGGGCTCGACCGGCTCGGTCACCGACTTCCACGAGGTCGACGACGCCCGGGCGGTCAGCTTCAACCCGGTACCCGACCTGAACGTGGCGCAGACCAGCGCGGTCGGTGCCACCCCACAGCCCGGTGACCCGGTGACCTACTCGATCACCGCGGGAGTCGACGCCGGCACCGCCGAGACGGCACCGATCTCGGTCACCCAGACCCTCCCCGCCGGTGTCGTCCCGCGCGGCGCGTTCGGCTCCGGTTGGGTCTGCGGCGCACCCTCCGGTCAGAGCGTCACCTGCACCAACAGCAACGGCCCGTTCGCCGGCGGAACCTTCCTGCCGCCCATCACGGTCACCGCGACCGTCACCGGCACCGGCGTGACGCCGGCACAGATCCAGACCGCGACGGTGGCGACCTCGTCGTCGATCGACGCGAACCCGGGTCTCGCCACCGGCACCACCCCGGTCGCGCCGGCCACCGCACCGAGCGGCGTCACCGTCACCCCGGCGCAGAGCACGGTCTCCGGAGGCATCCCGGTCACCGTCGGCGGCAGCAACCTCACCGCAGCGACAGCGATCACCATCGGTACGGCCGCCGAGCAGCAGGCCGGCACGTCGGTGCTGCTGGTGCCGTGCACCTCCGGCCCGGCCGCCGGCTGCTTCACCGTGAACCCCGACGGCACCCTCGGCATCTCCGCCATGCCCGCCCGGTCCAGCCCGGCGACAGTCACGGTCAGCGTCGTCACCCGAGGCTCCGCCGGATCGGCGAGCTACGTCTACGCGTCCGCCCCCGGCACGCCGAGCACGCCCACCGCTGTCGCTGGTGGCGCCAGCGCCACCGTGAGCTGGACCGCGCCGGCGAACAACGGCAGCCCGATCACCAGTTACCTGATCACCCCGATCCGGGACGGCGTCACCCAACCGACAGTCACCTTCGACGCCTCCACCACCAGTCGCACCCTGACCGGGCTGACCGTCGGCGCGTCGTACACCTTCCGGGTGGCAGCGGTGAACGCCTACGGCACCGGTGCGGCCAGCCCACCCTCGGCGGCGGTGGTCCCGTACACGCTGCCCGCGGCCCCGACGAACACCTCGGCCACCGCGGGCACCAACGCCGCCACGGTGAGCTGGACGGCCCCGGCCAACGGGGGGTCGCCGATCACCGGTTACACGGTGACGCCCTACCTCGGTGCCGTGGCGCAGACCCCCCGGGTCTTCACCGGCACCGCCACGACCCAGATCGTCACCGGGCTGACCGCCGGTGCCTCGTACACCTTCCAGGTGGCCGCGACGAATGCCGCCGGGACCGGTCCACAGTCGCCCGCCTCCGCGTCGGTGACCGTCAACGCGCCACCGACGCTGACCTTCCCACCGCCCCCACCCGGCAAGGCGTACGACCCGTACCAGTACCAGCTGACTGTCACCGGCGGCACGGGCCCGTTCACCTGGGCGGTCAGCGCGGGGAGCCTGCCGGCCGGGCTGACCCTCGACCCGCTCACCGGGCTGCTCTCCGGCACGCCCACCGAGGCCGGGACGTTCCCGTTCACCGTCCGGGTGACCGACTCGTTCGACCAGTCCGCGACCCGACCGGTCGACCTGGTCATCACCCCGCTCGGCGGGCTCTCCATCAGCGTCCCGGCGGTCTCCGCACTCGGCACCGTCACCTCGGGCACGACCGGCGTCTCAGGCCAACTCGGTCCGGTGACCGTCACGGACGACCGGGGGCCGTTCTCCGGAAACTGGGTCAGCGTCGTCTCCAGCACGAGCTTCACCACGGGTTCCGGCTCGGGCGGCGAGACCATCCCCACCAGCAACATCACGTACGCCTCCGGGCCCGCCCTGGCCAGCACCGGGATCGGCACCTTCGTGCCGCAGCCCGGGGCGTCGCTGTCCACCCCGCGTACCGCCGCCGGGTGGTCCGGCCAGGCGGGGGGCCCGAACGCCGCGACCTGGAACCCCACCCTGTGGGTGGCCATCCCGTCCGGAGTGGTGGTCGGCGACTACGTGGCGGTCGTGACCCACTCCGTCATCTAGGGTCGCTTCGCTGGCGGGACGCCGCTGCCCGGCCGTTGGAAGGCAACGGCCGGGCAGTCTCTGCGGTGGTGCGGGCGTCAGGCCAACCGGGTCCGGTGCCTGCGGACGAGATGCCAGCCACCAAGGGTGCCCAGCACCAGCAGGGCGATCCCGCCGACCAGGTAGACCAGCCAACTCGGCCCGCTGGAGGCCGAGACCGTCATCGGCGCCGCGACGGGAAGGACGATCTTCCCGGTTGCGGTGCGCTGCACAGTGCCGCTGGCGAGCGTCGCGTGCACGTCCCAGGTACCCGCGGGCAGCGTCTGGTTGATTTCGATCCGAACCTGACCGCTCTGGCCGGGCAGGATCGTCACCCCGTTGGTCACCTTGAACGGTCCGGCCTGGACCGCGGTCTTGGTCAGCGACAGGGTGCCGGTCATGTCCAGCGCGCGTTCACCGGTGTTGGTGACCTTCGCGGTGACGACGGGGAACTCGCCGGTGCCGGGCTCCGCGGCCAACCCCTCGATCCGGAAGTCCGTTGGCGGCTCACCACCCGGACCGACGTCGAGGTAGACCCGGATGCCCACCCGGTGGATCTGGGTGACGTTGCCGGCGCCTTCCGTCGCGCTGGTGACCTGTGCCCAGATCGCGGCGTACCGCTCGCCCTTCGAGGCCTTCTCCGGCACGGCGACCTCGACCTCGACCGGTCGTCGCTCGCCCGGGTCCAGCCGCATCGCGGCGGTCCTCAGCCGGATCCACCCGCTGAGCTCATTGCCGGTGCGCCCCTCGGGCACGGTGAAGGCGTTGTTCTCGACCGACGCGGCGCCGGCATAGAACTCGATCTTCTGCGTCTCGGCGGAGGTGTTCTGCACCTCGACCCGGCGGTTGATCGTCGCCCCGGGCTCCAGGTGGTCCACGATGTAGACCCGGGCGCGGGGATCCTGCACCCGACTCGCCGGGATGTCCAGCATCCGGATGCTGATCGCGGCCTCCTCGGCCGGATCGTGTCGCTGCTCCCGCACGGCAACGGCTGGTGCCGCCGAAACCCCGAGCGCCACGAGGGCGACCGAGGCCAGCAGCACCAGCCGGCCGAGCGGCTCAGAACACCGAATGTGTCACCGTCCCGGTGTAGACACCCTGGACGGTGCCGACGGGCACGTTCACCACCAGGGTGGGGTTCCAGGCGGCGAAGTTGTTGCCGGTGCCGCCGGTGTGGGTCATCGCCGTCCGGGGCACGTTGATGACCACCGCGTCGGCGGAGGTCGGCTGGCCCGGTGTGAAGGTGCCGCCGCCGGCGGTCGCCGTCGCGGGGCCGGACCAGTACAGGACGTTGATGTTCGGGATCGTCTCGCCGGAGCTGCCGCCGCCGGTGGTGAAGTCGGTGGAGATGACGTTGGCGGTCCAGTTGGGGGTGAGCGACCCGCGTTGGTCCAGCACGGTGACCGGGCCGAGTTGACCGGAGACGGTCGTGCCCTCCACGCCGTTGCCGATGTTCGCCGTCGACGGCACAGTGATCGACAGACCACCGGCGGCGTCGACGGTGAGGGTGACGACAGTGTTGCCCGTGGTGTCCGCGGCGGCGGGTCCGGCGAGCGCGGCGACGGCGGCAACGCCGGCCAGGCCCGCGAGAATCTTTCTGCGCATCGAGTCTCCTTCGTCCTAGAAAACCTGGGAAGCGCTTCCGAGACTAACTACGCAAAACGCCCATAATGGGCTGAACGACGCGAACGTCACCCGGTCGTCGGCCGGTGGTCGTGTTCGGTCTCGGCGAGGGCCCGGCGCCCTGCTGGCCGCCGAGCCCCGCGAGCAGCCTCAGGCCGGAACCACGTACGGGAATGTGGCGGAACGGGCCGCCTTGGTGACCTCCGAGGTGAGACCGGAGGTGGTCGCGGTGTTGAGAACCAGGGAGAACATCACCTCGGGCGCGTTGTCGGCCAGGCCCCGTCCGTTGCGGCCCGCGAAGCCGAAGTTCGCTGCCGTGCCGACCGTGTACGACAGCAGGTCGGGGTAGAGCTGCCGGGCGACGCTCCAGCCGTACGCCTGTGGATCCGGCGCGGTGCCGTTCGCCTTGACGACCCCGGCGACCGCGTTCGCGATCTCCTCGCCGCCTTCGGCGAGGTCGCTGCCGGGGTGCCGGAAGTTGGCGGGGTCGGAGAAGTCGGTGTCGTGGGGCCAGAAGATCGGCCACATCATGGGGTGGCCGGCGCGGTTGATCTGGCGCCAGCCGCCGGCGTCGGTGGCCAGCAGGGTGCGACACCACACGCCGATCTCGGTGCCCTCGCGCAGCAGTGGCTCGTCATGGGAGACCTCGAGAACGATCGACTCGACGGTGGTGCCGGCGAAGCTGTTCCTGGCCTGGTCGGCCCGCCACGCGGAACGGTCCACCACTGAGCCGTTCTTGACCGCGCCGTTGATGGTGGCGAGTTCGTCGAGGTCGATGAAGAAGGGGTCGGTGATCCGGCCGGCCCAGACCCGCACGTTGCCGCCGGCCGTGACCTCGCCGGTCCGCCCCTCGACGATGGGGGTGCCCATCGCGGCGTCGTCGCGGGCGTCGGCCCCGGTGAGCTCGTACAACTGGAGGGCCTGCCGGGCGTCGCCGTCCGGTTCGCCGAAGGCGAACCGGTAGGTCAGGTCCTCCGCCTCGGCGCCATTGATGTGAATCTTGATCTCGTAGCGCGCCTCGGCGTGGAAGCCGCGCTTGATGTCCGCCTTGGTCACCGAACTGTTCACGTCCATGACGAAGACAGTGGCGCGGTCGCCGTTGAAGACGAAGAGGTCGTCGATGTACAGCTGGCCGCCCTGGGCGGCGAGGGGCGTATCGAGGTGGTGCGACATGAGCTCACTCCCGGAACTGCCAGATTGTGGATTAATCCGAACATAGAGGGCGCAAGCCTGGCCGCTGCCTTCATCGAGCCAATCGGTCTGCCGGGAACGCGGACACACACCGGTGGGCCGCCCGAGCTGCGCTCGGACGGCCCACCGGTGAACGGGTGGTCAGATGCGAGACCACTTCTGGTTGGCCGCGCCGAGGCAGTCCCAGAGGTGCAGCTTGCCGCCGTTGTTGGGGTTGGCCTCCCGTACGTCCACGCACTTGTTGGCGTTCAGGTTGACCAGGTCGCCGGCGGCGTTGAGGGTGAAGCGCTGGGCGCTGTTGCCGTTGCAGCTGACCAGGTTGACCTCGGTGCCGTTGGCGGTGCCGGCCCAGGCCGGGTCCATGCACTTGCCCATCGCGCGGATGGTCCCGTCGGAGGCGAAGGTCCAGCTCTGGGCCGCCGTGGTGTTGCAGTCCCAGATCTGGAGTTTGGCGCCCTCCACCGGGTTGGCGCCGGGGATGTCGATGCAACGACCGCTCTGCGCACCCCGGATCCGGCTGGTGCCGGCCCCCGGGTCGCCCCCGCCCGAGGTGTAGCTGGACACCCGGACGTAGTCGACGAGCATCTGCTGCGGGAACTGGGTCGAGCCGTCCGGGTAGCCGGGCCAGTTACCGCCGACCGCCACGTTGAGGATCATGAAGAAGGGGTGGTCGAACACCCAGCGGTTGCCGCCGAGCCGAGCGGGATCGACCCGGTGGTACTGCACGCCGTCGACGTACCACGTGATCACGTTCGGTTCCCAGTCCACCCGGTAGGTGTGGAAGGTGTCAGCGAGCGGCGCGCCGAGGGTGCGGCTGCCCGTGATGCCGCCGCCGCCGGAGTAGCCGGGCCCGTGCACGGTGCCGTAGACGGTGTTCGGCTCCCGGCCGATGTTCTCCATGACGTCGATCTCGCCAGCGTCGGGCCACCCGCCGCCGGTGCCGAGCATCCAGAAGGCCGGCCAGATGCCCTGGCCGCGCGGGATCTTGATCCGGGCCTCGAAGCGCCCGTACGTCTGGGTGAAGGTGGCCGCCGTCAGCAACCGCGCGGAGGTGTACTCGCAGCGCCCGTAGTGGCACTGGTAGTTGGCGGGGTTGTCCCGACGGGCGGTGATGACCAGGTTGCCCTGGCCGTCGTGGACGGCGTTGCTGGTGCTGTTCGTGTAGTACTGCCGCTCGTTGTTGCCCCAGCCGCCGCCGCCGATGTCGAACCGCCACTTGTTCTGGTCGACGGGGGTGCCGGCGGGGGAGTTGAACTCGTCCTGCCAGGTGATGGGGCCGATGGCGGCCTCGGCCCGGTCGGGGTGCGCCGGGAGGACGAGCGCCGTCGTGGTCGCGACGAGGGCGACCGCCAGGAGTACGAGAGGGCGGAAGCGGAGGCTGGGCCGGGCTGTGAACACGGGAGGCTCCTCAGCGTGGGGGTGGTGGAGGCGCTTGACCAGGATAGAGAGCGCTCTCTGGAGCGAAGTATGTCGATATCGTGGCTTTCTGTCAAGAGTGTTTCCAATACCACGACCGTCCGTTACCGCCCGATGCTGACCAGTGAGCGGCAAGCGCCGGACCGCTGTCGTTGACCTGCTGTCGATCGATGCCTCCGAGATGGACGGCGCTGACCCGTCGACGGAGTTCGGCGGCGGCACGACTGTTACTCGATAGCGGTCGAATCGACCCTTCCTATTGCCGTGGGGCGTCCACCCGCGACAGGATGGCGAGGCGTGCCGGAAACGTTTCCGTAACCTGCGCGCTGCTGGTCTCTGTCACAAGGAAGTGGGAGTCAGTCATGAGCGAGGCGTCGACGGCGCTGGGTGTGCGCCTTTACCCGGACCTGGTCGAGCGGGGTGGCCTGGCCCCCGCGCTCATCGACACCGCTGCCCGGCACGGGCTCGATGTCGGCCGGGTGACCGCGCCGGAGCAGGGGCGGGCCCGGTTCACCTGCGCCGAGCTGCACTCCGACGAGGGCGTGGTCTGCGTGGGACTGGGATCGCAGGCTCGATACTTCATGATCGACCTTCGGGTCTCGGGCGAGGTTCTCGCGCGCGGTGACGTCATGGACCTCACGCAGGTCGCCCACGTGGCCGCGGCCTGGCGGGCCGGCCTGACGATCGCCGAGCTGACCGCCCGGTTCCCGTTCATGGAGGAGATCAAGCACCGCCCGGCACCGGTGGCCCAGGTCGGCTGACCGGCCGGCCCGGTCAACAGCGCAGCCGAGGTGGCAGTGGTGACTCCGCGCCGGCCTCACGGTTGAGGTAGGTCGACTGGACGAAGGCGACGAAGCGTTCCGCGTCGGTCGCCGTGGACGCCAGTCCGAACGAGACGCGGACCGCGCCGCCCGTCGGCAGCCGCAGCGCCGCGAGGTACTTGTCGATCGTGTCGACCCCCGCCAACAGCCGCTGCCGCGTCGCGGCCCGACTGATCCCGAACGCGCCCTCGCCCGCGCCGGGATTGCAGAAACAACCGGTACGCAGGGAGATGCCGGCAGCTGCCGCCTCCCGCGCCACGAGCCGTTCGTCGACCACAGTGCCGTCCGGGTGGCGGAGGTTGAACGTCACAGTGCCGCCGCGCCCCGCACCCGTCGTCGGCCCGTACACCTCGACCAGCGGCCCGCCGGTGTCGTGCCGCAGGGTGGCCAGCCGCTCCAGCAGCCAGGCGGTGAGCAGGCCGACCCGGGAGTGGACGAGGTCCACGCCGATCGAGTCGAGCCAACGCAGGCCGAACTCCACGTCCGGGATGCTCAGGAAGTTGAGCGTGCCGTCCTCGAACGCCGACTCGTCGTCCATCGGCCGGTGCCAGTCACCCTGCACACTCACCGCCCGGATCGTGCCGCCGGCGAACCACGGCCGGCGCAACCGGGCCAGCGCCGAACGGCGAGCCAGCAACGCGCCGACGCCGGTCGGGTAGCCGAAGAGCTTGTACCAGCTCAGGCACACGAAGTCCGGCCGTACGACGCTGAGGTCCAGCCGGTTCGTCGGCGCGAAGGCGGCAGCGTCGAGCAGCACGTCGTAGCCCCGTTGGTGGGCCAGCTCCACCCAGCCCAGCGGGTGCTGCACGCCGGAGAAGTTGCTCTGCGCCGGATAGGCGAACAGCCCGCGCCGACGCGACCGACGGGCCAGGCGGCCCCGGCCGGCGTCGAGCGCCGCGACCAGGTCCGACTCGGCGACCCGCAGCTCCGGCCCGTCCAACGGCACATAGCGCACGGACCCGCGGGCGGACCGGGCGTACTCGCGGATGCCGTTGACCGAGTTGTGGTTGTCCCAGGTCAGCACCAGTGACGCGGTCCTGCCGAAGTCGTACGCCTCGCCGACCAGCCGGCAGGCGCCGCTGGCGTTCGGGGTGAAGACGACCGCGTACTCGGCCGGGTCGGCGCGGAAGAAGTCGAGCACCGCGCGTCGCGCCGACTCCACCAGCGAACCGGCCGCCGCGCTGGTCGGGTTCTCCGAGTGCGGGTTGCTGTACAGGCCGGCGAGCAACCGATCGTGGTGGGCGCGCACCTGGGCCTGGGCCGTCACCCCGGCCCCGGCGTAGTCGAGGTACACCCGCCCGTCGGCGTCCAGGTGTCGGTACTCGGTGGCGCGCAGCTCGTCGATCCGGCCGGTGGCGGCGTATCCCGGCAGCGCGGTGGGGGAGGTGTGCGGGGCCGGCTCACTACGCACGACGGAAGTCCCTCCGGACCAGCACCGCCCAGGCCGCGCCCAGGAAGAGCAGCACGAAGCCGCCGAGCACCAGCCAGTCGACCCACACCGGTCGGGAGAAGCTGTCGCCGTACGTGGCCAGTAGCGGCGGGCCGAGCGGGGAGCCGCCGTCGCGCCAGAGCCGCTCCACCCCGGCGGTGTGCCCCAGGCCCTCGAACGCCCACCGGTTCGACATCGCGTAACTGAGCCACTGACCGCCGACAGCCATGGCCGGCACCGGCAGGATCGCGCCGACGAACAGCACCTGCGGGAAGCAGAGCATCGGCAGCATGAGCGTCGCCTGCGCCGCGTCGGACACGGCCGCCGAGCAGAGCAGGCCGAGGGCGAGCGCCGCCGCCGAGGAGAGCAGCAGGGTCGCGTACAGGGCGGCGAAGTCGGCGCCGCCGACCGGCGGGAGCCGGTCCATGCCGCGCAGCACCCCGAGCAGCGCCAGGTCCACCAGGGCGAGCAGTGGCAGCAGCACCGCGACCTTCGCCAACAGGTACGGGGCCAGCCGGACACCGGCCAGCCGCTCCCGGCGCAGGATCGGCAGCTCGGTGCAGATCTGGAGGAGCCCGTAGGTCAGCCCGAAGAAGAAGCCGCCGAACGCGATCCAGAAGAGGATCATCACGGTCACCGTCGGGCTTGGTCGGCTCGGCTCGAACGCCCCCGGCCGGAACAGCAGCGCGAACATGCCGAGCACCATCAGCGGGGAGCCGAGCAGGATCGCCAGCGTCAGCCGGTTGCGGGCGACGATCTCCGCGTTGCGCGCGGTGAGGACCGCCCACTGGCGCAGCCGGCCGGCGCGCCGGGGTGGCGGCACGGCGCCGCCGTCATCGGCGGTGCTCCGGGCCGGCTGCTCGGCGGTGCTCCGGGCCGGCTGCACGGCGGTGCTTCCGGCCGGCTGGTCGGTGGTGCTTCCGGCCGGCTGGTCGGCGTCGCGCTGTTCGGCGAAGCGGTCGGGCCACTCGGCGGGCCGGGTGGTGTCGTCGAGTCGGAGGTGCAGCTCGACGAGGGACCGCAGGCCGAAGAACTCCCGGGCGGCGGCCGGGGTGCCGCTGAAGGCCAGCCGGCCCTGACGGGTCAGCACGACGACCCGGTCGCAGTGGTCCATGTCGGTGACCTGGTGAGTGGTCAGCACGACAGTGGCTCCCGTGTCGGCGAGCGCGCGGAGCACCCGGAGCAGCTCCACGGCGATCGCCGGGTCGAGTCCGGAGGTGGGTTCGTCCAGGAAGAACACGCCGGGTCGGGTGAGCAACTCGACGGCGATGCTGGCGCGCTTGCGTTCACCGCCGCTGAGCAGGCCGACCGGCGTGCCGGCCCGGTCGGTGAGTCGCAGCTCGGCGAGCACCTGTGCGACCCGGTCACTGATCTCCTCCGGCTCGGTGGCGGAGGGGAGGCGTAGTCGGGCGGCGTACCGCAGGGTGCGGGCCACTGGCAGCTCGCGGTGGATGATGTCGTCCTGCGGCACCACCCCGATGGCGCCGGTCGCGGCGGTGCCGTCGTACGTCACGGTGCCCGCTGTCGGGTGCTGCACCCCGGCGAGGACCTCCAGCAGGGTGGTCTTACCGGCGCCGCTGGCGCCGACGATCGCGACCAGCTCGCCCGGCGCGATGCTCAGGGAGATGTCGGCCAGGATCTGGCGGCCGCCTCGCACGCTCTGGCCCAGCCCCTGAGCGGCGATGCCGACACCGGCTCGCGGGGGAGACGTGGTCTGCTCGGTGGTCATGGCGAGTGCTCGATCCGGTCGGGGAGTGGTCCGCCTGAAAATCGTGACTCGTCGATGCTACTGAGTGGCCGCGCAGTGTTGCCCGGAGTGGACGGTCAGTGACCGTTGTCCGGTCAGCCGATGGTGGTCCGTGGCGGCGGCCGGTGCACCACCGGCCGCCGCCGTGCGGGCGGGTGGGGTCAGAGCGGCGGGGCCTCGGCGAAGAACTGCCGCAGCGCGTCGGCGACCAGGGTGGGCGCCGTCATCGTCACGAAGTGCGACTGACCTGGCCAGACGAGGTAACGGGCCGCCGGGATCGTCGCCGCGAGGGTGGCCATCGTGGTGGGCATCGGCTCCCAGGTGTCCGCGCCGGCCATGAGGAGAGTCGGTACGCCGATCGAGGACCACCGGCTGATGTCCGTGCTGTCCTGCGCGAGAGCCTCCAGGTCGTGCAGCCAGCCGACCGCCGAGCGGCGCGCCTCGACCGGGTCGGGCACCCGGTCGCCCGCGCTGGCGGCGATCGCGGCGACGACCTCGGCCGGAACCCGGGTGACGTCGTTCAGGGCCGCGGCCATCGCGGCGGCGTCGTCGCGCTCGAAGGCGGCGCGGTACCGGTCGAGCGGCGGCGCGATCTCCGCCCCGGCCGCGAAGAGCGGCGGCTCGAAGACGGCCAGCGAGCGGACGGGGCGCGGATCGGCCAGGACGGTGTGCAGCGCCGCTGTCGCTCCATAGGACGCGCCGACGAGATGGACCGGTCGGCCTGAGGATCGGCGGGCCGACTCGATGACGGCCATCAGGTCGGCGGTCTCGTCCCGGAAGGACTTGGTGCCGGCCGGGACGTCACTGGGACCGTAGCCGCGCCGGGCCGGCAGCCACACCTCGTGCTCGTGGGCGAGGTGCTCCGCGACGGCGGCCCAGGAGTGCAGCCCGCCACCCGAGCCGTGCACCAGGACGACGGGGTCCCCGACGCCCAGGCGTCGTACCACCAGGCGGGTCCCGTCGGTCGACTCGATCGACTGGTCGTGGCTGTTCACTGCTGCTCCCGGGTCTCGGTCGGCCAGTTGCTCAACGTGGTGTGCACCGCGTCGAGGATCGACTGCCACGACGCGTCGACGCTGCGAGGATGCCCGAAACCGTCGACCGTTTCGAGGCTGGTGAAGCCGTGGAAGGTGCTGCGGACGAACCGCACCGCGTCGGTGAGTGCCGGTTCGTCGAGCCCGTACCCGCGCAGCATCGCGTAGCTCAGCTCGATCAGGCGCAGGTGCCCCGCCGACCGGGTGCCGACCTCGGGCGGCAGCTGAAGCTGGGTCGCCGCGTACTGCCCGGGGTGCGTCACGGCGAAGGCGCGCCAGGCGTCGGCGAACCCGATGAGGGCCTGGTGGCCGGCCCGCCCCGCCACCGCGAGCGCGAGCGCGTCGGCGAACGTGGCCGCCGCCCGCACCGCGACGTGTTCGATCAGCGCGTCGCGGCTGCGGACGTGGACGTACAGGGCGGCGTCGGAGACCCCGAAGTGTCGGGCGACGGCCGCGACGGTCAACCGGGACAGGCCGACCGCGTCCGCCAGCTCGGCTGCGGCGGCCGAGACGCGCGCGCTGGTCAGACCCTGCCGTGGCATACCGAACCTTTGTCTCGTTAAGCGGAAACCTAGGGGTCCTAAGATAGCACCGGCGGCCCGCCCCGTGGGGCCGGCCCGGCATGAACGGCGCAGCCGGGGGAAGACCGCCGGGCCCAGCGCCGAACAGGAGATCCGTGATGAGAGCCGTCGTGTACGCCGACGTCCGGACGGTCGAGGTGCGCGAGGTGCCCGACGCGACACTGGAGGCGCAGACCGACGCGCTGGTGCGGATCACCTCCACCGCCCTGTGCGGCACCGACCTGCACATGTACGACGGACGAACCAGCGCCGAGCCGGGTCTGGTGCTCGGGCACGAACCGTTGGGTGTCGTGCAGGAGGTGGGCGCGGCGGTGCAGACCGTGCGGCCGGGCACCCGGGTGGTGATCCCCACGCACCTGTTCTGCGGAACGTGTGTGATGTGCGCCCGAGGGCTGTCGGCGGCCTGCCTGCGGGCCCGGGCCGAGGGGCCGGGCGCGGCGTACGGGTACGCGGGGATGGGTCCGTACCGGGGTGCGCAGGCCGACCTGCTGCGCGTGCCGTGGGCCGACGCCAACTGTGTGCCGCTGCCCGGCGAGCCGGGGGACGCGTACGAGGACGACTTCGTGCTGCTCGCCGACGCGTTCGTCACCGGCTGGCACGCCGCCGCCACCCTCGCCGAGGTCGAGCCCGGCGACACCGTGGCGGTCTTCGGCGCCGGCACCATCGGTCTGCTCGGCGCCTACTCGGCACTGCTGCGCGGCGCCCGGGTGGTGTACTCCGTCGACGGCGTCGACGCCCGCCTCGACAAGGCCGGCGAGGTCGGCGCGGTGCCTGTCGACTTCCGCCGGGGCGACCCGGTCGAGCAGATCCGCGCCGATCGGGCCCGGGCCGGGTTGCCGCTCGGCGAGGAGAAGCTGGGTGGGGTCGACAAGGTCATCGACGCGGTCGGGTTCCAGGCACGTGACCGGGAGCACCCGGACCGGGAGCGTCCGAACCAGGTCATCACCGACGCCGCCCGGCTGGTCAACGCCGCCGGCGCGATCGCGGTAGCCGGTGTCTACCCGGACCGGGACCCGCACCCCGCCCCCGGTGCTGACGGCCAGGAGGACCTGGTCGCGCCTTGGGGGGCGCTGTTCGCCAAGGGGGTCGCGGTCCGGTTCGGTCGCACCCACGACCGCCGGTACACCACACTGCTGCGCGACCTGGTCGTCGCCGGTCGAGCGCGGCCCAGCATGATCGTCACCCATTGCGGCACCCTCGCCGACGCCCCGGAGTTGTACCGGCGCTTCGACCGCCGGGAAGACGGGGTGATCAAGGCCGTGCTGCGCCCGTCCTGACCGGCAGGCACCGCGCGGGCGCGGCGCTGGCGAACCGCCCCGATTCGCCCGTAAGGGACGTTGGAGAGCAGTCCACTTCCTGGTCCGGGGCCTGACGAGACGATCATCGTCGATTCGGCCCGTGCGCAGAGGCGTGGGTCACACCGGCGGCCGACGGCTGTCGTGCCGTCCTGGGGGCGTCGACCGCCCTGCGGCTCGATCAAGATCATTCAATGCTGGCCGATCGCGTCGCCCGCTGCCCGCTTCGGGCGCCTGGCGGGATCGTGCCTGGTGGCGGGCCTGGGGAGGGTGGCAGGAGTCGATAGCGGCGTCGCGCTCCATTTGACAACGTTGCCACCGACAGGCGAAGGTGCCCGGAGGGGCTGCTGAGGTGGCTGTGACGGGCGAATACTCTGCTACGTCTATATTGCCGGATTGTTACTTTTTCAACAGTCTCTCGCCTTGCGGATAGCCCTCCGGCCGCAATACGTTGCCGTCAACAACAAAACCAAGTGAAGGTTCAACCTTCCGGAGGCAACCGATGACGTTGGCGAGGTGGTACGAGCTATGAGCGACGTGCCGATCCTCCTTGAGATGCGCTCCATCACCAAGGAGTTCCCCGGAGTCAAGGCCCTCTCCGACGTCAACCTGGTGGTTCGCGCCGGCGAGATCCATGCCATCTGCGGCGAGAACGGTGCGGGCAAGTCCACCCTGATGAAGGTGCTCAGCGGGGTCTACCCACACGGCAGCTACGACGGCAAGATCATCTATCAGGGGTCGGAGAGCAAGTTCTCCGACATCCGGGCCAGCGAGAACGCTGGCATCGTGATCATCCACCAGGAGCTCGCGCTCATTCCCGGGATGTCGATCGCCGAGAACATCTTCCTCGGCAACGAACCGCGCAAGCGGGGCGCGATCGACTGGAAGGCCGCGAACCGGATGGCGCTGGACCTGATGGCCCGGGTCGGTCTGGAAGAAGACCCGGACACCCTGATCAAGGACATCGGGGTCGGCAAGCAGCAGCTCGTCGAGATCGCCAAGGCGTTCGCCAAGGACGTGAAGCTGCTCATCCTGGACGAGCCCACGGCGGCCCTGAACGAGGCCGACTCCCGTCACCTGCTGGACCTGCTGCGCGGTTTCCGGTCCCGCGGCATCACCTCGATCATGATTTCGCACAAGCTGAACGAGATCGAGGCGATCGCGGACCAGATCACCATCCTGCGCGACGGCCGGACCGTGGAGACCCTCGACGTCAAGGCGGACGGGGTCGACGAGGACCGGATCGTGCGGGGCATGGTCGGCCGCGAGCTGAGCAGCCGTTTCCCGGACCACACCCCGAAGATCGGTGACGTCTTCTTCGAGGTCCGCAACTGGAACGTCCGGCACCCGATCTCCGCCGACCGGCAGGTCTGCAAGAACGAGAGCTTCGTGGTGCGCCGCGGCGAGATCGTCGGCTTCGCCGGTCTGATGGGCGCGGGCCGCACGGAACTCGCGATGAGTGTCTTCGGCCGCTCCTACGGCGTGTACGAGTCGGGCACCATCATCAAGGACGGCAAGGAGATCGTCCTCAAGTCGGTCGCGGACGCGATCGACAACGGGCTCGCGTACGTCAGCGAGGACCGCAAGGCGATCGGCCTCAACCTGCTCGACGACATCAAGTCGTCGACGGTGGCGGCCAAGCTGTCCAAGATCTCGCACCATGGCGTGCTGAGCGAGGTCGAGGAATACCAGGCGGCCGAGGCGTACCGCAAGGAGTTGCGGACCAAGGCCCCGACGGTCGACGAGAGCGTCTCCAAGCTCTCCGGCGGCAACCAGCAGAAAGTCGTCCTGGCGAAGTGGATGTTCACCGACCCGGACCTGCTGATCCTCGACGAGCCGACGCGCGGCATCGACGTGGGCGCCAAGTACGAGATCTACGGCATCATCCAGCGGCTCGCCGACCAGGGGAAGGGCGTCGTCGTCATCTCCTCGGAGCTGCCTGAGCTGATCGGGCTCTGCGACCGCATCTACACCGTGTTCGAGGGCGCCATCACGGGCGAGATCGCTCGGGCGGACGCGACCCCGGAGACCCTCATGAAGCAGATGACCTCGACGAAGAAGTTGGCCACCCGATGAGCCGTATCAAGGACCTTCAGAAGAACCTGTTTGGAGGCACGACCTCCAACGCTCGCCAGTTCGGGATGATCTTCACCCTGGTGGCGATCGTCGTCCTGTTCCAGATCCTGACCGATGGCCTCACCCTGCGGTCGGACAACCTGATCGCGCTGTTCCAGCAGAACTCGTACATTCTGATTCTGGCCATCGGCATGCTCATGGTGATCGTGGCCGGGCACATCGACCTCTCGGTCGGCTCCGTCGCCGCCTTCGCGGGCATCCTGGTCGCCAAGTCGATGGCCGACTGGTCGCTGCCCTGGCCGGTCGCCATCCTGTTCGGCCTCGCCATCGGCGCGATCATCGGCGCCTGGCAGGGCTTCTGGGTGGCGTACATCGGGGTGCCGGCGTTCATCGTCACCCTGGCCGGCATGCTGCTGTTCCGTGGTGGCAACCAGTACATCGGTAACGCCAACACCATTCCGGTGCCGGAGGGCTTCCGGGAGATCGGCTCCGGCTTCCTGCCCGAGTTCGGTCCGAACACCGGCTACAACAACGCCACGCTGCTGCTCGGGCTGGCCGCAGCGGTAGCAGTGGTGTGGCGCGAGATCCAGGCCCGCAAGACCCGGCGGGCGATGGACGCCGACCCGGCGCCCATGTGGATCTCCATCCTGCGGATGGCCATCATGGTCGGCGTGATCGCCTTCGCGGCACTGCGCTTCGCCAGTGGTCGCGTCGGCACCAGCTTCCCGATCTCGGGCATCATCCTGCTGGTCCTGGTGATCGCGTACTCCTTCTACACCCGCAACACGGCCGGTGGCCGGCACATCTACGCGGTGGGCGGCAACTCCCGGGCGGCCGAGCTGTCCGGCGTGAAGCTCAAGCGGGTCAACTTCTTCGTCATGATGAACATGTCCGTCCTGGCCGCGCTGGCCGGCATGATCTTCGTGGCCCGTTCGGCGGCCTCCGGACCGCAGGACGGCAACGGCTGGGAGCTGGACGCCATCGCCGCGGTCTTCATCGGTGGTGCTGCCGTCTCCGGCGGCATCGGCACCATCAGCGGCTCGATCGTCGGCGGTCTCGTGATGGCCGTGCTGAACAACGGCCTGCAGCTGATGGGCGTCGGCACCGACCGGGTGCAGATCATCAAGGGCCTGGTCCTGCTGCTGGCCGTCGCGATCGACGTCTACAACAAGAGCCAGGGGCGCTTCTCCATCATCGGGAGCCTGATGCGGCCCTTCCGCCGCGACGACTCCGCCCCACCCGCCTCACCGCCGGACGCGGAGCGCGAGCCCGCCAAGGCAGCGGTGTCCGGCTGACGGCCACCGACCTCACCACCCTGTTACACCTCAAGAAAGGCAAGTCCTCACCATGCGTAAATTCTTCGGCACGTCGGTGGTCGCGGTCAGCGCCGCCGCCATGCTGGCCCTCGCTGGCTGCGGCTCCGGCCGTGACGGCGACAGCGACTCCGGCGGCGAGGCCGCCAAGGGCTTCGCTGCCAACTCCCTGATCGGCGTGGCCCTTCCGGCCAAGACCTCGGAGAACTGGGTCCTCGCCGGCGACCTGTTCACCAACGGTCTCAAGGAGGCCGGTTTCCAGGCTGACGTGCAGTACGCGGGCGCGTCGACCACTGTCGCCGACCAGCAGGCCCAGATCACCGCCATGACCACCAAGGGCGCCAAGGTCATCGTCATCGGCGCGACCGACGCCGCGCAGCTGTCGACCCAGGTCGCCGCGGCGCACGCCGCCGGTGCCAAGGTGATCGCGTACGACCGGCTCATCACCAACACGCCGGACCTCGACTACTACGTCGCGTTCGACAACTTCAAGGTCGGCCAGCTCCAGGGCCAGGCCCTGCTGGACGGCATGAAGGCCAAGAAGCCGAACGGCCCGTACAACATCGAACTGTTCTCCGGCTCGCCGGACGACAACAACGCCGGTGTCTTCTTCAACGGCGCGATGGACGTGCTCAAGCCGGAGATCGACAAGGGCAACGTCGTTGTCGCCTCGGGTCAGAAGGACGTCAAGCAGACCGCCATCCAGGGCTGGAAGGCCGAGGGTGCGCAGGCCCGCATGGACCAGCTGCTGACCTCGACCTACGGCAACAAGGAGCTGGACGGCGTCCTCTCCCCGAACGACACCCTGGCCCGCGCCATCCTGACCTCGGTCAAGGGTGCCGGCAAGCCGATCCCGGTGGTCACCGGTCAGGACTCCGAGGTCGAGTCGGTCAAGTCGATCGTCGCTGGCGAGCAGTACATGACGATCAACAAGGACACCCGCAACCTGGTGAAGGAGACCATCAACATGGTCAAGGCTCTCCAGGCCGGTGACAAGCCGCAGGTGAACGACACCGAGTCGTACAACAACGGCAGCAAGGTCGTCGACACGTTCCTGCTCCCGCCGGTCGCCGTCACCAAGGCGAACGCGGCTGAGGCGTACGCCAACGACCCGAAGCTCGCGCCGCTCACCAAGTAATCACCGCACGGTAGGTAGCAACGCCGATGGGTCCCGGGTCTCCTCTTCCGGGACCCATCGTCGTCAGTGCACCCCCGCACCAACCGGCATCGACCCGGAAGGAGGTCTGACCGTGGCGGCACCAGTACGGTCCAGGCCAGCCGGCGTCGGCCGCAACGCTGAATCCCCGCTGCCGTCGCTCCCCGGCGCCAGCCAGGAGGAGATCCGGCGGCAGAACCTCGGCGCTGTTCTGCGCTACGTCCACCTGCACGGACCGACGTCCCGCGCCGAGCTGACCAGCCGGCTCGGGCTCAACCGAAGCACCATCGGCGCCCTCGCGGCCGACCTGGTCACCAGCGGCCTGGTCACCGAGGAGGCGCCGGCCACCACCCGCCGCGCCGGCCGCCCCTCACTGGTGGTCAGTCCCCGCTCCGACCGGGTCTACGCCCACGCGTTGAGTATCGACGCCGACCGGCTGCGTGCCGCCCGGGTCGGCCTCGGCGGGCAGATCCTCGATCGGCGGGAGTTCCCGCGACCCAGCGGCATGTCGGCGATCGACGCCGTCGGACCCCTCGCCGACCTGGTCCGGGACATGGAACGCGCCGTGGTGGGCGACGCGCTGCTGGTCGGCGGCGCCGCCGGGGTCACCGACACCACCCGCGACCCGGACGGCAGGATCCGGATCGCCAGCATGGACGAGACTCTCGGCGCCGCGCTGGGGGCGGAGTTCAGCGCCGGCCCCGGTTTCGTGGCCGGCGACCTTGCCGACATCGCCGGCCTGGCCGAGCACGTGCGCGGCGTCGCGGTCGGTGTCGACGACGTCATATACCTGCACGGCGACCTCGGCATCAGCGCCGGCATCATCATCGGTGGCCGACTGGTGGTCGGCCACCGGGGTCACAGTGGCAAGGTCGGCCACATGGTCGTCAATCCCAACGGCCTGCCCTGCGGCTGCGGTTCACGCGGCTGCTGGGAAACCGAGATCTCCGAAGCCGCGCTGTTGCGCCACGCGGGCCGTGACCCGAGCGACCGCGCGGCGGTGGCCGAGGTGCTGCGCGCGGCAGCGGACGGCGACCCGACCGCCCGCGCGGCGGTCGAGCGGGTGGCGGACTGGCTCGGCTTCGGCGTGGCGAATCTGGTCAACGTGGTCAACCCGGACCTCGTGGTGTTCGGCGGCGCGCTGCGCGACATCTTCACCGCCGGGGCGGACGTGGTCCGGGACCGCCTGGACACCATGCCACTGCCGGCCTCCCGTGAGCACCTGCGGTTGCGCGCGGCGGCACTCGGGCGCGACGCGGTCCTGATCGGTGCCGCCGAGTTGGCGTTCGACAAGCTCCTGGCCGATCCGCTGAACGTCGGCGTCGCGGGCCAGGTCGGGACCAACGAACCCGGCTAGCCGTGGAGTGCCCGCCGGCTCCGGCGGGCTCCCCCTTCTCACCTCCCTCGCTGTGCTGTGGGCTTCGACGCGCTCAGCATTCTCGTACGGCCTACCGTATGTTGTACGGTAGGCGTGCTGACAACGTGGTGAGGGAGCGCTGTGACGACAAGAGGCGACGCGATAGCGGCCCAGGGGCTGCGCAAGCGATACCGGGAGCGGTACGCGCTGGACGGCTTCGACCTGCGGGTGCCGCAGGGAACGGTGTGCGGCCTGCTCGGCCCGAACGGTGCCGGCAAGACCACCTCGGTACGGATCCTGTCCACACTGCTACGGCTGGACGAGGGTCGTGCCGAGGTCGCCGGGTTCGACGTGACGAACCAGCCCGACCAGGTGCGCTACCGCATCGGTCTGGTGGGGCAGCATCCCGCGCTCGACGAGGCGCTCAGCGGTCGGCAGAACCTGGTGCTCTTCGGCCGGCTGTTCCACCTCGGTCGCCGGCGGGCCCGGCAGCGGGCGGCCGAGCTGCTGGAACGCTTCGGTCTCGCCGACGCCGCCGAGCAGCCGGTCAGCACGTACTCGGGAGGGATGCGCCGCCGGCTCGACCTGGCGGCCGGCATGATCCTGGCCCCCGCGGTCCTCTTCCTCGACGAGCCCACCACCGGGCTGGACCCGCGCGGGCGCAACGAGGTGTGGGAGTCGGTCCGGGAGTTGGTGCGCACCGGCACCACAGTGCTGCTCACCACCCAGCACCTGGACGAGGCCGACCAACTCGCCGACCGGATCTCGGTGGTCGAGGCCGGCCGGGTGATCGCCGAGGGTACGCCGGACGACCTGAAGACCCGGCTCGGCGGCGACCGGATCGAGGTGGTCGTCGCGGCGCCGACCGACCTCGCCGTCGCCGTCGCCGAGGTCCGCCGGGCGGTCGACGACGAACCGACTGTCGACGTGGACCGGCGGATGGTGAGCGTCCGGGTCGGTCACCGGGCCGGCGCGCTCGTCGACGTGTTGCGGGCGCTCGACGCCGTGAACGTCCCGGTGGCGGACGTCGCGCTGCGCCGACCGACCCTGGACGACGTGTTCCTGCACCTCACCGGAGACCGGGCACCGACCGCCGAGGTGGTGGCATGAGCGCGGTGAGCATGCCGGCCCCGGCGGTGGATCTGACGCCCGGCCGTCCCGCCCTCCTGGCCGACAGCGGCACCCTGATCTGGCGCAACCTGGCCCGGTGGCGACGCGACCCCGGCCCGCTGATCGCCTCGCTCGGCTTCAACATCCTGATCGTGCTGATGTTCGCCTACCTGTTCGGTGGCGCGTTGCAGGTGCCCGGCGGCGGCAGCTACCGGGAGTTCCTGATGCCCGGCATGTTCGTGATGACCATGGTCTTCGGCATCAGCCTCACCACGGTGGCCGTCGCCGAGGACCTGGAGCGCGGCGTGACCGACCGGCTCCGATCGATGCCCGTTTCCCCGCTGGCGCCGCTGGCGGCCCGGGCGGTGGCCGACATGCTGTTCGCGCTGGTCACCCTCGGAGTCCTGCTGCTGACCGGTCTGGCAATCGGGTGGCGGGCGCACGGCGGGGCCGCGGCCACGCTGGCGGCGGTGGGGTTGATCCTGCTGCTGCGCTTCGCCCTGATCTGGGTCGGCATCTTCCTCGGGCTGGTCACCCGTGGACAGACGGCCGTGGTGGCCGTGCAGACCCTGGAGTTTCCGCTCGGCTTCCTCTCCAACGCGTTCGTGGCACCGTCCACCATGCCCGCCTGGCTCGGTGCGGTGGCCGCGTGGAACCCGCTGTCGGCGACCGTCGGCGCCACCCGCGAGCTGTTCGGCAACCCCGGTTGGGGCGGTGACTCCTGGGCTGCGCAGCACTACCCGTGGCTGGCGGTGCTCTGGCCGCTCGTCCTGGTGGCGGTCTTCCTGCCACTCTCGGTCCTCCGGTACCGGCGGCTGGCCGACTGAGCACGAGCCGCTGAGCAATCCGACTCGCTGGGCCCGGTCGATGCCGCTGAGCGCCGCTAGGCTCGCCGGCGTGGACGTGCACCGACTCGATCGGGCCCAGGCGCGACGGATCGCCATCCGGGCCCAACTGCTGGCCGCCCCGCGCCCGAGCGACCTTCTCACAGTGGTCCGTCAGTTGACCCTGGTGCAGCTCGACCCGACGGCCGCCGTCGCGCCCAGCGCCGATCTCGTCTGCTGGAGCCGGCTCGGTTCGTCGTACCAGCCGACGCAGTTGCGCGACGCCCTCGAACGGGACCGGACGCTGTTCGAACACCAGGCGATGGTGCGTCCGATGGACGACCTGGGGCTCTTCCTCGCGGCGATGGCGGCGGCGCCCGGTCACGAGCGCCACCGCGAGTGGCTGCGCGCCAACGACTCGTTCCGGCGCGACGTGCTCGACCTGCTCGGCCGCTCCGGTCCGCTGCTGTCCCGCGACATCCCGGACACGAGCGTCGTGCCGTGGCCGTCGTCAGGCTGGACCAACAACCGCAACGTCACCCAGATGCTGGAGTTCCTGGTCCTGCGCGGCGAGGTCGCGATCGCCGGCCGCCAGGGCCGACAGCGGCTCTGGGACGTGGCGGAGCGGGTCTACCCGGCCGGCGTGCCCGTCGTCGAGCTGGAGCAGGCACGCCGGCTCCGCAACGAGCGACGGCTGCGGGCGCTGGGCATCGCCCGGGAGAAGGCGGTGGTGGTGCCCGGCGAGCCGGCCGAGGTCGGTGACGCGGGCGAGCCAGCGGTGATCGAGGGAGTCGCGGGCCAGTGGCGGGTTGACCCGGCCGCGCTCGGGCAGCCCTTCACCGGTCGTACGGCGTTGTTGTCGCCGTTCGACAGGCTGGTGCACGACCGGGTCCGCCTCGCGGACCTCTTCGCGTACGACTACGTGCTGGAGATGTACAAACCCAGGGCGGGTCGGCGGTGGGGCTACTTCGCGTTGCCGATCCTGCACGGCGACCGGCTCGTCGGAAAGCTGGACGCCACGGCCGATCGTCGGCGCGGCATCCTCACCGTGCACGCCATCCACGAGGACGTGCCCTTCACCCCCGACGTGACCACCGCCGTGCACGACGAGGTGCACGACCTCGCGTCCTGGCTGTCGCTGACCGTGGACCTTCCCCGCTGACGGGTGATCGCCGAGGCCCCCGCCGCCCCGACGAGCACCCGTCAACCGGTTAGGCGATCCGGCGGACCCGGCGGACGGCGAGATAGAGCAGGAGCAGGGCCAGGGCGACGAAGATGCCGGTCTCGATGCCCTGGAACAGCCAGAACCGGTCCGCCGGCTGGTACAGCTGCCAGTTGTACGCGCCCGGTTCGAGGCCCAACTCGGCCCCGCAGACCCGGCCGTCCGGGGCCTTCCCGCCCGGCGGGCACTGGATCCGGGTGTCCTCCGCGATCATCGTCCCGTCCGGGTTGCGCACACCCTGGGTGAGGATCCAGTCCCCCCGGCTGACCTCCGGTGGCCCTTCCCCCTCGATCGGGAAGGTCTGGGTGCGGGCCGGCTGGTAGTGCGGTCGGGCCAGGATCTCCACCGCCGCCCGTACGCCGATGAACCCGGCGAGGGTGATGCCCATGGCGGGCAGCATCCGCTTCCACATCGTGCCGGCGAAGATGCCGAGCGCGACGGCGAAGAGGGTGTAGCCGATCGGCGCGATGCCCTGCAGGTCGAAGACGATCATGCCGAGCCGGCCCTCGTACGCGGCCTGGGTCAGCGGGTCGACCCACCACGACATGCCCAGCCCGTAGACCGCCGCGAGAACCAGGACGGCCGCGCCCACCAGCCCGAACTTCACGAGGGCCCAGCGGGTCCGGCCGACGCCCTGGGTCCAGACGAACCGGTGCGTGCCGTGCTCCACCTCGCGGGCGACCAGTGGTGCACCCCAGAACAGACCGACCAGCACCGGCAGGGAGACCAGCAGTACGGCCACCAGGTTCAGGCTGCTGTACTGGTTGCCGAAGCGGCGGAAACCCGCGTCGCAGGCCTCCCTGGTCGCCGCCGTCACATTGGTGTCCGCGAGCTGACGTGCGCAGTCCGCCAGCCCAAGATCGGAGAAGGTGTGCCGCATCGACAGACCGATCGGCACCAGCATGGCGGCCAGCGCCGCGAGCGCCAGCACTGTGAAGAACGCCTGCTTGCGGTGTTGCCGCCAGGTCAACCAGATCATGCTGCCACTCCCCACTCGCTGTGACTGGTCTGCGTGGTGCCGTCGGCCAGGTAGGCCAACACGACGTCCTCCAGGCTGACCTCGCGGATCGTCCAGGCCGGATCGGTGACCGGCCCGTCGGTGCGGACCAGCAGGGTGGTCTGCCGGTCGGTGTGGCTGGCCCGGATCACGGCGGTGACGCCCCCGATGACGCCGCCGTCGTGACGGGGGCCGACCAGCTGCCGGTGCTCGGCGACCAGGTCGTCGACCGCGCCGGTGAGCTGCACCTGGGAGGCGTTGAGCACGATCAGGTAGTCGCAGACGCGTTCCAGGTCGGCCAGCAGGTGTGAGGAGAGCAGGACGGTGGTGCCTGACTCCGCGACGCTGCCCATCAGCGACTGGAGGAACTCCCGTCGGGCCAGCGGGTCGAGGCTGGCGACCGGTTCGTCGAGCAGCAGCAGCCGTGGCTGCTTGGCCAGTGCCAGGGCGAGCGCGACCTGGGCCCGTTGACCGCCGGAGAGCTTGCCGACCGGCTTGTCCGGCGGTATGCCGAGCTGGGCCAGCCGCTTGCGGGCCAACCCCGCGTCCCACCGTTTGTTCAGCTTGCCGCCGGCGATGACCAACTCGGACGCCGTGAAGTCCCGGTACAGCGGGGTGTCCTGGGCGACGAAGCCGATGTCGGCCAGCCCGTCCGTGTCGCCGTAGGGAGACCGGCCGAACACCCGGACCGTGCCCTCGGTGGGCTTGAGCAGCCCGACGGCCAGGTGCAACAGCGTGCTCTTGCCCGCGCCGTTGGGCCCGACCAGCGCGGCGATCCGCCCGGCCGGCAGATGCAGTGAGCAGTCCCGTAAGGCCCAGGTGCTGCCGTACCGCTTGCCGAGCCGGTCTGCTTCCAAGACCATGTCCATCCCTTGTCCTCTCGTTGCGTTCACGCGGGCTCCTTCTGCGGGGCGTCGTCGGCGAGGGTGGCGCGCAGCGTCGTCTCCACCAGGGCGATGACGTCCTCGGCCGTGAGGCCGGCGGCCTGCGCCCGGTGCAGCCAGGCGACCAGGTCGTCGCGCAACTCGGCCTGATTGGGCAGGGACGCCCCGGCCAGGGTGCGTTGGACGAAGGTGCCCACCCCGGGCCGGCCGCCGACCAGACCCTCGATCTCCAACTCCCGGTACGCCTTCAGCACCGTGTTCGGGTTGATCGCCAGGGATTGCGCGACGTCCCGGACCTTCGGCAACTGGTCTCCCGGCGTCAGCAGGCCGACCCGCAGCGCCTGTTTCACCTGCTGCACGAGCTGCATGTAGGTGTTCACCTTCGACCGGCTGTCCAGTACGAACTCGATCACTCGCGATGATCCTTCCTGTTGTCCTACGACAGTAGGACTAATAGACAGCTTCATCGTTGCCCGGTGAGCTGTCAAGCCCGCCCCGGCCCGTTCACCCCCGCGCGCACTGTCGGCTCGCGGGTGCCGGGCCGGCCCAGGTGGCACCGGCAGGCCAGCGGTTGGCCCCGACGGGCCAGCCCGACGGGAAGGGACCGGCAGCGATCCGCGTGGAGGGGGAGGGGTTCGATGGTCACCAACGAACTGACGACGTCGAGGACGACTCCACTACAGGCCGCTCGCGCCCGGGGCCGGGTACGCGGCCGGCTGATCCTGCTCGGCCCGGCGTTCGTCGCCGCCGTCGCCTACGTCGATCCCGGCAACTTCGCCACCAACTCCGCCGCCGGTGCCCGCTACGGCTATCTGCTGGTCTGGGTCGTGGTGGTGGCCAACCTGATGGCGATGCTGGTGCAGACCCTCACCGCGAAGCTGGGTCTGGCCACCGGGCGCAGCCTGCCCGAGCTGTGCCGGGAACGCCTGCCCCGGCCGGTGAACCGGATGATGTGGGTGCAGGCCGAGCTGGTCGCCATGGCCACCGACCTGGCCGAGGTGATCGGTGGGGCGGTGGCCCTGTACCTGCTCTTCGGCATTCCCCTGCTGCCCGGCGGGATCATCATCGGCACCGCCGCGTTCGCCGTGCTCGCGCTGCGCTCACGCGGCTACCGCGCCTTCGAGGTCGCCATCGCCGTCCTGCTCGGGGTGATCGTGCTGGCCTTCGCCGCCAACCTGCTCGCCTCCGGCTCCGATCCCGGCTCGGCGATGGCCGGTCTGGTGCCGCGCCTGCAGGGCACGGACAGCGTGCTGCTGGCCGCCGGCATCCTCGGCGCGACAGTGATGCCGCACGTCATCTACGTGCACTCCGCGCTCACCCGGGACCGCATTCCCGCCGCCGACGACGCCGAGCGTCGGATCCTGTTCCGCGGTCAGCGCACCGACGTCCTGCTCGCCCTGAGCGTGGCCGGCGCGGTCAACCTCGCCATGCTGCTGATCGCCGCGGCCAGCTTCCGGGGCGGTGGCCCGGGCGGTGCGGACAGTCTGGAGGGGGTGCACGCCGGGCTCGGCCAGAGCATCGGGACCGCCGCCGCGTTCGGCTTCGCCGTCGCCCTGCTGGTCTCGGGGCTCGCCTCCACGAGCGTGGGCACCTACGCCGGAGAAGTGATCATGCAGGGCTTCCTGCGGCGCCGGATCCCGCTGCTGCTGCGTCGGCTGGTCACCCTGCTGCCCGCACTGGGGGTGCTCGCCATCGGCCTCGACCCGACCCGGGCGCTCGTGCTGTCCCAGGTCATCCTCAGCTTCGGCATCCCGTTCGCGCTGATCCCGGTGGTCGCCTTCACCCGCCGCCGCGACCTGATGGGCAACCTCGTCAACCACCCGCTCACCACCGCCGCCGCGTCCCTGGTGGCCGTGCTGGTGGTCGCGCTCAACGCGTTCCTCCTCTGGCAGGTGGCCGCCGGCTGAGCCGGCCGGTCAGCGCCGTCGGCTGAGCCGGCGGGCCGCCTGGGTTCGACTCCCCACGAGCATGATGCCTGTGGGTCATCTTTATGACCCACAGGCATCACCCGTTGAAGACCAGGTCGGCTGGGCCCGTGTGGTGGCGGGGCGGGCGTGGCTCAGGTGCGACGTCCCTCGTCGCGGGCCGGGATCTCCTGACGCTGTTCGAGGGCGTCCGCCGGGTTGGCGTCGGCCGGCAGCGACGTCACCTCCTCGAGCGTGCCCGCCGGGAAGGCGCCCTGCTCGGCCAGGTCGGCCTCGGCCGCCTCCGGGTCCACGTCACCCGACACCCGGTCCGGCGGGCCGACGTCGAACGCGTCCTGTCGTTGCTCAAGGGCGTCCGCCTCCGGAGGAGGGATCGTGCCGCCCTGTTCATCCCGGTACGTGCTCATCGGAGCCTCCCACCCGGCGGGTATGGATATGCCGCCGGGCCGCTGCCTACCCACCACAGCCGCACTCAGACTGCCACGCCAGCCGAGATCTGGCGGTTTCCGGGAGGTGCTGCCTCCACGGCGACGGGCCCGGGACCGCTCGGCGCAGCCAGCTCGGCGTTTGGCTCGCGTCCGCGCCGCAGTCGGTCCAGCCGGACGAATTGATTGTCCATCATCAATGAATGCGTCTGGAGTGGTCGTCGTTTCGGCGGGACAGGCACCGCTGACGGCCCGGACGACCTTCGAGGAGAGGGATCAACAATGCGATGGAACGCACGACGGGCCGCCGCGGGGGCCTTCGGGCTCGTCCTCGGCGCCGTGCTGGCGCTGACCCAGGTCGCACCCGCCCAGGCCGAGTCGAACGGCGGCGTACGCGTGATGCCACTCGGTGACTCGATCACCGATGGCTACAACGTTCCGGGCGGCTACCGGATCAACCTGTGGCAGCGGCTGGTCGGTGGCGGCTACACCGTCGACTTCGTCGGCTCGGGGTTCAACGGGCCGGCCAGTCTCGGTGACCACGACCACGAGGGCCACTCCGGCTGGCGCATCGACCAGCTCGACGCCAACATCGTCACCTGGTTGCGGGCCACCGACCCGCGTACGGTGCTGCTGCACATCGGCACCAACGACGTGAACCAGAACTACGACCTCGCCAACGCTCCGGCACGCCTCTCCGGTCTCATCGACAAGATCAGGTTGACGGCTCCGCTGGCGGACGTCTTCGTCGCCACCATCACCCCCGAATCCGACCCGAACCGGGAGGCGCGGGTGCAGGCGTACAACGCGGCGATCCCCGGCATCGTGGCGCAGAAGGGCAGCCGGGTGCACCTGGTCGACATGCACGCCGCGCTCACCACCACCGACCTCGCCGACGGCGTCCACCCGAACGCCGGCGGGTACGACAAGATGGCGGCCCGCTGGTACGCCGCGCTGCAGTCGGTGCCCGGCAGCCTGGTCCCGGCGGGCGGACCGCCGGTGGGCACCGCCGTCGGCCTGGTCAACCCCGCCTCCGGGCGGTGCCTGGACGTCTCCGGAGCCAGCACCACGACCGGTACCCCCACGATCATCTGGGACTGCCATGCGGGCACCAACCAGCGTTGGACCCGTACCGCCGCCGGGGAGCTGCGGGTCTACGGCGATCGGTGCCTGGACGTGAACGGCGCAGCGAGCGCCGACGGCACGAGGGTGCAGATCTGGACCTGCAACGGCACCGCCGCGCAGCGCTTTACGTTCCGGACGGACGGCACGATCGTGCTCACCTCCGCCGGCAAGTGCGTCAGCGTGACCTCCGCCGGGACGGCCAACGGCACGACCACGCAGCTCTGGACGTGTGACGGCACCGGCGCCCAGCGCTGGTCCGTCCGCTAGCGGACGCCCAGGGTCCGGCCCACGTCGTACCCTGGCGGGGCCGGCCCTGGGCGGGCCCGGACCGGTGCGACGGCGGTCAGCCGGTCGCCGCCTCGGGTGTGGTGCCCCGACGGGGTCCGGCGGCCAGCCCCAGCGCCAGCAGCGCGCACCCGGCGCCGACCAGGAAGAGCAGCGAGGCGGTCGGCTGGCCCAACCACTCCCAGTACGGATGCCAGGCCGGGTGTGGCTCGTCCCGATGGTGCCCCAACAGGACGGGGACGCTCAGCGGCACCGGCAGCCACCACAGCACCGTGGCCACCCCGACCAGGCCGTTCACCGCGCCCCGGCGTCGACGCCCCTCGGTGCGCCGGCTGACCCAGCCGAAGACCATCCAGCCGGCCACCGCGCCGAGCACCGTGGCGAGCACTCCGGCGGGGACCACCAGGGGCGGCGGCGCCCGGTGCAGCTCGACCGAGAGGTACGTGGCGTCCACGGCTGTCTGGGAGGAGATCGAGGCATTCAGGATGGTGTCGCCACGTCGGGCGGTCAGCGCGGTGTCGCTGATCGCCTCCGGGGTGGCGCAGAGCTTGTCCGCGCAGCCGACCCGGTCGGACACCTGAGGGTCGTACACCCGCCAGCCGGCACCGGTCAGGCGCTCCCTGGCCACCGCGACGGTCTGTGCGGCGGGCACCGATGGCGCGCCGAAGGCAGCGGCGCCGGTGGCGCTCTCCTGATATTCGCCGCCGTCACCGAACAGCAGTGTCTTGACGGTCTTCAGACGCAGCGCGTGCCCGTAGACGACGAAGAGGGCCGGCGGGGTGTCGATCTCACCGAGGTCGTGCCCGGGAAAGACCTCGGTGAGGATGGCGGCGGCCTCGGCCCGGTCGGGTTGCGGCCGAGACGTCTCCCAGGCGGCCCGGCTCGCCAGCGCGCCGGTGAAGAGGCCACAGATGACCGCGGCGAGCGGCACCCACGCGACGGCGGCGCCACCGGCCGGGCGGCCGAGGCGGCGCAGCAGCCGTCGCCCGAACCGGTCGGCCGGCCTGGTGTCGCGCACGGTCATGGACATCCTCCGGCTGCAGAATCGGGCGCAGCGACAGTACATCGACCAGGGGTCCGGGTGCGTCCCCCGGATGACCGCCGCCGCTGGCCGGGATCGGCCAGGATGGGCGGGTGGCCGCTGACGGCCGCGACGAGGAGGGTGGGCGATGCGGGTACGCGGACGGTTGACCTGGGGGCGGCGTGCTCGCGCGCTGGCGGTGCTGACCGTGTTGCTCGCTGGCGTGCTGCCGCCGGCGGTGGCGCTGGTGCCAGGCACCGCCTCGGCGGGCGCGGCGGCGGGCACGCCGGTCTGCGAGGTGCGGGACAACCGGCTCCGCGAGATCTCCGGGATGGTCGCCACCGACGACGGGTACGTGGTGATCAACGACGGGGCCGACGACGAGGCGCGCCGCCGGATCTTCTTCCTCGACCAGCGGTGCGCGGTGCGGCGAACTGTCTCCTTCCCGTCCCGGCCCCGGGACACGGAGGACCTGGCCGTCGGCCGGGACGGCACCGTCTGGGTCGCCGACATCGGCGACAACGACCGGTCCCGGCCGACGGTCGGGGTGTGGCGACTCGCGCCGGGGGCGGAGCAACCGGTGCTGCACCGGATGACCTACCCGGACCGTCCGCACGACGCCGAGGCGCTGCTGCTCGACGCGTCCGGTCGGCCGCTGATCATCACCAAGGGCGGCAGTGGCACCGGCTTCCTCTACGCGCCGACCACCGCGCTGCGGGCGGACGCGACGACGCCGTTGACCGCGCTGGGCCAGGTGACACTGCCGACGACCACGACCAGCAACCCGTTCTCCTTCCTGGGGCGCGGGGTGATCACCGGCGCGGCGGCCGCCCCGGACGGACGGCGGGTGGCGCTGCGCAGCTATGCCGACGCCTTCGAGTACGACGTGCCCGACGGCGACGTGGTCCGCGCGTTGACCACCGGCACCGCGCGGATCACCCCGCTGCCGGACGAGCCCCAGGGCGAATCGATCACCTACAGTCGCGACGGCCGGTCGTTGCTCACCGTCTCCGAGGCCGCCGGCCAACCCACCAGCCGCCCGACGATCCTGCGCTACCCGGCCACCGCCACCACGGCCACCGCCACTCCCGCCACGGAGTCCGTCGACCCGGTGTCGCCCACGGCGGTCCGTCCGGCCGCCGGGGAGATCGGCGGCGCGGGTGGGCGGACGTGGCCGCTGGTGGCCGGAGCGGGGACGCTGGTGCTCCTGCTCGGGCTGGCCGGCGTGCTGCGCTGGAGGCACACCGCGCGCCAGTGAGCGGCCCGGGCCTGCGGCAGGATGGAGGGATGTCCGTCCTGTCCACGTTGCGCCACCCGATCATCGCCGCCCCGATGGCCGGCGGCCCGTCCACCCCCGCGCTCGTGGCCGCCGTGTCCGCGGCGGGCGGACTGGGCTTCCTCGCCGCCGGAATGATCGACACCGAACGGTTGGTCGCCGACGTCGCCGAGGTCCGCGCCCGCACCGACCGGCCGTTCGGTGTCAACGTCTTCCTGCCCGACCCCGGCGGCGTCGACGAGGCGGCCATCCAGGCGTACGCCGAACGGCTCGCCCCGCAGGCCGGGCAGCGCGGGGTGAGCCTGGGCGAGCCGGTGGGAGGCGACGACGCGTACCCGGAGAAGCTGGCCGCGCTGCTCGCGGACCCGGTTCCGGTCGTGTCCTTCGTGTTCGGTCTGCCCGACCGGGCGGCGGTGACCGCCCTGCGCGAGCGGGGCACCGAGGTGTGGGCCACCGTCACCCGCCCGGACGCCGCGACCGCCGCCGCCGACCTCGGTGTGGACGCCGTGGTGGTGCAGGGCACCGAGGCCGGTGGGCATCGTGGCGGCCTGCCGGACGACGACGACTACGGGGTGCTGCCGCTGCTCCGGCTGACCGCCGCCCGCTGTGACCGGCCGCTGGTGGCCGCGGGCGGCCTCGTCGACGGTCCCGCGGTGGCCGCCGTGCTGGCCGCCGGCGCCGCCGCCGCGCAACTCGGCACGGCCTTCCTGCGCTGCCCGGAGGCGGGCAGCTCGCCGATGCACCGGGCGGCGGTGGCCGGCGCCACGCCGACCGCGTTGACCCGGTCGTACACCGGTAAGCGGGCCCGTGGGGTGGCCAACGACTTCCTGCGCCAACACGACGCGGTGGCACCGCGCGGTTACCCCCAGGTGCTCCACCTGACGCGCCCACTGCTGGCCGCCGCCCGGCGCGACGGGGACGCGTCGGTGGCCAACCTGTGGGCCGGGCAGGCCCACCCGCTGGCCCGGGAGCTGCCGGCGGCGCAGGTGGTCGCCGAGGTGAGTGCCGACGCCCGGGCCGCGCTGGCCACAGTGGTCGCACGGTCCGCTCGCTGGGGCTGATCAGGGCGCCGGCAACCGGCTCGGGCGGGCGGGACAGGCCCGGCGGGCAACCGGTTAGAGTCTCGCCGTGATCGAGATCGGTGCGCAGGTCGACCTGTCCCACCCGGCTGAGCGGGTCTGGCTCGCCCTGACCGACCGGCAGTTGCTCGGCCGGTGGTTCGCCGAGGCCGAGACGGTCGAGGGCGTGCCGGACCGGCTGCTGCTGCACACCGCCGGCCTGCCCGGCTTCGACGCCAACGTCGAGGTCGAGGTGACCGAGCGACAGGAGCCGGACCTCCTCGTGCTGTCCTGCGACGAGGCTGGCCGGCTCAGCGAGCTGACCTGCACGGTCACCGCCACCAAGCAGGGCTGCCGGTTGGAGCTCCGGGAGGTCAGCACGCACGGCGCGTGGTCCGGCGAGCAGCACGAGCCCCGTGAGCAACAGCTGCGGCAGGCGCTCACCGTGCGGCTGCCGGCCATTCTCGACTGGCTCGCCTTCCAGCAGGTCGACCTGCGCCGCGCCGACGGTGGGATGACAGCGGAACTGCCGGTGCTCGGCGTACGCGGCGGGGCCGGCCGCAACCCCCGCCGGCGTCGCACGCTGGTCGCCGTTGTGGCCGGGGCGGTGCTGCTGGCCGGGACAGCGGCCTGGGTGACGTTGCCGCCCGACCCGGAGCCGGTCGCCGCGCCCGCACCGGCCCCCAGCGCGTCGCCGACGGTGACCCCGGCCCGGAGCACCGTCGCGCCCACGGCGACCCCCTCGGCGCGCCCCACGCGGGTCACCGCGTCACCGACCACCCGGCCGAGCCGGACCCCGTCGGCGAAGCCCTCGCGCACCACCGAGTCGGCTGCGCCACCCCCGCCACCGACGCCCATGACGGCCCGCTACCAGACCGACTCCAGCCGGCTGTTCGGCTACACCGGCGAGATCGTGGTCGGCAATCCCGGCACCGCCGCGGTGGCGGACTGGGCGGTGGTGGTCACCCTCGCCGAGGGCACCACAGTCGACGACGTGGACGGCGCGAACTGGCGACAGGACAAACGGGTGATCACCTTCACCGGAACCGCCGTGCCGGCCGGGGGATCCCAGACGATCAGCTTCGACGTCCGCGACAGCCGGCCGAAGGCCCGGGAGCCGGAGAGCTGCACGATCGGCGGGCAACAGTGCGCCGGCCTCTGACTAGGCTGCCGTCATGGCACTGCTGCACAGGGCGACCCTGCACCCCACGAAGCTGAACCTGCTGACGGCCTGGCTGCCCGACCGACAATGGTTCGCCGGACCGACCGGCGTCGAGGTGGTGAGCCGGGGCGCCTACCGCTTCGACGACCCGGCCGGCGAGGTCGGCATCGAGACGATGCTGGTCGCCGCCGCCGACGGGCCGGTCCACCAGGTCCCCCTCACCTACCGCGCCACCCCTCTCGACGGTGCCGAGCAGTGGCTGGTCGGCACCACCGAGCACTCGGCGCTCGGCCGACGCTGGGTGTACGACGGCTGCGCCGACCCGGTGTACGCCGCCGCGCTCGCCCACGCGATCCTCACCGGTGGCGGCCAGGCGGAGCAGTACTTCGAGGTCGACGGCCGGCGCGAGGTACGCGAGCCGACGATGACGATCGAGGTCAGCGAGACCGGCAGCGACAACCCGCCCCCGGTCGGCGCCCTGCGCCGGGTCGTCGACGGGGACAGCACGCTCATCAGCACCGACACCGTCGAACTGGTGGTCGTCCGGCGGCCCGGGGCCGGGGCCGACGGGGCCACCGGGGCCACCCTGAGCGGCAGGTGGGATGGTCAGCCGACGAGCGTGCCACTGGCGTACGCCCGGGTGCGCTGACCCGCCTGTCCCGAGTGTGCGGTGGGCGGCCCGGATGCCGGACCGCCCACCGCGTTCACCACCGCGCAGGAGGCGGGGGCGGCGACACGGGCGGCCGGTCGTCGCAGGTGATGGTGTTGGGCAGCAGCCACGGTGCGAGCCACCCGCCGTCGTTACCGCCGAGGTCGGTCACTGTGAACTCCGAGCCGGCCGCGGTGAAGTGGAACGATCCGCAGTTGTTGACGCCGACCGCGCCGACGTTGCGGGCGTCCACGTTGGCGAACGAGGCGGACCCGGCCGTGCGGGCGCTGACCACCGAGGTGCCGGTGCCGTCGACCCGGACGTCCCGGAACCGCACGTCGGAGATCGAGTAGAGGTCCTTCACCGGCCAGTCGCTGACCAGCATGATCGCGTTGTACGTGTTGTCCAGGTACGCGTCGCCGGTCACCTCGATGCCCGCCTCGATGCTGCGATCCAGGGCGAAGAGCCAGATCGCCCCCAGGCCGATGTTCCAGTTCAGCTCGTACGTGCCGGCGCGGGCGGTGGTGTTGTTGGTGAACCGCAGGTGCCCGGTGAACGGCTCCGCGCCGAAGCGGGACCCGGCGTGCAGGCCGCTGCCCTCACGTACCGGGTCGGCGACGAGGTTGTGCGAGACGGTGGTGTCGGTGCCGCCGTAGATGGCGATGCCGTTGGCCAGGGTCGGTGACTGCACGGTGTTGTGGTCGAACGTGTTCCGCGCGTTGGCCGTCTTCTCCGACCACATCGCCAGGCCGTCGTCGCCGGTGTTGCGGACGAAGTTGTGCGCGACCAGGGAGTCGGTCACCCCGGTGTGGAAGTTGAGGGCGTCGGCGATCTGGTCGACGATGATGTTGTTGGTGACCCGGACGTTGCGCATCGGGCCGTCGAACCACAGGCCCGCCTTGGTGTGGTGCAGGTAGAGCCCGTCGATGGTGGAGTCGCTCATCGCCCCGCCGATCGCGTTGACCTGGTCGGTGTCGATGCGCTCCCGCACGTCGCCCTCGATGGCGAAGCCGGAGAGGTGCACGTTGCGGCTGCCGCCGTCGGCGGCGTCCCGACCGTAGAACCCGACTCCGGTGTGCACCGAGCCGTCCGGCGCGGGGGCCGGCAGGGCGACCTCGCGGCCCTTGATGATGGTGTGCCAGTTGCCGGCGCCCTCGATGGTCACGTCGTCGACGATGACGTGCCGGTTGACCTGGTAGGTGCCCGGCGGGAGGTACACGGTGAGGTGGGCGCGCCGGGCGAAGGCGATGGCCCGGTCCAGCGCGTCGGCGGAGTCCCGCCGGCCGGTCGGGTCGGCGCCGAAGGCGAGCACGTTCGCCGCGAGCAGCCGGACACGCGGCGGGGCGACCAGTTCGGAGTCGAGCAGGTCGATGACCGTCCAGGCGGCGGCGCTGCCGGGCGGCGCGGTGAGCCGGACAGTGTCGCCGGCCCGGTACGTACGCCCGAGCAGGAGCCGCTGCTCGTCGTAGAAGTGGGTGGGCCGGAACGGTGTGCTGATGCTCGGGTACGGCGTGGTGGCCGACGGCACGCACTGGCACTCGGTGATCCACCAGTCCGGGTGCAGCAGCCCGGCCTGCGGGTCGTTGGTGAAGGGGTACTGGTTGTAGAGCCACGAGTACTGCGAGGTGAGCGTCATGGTGCGCAGATGCTTGCCGTTCACCGCGACCTTCAGCGGCGCGGTGATCCCACCTCCCTGCGGCGCGTCCGGGATGCTGTACCGCACGGTGATCCCGTTCGCCGCGCTGGGCAGGACGAACTCCACGTACTCCCCGGGGGTGAGCCGGACCGCCCGGCGGCCGGAGGCCTCCGCGGGCAGGGTGTAGGCGGACCGGTCCGGCCCGATGATCTCGCCGTTGGTGCGCGCGTTCTCCGCTTCCTGCTCCAGGAAGCCGACGTCCGCGCCGCGCCCGGCGACCAGCGCCGGGTCGAGGGCGGCGCGGGTGACCACCGGCCGCGCGCCGGCGGACCCCTGTGGACTGGCGGCGGCCGAGGTGGGCCCGGCGACCAGCACGGCGAGACCGGCCGCGAGCGCGACGGCGGTGCCGCCGGGCCGTCCCCGCGTCGGCGTGAGGCTGCGAAACATCGGTGACCCTCCTGAGTGGGTGGTGGTGGAGGTCCGCCCGGCGCCCCCGACGCCCGACATTGATCGTCATGATGCAGCACCGAACATGGCACTGCAAGACACCTATCGAACAACGAAAAAAGACGACTATAAGGCCGCAAGAAATGGACGGTTGTCGAGTTGAGGTGTCGCGCGTCGCCCGCCCCGACCAGCTCGCGCCCGGCGTAGGCTGATCCGCGTGGATCAAGAAGACCGGATCGCCCTCTTTCTCGACTACGAGAACCTCGCGCTGGGCGCGCGTGACCATCGCGGCGGCGTAGCCTTCGACTTCCGGCCCATCGCCGACGCGTTGGCCGAACGGGGCCGGGTGGTGGTCCGCCGGGCGTACGCCGACTGGTCCTACTTCGACGAGGACCGCCGGATGCTCACCCGCTCCCACGTCGAGCTGATCGAGATCCCGCAACGGATGGGCGCCTCCCGCAAGAACGCCGCGGACATCAAGATGGCCGTCGACGCGATCGAGTTGGCGTTCGAACGCGAGTACATCTCCACCTTCGTGATCTGTAGCGGTGACAGCGACTTCACCCCGCTGGTGCACAAGCTGCGGGAGCTGAACAAGCGGGTCATCGGCGTCGGGGTCGAGGGGTCCACCTCGGGGCTGCTGCCCCCGGCGTGCGACGAGTTCCTCTACTACGACCGGCTGGAGGGCGTGGACATCCCGCCGGCTCGTGGTGGGCGCGCGCGTTCCGCCGCCCGGCAGGCCGGCGCGGAACAGCGCCCGCCCGAGCCGGAGCAGGAGGTGGACCGTCGACCGCAGGAGGCGGAGCCCGACCGGGACGCGGACGCGCTCGCCGTACAGGTCGCCCAGTCGGTCGCCGGCCTGCAGGGCAGCGCCAACGGTGAGGTCACCGCGTCCCGGCTCAAGCGCACCCTGCTGCGCAAGGACCCGACCTTCAGTGAGTCCGACTACGGCTTCCGCACCTTCGGTGAGCTGCTGCGCCACCTCGCCGAACGCAACGTGATCGAGCTGGCCGAGGGGCCGGCCAAGGGTGACCCCGAGGTGTCGCTGCCCGAGCACGGCGACCGCGAGGTGGCGTTCGGCCTACTCCGGGGCGTCGTGGCGGACCTGGGCAGCGGCGGCAACCCGGTGGCGCTGTCCGGGCTGAAGAACCAGGTACGCCGGGCCCGCCCGGACTTCAGCGAGAAGAAGCTCGGCTACCGCAGCTTCCTGCAGTTCTGCAAGGCCGCCGCCACCGCCGGCGTACTGGACCTCCGCTGGAGCCCCGAAGCCGACGACTACCTCCTGACAACCCACCCCTGACCCTCCCTTCCCACGCCCTGCCGTGTTGATCAAGAAGTTTGCGTCATCGACGGCGCGATTGGTGACGCAAAGTTCTTGATCAACAGCGGTGGGCGGTGGGAGTTGCGGGGGTGGGGCAGGGTGGGGTTCTCCTGATGCGCAACTCAGGAGCGGGAGAACCGCCCGTTATGGTTTCGAACCGTCAACGGTTGGGCGGAAATGCGCCCGGATTGTCACCCTTGCCCCGGTCCGGTCATACCTGCGCCGTACCCTCGGGGCGGGAATTGCTATACGGTCGGCGAATGAAGGTGGAGGAGCACTGGTGGAACGGAGACACGACCCCGCGCGGGCGCCGGGACGTGTACATCCGTACTGACGGGCAGGGTTGGGAGGTCCGCGCCCAGATCGGTGGGGCGTCGGGTCGTGAGCGGGTGCAGCAGTGCCCCAGCCGGGCCTCGGCGGCCATCCTCGCCGACGCCTGGCGCGGCACCCACCCATCCTGGCGCGAGCTGAAGCAGCGCTGATCCGGCACCGGGCCGGGTCGGCAACGCTCCCGGGTTCCAGCCCGGCGCGCCCGCCGACCGGCCCGGCGCTCGGTACGTCGGTGCCGACAGCGCGCAGCGGTCACCCACCGGCCACGCCGCCTCAAGAGCGGGCGGGCCCTCGTGTCCCCGCCGTCAGTTCGGGTACTCGCAGGGCTGCCGGTCGCGCCCGATGGAGGTCGCCCATGTCGCAGGGCCCCGACGAGGAGAACAGCAGGCTCGACGAGGAGATCCGGGAGGCCGAGCGCCGGCTCGCCGACCTCCGGCAAGGCGCGGTTTCGTCCGGATACCGGTGTCGTATCCGGACGAAACCGCAACGCCGCCGGTCGTCGTCCGGGCCCGCCGCAGGCCGGCCAGTTCTTGTGGAACAGGCCCTCGGGGCCTGCCCGGCGTCGTGCCGGACAGACCCCGAGGACGGGTCAGCGTTTCAGCGTGAAGGTGAAGTCGCCGGAGAGCTTGCCGCTCAACCGGGCCGCCGAAACAACCTTCCCCTCCGTGATGAGTCGGCTGACCTCGCCCCGCGACAGACCACAACCGTCGGCGATCAGCCGGGTCGGCCGGACCGGGATCCGTGCCGCGTTGCGGACCGCGACGTCGAGCACGTCACAGTCCAGGTGATCCGATCCGGCGGTGTCGAGACGCCAGGCGTCGGTCCAGTCCAGGGTGAACCGGTTGCGGTGCTGGACGTCCGGATCCTGGAGCAGTTCGGCGGTCAGGCCGGGCTCGTTGGCGTGGAGCCGGTCCAGCATCTCGGGTGGGATGGTGCGCACGGTCATCCGCTCCAGGACGGTGAGCTTCGCCGTCTCCCCGCACTCGGTACAGAGCGCGAGCAGCCAGGTATCGATGAGCTTGTGGTTGGCGTTGACCCGGAACTTGCCGCTCGCCCGAAGGCGCTGGGACGCGCACCCGTGGCAACGGCGGCGAATGATGGGCAGGCAGGTGGGCACGACGGCCCAATTGATGAGCACAGAGGTACACCGGTTTCAGTGAGAAGTCCGCAGCAAAAAGGAGCGCGGCGCACAGGCGCGACGCGCGACAGATCAGCTCTCGGGAGGTCTCACAGGGTGTACAACGGCACGTCCTTGCCTAGACGACGTGGTTGCGCAGCACGGTAACGGCGCACGGCGGCGCCGCTCCACCGGTTTTCCGCGTACGCCTCAGCAGCCCAGGTGACGGGACGTGCGAACCGGTCAGACGGTCGGGACCGGCAGCACCACGCCCTCGGCCGCCGACCGGTGCGCCAGCTCGATCAGCTCGACCGTGTGGACCGAGTCCCGTGGGTCCACCGGCATCGGTGTGCCGTCGCGCAACGCGGCCGCCACCTGTGCGTAGAAACTCTGGTACGCGCCCGGCGCGGTCGGCACCGGCCGCAGGTCACCGTCGACACCGAGCAGGCCGTAGCGCTCCGGCGGGACCTCGCCCCAGCCCGGCTGGTCCGGTCGGCCGCCGTCGTGCAGCGCCGCCTCCTGCACGTCCAGCCCGTAGCTGGTGTAGCCGGCCCGATCGCCCAGCACCCGCAGGCGCGGCCCGAGCTGAGCGGTCACCGCGCCCATCCACAGGTGCGAGTGGACCCCGTTGGCGTGGGTCAACGCCACGAAGGCGTCGTCGTCGACGGCTGCGCCCGCGCGGCGACGGTCCACCTCCGCGTAGACGCGGTCGACCCGGCCGAACAGCTGCACCGCCTGGTCGACGAGGTGGGCGCCGAGGTCGAAGAGGGCACCACCGGCCTCCTCCGGGCCGGCGAGCTCCCGCCAGCCCGGCTTGATGGTCGGGCGGAACCGCTCGAACCGGGACTCGAAGCGCAGCACCCGCCCCAACTCGCCCCGCTCGACCAGGTGGCGGACGGTCAGGAAGTCGCCGTCCCAGCGGCGGTTCTGAAAGACCGTCAGCGGCACCCCGCGCTCGGTCGCCTCGTCGACCAGCGTGCGGCCCTCCGCGGCGGTCGGGGAGAGGGGCTTGTCGACGACGACTGGCAGGCCGGCGGCGAGCGCCGCGCGCGCCATCGGCACGTGCTGCCGGTTCGGCGTCGCCACCACGACCAGGTCCAGGTCAGCAGGGGTACGCCACAGCTCGTCGGCGTCGTCGACCAGGCGGGCGTCCGGGAAGTGCTGTCGGGCCTGCTCGCGCCGCTGCGGATCACGGGTCACGATGGCGTCGAGCCGCAGGCCCGGGGTCGCGGCGATCAGCGGCGCGTGGAACACCCGGCCCGCCAGCCCGTACCCCAGCAGACCAACCCGCAGCGCCTTCGCCATGCCGTGCCCCCGTCTCCCCGGGCCGTGCCCTGGTGACGGCGGCCCCGCTGATCGAATCTACGCCCCGGGCGGTCGTGCCCGGTCGCGGCCCGGCGCTGGTCAGCTCGCGGCGTCGGCGCGCAGGTAGGTGAGGACCGCGAGCACCCGGCGGTTGGTGTCGTCGCTGGGGGGCAGGTCGAGCTTCACCAGGATGTTGCCGACGTGCTTGCCGACCGCCGCCTCGCTGACGTGCAGGCGGCCGGCGATCGACGCGTTGGAGCGCCCCTCGGCGAGCAGCGCCAACACCTCGCGCTCCCGGGCGGACAGCGCGGCGAGCGGATCGCGGGGGCGGTGCAGAAGCTGCCGGACCACGTCCGGGTCGATGGCCGTGCCGCCGTCGGCGACCCGGCGCAGCGTGTCGACGAACTCGGTGACCTCGGCGACGCGGTCCTTGAGCAGGTAGCCCACCCGTTGGCCGTCGCCGCTGTCCAGCAGCGCCGCCGCGTAGCCGGTCTGCACGTACTGGCTGAGCACCACGACCGGCAGCTGGGGTCGGTCGGCGCGCAACGCGACGGCCGCGCGCAGCCCGTCGTCGCGGCGGCCCGGTGGCATCCGGATGTCGGTCAGCACCAGGTCCGGTTGGTGTTCGCGGGCCGCGGCCAGCAGGTCCGGTGCGGAGCCGACGGCGGCGCAGACAGTGAAGTCGAAGCGGTTCAGCAGCGCCACCAGACCCTCGCGCAGCAGCACCTCGTCCTCGGCGAGCACCACCCGGGTCACCGACGGCATGGCAGCTCCACCCGCACCACTGTAGGCCCGCCGGCCGGGCTGGACAGCAGCAGCCGGCCGCCCACGGCGGCGACCCGGTCGGCGAGCCCGGTCAGGCCGGTGCCCCGCGCCGGGTCGGCGCCGCCGTGGCCGTCGTCGGTCACCTCGACGACGAGGTCACCGCCGGCCTGGGTGAGGCGGACGTCGGCGCGGGTAGCCCGGGCGTGCCGGGCGACGTTGCCCAGCGCCTCGGAGACCACGAAGTAGGCGGTGGTCTCCACGATCTCCGGCAGCTCGCCGTGCAGGTCGGCGCGCACGGTGACCGGGATGGTGGCGGCGTCGGCCAGTTCGCGTACCGCACCGGCCAGGCCGAGGTCGGTGAGACTCTGCGGGCGGATGCCGTGCACCAACTGCCGCAGCATCACCATCAGGCCCCTTGCCTGGTCGTGCGCCACGGCGAGGGGTCGGGAGGCGGGGGAGTCCTCGGGCACGTCCAGCCGGGCCAGCCCCAGCTGCAGGGTGAGGCTGGTGAGTCGGGGCTGTGCGCCGTCGTGCAGGTCGCGTTCGATGCGGCGGCGTTCGGCCTCGTACGCCCCGACCAGTCGGGTGCGGGAGCGGGTGACCTCGCGCAGCGCCGCCGCGTCCACCGGATGAGCCAGCAGCCACCGGGCCACGGCCGCCTGCACGGCGGCGAGCAGGCCGACGGCGTACCAGAGCACCGGGATCAGCAGCACCCCCACGATCGCGTACGGGACGGCTTCGCCGGTGCTGTCGATCGGCTGCCAGATCACCACCGGCTGGTTGGCGTCGCCGGCCAGCCAGGGGCTGGAGATCATCCCGAGGTCCAGCAGGACCAGCAGCAGGAACACCCAGTACGCGACCGGCGCGAAGCCGCCCAGCCAGAACAGGTACGCCACCTCCCGCCAGGTCGCGGCGCTGCGGTAGCGGGCGACCAGGCCCGGCCACGGCGACGAGGGCAGCGCACGACCGTCGACGAGCCCGACCCGCCACCGCTCGACGGCGGCCACCGGAAAGCTGACCAGCGGGGCCAACGCCAGCAGGATGAGGCTGCCGGTGGCCAGGAACAGCGTCAGCGCGACGCTCGGCGGCCGGCCGTGCAGGCGGAACGCGTTGACGGCGGCCAGCAGGGGCGCGCCGATGACGAGCAGCCCGACGGTGAGCACGCCGGCGATCGGCACGGTGGTCACCAGGTAGGCCAGCGCCCGCCAGGGCCACGCGGTGAGCAGCCAGCGGCGGCGGCGCAGCGCCTCGGCCAGGTGCGAAGGGTGTTCCGTGGTCATGCCGCAGACGCTAATCGGCAGCGGCTGGCTGCCCCAGCCGTCCAGATCCACTCTTCGGGGTATGCCCAGCACTACCCGCGAACGGGTGTGCGGGGTCCGGAAAGGGGAAGAACGGGCCGTCACGCGGCCTGCGTGACCGGTGTCGGCGGCGGCTGGAGAGACATGGGTGCCAGAACCTTCGTGGTGGTCGGCGGGACCAGCGGTCTCGGTCTCGCGGTGGCCCGACTGCTCGTCGACGAGCACCGGGTTGTGGTGTTCGGCAACGTGCCGGCCGAGGTCGCCGCGGCGACCGACGAGTTGGGTTGCGACGGGGCGGTCTGCGACGTCTCCTCCTACGAGCAGGTCCGCGACTCCTTCGCCGGGGTGGTCGAGCGCTACGGCACCATCGACGGGGTGGCGGCCTGCGCCTCCATGTGGGCGGGCGGCGACCTGGGGGACCTGTCGGTGGAGCACATCCGGCGGGCCGTGGAGATCAACGTTCTGGGCATCACGTACCTGCTGCGGGAGGCGGTGCGGCACCTTGACCGGCAGGGCCACGGCAACGTCGTCTACATCGGCGCGCTGGCGTTGGCGGCCCCCCGGCCCGGCATCCCCGTCTACCGGGCCACCAAGAGCTACGGCAACAGCCTGGTCGACTCGCTGGCCGAGGCGCAGCACAGCAACCGGGTCAAGGTGATGCAGCTGCACCCCGGGCCGATGCCGACCCGACTGCAGGAACGGGTGGGTGCCGAGTTCCTGGACGAGGTGTACGCCATGCCCGAACAGGTCGCCACCGAGGTCGTCCGGTTGCTGCTGCTCGAACCCGACGACCTCTACGTCTCCGGTGAGCGCGTGCTGCGCGCGGACGGGCGGTGGTGACGGCCGCAGCCGGACCCGCCGACCGTCCGGCCTCGGCGTGGGCGCCGCTGCGGACGGCGGTCTACCGCAACCTGTGGCTGGCCCTGCTCGCCGCCAACATCGGCACCTGGATGCAGACCGTCGGCGCGCAGTGGCTGCTGATCAACCACTCCAACGCCCCCACCCTGGTCGCGTTGGTGCAGACGGCCAGTCTGCTGCCGGTGCTGCTGCTGGCGTTGCCCGCCGGGGTGCTGGCCGACAGCTTCGACCGCCGGCACCTGCTGATCGCCGTGCAGCTGTTCCTGGTGGCGGTGGCGGTGGCGTTGACACTGCTCACAGTCACCGGCCGGATGCCGCCGGCGCTGCTGCTCACCCTCACCTTCGCGTTCGGGGTCGGGCAGGCGTTGACCCTGCCGGCCTGGGCGGCGGTGATCCCGGAGCTGGTGCCGCAGGACCAGCTGCGGTCGGCGTCCGCGCTCGGTTCGATCAGCGTGAACGTGGCGCGGGCGGTCGGTCCCGCGGTGGCCGGTGTGCTGATCGCCCGTACCGGCGTCGCCCCGGTCTTCGGCATCAACGCGGTCGCCTTCGGCGTCTTCGCGTACGCGCTGTGGCGCTGGCGGCCCGACAACGCCCGCGCGGTCGAGGTGCCCGAGCGGTTCACCGCCGCGTTGCGGGCCGGCAGCCGCTACGTCCGTCACTCGCCGACGGTGCGCCGGCTGTTGCGCCGCGCGTTGGTCTTCGTGGTCCCGGCCAGCGCGTTGTGGGCGTTGCTGCCGTTGGTCGCGAGTCGCCGGCTGGGGCTGGGCTCCGGTGGGTACGGGGTGCTGCTGGCCGCCCTCGGCGTGGGCGCCATCGGTGGCGGTGTGCTGCTGGCCGTGATCCGCACCCGACTGTCGGCCAACCAGCTCCTGCTGATCGCCGGGGCTCTGTTCACGGTGGCGCTGACCGTGGTCGGCACCGTGCCGGTGGTGCCGCTGGTGCTGCTCGCCCTGCTGCCCGCCGGGATGGCCTGGGTGACCGTGCTGGCCAACGTCAATGCCGAGATGCAGCTCTTCCTGCCCAGCTGGGTACGCGCGCGGGGCCTGGCCGTCTACCAGGTGTGCTTCGCCGGTGGGCAGGCGGTCGGCGCGCTGCTCTGGGGGCTGGTGGCCGACATGGGCGGGTTGGTCCTCGCGTACCTGGCGGCGGCGGCGCTGATGCTGGTCGGCACCCTGACGAGCCGGATCTGGCCGCTGCCCGACCTCCGGTCGGTGAACCGTGAACCGGCGGCGTACTGGCCACAGTTGCACCTGGCGCACGAACCGGACCCGGGGGTGGGGCCGGTGCTGGTGACGGTGCAGTACACCGTCCGGCCGGAGCGGGCCCAACAGTTCCTGGCGGCGATGGACCTGGTGCGTGGCGCGCGGCAGCGGACCGGGGCGATGCGCTGGGGGCTGTTTCGCCCGGCCGAGACGGTGGATCGCTTCGTCGAGGTGTATGTGGTGCCGTCCTGGGACGAGCACCTGCGCCAGCACGGCGGCCGGTTGACCGGTGAGGACCGCGCGGCCGAGCAACGGGCCCGGGAGCTGACCGACGGGGAGCCCGAGGTCCGACACCTGGTGCCCGCCGCCGCCGGCCCCACGCTCTCCGACGACAGCGAGGCGCTCTGAACGGGCACCGCCAACGCGAGCAGCGGTCCACGCCGGACGTCAACCGGCCAGCGCGCCGCAGGCCGTGCTGATGGCCGGTGCCAGGCCGCCGTCGCCACAGTCGATGTTCGCCGCCGCCTGCCCGGCGAGCTGCCACTGCGCCCCGGACCGCTTCAAAAAGATCTGCGGTTCGGGAAGGGTGTCCGGCGAGCCGGCCGGTACGGCGGTCAGCCGGGCATAGGAGTTCCGACAGGCGAAGACCTCCACTCGGGCGATCCGCACGCCGCCCAGCAGCGCCTGGCTGGCCGCCTGCAACGTGCTGGGCGTACAGGTGGTGTCGGTGTCGATTGCCCGATCCGGCGCTCCGCCGCCTTCCGCTGGTGCGCCGGCACCGGCGGCGGCCCGACCCGAACCGTCACCGGCGACGGTCGCCGCGTCGCTCGCCGGGCCCCGCCCGGCGTTCGCGGTCGGCCCGGCGGTCGCGGTCGGCGCAGTGTCGACGGAGGGCGACGGACCACCGGTCGGCGGTGGTGTCGACGGGGTGGACCCGGGCGAGCTGGCGGCCGGCGCTCCGACCGAGCGCGGGGCGGGTTGCCCACATCCCGCCACCGCACACGTCAGGGCCATCGCCACCGCCATCGCCACGTCACTGCCTCGAACTCGCACAGCTGACTCCCTACCTCGTCGGTCGGGTCGGATTGACTTCCCGGACCCGCCGACGACGGTAGGAGCCGTGCCTCTGCCAGAGCTGGAACAAACCTTGAATCCGCAGGCGGAGCGGCCTTTCAGGCGGCCGACACGGCCAGCGGGCCGCCGGCGGGCGACCCGAAGACGGAGCCACAGTCGGGGCCGCAGGCCCGGTGCCAGCCCGGAGCCTCCGCGGCCTCCCGGGTGCCCAACCTGGTGAACACGGCCAGGGCGTCGGCCCAGGCGGTGTGAGCCCCCGGCAGGTCACCGGCCGCCGCCCGGACCATCCCGGTGTCGCGCAGGGTTCGCGCCCGGCCCAGGTCGTGCCCGAGGGCCTGCCATCCGTCGTACGCCAGCCCCAGTGCGCGGACCGCGTCGTCGAGGTGGCCGGCGGCGAGGTGCAGCTCACCGATGGTGCGCTGCACGAGGGCGGTGCCCAGCCGGTCGTGGAGCCGCTTGCAGGTGATCAGAGAACGGTCGAGCGGCCCCCGGGCCTGGTCGACCTTCCCCTGGCGCAGCCAGATCTTCGCCAGCGCCTGCGACGTGTAGCAGGCGATGTGCTCGTCCTGATGCTCCACGATCAGGGCGTGTGCGCGAGTGCACCACTCCTCCGCCTCGCCCAACTCGCCTCGTGCCCGGTGCACCAGGCCGATGGCACGGGTGGCGATGGCCTCGCCCCGCCAGTGGCCGAGGGTGCGGTACGCGCCGATCGCCTCGCCGAGCCGCGCGGTGGCCGCCGCGTCGTCCCCCAACTCGCGGTGACAGTGCCCGAGCCCGTAGCGGGCGTGCGCGGCGCCGTTCTCGTCGCCGAGTCGGGCCAGCGTCTCGGCGGCGGCCGTCAACAACGGGATCGCCTCGTGATGCCGTCCCACCTCGCGCAGCACGGTGCCGAGACCGTTGCGCGCGGCGGCGGCCCCCGCCTGGTGACCGGCCTCGTCGAAGAGCGCCACAGCGGCGGGAAAGTAGCGCTCCGCCTCGTCGAACCGGTCCTCCTTGTAGCGGAGCAGCCCGATGCCGCACTCGATGACGGCCTGCGCCACCCGGTTGCCCGTGCGGCGGGCGACGCCGATCGCCGCCGCGTGGGTACGGTCCCAGCTCACGAAGTCGTTGCGGACCGCGAACGAGGCGAAGACCAGCGCGTCGGCCAACGCACAGGCGGCGGCGTCCATGTCGAGTTCGGCCGCGCGTTCCACCGCGGCGACCAGGCACGCGCCCTCGGCGTCGAGCCAGCCCGGCCGCAGGTGATCCGCGGCGAGCACACAGGACTGCAGACTGACCGGCATCGGCGGTTGCCGGTACAGCGGTGGCACCGCGTGCGGAAGCCGCTCGCCGAGGCGCTCGCTGAGCTCGGTTGCCGCGGTCAACACCCGGGCCACCGCGGTGTGCAGTTCGGCGGTGCTGTCCTCCTCGACGGCACGCTCGTACGCGTACAGCCGAACCAGGTCGTGCATCCGGTAGCGCACCGTGCGGTGCACCGGGTCCGACACCACCTCGATCAGCCGGGCGTCGACCAACAGGTCCAGCAGGTCCTCGGTGACGTCGACCGGTTCGCCCAGCAGCGCCGCGCCCAGCCACTCGGCGAAGGTGGGCGCCCCCATGAAGCCGAGCAACCGGAAGATCCGCCGCGCGGCCGGGTCGAGGCCCTGGTAGCTGACCGCCACGCTGAGCCGGACCGCCAGCCCGTCGGCGGTCATCTCGTCGAGCCGGTTGCGCTCGTTGCGCAGCCGGTCGGCGAGCCGGGCGATCCGCTGGTGTGGTCGGGCGGTCAGCCGCGCACCGACGATGCGCAGGGCGAGCGGCAGGCCGGCGCAGAGTTCGACGAGCGTCTGCGCCGCCGCCGGCTCACGAGCGACCCGGTCCGCGCCGATCATCTGCCCGAGCAGGGCCAGCGACTGCTGGGAGTTGAACATCGTCAGCTCGACGTGGTGCGCCCCGGGAACAGTGGTCAGCCGGGCCCGACTGGTGGCGATCAGGGCGCAGCCCGAGTCGCCCGGCACCAGCGGACGGACCTCCTCGGCGCTGACGGCCGCGTCGAGGACGATCAGGATGCGTCGTCCGCTGATGGCCGACCGGTACTGGCCCAGCTTCTCCTCGGTGCTGCGCAGCTGCTGGACGTTCGACACGCCCAGGGCACGCAGGACCTGATTGAGGACGCTGACCGGGTCGCTGCGCCGGCCGTCGAGCCCCACGAAGATCTGCCCGTCCGGGTAGCTGGTGCGCAGCAGGTGGGCGAGTCGGACGCTGAGCGAGGTCTTGCCGACGCCGCCGGGCCCGGACAGCATCAGCGGTGGCCGTGCGGTGAGCGTCTGCTGAGGCTGGGCCAGGGCGGTCAGCGCCTGCTCGATCTCCGCCTCACATCCGGTGTGGTCCGGCAGCGGGGGTGGTAGCTGGCAGCCAGGGCCGGCCCGCCCGGCACGCGGTGCGTCGTCCGGCTGGTCCTGCTCGTCCGGGTCGGTCGACGCGACCGGCTGTGGTGGGGCCACGGCGGGTGGCGGCGTCGGTTCGCGCTCGACCGCCGGACGCGGCACCGACTCGTCGCGCAGGATGCGTTGGTGCAGGAGCTGCAGCTCGCTGCCCGGGTCGACGCCCAACTCGTCGGAGAGCAGGGCGCGGGTCCGGGCGTACTGGTCCAGCGCCTCGGCGCGTCGCCCGCCGAGGTGCAGCGCGCGCATCAGGTGCAGGACGAGGGGTTCGGTGAGTGGGTCGCGTTCCAACGCCTGGCTGAGCCGGTCGGCCACCGGCCCGGGACGGCCCTGGCGCAACTCGCTCTCCGCCCACTCCACCAGCGTGCCGAGCGCCTGCTGACGCAGTCGTTCCCGGACCCGGGCCGCCCAGTCGCCGGGCAGCCCGTCCAGCGGGTCGCCGCGCCACAGCTCGACCGCCTGACGCAGCAGCTGCGCCCGTCGCGGGTCATCCGCGTCGAGGTGCTGGATCTGCTCGCTCAGGGTGCGCAGTCGCCGCAGGTCCACCCGGTCGTCGGCGGCCTCCAACTGGTACCCGCCCGCCCGCCGGGCCACCGTGATCGGGCTGACGCCCTCCCCGAGCGCGGCGGCGGCGAGCAGCCGGCGGATCCGGGTGATGTAGGTGTAGAGCACCCCGCGGGCGTCCGCCGGGGGCGAGCCGTCCCACACCCGGTCGATCAGCATCTCGACCGGTACGCCCCGACCGACGTCGACGGCCAGGGCCGCCAGCACCAGGCGCTGTTTCAGCGGACCGAGTTCGATCGGCCGGCCGGCCACCTGGATCTGTAGTTCGCCGAGTATTCGAAGTTCCACGGCATCGCCCCCGCGCCCCGTTTGGTCGTCCACATCGGCCGTCACCAGGCCGGACGTGCTTGTCAAGAATTCGTTCAGCTTCCCTACCGAATGCGGCTGCGAAGGTTTTGCCACAGCCGATCCGATGCACCGCTACCGGAGAGGCGAGCACGACCGACCAGTGCACTTCCCCTTCCGAGAGGAGCCGCCAGCAACAACTTCATCGAACGATGCGCAGAGAGCCGCCGGGGTGCCGGCAGCCCTCGTGATCTTGCACGTTCGCAGCGACTCTAACCGGCGATCGGTGGCTGTCATTGCCCCCGAGGCGATGCCGGCTGCCCCGACGGGCCCTTCACCGGCCCGAAAAACCACCTTTTGCATTGGAGGACACCTGCTATGCGATTCTTCGCAGCACGCGGAAACCGGCAGTACACGACCCGGCTGATCGCCGGCGCGGCGCTGAGCCTCGCGGTCATCGGGGCGAACGCCCTGCTCACGATCTCGCCCGCCGAGGCGTCATCGATCAACGGGCCGATCACCCGGACCGAGATGCTCGACCGCGCACAGAACTGGGTCGATCGCGACATCACGTACACCCAGACCGGCACCTGGGCCAAGGACGTCGACGGTTCGCACACCTACCGGCGGGACTGTTCAGGTCTCGTCTCGATGGCCTGGCACCTCTCCCAGAGCTATGTCACCGACCAGTTCCAGGGCAGCAACGCCATGTGGACCACGCTCGGCAGCATCAACGACTTCCAGCCCGGTGACGCCATGGTGCGCAGCGGCCACATCGAGCTCTTCGCGTTCTGGAAGGACAAGAACGACCACTCCAAGGGCGCCTATGTCTACTCGTTCAACAGCGACGGGCAGACGGTGCAGAACCCGTACGCGAACAACAACACGGGCTCACGCGGCTTCAACGGTTGGGACGACCTGAGGACCTACAAACCCATCCGGCGAACCGGTATCGAGGCCACCGAGCCGACACCGGAGCCGGAGCCGGAGCCAACGCCGGTCGCGGACCCGAACGTGGTGCAACTGTCCGGGGACTTCAACGGTGACGGTCGCGACGACGCCGCCATGCTGTACCTCCACAAGGACTCGTCGATCGAGTTGTTCACCTCGCTGGCCAACGCCAGTGGCGGGTTCGGGGCGTACTTCGGCAGTTACAAGCTGCCGGCGAATTCGTGGAAGTGGAACTCGTTCCGGACCATCGTGGGTGACTTCAACGGTGACGGGCGTTCGGATCTGGGGGCGATGTACTACCAGGCGGACGGGTCGATCACGATGCACACCGCGTTGGCGAACACCAGTGGTGGGTTCGGGGCGTTCACCGGCAGCCTGACCGTACCGGCGAGTGCGGCCTGGAAGTGGGACGCGATCCGGCTGACCAGCGGTGACTTCAACGGCGACGGACGCGACGACGCGGCGATGCTCTACCACCACAAGGACGACTCGATCGAGTTGTTCACCTCGCTGGGCACCACCAGTGGCGGGTTCGGCACGTTCACCGGCAGCTACAAGATCCCGGCGAACGCCTGGACGTGGGACTCGTTCCGGACCATCGCTGGTGACTACAACGGTGACGGGCGTTCGGATCTGGCCGCCATGTACTACCAGGCCGACGGGTCGATCACCATGCACACCGCGTTGGCGAACACCAGTGGTGGGTTCGGTGCCTTCACCGGCAGCCTGACCGTGCCGGCCAGCGCCTACTGGAAGTGGGACTCCGTGCGGTTGACCACCGGTGACTTCAACGGTGACGGCCGCGACGACGCCGGAATGCTCTACCGCTACAAGGACGAGTCGATCGAGCTGTTCACCTCGCTCGGCAACGCCAGTGGCGGGTTCGGCTCCTTCACCGGCAGCTACAAGCTCCCCGCGAACTCCTGGAAGTGGGGTTCGTTCAAGACGATCACCGGAGACCACAACGGCGACGGCCGGTCGGACGTGGCCGCCATGTACTACCAGGCCGACGGATCGATCACGATGCACACCGCGTTGGCGAACACCAGCGGTGGGTTCGGTGCCTTCACCGGCAGCCTGACCGTGCCGGCCAGCGCCTCCTGGTACTGGGACGCCATCCGCCTTCTCTGATTCGCCCCTCGCCGCGGGAGGGCTCGACCGTCGAGCCCTCCCGCGCGCGTCGCCACGTCGGACCAGACCAGCATCAGCCGGCGCCCACCCGCGCCCGTACGCCGAGGAGTAACCAGCAATGATCAGTACAACGAGGTCGGGCGCCATCGCCGCGTTGGCAGCGGTCGCCCTGCTCGCGGTCGCCACACCGGCCGTCGCCAAGGACCCGGGCGCCGACGCCCCGAACGGACACCCGGCCATCTCCGACCTTTCCCGAATGACAGCGACTGCGGCGGTGCCCCCGGGCTATCCGGTGACGGGCATCGACGTCTCACACCATCAGGGCACCATCAACTGGTCGACGGTGGCCGCCGCGGGCGCGAAGTTCTCCTACGCCAAGGCCACCGAGGGGCTCTCCTTCATCGACAGCTCCTTCACCGCCAACTTCCGAGGCGCGAAGCAGAACGGCATCCTGGCCGGCGCCTACCACTACGCCCGCCCCGACAAGTCCGACGGCACCAGCCAGGCGAACTACTTCCTCGACCACGCCCAGTACTCCCAGGACGGCAAGACGCTCATCCCGATGCTGGACATCGAATGGCCCTGGGAGGGGTCGGGCGCGCCGTCCCCGTGTTACGGGCTGAGCACGAGCCAGATGTCGACGTGGGTCAAGCAGTTCGTGGACCGGGTCTACGCGCGCACCGGCCAGCGAACGATGATCTACACGAACACCAACTGGTGGAATCCGTGCACCGGCAACAACGCGACGTTCGGCGCCAACCCGCTCTTCATCGCCAACTACAGCTCCACGTACAAGCCGTTGCCCGCGGGCTGGAACCAGTTCACCCTGTGGCAGTACTCGGACAGCGGCTCCCTGCCGGGCGACCAGGACGTGTTCAACGGAAGCCTCAGCCAGCTCCAGGCGCTAGCCGGCGGCAGCCCGGCGCCGACTCCGGTCGCGGACCCGGACGTGGTGCAACTGTCCGGGGACTTCAACGGCGACGGTCGCGACGACGCCGCCATGCTGTACCACTACAACGACGACTCGATCGAGTTGTTCACCTCGCTGGCCAACGCCAGTGGCGGGTTCGGGGCGTACTTCGGCAGTTACAAGCTGCCGGCGAATTCGTGGAAGTGGGACTCGTTCCGCAGCATCGTGGGTGACTTCAACGGTGACGGGCGTTCGGATCTGGGGGCGATGTACTACCAGGCCGACGGGTCGATCACCATGCACACCGCCTTGGCGAACACCAGTGGTGGGTTCGGGGCGTTCACCGGCAGCCTGACTGTTCCGGCGAATGCGGCCTGGAAGTGGGACGCGATCCGGCTGACCAGCGGTGACTTCAACGGCGACGGACGCGACGACGCGGCGATGCTCTACCACCACAAGGACGAGTCCATCGAGTTGTTCACCTCGCTGGGCACCACCAGTGGCGGGTTCGGCACCTTCACCGGCAGCTACAAGATCCCGGCGAACTCGTGGAAGTGGAACTCGTTCCGGACCATCGCCGGTGACTACAACGGCGACGGGCGCTCGGATCTGGCGGCCATGTACTACCAGGCCGACGGGTCGATCACCATGCACACCGCACTGGCGAACACCAGCGGTGGCTTCGCGGCGTTCACCGGCAGCCTGACCGTCCCGGCGAGTGCGGGTTGGTACTGGGACGCGATCCGCCTGACCACCGGTGACTTCAACGGTGACGGTCGCGACGACGCCGGCATGTTCTACCGCTACAAGGACGAGTCCATCGAGCTGTTCACCTCGCTGGGCACCACCAGCGGCGGGTTCGGCACGTTCACCGGCAGCTACAAGCTCCCGGCGAACTCGTGGAAGTGGGACTCGTTCCGAAGCATCACGGGCGACCACAACGGCGACGGCCGTACCGACCTCGCGGCGATGTACTGCCAGGCGGACGGGTCGATCACCATGCACACCGCGCTGGCGAACACCAGCGGTGGGTTCGGGGCGTTCACCGGCAGCCTGACCGTGCCGGCCAGCGCCTCCTGGCAGTGGGACGCCATCCGACTTCTCTGAGCACGACCGCTCGGTGTGGGAGGGTTCCCGAGAACCTTCCCACACCGCTGTCGTCGCTGGCCCCGCTGCCGGTACGACGTACGGCACCGGCGGTTAGCATGGCGGGACTATGGCGACTGAGCGTAAGGCGACCGCGGACCCGGCCCGCAGCCTGGCCCTTCTCTGGCGCACCCGGGAGCCGACCAGCCGCAGCGCCGGCCCGGCGCTCAGCGTCGACCGGGTGGTCCGGGCCGCGATCGACATCGCCGACACCGAAGGGCTCGACGCGCTGACCATGCGCCGGGTCGCCGAGGCGCTGGGCGTCGGCACCATGTCCGTCTACACCTACGTGCCGGGCAAGGCCGAACTCGTCGCCGTCATGATCGACACCGCGTACGGCGAGATGCCGCGACCCGCCGTCGAGGGCGACTGGCGCACCCGGCTGGAGCGGATCGCCCGCGACAACCTGGCGCTCTACCAGCGGCACCCCTGGATGCTGCGGGCCGAGACGACCCGACCGGTCCTCGGCCCGCACCTGATGGCCAAGTACGACTACGAGCTCGCCGCGATCGTCGACATCGGGCTCACCGACGTCGAGGTCGACGCGGTGCTCACCCTCGTGCTCGGTCACGTGAAGAGCGCCGCGCGCGCCGCTTCCGAGGTGGTCGACCTGGAGCGCGAGACCGGCATGACCGACGGCCAGTGGTGGCAGTCGCACGCGCCCTGGCTGGAGCGGTTCATGACGGCGGGCGCCTACCCGATCGCCTCGCGGGTCGGCACCGCTGCCGGCCAGCAGCACGGCGCCGCGTACGGCCCGGAGTACGCGTTCGAGTTCGGTCTGCAACGCGTCCTCGACGGCATCTCGGTGGTGGTCGCCGAGCGGGCGGCCAACCGGTAGCCCGGCCGGTTCGGGTCAGCGCGACGCGCCCCGGTCCGCCGCCCTGCCGACCCTGCGGGCCAGCCGGGCGAGTGACCGCGCCGACGGGCTGCCCGGCAACCCGACGTCACCCGGCCCGATCAGCTCGCGCCGGGCACGCAGATATTCGCCGAGCGGGCCGGCCGTGCTCACCCGCCCATCGTAGGAGCAGCCACCGGCCGCCCAGACTGGTCCTGTCACTACCAGGAAAAACAGGGAACCGGCTAGCCCCGGCCCATGGGGTGACAGTGTCGGGGTAAGCGTGATCGAGAGACGGGACAGCAATGACAGAGCCCATCACCACCCCCTTCGGTTTCGCCTCGACCGCCGACGAGGTCCTCGCCGGGGTCGACCTGACCGGCAAGCGGGCCGTGATCACCGGCGGCGCCGCCGGAATCGGCGTCGAGACGGCGCGTTCGCTCGCCGCCGCCGGCGCCGACGTCGTGCTCGCGGTCCGCCGGGTCGCGGCGGGTGAGCAGGCCGCCGCCGACATCGCGGCCAGCATCGGCGCGCAGCGGGTCACCGTCCGCGCGCTGGACCTGGCAGACCAGGATTCGGTACGCCAGTTCGTCGCCGGCTGGGACCAGCCACTGCACATCCTTGTCAACAACGCCGGGATCATGGCGTTGCCCGAGCTGGAGCGCACCGCCGAGGGCTGGGAGATGCAGTTCGCCACCAACTTCATGGGGCACTTCGCGTTGACCGTCGGCCTGCACGACGCCCTCGCCGCGGCCGGCGGCGCCCGGGTGGTGTCGGTCAGCTCCAGCGGCAATCTCTTCTCCCCGGTGATCTTCGACGACCTGCACTTCGCGTTCCGGCCGTACGACCCGCTGCTGGCCTACGGGCAGTCCAAGAGCGCCGAGGCGCTGCTCGCCGTGGAAGTCACCCGCCGCTGGGCGGGCGAGGGCATCCACGCCAACGCGCTCAACCCGGGCGCCATCGCCACCGGTCTGCAGAAGCACACCGGCGGCCTGCGTACGCCCAAGGAACGGCAGAAGACCCCGCAACAGGGCGCGGCGACCTCGGTGCTGCTCGCGGCCTCCCCGCTGCTGGACGGGGTCGGGGGTCGCTACTTCGAGGACTGCGCCGAGGCCCCGATCGTCAGCGAACGGCCGGCCGACTACAGCGGCGTGGCCGGCTACGCCGTCGACCCCGGCAACGCCGAGCGGCTCTGGAGCGTGGCGTCCGACCTGATCGCGCGGCGCGGCACCGGCCGTTGACCGCGACGCCCGGGCTCGGCGGAACCCGCCCAGGCCCGGCCGTCCGGGTGGTACGACTGGGGCGGCGGTGGCAGCTGCGGCCGGGGAAGGGTGGCGATGGCGGGCAGGCTTCCGGGACGGCTGCTGCTCCGGCGGGAAGACTCGGACCGGGCCCCGCTGATCGTCGCCCTGCTGCTCTGGGTGATGTTCGACGCGATGCCGGGGCTGTGGCGGTTCATCCGGCGATCCGGTGAGAGTGGCGTGCCCGACCAGCTGCGACACGGACAGCGGCCCCGATGACCGAGCAGGGACGACAGCACGGCGACCAGCCGCGACGACCCGACGTGGTGGAGTTGCGGGTGCACGGCGTGTCCGGGGGCGACCCCACTGTCATCCTCGACCGGCCGCAGGTCCGGCAGGTCGCCGGCGACGACAGCGGGGGCTTCCACCGCGACGCCCGATCGGACGACGCCGAACCGGGCGGGGTGACGCTGGAGGCGTACCGCTGGGGTGACCTGCCCTCCGGCACCGTCGGCCGGACCCTCGCCATGGTCTTCCTGCTGCCGTTCATGCTCGGCAACGTGGCGGTGTGGATGCGACCCACGGGCCGCCACCGCGCGGCCGGGGTCGACGTGCTGTGTCGGCTCCTCGCGCTCAACCTCACCGTGTTGTACGTGGTGTCCGTCGCCGGGGTCGCCCTCGACCTGATCGCCTGGCGCTGTCTCGGCGCGGCCCGGTGCCGCCCGCCCTTCGACACGATGGCCGGACTCGACGGCCGGCACGTCGGGGAGCGGCTGGCCGTGTTGGCGCTCCTGCCGATCGCGGCGGTGGTGCTCCTGCGCCTACTGGGTACCCGCTGGTCCGGCCCGACCGATCATCCACTGTGGGCGATGGAGCCGCTGGTGCGCCGGCTGCGCGCGATCCATGTCGCCGCCGCGCTCGCCGTACTCGACCTCGTGCTGCTCACGGCCCGCCGCGTCGGCGGCGCGACGTTCGGGACGACGCTGCTGCTGGCGCTCAACGCGGCGGTGCTGCTGGCCTGCGTCGGGCTGCTCGCCGCTCCGGGAGTGATCGACCGGCCGGCGACCATGCGAACGGCCAGCTGGACCGCCCGCACGGCGGCCGGCCTGTGCGCGGCGACCCTGGCCGTCGTGGCGGCGGACCCGCGGGGTTGGGCGCCGGCGACCGGGCTGCCCGGCTACGGCGGAATCGCGGGTGGGGCACTGCTCGGCCAGATGGCCCTGCTGGTGCTGCTCAGCGCGGTGGTGCTGGGGCACCACGGTCGGGTGGGCGGCCGGTCCGCGCTGCCCGCCGGTCTGGGGGCGGCCGTCCTCGCCACCATCGCGGTCGGCCTGGCCGGTGGGCTCTCCGCCGACCTCGTCTACCAGAGCGGGGAGTTGCTCGGCGGCTACCGCGGTGACGGGGGGCCACCGTTGCCGTACCGCTGGACGCTGCTGGCCTTCTTCCTGCACTTCGTCGCGGCGGCGCTGCTGTGTGCCGTGATGACAGTCGTGTCCCGGCGGCGTCGGCTGCGGGCGGCGGCGGCCATCACCGCCCGCGACTTCCCGGACGTAGCGCCGGAGGCGGTCGGTCGGCTGCGGTTGACGACGAAGACCGTCGCCCGGGCCCGGTTCACCGAGTGGTGGGGTCTGCTGGCCGTCACGTACGCGGCGCTCGGGGTGATCGGCCTGACCACGAGTCTGGTGGGGGGCACCGGGCGTGATCCGGAGGAGTTGGCGCGGCGGTTTCTCGGGCTGCCGGCCGGAGTGATCGAGATGGGGCTCAACGGGAGCAGCTACCTCATCGCCGCGTTGGCGTTCACGCTGTTGGCCGGCGGTGTGTTCGCCTTTCGGACCAACTGGTTCCGTCGGCACGTCGGCATCCTGTGGGACCTGGGCACCTTCTGGCCCCGGGCCGCGCACCCGTTCGCGCCGCCGAGCTACGCCGACCGCGCGGTGCCGGAGTTGGCCGACCGGATCAGCCAGCTCGCCGAGCGTCACGTCGGGGTGCTGCTCTGTGGGCACAGCCACGGGTCCGCGCTGCTCGCGCTCGCGGTGCTGCGGCTGCCCCCGCAGGTAGGTCAACGGGTCGCCCTGCTCACCTACGGGTCACCGCTGGACCGCCTGTACGCCCGGCTCTTTCCGGCCTACTTCAACGAGGAGATGCTTCGTGAGGTGGGGGAGCGGGTCGGCTGGCGGTGGCTCAACCTCTGGCGGGACACCGACCCGGTCGGCGGGTGGGTCTTCGCCGCACACCGGCCCGGCGATCCGCCTGCGGACCCGGCCGATCCGGCGAGTCACGTCGACCGGCGGTTGCGGGACCCGACGGACCTGCTGCCGGCACCGGGGGAGCGGTCTGCGCCAGTGCTACGGGGGCATCATCCGGGGGAAACCGACCCCGACTTCCGGGCCGCGGTGAACGACCTCATCGCACGCCTGCGAGCCGCGGGCTGAGCTGCGCCGGACGCCGACGGCGCTGAGCTGCGCCGGGCGCGAGGGCGGCGCTGGGCCGCGTCGGCGTCAACGGTCCATCTCGGGGATCCGGTCGGACTCCGCCACCGTCGCGCGGACCTTCCGCAGCGTGGCGTCCGGGGCACGAATGGCGGCACGCCAGCGGTCCAGCGTCCGGGTGAGCACCCGGACCACGAACTGCAACTGGTTGACCTGCTCGCGGAGCGTGCCCAGCTCGGACCGGGCGCTGAGCGCCTCGCCCTCCAACTGGGTGATCCGGGTCTGCAACGGCTGCACGAGGGTGAGGGCGGCCTCGGTGAGGGTGTCGGCGGCATCGGCCTTGAACTTGCCCCGCTGCACCACAACGGCGGCGATCGCGGCCAGGCCGGTGCCGCCGCCGAGGATGCCGAGCACGCTGAGCGCCACCTGCACCCAGTGCGGTGCCGCCGGTGGGGGTGAGCTGTTCACGTGACACCTGTCCGCAACTGTTCGTAGGTGACGAGTTCGCAGGCGCGGGCCAGGCGACGCAGGTCGATGGCGATCTGTGCGGCCCGCCAGAGCGATCCCACAGTCACCGCCATCACGAACGAGATCGCGACGAGGGAGTTCCGGCCGGACATCACCAGTACGGCAACCGCGTACATGCCGGTGATCGTGCCGAGCACCAGCACCGACGCGAGTTCGAGGCCGAGCCCGGTGGAGAGCCGGCCGGGCCACACGATGCCCAGTAGCCCACCCACGCCCACCGCGATCAGCCCCAGTTCCCAGGCGACCTGGATCGGTGCCGGCATGGACGTCTGAACTGATGTCGGACGGACGTTGAGGGTCAGCATCAGCACGCCGCACAGCGGCGCCGCGGCCAGGACAGCGATCTCGTACGGCTGGTGGCGGGATCGGATACGGAGGTTTCCCACGGCAACTCCTTGGTCCAGGACCGACGTCCGGCAGTGGCCGGCGGACCAGTGCCGTTGGGTGGGTCGCGCTGTCGAGCGGCGATCCGTGCGGCGAGGCCCCCAGTGGTGCGTTGCCTGCTGACGGTCGTTGGGCGAGAAGTACGGAGCGACCAGACGTCGTTGGCTGCCGTTATCTGCCTGTGTAGCACCGATGACCGGTTGTCGTCCACCTGGCGTAACGTCGTATTACCGCAGGTCAGGGCGCATTTCAGAGGCCTCTGGACGGCATGTGCGCGGCAGGCGGCGACCCGGTCGTTCCACCACCTCGCCGACGGTCGGTGTCGGATATCTTACCGAGGGTGACAGTGGGGTGACTGGGTCGCCGATCGGTCAACGCGCAAGCAGGGCGCGCACCGCCCGGAGCACCTCGGCCGGGGCCTCCTCCGCCATGAAGTGTCCGCAGCTGACCGTCTGGTGCTCCAGGTCCGGCGCCCAGGCCCGCCACACCGCCGCCGCGTCGTAGCCCAGCGCCGCGCCCCAGTCCTGCTGGAGCACCGTCACCGGCATCCGCAGCTGGTTGCCGGCCGCCCGGTCAGCGGAGTCGTGCGCCACGTCGATCCCGGCCGACGCCCGGTAGTCGGCGACGATCGAGGGGACCGCCTCGCGGGACGCCCGCAGGTACGCGGCCCGCACGTGCGCCGGAAGGGCCTCCGGGTCACGGGTCCAGATGTCCAGGAAGTGACCGAAGAAGGCGTCCGGGCTGCCGGCGATCAGCTTCTCGGGCAGGCCGGGCGGCTGCGCCATCAGGTACAGGTGGAACGCGACACCGGCGCTGGTGCCGTGCAGCACGTCCCACATGTCCAGGGTGGGTAGCACGTCGAGCAGGGCCAGCTGGCTGACAGCCGCCGGGTGGTCGAGGCCGGCCCGGAACGCGACCAGGGCACCCCGGTCGTGCCCGGCCAACGCGAACCGGTCGTGACCGAGCGCGCCGGCCAGCGCCACGATGTCGGCGGCCATGGTGCGCTTGGCGTACCCGGTGCCGTCGGTGTCGAGCGGCTTGTCGCTGTCGCCGTAGCCGCGCAGGTCGGGGCAGATGACAGTGTGGTCGGCGGCCAGGTCGGCCGCGACGTGCCGCCACATGAGGTGGGTCTGCGGAAAGCCGTGCAACAGCACGACCGCCGGCCCGGAGCCGCCCACGGCGGCGTTGAGCGTCACCCCGTCGGCGACGGTGACGCGGCGGTAGTCGAATCCGTTGATCCTGGGGTCCACGGGAAATCTTCCTGGTGAGCAGTGCCGGCGGGGGCGGTGGCCCGTCGCCGTCGTACCTCGTCGAGCCTGCCCGCCGGTGATCAGCAGCCGGTCAGCGTCCGATCAGTGCCGGCCGGGCCGCCCGCCTACTGTGGTGCCATGACCAGGCAGCTGACGGCGCCCGTCGCGGTGACCTTCGGCGTACTCGGGCCGGTGATCGCCGCGACCGAGCACGGCCCGGTCCCGTTGCGGGGCCACCGGCAGCGCCTGGTGCTGGGCCGGCTGTTGATCGCCCACGGCCGGGTGGTGCCGGTGGAGCGCCTCGTCGACGACCTGTGGGAGGTCGCACCGGACGGCGCGGTGGGCGCCATCCGGACGTTCGTCGCCGACCTGCGCCGGGCCCTGGAGCCCGATCGACCACCCCGGCAGCCGCCCCGGATCCTGGTCACCGAACCACCCGGGTACGTGCTGAAGGTCGCCCCGGACGCGGTGGACGCCGGACGATTCGAGGCCGCCGTCGGCGAGGCGGCGGACCTGCTGGCGGCCGGCCGTCCCACACCGGCCGTGGCCGCGCTGGATGCGGCGCTCGACCTCTGGCGCGGGCCCGCGTACGCCGACTGCGCCAACGAGTCCTGGGCGGTCGCGGAGATCAACCGGCTGAACGAGCTGCGGATGCTCGCCGTCGAGCGGCGGGCGGAGGCGCTGCTGGCGGTGGGCCGACCGGACGAGGCCGCCGCCGACCTACCGGCACACCTGGCCAGCTATCCGCTGCGCGAGGACGCCTGGCGGCTGCTCGCCGTGGCCCGCTACCGCGCCGGCCGGCAGGGCGACGCGCTGGCCGCGCTGCGGGAGGCCCGCCACGTCCTGGTGACCGAGCTGGGCGTGGACCCGGGGCCCGAGCTGCGACAACTGGAAGCCGACATCCTGGCCCAGGCCCCGCACCTCACCCCACCGGTCGACCGGCCGGTCGCCCCCGGCCTCGGCGAGCCGGCTCGCCCCGTCGCGGCCGGGCAGCGCCCGTTCGTCGGCCGCGACGCCGAGCTGGAGCGGCTGCGGCGCGCCGCCGACGCCGCGTCCCGGGGCCACCAGCCCACACTCGCCCTGCTCAGCGGCGACCCGGGCGCCGGCAAGACGGCGCTGGCCGAGGCGGTGACCCGGCAACTCGCCGCCCAGGGCTGGACCACGGCGTGGGGACGCAGCCCGGAGTACGAGGGCGCCCCGCCGGCGTGGCCCTGGACCCAGATCACCGACGCGCTCGCCGGGCCGAACGCCCCCGTCGTCACCGCCGACCCGGAAGACGACCCGACGGAACCGGCCGACCCCGCCACGGTGCGGTTCCGCCGGCACCGCGCGGTGGCGTCGCTGCTCACGGCGGTCGCCGACCGAGCGCCGGTCCTCCTGGTCCTCGATGATCTGCACCGCGCCGACGGTGACACCCTGGACCTGTTGACCGCGCTGCTCACCGGCCCGCAACCGGCCAGCGGGCCGGTGCTGATCCTCGGCACCTACCGGGCCACCGAGATCAGCCCGGAGCTGACCGCCACCCTGGCCCGCGCCGCCGGGCTGGAGCCGGTCCGGGAGTACCTCGCCGGCCTGCCCGCGTCGGCGACCGGTGAGCTGGCCGGCGCCATCGTCGGTGCGGAACTGGACCAGGCCACCGCCCGGTCGATCCACAACCGCAGCGGCGGTAACCCCTTCTTCGTCCGCGAACTGGCCCAGTTGTACGCGGCCGCCGGGGAGTCGGGGCTGGCCGCCGTGCCGCCCGGCGTACGCGACGTGATCCGGCACCGGTTGGCGCAGCTGCCCGCCCCGACCCGTACCGTGCTGCGCCAGGCGGCAGTGCTCGGCCGGGACCTCGACCCGGACGTGCTGGGCGTGCTGGCCGGTGACCCGGCGGCGGTGCTGGACGCCGTGGACCGCGCCCTGGCAGCCGGATTCCTCAGCGAGCGGGAGCCCGACGGGCGGCTGCGTTTCACCCACATCCTGGTTCGCGACACGCTCTACGCCGACCTGTCCGCGTCGCGCCGCTGCGCCTGGCACGCTGCCGTCGCCGAGGTGCTGCGACAGCGGGAACCCGTCGAACCGGCGGCCCTCGCGTACCACCTGCTGCGCGCCGGTGGGCCGGTCGCGGCCGCTGAGGCGTCGAGGTACGCCCGGGTGGCGGCCGAGCGGGCCGAACGGGGCGGCAACCCCCATGAGGCGGCTCGGCTGTGGGGTCAGGCGATCGACGCGTACGACCGCGCCGGTGGGGTCGAGCCGGGCGGGCGGGTGACCGCGCTGCTCGGCCTGGGGCGGGCGCTGGCGGTGACGGGCCGGTTGGCCGACGCGCGGCGACGGCGCGCCGAGGCGATCGCCGCCGCCGAGTCCACCGGCGACCCCCAGCTGATCCAGGAGGCGCTGGCCGGCTTCGACGTGCCCGCCAGTTGGACGCGCAACGACGACGACGTGCTCTCCGGGCACATCGTCCGGGCCGCCGAACACGCGCTGACAGCGCTCGGCCCGGTCCGCTCGGCGCAGCGCAGCCGGCTGCTGAGCACCCTCGCGCTGGAACTGCGCGGCACCACCACCGATCGTGGCCGCCGTGCCGCCGACGAGGCCGAGGCGATCGCCCGCAGCGTCGGCGATCCGGGGCTGGTGGCCTTCGCGCTCAACGCCCGCTTCATGCACTCCTTTCACCGCGTCGGTCTGGCCGGCGCGCGGGCCCGGATCGGCGTCGACCTGGTCGACCTGGCCGTCCGGCACCAGCTGGTGACCTTCGAGGTGCTCGGTCACCTCGTCCTGGTCCAGGCCAGCTGCGCGCTGGCCGACCGGCCCGGCGCGGATACCCACGCGCGCGCCGCCGACGATCTCGCCGAGCGGTACGAGCTGCCATTGGTCGGCGTCTTCACCAGGTGGTACGCCGCACTGCGGCTGGCGCTCGACGGCGACTCGGCGGCGGCAGCGCGGGCGTACGCCTCGGCAGCCGACCGCACGAGCGCCGAGGGCATGCCGGGGCTGACCCGGGGCCTGCTCCCGTTGGCACTGCTCGGCCTGCGGCTTGCCGACACCATCGGCACCGACTGGCCGGCCACCGGGCCCGGCGGTGCGGACCGGCTGATCACCGGCGCTGACGACGGGGCGGACCTGGACTGGGGTCCGCACGAACCGTGGGTCCGACCACTGCTGCTGCTCGCCGCCGGTGAACGGGACGCCGCCGCGGCCGCCCTGCGGGCCCTTCCCGAGGGACCGCACGACCTGCTGCGGGAGGTACGGCTCTGCCTCGTCGGTCGGGCGGCGCGCGTGCTCGGCGACCGGGCCACGATGACCCGGGTTCACGCCGAACTGCTGCCGGCCGCCGGTGAGTTGGCAGCGGGCAGCGGGGTGCTCACCGTCGGACCGGTGGCCGGGCACCTCGCCGACCTGGCCGCCGCCCTGGGCCGGGACGAGGAGGCGGCCGAACACCGTCGTACGGCCGGTGCGGTGACCGCCCGCGCCCGTGCCGGGGCCTGATCCGCACCCGCGACCACCACAACTTGCCGGTTTCCGCCGGAACGCACCGACCGGTGCGGTCAGATGGAGCCACCGGCGCGTCCGCCGTCGGCCATGGTCCGAGGGGGTAGGCGTGGAGGCGCTCGTCCTGATCGTGGTGCTCGGTGTCACAGTGCTCGTCGGTACCACCGTCGGCGGTCGGTACCGGGTGGCCCCGCCGGTCCTGCTCATCGCGTTGGGCGTGCTGCTCGGGTTCACGCCGCCGCTGTCCGAGGTCACCCTGGAACCGGATCTGGTCCTGCTGATCTTCCTGCCGGCGATCCTGTACCGGGAGAGCCTCACCATCAGCCTGCGCGAGATCCGCGCCAACCTGCCGGTGATCGGGATGCTCGCCGTGGTGCTGGTGGTGCTCACCATGGTCACCGTGTCGTACGCCGCGCAGGCGTTCGGGGTGAACCCCGCCGCTGCCTGGGTGCTCGGCGCGGTCCTCGCGCCGACCGACGCCGCCGCGGTCACCGGTCTGGCCAAGCGGTTGCCCCGCAAGCTGCTCACCACCCTGCACGCGGAGAGCCTGATCAACGACGGCACCGCGCTGGTGGTCTTCGCGGTGGCAGTGGGTCTGCTCAGCCAGAGCGCCGAGCCGGGCGTGCTCGGCGTCGGCGAGGAGTTCGTCGGCGCCAGCGTCGGCGGTGTGGTCGCCGGTCTGCTGGTGGGGGCCGCCGTGGTGCTGGTCCGCAAACGGCTCGACGATCCGCTGCGCGAGGGCGCGCTCAGCGTGCTGACCCCGTTCGGCGCCTTCCTGCTCGCCGACTCGGTGCATGCCAGCGGTGTGTTGGCGGTGGTGGTCGCCGGCCTGGTGCTGTCCTACGCCGGCCCGCGGGTGATCCGCGCCCGGTCCCGGGTGCTGGCGTTCGCGTTCTGGGACCTGTCCACCTTCCTGATCAACGGTGGCCTGTTCGTCCTGCTCGGCACGCAGATTCCCCGCGCGGTGCGGGGCATCACCAGCACGTCGCCGCAGCGGGCGCTGCTGATCGCGCTGGTGGTCACGGTGGTCGTCGTGGCCACCCGGCTGCTCTTCATCTATGTCACAGCGCAGTCGGCGCGACTGCGCCGCCGCCGGATGGTGGACGACGTCGGTCGAGGTCCCTCCGGCTGGCGGGTGGGGACCGTCGGGGGCTGGGCCGGTTTCCGGGGTGCGGTGTCGCTCGCCGCCGCCCTGGCCGTCCCGACGATGACTGTGGATGGCCGGCCGGTTGTCGAACGCGACCTGATCATCTTCGTCACCGCGCTGGTGATCGTGCTGATCATGCTCCTGCAGGGCACCACCCTGCCGCTGGTGGTGCGCTGGGCCGGGCTCAGCGGCGACCCGGGACGCGTCGACGAGGCCCGGCACGCCCGGCGGCGGGCCGCCGAGGCGGGCCTGGCCGCCCTCCCGCAGGTCGCCGCGGAGATCGGTGTCCAGGGTGATTCGGTGCGTCGGCTGGAGGCCGAGTACCAGCGGCACCTGGAGGACCTCAACGAGGGCGGTGGGACCATCGCCGATGAGCGCCGGCTGGAACGGCAACTGCGCCTCGGCGTCCTCGCGCACAAGAGGCGGGAGGTCACCCGACTGCGCGACAACCGGGAAATCGACGACCTGGTGTTGCAGGAACTCCAGTCCGCGCTGGACAACGAGGAGATCCGGCTGCTGGGGCGCGAACCCAACGAGTGACCGTCGGCCACCGCGCGCCCGCGCGGCTCAGAGCACCTGGTCGAGGAACCGGCGCAGCCGCGGATGTTCGGCCCGCTCGAAGACGGCCTCGGGCGGGCCGGCCTCCAGCACCACACCCCGGTCCATGAAGGCGACGGTGTCGGCGACCTGCCGGGCGAAGCCCATCTCGTGGGTCACCACCACCATGGTCATTCCGGCGGCGGACAGGTCGGCCATCACCCCGAGCACACCCTTGACCAGCTCCGGGTCGAGCGCCGAGGTCGCCTCGTCAAAGAGCATCACCTCGGGCCGCAGCGCCAGCGCACGGGCGATCGCTACCCGTTGCTGCTGACCACCGGAGAGTTGCGCCGGTCGGGAGTTCGCCTTGCCGGCAAGCCCCACCAGCTCCAACTGGGCGCGGGCGAGCGCGTCCGCCTCGTCCTCACCGAGCTTGCGCAGTCGGCGCAGCGCCAGCGTGACGTTGCGCAGCACGCTCATGTGCGGGAAGAGGTTGAACTGCTGGAACACCATGCCCACCCGCTGCCGCAGCGCGTCCGGGTCGTCGCCCCGCACGCTGCGCCCGTCCAGCAGCACGTCGCCCCGGTCCGGTTCGATCAGCCGGTTGATGGTGCGCAGCAGTGTGGACTTGCCCGACCCGGACGGGCCGATGACACAGGCCGTCGCGCCACGCGGCACCGACAGGTCGACGCCACGCAGCACCCGGTTCGGTCCGAAGGCGAGGTGCACGTCGCGTACGTCGAGGCTGACCGAGGTCGTGCTGGCGGCGGTCATCGCCGATCCCCTTCCATCGCGTACGGCGCGGTGTCGTCGTCCTCGTCTGTCGGCGCGGTGGCCGGCCGACCGTTGCGCAGCCGGCGGTCGATCCAGTTGACGACGTGCGTCAACGGAACGGTCAACGCCAGGTAGCACAGGCCCGCCAGCAGCAGCGCCGACTCGTTACCGGTGGTGGCCGCGTAGTCCTGCCCGATCCGGAACAGCTCCCGCTGGCTGGCCACCAGACCGAGGAAGTAGACCAGGCTGGAGTCCTTGATCAGCGCGATGAGCTGGTTCACCCAGGCCGGCAGCACCCGCCGGATGCCCTGCGGGACGATCACCAGCCGCATCGCGTCGGCCCAGGAGAAACCGAGCGCCCGGGCGCCCTCCAACTGGGCGGCCTCCACCGACTGGATGCCCGAGCGGAAGATCTCCCCGATGTACGCGGCAGCGATGAGCGACAGCGCCAGGATGCCCAACGGGTAGGGGTCCGGTCCCCAGACCTGCATGCCCAGCGGGGCCAACCCGACGCCGATCAGCAGGATCGTCGCGGCGGCCGGCAGCCCCCGGAACACGTCGGTGTAGACCCGCGCCGGCCATCGCAACCAGCGGCTGCGGGAGATCCCCGCGACGGCCAGCAGCAGGCCCAGCACCGAGCCGAGCAGAGCGGCGGAGACCGCCAGGATCAGCGTGTTGGGCAACCCGACGGTCAGCATCTCGGGCAGCGCCTCGCGCATCGAGTCCCAGTCGAAGAACGTTTCCCACAGGGTGCTCAACGGATCCATGTGTCGCCTCTCCTACCGCCCCGCTCGCTCGTCACCGGTTCAGGACGCCGCCGACGCGGACGCCGACGGCGCCACAGTGACCGCGCCGCTGCCCGGCTTGAAGTCCGCCGGGATCGGCCGGCCCGGGTAGTACTGCGCCTGCAACCGGGTCCAGGTGCCATCGGCGATGACCTCGTCGAGGCTCTTGTTCAGCGCCTCGCGCAGCTTGTCGTTGCCCTTGGCCACGGCGTACGCGGTCGGTGCCGGGCTGAGCTGCTTGGCCGCCACGGTGATCTTGCCGTTGCTGTCGGCGGCCGACTTCTCGCCGATCTCCGCCGGGGCGATCCACGCGTCGGCGGTGCCCGCCTTGAGCTGGTTGATCGCACCGTTGTAGTCCGGCACCCGCACCGGGTTCAGCTGCTTGCCGGTGGCGTAGTCGTCCTGGACCGTGCCCTGCACCACCACCACCCGCTTGCCGGTGAGCTGGTCGAAGTTGGTGATCGGCGAGCCGGCCGGGACGTCCAGGCCGAAGTAGCCGAAGTCGTAGCCGTTGCCGAAGTCGACTGTCTTCTTGCGGGCCTCGGTGATGGTGATCGAGGAGCTGCCAACGTCGAACTTGCGGTTGTTGACCTGGCTGAGCAGCGCGGAGAAGTCGGTGCCGACGAACTCCACAGTGAGGCCGAGCTTGCCGGCCACGGCGGTCAGCAGGTCGTTGTCGAAGCCGGTGAACCTGCCGTCCTTGAGGTACACGTTCGGCGGGGCGTCGGTCAGCGTGCCGGCGCGCAGCACGCCCGGCTGGGCCAGGCCGTACGGGTTGGTGGTGGCGTCGGACGAGCTGTCGTCGCCGCAGGCGGTGAGGGCGGTGGCGGCCAGGATCGTCGCCGCCCCCAGGGCGGCGGCACGGGTCACTGCGGGAAGGAATCGCACTGGTGTCTCCGAAGGGTGGTGTCTCGGCGGGCGTGGGTGCGCGCCACCGACGGCGCGCCCGATGGGCGTACCGGTGGAAAGGGGTTTCGGGAGGGTGGTGCTAGAGCGCGGTGCCGCGACGACAGGCGGCGCTGCACATTCGCATCGTGTCCACGTGCCGTCGCCGGGTCAGTGCGGGCGAGGGTCGACCGGTGCGGAGGTCCGCGACGTCAGTCGGTGGGGTGGTGCTGAGGATGCGCATGGTTCTCCCGGGTCTGTGCTGACCTGGGTGCCAGGCCACGCTTGCACCGACGTCGTGCCGGTGCCTGGTCTTCACCCGGGGCACCCCACCGCGGAGGAGGGTTGCCGGCCAGCGAGCCGGGGCTTCGCGCTGGCGCTCATGACCTGCGCCGAGGCTAGCAGCACCAACGGGTGCCGCGTCCAGTCGGTATGACCACGCTCACCGTGCGCGACGAGCCGTCCGCGCCCAGGTCAGCCGGCGTGCACGTGCGGTCGACGGTGTGGGTCGGGTTCCTGGCGGCGCAGGATCTCCCGGGTCACCGAGGCGATCGCGCCCTGCCCGAACGCCAGGTAGCGCAGGAAGTTGCGAACCGGGCCGCCCTCGGACCACTCGAAGTAGATGTGGGGCCGCCGACGGCTGCGGTCGCGGATCTCCAGCAGCAGGGCGGCCAGCGCGGTGGGCACCGACGAACTGGCCAGGCTGAGCACCGGGAAGCGGCCGTCGACGACGCTGCCGCGGACCAGCACCTCGGTCTCGAAGTCGGACGGGTCGGTGACCTCGACCTCGACGAAGATGACGTCGCTGTCGTCGGGGAAGTCGTTGTCCGCCATGGTCTGGGCGAGCTTGGCGCGGTACTCCGCCTCGTCGCGCCGGTCGGGTTCGTGCGCGATGAGGCGGATCCGCCGGCCGGCGCGTTCGTCGATGATCCGGGCCGCGGCCGGATCCAGTTCGACGTGATCGACGCGCAGCTCGTAGGCCCGCATCAGCCGGGACAACACCGACACCAGGATGATCCCGCCGATGAAACAAGCGGCGATCTTGACGCCACTGGGGCGTTCCACCACGTTCGCCAGCGTCGTGTAGACGAAGATCACCGCGATGACGCCGAACGCGATGGTGCGACCGCGCTGACGCTGCCGCAGCGCCGCGAGCGTCACCGCCGTCGCGGCCGAGGTGATCAACACCAGCACCCCGGTGGCGTACGCGCCGCCCTGCGCGTCCACGCTGGCCTCGAAGACGATCGTGATCAGGAACGCCACCGAGGTGAAGACCAGCACCAGCGGCCGGACGGCTCGCGCCCAGGTCGGCGCCATGCCGTAGCGGGGCAGGTAGCGCGGCACGAGGTTGAGCAGACCAGCCATCGCCGACGCCCCGGCGAACCAGAGGATCCCGATGGTGGACAGGTCGTAGATGGTGCCGAACACCTCGCCGAGGTGAGCGTGTGCCAGATAGGCCAGCGCCCGCCCGTTCGCCGGCCCGCCCGGCTGGAAGGCGTCCGGCGGGATCAGCACCGTTGTCGTCACGCTGCTGGTGATCAGAAAAACGCTCATGATCACCGCTGCGGTGGTGAGCAGCCGGCGCGCGCCACGGATCCGGCCCAGCGGTCGTGCCTCCGAATCCTGCGGGTCACCCCGTACGCTCGGCATCACCGCCACCCCGGTCTCGAAGCCGGACAGACCCAACGCCAGCTTCGGAAAGACCAGCAGCGACAGCCCGACCACCAACCACGGGTCGCCGTGCCCGGTGGTCAGCGCGGTGGTCCAGTCGCCCACCGCGCTCGGATGCCTCACCACCCGCCACAGCGCGTCGGCCACCACCACCGCGTTCAGCGTCAGGTAGACCGCGACCAGGACGACGGCGATCCCGATCGCCTCGGTGAATCCCTTGAGGAACACCGCGCCCAGCAGCGACACGAGCAGCAGTGTGACCAGCACCTCGTGCCCCTTGAGCGCACTCGGCCAGAAGGGGTTCTCGTCGATGTGCGCCGTCGCGTCGGCCGCCGAGAGGGTGATGGTGATGATGAAGTCGGTGGCCGCGAAACCGAGCAGCACCAGCACCAGCAGCTTGCCCGGCCAGTAGCTCAGCAGGCGGACCAGCATCGCGATGGAACCCTCACCGTGCGGGCTCTCCACCGCCACCCGCCGGTAGACCGGCAACGCGCCCAGCAGCGTCACCAGCACCAGCACCAGCGTCGCCACCGGCGAGAGCGCCCCGGCGGCCAGCGCCGCGATGCCCGGCTGGTAACCCAGCGTGGAGAAGTAGTCCACACCGGTCAGGCACATCACCTTCCACCACGGGTGGTGCCGGTGCTCCGGCGGGCGCCCGTGCGGTCCCGGGTGCTGCACGGCCTGGTCCGAGCCGGCGAGCAGCCACCCCCGCAACCGGCCGGCGCGTCTGTCGAACGTCACCGGCGCGTCCCCCGTCATCCCGCTCACGGTCACCGTGAGTATCCGCCCATGGGGCCGCTGCCGTCCGCCGGTGCGCGGAACCCAGCCGACACCCCGGCGGGTTTCGGGCCCAGGGCACCGGGGATGCAGCCTCCCGGTCCGGACCGGACGGCACCGGGGGAGGGGACAGGGCATGGTCGGCCGTCGTTTCCGCCCGGGTGGTGGCTTCGGCCGTCAACTCGACGAGTACGAGACGAGGGTCGGCGTGGTGCCGCCCCCGGAGTCGCCCGCAGCCTCCCACGGCCTGGTGGACAGCGCGGTCTACCTCCGGGGGCACCGGTTCGCCTCGCCGTCCGGCCTCGCCGAGACGTACCGCTGCCTGCAGGAGCAGGACGACGCGATGGCCTGGATCGGGTTGTACCGGCCCGACATCGAGCAGATCACCTCACTGGCCCGCGAGTTCCGGCTGCACGACCTGGCGGTCGAGGACGCGATCAACGCCCACCAGCGGCCCAAGCTGGAGCGCTACGGCCACACCCTGTTCGTGGTGCTGCGCGCCGCCCGCTACGACGACCTGCGGGAGGAGGTCGAGTTCTCCGAGCTGCACCTGTTCATCGGGCCGGGTTTCGTGGTCACCGTCCGCCACGGTGAGGCACCGGACCTGGCCGCGGTGCGGCGGCGGATGGAGACCGAGGCGCAGATGCTCGCCCGGGGCCCGGAGGCGGTCCTGTACGCGATCCTGGACCAGGTCGTCGACGGGTACGCGCCGGTGGTGGCCGGGCTGGAGAACGACATCGACGAGATCGAGACCCAGGTGTTCGGTGGCGACCCGAACGCCAGCCGCCGCATCTACGGCCTCAGCCGCGAGGTCATCCAGTTCCAGCGGGCCGCCCGCCCCCTGCTCAGCGTGCTCGACGCGCTGGCCGTCGGCGCGGGCAGCGCCAGCGCCGACGAGGAGCTGCGCCGCTACCTGCGCGACGTGACCGACCACCTGACCCAGGTGGTGGAGCGGGTGGACGGTTTCCGGCACCTGTTGCAGAACATCCTCACCGTCAACGCGACCCTCGTCTCGCAGCAGCAGAACGAGGAGATGCGCAGTCTCACGGCGGCCAGCTACAGCCAGAACGAGGAGCTGAAGAAGGTTTCCTCCTGGGCGGCGATCCTCTTCGCTCCCACGCTCATCGGCACCGTGTACGGCATGAACTTCGTCCACATGCCGGAGCTGAACTGGCGCTTCGGTTACCTCTTCGCGCTGCTGTTGATGCTGCTGGTCTGCGGCACCCTCTATGTGATCTTCAAGCGGCGCGGCTGGCTCTGAGCCCTTGGCCGCGGCTCACTCGATGCCGCGCAGGATGTGCCGTTCGTCCTCGACGTCGTCGTCGCCGGCACCGATCCGGCCGAGCAGTACGGCGGCCGCCCAGATCGTCAGGGGGGTGGCTGCCCCGGTCATTCCGCCGCCGGTCCGGTCGTCCCGGGTCTGGCTCCGCTCCGTGCGCGGTGGCCTGCGCTGAGCCTGCATGGGCCCTGCCTCTCCTCGTCGAAGCCGCCGTGGGCGGCGCGGGGTGAATTCGCGCCACCGGCCGGGTGGGACCGCCCGTGAGCAGCCCACCACCGGTACGACAGCCACTCGAACCTTCCCACGCCCGGCCACTTCCGCACCGCTTGTTTTCGGGTTTCCGACTGCCGCCTGCCAAACCGGACATTACGCAGCGACGGTCGAGTCACGGTCAAGGCAGCGGGTGGGCGATGCCCCGGGCATGGTCGGTGAGCGCCGCGCCGACCACCGTCGCGGCCAGCGGCAACACCTCCAGACAGCGGCGCACCGCGGCGGCCATCAGCGTGTTCGGCACCCGCATGGACAGCGTGCAGTGCGGCACCCAGCGCCCCGGCTGGTAGTGCTCGGCGAGGGGGATGCCGGCGGCGGCGAGCCGGTCGTGCACCAGCCGGTGGTGCGCCAGCAACTCCGGGGTGGGCGTCGGACCGAGCCAGAGCACCCGACCGACGAACTGGCCGGCGTGCTGGAATTCGAGCCGCAACGGGGCGGCCACCACCGTCCCCTGTAACGCCTCGGCGACCTGCTCCGGGTCGAACCGGGGCGCCACCATGAGCGAGACGTGTGGACGGTGGCGCTGCTCCAGCAGCGAGCGCATGCTCTGCACGCCCTCGGCCTCCAGCGCGTCCCAGAGCACCCGGATCCGGCGGGTGGCGTCCGGGTCCAGGTACAACTCCAGCGCGGCGACCATTTGATCACCGTAGCGGCCGAGGTTTGCCCGCCCGTCTCCGGCGGTACCTGATCCGCAACCGACCAGGAAGGCGCAGCACGTGAATGTGAGTGACCTGCTGACCGAGGCGTACGACCGACTGCCCGACCTCGTCCGCGCGGCGGTCGAGGGCCTCAGCCCCGAGCAACTGCGCCACCAGCCCGCCCCGGGCGCCAACTCGATCGGCTGGCTGGTCTGGCACCTCACCCGGGTGCAGGACCATCATGTCGCCGAGATCCTCGACGCCGACCAGATCTGGGCCAGCGGCGACTGGGCGGGGCGGTTCGGGCTCGCCGCCGACCCCGACAACACCGGCTACGGGCACTCGCCCGCCCAGGTCGCGACGGTTAGGCCGGAGAGCGCGCAGGCGCTCATCGACTACTACGGGGCGGTCGCCGGGCGTACCGGGGACTTCCTGGCCGGTCTGGCCCCGGCGGACCTGGACCGTGTGGTCGACGAGGCGTGGGATCCGCCGGTCACCCTCGGCGTCCGGTTGGTCAGCGTCGTCGAGGACGACCTGCAACACGTCGGCCAGGCCGCCTACGTGCGTGGCCTGCTCGAGGCCGGCTGACGGCCGGGCTCACGGCACGATCACCGCCCGGCCCTCCAGGGTCCCGTCGCGCATCTGGCGGTACGCGTCCAGGGCGTCGTCCAGCGCGAAGGTGGTGATGCTCGGCCGGACCAGGCCCCGGGCGCCCAGGTCGAGCACCTCCACCAGCTCGGGTCGGCTGCCCCAGTAGGTGGTGGCGATACTCAGCTCGTACGGCACGGAGAAGAACGACACTCCCACGGTGCCGCCGCCGATCCCCACGATGGTCAGGTCGCCCACGGTGCGGGCCGCCGCCACGCCGAGCGCCAGGGTGCTGTCCGCGCCGACGAAGTCCAGCACCACGTCGGCGCCCCGCCCTCCGGTGGCATCCCGGATCTCCTCGGCGGCGGTCGGTCCGGAGGTCACCGTGCGATCCGCGCCGCACTCCTCGGCCAGTCGCAGCGCCTCGGCCCGGGTGTCCACGGCGATCACCCGCGCGGCGGTGGTGGCCTTGAGGATCTGCACGCCCACGTGCCCCAGCCCGCCGACCCCGATCACCACGGCCGTGCTGCCCGGTGGCAGCTTCGGCCAGGAGCGCCGGACGGCGTGGTACGGGGTGAGCCCCGCGTCGGTCAGCGGTGCGGCTTGCACCGGATCCAGACCCTCCGGTAGAGGTACGACGTGCCGCGCGTGCGGGACAAGTTCGAACTCGGCCATCCCGCCGTCCAGTCCGAGCCCACCGCCTCCGCTCGGCACCGGCGCGGCGGAAGGGTTCTCGCAGTACGGGTCGATCCCGAGCCGACAGCGTGCGCAGGTGCCACAACCCCATGCCCCGAACACCGCGACCGGTTGCCCGACGGACAGCCCGGTCACCCCGTCGCCGAGGGCGTGCACCCAGCCGGCGTTCTCGTGACCGAGGGTGAACGGCGGGTTCCAGGGCACCGTGCCCGGCTCGAACTCGTCCATCAGGTGCAGGTCGGAGTGGCACGCGCCGGCACCGCCGATCCGGACCACCACCTGACCCGGCCCGGGCGTCGGGTCGGGGACCTCGACCAACTCCGGTTCCGACTGCCACTCCCGCAACCGCAGTGCACGCATGCCGGTGCTCCCGTCTGTGTCGGCTGAACCACTGGCCTGCCCACCTCGTCGCGCGGCAAACGGGCCGCCACCGGCGCGACCCCGGGGCACCCTCACCCGTTCCGGGTGAACCGGCCTCACCCGGGCGCGGGTGATCCTGCGGGGAACCGTGGGGAGGGGATCTGATGGGTGCGACGGCGGAGCAGTACCTGCGACAGCTGGACACCGGTCGGCGACCCGACCTGCCGGAGACCACCGCGGGGACGCTGCGGTTGGATGTCCGTGACGACGGCAGCACCGACCACTGGTACCTGACCATCGCCGACCAACACGTCCAGGTGACCCGTTCGGCCGAGGACGCCGAGCTGGTGGTGCGGGCCGACCGGGCGGTCTTCGACCGGGCGGTCTTCGACCGGATGGTTCGCGGCGAGTTGCACCCCGGAGCGGGCCTGCTGCGCAACGAGGTGACAGTGCACGGCAACGTGCAACTGCTGATGCTGCTGCGGCGGATCTTCTCCGGGCCGGACGGCGCCCGTCACCCGCGCGAGCTGGGCCGGGCCGCGCTTGCCGGCCGAACCGCGCCGGCCGGCGGGGCCGTGTCTGCTGGCCGGGCCGTGACGACCGCTCGGGGTGGTCGGCCGTGAAGCAGGAACTGGTGCACGTCATCGCGGGCAACATCTTCGCCATCACCGACGCCCAGGGCGACATCGAGCCCGACCCGCAGCTCCCGGTCGGACTCTTCGCGTACGACACCCGGTTCCTGTCGCACTGGGTGCTGCGGATCGACGGTGAACGGACCAACGCCCTGTCCCGGGACGACCTCACCTACTTCGAGACCCGGTTCTTCCTGGTTCCCGGCACGGCGAGCCACTACATCGACGCCGACGTGTCGATCATCAGGCACCGTTCGGTTCACGACTGTTTCCACGAGAACATCACGGTGCTCAACCACTCGTCGCAGCCCGCCGAATACACCGTCCGGCTGGAGATGGCCAGCGACTTCACCGACATCGTCGAGGTCGGGCAGGTGCGGCAGCGGGCCGTCGAGGTCGCCGCCGACCCGGCGCGTCAGCAGCTCGTGCTGCGCTACCAGCGGGAACGGTTCATCCGGGAGACCACGGTGTGCAGCACCGTCCCCGCCGACGTGGACGAGCAGGGGATGACCTTCCGGATCCGCATCCCACCCGAGGGGAGGTGGGAGACCGACCTGCACGTCACAGTGACCATGGGCGGCGAGGAGGGCCGGGATCTCCGCGCCGACCTGCAGTCGCACCAGCACGCCCTGCGCACGGGGATGGACGAGGACCTGAGCCGGTGGCTGGACCGTGCGCCGCAACTGGTGGCCGAGCGCGCCGGCCTGGAAGAGCTCTACCAGGGCAGCCTCGCGGACCTGGCGGCGCTGCGCTACCAGCCGTTCTCGTACCGCGAGCGGGTGCCGATCGGTGGTCTGCCGTGGGCGATGGGTCTGTTCGGGCGGGACAGCATCATCACCTGCCTGCAGACGATGGCGTTCACCCCCGAACTGGCCCCGTCGACGCTGCGGATGCTGGCGCTCGTGCAGGGCGGTCAGCTCGACGACTGGCTGGAAGAGGAGCCCGGCAAGATCCTGGCCCACCTGCGGTACGGCGAGACGGGGGCGTTCCGCGAACGGACGAGCGCGTTGTACTACGGCGCTGCCGACACCACCCCGCTCTTCGTCGTCCTGCTCGACGAGTACGAGCGCTGGTCCGGTGACGCGGACCTGGTCCGCGAGCTGCGCCACCCGGCCCGGATGGCGCTGGACTGGATCGACGAGTACGGCGACCTGACCGGCGACGGCTACGTGCGCTACCAGCGCCGCAACGAGCGCTACGGCGCGGTCAACCAGAGCTGGAAGAACTCCCCGGACGCGATCGTCGACGCCCACGGTCGACAGCCCGCCTTCCCCCGCGCCACCTGCGAGTTGCAGGGTTACGCGTACGACGCGAAGCGCCGAGGCGCCCGGCTGGCCCGCGAGTTCTGGGGCGACCTCGCGTACGCCGACCGGTTGGAACGGGAGGCGGCAGCGCTGAAGGAGCGCTTCAACCGGGACTTCTGGTTGCCACACCGGGGGTACTACGCGTTGGCGCTCGACCCGTACGGAGAGCCGGTCGACGCGCTGGCGTCCAACATGGGGCACCTGCTCTGGAGCGGGATCGTCGCTGACGACCGCGCGGAGGCGGTAGCCGAGCACCTGGTCGGGCCGCGACTGTTCAGCGGTTGGGGGGTACGCACGTTCGCCACCGGGCAGCGCACCTACAACCCGGTGGGCGCGCACCTGGGCGCGGTGTGGCCGTCGGACAACGCGGTGATCGCCGCCGGGCTGCGTCGCTACCGCCTCGACGCTCAGGCGGCCCGGATCGCCGCCGGCGTCTTCGACATGACGCTGACGCTCGGTGGCGAGGTGCCGGAGGTGATCGCCGGCTACGAGCGCAGCCTGACGACCTACCCCGTGCAACTGGCGACGAGCTGCCGCCCGCAGGCGTGGTCGTCGGGGTCCCTGCTGATGCTGCTCGCCACCGTGCTGGGCCTGCGGCCCACCGGCGACAACCTGCTGGTCGACCCGGCGGTGCCCGAGGGGTTCGGCCGGCTGGAACTGCTCGACATCCCCGGCCGTTGGGGTCACTCCGACGCCTACGCGAGAGATCGGAGCACCGAACGCCGGCACCGCCTGCGGTGAGGCCGAGAATCAGCGCAGGCGGTGGCGATGACGGTCGGCGTCAGCCCATCGTCTTGGCGCCGTCGATCGACTCGCGCAGGATGTCGGCGTGCCCGGCGTGCTGGGACGTCTCGGCGATGAGGTGCAGCAGCACCCGGCGGACCGTCCAGCTCGCCCCCGGCTCGAACCAGGGAGCCTGCGGCAACGGGTGCGCCGCGTCCAGGTCGAGGGTGGCGACCAACTCGTCGGTCCGGGCGGCCACCTCCTGGAAGCGCTCGACCAGACCGGCCAGTGTCTCGCCCGGTGCCATCTGGAACTGACCGACCCAGTCGACCTCCTCGCGGCCCATCGCCTCCGCGCCGCCCACCGCGAAGAGCATCCACCGGTGCTCGACGCCGGCCACGTGCTTGATGAGGCCGCCGAGGCAGAGACCGCTGACGGTGGGGCGACTGGCCGCCTGCTCATCGGTGAGCCCGTCGACGGTCTGCAAGAGGAAACCGCGGTGCCTGCGGAGCGCCTGCAGGAGATCGGTGCGCTCACCGGTGAGCTGCTCAGTGCTGGTCATGCCGCCACCCTTTCGTCGATGTCCACCCGGTGCCACCGTATTGCCGGGCACCGACACTTCCCGGGCACGGCACCAGGTCGACGGAGGACCGCCAGCGGTTGCCGATCCGCGTCGATGGCGGTCCACTGAATGACATGGCTGTGATTAAGGTGGGCACGTCGTCCTGGGCGGACCAGTCCCTGCTGCGCTCCGGGTGGTACCCCCGCTCGGCCAGCACGCCGGCGCGTCGGCTGGGCTTCTACGCCAGCCAGTTCCCGTTGGTCGAGGTGGACACGTCCTACTACGCCATCCCGGTGCCGGAGACGACCCAGAGCTGGGTGGACGCCACACCGGACGACTTCACCTTCGACGTCAAGGCGTTCAGCCTCTTCACCGGTCACCCGACGCCGGTCACCGTGCTGCCCCGGGATCTGCGTCCGGCCGCCGGCCCGAGCCGGATCCGCCGCCGTGACCTGCCGGAGCGGGCGTACGACGAGCTGTGGACCCGGTTCCGCGCGGCCCTGGCGCCGATCGCGGCGGCCGGCAAGCTCGGTGTGGTGATGTTGCAGTTCCCGCCGTGGCTGGTGCGCAGCCCGGCGGCCGAACGCCGGATCGTCGAGCTCGCGCAGCGCTGCCGGCCGTGGCGGGTCGGTGTCGAGCTGCGGCACGGCTCCTGGTTGGACGACGCGGCCGCGGCGGACACCCTGGACCTGCTCCGCGCCCACGACCTGTCAGTGGTCTGCGTCGACATGCCACAGGGACACCCGTCGTCGGTGCCGCCGATCCTGAGCATGACGGCGGAGCCGGCGGTCGTCCGGTTCCACGGTCACAGCGACGCCTGGGTCGAGGGCGACAAGCAGGAGAAGTTCCGCTACGCCTACGCCGAGGACGAGCTGCGGCACTGGGCGGGACGGCTGGCCGAGTTCGCGGCTCTCCCCGACGAGCTGCACGTGCTGTTCAACAACTGCTGCGCGGGGCAGGCCCAGCGCGACGCCACCCGGCTGGCGCAACTGCTCACCGAGACGATGGTCGCCGATCACGCCGTCCCGACGAACGGTTGACCGGCGCACCTGCCGGCCGGCCGGGGTGCGGGTCCGGTCAGGACCGCCGTCCCCGGCTGCGCAGCGCGTCCTGGGTCGACTCGCCGATCTCCGCGTCGTCGGGGAAGGTCCGGCCACTGGGCGCGGGATCGGGTGGGGCGCCCGGCCCGGCCATCGGCGTGCGCGTCGGCTCGACCGAACCGAAGCCGTGTCGACCCGCCGGGCCCGTCCGACCCGCCGGGGCACCCGCCCGCCGCTCGCCGCGCCGGCCCTCGGGCACCGCTGTCTCCTCGCTGCCCTCGTCCATCGGTGAGTCGTCGTCGGTGCCCCAGGGCGCGTCGGCGTCGAAACCGTCGCCGGTGCCCCACGGGTTGGTCGCCTCCGGCTCCAGCCGGTCGTTGTCGCCGCTGCGTCCCTTGTGCGCCGTCATGGCCACCCCGCTCGTCGGTCCGCCGCCACCGGCGGACGATGTGCCGTCCTCGGGCCGGGCTGCCCGCCCGCCCTCGCCGCCCGACAGGTCACCGGCGCGCCGCCGCACGGGCGCCGACTCGTCGTCGCGTGGGATTCGTCGTCACTCCGGTTACACGCGCGGGGCCGGCCGGCGCCCCGCCGTCGAGGTGGCGGCGGGACGCCGGCCGGCCCGACGCTTCAGCGTCCGGCCATCGCCATCGGCCGCTTGCCGTTGCTCATTCCCGCCATCTTGATCATGCTCTTGGACGCGCCCTTCATCCCACCCGCGCGACCGAGCATCCCGCGGAACACCTGGCCGGGCTTCTGCTGCTCACCCATGTACGCGGTGACCACGACCAGCGTCCCGGTCAGCGCCGGAATGGCCCACTGGAGCAGCTTCATCTGCCGTTGCGACGAAGCCACACTGGCCGGGGTCTGGTGGTTCGGCTCGGTGGCACCGCTCACCGACGGGCCGCCGGCCTTCTCCAGCCGCATGCCGACCAACCGGCTGTAGCCGGTGACCGCGAGCGCACCGATGGTCAGCGCGGTCTTGATGGCGCTGGCCCGGCCGACGCCGGACTGGGCCGCCATCCGTGGGCTCTCGGTCACCAGTTCGCCGACGGCGCCGGCCAGGTGGGCGCCGATCGCGGCCGCGTTGACCGGGGTCCACTTGGACCATCCGGCCGAGGCGACCGGGAGCCGCTGGGTCGAGTCGCTGATTTTCGCCGCTGCGCCGTTGACACCGAAGGCACCCATGAGGGAGCCGCCAAACCAGGCCGCCAGGCCCAGATCGTGCATCGAACGCAGTGCGGTGTGCCGTTCGGACATGTGATCCCCTTCCGCCGTGTCGGGCGGTGCGGCTTACCCGCCGCTCGGGCGGCTAACCCCGGCGCGCCGGGGCCGATCAGCGTCGTGGCGGGCAGCTACGGGACATCCGTGTCGTCGGTGCGTCGGCCTCGTCCGGGCAGGAGTCGTTCGCCCGGTGGCGGGTAGATCCTCCAGCGACGCCGACGAGAGGGGAACGCGATGTCGCAGCCGGACGAGAGCCGGGAGAAGACCCCCAAAACAGACGCGGTGCTCATGCACCCCGACAACGACCCGAACCGGAACACCGCCGAGGTCGCGCCCCGCAAGGAGCACGCCGACATCCAGGTCGAGCGGGACGGTGAGTTGGTGCCGCTGGAGGACGAGTGAGTCGACCCGCGCCCCCCCGACCGGCCGGTACGGCTCAGCGGGGCGGCAGGTCGGTGGCGAAACCGGCGATGCGCCGTGCCAGCGGGACGCCCGCGCGGACCCAGGTGAAGTGGTCCATCGGCGCGCCGGACTGCGCCACTGTGTACCGTTCCCGGGTCACCGGCGCGTCGCCGAGCTTCGCGCAGAGGTGGTCCATGGTCTCGTGCGGGGTGTACTGGTCGTCGTCGACGCTGACGGCCAGCACCGGTGTCCGTACCGTGCGGACCGCGGCCTCGGTGTCCGTACCGTTGAGCCGGGGGAACCGACCGGTCCGTGCGGTGTACGCCCAGTCGCGGATCACGCCGCGCGCCTGCCGGCCACCGAAGCCCCAGCCCGGCCAGACGCCGAGCAGCGCCGCCGTGGCGGCGATGCCCTGGGTGTAGGGCAGCACGCCGAGGCCGCGCCGGCCCGGGTAGCTCCGCCAGTGCGGGATGCCGACAGCTACCAGCGCCAAGCCGTCCACCTCGCCGCCGCCGTGCAGGGCGAGGTGCAGCAGCGCGGCCTGCCCGCCGAGTGAGTGCCCGAGAAGCACTCGGGTGCGCCCGTCCAGCCGCGGCTTGAGGGCGGCCAGGACGGCGCCGACGTCGTCGGCCAGTTCGGCGTAACCGTGCCGGTCCGCCCGACTCGGCGCGGGCGTGCTCGCCCCGGTGCCGCGCAGGTCGGCCACGACCACGGCCAGCCCCGCGGTGCGCAGCGCGGCGGCGAAGGGCCGGTAGTAGCGGGCCCGGACGCCCATCGCGGGCCAGATCACCACCACCGGCGCGCCGGTCACTCCGGACGGTTCCGGATAGACCTGCACACCCAGCCGGCCACCGTCGACGTCGACGAACTCCTGCGCGTACTCCAGATCCCCGTTCACCGGCCCAGCCTACGGCCCTGACGTTACCGGCGGGTAGCAGCAGGCCGTCGACGACCGGGGCGCAGCTGACGCCGCACGCGATGGAGGGCCCCGCCACCTGGCGGAGCCCTCCGACCGACGCTGCGCTCAGGAGACCGAGATGGCCCCGTTGCTGGCGCGCACGCAGGCCACCGAGCGGGCGCTGGTGGAGGCCGCGCCGCTCAGGCACTGGCCGAGCACCTGGTGCCCGGTGGCGTTCGGGTGCCACGACTCCTGGCAGGTCTGGAAGTAGCTGACGCAGGTGTTCGCGATCCGCTGGATGGCGATCTTGTCCTTGCCGGCGAGGCTGGTGACGAAGGTGCCGGTCGCGCCGTCCTGAAGCCGGATCGGAGTGGCCAGCGCGCCGGTCGGGCTGCCGGTCTGCTCGCAGAGCCGGGCACCGTTGAAGGCCTGCTGCACGTTCAGGTACACCAGGTCGTCGGCCGGGAACTCGGCAGCGAGGGTGTCCCTGGTGGACTTCACGATGCTGCCCAGGCCCTGGGAGAAGCGGTGCCCCGGCGCCAGGCTGGCCCGGTGGATCGGGCACCCGCCCGCGTACCGCTCGGCGCCGAGGTCACGGAACTTGTCCCGGGTGTCGTCCCGGCCGTCCTCCTCGTGGAACGTCTGGTTCAGGTCCAGCGGCAGCGGGTTCGTGTAGTCCTGGAACACCACCCGGTGCTGACCGTCCGCGTCCACCTGGTCGAGGGTGGTGAGGATCTGGCGTACGGCCGCCGTGGTCTCCGCGGTCGCGGCGCTGAGCTGCGCGGCGGTGGCCAGGTCGGCGTCGCTGCACGGCTTCTGCTCCACCGGGCCGTTCAGGTACGCCCAGAACTCCCACCAGCCGGTCCAGGCGTCGGCGATGAACCGGTTGGCGCACTTCTCCGCGACGCTGCCGAAGGTGAACGAGCTGTTGTTGGAACCGAGTCCGATCAGCACCAGGTCGATGTCCTGGGTCTGCGCGACGGCGCGCAGCTGGCTCAGCTGCGAGGCCACGGTACGACCGTTGGCCCGCGCCTGGGAGGCGTTGGCGATGTCGTGCGGCTGGCCGCCGGAGCAGGCCAGGTTGAACCGGTTCTGGATGCCCGGCAGGTTGGCCTGGTGGAGCGAGGCGTTCGCCGAGCGGTGGCAGAAGAACGCGTTGTTGTTCGCCGCCGTCCAGCCGGGGAAGCCCTGGCTGGCGCCGTTGACGTCGACCACCGGGGTGTACGCCCCGGCGCCCTCGCCACTGATGAAGCTGTCTCCGAGCGCCACCGCGGCGGTGGGCAGCGCGGCGGACGCGGGTGCGGGCAGCGCGACGGCGGTCGACAACGCGGCCATGGCGATCGTGAGTCCCGCGGCGAGCGCGGTACGCCGGAACCTGGGCATGGGGCCCCCATCCATCGAAAGATGAAAGATTCTCTGAGGGCGCGATCAGATCACCCCTGCACGACGGACGTCAATGGCCCGTAACAGATTCGTTCGATGAAAGACACGCGCGCGTAGGCAGGACGCGGTACCGCGTCGAGGTCGGCGTGCGGTGGTGGGTGGTGGCGCGCGGCGCTACCGGGCGACCCGGCCGCCGCGGTTCAGCACCGCCGCGCCGGCGACGTTCAGACCGACACCCCAGATCAGGAGTACGCACAGCCACTGCACCCACCGCAGCGCCGTCATCTCTCCCGAGAGCAGGTTGCGCACGCTGCCGAACGGGGTGAGCCACGGCTGCGCGGCCTCCACCCCGCCCAGCAGCGCGAACAGCCCCAGCGGCAGGACGATGGTGGCCAGGAACGCCACCGCCGCCGAGCGCACCAACAGGCCCAGCCCGGTGCCCACCAGCCCGGCGACGAACTGCACCAGCACACTGCCCACCGCTACCGTCCAGGCGTTCCGCCACGGCTCGTCGGCGACCTCGGCCGTGGTGAGGGCGAGCGTCGCGGCGCAGATCAGCACGCCGATGACGCCGATGACGACCGCCGGCAGCCCCACCGCGAGCACGGTGGGCAGGATCGCCGGGCGCACCGGCGCCCGGCGCAGGTCGCTGACCAGCAGGATGCCGAAGAGCGGGGTCGCCACCGACATCAGGCTCTGGACGGTGCCCGAGAGTTCGGCGAAGGTCCGGTCGGCCGGAGCCACCGCCGCGACCAGCGCCACGGCGGCCAGCAGCCCCGCCACCAGGGTGCCCACCAGCAGCCACCGCCGGGCCCGGGTGCCAAGGGAGCGCCGTAGGGCATCGCGAAACGTCTCGGTCACCGCAATCGCCTCCCGATCTCCTCGACCCGGACCGGCGCGCACCCCGCGCGCACATTGGCCGCGATCACGGCTGAGCGTACCGGCGGCGCTGTCTCTGCGTGGCCCCATGATCACCCGGCGGCTGTTCGTTGGCTCACGTCCCGAGGGACCCGCGCGGCGGGTCGCACAGGGCCTCCGACACTTGTCCTAGCCTCGGGCTAGGCTCGCTGCGGCGCGCCACGCCGGCTGATGTCGCCGGTGACCGGCAGCACACCGCCGAGACCGGGGAGTACGACCAGTTGACCGCAGAGCCTGACACCCTGTACGGGGCCGATGACCTCACCCACCTTGAGGGGCTGGACGCTGTCCGCAAGCGGCCCGGCATGTACATCGGTTCCACCGACAGCCGTGGCGTGGGTCACCTCGTCAACGAGATCCTCGACAACTCCACCGACGAGGGAGTCGCCGGCCACGCCAGCCACGTCGAGGTGATCCTGCACCCCGACGGCTCCGTGCAGGTCGACGACGACGGCCGGGGCATCCCCACCGACGTGCACGCCAAGTCCGGCATCTCCGGCGTCGAGCTGGTGCTGACCCGGCTGCACGCGGGCGGCAAGTTCGGCGGCTCCGGCTACAAGACCTCCGGCGGTCTGCACGGCGTCGGCGCGTCGGCGGTCAACGCGCTGTCCCGCCGCTTCGACGTGACCGTCCGCCGCGCCGGCAAGATCCACACGATGTCGTTCCGGCACGGCGTCCCGGGCATCTTCGACGGCGACGGGCCGGACGCCCCGTTCACCGCCGGCCCCGGCCTGCAGGTGACCGGCGCCATGAAGCGCGGCCAGCGCACCGGCACCTCGATCCGCTGGTGGCACGACGCCCGCTACTTCGAGACCGGTGCGGCGCTCGACGTCGACGCCGTCCGGATGAAGCTGCGCAACACCGCGTTCCTGGTCCCCGGCGTGACCTACCTGCTGCGCGACCTGACCGGTGAGGCGCCCGCCGAGGAGCGGTTCCACTACCCCAACGGGCTCAGCGACATGGTGGAGTTCCTCGCCCCGGCCGGCGACCGGCCGGTCTCCGGCATCCTGCTGGTCAACGGTGAGGGCACCTACCGGGAGAACGCCGCCGACGCCAACGGCGTCATGCAGTCCAACGTGCAGCGGCGGGCCGAGGTCGAGGTGGCGTTCCGGTGGGGCACCGGTTACGAGCGCACCGTCGAGTGTTTCACCAACACCATCCGTAACGCGCACGGCGGCACCCACCGCAAGGGCTTCGAGCGGGCCCTGGTCCGCGCGCTCGCCGACGCGATCCGCAACACCCGCGGTCTGCTCAAGGCCAAGGAGGAGCCACCCACCCTGGACGACGTCCTGGAGGGGATGACGGCCGTGGTGCACGTGCGGATCCCCGAGCCGCAGTTCACCTCCCAGACCAAGGACGAGCTCTCCACCACCGGCATCACCAAGGTGCTCCAGTCCCTGGTCGACGCGCACGTCAAGGCCTGGCTGGAGGACCGGCGCACCAAGGCCGAGGCGCGCACCGTCCTGCAGAAGATCGTCGACGCCGCCCGGGTGCGGCTCACCCAGAAACAGCAGAAGGACGCCGCCCGGCGCAAGACCGCCCTGGAGGGCGCGTCCATGCCGCCGAAGCTGGTCGACTGCCGGGCCACCGGCATCGACCGCAGCGAGTTGTTCATCGTCGAGGGTGACAGCGCCCTGGGAACGAGCCGGATGGCCCGCTCCTCGGAATACCAGGCGCTGCTGCCGATCCGCGGCAAGATCCTCAACGTGCAGAAGGCCAACCTCCAGCAGGTTCTGGACAATGCCGAGTGCGCGGCCATCGTGCAGGTGCTCGGCGCCGGCTCGGGGCGCACCTTCGACCTCTCGGCGCTGCGTTACGGCCGTGTGCTGATCATGGCCGACGCCGACGTGGACGGCGCCCACATCCGGACGCTGCTGATCACCCTGTTCGCCCGGTACATGCGGCCGCTGATCGAGGCCGGTCGGCTCTACGCCGCGATGCCGCCCCTGCACAAGATCACCACCAAGGGGCGCAACCCGCAGACCGTCTACACCTACACCCAGGCCGAGATGGAGACGACGGTCCGCAAGCTGGAGAAGGCCGGCAAGCAGATCGTCACCCCCATCCCACGGTTCAAGGGTCTCGGTGAGATGGACGCCGACGAGCTGTGGGACACCACGATGAACCCGGCCACCCGTGCCGTCCGCCGGATCACCCTGGACGACGTCGAGGCCGCCGAACGCATCCTCGAACTGCTGATGGGCGAGAAGGTCGAGCCGCGCCGCAACTGGCTGATCGACTCCGCCGACCGGGTCGACCGGGAAGCGATCGACGCGTGAGCATCCGTCTCGCTCTAGTGGAAAGCTGAGTCATGGCACGCCGTAAGGAAAACAAGGTCGACCTCTCCTCGTTCGACCAGGCCGGCGCGCGGGTCTTCGACAATCCGCTGGTCACCGAGGTTTCCGACTCCTACCTGGAGTACGCGTTCTCGGTCATCCACTCCCGCGCCCTGCCCGACGCCCGCGACGGCCTCAAGCCCGTGCACCGGCGCATCCTCTGGTCGATGTACGAGCAGGGTTACCGCCCCGACCGTGGGCACGTGAAGTCCGCCCGAATTGTCGGGGATGCGATGGGTAAGTACCATCCGCACGGCGACACGGCGATCTACGACGCCATGGTGCGCCTCGCCCAGGACTTCTCGCTCAACGTGCCGCTCATCGACGGGCACGGCAACTTCGGCAGCCCTGACGACGGCCCGGCAGCATCGCGGTACACCGAAGCGCGGATGTCCCGCGAGGCCATGCTGCTCGTCGGTGAGCTGGGCGAGGACACCGTCGACGTCGAGCCCAACTACGACGGGTCGCTGACCCAGCCGACGGTGCTGCCGGCGGCCTTTCCCAACCTGCTGGTCAACGGCGCGTCCGGGATCGCGGTCGGGATGGCCACCAACATGATCCCGCACAACCTGGCGGAGGTCGTCTCCGCCGCCCGCTGGCTGATCAACCACCCGGACGCCACTCTGGACAAACTCATGGAGTTCGTCCCTGGCCCCGACCTGCCCACCGGCGGGGTGCTGCTGGGCCTGGACGAGGTGCGCCGGGCGTACGAGACCGGGCGCGGCGTGGTGCGGATGCGCGGCAAGGTGGAGATCGGCCCGATCGAGGGCAGCCGGGGCCGCCAGGCGATCACCGTGGTCGAGCTGCCCTACGGCGTCGGCGCGGAGAAGGTCATCGCCGCGATCACCAACGAGGTCACCAAGACCAAGCGGCTGACCGGCATCGCCGACGTCAAGGACCTCACCGACCGGGAGAGCGGCACCCGGCTCGTCGTCGAGTGCAAGGTCGGCGTCAACCCGCAGGCGCTGCTCGCCGACCTCTACCGGCTGACCCCGCTGGAGCAGTCGTTCGGCGTCAACAACCTGGTCCTGGTCGACGGGCAGCCGCGCACGCTGGGTCTCAAGGCGCTGCTGGAGGTCTTCCTGTCGCACCGCTACGAGGTGGTCACCCGACGCACCTCGTACCGCCGCCGCAAGCGTCAGGAGCGGCTGCACCTGGTCGACGGTCTGCTGATCGCGCTGCTGGACATCGACGAGGTGGTCCGGCTGATCCGGGGCAGCGACGACGCGCAGGCCGCGAAGGACGGGCTGATGAGCCGGTTCGGCCTCTCCGACATCCAGGCCACGTACATTCTGGACACCCCGCTGCGTCGGCTGACCAAGTTCGACCGGATCGAGCTGGAGGCCGAGCAGGAACGGCTGCGCGGCGAGATCGCCGAGCTGAGCAAGATCCTCGACGACGAGCGGGTGCTCCGCAAGGTGGTCTCCGACGAGTTGGCGTCAGTGGTCAAGCAGTTCGGCACCGACCGTCGGACGACGCTCGTCGACGGTGACCTGAAGGAGGTGCTGGCCGCGTCCGCGCCGGCCGGCCCGCTGGAGGTCGCCGACGATCCGTGCCAGGTGATCCTCTCGGCGACCGGGCTGGTCGCCCGGACCGCTGCCGAGTCGGAGGAGAGCGCCGAGGGGCGTCGCCGCAACGGCCGGGTCAAGCACGACACGGTACGCGCCATCGTGCATTCCACCGCCCGGGGCCGGGTGCTGCTGTTGACCAGCGCCGGTCGGGCGTTCAAGGTCGACGTCCTGCCGCTGCCGGTGCTGCCCGAGCAGGCGGGCACGGTGTCACTGCGGGGTGGTATGTCGGCGGCCGAGCTGGTGCCGTTGGCGGCGGGGGAGACCGTCGTCGGCCTGGCGCCGCTCGGCGGGCAGGCGGATGGCTCCCCGGGGCTGGCGTTGGGCACCCGGCAGGGCGCGGTGAAGATCTGCGCGCCGGAGTGGCCGGTGCGCTCCGACGAGTTCGAGGTGATCGGTCTGCGCGACGGTGACGAGGTGGTCGGTGCGACCTGGCTGACCGACGGCGCCGAGACGTTGACGTTCGTCACCTCGGAGGCGTCGCTGCTGCGCTTCCCCGCCGGGTTGGTCCGCCCGCAGGGCCTCAAGGGCGGTGGTATGGCTGGCATCAACCTGCCGGCCGGCGCGCGGGTGGTGTTCTTCGGCGCGGTGCGCACCGACGACCCGGGGCATGGCGATCCGATGGTGGTGACCTCCACCGGCGCGACGGTGAAGGTGACGCCGTTCAAGGCGTACCCGGCGAAGGGTCGGGCGACCGGCGGCGTGCGCGCGCACCGCTTCCTCAAGGGTGAGACGGACGTGGCCGTTGCCTGGGTGGGCCCGCGACCGGTCGGCGCGACCGGCACCGGCGACCCGGTGGAGCTGCCCGCGGCGGATCCTCGGCGCGACGGCAGCGGCTTCGCGGTGATGCTCGGCCCGACGGTGGTGGGTCACCTGATCGAGCGCGACTGACCCACCCACCTGAGGCGTCGCCCGAGCGTGCCAGGTCCGCCGAAGATCGTGCTCGATCCTGGAAGTAGTGGCATCACCGACGCGGTGATGCCACTCGATCCTGGATCGAGCACGATCATGGGGAGCGGGGTTTCCGGAAGAGCGCTATGGTGGGGCCCTCTGTTGTCGGCGGCGGTGGAGATCCCGATGGTCGGCCACGGCTACAGCCTGAACGTCGCGGTAGCCGGCTCCCTGGTCCTCTACAAGTTAGCCGGCCTCCTCTAGCACAAGGCGAGACGTTCGAGGCGGCGGCGGACCTCCTCGGCTGCGGGGTCGCGCACGTCCTCGTAGATCCGCGCGGCCAGGCGCCAAGCGGCAGCGGCGGCGTTCCGGTCGCCCATCCCTTCCCGGGTGTCCCCGAGCCGGATGAGGGTTTCCGCCTCGTGGTACCGGTCCGCGGAGGCGCGAAAGAGGTGGATCGCCTGCTCGTAGCAGTCGACCGCGCGGTCGCGTTCACCGAGGCGGTCGTAGGCGAACCCGAGGCTGTCCAGCGTCGCGGCCTGACCGTTGCGGTCGTCGGTCCGGCGTTGCTGGTCGAGGGCCTCGCTGCAGCTGGCGATGGCCTGGACGTAATCGCCGGTGGTGGCGAGCAGCCAACCGATCGCGTTCAGGGTCCGGGCTTCGCCCGCGTGGTTGCCGACGAGCCGGTAGAGCCGCAGCGCCTCGCGACCGTGTGTGAGCGCCTCGTCGAGCCGGCCGTCCAGGTAGCAGAGTTCGCAGTAGTTGTGCAGCGTCTGGGCCTGACCGATCGGGTCGCCGAGCCGTTCGTGCAGCTCAAGCGCGCGCTTGAGCCGGTGCTCGGCCGTGGTGCGGTCGCCCAGTCGGATCAGTGCGCGGGAGAGCAGCCGGTTGGCGACGGCCTGTCCGGCGAGGTCGTCGATCTTCTCCGCGGCCGTCAGCGCGACACTCTGGATGGCGAGTTGGTCCTGCCAGAGGCCGCGCGGCGCCGAGAAGGTGGTCAGCGCCCACGCGATCTGCCAGGCGTACGCTTCGAAGCCGTTCTGGGCGGCCTGTCGGACCACCCGGACCAGCACCCGATGCTCCGCCGTGAACCAGGCGAGTGCGCCGTCGTGATCGGTCACCGGCCGCCTGGCGGGTACGGGAAGCGGGGCCACCGGCTCGATTGGGGGCCACTGCGGCTGCAACAGCAGGGCGGCCGGGTAGGCGGCGTGCAGGTAGTGGTCGTACAGGCGCTGTCGGGCTGCGACGTGTTCGTCGCCGCGTTCCGACGACTGCGCGAGTTCGGCAGCGTAGGCGCGCAGGAGGTCGTGGAAGGCGAACCGGCCGGGCGTGTGTTCCGTCAGCAGGTGGAGCCGGGTCAGTTCCCGCAGGATCGGTGTGACGGCGGTGGCCGGCACGCCGGCGAGCGCCGAGGCCGCGGCGGCGGTCAGGTCCGGGCCCGGATGCAGCCCCAGCAGGGTGAACAGCCGGGCCGCGTCCGCACCGAGGGCCAGGAACGACCACGAGAAGACGCGCCGGACGTCGCCGTCGGCCAGCGCGTCCAGCCGTGCCTCGGCCGAGTGCAGTTCGGCGGCGATCGCGCTGAGCGGAAACGTGGGATGGGTCGCGGCACGCGCCGCGACGATCGACAGTGCCAGCGGAAGCCGGCCTGCGGCCTCGATGATGTCGGCCACGGCCCCTGACGCGGAGGCTAGCCGGTTGTCCCCGAGACGTCTGGCCAGCAGGCTCATCGACTCCTCCGCCGTGAGCACGTCCAGTGTCAACGGCGTGGCGCACTCGCTGGCGACCAGGCCGCCGAGTCGGTCACGGCTGGTTACCACGACCATGCAGCGGCCCGCGCCGGGCAGCAGGGCGCGCACCTGGGCGGAGTCGCGAGCGTTGTCGAGCACCAGGAGCATCCGACGGGAGGCCAGCAGGCTGCGGTAGAGACCAGTCCGCGCCTCCGTGTCGGAGGGTATCCGCGCGTGGGGCACGCCGAGCGCTTCGAGGAAGCCGGACAGGGCGTCGGCCGGGGACACCAGGCCGACTTCGTCGTAGCCGCGAAGGTTCACATAGAGCTGGCCGTCCGGGAAACGGTCGGCCACCCGGTGCGCCCAGTGCAACGCCAGGGTGGTCTTGCCGACTCCGGCCATGCCGGACACCACAGAGATGGTCACGCTCGTGGGCAACTCGGCCCCGCCGCTCAGCAGCCTGTCGAGGCTCGCCAACTCGACGCTGCGTCCGACGAACTCCGGCACCGCACGTGGCAGTTGCTCGGGACGTTGATGGAGCGGCCCCACCGCCGTGCCCGACGCCGGCCGGTCCGGCCCCGTCGGTGGTTGCGCCGTCAGTCCCGGGCGGTGATGCAGGATGTCGTCGTACAGTGCGACGAGCTCGGGTGCGGGATCGAGGCCGGTCTCCTCGGCCAGTTTCTGTCGGGCCTGCCGGTAGGCGTCCAGCGCGCCGGCCACGTCTCCGATGCGGTACAGGCCCACCATCAGTTGGCCCCACGCCCGCTGTCGCAGCGGGTGCCTGTCGAGCAGGCCGCGTAACCGGTGCACGACGTCGGCCGACGCGCCGAGGGCCAGCATCGCCTCGGCGTGGTCCTCCTCGACGAGCAGCCGGCGCTCCTCCAGTTGCGCCACCCGCCGCGCCAGCCGTGGGCGCAGTGGCAGGTCGGACAGTGGTGCACCACGCCACAGGCGTAGCGCGTCGGAGAGTTCGGCCTCGGCCCGGTCCAGGTCGGCAGCGGCGAGCGCCTCTCGGCCCCGTGCCGCCGCGGCGTCGAACAGGTCCAGGTCCCGTTCGCCGGGGCCCACCCGCAGCAGGTAGCCGCCGGCCGCGGCGGTTATCCCGTCCCAGGTCGCCCCACCGCCCAGTGACCGCCGTAGTCCGCGTACGTAGGTGCGCAGGTTCGCGGCGGCCGACGGCGGCTCGTCGTCGCCCCACAGCATCGCTGTCAACTCGTCGGTGCCGACGACCTCATTCGGGCGCAGCAACAGGGTCGCCAGCAGGAGACGCTGCTTCACCGAGCCCAGTGGAACCGACCGGCCGTCGTGGTACACCCGGAACGGGCCGAGGAGTTCGAAACGCAACCAGGCACCTCACCTGTGGGCACTGCCATGTGCTGCCACGTTTACAACACCCGGACAACGCGGGCGAGCGGATGTCTGTACGCCAGTTGTGCGGCGGTTGTACGGGGCCCACCGTACCGTTCTACCGTCCGCACCGCCCCATCCACGAGCGTCCACCCCTTGCCCCCGGTCGACTCGTCTCGTCGTGCCCGGGGTGGGACCGCGTGGCCGGCCGCCTGAGGGCCGATGTGGCCGGTTTGACCCCTCGTCATCGTCCCGACGACCCGAACATCAGATTGGATCACACTCAATGAAATCCAGGATTGCCGCGCTACTGACGGCCGTCGCACTGGCATTCACAGCAATGGTCGTGACAGCAGGTCCGGCCTCCGCCGCCACGGCCCCGTGCCGCCAGTACAGCTACGGCTACGGCGGAACCGGCAACTGCGTCAAGGCCATTCAGGGCATCGCGAACGTCCTCTCGATCACCAACGCTGCGCGGTCCGAGGCGGGTCCGGTCGCCCGGGACGGTCGCTTCGGCTCCCAGACGCAGGCCGCGATCATCAAGATCCAGCGTGCGGCGGGCATCGCCGTCGACGGATACGTCGGCCCGCAGACGTGGCGGGCGCTCTGCTACTACGGGGCGTTCTGGGGACACGACATGCAGGCCAAGGCCGACTACCGCTGGGCGAAGTCGTACGCCTGCTGATCCGCCCATCAGCCGGCTGCGACGCAGCTGCCGACCAGCGACTCGCAAGGTAGGTCCGGACGCGGGGGGTGTCCGGACCTACCTTGCGGTTCCCCCGGCCTCATCGCCGTCGCGGCGGTGGGGCGGCTGCCGCCCGAGGGCCAAGGTCAGGCGACGTTGTGGGGGCGGAACTGAACGCTCACGCGAGGGCCCACCGGGCGGGTGGTCTTGGGGATGGCGTGCTCCCAGGTGCGTTGACACGAGCCGCCCATGACGATCAGGTCGCCGTGGCCCACCGGGAAGCGGAGGCTCTCACCGCCGCCGCGTGGGCGGAGCAGCAGCGGTCGGGGCGCTCCGAAGGAGACGATCGCGACGATGGTGTCGCTGTGCGCGGAACGGCCGATGGTGTCGCCGTGCCAGGCCACGCTGTCGCGCCCGGAGCGGTAGAGGCACATGCCGGCGGTGACGAAGGGCTCGCCCAACTCGGGCGCGTAGTGGCTGGTCAGCGCGGCCCGCGCGGCGGTGAGCACGGGGTGGGGGAGTTGCCGTGCGCCGTCGTACCAGCAGAGCAGCCGGGGCACGTCGACCTCGGCGTCATACATGGTGCGCCGCTCGGCCCGCCAGGGCACCTCGGTGAGCAGGGTGTCGAGGACCGAGTCGGAGCCGCGCACCCAGCCGGGGAGGTGGTCGACCCAGGCGCCCCGGCTGAGCTGGTGTCGGCGGATCTGGCCGGGCAGTGGTCCCAGTGTGGGCCCGGCGTCGGCCAGGTCGAGCATCGACGGCTGGTAGGCGGCCTGCGTCATGCAGCCACCCTAGCAGCAGTTTCGTACACCCGTGCGAATGGTGGCGGTGGCGCGGTCAGCGCGGCACGGCGACACGCACCGCGTCGAACACCGCGTCCACGACCCGGGCCCGGCCGTGCCCGTCGACCGTGGACCAGGCGCGCGCGGTGAGCGTCGCCCGCCGCTGCGGCGAGCTGAGCAGCCCGTGCAGGGTCCGCGCCGCCGTGGCGCGGGCGGCGCGTCCGGCGACACCGCCGGCGGTCAGCTCCGGCAGTTCGCCGAGGCCGGCGGCCAGGCCGTGCCGTACCACCCGGGTGTACGACTCACGTTGGTTGTCGACCACGCAGACCAGGGCGCTGGGGGCGCCCAGGCAGCAGAGTTCCCAGGTGGACGTGCCGGCGGCGCTGACCACCAGGTCGGCTCCGGTGATCAGGGCCGGCAGCGAGGTGGTGGGCGGGACCGGTCGGATGATCTGCCCCCGCCCGGGGGTGACGTCCTCGATCTCCGCTTCGATCTCGGGTCGCCCGACGATGACCGTGAGGTCCATCGGATGCCCGGCGGCCACCAGCACCCGGGTCAGCACCGGGGCGGCACCCACCGCGTCGGTACCGCCGAAGAAGGCCAGCACCCGGGGGCGGCTGACCGCCGTGGCGGGCGGGGCGACCGGCGGTCGGGCGTTGATCACGCTGTCGCGCAGCAGGGCGTACCCGCTGCCGGCGAGCAGCCGGCCCGGCAGCCCCGGCAGCTCCGCGCCGAAGTTCTGGTCGAGGTAGAGATCGGCGACCTGGCCCCGGCTGTCGCCGTCGATGATGGCGACCGTGTACACACCGGCGGCGCGAAGCGCGCCCGCGCCGGCCGGGTCCAGGTCGTAGGAGTCGAGGACCAGCACGTCCAGTTCGTGTCGGCGGGCCGCCTCGACCAGATCGGCCGCCGAGTCCGGGCCGGGGAGCAGCGGGATGCCCCGCGCGGCCAGCTCCGCGGTGGCCCAGTCGAGCCGTTCGACGGTGCCGAACACCGTGACGTCGGCGCCCCGGGCGAGGAACTCCTCGGCGAGCGCCAGGCAGCGGACGAGATGGCCGACACCGCGCCGGGGGCCGGCGTCGCAGCGCAACCCGACCCGCACAGTGCTCAGGACTCCTCCAGTTGCTTCTGTCGGACGTCGGCGTTGAGCGCGCGCAGCCGGGGCTGACCGTCGAGCCAGTCGGTGAGCTTGGCCAGCGGCACGCTGACGTCCCCGAAGTGGTCGATGATCGCGCTGACCAGCGCCCAGTCCTGCTCGGTGTCGAGGGTCAGCCGCAGTGCGGAGCGGTCCGGGGTGAGCGTCACCCCGAGCACCCGGAACAGCTCCGGGTGGGTGTACGCGTACGAGGTGACGTGCACCCGGTGGTGGTCGGTGGCGAGCCGGCCCAGGGTGCGGAGCGTCTCCGCTCGGATGATCTCGACGTCCAGCCCACGGGGCAGGGTCCGGGCGATCGACGTGCTCGCGTAGTCCAGCCCGGGGACCGCCCGGTACACCGACGCGACCAGGTTGATGATCTCCGGGTCGAGCAGCGGGCAGTCGGCGGTGAACCGCATGACGGCGTCCCCCGGGTGCGCCGCGAGGGCGCCCACGAACCGGTCCAGCACGTCGTCGACCGGCCCGCGGTGGCACGGCACGTCCAGCCGCGCGCACTCGTCGGCCACCGCGTCGTCGACAGTGTCGGTGCTGGTGGCGACCACCAGGTCGGCGAGGACACCGCTGTCCTGGGCGGCGCGGACCACCCGGCCCAGTACGGACCGTCCGGCGAGCGGGCGGAGCACCTTGCCGGGCAGCCGGGACGAACCCATGCGCGCCTGCACGATGCCGACGATCCGTGGCGGCGTGCCGGTCCCGGGCGGCGGTACGCCGGTCACTGCTGCTCCTCCTGCTTGGGGGCGAGCACCGCGATGGCCCGGCGTTTGGCGGCGCGGGCGCCCCGTTTGGCCAGCCGGGCCGGGGTGATGGCGAGCCGACCCACCCGGTAGCTGATCGACCCGCTGAGCAGGCTGATCGTGGTCTCGGCCCGGCGCAGCGCCCGTTCCCGTGAGGTGAGCAGTTCCTCGGTCCACGCGGTCAACGCGGCCAACCGGGTGAGTTCCTCGCGCTGGCGCAGCCACGCCTCACGCAGCTGCTGGTAGCTGTGCCCGCCGATGGGTGGGTCGGTCGGGGCGACGGCGTGCAGCTCGGTGGCGAGGTCGGCAGTGCCTGCGGCGTCCAGCCCGTGCAGGGCCGCGGCGATGGCCGCCTCGGCGTCGACCGCCTCGCTGACTGTCGCCCGGTCGAGGTCGTGGCCGGCGAGGCCGCCGAGCACAACGGTCAGGCCCGCCACGTCGAGGGTGGACGGCCATGGATGGGCGTACCCGCCGGTGAGCAGGCCCGTGGCGAAGCGCCACAGCGCGCGGGCGAGCACCACGTCGGCGGGGAGCGCGGCGGTGACCCGCCAGCTGGGGTCGAGCACCGCGTACCGCTCGCCGTCGAACACGACGTTGTCGGTGCCGGCCAGCGCCGCCGCGCCGGCGATCCGGCCGTCGGCGTCGGCCTGGTCGGTGAGCCAGCCCGCGTACCCCCGCAGCAGCGCGCGCACCGTGCCCAGGTCGCGGCGCACTGCGGCGTCGAGCAGCACGGTACGCAGCAGCCGGCCGGACGGCACCGGCCCGGACAGCGCGTCCGCGTCCCGGTAGGCGGCCTTCCCGCTGGCGAACGGTGCGCCGGCCGGGGTCCTCGGGTCGCTGGTGGGGATGAGTCCCCAGCGCCAACCGGAGGGGCCGTGCAGCACCTCGAGCACGCCGATCCCGGGACGGCCGGTCTGCACGAGCGCCACCGGCAGGTCCCGGTCGGCGGTCGGCGTGCTCGGGTCCTCCGGGTCGGCGGGGCGGTGGGCGAGGGTCAGCCAACCCGGCGCGAGGTCGGCGGCGCGCCCGGCGTGCAACGCGTCCACGGCCAGCCGGGCCGGGTCCTGGAGCACTGTGGCGCTGGTGAAACCCCCGGCGCAGGCACCGTGCAGCACCGCGTCGAACAGACCGGAGCCGGCGTCCCGGTCGAGGTGGTCGGCGTCCAGCAGGGCCGTCGGGGTGCTGACATCGGGGTACGCGGCCCAGCACGTGGCCGGCATCAGCCCCGCCACGCTGAGCCGCTCGCGCAGCTGGTCCCGGTTGGCCGGGCGGGCGCGGTCCAGCACGCCGCCGATCGCCCAGGCGGCATCGTCGCGCCGGGCGTACCAGGGGGTGGTGTCGACCAACCGGTGCAGGCCCAGCGGGTTGTCCAGGCGCAGCAGCAACGCGCCACCCGGTCGCAGTACGGCGACCAGTCGGGCCAGCACGCCGTCCCAGCCGAGCTGGGTGCCCTCCACCGACTCCACCGGGTCCAGTCCGGCGGCCGCGATGACCACGTCGTACGTCTCGTCGTCGGGCAGCCCGGCCGGGCCACCCACCACCAGGCGGGCCGCCCGGTGCGCCAGCGCCACCGCGTCCGGGTGGCTGCGCAGCAGGCAGGTCACCTCGGCGTGGGCGAGCTGGTCGAGCAGCGCCGGGTCGTGTGGGCCGGCCACCAGGACCCGGGCGCCGGGCGGCACCAGCCGGGCGGCCAGCGCGGCGAGCGGCCCACCGTCGGCCAGCCGTTCCTGCGGCAGGTCGGACCAGGCCAGCATCTCGCCGCCCGGCAGGGTGATCCGGCCGGCGGGTGCCGTCTCAGTCGTCACGGTCTTCCTCTTCCTCCTGGAGGTTCGCCCAACCGAGCAGCTCGCGCAGCTCGGCCGGCGTGCAGCGGTGGTCGGTGCCCAGCTCGGCGCGGGCGATCTCGACCGCGGTGGGCAGGTCGACAGTGCTGCCGTGCAGCTGCGGCCACTGCCGCCGGATCCGCGCGGTGCCGCCGAAGGTGGGGTCCTCGTTGGACAGGATCATCGGGTCGCCGTAGACGGCTGGTTCACACCCCGCCGCGATGCCGTAGAAGATCGCGCTGGTCAGCCGGTTGGAGGCGACCCGGCGGTGCCGGCGCAGCTCGGTGAGCTGTCGGTCGAGGAAGTCCGGGTCGGTGTCCTTCCACCAGTGCCCCCGGTAGCCGTGGCAGATCACCCGGAATCCGGCGCGTTCGTAGAGCCGGCGCACGTTGCGCATGCGGTACTCGTGCCAGTAGAGGCAGACCGTCACCGGGCCGGGTTCGGTGTCCCGGATCAGGGCGATCAGTTTGCGGTGGTCGCCCTTGACGTGCTGCCCCTCCCAGCCGTGGAACGGGTACCAGATGGTGCCTTCGCGCTCTTCGGCCGGTGGGTCCTCGCGTCGCAGGGCCAGCAGGTAGACGAACGGCGCGCCCATGACGACCACGTTGCGTCGCCCCACGGACCAGGCGCGGCGACGGGTCTGCTCCGACCAGAGCAGGCTGGGGGTGCGCTCGGCGTACGGGTGCCCGGGGGCCAGACCGTCACCGATGTTCCAGCCGTGCTGCACGTACCCGTTGATCCGGGGTGGGTGCCGGTCGCCGAGGCCGGCGTAGCGGGCCAGCACGTGCGCGTGGCCGTAGAAGTGGTTGGCGTGGTGCATCAGGTTCCCATCAGGCGGCGGTACGCACCGAGCCGACCCGCACCGCGGCGGTCAGCGCGTCGATGACGCGGTCCTGGTCGGCGTCGCTGAGCCCCGGGTAGAGCGGCAGCGACAGCTGTTGGGAGTAGAACGACTCGGCCACCGGGCAGGAGCCACGTCGGTAACCCAGGTCGGCGAAGGCCGGGTGCCAGTGCACCGGGATGTAGTTGACCTGGACCCCGATGCCGGCGGCCCGCATCCGGTCGTACACCTCGCGGCGGCGACCGTCGAGCACCCGGATCGGGTAGAGGTGCCAGGCCGGGTCGGCCCACGGTTTGCGGGTGGGCAGCAGGACGCCGTCCAGGTCGGCCAGTGCCTCGTCGTAGCGGGCGACCAGAGCGCTGCGCCGGGCGGTGAACTCGCCGAGGCGACGCAGTTGACTGCGTCCCAGGGCGCAGAGCACGTCGGGCAGCCGGTAGTTCAGCCCGAACTCGTGGACCTCCTGGTGCCAGCCGCCCTCGTCCGGGAACCGCAGGTCGTCGCGTTCGCGGACCACGCCGACGCCACGGAACCGGCGGGCCCGCTTCAGGACCTGCGGGTCCAGTGCGGCGACGGCACCACCCTCGGCGGTGGTCAGGTTCTTGGTGGGGAAGAACGAGAACGTGGTCAGGTCGGCGAGCGAACCCACCGGCCGGCCGCGGTACGTGCCGCCGATCGAGTGCGCCGCGTCGGCGAGGAGCAGCGCGTCACTGCCCTTGACCGACGTGCGCAACGCGTCGTAGTCGGCGGGGTGGCCGGCGTAGTCGACCGCCGCGACGACAGTGGTGCGGGAGGTGACAGCGGCGGCGGCCGCCGCCGGGTCGAGGCAGAACGTCTCGTCCTCGACGTCCGCGAAGACGATCTTCGCGCCGAGGGCGGCGGCGCTGCTGGCCGTCGCCACGAACGTCATCGGCGGGACGACCACCTCGTCGCCCGGTCCCACCCCGGCTGCCGCGTACGCCACGTGCAATGCCGCGGTGCCGTTGGAGACGGCGGCGACGCCGACCCCGCCGGTCCACCGGGCCAGGTCGGCCTCGAAGGCGTCGACCTGCGGGCCGGTGGTGAGCCAGTCGCCGCGCAGCACGTCGGCGACCGCCGCGATGTCGTCCTCGTTGATCGACTGCCGGCCGTACGGGAGCATCCCTGTCATCAGTTGATGCCGAGCATGTCGCGCAACTGCTCGACGGTGAGCCACTCGTCGTTGGTGTCCGACTGGTAGGCGAAGCCGTCCGGCACCGGGTCGCAGTCGACCGGTGCCTGGTAACCCCAGGTGGCGATGGTCGGCTGGACGATGAACCGCCCCTCGGCGCGCAGCGTCCGCCGGCTGTCGTCGGGCGCGATCATCTCCTCGTGCAGCTTCTCGCCCGGCCGGATTCCGATCTCGTGCGTGGTGGCGTCCGGGGCCACGGCCTCGACCAGGTCGAGGATGCGCATGCTCGGGATCCGTGGCACGAACAGCTCGCCACCCTGCATCTGGTCGAACGAGTCCATGACGAACTGCACGGCCTGGTCGAGGGTGATCCAGAAGCGGGTCATCCGCTTGTCGGTGATCGGCAGGCTCTTGCCCTCGGCGGCCAGCCGACGGAACAGCGGGACGACCGAGCCGCGGCTGCCCACCACGTTGCCGTAGCGCACCACCGCGAACCGGGTGGGGTGCTGGGCGGCGTAGTGGTTGGCCGAGACGAAGAGCTTGTCGCCGACCAGCTTCGTCGCGCCGTACAGGTTGATCGGGCTGGACGCCTTGTCGGTGGAGAGCGCGATGACCTTCTTGACACCGGCCTCGATCGCCGCGTCGACGACGTGCTGCGAGCCGGTGATGTTGGTCGCGATGTACTCCGAGGGGTTGTACTCGGCGGTGTCCACCTGCTTGAGCGCGGCGGCGTGCACCACGTGGTCCACACCGTGCATGGCCCGGGTGAGGCGGTGCCGGTCCCGGATGTCGCCGATGAACCAGCGCAGCCGCGGGTCGTCGCCGAGTTGCTGGCGCAGCTCGTACTGCTTGAGCTCGTCGCGGGAGAACACCACCACGCGGGCGGGGTCGGCCTCGTTGAGGATGTGCCGGAGGAACGTCCTGCCGAAGGAACCAGTTCCCCCGGTGATCAGAATGGACGATCCATTCAACTCACTCAATGTGGTGCTCCCGTGTTCGTGGATGAACGAGCGGCCCTGGGCCAGCCGACCGGGGTGACACGCTAGCCATGGCGGGTTAACTCCCCGGCGCTCGCGGGTGAACCGCAACCTCTGCTCCTGTGAATGCCGGACACCGCGCAGGCGAACACTTCCGGCCGCCCCGGATGTGGGCTGACCTGGCCGGATCCGACCGCTACAGTGGCCGCGCGAACGACCGGCGGCAGTGCGCGCGACCCGGTCCCGCGTTCACCCGACATCCACACCAGCTCGGTGCGAGCGGGCCAGCCAGTGCGGCACCGACGCCAGCCGACGAGCCTGACGGGCCGGCGCGGGGCCTGGTCCGGCCGGCAATTCTGGAGGCGTTGATGGCACCCGGTAGTGACGTGATCGACCGGCCGGTGGTGGTGGCCGAGACGCCCAGCGGTCTGCCCGCCAGGCGGTGGCTGGTGCCGCTGGTGCTGCTGGCCGGGTGGGTGCTCAGCGTGGCCTGGCGGATGTGGTTGTCCCGGCACATCGTGCTGCCGATCGCCCACACCGACGAGGACAGCTACCTGAACACCGCCCGCGCGCTGGCCGGCGGACCGGGCGGCTTCAGCAGCGAGAACGATCTGCTGCGTCGGGTCGGCTACCCGATGCTGATCTCGCCGGCGTTCCTGGGGGACCGGGATTTCACCGACAGCTACCGGATCGTCCAGCTGATCAACGCGATGGTGAACTCGACGCTGCTGCCGTTGGCGTACCTGTTCGGTCGCCGACTGTTCCAGCTGCGCCGGTCGTACGCGCTGCTCGGCGCGGTCGCGGCGGCGACCCTGCCGGCGACCGCCTTCTACGCGGGCGTCGCCATGATCGACGCGGTGCTGGCGCCGCTCGTGGTGGCCTGGCTGCTCGCCGTGCACCGCTGGATCGCCCGGCCCGGCCCGGTCGCCGCCGCCACCGTCGGCCTGCTGGTCGGTGGGTTCCATCTGCTGCACTCCCGTGGCCTGGTGATCGTGGCCGTGCACGCCGGACTGGTGCTGCTGCTGTTCGTCCGCCGCCGGATCAGTCCACCCGTGGTGCTCGCGGCGCTGCTGCCGGTCCTCGCCATGGCGCTCGTCAACGAGGCCGCCATCCGCCACCTCGGCGGCAGGGTCTACCTGCTCGGCAGCACCCCCGACGGCAGCACCTTCGAGGCGCTCGCCTCCGCCCAGGGGCTGGTCCGCACGAGCGCGGCGGTCACCACCCAGCTCTGGTACCTCGTGGTGATCACGTTCGGGATGGCCGGGGTGGCCTGGGCCGGTGCCGTGCGCGAGCTGTGGCGCCCCCGGCACGGCGACGCGGGCCGTTGGACGATGGGGGTGGCGCTGGTGGTGACCATCGGGGTGGCCGGTGGCGCGTCGGTCATCCTGTCCGGAGTCACCGGCAAGCCGTTGGACGCCATCTACGGCCGCTACGTGCAGATGCTGGCGCCGTTCTGGCTGCTGGTCGGCCTCGGGGTGCTGTTCACCGCCGGGTGGCGGGTGGTGCAGCGCCGGGCGGCCGTCGCGGTGGCGCTGCTGGTCGGTGGCGGTGCGCTGGTCGCCGCTCGACTCGCCTATGTGGCCAGCCAGGGCCACCGGTTGCGGTACGGCGGTTTCAGCGCGCCGGACCTGATGGCGTTGACCGGGGGCTGGCGGGAGCTGCGACCGGTGGTCGGTTCGCTGGTCGGCATCGCCGGCTGCGTGCTGCTGGTCGCCACGGTCCGGGTGCCCCGCCTGCGGCTGCCGATCCTCGGCGTCCTCGTGGCGGCCAACCTCGTCACGATGCAGGTGATCGACCAGCGGATCGTGCGGCCGACCGCCGAACGCACCCAGCCGACGCCCCGGGTGGCCGACGTCGGCGTACGCCCCGGTGAGCGGGTGTGGGCCTCGACCGGTGTGCAGTACATCCTCCGGTTCAACCTCAGCCACCAGGTGACCTGGACCGACGTGCGGTGGTTCGACGACGGGCGACCGCCGGCCGTGGCGCAGGTGGTCTTCGCCCGCTGGGCGCCCGGGCAGGCCGACGACTGGGACGGCACGGCGTACGGGTTCGTCCGGCTCGGCGGCAACCCGCAGCAGCACTGGGCGGCATGGCGGCGGGTCTGATCTGCCACGCCCCGGTGGACACCGCTGTCCGTGAACGGCGGATGTCCACCGGAAGCACTGTCGGTTAATGATTCCGGTCCATTACGCGAAAGTGTCCGACAATCAGCGCTGGCGGCGATCCTCCCGCGCCAGGGAAATCGGGATGACGGTGATTTCCCGGCCGTCGGTCAGCTCCTGTTTCGGGGTGCCCTCGACGAATCGGAAACGCCGGTTCATCTGTCGTACGACGGTATTGTGGCCGAGCACCTCGCCGTCGAGCCGGTCCAGGTGCAGGCCGTCGAAGGCGTACTCCACGGCCTCCCGCATGACCCCCAGCCAGGCGGGCAGCGTCTCATCCCGCCCGGCCAGCCCCTCGGCGTCGAGATAGAACCCCCACGCCCCGGTACGCGGGCCGTCCAGCCGCAGGTCGAAGAAGGTGACCACGCCGCAGGGGCGGTCGTCGCGCACGTACACCAGCACCCGTCGGGACGGGTCTTCGCGGACCGCCGACCACCACCGGGCGTGCTCCTCGGCGGTGATCTCGTGACTGGTCTTGCTGACCTGTCGATTGGTTTCCTGATTACGCCAGGACAACATCAGATGAACGTCGTCCGTCGTCGCTTCGCGCAGCACGTGCGTCTCGCTTTCCTAGCCGTTCACGTCGGGTGCCGGCACCTTACCCGGGCCTACCGGGAAATGGGATACGCATTCATTGGGTTGTAGACTGCGGCGCATGAACGAATTGAGTCGCGCGCAGATCCGCGACCTCATGGCTCAGGTGCTGAAAAACCAGGACAAGGAGCTGCCGGGCGACGACGCCGCCCAGTTGCGGGAGATCGGCTTCCGGTCGCTCGACTTCTCCGAGCTGGCGCTGCGGGTGGAGGACGAGACGGGGGAGGAGCTCAACTTCGACGCCCCCGGGCTGCGTCGCATCGCCACCGTCGGGGACGTCCTCGACTTCCTCGTCGAGTTGCAACACCAGTGACCGTCGCGACGTCGCGCCACAGCGCCCCCGCGCCCGCGGAGCCGGCCGGTGTGGACAACCGGCTCGTCGTCGGTGGCGCCGCGCTGACCTGGCGGTCGCTGCCGACCCCCACACTGCCCGACCCGGCGGCGGTGCTCGCCCACTCGGCGGTGCACGCGCTCACCGCGGCGCGGCAGCACGCCGTGCACGGCACCGAGCTTCTGCTCAGCACCGCGAGCCGGGTCGACGCGGCGCTGCGTACGGAACTGCTGGAAGCCGGGTTCACCGTCGGCGTCCTCGACGACGACGGCGTGCACCCGGGCGCACCGGCCCGGCCGCGAGCCGCCGAGCCGGGCCGGCTCTGGCTGCTGACCTCGGGCTCCACCGGGCGTCCGAAGCGGGTCGGGCACACGCTCGACACGCTGACCACCGTGCGGGTCGACCAGCCCGGCCGGACCTGGCTGTGCCCGTACGCCCCCGGCACGTACGCCTGGTGGCAGGTGGTCACCCTGTCGTTGACCCAGCCGGACCAGCACCTCGTGGTGGTCGAGCCCGACGAGTTGGACGACTGGCCCGGTGTCGCCGCCGCGCACGGGGTCGACGCGGCCTCGGGCACCCCGACCTTCTGGCGGCGCACCCTCTACCGCGACGCCGAGGCGCTGGCCCGGGTGCCGCTGCGCCAGATCACCCTCGGCGGTGAGCCGGTGGACCAGGCGATCCTGGACCAGCTGCGGGAGGTCTTCCCAGCGGCCCGGGTGTCCTGGATCTACGCGTCCTCGGAGGTGGGGGCGTCCATTGTGGTGCACGACGGGCGGGCCGGGTTCCCGGTCGACTGGCTGGACCGGGACACCCCGGGCCGACCGACGCTCTCCGTCGTCGACGACGAGCTGGTGGTCACCTCCCCGTTCCACGGTGCCGGTCTCGCCGGCCCGGTCCGCACCGGCGACCGTGTGCAGGTGCTCGACGGCCGGGTGCTGATCACCGGCCGACTGGACTCCGACGAGATCAACGTCGGTGGCAGCAAGGTCTCCGCCGGCATGGTCCGCGGCGTGCTCGCCGGTCATCCGGCGGTGGCCTGGGCCCGGGTGACCGGCCGCCGGGCCCCGGTGCTCGGGCGGATGGTGGTCGCCGAGGTGGTCCTCGCCCCCGCCGCCAGCGGTGTGCCGGACGAGGCCGCGCTGGTCCGCTGGTGCGCCGACCGGCTTCCCGAGCACGCGGTGCCGCGCCGCATCCGCGTCCTGACCGACATTCCCGTCAAGGAGACCCTGAAGAGCGATGTCTGAGCCCGCCGACACCCAGCTCGTCCCACCCAGCTCCGTGGTTCTCGTCTCCGGCGGGTCCCGTGGCCTGGGCCTGGCCATCGTCACCGACCTGCTCGACGCGGGCGTACGGGTGGCCGCGTTCGCCCGCACCATCACCCCTGAGTTGGAGAAGCTCGCCGCCGAGCACCCCGACCGGGTGCACGTCGGCGCGGTGGACGTCACCGACCTGCGGGCCGCGCAGAGCTTCATCCGCGAGGTGGAGCAGCACCTCGGCCCGATCGACGGCATCGTCAACAACGCCGCCATGGGGCAGGACTCCCTGCACGCGCACACCGCCACCGACGACATCGCCCGGATCATCGAGACCAACCTGACGGCCCCGCTCCAGCTGACCCGGCTGGTGATCCGCCGGATGCTCGCCAAGGGGCTGCGCGGGCGGATCGTCAACATCACCTCGATCTGCGGGCAGCGCGGTTTCCCCGGCCTCGTCGCCTACTCGGCCACCAAGGGCGGCATGGACGCGGCCACCCGCTCGCTGGCCCGGGAACTGGGCGGCCGGATGCTGGTCAACTCCGTCGCGCCCGGCTTCTTCGCCTCGGAGATGTCCGCGGTGCTCGGTCCGACCCAACTCGACCAGATCGTGCGCCGTACCCCGACCGGTCACCTGACCGAACCGGCGGAGGTCACCCCGGTGGTGCGGATGCTGCTGCGGGAACACACGAACATCAACGGCCAGGTCATCGTGGTGGACGGTGCCGCCTCCGTCTGACCTGCGACCGGTTCTGGGGCCGGCGCGGCACGGCGACGTCGCCGTGCCGCGTCCGGTGCCGGGGCTGCTCGCCGCCGCCGAGCAGCATCTGCGGATCGGGTCACCGGCCACGATGGCCGACGCGGTGACCCGTAGTCACGTCGACGATGGACGGTGCGTCGGCTGGTACGGCCCACCGGTGCCCGGCTGGCGGGTGGCCATCGACGCGGAGCGCGCGGACGCCCCGGTGCCCCCGGCGCTGGCCCGCCGCTTCGGCACCGGTGACTTCTGGGCCCGCTGGACCCGGGCCGAGTGCTGCTGCAAGCTGGCCGACGTGCCGATAACGCTCTGGTGGCGCCGACACGGCCTGACCATCCCGTCCGACGGCGCCGCCCTCTGGCGAACCCTCCGCCCGCAGAACCTGGTCATCACCGTCGGCTTCGCCCCCACCCTCCCGCCCTCGCGATCTTGCACTTTCTGACGCCGAATCGCGGCTGATGCGCCTTTCGTCGGGACAGTAACTGCAAGATCGCGGGGGTGGGGGCGGGGTTAGATGAGGTTCCAGGTGAGGGGGGTCCCTCGGGGGACGTCGGTGGTGAAGGTGCGGCCGAGGACCCGGTCGATCTCCACCGGGGGCAGGCCGCCGGCTGGGCGGATCGAGCGGACGTTGTGCGCGGTCACCGGGTCACCGGCCCGGACGTCCTCGACCACGAAGAGCGACCGGCGGAACCGCAGCCCCTCCCGCTCGGCGGGGGTCGGGCCGATCGCGGTGCCGCCCAGGGCCGCGTACGCGCGGCCGGACTCGGCGACCAGGGCCGAAAGCTCCGCCGGGTTCAGGGAGAAGTCCGAGTCCACGCCACCGTCGGCCCGGTCCAGCGTCACGTGCTTCTCGATGAAGCAGGCGCCGAGCGCCACCGAGGCGACCGCAACCCCGATGCCGGGCGTGTGGTCGGAGAGCCCCACCGGCACGTCGAACGCACCGGCCAGCACCGGCAGCCGGCGCAGGTTGCTGTCGGCCGCCGGCGCCGGGTAGGACGCGGTGCAGGCCAGCAGGATGATGCCCGCCGCGCCACCGGCGCGGGCGGCGCGCACGGCGGCGTCGATCTCGGCGACCGTCGCCATTCCTGTGGAGATCACCATGGGCTTGCCGGTGCTGGCCACCAGTCGGATCAGCGGCAGGTCGACCAGCTCCGACGACGCGATCTTGTACGCGGGCGCGTCCAGCGACTCCAGCAACTGCACAGCGGTCGCGTCGAACGGTGACGAGAAGACGGTCAGGCCACGCTCGCGGGCCCGTTCGAAGATCGGGGCGTGCCACTCGTACGGGGTGTGCGCGCGCTCGTAGAGGCGGTACAGGTTCTCCCCGCCCCACAGCTCGTGCCCACTGGAGATCCGGAACGCCGGGGTGTCGACGTCGATGGTGATGGTGTCCGGCCGGTACGTCTGGAGCTTCAGTGCGTGCGCCCCGCTGTCGGCCACCGCGTCGACGATGGCCAGCGCCCGATTCAGATCGCCGTTGTGGTTGCCGGACATCTCGGCGACCACGAACGGTCGCTCACCGGCACCGACCGCGTGCGGTCCGATCTTGATTGTCGCCGTCATTCCGACCTCTGCTCAGGTACGCCCGCACCGGAGTGCGGTGGTGCTGTCGTCGTCCACCCGGCGGGCGGACGACCTGGAAAACCACGGTGCCGGGTGCCGCCTCGGGGTGCGGTGGGGTCGATCACGTCAGCCGGCCGCCGGCCAGCGCGTCACGGCGCTCCGGGGTGGGCGCACCACTGCGTGTCGGCGCGTTGTCCGCCCGTCGGCCCGGTTCCTCGTCGACGGCTGGCGAACCGCCGTCGGCAGCCGCCGGGCCCGGCCGACGCAGCCGACCGGCGACCCGGTGGGCCTGGCGCAGCGCCGAGTACGCCAACCAGTCACCCCGCCCGACGAGGCGGTGCTTGAGTCCCGTCGCGCCGGGGGGCAGCGGGTAGCCGCCGGTGGGCAGGTACCGGCGGTAGTGCGCGGCGGCCCGGTGGAAGAAGTCGCGCCGCAGGTGCGGGTGCAGCCGGCCGTCGTTGCCCACCACCACCAGGTAGTGGCTGATCATCAGCTCGAAGAGTTCGGCCTGCAACCGCTCGTCCGGGTGTTTCCGGGCCACCCAGTCCATCAGCCGCTCGTACTGGTCGAAGGCGTCGAAGTGCCGGCCGCTGCGGGTGGAGGTGATCGCGCCCTGGCGGCCCTGCCGGTAGAGGTAGCAGACCCGGTCCAGCACGGAGATCTTCTCGGCCCCGATCAGCAGCGGGTGGCTGAACGGGATGTCCTCGTACCAGCCGGGGAAGAAGCGCAGCTCCAACTCGTCCATGAAGCCCCGCCGGACCACCTTGTTCCAGGCGGTGTGCTGCACCCGCAGCAGGCGCGGCTGGTCGGCCAGCCGGGTGACGCCGGTGATCCCGCGCAGCAGCGGGCTGCTCGCGTCGACCTCCCGCCGGCCGTCCTCGTGCACCCGCAGGTGGTCGAGCATCAGCACGTCGGGCTGGTGCTGGCGCAGCCGGTCCAGCACCGCCGCGATGGTGCCCGGCGGCAACCAGTCGTCGCTGTCGACGAACCAGACGTACCGGCCGCTGGCCACGTCGAGCCCCGCGTTGCGGGCCAGCCCCAGGCCCACGTTGCTGCTCAGATGCACGACGCGGACGCCGTCGCGACCGGCCGCGTACGCGCGGAGCATGTCGCCGCAGCCGTCCGGGGAGGCGTCGTCGACGGCGATCAGCTCGACCGCGTCCGACTCGCCCGCCGGGATGTCGGCCCGGATCGACTCAAGGCACTGGTACAGGTACGCCTCGACGCCGTACACGGGCACGACGATGCTCAGCAGCGGTGCGTGCGTCGGCTCATTGACCACGCCCGCCACCTTCGACGACCCGGGTGGCCGGCCCCGGAACCTGACGTTGCCGCCGATGGTGGAGTCTCTGAACTCCCGGGCAGCGGAAGGTTAACGCCGACTGGCGGGCGGTGCCGTGGCGCGGAAAACGGCGGGTGGGACGCGTCCGGTTCACCCAGGAGTGACCCGGTAGGGTGCCTCGGTGCGGCCCTGCCGGGCCGTCGCGGGCGTCGCCGTCGCGCCGTCCGAAGCCGCGCCGAGGAGGCTACGACAGTGCTGGTGACCCCGCCGAGCGCCGGGATCCCGGCATGACGAGCGTCGCCGCGACGTCGGCCGCCCCACCCGCACCCGCCCTGCCCCGGCTGCCGTCGCTGACCGGGCTGCGCTGGATCGCCGCCCTGCTGGTCTTCGGCTTCCACGCGGGCACCATGCGGATCATCGCCGAGCCGGACTACAAGGCCGTGGTCGATGCCCTGTTCACCCTGGGCCTCTCCGGGGTGCAGTTCTTCTTCATCCTCAGTGGTTTCGTGCTGGTCTGGTCGGCCCGGCCGGGTGACTCCCGGCGGACCTTCTGGCGGCGGCGGGTCGCCAAGATCTACCCGAACCACCTGGTGCTGTGGGCGGCGACGCTGGTGGTCGCCTGGTGGTTCGCCGACCCGGTCCTGCCGGCGGCCGCGCTGGAGAACCTGCTCCTGCTGCAGGCCTGGGACCCCCGACCCGGCTGGTTCTACAGCATCAACACGGTCAGCTGGTCGCTCTCCTGCGAGTTCTTCTTCTACCTCTGCCTGCCGCTCGCCCTGCCGTTGCTGCGCCGGGCCCGGCCGAAGCTGCTCTGGGCGCTGATCGTCGCGCTGCCGCTGCTGATCCTCGCGCTGTGGCCGGCGCAGGAGTTGGTGCCGGAGGTGAGTCGGTGGTGGTTCACCCAGATCTTCCCGCCGGTCCGGTCGCTGGAGTTCTGGTTGGGCGCGGTGGCCGCCGAGCTGATGCGCCGAGGGCTCTGGCGCGGGCCGGGTCTGGCCGTGGCCAGCGCGATCTTCGTGGTCACCTGGGTGGCGGCCGCGCAGTGGATCCGCGCCGAGTTGTGGACCACGTTGCTCGCCGTCGCGTACCTGTTGGTGATCACCGCTGCCGCTGACGCGGACGTGCGGGGTCGGCGCTCGCCGTGGCGTTCCCGGCCGTTGATCTGGCTCGGTGAGGTCTCGTTCGCCTTCTATCTGGTGCACGTGCTGGTGATGACGAGCGTGCTGCGCTGGAGCGGGGACTGGGGGACCGGCTTCGCGGGCTGGCGTGGGCCCGCCGTGGTGCTCGGCTTCCTGGTGGCGAACCTGATCCTCGCCGGGCTGCTGCACCGCTTCGTCGAGACCCCGATGATGCGCCGGCTCGCACCGCGCCGTCCGGCCCGGCCGGCGCCCGTCCCCCGGCAACGCGCGGCCGGTGCCCCGACCGCCGGTGACGGCGACGCCGAGGGCGGGGCCGCGGGGGCCGCCGACGAGGTCGGTTTGGCCAACGGCCGATCACCGTACGCCGACCGGCGCTGACAGCGTCCACCCTGGTCAAACGGGTCGGCGCGGCGCGATCCGACACGCCCGTGGTCGGTGCGCCCGCCTCGGCGTGACGGTAGCGTGGGGATGTGCTTCCGGTCGCGTTCACCTGTCCGCTGTGGTGGGTGGCGCGCTGGGCGACGCGGGTGCTGACCAGCCTCGCCGTCGTCGCGGCCCTGGCGCTCGGCGCAGGCCCGGCCACGGCCGCCGCGTCGACGCCCAGCCCGGTGCCACCGTCGAGCGTGGTGTCGGCCTCCGTCGCCGCCGGGCCGCTGGCGGCCTCCGGTCGGCACGTCGGGGCGCACGCTGCGGCGCGCCCGGCAGCGGCGATCCCACCGGACGCCGTCGAGGAGGGCGTTCCCGCCTGGGCCGTCGACTCGCCCGGGGCGCTCCCCGAGGAGCACTGCGTCACCGCGACCGGCGTGCTTCCGGTCCGCGCGGCGGAGTCCGACCGGCTGCCCCTCGTCGACAGTGCGAGCGGTCGGGCCTGCCGGGCCCCACCCCGGCGCTGAGCCACCGGGACGATCGTCCCGCCGCCGCGCCTGTCGCCCCACCCGCTTCCCACCCGCCGACCGGTGGCCCGCCGTGGCCCGCCGGCCGGTGTGGCCCCATCGCACTGCTCTCTCCCCGAGGTGCCGACCATGGAGACCGCCGTCTTCTACCAGTTCGTGACCGAGGTGCCGCGAGCCGCCGCCATCTGGTCGACCCTGGTCCTGCTGACCCTGGGCCTGCTCACCGTGCTGGCCGCCCGCCCCGAACGGGACCGGCCCGCCGACGACCCGCTCCCGGCAGCGCCCACCGCCCGGGAGGTGGCCGCCGCCGAGGCTGCCGACCTGCGCCGCTACGCCGAGGAGGTGGCCGTCGCCGCGGCCGGCGCGGCGACGACAGCCAGGCGGAGACGTGCCGCCTGGCTGAGCGCCCAGGAGCAGATGGAGCGGGCCTGGACCGGGTACGACGCGGCGGACACCGCCGCGCGTCGCTTCGCGGGCGCCGGGGCGCTGCCCACCCCACGGACCCCGCACACCCCCGCCGAGTACGCGGCCCGGGAGCGCTATCTGCACCGGGCGGCGATGGCGGCGTACTGGCGGGGTGACCTGAGCATGGTGCAGCTCGGTGACGTGTTCGGGCACCGGCACGGCTGGGATCCCCGACGCCACCCGGTCGAGCAGGAGGTGTTGATCAGCCGGGTGGTCCGGGATGCGCGGCTGGCCGACTACCAGGCGGCCGCCGTCCGTGAGCGGGCCGCCTGGCGTGACGCGGAGCTGGCCGCCGAGTCGGCTCGTACCCTCGCCGAGGAGGCGTACGCGGCGGCGGCCCGGCTGCGCCCGCACCCGGTGGCCGCCCGCCGGACGGTGGCGGGGGCGTTGCGCCCGGCCGTCGTGGCACGGTGGCGACCGGCCCGGGCGGGTTGAGCCCGATCTGTGATGTGAGGCCGGTCACGCAATTGTGAAATCGGACGTCCGGCACGAGCCGCGCCATTGTTCCCGCGATTATGGTCGCGTTCTTCGTCGCCTGTCCGGTTGTCGCCCGCAGGCGCGCCCGTAACCGGTTGTCCCATCGAGTCACATCATCGGCAATACGCGCAGAAATTGCCTCGCCGATTGAGGTTTACGCAGGTGAACCCGGCTTGGCAGGGCGCGGAGCCGCCAGTACTGTCGTCCTGTCCGATGCGGTAACCGATCGCAAGACGCGACGCCGCATCGACCCGCTTAATCGTGATCAACGAACCGGGGACCCATCAGTAAGTCCGGGGTGAATCCGCGAGCCACGGCCCGCGGTAGGGCGATCTTCCCGCCCGAATCCGTCAGCTAACCCGGTAGGCGGTGTCGGAAGGAGTCCCATCCTCGTGCAGCACCTTTCCACCCCTCGGTTGTTCCCTCGCCTCCACGGCGCGGCGGTGCACCCGCTCATTCGTCCAGTGACGGTGAGCTGACCCCCCGGGTCATCGCCTTCCCCGCCCGGCCACGCCGGGCGTTCCCCTGAGCGGTTCACCATCCGCGGACCACGGTCCGCGCGCTGGCGCCTGCCCGGATACCGGTCCGGCCCGGTGTGCCGCTCTCCCCCCGATCCGTGGAGGACCCCGTGAAGCACACCCTGCAGCGTCAGCTCCGCCGCCTCGCCACCGAGCGCCCGTACCAGATCGTTGTCGCCTCCGCCGCGGCTCTCGCCATCGCCACCACCGGCGGTGCCCTCCTCACCACCGCCGACGACGCCCCGGCCGACCAGCGCACCGCGACCACCGTCGCCGAGATGCGCAGCGACGTCGCCGCCTCCCGTGGCGACGTTCGGGACGCGTCCCCCTCGGCCAGCGCCGCGCCGACCACCGCCGCGCCGGCCACCAGCGCCGCGTCCCCCGCCGCGAAGGCCAAGAGCAACCCCGACCTCACCCGTAAGCCGACGCCCCCGAAGCCGCCCGCGACCAAGGTGCTCGACTACGACTACGAGGCGCAGAACACCTACTACAACTGCGGCCCGGCGGCCACCCGCAACGCGCTCAGCGCCGCCGGCATCGACCGCACCCAGGAGGAGCTCGGCGCCGAGCTGGGCACCACCGAGATGGGCACCAACTCGGCCGAGGACACCACCCGGGTGCTCAACGCCGAGGTGAAGGGCTCCCCGTACCGGACCCGGATGTTCCCCAGCGCGCCCAGCCCGGCGCAGATGGACCGCCTCCAGGCCGACGTGGTGAAGGCCATCACCGACGGCCGGGGCGTGGTGGCCAACGTCGTCGGGGACGCCACCGACACCGACGGCGGCTGGCACTCCTACGGCGGCGGGCACTACATCGCCGTCGTGGGCTACAAGGACAACGGTCGCACCGTGCGGATCGCCGACTCGGCCAACGCGGCCGACCCGTCGTACTGGATCACCACCATCGACCTGGCCAACTGGATCACCAGCCGGGGCTACTCCGCCTGACCCGGGCACGCCGAGGACCGCGGGCGTCGTCCCCCACAAGGGGCCGGCGCCCGCGGCGTCTTCGGCGGTGCGGTCAGTAGGTGATGAAGCCGTACAACGCCTTGTGGTTCGACTTCGTCCCGACCACGGTGTGGTCGACGGCGGACGACTGCACACTGCCCCTGACGAACAAGTAGTCGATCTTGCTGGAACCGTTGGTGGCCGCCGACCCGTACCCGGTCATGCCGTAGCCGCTGAGCGTGCCGGGGGCGATGCCGGTGCGGTTCGCGTCGATGCCCACCACGCGGATCGTCGACGCGTTCAGCAGCGTGGTCGCGTCCGCACCGAGGTGGATGCCGCTGTTGGCGATGCCCCGGTCGCCGTCACCGGCGCAGGCGTTCTGCCGGTTCTCCTGCGGCAGGTGCATCGTCGCGGCGAACACGCTGGTGCCGGTCGCCTTGATGGTGAAGCGCGCCGCGATCGCGCTGGTCCGCTTCCACTTGTAGTAGTCGGTGCTGTCCGGGTCACTGTTCGGCGGCTTGTACAGCGTGCACCCGGCGCCGTTCGCGTACGCCGTGCCCGGCTTGAGCCAACCCGCGCTCCAGTACTTCGAGATGTCGCCACTGGCGAGGTTGAGCGTGCGCTTGTTCCAGAGGATGGCGTTGGTCTGCTTCTTCTTCAGGTCGCCGAGCGACTGCGAGCTGCACTTGTGCGTGCTGCCCCACGGCTCCGGGTCGTCCCACGCCACGATCGCCCCGTAGCTGCCCGCCGGGTAGCCGAACTTCGCCGACAGCTGGTCGGCGTACGCCTCGGCCTGGCCGGTGCCGCGCACCTGCTGCACGATCAGGATGTCGGGCGCCACCACGCCGCTGGTGCCCGTGCGACCGGCGTCGTCGACCAGGATCGAGGTCAGGTGGTCCGGTCCGGAGATCCGGGTGCAGCTCCCGTCGGAGTTGTTCACCACCAGGTTCTCGATGTTGTTGTTGTAGACCCGCAGCACCCGGTCGGCCGCCGTGACCGCTGCGCCGTTCGGTGCGGCCACGTCCGATGGCGTCGCGGACGCCCGGTGCGGTACGCCGAGCGTGACGGCTGCCAGTGCCGCGACCAGCGCCGACCCGTACATCCTGTACACAGTGGCTCCCCTCGGGACGGAATCGACAGGTGGCTCTGTCCGTCCGGCCCGGAACTCTACAGTGGATCATTCTTTGGTGGGGGCGGCGTGGATGACGGCTCTCGTACCAGGCCGTGAACCGTGGGAGACTGCGGCCGTGGTGGATGAATCGGGTGGTCAAGCCGGTCGCGGGCGGGTCCTGCTGCTCCTGCACGGGATGGGCACGACCGGGGACGTCTGGTTGCCGTGGGCGCCTCTGCTGGAGCAGCGCTGGGCGGGGCGGTGGCTGGCACCGGACCTCGCCGGCCACGGCTGGGCGGCACCGCTTCAGTCGTACACGTTCGCGGGGTTCGCCGACCGGATAGCGCGCGGCCTGGCGCCCGGCGACCGGCTCGTCGTGCTCGGACATTCGCTGGGCGGGGTGGTCGGCCTCGCGCTGGCCGCCCGCGCCGCCGGTACGCCGGTGGACGCCGTGGTCGGGTTGGGCATCAAGGCCGTCTGGTCACCCGACGAGCTGACCCGCGCCGCCGACCTCGCCGCCCGCCCGATCAGTTGGTTCGCGACCCGCGCCGAGGCGGCGCGCCGCTACCTGCGGGTCTCCGGGCTGGCCGGCCTGGTGCCGCCGGACGACCCGGTGGTGGACGCCGGGCTGCGCCAGGTCGACGGCCGGTGGCGCCTCGCCATGGACCCGACCGCGTTCGCCGTCGGCGAGCCCGACCTGGCCGCGCTGCTGGCGGCGACCGACGCGCCGGTCGTGCTGGCGCGCGGGGAGCACGATCCGATGGTCACCGACGAACAGCTCAAGGAGTACGGCGTGCCGGTGGCCACCCTGCCCGGCCTCGGCCACAACGCGCACGTGGAGGACCCGGCGGCCGTGCTGGCGCTGCTCGACCCGTACCGCTGAGCGGCTATGCCGGGGTGGACGCGGTGAGCGTCTCGGCCGGTGCCAGCTCGCGCCGGGCGGCTGCCAGGAACGCCTCGGCGTACGACTCGGCGGGGAAGTCACCCAGGTAGCGGCGGCGGGTGGCCCAGCGGGCCTCGGCCAACGGGTCGGTGTCCAGCAGTGCGGTGAGCACGTCGTCCACGTTGGACATGTCCCGGCGCAGCACGTAACCGGACCCGGCCAACGGGAAGCGCTCCACGAACCGCTCGCCCTCGCCACCCATGTCGGTGACCGCGTACGGCTTCCCGGAGTAGAGGAAGTCGGAGATCACGCCGGACACGTCGGAGACCAGCGCGTCGGAGGAGTTGACGCACTCGGTGAGGCTCAGCTCCCGAGCCGCCGCGCCGACCACGTGCTGGCGGCCGGTGCGCGCCCGGTCGACGACGAGCAGTTCGGTGAGGCGGCCCAGCTGACGGGCCGACGCCGGGTTCTGCGCGGTGTACGGGTGGGCCCGCAGGATCACCGTCGCGCCGCGCTCCAGCAGCCGCTGCAGCAGCCTCTCCGCCACCGGCAGCGAGCAGTAGTCGGCGTCGGCGTGGTGCCCGGTCCAGGTCGGGGTGTACAGCACCGTGGGGTGTGCCAACCCGCGCGCCGGCTCCGCGCGTACCTCGATCGACTCGACCTGTGGGCGACCCACCACCACGAACTTGTCCGCCGGGATCTGCACCCCGGCGCGGGCGTACCTGTCGATCGCCGCCTGCCCGGCCACGAAGATCCGGTCGAAGATCCCCGACACCGGGTTGGCGCTCGGCGCCTTGTCGCTGTCGCCGTGGTGCAGCTGGACGTGGGTGAGCTGGGTGAAGCGGACACAGTGGCTGTTCTTCGCCCCGTGGTTGACGTAGAACGCCACCCGCAGGCTCGGCACCAACGCCTCGTCCATCGCCCCCAGGGTGGGGCAGTAGACGACCGGCGCGTCGGTTGCCGCCGCGATCGGGGCCAGGAACTCTGGTTCGCGCACCACGACCAGGAACGGTCGGCCGATCCGTTCCAGGTACGGCAGCCACATGGTGACCTGGTATTCCGACCCGGGAGGTGCGGAGAAGTAGAGCAGGAACTCCGGGCGGTGCCGGCGCAGCGCGGCGGCCACCGGCCCACCGCCGGCCCGCGGCCGGAACCGTCGCCGGGCCAGGTCCAGTGCGACAGCACCGGCGCCCGCCCCGACCAGCAGGCTGGCGGCCAGCGCCACCCCGGCCGGCAGGGCGAGCGCGGCGGCGAGCGCCAGGGCGGCGAGCAGCCCGAGCAGCGCCGTGCCGAGCTGGTTGGCGACCAGCGGCGTCCAGGCGCGGACCGGCAGGTTGGCCGCCCGGATCTCCAGACTGCCGGCGGTGCGCAGCGGACCCACCAGCAGCACCAGCCCCAGCAGGACCAGCCCGGTGACGACCAGTGCGACGTTGAGCCCGTCGTCCAGCCGCCGGGCGTAGCCGACCAGGATCGCCGCGGCGATCAACGTGGTCTCCGCCACCAGGTCGGCGCCGGGCCGGATCCGCTGCTCGGCGGCCGTGGCGGCCAGCGCGGCGACGGCCAGTGCCAGCCCCCAGCCGGTGGCACCCGTGAGTGCCAGCACGACAAAGGCCAGCACGGCCAACCCGATGGTCAGGCACCGGGCGGCCAGCTTTCGGACCAGGTCGCCGCGCATGTCGCTCCGTTCGTGGTTCCGCCGCCGCCAGCGTCAGTTCGCCGACGTCGCGCCGGCCGGTGCCTCGAGAGGACCCGACCCGGCCTGGGCCGGCACGGTCGGCGTGGGCCCGTCACCGGGCGCCCGGCGTACGTCGATGACCTGACCGGTCAGGTCGGAGATCAGCACGTCCAGCGACGACTGGGCGACGGCCTCGGCGGCGAGCAGGGTGTGCTCCGGCTCCTCGCCGAAGGCCCGGGTCCGCATCGGGGTGGCGGTGCGCTCCGGGTTGATGCAGTTGACCCGGACGCCCACGTCGGCCCACTCGTCGGCGAGCGCCTGGGTGAGGTTGACCAGGGCGGCCTTGGTGGCCGAGTAGAGCGCGTAGCGGGCCCGGCCCCGGGTGTAGGAGCTGGAGGTGTAGAGCAGCAGCTGACCCTTGGTCTGCTGGAGGTACGGCAGGGACTGCCGGGCGATGGTCACCGGGCCGACGAAGTTGACCTGGAGCACCCGGTCCATCGTCTCCTCGTCCATCTCGGCGAGGGCGCCCCGCTCCAGGATCCCGGCGGTGACCACCACGTGGTCGATCCGGCCGGTGGCCTCGAAGGCGGTCGTCAGCGCGGCCTCGACGTCCTCGGCGCGCTCGACGTGGGTGCCGGTGGTGGAGCGGCTGAACGGGAAGACCTGCGCGCCGTAGCGGCGGGCCAGCTCGGCCAGCTCGTGACCGATGCCGTAGCTGCCGCCGAACACCACGATGGTGCGGCCGGTCAGCTCCTCGGCGTAGCTGCGGTGGTCGGTGAGCCGTGGGGCCTGCGCGGCGGCGAGCTGGAAGAGCTTGTCCGCCAGGTGCACGTCGACCGGGTGGGTGACCTTGATGTTCTCGTCGGAACCGTCGATCACCTTGATCGGAGTGCCGGGCAGGTAGCGCAGCACCACGCCACAGTCGTCGGTGGCGGCGAAGGCCGGGTCACCCTCGGCGATCCGGTACGCCTCGCGGATGGTGGGGGAACGGAACGCCTGCGGGGTCTGGCCACGGCGCAGGCGGGAACGCGTCGGGATGTCGGTGATGCAGTCGTTGTCGTCGACCTGGATGATCGTGTCCGCGGAGGGGATGGCCACGTCCACGGCGGCGTAGCTCCAGAGCGCGTTGACGCACTCGCGCACGATCCGGCCGCTGAGCAGCGGACGTACCGCGTCGTGGAAGAGGATGTTGCAGTCCGCCGGGCCGACCGCGTCCAGCGCGATCCGGGTGGTGGCGTTGCGGGTGTCGCCACCCTCGATCACCTTGGTGACCTTGCGCAGGCCGGCCTTCTCGACGATCTGCCGGGCGTCCTCGACGTGGCCGCTGGCCATCAGCACGATGATCTCGTCGATCTCCGGTGCCGCCTCGAAGACCGCAAGGGTGTGCTCGATGATCGGCTTACCGGCGATCTTCAGCAGCTGCTTCGGGATGCCGAGGCCCAGCCGGGTCCCGGTGCCTCCGGCGAGAACCACCGCCACTGTCCGTGAGGGGCGCCACGGCGTCGGGTTCTCCGCTTCGGCGTCCGGGCCAGTGGTCTGGTCCTGCGTCATTGCCGGATCCTCACTCTCAGGGATGCGTTAACGGAAGGTTCCGCCCGAGCGGCGACGGAATGAACCTTAACGCGCGGACCGCGCCGCCCCAACGCGGGCGACGCGGTCCTCGGGGGTGCCATGTCGATGCCGGACGTTCGCGGAACTCTACTTGCTGTTCGCGTACGCCTCGTATGCCCGGATGACCTCGTCGGTGGGGCCGTCCATCCGGATGACGCCCGATTCCAGCCAGATCGTCCGTTCGCAGGTGTCCCGTACGGAGGAGAGCTGGTGGCTGACCAGGAACACCGTTCCCGCGCCCTCGCGCAGCTCCCGCACCCGCTGCTCGCTGCGCTTGCGGAAGCCCTTGTCGCCGGTGGCGAGCGCCTCGTCGATGAGCAGCACGTCGTGCTTCTTGGCGGCGGCGATGGAGAACCGCAGCCGGGCCGCCATGCCGGACGAGTACGTCCGCATCGGCAGGCTGGCGAAGTCACCCCGCTCGTTGATCCCGGAGAAGTCGATGATCCCCGCGGCCTGCTTGGCCACGTCATCGGGATGCATGCCCATGGCCAGGCACCCGAGAACGACGTTGCGCTCCCCGGAGAGGTCGTTGAGCAGGGCGGCGTTGACGCCCAGCAGCGACGGCTGCCCCTGGGTGTGGATGGCGCCCCGGTTGACCGGCAGCAGGCCGGCGATGGCCCGCAGGATGGTGGACTTGCCGGAGCCGTTGCTGCCGATCAGCCCGATCGCCTCGCCCCGGTACGCGGTGAAGGAGATGCCCTTGACCGCGTGCACCTCCCGGACGTTCGGCGCGTGGGTGCGCTTGACCAGCCGGCGCAGCGCGGCCACCGGCGTGGTGCCACCGGCGGCGCCCTGGTGCACCCGGTAGATGATGTGCGCGTCGTCCACGACCACTGTCGGGATGCGTTCCTGCGTCCGGGTCATCGTCGCGTTCGCCTCGGTGTGGGCGTTGAAGTGCTCAACCACGGCCGTACTCCTGTTCGCCGCGCCAGAAGTAGAAGAAACCGCCGATGCCGGCCACCAGCGCCCAACCGGCGCCGACCAGCCAGAGCTGGGTCAGCGACTCGTTGAGCAGCGGTGCCTCCTCAAGCAGCGCGTACCGTGCCAGCTCGATGTAGACCAGGAGCGGGTTGAACTGCACGAGGGTCGTCGCCCAGCCGGGCAGCCGTTCGAAGAGGCTGACGCTGTAGAGCACACCGGAGCCGTACATCCAGGTCCGCATGATGAACGGCATGACCTGCTTCAGGTCGCTCGACTTGGAGCCCAGCCGGGCCACCAGCAGCACCACGCCGGCGTTGAACACCGCCTGCAGCAGCAGGGCCGGCACCAGCAGCAGCCACTCCCAGGTGAGCGGTTCGCCGGTGACCAGCACGATGCCGACGAGCACCACCATCGAGGCCAGCAGTTGCTGGAACTGCGTGATCGTGGTGGACAGCGGCAGGCTGGCGCGGGGGAAGTGCAGCGCTCGAATCAGCCCCAGGTTGCTGCTGATCGACTGCGTGCCGGCCAGGACCGCGCTCTGGGTGAAGTTGAAGATGAACAGCCCGGTGGTCAGGTAGGCGATGAAGTTCGGGATCTCGTTCTGCGCCAGCACCACCCCGAAGATCAGGTAGTAGACCGCCGCGTTGGTCAGCGGGGTGAGCACCTGCCAGAGCTGACCCAGCTTGGCGTTGCTGTACGAGGCGACGAGCTTGGCGTTGGCGTACGCGGCGATGAAGTGCCGGTAGGCCCATAGTCGGCGGCTGTACTCGACGAGGCTGGGGCGCTCACCGGCGACCCGGAGCCCGTGCCGAGCGGCCAGCTGCGCCTGGGTCAGGCCCGTGTCGGGGTCGACCAGCGCGGTGGTGGCCATGGAAATGGCGCTCCGATCTTTCGTGCAGACGGGGGTTGCTCGCGACGATCGCATCCTAGTGGGAAATTTGCGCGGGGCGCCGCCTCGTCGCTGCCAGGACAGTAGTCCGAAACACGTCGGGACGCAACCGTACCGTCGTTGCGCTAGGCTGTGTGGCGTGACCTGCGATAAGAGCCCTCGATGACCACCGAGAAGAGGCGGGCACCGGCCGGCGCGGCGGTGCTGCGCGACGAGATCACCACGGCGATCCGCCGCGCGCTGATGCAGGAGCTCGCCGCTGTCGGCTACGGCCGGCTCTCCATCGAGGCGGTGGCCCGCCGGGCCGGCGTCAGCAAGACGGCGATCTACCGACGGTGGAGCTCGAAGCTCGACCTGGTGCTGGAGATCGTCGCCGCCGCGGCCCACGGCAAGCTCCCCGCGCTGGACACCGGCACGCTGCGCGGTGACCTCGCGCTGCTGTTCCAGGTGGTGGCGCACGCGCTGCGGCACCCACTGGCGTCGCAGATCATCCCGGACCTGCTGGCCGAGGCCGCCCGCAACCCCACCATCGACGCGACCCTGCGTCAGGTGCTGCACACCCGGCAGCAGGAGATCGGCGGTCGCCTGGTCACCCGGGCCGTACAGCGTGGTGAGCTGCCCGCCGACACCGACCTGGACGCCGCCGTCGACCTCATCGTGGGGCCGCTCTACTGGCGGCTCGCCATCGCCCGGCTCCCGCTCACCGACGGCTACCTCGACAACCTGGTCGAGTCCGTGGCGGCCGGGCTCGGCGCCGACAACGTTCTGCCCCGCCCCCGGGCGGCCCCGAGATCGGACTGACCAGCACCCCGACACTCGGTCGCCGGCAGCAGCGGTCGCTCTGCCCGATTCCGCTACGCTGCCCCCTTGACACCCGGCCATCACCGTGCCGAGGCCCCTCATCCGTCTGACGAGTAAGGACGCCCGTGGCCAACGTCGACAGCATCGCCGTAGCGCCCGCCGAACCGGATCCGACGCCCCGGAGCGGGCAGGCACCCCGACCGTCCCGCGCTCGGGGGCTGTCCCGGGTAGGCGCGCTGGTGGCCCACGCCCCGGCGGTGCTCACCGATGGCGCCGTGATCGCGTTCGCCCTCTTCACAGTGCTCTACCACCTGGCCTTCCTGGGGGACCTGCGTCCGTCGGTGACCTTCCGGATCTGGCTGGTGGCCTGTGTGGTGCTCGCGGTGGTGGCCGTGCTGCGCGCCCGCCGCCGCGCCGGCACCCGGACCGACAGCGCCCCGACCGACAGCGCCCCGGCGGCTCCGGAGGAGCCCGACGGTGCGCGGCCCGCCACCGACCGTCGCCTGCTGATCGGCGTTCTGGTCGCCGCCGTGGTGGCCGCCGTCTCCGCCGGTGCGGCCGGTACCAGCATCGACCTCACCTGGTGGATTCCGGCCGTCGCCGGCCTGCTCGCGGCCGTCGGCGGGCTCCTGCTGGTACGCCAGGCGTGGCTGCGCGGCCCGGTGCCCGCCCCGGCCGCCCCGGCACCCACCGCGGCGCAGTCGGCGTACGCGTTGGTCGTCTCGGTACTGGTCGGCATCTCCTCGTTCTTCATGGCCCGCAACACCCCGGACGACGTCTACTACGTCGGCAAGTCGGTGTGGATCGCCGAGCGTGACCTGATCCCGCTCAACGATTTCCTCTTCTCCGAGAACGTGCTGCCGGCCATGGGCTCGCAGCCGCCCATCCCGTCGATCGAGGTCTTCGACGGCGCGTTCGCCAACGTCGTCGGCATCCACGCCAGTTCGGCCCTCTGGTACGTGCTGTTGCCGATCATGGCGATGCTCGCCGCGCTGGCGCTGTGGCGGTTGACGCACCGGTGGGCCCCGCGCCGTGTGTTGCTCGCCTTCACCGTGGCGATCGCGTACCTGTACCTCGTCGCCGGCGACGATGCCGCACTGGGCACGTTCCACCTGCTCCGGCTGCACGAGGGCAAGGGCATGTTCGTCTCGGCGGTCATCCCGCTGATGTGGCTCTACCTGACCGAGTGGTTCGACACCCGGTCGCGGCGCAGCCTGGTGCTCATCGTGGCGCTCTCGATCACCGCGATCGGGCTCACCAACACCGCGGCGATCATCCTGCCGATGCTCGTCGGCGCCGCCGGCTTCGCCATGCTGCTGGTCGGCCGGTGGAAGGCGGCCGTCGTGGCGGCGGTCGCCGCCCTCGCGTACCCGATCGGCTCGCTGGTGGTCTCCCGCCTGGTGCTCGGCGGGATGACCGCGACCGGCGCGGACGACGCCTTCTTCGACGCGGCGTACACCTATCGGCGGACCCTGCTGTTCGGCGTGGTCGGGGTCATCAGCGGTCTCGCGCTGTGGTGCGGCGCGTTGCTCGCCCGCCGCCGCACGCCCGCGCTGCTCGCCGCCGGCGCCGCACTGGCGTTGAGCGTGTTGTTCGTGCCCGGCGTGCTGGAGGTACTCAGCGCGTTGAGTGGCATCTCGGTGGTGTTGTGGCGGGTGCCGTGGCTGCTCGCCCTGCCGACGCTGATCGGTCTGCTCTGCACCGTGCGTGTGCCGGCACCGAGCCGGGCGCTGCGCCGGGCCGCGTCCGGTGGGATCGCGGTGCTGCTGGTCGCGTCGTTCGCGGTGTTCGCCACCCCGATGTGGTCGTCGAAGAGCTGGGTCGAGGTGCACCCCCGCCCCACCTGGAAGCTCCCGCAGCAGCGTCAGGCGATCGCCTTCTGGATCAAGGGTCTGGACCGCCCGGAGGGTCTGCTGCTCGCCCCGAAGACGATCATGCGGACGACGCCGATCGTCACCAGCGAGGTCCGGGTCGTCCTGCCCCGTGACTTCTACCTCGTCGAATACGACCTCAACTCCCAGTTCGCCAAGGACCGACTGTTGCTGTCCGAGTTCGCCGACGGCACCGCCAGCCCGACGCCGGCCGAGCTGACGCCGGCCCTGGACCGCCTGGACGTGGGCACCATCTGCGTCTACAACGGCAACCGGTACGCCCGCGACACCGCGCCGAAGCTGGGCTACCAGGAGTTCGCCAAGCGCCCGAGCCCCGGCGGGATGACCTGCTTCCGGCGGGCCGGCTGACCGCTGCGCCCACCCCACGCGCCCGACCCCGTGCGGGGGTCGGGCGCGTCCCGGGCCGGAATTTTGCCCGAAATGGTGCCGGATACCCGAGCGACACCGAGCTGTCCGCTCGCGTTAAGGTCGCAGTCACACGCAGCGGGCCGCGACTGAGCCACTGCGCGACGGGGGAGTGACGTCGGTCCATCACGGGCACCGCCCGCAACGAAATCTCGTAGGGAGCGAACTCGCTTGTTCGGCACGTTGACAGGACGCCTCGGAGTGGCCGCCCAGAGTGCGCTACTGGTACTGGCCTACCTGGTCATGCTCGTCGCTGGCGTATTCGGTTGGGTCGGCCTGTTCGCCGTCGCCGGGTTGGCCGCCATCATCGGCGAGTTCGCCGTCGCCCGCTGGTCACCGCCGTCGCAGCTGCTGTTGGAGAAGGTGGGCCTGCACTGGTCCTACCGGCAGTTGACCCGGGACCTCGCCGCCGTGCTGCTGGTCGCCGCCGAGGTGCGGCTCAGCGGCGGCGAACTGACACTGCTGCTCGTACTGCCGGCCGCGGTGTGGGTCGTGTCGGTCTTCGCCGGCGCGTTCTCCACCATGATCGAGCGTCGTAACCCGATCTCCGCCATGGTGCGCAACATCGAGCTGGGTCCACTGTCCAGCGCGCCCACGCCGCCCGCCTGGGCGGCGGCGGTCGCCGGTGACCGGATGCCCCTGCTCAACCTGCTGCTGGTGCCGGCCGGTGTGGCCGCCGCGGTGCAACACGACCCGACGCCGTTCTTCGTGGCCGGTGCGGTGGCGGTCGTGGCGACCGGTCTGGTGGGCGCCATCATCGCGCTGACCTGGCTGCGGGGTCGGGGCGCGGGACAGGGTCCGCTGCTGCCGGCGGTCCAGCGGTGGCTGGACAACTACCGGCCGGAGGTGGCGCTCTACTTCGCCGGCCCGGCCAAGGACGTCTACCAGGCCAACATGTGGCTCGCCCCGACCGAGGCGCTCCAGCAGCGCGCGGTGGTGCTGATGCGCAGCCGGGAGGCGTTCCTGGAGCTGGCCGACACCCGGCTGCCGGTGATCTGCGTACCGGCCGGTGTCGACTTCATGAACCTCGACCTCGGCGGCGTCCGCGCGGCGCTCTACGCCGCCAACGTCGGCGCGAACATCCACATGCTCCGCGAGCCGGGTACGAAGCACGTCTTCGTCGGGCACGGCGACAGCGACAAGCAGGCCAGCGTCAACCCCTACAGCAAGGTGTACGACGAGGTCTGGGTCGCCGGCCTCGCCGGTCGGGAGCGTTACGCGCGAGCCGGTGTGGGGGTCCTCGACTCGGACATCGTCGAGATCGGCCGGCCGCAGCTCGCCGGTGTGCACACCTTCGGCGCCGAGTCGGTGGACCGGCCGTTCACGGTGCTCTACGCGCCCACCTGGGAGGGTTGGCTCGACGACGACCCGTACCACACCTCGCTGGTGTTGATGGGTGAGCGGATCGTCAAGGGGCTGCTGGCCACGAACCCACGGCTGCGCCTGATCTACAAGCCGCACCCGCTCACCGGGTCGCGGTCCAAGGCGGCGAGGGCGGTGCACGAGCGGATCGTCGCCGCGATCCGCGCTGCCGGCGGCGACGCCGACGCGTCCTCGTTGGACGGCACCGCGCACCTGGTGGTCACCGGCCGCACGCCGGCGCTGTTCGACTGCTTCAACCAGACCGACCTGCTGATCAGCGACGTGTCCAGTGTGGTGTCCGACTTCGTGCAGAGCCAGCGGCCGTACGTGGTGGCCAACCCGGCCGGCCTCTCGGAGGACGACTTCCGCCGCGAGTACCCGACGGCTCGGGCCGCGTACCTGCTCTCCAAGGACTGCGGTGAGCTGGAGAAGATCGTGACGGTCACCCGGGCCGGCGACGACCCGATGACCGAGGCCCGCCGGGAGCTGAAGACCTACCTGCTCGGCCCCGCCGAGGCGAACCCGATGGACCGTTTCCAGCAGGAGATCGACCGGCTCTGTCACTGAACTGTTTGTCAGTACGGCAGCGCGCCCGGCCCGACACCGTCGGACCGGGCGCGTTCGCGTCAGCGTGGGTGCGGGTCGGCGTGCGTGCGGGCCGGCGTGCGTGCGGGTTAGCCCACGTTCGGGTCAGCCCAGCAGGGCGGCCACCGCGTCGGGGACCGGAAGGTCCACCGGCAGCGCCCGCGCCGCCACCACCGCGGTGACCGGCAGCGAGCCGTACACGTGCGGGAACAGCTGACCGCCGCGCGACGGCTCCCACCGCAGCGCGTCGCCCAGTCGCTCCTCCTCGACGCTGAGCAGGGTCAACCCGGTGGCACCGGCGAAGTGTCGCCGTGCCGTCTCCACCACCTGGTCGCCGGCGGAGAGGTGGATGAAACCGTCCTGCCGGTCCACGGCGGAGCCGGCGAAGGCGCCGACGGCGAGAGCGTCGTCCCACTCCGCGCTCGACAGCAGTTTGTAGATCACCACAGCAGCGTACGGGGCGACCGTCGGCGCGCTCGCCCGGTTTTCGCCGGTACCGCCGCGCCCGCCGCCTCCCGCCGGGCATGCTCAGGTCAGAGGCCGCGGAGGGATGGGCGATGCAGAGCTACGACGATGACTGGACCGACAGCCAGCGGGCACTGTACGACGAGTGCTACCGGGCCGGCGGCGAGTGGGCCGAGGACCCGGACACTCCGTCCGACGACGTACAGCACGTGATCAACCTGGCCGAGGCGGACGACGACGCCTTCGACGATGCCGAGATCGACTACCCGCCGCTGGTCGACGCTGTCACCCAGGCCAGCGGGGTCACCGTCACCAGCGTGCCGGCCAGCCACGAGGACCCCGGTTTCCGCGGGTTCACCGACGGCGTCAGGGACGCCACCGCCGAGGACGTCTTCGGCCTTTAGGGCGTGGGTCGCCGCCCGGCGCGGGCGGGCGGCCTCCCGGTCCGCGCGCGCTTCTGCCACCATTCGCAGAACAAGCGCTGCGACGGACGGGGGCACGGGTGCGAATCCTGCTGGTGGAGGACGACCGCCGGGTGGCCGCTGCGCTGTCCTCCGCCCTCACCCGCCGGGGGTACGAGGTCGAGCACGCGGCCACCGTCGCCGCCGCCCTCTCCGCCGCCCCGTGCGACCTGGTGCTGCTCGACCTGACCCTGCCCGACGGGGACGGCACCGACCTGTGCCGGGAGCTGCGTCGGCGCAGCAGTCAACTCGGCATCATCGCGGTGACCGCCCGGGGTGAGGAACGGGACCGGGTGCTGGGTCTGCGCCTCGGCGCGGACGACTACGTGGTCAAGCCGTTCTCGATGGTGGAGTTGCAGGCCCGGATCGAGGCGGTGCTGCGCCGCGCCGCGAACGCCGCCCCCGAGCGGCACCTCATCGAGGCCGGTCCGGTACGCATCGACGTGGCCGCGCGGACGGTCACCGTCGACGGACGGGTCGTCACGTTGACCCGCAAGGAGTTCGACGTGCTGCTCTCGCTGGCCCGCCAACCCGGGGTGGCGGTGCCCCGCGACCGGATCCTGCTCGACGCCTGGGGCACCACCTGGGCCGACCGGCACACCGTCGAGGTGCACGTCGGGTCGCTGCGCGGCAAGCTCGGCGACGCCCGTCTGGTGGAGACCGTGCGCGGCGTCGGTTACCGGCTGCGCGACGCGTGAGGAGCTGACGTGCGTCGCCGCCTGGTGATCAGCTATCTGCTGCTGATGGTCCTCGTCCTCATCGCGTTGGAGACCCCGTTGGCCGCCACCATGGCCAGCCGGGAGACCGAACGGGTCCGTGCCGACCGGCTCGCCGACGCCACCCGGTTCGCCTCGCTGGCGGGGCCGGCGTTGCGCGACGGCGGGCCCGGCCCGATCGAGTCGGAGCTGACCAGCTACGACGACCTGTACTCGATCAGCGCGGCGATCGTCGACCGGGACCGGAACACCCCGGTCTCGTCTCCCCGGTGGCAGCCCACCCCGGGCACCGCCACGGTCCTGGACGTCGCGCTGTCCGGGCAGCAGACCAGCGCCCCCGAGTCGGTCTGGCCCTGGACGACCGACCCGGTGGTGGTGGCGGTACCGATCAACGACGGCGGTGAGGTGCTCGGCGCGGTGGTGATCGTGACCCCGGCCGACCCGATCCGCCGAGCTGTCGTCGCGTGGTGGCTGCTGCTCGCGCTGGCCGGTCTGCTCGCTGTGCTGGCCTGTGTGCTCACCGCGTTCGGGCTGGCCGGTTGGGTGCTGCGTCCGGTCACCGAACTGGACGCGGTCACGCACGAGATTGCCGAAGGCGACCGGGGCGCCCGGGTGCAGCACCGGCTGGGGCCGCCGGAGCTGCGCCGCCTCGCGGCCAGCTTCAACCACATGGCCGACGTGGTCTCCGACGTGATGGACCGGCAGCGCGCCTTCGTCGCGCACGCCAGCCACCAACTGCGCAACCCGCTCACCGCGCTGCGGCTACGGGTGGAGGAGCTGGGGCCCAGCCTCACCGACGAGGACGGTCGGTCCGAGCACCGGCTGGCCCTGGAGGAGACCGACCGGCTCGCGTTGGTGCTCGACGCGCTGCTCACCCTCGCCAGGGCCGAACGGGAGGAGAACGAGCGCGTCACCGTGGACGCCGCCGCGGTGGCCGCCTCCCGGGTGGCCGCGTGGGCGCCGCTGGCCCGGCACCGGTCGGTCGCGTTGCGGCTGGCCACCACCGACGCCCCGGCGTACGCCCAGACCGTGCCGACCGCCGTCGACCAGGCGTTGGACGCGCTCATCGACAACGCGGTGAAGTTCAGCGGGGCGGGTGGGGCGGTGACGGTGACGGTGGCCCGCCGCGACGGCGGGGTGGCGCTGGAGGTTCGCGACTCCGGCCCCGGCATGACCGAGAGTCAGCTCGGCCAGGCGACCGAGCGGTTCTGGCGGGCCCCGGACGCGCAGAACGTGGACGGCGCAGGGCTGGGCCTGACCATCGCGGCGGTGCTGGTCGACGCTTCCGACGGGCGGCTCACCATGCGCCCGGGGGAGTCGCGGGGGCTGGTCGCCGCCCTGTGGTTCCCGGCGCCGGTCCTCGGCGTGGAGCCGGCGGAGGAGGAGCCGGCGCAGGAGGAACCGGCCACCGACCTGCGGCCCAGCCCGGCGCGCTGAGCCCGGCCGTCACGGTTTGGTGGCGCGGTACCACGCGGCGGCGCCCGGGTGCAGCGGCAGCGGCGCGGTGACGATCGCCGAGCGGGGGCTCATCCGTCCCGCCGCCGGATGCGCGGCGGCCAGCTCGGCGCGGCGGTCCATCAGCAGCCGGGTCACCTCACGGACCAACGGTTCCGGCAGCCCGGCCCGGACGATCAGGTAGTTCGGGTTGGCGACAGTGGTCACCGCGTCCACCCCGTACACCGAGCGGGGGATGTCCCGGGAGACGTAGACCTGGCCGTAGCGCGAGCGCAGCGGCTCGGTCCACTCGCTGAGGTCCACGATCCGGATGGCGCTGGCGTCGGCCAACTCCTCAATGCCCCGCACCGGCAGGCCGCCGGAGAAGAAGAACGCGTCGATCCGCCCGGAACGCAGCGCCTTCACCGAGTCGTCCAGACCGAGCCGCTCGCGGCGCACCTCGCCGCCACCGAGGCGGGCCACCTCCAACAGCCGGGTCGCGGTGATCTCGGTGCCCGAGCCGGGCGCGCCGACGGAGACGCGCCGGCCGCGCAGGTCGGCGACAGTGCGAACCGGGCCACCGCTCGTGGTGACCAGGTGCAGTTGGTCGTCGTACACCCGGGCGACGGCGGCGACCGCGGGGCTTCCCGTCGTGCTGGTGGGCAGCACGTCGGCCTGGGTGAAGCCCAGCTCGGCCCCGCCGGAGCCGACGAGCTGGACGTTCTCCGCCGAGGCGGCGGTGACCACCACGCTCGCCCGGACGTCGGGCAGTTCCCGGTTGAGGATGGCCGCCAGGGACTGCCCGAACGCGTAGTAGACAGCGGTGGGGCTGCCGGTGGCGATCCGGATCGACGTCGGCGGGGTCGGGGCGTCCCGGCAGCTGGCGACCGCGAGGTTCGCGATCAGCAGCACCGTCCACAGGGCGGCCAGGCCGGTGCGGCTGGACGAGGTACGACTCACGCGGTGCACTGTGCGCCGTCGTGCCGGTGCGCGCAAGCCCGGGTCGGGCGACGTCCGGACGCCGGCACCGATCAGCAGGCGGCGCGACCCGCCGGCGCACCGACAGCACGCGCCGGGTTCATCCCGCGTGCTGTCGCCGTCCCGGGTGCCGCCATCGGTGCGCGCGCCGGCTCCAACGCCGCGCTGCGCAGGATCCGCTGCCGGTCCGGGCCGTCGGCCACGCTGACCAGGAAGCAACCGGTGCCGGGGCGGAGCCGGGCCGGCACGTCGAGCACGGCCGCGCCCCGGATGAGCACCGCTGCCAACTCCCGGTCGGTGAGCCGGACACCGAGGATGTGCCGGCGGACGTGCCGCCCGGCGGCCAGCAGCGCCGAGCGCCAGGCCGCCTCCGCCAGCCGGGTCACCAACCGCCGCCGGGCCGGCGAGGCGCCGGGCAGCGGCCCGCCGAGCAGCTCGCGCCGCCCCTGCCACCAGCCCGCGTCCAACATCCGGGTGTACGCGCCCTGGTGCTCCCGGGGCACCCACAGCCGGTGCAACTCGTAGCGGCGGCGCAGGCCGCCGACGGCAACCTCGTGGGTGACCGGGATGTCCAGCCGGGCGAGCAGTTGCCGCATGCGCTGCGCGGCGTCCTCCCGATTGAACTCCACCCCGGGGGTGTGCTCGGCCCGTACCGCGCTCGGTCGGGCGGCGGTCGGCGGCGGTGTGCACCGTTGCAGGCAGGCGGCCTCGAACGCGTCGCCCAGTGTCAACCAACCCAGCGGGGCCGGGGACGTCGAGGGGTGGGGCCGGTCGAGCAGGGCGGGTTCGCGGGTCAACGGAGGCTCCCTTGTCGGAGTCTGGGTCGCCTTACCGTGGCCCCTGTCACGCCGTTACGGAACCGCTCCGGCCGAGCCTTGAGCAAATCTTGCGGCTGCCGTGCCCGCTACAGGTCGGTGACGACCACATCCACCTGCCGTACCCGGCCCGCGGCGGTGCCCTGCTCCAACACCGTGTGCTTCAACTCCCGCAGGGTGCCCACCAGCTCCGCCGCGGTACGCGGCCGGGCGCCGGCGACGAGGAGGTCGCGGACCAGCCGCCCCTTGGTGGCCTTGTTGAAGTGGCTGACCACCGAGCGGACCGGCACCCCGTCGACCTCCCGCTCGTGCAGAACCCGCACGGTGACGGTGCGCTCGGCCAGCTCTCCGCGCGGCGTCCAGGTGGCCGCGTACGCACCGGAGCGCAGGTCCAGCACCGGGCCCCGCCCGGCAGCCCCGTCCACCGCCGGCGTCAGCTCCCTGCGCCAGTACGCCGACAGCGCCCCGACCTCGGGCAGTCGGGCGCCGATCGGGCAGCGGTACGGCGGGATCCGGTCGGCCAGCCGTACCGCGCCCCACAGGCCGGAGCTGATCAGGATCGACCGGCGGGCCGCCCGTTGCGCCGCGGCCGGCAGGGAGGCCAGGTCCAGCGCCTCGTAGAGCACCCCGGTGTAGAGCCGCTCGACCGGGGCGGTGGCCGCCTCCCGCAGTCGGGCGTTGCGCCGCAGTTCGCCGCGTTGACCCTCGCTGAGGCCGAGTGCCGACCGCGCCGCCTGCTCGTCCGGCCCGGCGCTCAGCGCCACCAGGGCGTCCAGCACCCGCTCGCGGGCCGGGTTCAGCTCGGGCAGCGACAGCCGGTCCGGGGTCCAGCGCCGTCCGGTGCCGGCGTCGGCCTTCCCCTCCGAGGGCGGCAGCAGGATGAGCATGGGTCTCCTCGACGGGCGAAACGCGGCGCCCCACGCGCCGGCCCGGCCAGCGTACGACCAGCCCCTACCGCCAGGGCCGCACCGGGGTGTCGGGGTGGTACACGCGATAGCCGCCGACCTCCCGCACCGGCGTGGCGTCACCCCGGTCGGCGAGCAGCCTCCGCAACCGCCGGTCCATCGGCGAGCCGGCCTCCACCACGTAGCCCGGCCGCTCGGCTCGCCCCACCTGCCGCCAGTACGGCCGGTAGCGGTTCTGCCCGGGGGACAGGTCGGCGTCGAGCACCCCGCAGACCACCGACTCGTCCGTGTTGAAGATCAACCGGTTGCAGGTCCAGTAGTCCCCGTACACCTCGTGGGGCCCGTCGGCGCGCAGCGCGGCGGCCAACTCCCGGGCCTGGCGCTCCTCGGTCCGCGACGCCGCGGTGCCGGTGGCCGCGAAGAGCACGGTGATCACCAGCGTGGTCACTGTCAGCGCGGCCAACACGGCGGCGGACAGCGCGCCGGCGATCCGGCCCAGCACGCTGCTGGTGCCCCGCCAGGCGGTCAGCGCCGCCACCCAGAGCGGCCAGAGTACCGCCGGCAGCGACAGTTGCAGCACCGACAGGTAGCGGGCGTTGTCCAGTGGGCTGGTCGCGGCGAGCGGGCTGCGCACGTACGACAGCAGTGTCAACGCCGCGCCGGCGATCAGCGCGAGCTGCACGACCGGCCCGACCCGCTCTGCACGCAAACCTCCGGGCCTTTGCTCTGCACCCGCGGACGCGACACCGGCGCGTTCGACCCGCTCCCTACCCGGAGTTGCGGCCGCGCGACGGTACGCGAGCACCGCGAGTGCCGCGCCGGCCACCAGCAGCACCGGGTACAGCACGCCGAACCACTGTTGCCAACGTCCGCAGCCGTCCACCGGGCAGAGCCCGTGCGCCAGCGGCACCCCCTCCAGCAGGCCACCCCGGATCCGGTCGGACCACGGTGGCTGCGGCCCGGTCTTGGTGCTGACCTCCCGGAACACCGACAACGAGTCCTCACCGGGCCCGGCCCGCAGGTTGTCGACGATCATCGGGGCCACCCCGACGACCGCCCCCGCCACCAGCAGCAGACCGCACCAACCGAGCAGCTCCCGCCGTACCGCCCAGAGCAGGGCCAGCCCGGCCACCGCGAGGTACGGCAGGATCAGCCAGTCCGACCAGACCGACAGCCCGACGAGCAGCCCGAACAGCCCGATCGCGAGGCGTCGGCGGTGAACCGTGCCGACGGCCAGCCCCACGGTGATCAGCAGCATCAGCAGCACCGCCGGCTTCACCTCCGGCCGCCCACCGACGACGGTGAGCTGGTCGCGCACCACCCGTTCCGGCCCGAGCGCGAGCAGACCCACCACGAAGGCGGCGAACCACGGTGTGCAGAGCCGGCGGGTCAACCGGTGGATCAGATAGAGGAAGACCGCGTACAGCACGAGCATCGGCAGCCGCAGCACCGGCCAGCTCGGCCCGGCCACCGCCATCAGGGGAGCGGCCAGGTACGACTCCAACACCCCCATGTAGTGCTGGCCGTAGAGAAAGATCGGGCGTTCCCGGCCCTGGGCGATGTGCAGCGCGGCGAGACCGAAGGTCGCCTCGTCGCTGTTCGACACCGGCACGGTGAAGAGCGTCAGAATCAGCCGGTAGACGACACCGGCGACCCCGAACAGCAGCGCGACGAGCGCCGGCCGGTCGAGTCGCGGACGCCATCGCCCGCGGTGCTGCTCTGGATGCGACACGACCAACGCCCCCGTCGTCGTCCCGACCGGAGTGTTTCACGTCCGGCCGGGCCGCCGAGGTGGATCGGCGCAGCCAGGGTTGGCGGGGCCGGTACGGCCGGGGCTGGCTGGGCCGGTGCGGCCGGGGACGGCTCGCGTGGCCGTGGCTGCCGACGTGTGGCAGGGTTGGCGCGTGCCACCCACTCCCGCCGGCCAGCTGGCCGTACCGAACCTGCACCGGGCCGCGCGGATCGAGGACGCCGTGCACCAGCTCGTCGAGCGTCGGCTGCGGCGCACCGGCTGGCGGATCAACATCGTCGCGTACACCGGTTACGGCGCGCCGGGGTGGGTGCGGGTGATGTGTCGGGTCCTGCTGGGCCGTCCGGACACCCGCCAGCGGGGTCGGCTGGACAAGGTCCGCGGCTGGCGCAGCTTCACCACACTGCCCGCCAAGCACGTCACGGTGACCATCGAGGCCGGCGGGGTGTGCCACGAGACGCGGGCCGACCGCAGCGGCTTCGTCGACACGCTTGTCGAGGCCGACCTGCCGCCCGGTTGGGGCACGGTCCGGCTCAGCGTCCCGGACGCCGAACCGGTCGACGCGCCGGTGCGCATCCTCGACCCGGACGTCAAGTTCGGCATCCTCTCCGACATCGACGACACGGTGATGGTGACCGCGCTGCCCCGACCGCTGCTCGCCGCCTGGAACACGTTCGTGCTCGACGAGCACGCGCGCAACGCCGTGCCCGGCATGGCGGTGCTCTACGAACGGCTGGTCACCGCGCATCCCGGCGCCCCGGTCTTCTACCTCTCCACCGGCGCGTGGAACGTGGCGCCCACGTTGACCCGCTTCCTGTCCCGGCACCTCTACCCGGCCGGGCCGCTGCTGCTCACCGACTGGGGGCCGACCGCCGACCGCTGGTTCCGCAGCGGCATGGAACACAAGCGCAGCACCCTGGCCCGGCTGGCCAAGGAGTTCCCCGACGTGCGCTGGCTGCTCGTCGGCGACGACGGCCAGCACGATCAGGAGATCTACCGCGAGTTCGCCGCCGCCCACCCGGAGAACGTCGCCGGGGTGGCGATCCGCCGACTCTCCCCGACCCAGTCGGTGCTGGCCGGTAGCCTGCCCGCCCCGGCCGGCCGCCCCTCGTCGGGGCCGGTGGGGCAGAAGTGGCTCTCCGCCCCGGACGGTGCCGGCCTGTGGCAGCTGCTGCGCGACGCCGGCCTGGTCTGACCGTCAGCCCCGCCGAGCTATCGGCCGTCGAATACGTCTTCGAGGACAAGTCTCGCCCGGCCGGGGACCTCTTCGTCCGGGAAGATCTCGGTGCAGAGGCCGAGGACCTCGTCGGGGTTGTTCAGCCCGAGGTGCTCCACCAGGAAGCGGATGTCCTCGGCATCTCGGCGCCGTGCCGCGAGTACCTTCATGGCAAGCAGGTGTTCCGGGGACGCCGCCGAGACCCGCAGGCCAGGGTGATCGAAGACTCGTGGTGCCTCCGCCAGCGGCGACGTACACGCTCGCCTGTTCGTTCAGCCACCACCGCGGCAGCCCGCGCTTCGTCGAGCACGATGCCGTGCGGCTGAAACACAGCGTCGATGTCCCGGGTCGCCCGACGGGCGTCGTAGGCCAGCGCCATTGCAGCTCCACCGAAGATGTACAGGTCGGCGATCACACCTCGCTTTGCCAGCCGGTCACCGAGCCTGCGGAAGGCGTCCTCGATGGCAGTACGGTCCAGCAGCGGGTCGTCGGCGCTCACGCGACCTTCAACTCCTGTGGGGAGATGAACACCCCACGGCGCCGGAATGCCGCAGGCGAGTGCACCACGGCGTCGACGCGGGCGGCGCGAGTGTTGAAGGGGAACCAGAACTGCCGTAGCGACCGCGTCTCGACCCACGAGGGAGCGCCGCGCCCGTCGCGGGCGGCGAGGTACTCCGTCAGCGCCGCGAGGAAGACGTCCCAATGATCGTCACCTGTCGGAGCTGGCTCCTGGATCAGCAAGTCAGCGCGACGCTCGGACGATTCCCAGCTGTACTCCTCCAGGAACTCCGCCACCAGACGCCACCGCCTGGGGTCGTCGACCCCGGCGAGCAGGACGCCCAAGCGTGCCATCGTCATCGGCTCGTACATCGCAGGACGATTGCTCACAGCGTCAACGCTAGTACAGGTCTGCGCCGACCTGCCGTAAGCCCTGCCCTTCTACCGTCAGCGGCGGCTGTCAGCTTTGGCGGAGCCAGATCGCACCCAACGGCGGCACCTGGAGGGCCGCTGACGCGACCATCCCGTGCCACGGCACGTCCTCGGCCCGCACCTCACCCAGGTTGCCCACCCCGGACCCGCCGTAGTGGTGGGCGTCGGTGTTGAGCACCTCGGTCCAGGTGCCACCGGCCGGCAATCCGATCCGGTAGTCGTGCAGCGGCTGGGCGGAGAAGTTCGCCACGCAGACCAGCGTCGAGCCGTCCGGGGCGATCCGGATGAACGACACGGTGTTGTTGGCGACGTCGTCACCGGCGATCCAGCGGAAGCCGGCCGGCTCGGTGTCCTGGGCCCAGAGCGCCGGGGTGTCCCGGTAGACCCGGTTGAGGTCGCCGACGAGGCGTTGCACGCCGGCGCGGGCCGGGTCGTGCAGCAGGTACCAGTCGAGGCCGCGTTCCTCGCTCCACTCCCGGTCGTCTGCCAGCTCGGAGCCCATGAAGAGCAGTTGCTTGCCGGGGTGCGCCCACATGTACGCCAGCAGCGCCCGCACGTTCGCCAGCCGCTGCCAGGTGTCGCCGGGCATCTTGCCGGCCAGTGAGCCTTTGCCGTGCACGACCTCGTCGTGGCTGATCGGCAGCACGTAGTTCTCGCTCCAGGCGTACGCCAGGGAGAAGGTGAGCTGGTGGTGGTGGTGCTGGCGGTAGATCGGGTCCTTCGAGGTGTAGAGCAGGGTGTCGTGCATCCAGCCCATGTTCCACTTGAACCCGAAGCCGAGCCCGCCCTCGGCGGTGGGTCGGGTGACCCCCGGCCAGGCGGTGGACTCCTCGGCGATCATGACGACGCCGGCGTGGTGCTTGTAGACGGTGGCGTTGACCTCCTGGAGGAAGGCGATGGCCTCCAGGTTCTCCCGGCCGCCGTACTGGTTGGGGGCCCACTCGCCGTGGTTGCGGGAGTAGTCCAGGTAGAGCATCGAGGCGACCGCGTCGACCCGCAGCCCGTCGACGTGGAACTGATCGCACCAGTAGAGCGCGTTGGCGACCAGGAAGTTGCGGACCTCGTTGCGGCCGAAGTCGAAGACGTACGTGCCCCAGTCGGGGTGTTCGCCGCGCCGCGGGTCGGGGTGCTCGTAGAGCGGGGTGCCGTCGAACCGGGCGAGAGCCCACTCGTCCTTGGGGAAGTGCGCGGGCACCCAGTCCAGCAGGACGCCGATGCCGGCGGCGTGCAGTTGGTCCACCAGGTACCGGAAGTCGTCCGGGTCGCCGAACCGGGAGGTCGGCGCGTAGTAGCCGGTCACCTGGTAACCCCAGGAACCGCCGAACGGGTGCTCCATCACCGGCAGGAACTCCACGTGGGTGAAGCCCAGCTCGGTGACGTACGCGGTGAGCTGCTCGGCCAGCTCGCGGTAGCCCAGGCCGGGCCGCCACGAGCCGAGGTGCACCTCGTAGACGCTCATCGGCTCCTGGTGCGGCTGCCGTTCGGCCCGCCGGGCCAACCAGTCCGCGTCGTTCCACCGGTACGTCGAGTGGTGCACCACCGAGGCGGTGGCCGGCGGCACCTCGGCGTACGCGGCGAGGGGGTCGGCCTTGTCCCGCCACTGCCCGTCGGCGCCGAGCACCCGGTACTTGTAACGGGCCCCGACCCGCGCGTTGGGGACGAACAGCTCCCACACCCCGCTGGAGCCGAGCGAGCGCATCGGCCAGCCGTCGTCCGGCCCCCAGCCGGTGAAGTCGCCGACCACCCGCACGCCCTGGGCGTTGGGCGCCCAGACGCTGAACGCCACGCCCTCGTCGAACACCCGGGCGCCGAGCGCCTCCCACAGTCGCTCGTGCCGGCCCTCGCGGATCAGGTGCAGGTCCAGGTCGCCGAGGGTCGGCGGGTAGCGGTACGGGTCGTCGTGCGCGGTGCCGTCGACCTCCACCCGGTAGTCGAGCACGACGCCGTCGACCTGCGCCTCGAAGACGCCCACGTCGTGGACCCGCTTCATCGGGTGCCGCTCGTCGCCGACGAGCAGCATCACGTCCCCGGCGCCCCGGCGCATGGTGCGGATCGTCGTCGACGAGTCGGCGGGGTGCGCGCCGAGCAACGCGTGCGGGTCGTGCGTCGCGCCGGAGATCAGCTGGTCCATCGGTCGTCCTTCGGGGCGGGAGCGGTCGGCGCGGAACGGGACGGGCGGGTGGCGGCCGCACGGGCCGCCGCCCGGGACGCCAGGGTGGCCGGCGTCGCCGCCACGCTGGCCGGGGGCCCCGGAGCGGCGGTTGGGGCCGATGGCGCGGTGGCGGGGGGAGACGGTTCGGTGGCCGGGGCCACCGGGGCGGTGGCGGGGGCCGACGGCGCGGTGGCGGGGGGCGACGGCGCGGTGGCCGGGGCCACCGGGGCGGTGCCGCCGGACAGGTCGTCCGGCACGTCGGCGACGGTGAGGTCCGCCGGTTCGGCGCCCGCCAGCGGCGGCGCGACCGGCGGGGTCGGGCGACGCACCGTCAACACGTGCGCGGGTTGCAGGTACGGGTCGAGGCGTACCGCGTTGCGTTGACCCCAGTCGTAGCTGGTGCCGGTCAGCTCGTCGTACACCGTGAAGCGCTCGTGCCAGTCGAAGCCGAGCGCCGGCATGTCGAGGGTGGTGTTGCCCCACTGCACCTCGCGCGGGTCGAACGAGCAGATCACGATGACCGTGTTGCCGGTCTCCGGGTCGTGCTTCGACCAGCACAGCAGCGCCGGGTTGTCGATCTCGTGGAACCGCAGGTTGCGCAGCTGGTGCAGGGCGGGGTTGTCCCGGCGTACCCGGTTGAGGGTGGTCAGGAACGGCGCCAGCGAGCGGCCCTGCGCCTCGGCGGCGGCCCAGTCGCGGGGGCGCAGCTCGTACTTCTCGTTGTCCAGGTACTCCTCGGCGCCCGGCCGGGCCACGTGCTCGAACAGCTCGTAACCGGCGTAGAGGCCCCAGGAGGGGGAGAGCAGCGCGGCCAGCACCGCCCGGATCTTGAACATCGGCGGGCCGCCGTGCTGCAACGACTCGTGCAGGATGTCGGGGGTGTTCGGCCAGAAGTTCGGCCGCATGTAGTCGGCCGCCTCGATCAGCTCCTCGCAGTACTCCCGCATCTGCGCGGCCGTCGTGCGCCAGGTGAAATAGGTGTACGACTGGGTGAAGCCGATCTTGCCGAGGCCGTGCATGATCGCCGGCCGGGTGAACGCCTCGGCCAGGAACAGCACGTCCGGGTCGACAGTCTTCACCTCGGCGATCAGCCAGTGCCAGAAGTCGAACGGCTTGGTGTGCGGGTTGTCCACCCGGAAGATCCGGATGCCCTCACCGACCCAGTGCAGCACCACCCGCAGCACCTCGGCCCGGATGCCCTCGGGGTCGTTGTCGAAGTTGACCGGGTAGATGTCCTGGTACTTCTTCGGCGGGTTCTCCGCGTACGCGATGCTGCCGTCGGCCCGGGTGGTGAACCACTCCGGGTGCTCGGTGACCCACGGGTGGTCGGGCGCGCACTGCAACGCCAGGTCCATCGCGACCTCCAGGCCCTGTGCGGCAGCCGCCTGGATGAAGGCTCGGAAGTCCGCCGGCGTACCCAGGTCGGGGTGGATCGTGTCGTGGCCGCCCTCGGCGGCGCCGATCGCCCACGGCGAGCCCACGTCGGTCGGACCGGCGGTGAGCGCGTTGTTGCGGCCCTTGCGGTTGATGCGGCCGATCGGGTGGATCGGCGGCAGGTAGAGCACGTCGAAGCCCATCGCGGCGACACCCGGCAGCCGTTCGGTGGCGGTCGCGAAGGTGCCGGACCGGCCACCCACCGCCCCTTCGGAGCGGGGGAAGAACTCGTACCAGGCCGAGTAGAGCGCCCGCTTGCGGTCAACCCAGATCGAGTACGCGTCACCGGCGGTGACCAGCTCTCGCACCGGGTGCTCCCAGAGCAGGTCGGCCAGGGCCAGAGCCGGCCCGACCCGCTGCGCCAGCGGCAGGTCGGTGTCGACCAGCGCCGTGAGCGCGTCGGCGACCCGGGGCCGGTCGGCGGCCGGGACGAGGCTGCGGGCGGCGGCGAGTACCCGAGCGCCTTCGGCCAGGTCGTTGGCCAGGTCCTCCGGCCCCTGCCCGGCGGCGACCTTCTTGGTCACCGCGTTCTGCCAGGTCAGGTACGGGTCCTGGAACGCCTCGACGGAGAAGGTCCACGAGCCGACGGCGTCGGGGCAGATGGTGGCGTGCCAGCGGTCCTGACCCGGCTCGCCGGGGCGCATCCGGGTGAACGGCCGCGGCTCGCCGTCGGGGCCGGCCCACACCACGTTGCAGCCCAGCGCGTCGTGCCCCTCCCGGTAGGCGCGCGCCGACACCGGGACCGGTTCGTCGACCACCGCCTTTGCCGGGTACCGCCCGCAGGAGACGACGGGGGAGACGTCTTCGATCGGGAACCGTCCAGTCACCCCGCCAACCTACTGCGCGAGATCCGTTCGCGCGCGGCCAAGCGTGCCGCTCTGTCCCACACCCGGTGCACGGAAGGTGTCGCGACGATCCGAAGGACGCAAGATCGCGCAAAATCCTGGTTCTAGTGGTGTCGGAGCCTCGGCGATGCCACCAGATCGTGGTTCCAGCGTGATCTTGACGGCGGCGGAACGGGATCACCGAGCCGGAGGTGCCGTAGCCTCCGGTCATGATCAAACGGGTGAGGGTCGCGGTCGTCGGTGTCGGCAACAACACGTCAGCGCTGGTGCAGGGGATCGCGCTGCACCGCCACAACGGCAGCCTGGTGGGTGTCCGCCGGCCGGTCGTCGACGGGATCGCGGTGGGCGACATCGAGTTCGTCGCGGCCTTCGCCACCTCCAAGGAGAAGATCGGCAAGGATCTGACCGAGGCGATCTTCCTGCCGCCCAACAACGTCCCTCGGCTGAACTGCGACCTGCCCAGCTCGGGTGTGCCGGTCACGAAGGGGCTCGTCGACGCGACCGGGGTGGACCGGGTGGCGGCGGCACTGGCCGGGGCGGAGGTGCTGCTCTACTCGGCGCCGAGCGGCCGACCGGAGACCGCCCGGGCGTACGCCGAGGCGGCGCGCATCGCGGGCGTCGCCTTCATCAACACCACCGCCGACCCGATCTCCCGCGATCCGCAGGTGATGAGCCGGTTCGAGGCGGCCGGTCTGCCGCTGCTCGGAGACGACCTGGCCAGCCAGTTCGGCACCTCGGTGGTGCACAACGCGCTGTTGCGGCTGCTGCGCGAACGGGGCCTGGCGCTGATCAGTTCCTACCAGGTCAATCTGGGCGGTACCGAGGACTTCCGCAACCTGGTCGAGAACCCCAACACCAAGAAACAGTCCAAGCTCAACGCCCTGCCGGACGCCGACAAGGTCGAGGTGGCTCCGCTCGGCTACCTGCCGCACCTGCGATCACAGAAGGTGGCGCACCTCAACATCGAGGCGCAGGGCTGGGGTGAGACGACGCTGAGCCTCGACGTGAAACTGAAGGTTGACGACCCGAGTGGCGCGGCCGGGGTCAACATCGACCTGATCCGCATCGCGGCCGTCGCGCTCCGCAACGGGCACGGCGGTCACCCCGCACAGGCGACGTCGTTGTTCAAGTCCCCACCCGGAACGCCGATCTGACCGGGCGGACGTCGACCGTACGGGTGAGGGCCGCCCGGCCGGGGCGTCGGTGGCATACGACGGTGAGTCAATGGGCCAATGACAATCCTCGCGATCGTCGTCGGCGGTGGTATCGGCGCCACCCTGCGGTACCTGCTGGGGCTCGGCTTCGCGCCGTCCACGCCACCTGACTTCCCCTGGGTCACCTTCGTGATCAACATGGTGGGCGCGTTCGCGCTCGGCGCCGTGATGACGCTGCTCGCGGCACACCGGCTGCCGGGCCCGTGGGGCAAGCCGTTCCTGTCGACCGGGCTCATCGGCGGGTTCACCACCTGGTCGCACTTCATCGTCGAGAGCGACCAGCTGATCGGGGCGCGGCGCAGCGGAATCGGCATCGTCTACCTGGTCGTGTCCATCGTCCTCGGAGTGCTCGCGGCGGCGCTCGGCGCCCGCCTGGTGGAACTGCGCACCGGGCGTCCGACGGCAAGGAGTGCCTGATGTGGGTCGGCATCGGGGTGTTCCTGGCCGGCGGACTCGGAGCGCTGAGCCGCGCCGGCGTCGACGCGTTGGTGAAGCCGTGGTGGAGCAGGCGGGCCACCGGGTCCAGCAAGGCGTTCCCGGCGAGCACCTTCCTGATCAACGTGTCGGGCGCGTTCGTGCTCGGCATCGTCACCGGCTACGCGGTGAAACACACCGCCGGAGGCGCGCAGGACTTCGCCACCGTCGTCGGCGTCGGCTTCCTCGGCGCGTACACCACCTTCTCCACCGAGGAGTGGCACACCCTGGGACTGCTGCGCAAGAACGCCGCCGTCGAGGCCTTCAACGTGCTCGGCAGCCTCTGCGCGAGCCTCGTGCTGGCCGCACTCGGCCTGTGGCTCGGCAGCCTGCTCTAGCGCCAGCAGGCAGCCTGTCTAGCGGGCCAGCACGGAGCGGTAGACCTCCAGGGTCTGCCCGGCGATGGCGTCCCAGGAGAAGTGCTCCACCGCGCGTCTCCGGCCGGCCAGGCCGAACCGTTCGGTGCGCGCCGGGTCCGCCAGCAGAGTGTTGATCGCCGCCGCCAGGTCGGCCACGAAACGGTCCGGGGCCAGGGGCGTGCCGGAGCCGTCGGTGGCCTGCTCGATCGGCACCAGCAGCCCCGTCTCACCGTCGGCCACGACCTCGGGGATACCGCCGGTGGCGGTCGCCACCACCGCCGTCTCGCAGGCCATCGCCTCCAGGTTGACGATGCCCATCGGCTCGTACACCGACGGGCAGGCGAAGACGGTGGCGTGGGTGAGCACCTGGATCACCTCGGTCTTGGGCAGCATCTCGGCCACCCAGACCACCCCGGAACGGTTGGCCCGCAGCTCGGCCACCAACTCCTCGACCTCGGCGGCGATCTCGGCGGTGTCCGGCGCGCCGGCCAGCAGCACCAGTTGGGTGTCCGCCGGCAACTCCCGGGCGGCGCGCAGCAGGTACGGCAGCCCTTTCTGCCGAGTGATCCTTCCCACGTAGACCACGCTCGGCCGGGACGGGTCGATGCCGAGCCGGTCGAGCACGTCGGTGTCGGCGTCCGGGGCGTACTGGATGGTGTCGATGCCGTTGTAGACCACCCGGACCCGGTCGGGGTCGATCTGCGGGTACGCGGTGAGAACGTCGGAGCGCATCCCGCCGCTGACCGCGATGATCGCGTCGGCCGACTCGTACGCCGTGCGCTCGATCCACGAGGAGAGCGCGTAACCGCCGCCGAGCTGCTCGGCCTTCCACGGCCGCAGCGGCTCCAGGCTGTGCGCGGTCACCACGTGCGGCACCCCGTGCAGCAGCTTCGCGGTGTGACCGGCCAGGTTCGCGTACCAGGTGTGGCTGTGCACCACGTCGGTGCCGGCCGTGCCGGCGGCCATCTCCAGGTCCACGCCCATGGTGCGCAGCGCGGCGTTCGCGCCGGTCAGGCCGGGCGGTTCGGGGTACGCGGTGACGCCCGGCTCGGTGCGCGGCAGGCCGAAGCAGTGCACCCGCACGTCGGTGCGGCGGCGCAACTCCCGGGCCAGGTACTCGACGTGCACGCCCGCGCCGCCGTAGACCTCCGGTGGGTACTCGCGGGTGAGCAGATCGACGCGCGGCGGGGTGGGTTCCGTCATGACCCCGCACCCTAGTGCAGAAGACTCCCCGTACGAGTGGTGAAGTGGGGCGAGGGTGGATAGCGTCGGGGCATGGCTGCCAAGGTGCTCGCGATCGTCCTGGCGGGTGGGGAGGGCAAGCGCCTGATGCCACTCACCACGGACCGGGCCAAGCCGGCCGTCCCGTTCGGCGGGATGTACCGCATGGTCGACTTCGTCCTCTCCAACCTGGCCAACGCCGGCTATCTCAAGATCGTCGTGCTGACCCAGTACAAGTCCCACTCCCTCGACCGGCACATCACCAAGACCTGGCGGATGTCCACGCTGCTCGGCAACTACGTCACCCCGGTGCCCGCGCAGCAACGTCGCGGCCCGTGGTGGTTCGCCGGCTCGGCCGACGCCATCTACCAGAGCTTCAACCTCATCAACGACGAGCAGCCCGACTACGTGATCGTCTTCGGCGCCGACCACATCTACCGAATGGACCCGCGGCAGATGGTGGAGGACCACATCGCCTCCGGTGCGGCGGTGACCGTCGCCGGCATCCGCCAGCCGCTGTCGATGGCCGACCAGTTCGGCGTCATCGAGGTCGGCGAGGACGGCAAGCGGATCCGCGCGTTCCGCGAGAAGCCCACCGACGCGGTCGGCCTGCCCGACGCGCCGGACGAGATCTACGCCTCGATGGGCAACTACGTCTTCACCACCCGGGCCCTCTGCGAGGCGGTCGAGCGCGACGCCGAAGACAAGACCAGCAAGCACGACATGGGCGGCAGCATCATCCCGATGCTCGTCGAGCGCGGCGAGGCCAACGTCTACGACTTCCGCGACAACGAGGTGCCGGGCAGCACCGACCGCGACCGCGGCTACTGGCGGGACGTGGGAACGCTCGACTCGTTCTACGACGCGCACATGGATCTGATCAACGTGCACCCCGTCTTCAACATGTACAACTTCGACTGGCCGATCTACACCGAGCAGCCGCCGTGGCCGCCGGCGAAGTTCGTCCACCAGTGGGGTGAACGGGTCGGCCGGGCGGTCGGCTCGATGGTCTCCCCGGGTGTGGTGATCTCCGGCTCGCTGGTGGAGAACTCGATCGTCTCGCCGAAGGTGCGGGTGCACTCCTGGGCGCACGTCGAGGGCTCGGTGCTGATGGAGGGTGTGGAGATCGGCCGGCACGCGGTGATCCGACGGGCCATCCTGGACAAGAACGTGTTCGTCCCGGAGGGCGTCGAGATCGGCGTCGACCTGGAGAAGGACCGGCAGCGCTACACCGTCTCCGACAACGGCATCGTGGTGATCGGCAAGGGCCAGAAGGTCGTGCCGTGAGCGTCCCGCACTTCCCGAGGAGGATCCCGCAGTGACCCACCCCCGTGCCGGCCAGCCCGCCGAGCCCGCCGACCTGGTCGACGTGCCGCGCCTGGTGACCGCCTACTACGCCGAGCATCCGGACCCCGCGGACCCGGCCCAGCAGGTCTCCTTCGGCACCTCCGGGCACCGCGGCTCCAGCCTGCGCAACGCGTTCAACTCCGACCACATCCTCGCGGTCACCCAGGCGCTCTGCGACTACCGACGCGAGCAGGGGTTGGACGGGCCGCTCTTCCTCGCCCGGGACACCCACGCGCTCTCCGCGCCGGCCGCGGTGGACGCCCTGGAGGTGCTCGCCGCCAACGGGGTCACCGTGCTGGTGGACAGCCGCGACGGCTACACCCCGACCCCGGCGCTGTCGCACGCGATCCTCACCCACAACCGGGGGCGGACCAGCGGGCTCGCCGACGGCATCGTGATCACCCCGTCGCACAACCCGCCCGACGACGGCGGTTTCAAGTACAACCCCACCAACGGCGGGCCGGCCGACACCGACGTCACCCGGTGGATCCAGGACCGGGCCAACGCCATCCTCGCCGCCGGGCTCAAGGAGGTCCGCCGGATCACCTACGCGCGGGCGCGGGCCGCCGACACCACCGGGGAGTACGACTTCCTCGCCCACTACGTCGACGACCTGCCGGCGGCGATCGACATCGACGCCATCCGTGACGCGGGGATCCGCATCGGCGCGGACCCGCTGGGCGGGGCGAGCGTGGCGTACTGGGGTGAGATCGCCGAGCGGCACCGGCTGGACCTGACGGTGGTCAACCCGACCGTCGACCCGACCTGGCGGTTCATGACCCTGGACGGCGACGGCAAGATCCGGATGGACTGCTCCTCGCCGAACGCGATGGCGTCGTTGATCGCCGCGCGGGCCGATTACCAGATCTCCACCGGCAACGACGCGGACGCCGACCGGCACGGCATCGTCACCCCGGACGCCGGGCTGATGAACCCCAACCACTTCCTGGCGGTGGCGATCGGACACCTGTTCCGCACCCGCACCGAGTGGGGTCCGGCGGCCGCCGTGGGCAAGACCCTGGTCTCCTCGTCGATGATCGACCGGGTTGCCGCCGACCTGGGCCGACCCCTGCTGGAGGTGCCGGTCGGCTTCAAGTGGTTCGTACCCGGCCTGCTCGACGGCGCTGTCGGCTTCGGCGGTGAGGAGAGCGCCGGGGCGTCGTTCCTGCGCCGCGACGGCTCGACCTGGACCACCGACAAGGACGGCATCCTGCTCTGTCTGCTCGCCGCCGAGATCCAGGCCACCACCGGCCGCAGCCCGAGCGAGCACTGGGCGGAGTTGGCCGAGCGCTTCGGCGCGCCCGCGTACGCCCGGATCGACGCCCCCGCCACCCGGGAGCAGAAGGCAGTGCTCGGCAAGCTCTCCCCGGACCAGGTCACCGCCACCGAGCTGGCCGGTGAGCCGATCACCGCGACGCTGACCACCGCCCCGGGCAACGGCGCACCGATCGGTGGCCTGAAGGTGAGCACCGAGTCCGGCTGGTTCGCCGCCAGGCCCTCCGGCACGGAGGACGTCTACAAGATCTACGCCGAGTCCTTCCAGGGCCCCGACCACCTGAAGAAGATCCAGGAAGAAGCCAAAACCCTGGTAGACCAAGCCCTAACCCAGGCCTAACCCCACGCGCCCCCTCCTGCCCCCCTCTACCCCGGTTGATCAAGAGGTTTGCGTCATGCCGACCGGCGTGTCGTGACGCAAACCTCTTGATCAACGGCGTCGCGGGGCAGGCAGCAGGGGGGCAGCGGGGTGGGGGGTATTCAGCAGGGT
>NZ_JNZS01000019.1 GCF_000718515.1 Micromonospora parva | reverse complement strand
GCTCGAGTACCCCGAAGGGCCTTTCCGCTCGACTTGCATGTGTTAAGCACGCCGCCAGCGTTCGTCCTGAGCCAGGATCAAACTCTCCAACAAAAAATTAGTTGAACAGCTATCCCGACAACAAACAAATGTTGCCAAAGGAATCCCAACCAGCCAAACCAAGGCCTGACCAGTCCGGGGTATAAATCATAATTGGCACTGGCTTTACAAGCACCCTGTTGAGTTCTCAAAGAACAACCACACACCAGCCGCAAGCCCCACACTCAGTGGAACCCCAACCGGGGCATTTCCCGCTCTCGCACCCGGCGCTTTCAGCACCAGGCACTTTTACTACGTTACCCGCTCGTTTCCACCCTGTCAAACCGATATTTCGCGGTTCGCCATGCTTCAACAATATTGCGGGCACCATGTCGCTACCGGCTTGCGCCGTTCTCGTCATGGATTCGACAGGCCGGCCAGTCGCGATTTCCCGCGACCCGCCCGGTGCCCCGCCGGCTCGTAACCATACCCGGTCGGTTTCGCCGCGCCAAATCCGCCTCGCGGCGTTTCTGGTGGCACCTCCCGGTCGGGGGTTCCGGTGGGCGAGCCCGCCCGACCCCCAGGCCGTTGGCCCGCGCTCCGGCCGTTTCAGGCTTTCGCCTGTTTCGTCCGTTCCGCGCTGGCAGAGAGAAAGTTACGCGTCCGGCGGGATGATCGTCAAATCCGCCGGACGCGTCCCCCGTCACATCGTCGACAGACGACTATTCACCCAGCTCAACGCCCGCGAACGAGCGCTTCCCCCGGCGCAGCACCAGGTATCGGCCATGCAGCAGATCGGCCGGCGACACCACAGCGTCCACAGCGGTCACCCGGTTGTTGTTGACGTAGGCGCCGCCCTCGGCGATCACCCGTCGGGCTTCCTTGAGGCCGGTCACCAGGCCGGAGTCCCGCAGCAGACCCGCCACATCCGGCAATTCGCCGGTGAGGCGTACGAGGCCCGCCTCGGTCAGGGCCGCGCGCAGGGTCTCCGGCGCCAGGTCGTCCAGTGAGCCGCGGCCGAAGAGCGCCTGGCTGGCGGCGATCGCCTGTCGGGCCTCGTCGGCGCCGTGCACCAGGGTGGTCAGCTCCTCGGCGAGCGCCCGCTGCGCCAACCGGGCCGCCGGCCGTTCGGCGGTCGCCTTCGCCAGCTCCTCCAGCTCATCACGGGAGCGGAAGCTGAAGTACCGCAGGTAGCGGTCGACCTCCTGGTCCTCCACGTTGAGCCAGAACTGGTAGAACGCGTACGGGCTGGTCATCGTCGGGTCGAGCCAGACCGCACCGCCCTCGCTCTTGCCGAACTTCGTACCGTCGGCCTTGGTGACCAGCGGCGTGGTGAACGCCTGCACCGGCCCCACCCCCCGCCGGCGCACGTAGTCGACGCCGGCGGTGATGTTGCCCCACTGGTCGGAGCCGCCGAACTGGAGCTGACAGCCGTGCCGGCGGTGCAGCTCGTAGAAGTCGTTGGCCTGCAACAGCTGGTAGCTGAACTCGGTGAAGCTGATGCCGGTCTCCAGTCGGGCCCGCACCACCTCCCGCGCGAGCATCTTGTTCACCGGGAAGTGCTTGCCGACGTCGCGGAGGAACTCGACGATCGACATCTCGCCGGTCCAGTCCAGGTTGTTGACAAGCTGCGCAGCGTTGTCCCCGGTGTACGACACGAAGGGCGCGAGCTGCTCGCGGATCCGCTCGACCCAACCGGCGATCACCTCGGTCGGGTTGAGCGCCCGCTCGGCGCTCTCTTTCGGGTCGCCGATCTGCCCGGTGGCCCCGCCGACCAACAGCAACGGGCGATGACCGGCGAGTTGCAGCCGGCGGGCCATGAGGACCTGCATGAGGTTGCCGACGTGCAGGCTCGGCGCGGTGGGGTCGAAGCCCACGTAATAGGTGGCGGCACTCCCACCGTCGAGCAGCTCGCGCAGCTCGTCGAGGCCGGTCGAGTCCTGGATCAGGCCACGCCAGAGCAGGTCATCGGTCAGGGAGGCCCGCCCGGGGGGCGGGAGGCTGCTGTCGGTCACGGTCACCGATTCTCCCCCATCGCCGGCACGGACCCGTACCGGGTTTGGCCCAACCCGCCCCGGCTAGGCTTGCGCCGCGTTGATCGAGGAGGGCTTTGCCATGGAGATTCCGGATCTGACGGGTGGCCTGGTCGCCCTGCTCGGCCTCACGTTCGAGGAGGCGAGCGCCGACCGGGTGGTCATCAGCTGGCAGGTCCGCCCGGAGTTGCACCAGCCGTTCGGCATCCAGCACGGCGGGGTGTACTGCGCCGTCGTGGAGTCCGCGGCCAGCGTGGGTGGTGCCCTCTGGCTGGCCGACCGGGGCACCGTGGTCGGGGTGTCGAACCAGACCGACTTCCTGCGGGCCGTGCGGGACGGCGAGCTGACCGCCGTCGGCACCCCGGTGCACCGGGGTCGCAGCCAGCAGCTCTGGCAGGTGGAGATCACCGACGCCGACGAGCGGCTGGTCGCCCGTGGTCAGGTCCGGTTGCAGAACCTCTCGCCCGCCTGAACGTCCGGCCGCACCGGACGGGTCAGCTGCGGGCCTCGTCCAACACCGGTTCCGCGGCCTCGTCGACGTCCGCGTCGGTGTCCTCGGGTACGCGGCTGAGCCGTACCTCGGTGATCGCCCGGTGGTCGATGCCGGCCACCATCAGCACCCAACCGTCCAGCGTGACGTCCTCCCCGGCGACGGTGGGGATGTGCCCGAGCCGGGCCAGCACCAGCCCCGCGACTGTGGTGTAGTCACCGGCCGGTCGCGACGGCAGCTCCACGCCGATGTCGGGAAGGTCGTGCACCGGGAAGGTGCCGGGCAGCAGCAGCGCGCCGTCGGCGTCGCGGCGTACCGAGTAGCCGTCCCGGTCGGTCTCGTCGTAGATCTCGCCGACGATCTCCTCCAGGATGTCCTCCAGCGTCACGATCCCGTCGACGGCGCCGCGCTCGTCCACGACGAGCGCGATGTGCTGACGCTCGGCCTTGAACTGACGCAGCGCGTCCACCACCGGAAGCGAGTCCGGCAGCAGCATCGGCGGTCGGGCGATCTCGTCGACCGGCCGGTCGTCGGGCACACCCACCAGGTCACGCAGGTGGATCACTCCGGCCGTGTCGTCCAGGCCGCCGTGACGCACAACCGGGGCCCGGGAGTGCCCGGTGGCGGCCAGCACGAGCCGCGCGGCCTCCGCGGTGGTCCCGCTGTCGAGCGTGAAGACCTGCAACCGGGGTACGAGCACAGCCCGCAGCCGTCGGTCGGCGATCTCCACAGCGCCCGCGATGATGGTGCGCTGCTCCTTGGTGAAGCCGTGGTTGCCGGCGACGATGTCGCGCAGCTCGTCCGGGCCGATCTCCTCCGGCTCGTGCTTCGGGTTGAGCCCGACCAGGCGGACCACCACGTCGCTGGTGGCGCCGAGCGCCCAGACGGCCGGGCGGGTGAGGCTGGCGAGCAGGTCGAGGGGGCGGGCCACCAGCAGCGCCCACCGTTCGGCGGCCTGCATGGCGATCCGCTTGGGCGCCAGCTCGCCGAAGACCAGGGTGACGAAGGTCAGCGCGAGGGTGACGATCACGATCGCCACCGTCTCGGCGGCGCCGCCGAACACGCCGAGCAGCGGCACCAGGGGTTTGGCCAGGGAGACCGCCGCGGCGGCGGAGGCCAGGAAGCCGGCGAGGGTGATGCCGATCTGGATGGTGGCCAGGAAGCGGTTCGGGTCCTTGGCGAGGCGGGCCAGCACCCGCCCGCCCCGGCTGGTGCGCTCCAACCGTTGGATCTGGCTGTCCCGCAGCGACACCAACGCCATCTCGCTGCCCGCGAAGAGCGCGTTGATCACGACCAGGACTCCGACCAGGGCCAGTTGGCTCCCGTAGCTCTGCACGCCCGGTTCGCTCCCTCGTGGTGGTGGCACCGGCCGGTACGCGCGGTACCCGCCGGTCGGCGAGCCCGCCCGGCGTAGGCGTTGTCTTTGCCCCGTCCGGTGCCGGCCGAATCCTGCCCGGGTGACGCCACGTCGAATCGGACGCGGTGACGCTACCGGGCAGGGGGCGTCGAGGACGCCGGGAGATCGAGGACGTAGGAGTCGCCCTCCGGTCGGAAGCCGAGCCGGTGGTAGTAGGGGGCGACCATCCGGGGCGGGCTGACCACCCGGTGGAAGCCGCGTTCGGTGAACAGGTGGCTGCGCCGGTAGACGAACTCGCCCGGGGTGAAGTCACGGAACTTCGGGGTGACGTAGTCCAGGTCGATCTGGGCGACGCCGGGCGCCTCGGCGTGCGACAGCACCACCCCGACCACCTCGTCGGCAGTGACCACGAGGAACGCCGAGCGCCCGGGCGCGTCCGGATCCCAGTGGAAGCCGGGGTTGAACCGGGCGATGTCGGCGGCGTGCACCCGCAGCGTGTGCGCGAGGAACTGGTCGTCGACGCCGACCTCCACCACCTGGTACGTCGTGTCGTCGTGCCGGGTGGCGAGCATCCCGCGCAGGTACCAGATGTTGATCGCCGCGAGCACCACGTTGAGCCCGACCATGGGCCAGACCTCGATCGCGGCGTTGTAGCCGATCAGCACGACGCAGCCGACGAGGTTGATCGCGCGCAGTCGCAGGACGCGCGACTGCAGCAGCGACCAGACCAGCACCGCGGAGCCGGCCCAGCCGACGAGATCCAACCAGTTCACGCCGCGAGACTAGTGCCCGCCCAGGTCAGGAGCGTCGGCGGGCAGCTCCAGCAGCCACTCCTCGACGTCTTCGCCGCGGCCGTTGGCGTACCCCGAGTCTTCACCGACCACCACGAACCCGCACTTGCGCAGCACCGCGAGCGAGGCGGCGTTGTCCTTGGCGGCGCGGGCGTGCACCGGCCGGGGCAGCTCGCGCAGCAGGGCGGCCAGGGCCGCCGTGGCGTGCCCCCGACCCCAGCGTGCCGGGTCGATCCAGTAGCTGACCTCGGTCTGCTGGTCGACCGGGAAGGCGCTCACGTAGCCGACCACGTCGCCGTCGACCTCGACGGTGCGGACCAGGTTCGCCGGGTTGGTGAGCACCCGGGCCCAGTGCGCGGCGAACTCCCGGCGGTCGGACGGGTCCTTCGGGCCGAACGCGGCCATCCGGTTGGCCTCCGGGTCCTGCTGGTGCCGGAAGAACTCGACGAGGTCGTCCTCACCGACCGGGCGCAGCCGCAGATCAGACGTCATCGGCCGAGGGTACGCAACGGCGGGCCGGCGCGGCTCGCTCAGTCGCTCACGGCGGCGAGCGCCAGCACGGCGGCGAGCAGGGAGCTGGCCACCGACAGCAGGCGACGCCACGGCACTCGCGCGTCGACCACCGGCAGGGCGGACCAGCGGGTCACGGCCACTGTCGCTGCCGCCACGGACAGACCGGCCCCGAGCGGCCACAGCCACGCCGGCACCACCGACCAGTCGCCCATCCGGTGCGCCAACCCGAGATAGGCGAACGCCCACACCACCGCCGCCACCACTGTGACCCGGTCCAGTTCGCGGCGGCGGGCGGTGCGGAGCAGGGACAGGCCGCCGAGGAAGGTGAACGCCACCGCGAGGCCCGCGCCGATCCAGACGGGAGCCACCGGTGCCGCGTCCCCCGCCTCCTCCTCCGGTACGCCGAGCAGTCGCCGGCCGATCGGCTCGACTCCCTTGTCGGTGTTGCCGAGCACCACCACGGCCCGGCCGGTGGCCCGTTCGAGCCCGAGGTAGGACCGGAACCCGCTCGTCGCGCCGTTGTGCCAGATGACCTCGTGGTCGCCGTGGCGGGTGGTGAACCAGCCGTACCCGACGCGGTTGTTCTCGTCCTCGCGGAAGCGGGCGGTGGTGGCGTCGGCACCGGGCGCGGCGCCGGCGAGGGTCGCGGCGGCCAGCCGGCCGAGGTCCTCGGCGGTGGACCAGGGGCCGACGCCGGCCGGCGCGTACCCCACCCCCGACCAGGGGTCGAGCGGCCGGCCAGCGGCCCGGCCGCCGTGGGCGCGGCCGGCCGGCAGGTCGTCGGCGTGGGTGGCGATCACCGTGGCGTTCATGCCGAGCGGCTGGAGCAGCCGCGCCCGCAGCAGATCGGGGTACGCGACGCCCGCACTGGCGGCGAGGGCGTGGCCGAGCAGGGACGGCCCGAGGTTGGAGTAGTGGACCTCGCCGCGCTCGTCGGCGTCGGGGCTGACCCGGTCGGCGGCGTTCCGGATGGTGTCGATGTCCTGCCCGGCGTAGGGGTTGCCGCCGGAGACGTTGGACCAGAGGATGCGCGCCCAGCCCAGCACGGAGCCGGGGGCGAGCCGGGGCAGGCCGGCGCGGTGGCTGGCCAGCTCGGCGAGCGTCACGTCGCGGGCGGGGCCGGTGAGCGTGGGCCAGGTGGCGCCGAGCCGGTCGTCGGGGTGGACGACGCCGGCGGCGGCCTGGTCGGCCAGGAGCATGCCGGTGAGGACCTTGGTGACCGAGCCGATCTCGAACGCGGTGCCGGCCTCGACGGGTTGGCCGTCGGCGTCCCGGTCGCCCAGGCCGGCGGTGCGGATCCGGCCGTTCTCGACCAGGGCGACGGCGAGCCCGCGGTGCCCCTTCGGGTCGGGCACTGCCATCCGGGCGAGGCGGGCGAGGTCGTCGTCACCGGTGACCTGCGCGCCGAGGCGGGGAACGCGGGGCATCAGCGCCGCCCCGACGAGGCTGGCGGCGAGCGCGACGACGAGGGCGATGACGACTGTTCTCCGCATGGGGGTCCTTCGGTCGAGCGGGCTGTGCGGGTCGGTGGCGCGACGATCGGTGCGGCGACCGGGCCGGCGTCAGCGGCCGGCGGCGGCGGCGAGGATGGCCAGCAGTGGCACCACGCGTTCGGCGGGCACGGCGTAGCGGCCCCGGCCGACGCTGCGCAGCCAACCGGCTGCGGTGAGCTGGCGCAGGTGGTGGTGCAGCTGACCGGTGGTGCCCAGGTCCTCGATCTCGGCCAGCTCGCCGGTGCCCTGCCGTCCACCGAGGACCTCCCGTAGCAGCCGCAGCCGCACCGTGTGCGCCAACGCGGAGAGTGCGCCGGCCAGTTCCGTCCAGTCGGCGGCGAGCAGGTCGTCGACGGTGCGCCCGTACTGCCAGTCGTACTGCTGGTCCGCGACGCGAACCGTGCCGGTGTAGAGCACGGCGCCGGTGCCGTCGGCCGGCAGGCGCTGCTTGAGGCCGTCGAGGGCCCAGAACGTGCCCTCCGGCGTGGGCGGCGCGTCGGACGGCGCGGGGGCCGACGTCAGGTGCTCGGTCAGGGCGGCGACCTGTGCCTCCAGCGCGGAGAGTCGCTCTTCCACGGTGCTCATACGTCGATACTACGTACGTACGTACTTCCACACAAGGGAGGGTGTCGCGGACGGGTCTTTGGTCCCGGGCGCCACAGGTGCAAACGCCTCTGCCCGGGGGTGGTCGGGCAGCGCCATGGTGGGACCCGACGGCGGCCGGTGGCCCGCCGCGAGCGACGGGGAGGTCACTGGTGACGACGATCGGCGGACGGGACGGGATCCTGGTGGACCCCGTTGACCGGGACGTGTCGGTGGGGCTCGACGCGGCCGAGGCAGCCGCCCGTCTGCGCGCCACCGGCCCCAACACCGTCGCTGCGCCACCGCGCCAGCCGGTGACCGCACGGGTCCTGCACCAGCTCACCGACCCGTTGGTGGCGTTGCTGCTCGCCGCGGCGGCCGTCACCGCGGCGCTCGGCGACTACCCGGACACCGCGGTGATCTTCCTGGTCGTCCTGGTGAACACCGTGATCGGCGTGGTGCAGGAGGTACGCGCCGACCGCGCCATCGCCGCGCTGGACCAACTCGCCGCGCCCACCGCACGGGTGGTCCGCGACGGCCGCGAAATGGTGGTGCCCGCCGCCGACATCGTGCGCGGTGATCTGGTCCGGGTCGAGGCGGGCGACGTCGTCCCGGCCGACCTGTCCCTGATCGAGGCGAGCCGGCTGCACCTGGACGAGTCCGCACTGACCGGCGAGTCGGTGACGGTCGGACGTGTCGCCGGTGAGGAGGCGCTGGCCGGGACGGTCGTCACCATCGGCCGGGCGACCGGCACCGTGCTGCGCACGGGAGCAGCGAGCGCCCTCGGTCGGATCAGCGCCCTGGTCGCGGGCACCCGGCCGACCGGCACTCCGCTGCAACGCCGACTCTCCGCCCTGGGTCGGGTGCTCGGCCTGGTCGCGGTGGCAGTGTCCGGGTTGGTCTTCGCCATCGGGGTGGTCGGCGGCCGGCCCGTTGTCGACATGGCGATCACAGCGGTGAGCCTGGTGGTCGCCGCGGTGCCCGAGTCGCTCCCGGCGGTGGTGACGCTGGCCCTGGCCCTGGGCGCACGTCGGATGGCTGCCGCACACGCCATCCCCCGTCAACTGCACGCGGTCGAGACTCTCGGCTCGGTCACGGTGATCGCCTCCGACAAGACCGGCACCCTCACCGAGGGGCGGATGGCGGTGCAGCAGGCGGTCACCGGCGACGGCGCCCGGTACGGGGTCACCGGCAGCGGGTACGCCCCGACCGGCACCGTGCACCGGGACGGGCAGGCGGTGGCCGTACCGGACGGGCTGCGCCACCTGGCGCGGGCCGGGCTGCTCTGCAACGACGCCGCGCTGTCGCCGCCGGACGACGAGCGACCCGAGTGGGGCGCGGTGGGTGACCCGCTCGAAGCGGCGCTCGTCGCCTTCGCCGCCCGCTGTGGCCTCGACCCGCAGGCCACCCGCACGGCGTGGCCCCGGGTCGCCGAGCACCCCTTCGACCAGGCGCAACGCCGGATGGTCACCGTGCACCGCTCCTGCGACCAGCGCTACCTGGTGGTCTGCAAGGGCGCCCCGGAGAGTGTCCTCGGCGCACCGCTGCTCGACGCCACCGACGAGGAGATCGCCGAACTGACCAGCACCGCCCACCGGTTGGCCACCGAAGGGTTGCGGGTGCTCGCCGTGGCCGCCGCCCTGGTGGAGACCGTGCCCGACCCCGCCTCCCCCACCGGGTTGCGGCCGGTGGGACTGGTCGCCGTGGGCGACCCGCTGCGCGAGGGCGCCGCGCGGGTCGCGGACAGCTTCGACACCGCCGGGGTACGGCTGCTGCTGATCACCGGAGACCACCCGGCCACGGCCACCGCGATCGGTGGTCGTCTCGGCCTCTGGCGCGCCGGCGACCCCCTCGCCAACGGCGACGACGACCAGGCGGCGCACCCGGACACCCGGATCTTCGCCCGGACCCAGCCGGAGCAGAAGCTCGACATCATCGCCGGTCTGCAGGCCCGCGGCGAGGTGGTGGCGATGACCGGCGACGGGGTCAACGACGCGCCAGCGCTGCGCCGCGCCGACATCGGGGTGGCCATGGGAGGCGGCACCGAGGTCGCCCGGCAGGCGGCCGACCTGGTGCTCGTCGACGACGAACTGAGCACAGTGGCCAACGCGATCGGCGAGGGCCGGCGCATCTACGACAACATCCGCAGGTTCCTGCGGTACGCCCTCTCCGGTGGGGTGGCGGAGATCCTGGTGATGCTGATCGGTCCGCTGTTCGGTCTGCCCGTACCGCTGCTGCCCGCCCAGATCCTCTGGATCAACCTGCTGACCCACGGGGTCCCCGGGGTGGCACTCGGCGCGGAGCCGGCCGAACCCGGGACGCTACGCCGAGCACCACGCTCACCGCAGGAATCGGTGCTCGGCGCCGGGCTCGGTCGCGACGTCCTGCTCACCGGCGCGCTGATCGCCGCCGTCGTGCTCGGCGCCGGGGTGTTCGCCGCCCAGCGGGAGCTGCCCTGGCAGTCGGTGGTCTTCGTGGTGCTCGGGCTCGCCCAACTCGGTGTGGCGCTGGCCGTCCGGGCACCCCGGCCGGCGGGCACCCGAAGCGGGAACCCCGGCCTGCTCGTCGCGGTCGCGGTGTCGGCGCTGCTGCAGGTCGGTGGGGTGCTGCTCGCTCCGCTGCGGGACCTGCTCGGCACCGAAGCGCTGGCACCGAGCGTGCTGCTGGCCTGCGCGGCGGTCAGCGTACTGCCGGGGCTGGTGCTGCGGCTGACCCGATCGTCGGCCACCGACGCCGACCGGGGCGATGACGGGACCAACGGCCCCCGCCCCCTTACCGTCCGCCCCTGATCGTCGGGCCGGCACGCGGCGAGGATGAAGACGGACGAAACGAAGGAGGACGTGATGACCAGCAGATCCGGTGCCCCCGTGGTGGTGGCCGTGGACGGTTCGACATCCGCGCTGGAGGCGGTGCGGGTCGCCGCCCGGGAAGCCGGGACGCGAGGCCGCCCGCTGCGGGTGGTGCACGCGTTCATCTGGCCGCTCTACGACGTGTCGCTCGCGCCGGCGCCGGGCGCTCCCCCGCACGCCGGGCTTCGCCAACAGGCCGAGCAGGTGGTCGCCGAGGCGGTGACCGAGGCCGGCAAGGTCACGCCGGACGTCGCCGTCACCGGCGCGGTGGTCGACGGCGCGGCCACGCCGGTGCTTCTGGCCGAGGCCCGGGACGCGGCGCTGCTGGTGCTCGGAAGCCGGGGCCTGGGCGGCTTCGGCGGACTGCTGATGGGTTCGGTCGCGGTGCAGGTCTCCGCCCACGCCGACTGCCCGGTGCTCGTCGTCAAGGGTGAGGCCCGCGCCGACGGGCCGGTCCTGGTCGGGGTGGACGGCTCGCCCCGGTCCGACCAGGCGCTGGGTTTCGCCTTCGACGAGGCCTCGTTGCGGGGTACCGAGCTGCTCGCCGTGCACGCCTGGATCATGCCGGTCCCGCCGAGCGACCTCCTGCCGGTGGCGTACGACGTGGAAGCGCTCGCCGCCGAGGAGGAGCGGGTGCTCGCCGAGGCCCTCGCCGGCTGGTGCGAGCGGTACCCGGACGTGCCGGTGCGGCGCCGCGTCACGTACGGCGGGCCGGCGAAGGTCCTCGTCGAGGAGTCGGCCGCCGCGCAGCTCACCGTGGTCGGGGCGCGCGGTCGGGGCGCGCTGGCCGGCATGCTGCTCGGCTCGGTGAGCCACGCGGTGCTGCATCACGCGCACAGCCCGGTGGTGGTCGTCCGGCGTCGCCGCGAGGGTCGGCAGAGCTGACACCGCACGGCCCGGGCGGCGCGCACCGGTGCTCCGACGCCGGCTCCGGGTGCTCCGACGCGGGCTCAGGCGGCGGCGGTCGGTCGGCCCGGGCCGGCGCGTTCCACGGCGCGGCGGCCGGGCAACGCCGACAATGACCTGACCGACCCAGGGAGTGCCGATGAACCGACCTGTCGTGGTGGGTGTGGACGGATCGCCGTCCAGCCTCGTCGCCGCCGAGCACGCGGCCCGGGCCGCGCAGCTCCGATCCCGGCCGCTGCTGGTGGTGCACGGTTACCTGCATCCGTTCGGCTACGGCGTGCCGCTCAACCCGTACGAGATCGGCGTGCCGGCGCCCTCCGAGGAGGCGCAGAAGATGCTGGAGCGCACCGCGGCCGAGCTGGGCGAGCGGTGGCCCCGCCTCGCTGTCGAGGCGCGTCAGGTCACCGGGGGCCCGGGCGCCACCCTGATCGAGGAGTCCCGCCGGGCGGAGCTGGTGGTGGTGGGCAGCCGCGGCCGGGGCGGGTTCGCCGGGCTGCTCCTCGGCTCGGTCGGCGCGCAGGTGGCGGCGCACGCGCACTGCCCGGTGCTGGTGGTCCGCCCGGACGAGCAGCCGATCCCGGTGGACGGTCCGGTGCTGGTCGGCGTCGACGGGTCCGAGTCGTCAGGCCTCGCCGTGAGCGTCGGCGCCGACGAGGCGGCGCTGCGGGACGTGCCGCTGGTGCTGGTGCACGTCGTTGCGGCGGACGGCGGCCGGACGGTGCCGGAGGAGATCGAGGAGTCGCAGGCCGCGCACCAGGCCGAGGCGGTGCGGCTGCTGGCCGACGCCTCCGCCGTGGTGCGCGCCCGGCATCCCGACCTGGTGGTGCGGGAGCATCCGGTCTGGGCGGCCGGCGCGGCCCAGGGGCTCATCGAGGCCAGCGGCGCGGCGGCGCTGCTGGTCGTGGGCACCCGGGGCCGGGCCGGGTTCACCGGTCTGCTGCTCGGGTCGGTGAGTCAGGCGGCGATCCAGCACGCGCACTGCCCGGTGCTGGTCGCCCACCCGGTCAGCTGACCGTCGGGCCGTCGCCCCGGCCGAGCATCTGCAGGAAATCGGTCGTCAGGGCGAACGGGTCGGCCGGCCCGGTGGCCGGTGGTCGGCGCTCGATCTGGTCGGCCAACTCCCCGGCGGCACGCCGGATCCGTGCGCGCAGCGCGCCGTCGGCGGTGCCGTCGGACCAGTCCTCCGGGGCGGCGAAGACCGCCGTCGGGACCACCACCGACCGGAGGTAGGCGAACATCGGGCGGACGGCGTGCTCCAGAGCGAGGGAGTGTCGGGCGGTGCCGCCGGTGGCGCCGATCAGCACCGGGCGGTCGATCAGCGACTCGGCATCCAGCACGTCGAAGAAGGACTTGAACAGCCCGTTGTACGAGGCACTGAAGATCGGGGTGACGGCGATGATCCCGTCCGCCCCGGTCACCGTGTCGATGACCTCGCGCAGCGCCGCGGGTGCGAACCCGGTGAGCATGTTGTTCACCACGTCGTGGGCGTACTCGCGCAGGTCGACGACGTGCAGCTGCACCTCGGAGCCGCGCCGGACCAGCTCGTCGCGGGTGGCCGCGGCGAGCTGGTCGGCGAGCAGCCGGGTCGACGAGGGCTGACTCAGCCCCGCCGAGATGACGGCCAGGCTGCGGCGGGTCATCGGGTCGCCCCCTCCGGTGCCTTGCCGGTCACGTCGTCGACGGCGTGCACGGTGCTGTCCTTGGCGCCGCCGGCGGCGGCGACCAGCGAGGCGTGCGTCGGCGCGGCCGGCACGTGCGCCGGACGCAGCGCGTCGAACTCCTTGCGCAGCACCGGCACGACCTCCTCGCCGAGCAGGTCGAGCTGCTCCAGCACGGTCTTCAGCGGCAGACCCGCGTGGTCCATCAGAAACAGCTGCCGCTGGTAGTCACCGACGTACTCGCGGAAGCCGAGGGTGCGGTCGATGACCTGCTGCGGGCTGCCCACGGTCAGCGGCGTCTCCCGGGTGAACTCCTCCAGCGACGGCCCGTGCCCGTAGACCGGGGCGTTGTCGAAGTAGGGCCGGAACTCCCGGACCGCGTCCTGCGAGTTGCGGCGCATGAACACCTGCCCGCCGAGGCCGACGATCGCCTGGTCGGCGGAGCCGTGGCCGTAGTGCGCGAACCGCTGGCGGTAGAGCCCGATCATCCGCTGGGTGTGCTCCTTGGGCCAGAAGATGTGGTTGGCGAAGAAGCCGTCACCGTAGTAGGCGGCCTGCTCGGCGATCTCCGGGCTGCGGATCGAGCCGTGCCAGACGAACGGGGGCACGCCGTCGAGCGGGCGCGGCGTCGAGGTGAACGACTGCAACGGGGTGCGGTACTTGCCCTTCCAGTCGACCACGTCCTCGCGCCACAGCCGGTGCAGCAGGTCGTAGTTCTCGATGGCCAGCGGGATGCCGGCGCGGATGTCCTTGCCGAACCACGGGTAGACCGGGCCGGTGTTGCCGCGGCCCATCATGAGGTCCACCCGGCCACCGGACAGGTGCTGGAGCATCGCGTAGTCCTCGGCGATCTTCACCGGGTCGTTGGTGGTGATCAGCGTGGTGGCGGTGGACAGCAGCAGGCGTTCGGTACGCGCCGCGATGTAGCCGAGCATGGTGGTCGGTGACGACGGCACGAACGGCGGGTTGTGGTGCTCGCCGGTGGCGAAGACGTCCAGGCCGACCTCCTCGGCCTTCAACGCGATCGCGACCATCGCCTTGATCCGCTCATGCTCGGTCGGCTCCCGACCGGTGGTCGGATCGACAGTGACGTCACCGACGGTGAAGATTCCGAACTGCATGACCAGCTCCTCGCGTGTCAACCAGGTGCCGTCGTGGTACCCGGACGCAGGCCACAACTTATTTGACGACGCAACTATTCCGTCGGCGGGACGCCCCGCAGTGGCGCCGGTCACTCGCCGCAACCCGACATCCAGGTCGACACCGCCCGGCGGTGCCGGCGCGGTCAGCCGCCCGCGACCGAGGGCAACACCTGCACCTCCGCGCCGTCGCTGACCGGGGTGGCCAGACCGCCGGAGTGACGGCAGTCCTCCCCGTCGACGAAGACGTTGACGTAGCGGCGCAGCTCGCCACGCTCGTCGCGGATGCGCCGAGCCAGCCGGGGGTGCGCGACGGCCATTTCGTCGAGGACCGCCCGCAGCGTCCCGGCGGCGGTGACGCTCAGCCGACTCGCACCTCCGGCCTCGCCGCGTAGCGGGCCGGGCAGCAGCACGGTGACCATGCTCAGACCTCCGCGGCGCAAACGCAGAGCACGTCGGGCAGGTGCGCCGCGACCGTCGACCAGGAGTCACCCTCGTCGCGGCTGGCGAAGACCGAACCGGAGCGGGTGCCGAAGTAGACCCCGCCGGGGCTGGCGTCATCGGCGCACATCGCGTCGCGCAGCACCGCCGGATAGAACGGCCCCTCGGGCAGCCCGACCGACAGTGGCTCCCACTTGCCGCCGGCGTCGGCGGAGCGGAACACCCGACAGCGGTGATCGGTCGGGAACCGCTCCCCGTCGGCCACCAGCGGGAAGGTCCACACCGTGCCGGCACGCCCCGGGTGGGCCACCATCGGGAAGCCGAAGTCGCTGGGCAGCCCGTCGGCGATCGAGGACCAGGTGCGGCCGTCGTCGTCGGAGCGGTAGACGCCGTGGTGGTTCTGCGCGTACAGCCGCTCGGGGTTGCCGGCGTCCCGGGCGACCTTGTGCACGCACTGGCCGAACTCCGGCCACTCGTCGGGCATGAAGTAGGCGCGGATGCCGGTGTTACCCGGCGTCCAGCTCGCCCCGGCGTCCTCCGAGCGGTAGACCCCACCGGTGGACATGGCGACCAGCAGCCGAGCCCTGTCACGCGGGTGGGGCAGCACGGTGTGCACGGCCTGACCGCCGAAGCCGGCCTCCCACTGCGGACGGTGCGGGTGGTCCCAGAGGGAACGGACCAGCTCGAAGCTGCGGCCGCCGTCGGTCGACTTGAACAACGCCGAGGGCTCGGTGCCGGCCCAGACCACGTCCGGCTCGTCGGGGCCGGCCGGCGTCAACTGCCAGACCCGCCCGAGGGAGACGCCGGTGTCGGCCGGGAACGCGACCGGCGCCTGGTCGGGCTCGTCCCAGGAAGCACCGAGGTCGTCGCTGGTGGCGACACTCGGGCCGAAGTGTGAGCTGGTCATGCCGGCGAGCAACCGTGGGGTGGGACGGCGGGTGTCGATAGCCACCGCGTAGACACCGGTCATCGGAAAGTGTGGACCGGTGATCTCCCAACTGCGCCGGTCGTCAGTGCTGGTGGCGAGAAACAACCCCTTCGCCGTGCCGATCGCGAGCAGCGTTGCCATGGCGTCCTCCGTACCGTCGGTGAGCAGGTGCGGTGATTATGGCCACACCCACTGACACACTCCGCCGCTCACACGCCGCCGGGCGCGTTCAGCGCCGGACGCGGGGCACGTGCCGGCGGTACGCGCTCACAGTGGGATCGCCGTCCAGCCAGAACCGCCAGGGCAGGTCGTGCGCGCCGGTCACGCCCACCCGGGGACCCGCCGCCACCGCCTCCTGCGGCACCGGCCGGGCCGGCGGCCGCAGCCGGACCGGGCCGTCGCCGAGCAGGTACGCGCCGTACGCCTCGCGGTCGATGCCGAGCGCGGAGCAGAGCCGGGCGGGCCCCCGGGCCAGGTCCACGTCCCGCCGGATGGCCGGCCGGCGCTCCCGTGCGGTGGCCAGCCCGTCGACCACCTCACCGGCGCGCAGCAGCACGGCGGTGGCCGTCCCCTCGACCCCGGTGACCACGTTGACGCACCAGTGCATGCCGTAGGTGAAGTAGACGTAGGCGTACCCGGCGGGGCCGAACATCACGGCGTTGCGTGGAGTGCGGCCCCGATGGGCGTGCGAAGCGGGATCGCCGCCGGTTCCCGCGTACGCCTCGACCTCGGTGATCCGGACGGTGACCCCGCCGGCGTGCAGGCGGCAGCCCAGCAGCCCGCGCGCCGCCGGCAGCAGGGGCCCGGCGAGCAGGTCAGCCAGGGCCGCCAGGTCGGGGTCGCTGGTGCGGTCACCGGGCAGCAGGGGCATGCCCCCGACGGTACCCATCCCGCCGACCCGGCAGCCGAGCGGGCGATGCGCGCCCGGGGGTCGGCCGCGAGCGGACCCACGACGAGATTTGAACGTTTTGTTGACAACCGGACGTTGATGATGTGTGCTCGGGGTATGACGACGGACGATCCATTCACCGCGCCCCACCCGGCCCGCGCCCGCGCCCACCGCACGCACGAGGCGTTGCACCGGATCGCCGAGCGGCACGCCGGCACCGACGCCCAGCGGGGCCGCTGGGCCCACCCGTACGTGCTGGACCCGTGGGAGGCGGTCGCCCTGGTCACCGCGCTGGCCGCCGGCGGGGCCGAACGCGAACCGACGGAGGAGCCGGTCGACGCCGCCGACCTGACCGCCGCGCTGACCCTGCTGCCCCACGTCCGCGCCGAGCTGGACGCCCTGGAAGCCGGCCTGTTGACACTGGCCCGCGACCGGGGGCTGACCTGGCAGGCGATCGCGTACGGGTTGGGGTTGGGCAGCGCACAGGCGGCCCGACAGCGCTACGAGCGGGTCGCCGCCCGCTCGTCCGAGCAGACCGCCGGATCCGGCGCGTCCTGAGCACACACCCGGATCGGCACGTCGCGCCCGCGACGGCGGTCGGGCGGGCACACTGTGCGCACGACGAGGAGGCACCCATGGAGCGCGCGGAGATGCTGGCGTACTGCCTGGCGAAGCCGGGAGCATGGCTGGACCAGCCGTGGGAGGGCGACGAGGTGGTGAAGGTGGGCAGCCGGATCTTCGCGTTCCTCGGCAGCGCCGGGGGCAAACCGACGGTCGGCGTCAAGTGCGGGCCGACCCGGGAGGTCGCCGACGAGTGGCTGCACCGACACCCCGGCGACGCCAGCGTGATGGCCTACATCGGCCGGTCCGGGTGGAACACGCTGCGCCTGGACGGCGGGATCGGCGACGAGGAGCTGACCGAGGCGGTCGACTCGTCGTACGACATGGTGGTGGCGAAGCTCCCCAAGCGGGAGCGCCCGACGGCCTGAACCAGCCGTGGCGCCGGCGGCCGACGCCGACGCCGACGCCACGGCACAGCTCAGCGCGGAACGACCCGCTCGGCGGCCCACTCCCGCCAACCGGCCAACCGGTCCGCCGCGGCGGCGAGCTGGTCGGCGACCGGGCCGGGACCGGTGGACCCGGGGGTGGTCCGGGCCGCGAGAGCCGAACGGACCGAGAGCACGTCGCGCACCGACGGGTCGAGGTGCCCGCTGATCGTGGCCAGGTCCTCGTCGGAGACATCGTTCAGCTCGCACTCGCGAGCCGCGCAGAGCGCCACCAGCTGGCCGGTGATCTCGTGCGCGTCCCGGAACGGCACGTTGCGTCGGACCAGCCAGTCGGCGACCTCGGTGGCGAGGGAGAAACCGACCGGGGCGGCGGCGACGAGGCGGTCCACCCGGACCGTCATCGTGGAGATCATTCCCGCCAGGGCCGGAAGCAGCAGCTCCAGGGTGTCGACCGCGTCGAAGGCCGGCTCCTTGTCCTCCTGCATGTCCCGGTCGTAGGTCATCGGCAGGCCCTTGAGCATGGTCAGCACTGTCATCAGGCCGCCGACCAGCCGCCCGGACTTGCCCCGGGCCAGCTCGGCGATGTCCGCGTTCTTCTTCTGCGGCATGATCGACGAGCCGGTGGCGAACGAGTCGTCCAGCTCCACCCAGCCGAACTCGTGCGAGGTCCAGAGCACCACCTCCTCGCCGAGGCGGGACAGGTGCACCCCGATCAACGCGGTGGTGAAGAGGAACTCGGCGACGAAGTCCCGGTCGGCGACCGCGTCCATCGAGTTGGCGAACGACGTCCGGAAACCCAGCTCCTTGGCCACCGCCACCGGGTCCAACGGCAGCCCGGAACCGGCCAGCGCGCCCGCGCCGAGCGGGCTGATCGCCGCCCGGTGGTCCCAGTCACGCAGCCGCTCCAGGTCGCGCAGCAGCGGCTGCACGTGCGCCAGCAGCCAGTGCCCGAAGGTGACCGGCTGAGCGTGCTGGAGGTGGGTCATGCCCGGCGCGGCGGTGTCGACGTGCCGCTCGGCCTGTTCCACCAGCGCCTCCGCCAGCTCGACCAGCCGGCTGGCCACGCCCCGGGCGTGATCCCGCAGGTAGAGCCGCAGGTCGGTGGCGACCTGGTCGTTGCGGGACCGGCCGGCGCGCAGCTTGCCACCGAGGCTGCCGAGGCGCTCCAGCAGGCCACGCTCCAGCGCGGTGTGCACGTCCTCGTCGTCGATGGTGGGCCGGAACGCCCCGGAGGCGCAGGCGGCCTCCAGGTCGTCCAGCGCGGCCAGCATCCGGCCCAGCTCCTCCGGGTCGAGCAGGCCGGCACCGGCGAGGACCCGGGCGTGCGCCCGGGAACCGGCGATGTCGTACGGGGCCAGCCGCCAGTCGAACTGCACGCTCACCGACAGTCGGGCGAGCGCCTCGGCGGGGCCGCCCGCGAACCGGCCACCCCAGAGGCTCGTCCGGTTGGTGGCGGCACTGTTCTCGGTCAGGCTCTTGTCGTCCACGTCGCCCATCATTGCTCTGGTTGCCTTTCGCTCGCGACTGCGGGGCTCACTCGCCGCGCTCGGTCACTCTTCACGCTCCGCCGCGTCATGAGGCGGTGGTCCCGTCGATGGTGTCGTCGCGGCGGGCCCAGCCGGCGAGCTTCTCCCCCAGCGCCGCCCCGCCGACGGCCTCACGGGCCACGACGAGGATGGTGTCGTCGCCGGCGATGGTGCCGACGATCTCGGGCAGACCCGCCCGGTCCAACGCGCTGGCCAGGTACTGGGCCGCGCCCGGCGGGGTCCGCAGAACGGCGATGTTGCCGCTGGAGTCGACCCCGTTGAGCAGTTCGCGCAGCAGTCGTACCAGCCGGGCCGGAGCGGCCTCGGCGTCGCGCAACGGTCGCTGACCGTCCTCGGGGATCAGGTAGACGGCCGGACCGTCGCCGCCGCGCACCTTGACCGCGCCCAACTCCTCCAGGTCCCGCGAGAGAGTGGCCTGGGTGACGCCCACGCCGTCGGCGGCGAGCAGGTCGGCCAGCTCGGTCTGCGACCGGATCGTCCGGTCGCGGATCAGCTCCACGATCCGGGCGTGCCGGGCCGCGCGGGTCAACGGTGCGGTCATCGGGACTCCCCGGTCGCGGCGTCCAGCAGGAACGTCAGCAGCGCCTTCTGGGCGTGCAGCCGGTTCTCCGCCTGGTCGAAGACCGCGCTCTGCGGGCCGTCGAGCACCTCGTCGGTGATCTCCTCGCCGCGGTGCGCCGGCAGGCAGTGCAGCACGATAGCGTCCGGCGCGGCCTGGCCGAGCAACTCCTTGTTCACCTGGTACGGCAGGAACGGCGTGACCCGGTCCAACCCGTCGGACTCCTGCCCCATCGACGTCCAGGTGTCGGTGGCCAGCACGTCGGCGTCGCGTACCGCCTGGACCGGGTCGGTCAGCACCCGCACCGACCCGCCGGTCTGGGCCGCGATCCGCGCGGCCCGTTGCACCACCGCCGCGTCCGGCGCGAACCCGGACGGGCCGGCGATCCGCACGTGCATCCCGGCCGTCGCCCCGGCCAGCAGGTACGACTGCGCCATGTTGTTCGCGCCGTCCCCCACGTACGCCAGGGTGCGACCGGCCGTGCCACCGCACCGCTCCCGGACGGTGAGCAGGTCGGCCAGCAACTGGCACGGGTGGAAACCGTCGGTGAGCGCGTTGACCACGGGCACACTGGCCCCCGCCGCCACCTCGGCGATCCGCTCGTCACCGTGGGTCCGTAGCACGATCGCCGCGACGTAGCGGGACAGCACGCGCCCCGCGTCGGCGAGGGACTCACCCCGACCGAAGTGGGTGACCTGCGTGTCCACCACGAGCGGGTGCCCGCCCAGCTCGGCGATCCCGGCGTCGAACGAGATCCGGGTCCGCAGGCTCTGCTTGTCGAACAGCACCGCCACCGAGCGGGGGCCGACCAGTGGCCGGTGACCGAACCGGTCCGCCTTCATCCGGGCCGCCAGGTCGAGGACCGCTGACTGTTCGGCGGGCGAAAGGTCGTCGTCGCGCAGGAAGTGCCGGGTCATCGAGTCGTCCCCGTCGTGGTGGTCACTGTGGCTGGTGCGGTGTCCGCGCCGGCCGCTGCCGGGGCGGTCGCGTCCAGTGCGGCCGGCAACGCCGCGAGGAAGGTGTCCGCCTGGGCGGCGGTGAGGATCAGCGGCGGCGCCAACCGGACCACACCCGGCTGCACCGGGTTGACCAGGAAGCCGGCCTCGCGCAGGGCCTCGGCCAGCACCGGCGCCACCGGCGCGGTGAGCACCACGCCGAGCAGCAGACCGGCGCCGCGTACCCCGGCGACCAGCGGGTGGCCCAGCGCCTCGATGCCGCGACGCAACCGCTCACCGACCCGCTTGACGTTGTCGAGCAGACCCTCGTTGGCGATGGTCGCCACCACGGCGAGCGCCGCCGCGCAGCTGACCGGGTTGCCGCCGAACGTGGTGCCGTGCGAGCCGGGAGTGAGCAGGTCCGCGGCGGGGCCGAACGCCAGCGTCGCCCCGATGGGCAGCCCGCCACCCAACCCCTTGGCCAGGGTGACCACGTCCGGCTCCACGCCCTCGGCCTGGTGCGCGAACCAGTGCCCGGTGCGCCCGATGCCGGTCTGCACCTCGTCGAGGACCAGCAGCGCGCCGTGCCGGGCGGTGATCCGCCGGGCCGCCGCGAGATAACCGGCCGGCGGGACGAGCACGCCGTTCTCACCCTGAACGGGTTCCAGGATCACCATCGCGGTGGCGTCGGAGACGGCCGCGTCGAGGGCGGCGACATCGCCGTAGTCGACGTGGGTCACCTCGCCGGGCAACGGCCGGAACGGGTCGGCCTTCGCCGGTTGGCCGGTCAACGCGAGAGCACCCATGGTACGGCCGTGGAAGCCACCCCTGGTGGCCACCACCTGGGTGCGGCCGGTGCGCCGGGACAGCTTGAACGCCGCCTCGTTCGCCTCCGCGCCCGAGTTGGCGAAGAAGACCCGCCCCGGTCGGCCGGCGAGCGCCAACAGCAGCTCGGCGAGGGCGACCGGCGGCTCGGCCACATAGAGGTTGGAGACGTGCCCGAGGGTCGCGACCTGCTTCGACACCGCCGCCACCACCGCCGGATGGGCGTGACCGAGAGCGTTGACAGCGATGCCACCCACCAGGTCCAGGTACTCCCGGCCCGCGTCGTCGACCACCACCGCTCCGGCGCCGGAGACCAACGCCAACGGCGGCGTGCCGTAGTTGTCCATCATGGACTGCTTCCACCGCTGCGCCAACGTGCTCATGTCGCGTCCGTCCCGTCTCCCGGCACCACCATCGTTCCGAACCCTTCCGAGGTGAACACCTCAAGCAACGTGGAATGCGCCACCCGACCGTCGACGACGTGCGCGGCGGGCACTCCCCCACGCACCGCCCGCAGGCAGGCCTCCATCTTCGGCACCATCCCCGACTCGAGGCTGGGCAGCAGCTTGGCCAGGTCGTCCGCGGCGATCTCGGAGACCAGGCTGGTGGTGTCCGGCCAGTCGGCGTACAGACCGGCCACATCGGTGAGCACCACCAGTTTGCGGGCCCGCAACGCGACCGCCAGAGCGGCGGCGGCAGTGTCCGCGTTGAGGTTGTGCAACACCCCGTCGACGTCCGGCGCGACCGTCGAGATCACCGGGATCCGGCCGGCGTCGATCAGATCCGTCACCGCCGACACGTCCACCGACTCGACGTCGCCGACCTGGCCGACGTCCACAGCCTGCCCGTCCACGTACGCCGGGCGGCGCACCGCGGTGAACAACCGGGCGTCCTCCCCCGACAGGCCGACAGCGAACGGACCGTGCGAGTTGATCAAACCCACCAGCTCCCGGCCCACCTGACCGACCAGCACCATCCGGACCACGTCCATCGCCTCGGCGGTGGTCACCCGCAGACCACCACGGAACTCACTGGCGATGCCGAGACGACCCAGCATGGCGGAGATCTGCGGACCACCGCCGTGCACCACCACGGGCTTCAGGCCCGCGTACCGCAGGAAAACCATGTCGGCCGCGAACGCCTGCTGCAACAGTGGATCGGTCATCGCGTTGCCGCCGTACTTGACCACGACCGTCGAGCTGGAGAAACGCGCCAACCACGGCAGCGCCTCGATCAGCGTTTCCGCCTTGGCCTGCGCACGAGCCAGATCGCTACTGAGGCTCATGTCGAGTACGCCGAGTTCTCGTGCACGTACGCGTGCGACAGATCGTTGGTCCAGATGGTGGCGGCCGACGTACCCGCGTGCAGGTCGATCCGGATCGTCACGTCCCGGCCGGTCAGGTCGACCTTCGAACGGTCCTCGGCGCCGGCACCGCCCCGGCACACCCACACCCCATTGACCGCCACGTCCACCTCGTCCGGATCGAACGCGGCGGCCGTGGTGCCGACGGCGGCGAGGATCCGACCCCAGTTGGGGTCGTTGCCGAACAGCGCCGTCTTGACCAGGTTGTTGCGGGCCACCGAACGGCCCACCTCGACCGCCTCGTCCTCGTCCGCCGCGCCGACCACGTCGATGGCGACCTGCTTCGTCGCGCCCTCGGCGTCGGCCACCAACTGCTGGGCCAGGTCGTGACAGGCCGCGGTGACCGCGGCGGCCAGCTCGGCCGGCGTCGGCTCGATGCCGCTCGCACCACTGGCCAGCAGCAGCACCGTGTCGTTGGTGGACATGCAGCCGTCGGAATCGACCCGGTCGAAGGTGACCCGGGTCGCCGCGCGCAGCGCCTCGTCCAGCACCGCCGGCCCTGCCACCGCGTCGGTGGTCAACACGCAGAGCATGGTGGCCATCCCCGGCGCGAGCATCCCCGCGCCCTTGGCCATGCCACCGACAGTCCACCCGCTCCCCCGGGCCACAGTGGTCTTCGACCGGGTGTCCGTGGTCATGATCGCCTCGGCGGCGGCCACGCCACCATCGCGGGACAGCCCACGGATCGCCGAACTGACCCCCGGCAGCAGCTTCGGCATCGGCAGCCGCTCACCGATCAGGCCGGTCGAGCAGACCGCGACCTCACCGGCGCCGAGGATCAACCGTGGGCTGACCGAGGTCAGCGCGGCGGCGGTGTGCTCGGCGGTGGCGTGCGTGTCCTGGAAGCCGGCCGGGCCGGTGCAGGCGTTGGCACCACCGGAGTTGAGCACCACCGCGCGGACCACGCCGCCCTGCACGACCTGCTGCGTCCAGAGCACCGGCGCAGCCTTGACGCGGTTCGTCGTGAAGACACCGGCCACGCCGGCGTCCGGGCCGTCGTTGACGACCAGTGCGACGTCCGCGCCGCCGCTGGCCTTGAGGCCGGCGGCCACACCGGCTGCCCGGAACCCCCGAGGGGTGGTGACGCTCAAGGGGTGACTCCCCACATCGACAGGCCCGTCGTCTCCGGCAGGCCGAGCATGAGATTGGCGTTCTGTACGGCCTGGCCGGCAGCGCCCTTACCCAGGTTGTCCAGTGCGCTCAGCACGATCAGACGACCCGAGTCGACGTCGACGGTGGCCTGCAGGTGACACGAGTTGGAGCCCAGCGTGGCGGCGGTATGCGGCCAGCGGCCCTCCGGGAGCACGTGCACGAACGGCGCGTCCGCGTACGCCCGCGCCAGCACCTCCTGCGGGTCGACGCCGCGCGCCGGCGTCGCGGTGACAGTGGCGAGGATGCCGCGCGGCATCGGCGCCAGCACCGGGGTGAACGACAGACCCGTCGCACCGGTGGCCTGCTTGATCTCCGGGACGTGCTGGTGGGTGCCGACCCGGTACGGCGACAGGTCGCCCATCACCTCGCTGGCCAGCAGGTGCGGCTTCGCGGCCCGCCCCGCGCCCGAGGTGCCGGAGGCGGCCACGACCACCACGTCGGCGGGGCTGGCCGCGCCGTCGGCGATCAACGGCGCGAGCGCCAGGGTGATCGCGGCGGCGTAGCAGCCGGTGTTCGCCACCCGGGTGGAGCCGGCGATCAGCTCCCGCTGACCGGGCAGCTCGGGCAGCCCGTAGGTCCACTGCCCGGCGTGCGTGCCGCCGTAGTACTGCGCCCAGGCGTACGGGTCGGCCAGCCGGTGGTCGGCGCCCAGGTCGACGATCCGCACCTCGGCCGGCAGTTGCGCCGCGAGGGCCGCCGACTCACCGTGCGGCAGGGCCAGGAAGACCAGGTCCGCGTCGGCCAGGGTGGTCGGATCGGTCGTGCCGAGCACCAGGTCGAGCCCGGTGAGCTGCGGGTGCACCACGTCGACGCGGTGCCCGGCCTGGCTGTGGGCGGTGGCGGCGACCAGGTCGAACTCCGGGTGCCCGGCGATCAGGCGCAGCAGCTCACCCCCGGCGTACCCGCTCGCTCCGGCGACCGCGACTCGAATCCCCATACCCACCTCCGCATGACTATGCAGCGAAGATTAACAAGGGCGACCCGATTCCTGCAAGTTAATACAGCCCCCTGCATGATGATGTAGAAACCCCGCCCCACCCTCGCGATCTTGCACTTACTGCGCCCGCATAGCCGACCAAAGGTACGAATCGGCAACACAAACTGCAAGATCGCGAGGATGGGAGCGGGGGTGGGGTGGGGGTTAGGCGCCGCGCAGGGTGGCCCCGAGGCGTTCGGCCGCGACGGCGACCGCCGCGTCCCGGGCCGCGACGGCCTCCTCGACGGTGAGGGTCCGGTCCGGTGCCCGGAAGGTCAGCTTGTACGCCAACGACCGGCGGCCCTCGCCGAGCTGCGCGCCGGAGTACACGTCGAACAGCCGCACGTCCTCCAGCAGCTCACCGGCGCCCGTCTCCAACGCCCGGCGCACCTGCTCCGCCGGCACCGAGTCGTCCACCACCAGGGCCACGTCGATCAGCGCCGGCGGGAAACCGGAGACCGTCGGCGCGGGCGTCACCGGGGTCGGCGGCAGCGTGTCGAGGTTCAGCTCCATAGCGCTGGTGCGACGGGGCAGTTCCAGCGCCGCGACCACCGCCGGGTGCAGCTCACCGGCGTGCCCGACGACCGCGTCGTCGACCCGCAGCTCGGCGCAGCGGCCCGGGTGCCACGGGGCGTGCTCGGTGGCACGCACCTCGACCCGCTCGTCGGGGATCCCGGCGGCGGCCAGCACGTCCCGGGCCGCCTCGATCGCGTCCGCCCAGCCGGCCTGCCGACCCGGCCCCCACCAGCCGGCGGGGTCGATGTCCCCGGCGAGCACCACCGCGACGTGCACCGGTTGCGCCGGCACCACAGCGTCGGCGGCCGCGAACTCCTCGTCGGTGGGCCGCCGGTCCACGCCCATCGCGGGCGGGCTGCCGGCGCCGACGCGCGGGTGGAAGACCGCGCCGATCTCGTAGAGGGCGAGGTCGCGGTGACCCCGGCCGAGGTTGCGCTTGAGGGTGCCGAGCAGCGGGCCGAGCAGCGTGGTGCGCAGCAGCGGCTCCTCCTCGGACAGTGGGTTGGCCAGCCGCACCGCGGGCCGACGCGGGTCGTCGGCCGGCAGGCCGAGCTGGTCGGCCAGCTCCGGCGACACGAACGGGTGCGCGAGCACCTCCACGTACCCCCGCTCGGCCAGCGAGTCGGCGACCGCCCGGCGGCGACGCTGCCGGGGGGTCAGACCACGACCGGGGGGCGCGGTCGGCAGCACCGACGGCACCTTGTCGTACCCGTCGAGGCGGACCACCTCCTCGACCAGGTCGGCCGGGTCGGTCAGGTCGGGCCGCCAGGTCGGCGGGGTGACGCTCAGCACCGTCCCCACGCCGCTGGCCACACCGACCGCGCCCGGGTCCTCGGACAACCGGTCCGCGCCCTGCGCGACGGTGCAGCCGACCCGCTCCAGCAGGGCGACCACCCGCGCCGGCGGGTACTCGACGCCGACCCGCCGGGTCGGCAGGTCCGCCGGCAGGCTGATCGGGGTACGCGGACGGACGTGGTCGATGTCCAGGATCTCCGCGCTCGGGGTGCCCCCGCCGTGCTCGGTGAGCAGCCGCACGGCACGCTCCAGCGCGACCAGCGCCACGGCCGGGTCGACGCCCCGCTCCCAGCGCTTCGCGGCCTCGCTGAACAGCTTGTGCCGGCGGGCGGTCCGCCCGACCATCGCCGGGTCCCAGTGCGCCGCCTCGAAGAGCACGTTCGTGGTGCCGCCGGTGACGACCTCGCTGGTCTCGCCGCCCATCACCGCCGCCAGGGAGATCGGCCCAGTGTCGTCGCAGATCACCATGTCGTCGGCGGTGAGCACCCGGTTGACGCCGTCGAGGGTGGTCAGCTTCTCCCCCGCCTCGGCGCGGCGGACCACCAGCGGCCCGACGATCCGGTCGGCGTCGAACGCGTGCATCGGCTGGCCCAGCTCCAGCATCACGTAGTTGGTGATGTCCACCGGCAGCGAGATGCTGCGGATGCCGGCGGTGACGAGCCGCTGAGCCATCCACGACGGGGTGGGCGCGGTCGGGTCGACCCCGCGGACCAGGCGGGCGGTGAACCGGTCGCAGCCGACCGTGTCGCGGACCTCCACCGGGTACGCGGGCGTCTCGGTGCCGCCCGGTGCCGGCGTCAGGGCCGGGTCGCGCAACGGCACCTCGAACGCGTGCGACAGCTCCCGGGCCAGGCCGCGCAGGCTCAGCGCGTACCCCCGGTCGGGGGTGATCTCCAGATCGAGCACGACGTCGTCCAGGCCGACCACCGGGCGCGCGTCGTCACCCGGCTTGGCCGTCACGTCCGGCCCCAGCACGATGATGCCGGAGTGGTCGTCGCCCAGGCCCAGCTCCTTGGCCGAGCAGATCATGCCCGCCGAGTTGTGCCCGTACGTCTTGCGGGCGCCGATGGCGAAGCCGCCGGGCAGCACGCCGCCGGGCAGGATCACCACCACCCGGTCACCGACGGCGAAGTTGCGCGCCCCGCAGACGATCTCCTGCGGCTCACCGGTGCCGTTGGCGGCACCCACGTCGACCCGGCAGAACCGGATCGGCTTCTTGAAACCGGTCAGCTCCTCGATTTCGCGGACCTCACCGACGACCAACTGGCCGGTGACCGACGCGGCCAGGTCCACCACGGACTCGACCTCGATGCCGAGGTCGACCAGGGCCTGCTCCAGGTCACCGGTGGGCAGGTCGGCGGGGAGATCGACGTACTCCCGCAGCCAACTGACAGAAACTCGCATGACTTCAGACCACCGTTCCCGTGTCTCGTACCCGCATCGCCTACGCCCCGGTCCCGAGCGCGCGGCTGAACCGCACGTCGCCCTCGAAGAGATGGCGGATGTCGCTGACCCCGTGCCGGACCATCAGGGTCCGGTCGATGCCCATACCGAAGGCGAATCCGGAGTAGACCTCCGGGTCGACGCCGCAGGCGCGCAGCACCCGCGGGTTGACCATGCCGCAGCCGCCCCACTCGACCCACTGCGGGCCGTCCCGGTGCTCCGGGAACCACACGTCGAACTCCGCCGACGGCTCGGTGAACGGGAAGTAGTGCGGCCGCCACCGGGTCTTCGCCTCCGGGCCGAACATCGCGCGGGCGAAGTGGTCGAGCGTGCCGCGCAGGTGCGCCATCGTGATGCCCTTGTCGACGACCAGGCCCTCGGCCTGGTGGAACACCGGGCTGTGGGTGGCGTCGATCTCGTCGGTGCGGTAGACGCGGCCCGGCACGATCACGTAGATCGGCGGCTTGCGGCTGAGCATGGTGCGGGTCTGCACCGTCGACGTGTGCGTGCGCAGCACCAGGCCGGAGCCCTCCGGTGCGATGTGGAAGGTGTCCATCAACCCGCGCGCCGGGTGGTCGGCGGGGATGTTCAACGCGTCGAAGTTGACCCACTCCAGGTCGACCTCGGGCCCCTCGGCCACCTCGTAGCCCATCCCGACGAACAGGTCGCTGATGGACTCCATCAGGGTGCTCAGTGGGTGTCGCGCACCGCGCGGACGCCTGTCGTAGGGCAGCGTGACGTCCACCCGCTCCTCGACCAGCACCCGCTCGGCCTGCTCGCGCTCCACCACCTCGGCGCGCTCGGCGTACGCGGACTCGATGGCCCGGCGGGCCTCGTTGACCCGCTTACCGGCGTCGGACTTCGCGGCCGGTGGCAGCGCGCCGATCTCCCGGCGGGCGAGGGAGACCGGTGACCGGTCACCCAGGTGCACCGAACGCAGCGCGGTCAGCGCGTCCGGGTCGGCGGCGGCCTCGAACGCCTTCGTGGCGTCCGCGACGGCCTCGGCCAGGGCAGCGGGGTCGAGCAGGGCGACCTGCTTCGGGTCGTACGGATCGTTGCGGTAGCTCATGGCGTACGGGCACTCCCTCACGGCGGCGCCAGCCCTCCACGGGCGGCTAGGCGAGTCTACGGACGCGCGGCTGTGCCGCAGCCCGCCGGTAGGAGTTGCGCAGGGAGCAGGTCAGGCCCGCCGCCCGCCGACACCGGCGGGCTGGCTAAACGAACGCCGTGTCGCGTTCATGGACGGAGCATCTCCCCTGCTGTCAGTCGCGCCGGGTGTGGACACCGTCAGCGCTGTGCTCTCGCTGAAGCGTACAGGCAGACCGCGGCAGCCGCAGCCAGGTTCAGGCTCTCCGCGCGCCCGTACAGCGGCACCCGCACCCGCGCGTCGGCGGCGGCGGTCAACTCCTCGGGCAGGCCGTGCGCCTCGGATCCGAACAGCCAGGCCGTGGGCCCGACGAGCCGCCCGTAGTCGGTCAGGTCGTCCAGATCGCTGTCGCCGTACCCCGTGGTGGCGAAGATCGACAGCCCGGCGGCGCGCAGCGCCTCGACCACCGCGACCGGGTCGGGGGCGCGCACCACGTCGACGTGGAAGAGGCTGCCGGCCGAGGCCCGCACACACTTGCCGTTGTAGGGGTCGACGGCGTCTCCGGCGAAGACCACCGCACCCGCGCCGGCCGCGTCGGCGGTGCGCAGCACCGTGCCGGCGTTGCCCGGGTCGCGGATCTCGGCGAGCACCGCCACCAGCCGGGGCGCACCGGCGAGGGCCTGCTCCAACGACACGTCCAGGTGCCGGCAGACGGCCACCAGGCCCTGCGGGGCGACGGTCTCGGCCAGCGCGGCGAGGGCGTCGTCGGTCACCTCCGAGACCGGCACGTCGGCGCGGGCCGCCGTGGCGGCCAACTCCGGGTACCGGTCGAGCGCGGTGGTCGTACCGAACAGTTCGGTGACCACCCCCGGCCGCGCGAGGGCCTCGCGGACCGCCTGCGGGCCCTCGGCCAGGAAACGGCCGGTGGCGTCGCGGTCCCGGCGGCGTTGCAGGCGGCGGGCGGCGACAACCCTGGGGGTACGCGGGGTGAAGGCCATGATGTGCGCTCCTCCGGCACGATTGAGGCGCCCCCCGGACGGCGGTGCCGACACGGGAGACGCCTCGCTCTGGTGCGTGGGGATCAGGCGGCCTGAGCCGCCGCGCCGCCGGTGCCCTCGGCCGCGACCGCGGCCCGGGCCAGCTCGACGATCGCCGCGAAGGCGGCGGCGTCGTTGACAGCCAGGTCGGCCAGGATCTTGCGGTCGACCTCGATGCCGGCCAGACGCAGGCCCTGGATCAGACGGTTGTAGGTCATCCCGTTGGCCCGGGCGCCCGCGTTGATCCGCTGAATCCACAGCTGCCGGAAGTCGCCCTTGCGGTCGCGACGGTCCCGGTAGGCGTACTGCATCGAGTGCAGCACCTGCTCCTTGGCCTTGCGGTACAGGCGGGAGCGCTGACCGCGGTAACCACTCGCGGTCTCCAGCAGGGTACGACGCTTCTTCTGGGCGTTTACAGCCCGCTTGACGCGTGCCATCTCAACTCCTTCTTACGTAAAGGTGGCGCGCGTCAGCGGCCGAGCAGCTTCTTGATGCGCTTGACGTCGGCCTTGGCCAGCACGACCGTGCCGGTCAGCCGGCGGGTCTGGGTGGAGGGCTTCTTCTCCAGGTTGTGGCGCAGGCCGGCCTGCTGGGCAACGATCTTGCCCTTGCCGGTCACCTTGACCCGCTTACCCATACCCGTGTGGCTCTTCATCTTCGGCATGTGGAACGTCTTCTCCCCTGTTACTCGCCGCTGGTGGCGGCGGTGCCGGTGTCGCCGGCTGCTGCGGTCTCGCCGACCGCCGCGGTCTCATCGGCTGCCGGAGCGGCGGACTCGTCCCCAGCCCGGTCCCGAGGACCACCGCGGGACGCCGTGGCGGCGACCGCGGAAGCCTTGACGGCCCGGTGCGGAGCGAGAACCATGATCATGTTTCGGCCGTCCTGCTTGGGAGCGGCCTCGACGTATCCCAGGTCCGTGATCTCGGACTCGAGCCGGCGCAGGAGCCGGTAACCCAGCTCCGGGCGGCTCTGCTCGCGACCGCGGAACATGATCGTCACCTTGACCTTGTCGCCCGCCTTGAGGAACCGCACCACGTGACCCTTCTTGGTCTCGTAGTCGTGCGGGTCGATCTTCGGCCGAAGCTTCATTTCCTTGATGACGGTCTGCTGCTGGTTACGCCGCGCTTCGCGCGCCTTGAGTGCGCTCTCATACTTGAACTTGCCGAAGTCCATGAGCTTGCACACCGGCGGGCGCGCCATCGGCGCAACCTCGACCAGGTCCAGATCGACGTCCGCGGCCAGCTGAAGAGCGCGCTCCAGCGGGACGATGCCCACCTGCTCACCCTCTGGGCCGACCAGTCGGACCTCACGTGCCCGGATCTGCTCGTTCACGCGTGGTTCGACGCTGATGGGGCCTCCTCGAGTCGTTTCTGCCGTGTCGCCGACCCCTGCGGCTCCCGGGAGGGAACCGACTCGAAAAGCAGAAGGCCCCGGCGTATGCCAGGGCCCGCTCGACCGGTCGGCACGATCACAAGGATCGCGCATCCAGCGCCGGGACATGCCCGGAACCGGTGACCGGACCCGGCCACCGTAGCGGTGACTCAGGTGGGAGCAGGCGCTCCGCTTTCAAGGCTGTCTGCTCGCACGCGGAGACAGCCTGGTCGACTCGACAACACTACACCGGCGCCCCGGTCACCCCCAAACCGGGACACCCGGGGCAGCGTCCGGGACGCCGTGCCACCCCTGCGCGGCCCTCACGCGCCTGGCGACGCTTCAAGATCCGCGCACTTTCCCTGAAACTGCCGCCTCCCGGCGCCGTGATGCAGCAGTTTCAGGGAAGTTGTCCAGATCTTGGCGAGGGGTGCGCCGCATGCCTGGCCGCTGGGCGGCGACGCGAGGTCGACGGTCGGCGGTTCGGCCGCGGACCGGCGTGGGCGGTGTCGCTGGGGTCAGCGGCCGACGGCGCGTTCGGCGAGACGGGCCTGGTGGGCCTCGTGCAGGCGGCGCAGCGCGCGGACCCCGTCGACTGCCGACTCCTTGTCGGCGGCCTGCAGGGCGACCATCGGCAGCAGGTCGTCGTCGTGCAGCTCCAGGCTGGCCCACGGCGCGCCCCGGTCGAAGCGCACGCCCCGGACAACCTCCCAGGGCAGCTGGTAGGAGCCGACGATGTTGCGCACCCGGATCCCCCGCGCGTCCGCCTCCACCCGGGGACGGGTGAACAGCAGGCAACCCAGCGCCCCGAAGACGCCCAGGCCGATCATGGCGATCTGGTCGCCGCGCTGGAAGCTGCCGTAACCATCACCGGTCGGGCCACTCAGCGACGTCGCGACCAGACCGAACACCACCACCAGGGCGACCGCCGCCGACCAGCAGACCGCGCGGATGCGGCGGGGCTTCAGGCGGACCAGCTCGGTATCACTCACCCCACCAGTCTGCCACCCGCACTCGTCCCGCAGACGCACCACCCGCCGAGCCAGCACCCGCCAAGCCGCCGCCCGCCCGACGATCGCCGGCCGCCTGCCGGCGTTCTAGCCGCGCACCCGCGCACCCGCGCACCCGCAAGATCCACTCGGGTTCATGAAAACGGGGGTGTCCGCACGCCAGGGACACCCCCGTTTCCTGAAACCCGAGTGGATCAGCCGCTGGGGCCGCCCCATGGACGCGGACTGGGCCGGGAAAGGGACGGGACACGGACGGCGACGGGCGGCGACCGCCACCTCGCCAGAGACGGAGACGGACACGGGACCGCAACGCAGACGGGCCGCGCCGCGGGCGGGAACGGAGACGGAACGCAGACGGGCCGCGCCGCGGACGGGAACGGAGACGGAACGCAGACGGCCGCGGTTCGGGAGAGGGACGGTCAGAGGCGACAGGCGTGGATGTTGGTGACGAGGATGGCGCGGGCACCCAACTCGTACAGCTCGTCCATGATGCGGTGCACGTCGTCGCGGAGCACCATCGCCTGCACCGCCACCCAGCCCTCCCGGTGCAGCGGCGACACGGTGGGCGACTCGATGCCCGGGGTGAGCCCGCTGGCCCGGTCCAGCAGACCGGCCGGCACGTCGTAGGCGAGCATCACGTAGCGGCGGGCCACCAGCACCCCGTGCAGGCGGCGCAGCAACTGCTCGGCCTGCGCGTGCGCGGGCGCGCCGGCCCGCCGGACCAGCACCGCCGACGAGCGCAGCAGCGGCTCGCCGAAGACCACCAGGCCCGCCTGGCGCAGGGTCGCGCCGGTCTCCACCACGTCCGCGATCACGTCGGCGACGCCGAGGCGTACGGCGTTCTCCACCGCGCCGTCGAGACGGATCACGTCGGCCTTGACCCCCACCTCGCCGAGGTGCCGCTCGACCAGCCCCGGGTACGCGGTGGCGATCCGGTGACCGCCCAGCTCCTGGACGGAGGCGATGTCGTCGGGGCGGGCGGCGAACCGGAAGGTCGCCCGGCCGAAGGCCAGGTCGACGACCTCCTCGGCTGGCGCGGCCGAGTCGATCAGCAGGTCCCGGCCGGTGATCCCGAGGTCGAGGTCACCGGAGCCGACGTAGGTGGCGATGTCCTTCGGGCGCAGGTAGAAGAATTCGACGTCGTTGGCCTCGTCCCGGCAGACAAGGTCCTTGGGGTCGGTGCGCTGGCGGTAGCCCGCCTCGCGCAGCATCTGGGCGGCCGGTTCGGCCAGGGTGCCCTTGTTGGGAATGGCGACACGCAGCATGACGGAGTGCTCCTTCGATCCGGATGGCGATCAACGGGGTGGGGGCACTCACAGATGTCGGTAGACGTCCTTGAGCTCGAGACCACTGGCGAGCATCAGCACCTGGACCTGGTAGAGCAGCTGGGAGATCTCCTCGGCGGTGCGCTCCGGCCCCTCGTGCTCGGCGGCCATCCACGACTCGGCCGCCTCCTCGACGACCTTCTTGCCGATGAAGTGCACGCCCTTGTCCAGCGCGGCGACGGTGCCCGAGCCCGGGGTGCCGGCGGCGGCCTTGGCCTGCAGCTCGGCGAACAACTCCTCGAACGTCTTCACGGGAAGCGATTCTTCCAGCCTCCCCGGCAGGGCCCCGCGTCCGGGTCCGCCCGAGTCCCGCAAGCGGACAATTCCCTACCAACATGGTGGGACAATTGTCGATCGATGCTCATGGAGCCCTACGCTGTCGGCCATGGCCAGCAGATCACGTCTTCTCGCGCTCCCCCTCGCCGGCGCCGTCGTGGTAGCCACCGCCGGATGCGCGCCACAGGACGAGAAACCCACCCCCACTGTCACCGCCACAGCGTCCTGCGCCAAGGACAGCCTGCCCACGCGTACGCCGGGCAAGCTGACCATCGCCACCGACCAGCCCGCGTACGAGCCGTGGTTCTCCGACGACAAGCCCGACAACGGTGAGGGCTTCGAATCCGCCGTCGCGTACGCGGTGGCCGAGCAGCTCGGCTACGCCCGCGCCGACGTCACCTGGACCCGGATCAAGTTCGACACCGCGATCGCGCCCGGCCCGAAGGACTTCGACTTCGACATCAACCAGTTCTCCATCACCGAGGAGCGCAAGCAGGCGGTCGACTTCTCCGCGCCGTACTACCTGGTGCGACAGACCGTCATCGCGTTGAAGTCCTCGAAGATCGCCGGCAGGACGTCGCTGGCCGAGCTGCGCGACGCCCGGCTCGGCGCGCAGGTCGGCACCACCAGCTACCAGGCGATCACCGACGTGATCAAGCCGACCGCGAAGCCGCAGGTCTACAACAGCAACGACGACGCCAAGAAGGCACTGCAGAACGGGCAGCTGGACGGTCTGGTGGTGGACCTGCCGACCGCCTTCTACATCACCGGCGCGGAGATCACCGACGCGACGATCGTCGGGCAGGTGCCGCAGGTCGGTACGCCCGAGGCGTTCGGGTTGCTGCTCGACAAGAACTCCCCACTGACCCCGTGCGTGAGCGACGCGGTCGGTCAGCTCAGCACGGCGGGCACCCTGAAGCAGTTGGAGCAGAAGTGGCTCGCTCAGGCGGCGGGGGCGGCCGAGCTGCGGTGACTCTTCTGGATCGTGTGCCGTCCGAGGCGCAGCTGCGGCGCACGGCGTACCGGCGTCGGCAGACCGTCTACAGCGTGCTCGTCGCGGCCTGCTCGACGGCGGCGCTCGGCACGCTGCTGGTGATCGCGGTGACCGGGGCGCCGGGCTGGGACCGGGTCCGGCGCGCGTTCCTGGATCCGGCGATCGCCCGCGACGCGCTGCCGACGGTGCTGAGCGGGCTCTGGCTCAACGTCCGGCTGCTGGTGTGCTGTGCGTTCGGCGCGCTGCTGCTCGGGCTGGTGATCGCCGTGCTGCGGACGCTGCGCGGGCCGGTCTTCTTCCCGGTCCGCGCGCTGGCCGCCGGCTACACCTACACCTTCCGGGGCCTGCCGCTGATCATCGTGCTCTACCTGCTCACCCTCGGCGTGCCGGGGCTGCGGTTGCAGGGCATGCCGCCGGTGCTGGTGCTGGGCGGGATCGCGCTGGTCCTCACCTACGGCGGCTACCTCGCCGAGGTGTTCCGGGCCGGCATCGAGTCGGTGCACCACAGCCAGCTCGCGGCGGCCCGCTCGTTGGGCCTGACCCACCGGCAGACGATGCGCCACGTGGTCCTGCCGCAGGCCGTCCGCCGGGTGGCGCCGCCCCTGCTCAACGACGTGGTGGCGTTGCAGAAGGACGTGGGGCTGGTGTCGCTCGCCGGGCCGATCGACGCGGTCCGCGCCGCGCAGATCGCCACCGCACAGACCTTCAACTACACGCCGTACATCGTGGCGGGGGTGCTCTTCGTGCTGCTCGCGATCCCGCTGATCGCGGTCACCGACTGGGTGACGCTGCGCGCGGCCCGCCGGCAGTCGGGAGGCTGAGCCATGGCACTGCTGCGCTGTCGGGGCCTGCGCAAGGAGTTCGGCGGGCACACCGTGCTCGACCAGCTCGACCTGACCGTCACCGAGCACCAGGTGGTGGCGGTGATCGGCGCGTCCGGTTCCGGCAAGTCGACACTGCTGCGCTGCGTCAACCTGCTGGAGGAACTCGACGACGGCACCATCGAGTTGGACGGCGAGGACATCTCCGATCCCCGGGTGGACCCGGACCAGGTCCGTCGGCGCATCGGCATGGTGTTCCAGGCGTACAACCTCTTTCCGCACCTGAGCGTGTTGGACAACATCACCCTCGCGCCGCGGCGCGTACACCGTCGGGGCCGCGCGGAGGCGGAGGCGCAGGCCCGGGAGTTGCTCGACCGGGTGGGGCTCGGCGCGAAGGCGGACGCCTACCCGGACCGGCTCTCCGGCGGGCAGCAGCAAAGGGTGGCGATCGTCCGGGCGCTGGCGAACTCACCCCGGCTGATGCTGCTGGACGAGATCACCTCAGCACTGGACCCGGAGCTCGTCGGCGAGGTGCTGTCGATGGTCCGCGACCTGAAGGCCGACGGGATGACCATGGTGCTGGCCACCCACGAGATGGGCTTCGCCCGGGAGGTCGCCGACGAGGTGTGCTTCCTCGACGCCGGGCGGGTCGTCGAGAGCGGCCCGCCCGAACAGGTGCTCGGCGAGCCGACGCAGCCCCGGACCCGGCAGTTCCTGCGCCGGATCATCGAGGCCGGTCGGCTCTGAGCCTGCAAGGGGGTGCCTCAGCCGCCGAAGCCGACCCGCTGGGCGTTGCCCGCCGCCACGGTCCGCACGGCCAGTGCCGCGTCGAGGGCCGCGACCGTGGCGGCCCAGCCCTTGTCCTCCGCCGAACCGGGCAGGCCGGCCCGGTCGCGGGCCTGCTCGATGGTCTCCACCGTCAACACCCCGTGCGCCACCGGCTTGCCCTCGTCCAACGCCACCCGGGTCAACCCGTCGGTGACCGAGCGGCAGACGTAGTCGAAGTGGGCGGTGGCGCCACGGACCACCACGCCGAGGGCGACCACCACGTCGCAGCGGCGGGCCAGGGCCTGCGCCACCACCGGCAGCTCGACCGAGCCGGCGACCCGGGCGACCACGGAACGAGCGCCGCACGCCTCGGCGGCGGCCACCGCCCGCTCCAGCATGTGGTCGGTCAGCTCACCGTGCCAGCGGGCGGCGACGACCCCGACCGTCAGTCCTGCGGCGTCGACCGCCTCGACCCCCGGCTCACCGAAACCCGCCATCGTCATGCTCCGATCTCGTCGTTGGCGACCGGACGCCCCAGCGGCGCCTCGGACTCCTCGTCCAACTCGTCCAGCAGGTGACCCATCCGGTCCCGCTTGGTGCGCAGGTAGCGCATGTTCTCCGGGTGCGCGCCGACCGGCAGGCTCTCCCGGCCGGTGATCGTCAACCCGTACCCCTCCAGCCCGGCCCGCTTGGCCGGGTTGTTGGTCAGCAACCGCATCGACCGCACGCCCAGGTCGTAGAGGATCTGCGCGCCGGTGCCGTAGTCGCGGGCGTCGGCCGGCAGGCCCAGGTCGAGGTTGGCGTCGACGGTGTCGCGGCCCAGGTCCTGCAACTGGTACGCCTGCAGCTTGTGCAGCAGCCCGATGCCGCGCCCCTCGTGCCCACGGACGTAGAGCACCACGCCCCGGCCTTCCTTCCCGACCCGGGCCAGCGCGGCGTCCAGCTGCGGCCCGCAGTCGCAGCGCAGCGAGCCGAACACGTCCCCGGTCAGGCACTCGGAGTGCACCCGGACCAGCACGTCCTGGCCGTCACCGAGGTCACCCAGCACCATCGCGACGTGTTCGGCCGGGTCGTGCTCGGCGCGGTAGCCGAGTGCCCGGAACACCCCGTGCCGGGTCGGCATCCGGGCGTCGGCGACCAGTTCGACCTGCTTCTCGGTACGCCGCCGGTAGGCGATCAGGTCGGCGATGGTGACCAACGTGAGGCCGTGCTCGGCGGAGAACTTCTCCAGGTCCGGCAGGCGCATCATGGTGCCGTCGTCGTTGACCAGCTCGCAGAGCACGCCGGCCGGCCGCAGCCCGGCCAACCGGGTCAGGTCGATGCCCGCCTCGGTGTGCCCCGGCCGGCGCAGCACCCCGCCCTCGCGGGCGCGCAGCGGCACCACGTGCCCGGGGCGGGCCAGGTCGGTCGGGTCGGTCGTCGCGGCGGCGAGCAGCCGGCTGGTGTGCGCGCGGTCGGCCGCCGAGATGCCGGTGCTGACCCCCTCGCGGGCGTCCACCGTCACCGTGTACGCGGTGCCGCGCCGGTCCTGGTTGGTGTGGTGCATCGGCGGCAGGTCGAGCCGGTCGGCTTCGCTCTCGGTCAGCGCCACGCAGACGTATCCGGAGGTGTAGCGCACCATGAACGCCATCAGCTCCGGCGTGGCCAGCTCGGCCGCGAAGATCAGGTCGCCCTCGTTCTCCCGGTCCGCGTCGTCGACCACCACGACCGGCCGGCCGGCCGCGATGTCTGCGACCGCCTGCTCGATATCCCCAAAACTGGTCATGCGACGGCCTCCCGGTAGATGGGCTGACGGACGGTGGCCGTGGCACGCGAGGTGCGCCACCAGGCGGCGAAGCCCCAGACGCAGAGGGCGCCGTAGATCAGGTACATGACGGCCGACGGGTAGAACCCGCCGCGCAGCAGCAGCGGCACGCCGACCGCGTCCACCGCGATCCAGAGCAGCCAGAACTCCACCCACCCGCGGGCCATGCCGTAGGTGGCCAGCAGGCTGCCGGTGAGGATCCAGGCGTCCGGCAGCGGACCCCACGAGCCCAGGGCCTTGAGCAGCGGGTACGCCGCGGCGGTGCCGACCACGGCGGCCAGCAGCAGCATCAGCCGCTCCCGTCCGGTGGCCCAGCGCGGGACGACCGCCGCCTGTCCGGCGTCGCCCCGACGGTTGCGCTGCCAGCGCCACCAGCCGTAGACGCTGACCGCGAAGAAGAACACCTGTCGGCCGGCCTGCCCGTACAGGTCGTGCGCCTGCGGGGTGGTGAACACCCCGCCGAGGAAGACGGTGAGCAGCAGCGCGTTACCGATCATGCCGACCGGCCACGCCCAGACCAGCCGGCGCAGCCCGAGCAGCGCCGAGATCAGCCCGAACGCGTTGCCGACGATCTCCCGGACCAGCACCGGCGAACCGGCGATGTGCACCTGGGCGTCCAGTAGCCAGCTGAGCGGGCCCATCAGGCCACCCCGCCCAGGTTCGCGGCCACGCCGCGCACGTCGGCCTGGGTGAGCCGGTCGCCGAGCAGCCGTTCGACGTACTTGGCCAGCACGTCGACCTCCAGGTTGACCGGGTCGCCGACGCCCTTCGCGCCGAGCGTGGTCAGCTTCAGCGTGGTCGGGATCAGCCCGACGGTGAACTCGTCCGCGCCGACGGCGGCCACCGTCAACGAGACACCGTCGATGGTGATCGAGCCCTTCTCCACCACGTACCGGGACAGGCTGGCGGGCAGCCGGAAGCGGACCGTCTCCCACTGCTCGGCCGGCTCCCGGGAGATCAGTTCACCGACGCCGTCGACGTGGCCCTGCACCAGGTGCCCGCCGAGCCGGCTGCCGAGCGCGGCGGCCCGCTCCAGGTTGACCGGGTCGCCGGGGCGCAGCGCGCCCAGCGCGGAGCGGCGCAGCGTCTCCCCCATCACGTCGGCGGTGAAGACCCCGTCGGCCACCTCCACGACGGTCAGGCAGACGCCGTTGACGGCGATCGAGTCGCCGTGCCGGGCGTCGGAGGTGACCAGTGGGCCGCGGACGCCGAGCAGCGCCGAATCGCCAGCCGTGGGCGCCACCCGGACGATCTCGCCCATTTCCTCGATAATGCCGGTGAACATCTCAGCCCTCCCTTTTGCGGGGCAAAGCGGTGATCCGGAGATCCGGACCGACCTGCGTAACGTCGACGAACTCCAGATCGATGGCCTCGGCGATGGTGGTCACTCCCGCGTCGACCAGAGCGGTCGGGCCGGCGCCGAGCAACCGCGGCGCGACGTACCCGACGATCTTGTCGACCAGGCCGGCGGCCAGGAACGCGCCGGCCAGCCGGGGGCCGCCCTCCAGCAGCACCGCGCGGACCCCGCGCTGGTGCAGCGCCGCGAGCAGCGCCGGCAGGTCGACCCGGCCGTCCGCGTCGGCGCCGACCTCCTCGGCGGTCGCGATCCACGTCCGTGCCGCGCCGTCGCGGACCCGGGCGTCAGCCGGGGTACGCCCCGAGCTGTCCACCACCACCCGCAGCGGCTGCCGGATGGCCAGGCTGCCGTCGCGCAGGTTGCGGGCGGTCAACCGGGGGTCGTCGGCGAGCACGGTGCCCACCCCGGCGATGACCGCGTCGACGGTGCCGCGCAGCGCGTGCACGTCGATCCGGGCCGCCTCCGACGTGATCCACATGCTGGTGCCGTCCGCCGCGGCGGACCGCCCGTCGAGCGTGGCGGCGTACTTCCAGATCACGTACGGCCAGCCCCGGCGCATCGAGGTCAGCCACGCGATGTTGCCGGCCTCGGCCTCCTCGCCGCGTACCCCCAGATCGACCCGCACCCCGGCGGCGCGCAAGGTGGCGGCGCCCCCGGACGCGACCGGGTTGGGGTCGGGCACGGCGATGACCACCCGACCCACCCCGGCCTGGACGAGCGCGGAACTGCAGGGGCCGGTGCGGCCGGTGTGATCGCAGGGTTCCAGGGTGACGACAGCGGTGCCGCCCTTGGCCCGCCGGCCGGCCTGCGCCAGGGCGACGATCTCGGCGTGCGGGCCACCGGCGTACGCGTGGAAGCCCTCGCCCACGACCTCGCCGTCGGAGTCGAGCAGCACGCACCCGACCACCGGGTTGGGGCTGGTGGTGCCGAGCCCGCGCGCCGCCAACTCGATCGCACGCCGCATCGCCTCGTCAACGGAGACGCTGGCCATCGCCCTGCCCCTGCCCTCTCACTCGCCGGTCCGCGCGCGGGCGGTCAGGGAGGCGGTGGCCATGGGGCCACGGGCAGGCGGTGGCGGAATCCGGGAACGGCACAGCCGCCCCCGGGGGGTCGGCACGGCACGCTGAGGCCAGCGGTCGGCTCGGACCCGTCCGTCCCGCGCGCTGTCTCCCATCCGGACTGTCTGGGCGCGGACGAACCGCCCCCAACCGTCGGCCCCGGATTTTCACCAGGTCCACCGGGCGGCAGAGCCGTCCGGGTCGCGGGCTGACCACGGTTGGACCGTGGATCACCGCCGGTTCGGAATTTCACCGAGTCCCGCCAGCGCGTGGTGGGTACACGGGAAGTCTTACACGCCGATCCGGCTCCGCCGCCACCTAGGCGAGCTACTTCACAGCGGTATCACGCTCAGGTGACGCCGCGACGCCGGTCCACCGCCACGTACGAGCCCGGTTGACTCTTGGCGACCGTTTTCATCTCCGAGGCCATCGCGATCGCCTCGAGAGGGTCGGAGAACCGCTTGCCGGCGTCGGAGAGGGAGACCCCGATGGAGAGGGTGACCAGGGCGGCCCGCCGGATGGTGCCCCGCCGGTCCTTCAACTCGACGAAGCCGCGTTCCCGGTCGGTCGGGTCGTAGAGCGTGTCGGCGGCGTTCTCGAAGTCGACCACCGCCTGGGACGTCAACGGGCGCACCTGGTCCGGGGCGCAGACGATGACGAAGTCGTCACCGCCGACGTGACCGAGGAAGGCCGGTGGCAGCCCGACGCCCACCACCGCCCGGTGCAGGCTGCGGGCCAGCGCGGAGATGAAGTCGTCGCCACGGACGAAGCCGTACCGGTCGTTGACGCTCTTGAACCGGTCGATGTCGACGTAGCCGACCGCGTAGTCCACGCCCTGTCGGACCCGGTCGCTGATCTCCCGACGGATCCGGCTGTTGCCGGGCAGCCCGGTCAGCGGGGAGACCTCCCGGAACTCCTTGTTGCGGCGCAACGTGGACGACACCCGGGCCACCAGCTCGGCGGTGTCGAACGGCTTGACCAGGTAGTCGTCCGCGCCGGCGCTGAGCCCGTGCACCTTGTCGACGGTCATCCCCTTGGCCGTCAGCATGATCACCGGCAGGGCGGAGGTCATCGGGTCGGCGCGCAGCCGCCGGGTCAGCTCCAGCCCGTCGATCCGGGGCATCATGAGGTCGACCACCGCCAGATCCGGCCGCTGGCGCTCGATGACCTCCAGGGCCTCCTGGCCGTCACCGGCGTGGATCACCTCGAAGCCGTGCAGCCGCAGGTTGAAGTCGACGAAACGAGCGATGTCCTCGTCGTCGTCCACGACGAGGATGACGTCCTTGCGGTCGGCCTCGGGCTCCACCTCAGGCCCCGGGAGCCGCGCGTTCCGCCAGTGCCCGCAGGTGCCGTACCGCCTCCGCCGGATCGGCGGCCCCGTACACGGCGGTGCCGGCCACGAACGCGTCGGCGCCCGCCGCGGCCGCCTGCTCGATGGTGTCGGCGGCGATCCCGCCGTCCACCTCGATGCGCAGCTCCAGGTGCCCGGCCGACACGTGCCGCCGGGCCGTGCGCACCTTCTCCAGCAGCTGCGGAATGAACCGCTGCCCACCGAAGCCCGCCTTGATCGTCATGATCAGCAGGGTGTCGAAGCTGGGCAGCAGGTCCAGATAGGGCTCGATCGGGGTGTCCCGGTCGATGGCCAGGCCCGCCTTCGCACCGGCCGAGCGCAGGTCCTTGGCCAGCGCCACCGGGTCGTCGGACGCCTCCGCGTGGAAGGTGACGTTGTACGCCCCGGCGTCGGCGTACCCGGGCGCCCACCGGCGCGGGTCCTCGATCATCAGGTGCACGTCGAACGGCATCGCCGTGACAGCCCGCAGGCTCTGCACCACGGGCAGCCCAATGGTCAGGTTCGGCACGAAGTGGTTGTCCATCACGTCGACGTGCAACCAGTCCGCGGCGTCCTCGACGGCACGGACCTCTTCGGCGAGGCGGGCGAAATCGGCGGCCAGGATGCTCGGCGCGACGATCGGCGGCGGTACGGTCACCGGGCCAGTGTACGAACGTGGCCACCCACCACCGGCATCGCGGCACCAACTCCGACGCGCTGTGACCCAGCAGTGACCAGTGGTGCAGAATTGGACGCTCCGGATTCCTGAATCCGGACGAACAGACATCGGCGGCTGGCCGAACGACGGAAACGCGACGACACTCCAAGCGGGACGGTGCCGTAGGCTGCACGCCCGCCGGGGTCTCGCCGCGGGGCGCGGTGACCGGCCGCCAGCTCCCGGGAGGCAGACGATGCGACGGTGGCTTCCAGCGCTGGTGCTGGCCGGCGTCACGACGATGCTGCTGCTGACCGGCTGCACGCCGGCCCGGGGCGCGGACGGTGATCTCACCGACGACTGGCCGACGCTGCGGGTGCCCAAGCCGTTCACCCCCGCCACCGACACCTGCCTGCCGCGGATCGCCACCGTCGTGCAGGCCAGCACGTACGAGACGGTGGACTGCGCGCGCAACCATCTGGCCGAGACCATCCACGTCGGCACCTTCGTCGGCCCCGACGCGCTGACCGAGACCCGACCGGAACCCGGGTCGTCGGCGCTGCGCACGGCCCGCGCCGAATGCGACCAGCGGGCCCGCGAGGTGCTCGGCGGTGACTGGCACACCGCCCGACTCGCGCTGTCCCTCGCGCTGCCGTCCGCGCCCGCCTGGGCCGGCGGCGCCCGCTGGTTCCGCTGCGACCTCAGCGAGACCGGCAGCATCGACAACACCCGCCCGGTGAACCGCACCGGCAGCCTGCGCGGGGCGTTGATCGGCGACGCGCCCCTGACGCACCGCTGCTTCGACCCGAAGCTGATCGGCGACAACCTCAACTACATGGCGCCGGTGCTCTGCACCGAGCCGCACCGCGCCGAGTTCGTCGGCGTCTACCAGGAGCGGGACATGAGTTGGGCGGAGTTCACCAAATCCGCCGAGCAGGCGCACCAGCGCTGCATGGCGTTGATCGCCGAGTACGCGGCGGTGCCCAACAACAGCGAGTTGCCGTACCGGGCCGGGTCCATCTACTACCCGCCCTCGCAGCGGGAGTGGGAGGAGGGCGACCGTGGAGTGCGCTGTTTCCTGTGGAGCGACGACCGCAAACTCACCCGCTCGATGCGCGGGGTCGGCCCCGAGGGACTGCCCGCGATCTGAGCATCGGTGCCGTATGCTGCTGCGCCGTGGCGCTACCGACCGGTTGGGTCCGGTCGGGGGCCACCGGCGGCGGGAGGTCGGGATGCGACGGTGGTTGGCGACGTTGGCCGGGGGCGGGGCGCTGGCCCTGGCGCTGGCCGGGTGCGGCGCACCCGCCGGAGTCGACAGTGACCTCACCGACGACTGGCCGGCGCCCGTCGCGGCGCAACAGTTCGTCCCCGCCGCCGACGTGTGCCACCAGAGCTCCCAGCAGGTCGGCTTCCTGACCGGCTACAACCCGACGCCGTGCACCGAGGCGCACCGGGTGGAGACCATGCACGTCGGCACCCTCACCGGCCCGGGCGCCGACGGCGGCGCGCCCCCGCAGCCCGGCTCGGCCGGCATGCGGTCCGCGCAGGCCGGGTGCGACACCGCGGTCAACAAGGCGGTGGGCGCCGACTGGCGTTCCGGGCGGCTCGGCCTGACCGTCGTGCTGCCGTCGCCGCAGGCCTGGTCGGGCGGGGCCCGCTGGTACCGCTGCGACGTCACCGAGATCGCCAGCATCGACGACACCGCCGTCGATCTGCGCACCGGCAGCCTCCGGGGCGCGTTGTCCGGCGCGGCCCCGCTGGCGTACCGCTGCTTCAACCCGAAGATGGTCAAGGACGACATCGACGAGATGGTGCCGGTCTCCTGCACCGCCAAGCACCACGCCGAGTTCGTCGGCGTCTGGCAGGCCCCGGACGTCAGCTACGCCAGGTTCACCAGCGACGTCAAGCGGACCCACCGGGCCTGCCAGACGATGATCGCCAAGTACGCCAAGGTTCCGGACAACTCCCAGCTGGACTTCCGCGCCGGGACGATCTACTACCAGCCGTACGAGGAGGAGTGGCGCAACGGCAACCGGGGCGTGCAGTGCTTCCTCTGGATCTCCGACCGGAACCTGACCCGGTCGATGAAGAACGCCGGCACCAAGGGCCTCCCGGTCACCTAGGCCACACGGCGTCCGGCCGGTCGGGTGACCGGCCGGACGCGTGGGTCGGATCAGCCCCGGCGTAGGACGGCGAGGAACATCGCGTCGGTGCCGTGGCGGTGTGGCCACAGCTGCACGGTCGGCCCGTCGCCGAGACCGGGCATGCCGGCCGGCAACAGCGGCCGGGCGTCCACGAAATCCACCGGAACCCCGCTGCGGCGGGCCGCCTCGGTCACCGTCACGTGCGTCTCGACGGTGTGCGGCGAGCAGGTGACGTAGGCGACCAGGCCGCCCGGGCGGACCGCCCGCAGCGCCGCGCCGAGCAACTCCCGTTGCAGCCGGGTCAGCGGCGGCAGGTCGGACGGTTGGCGACGCCAGCGCGACTCCGGCCGACGACGCAGCGAGCCCAGCCCCGTGCACGGCGCGTCCACCAGCACCCGGTCGAAGTGCTGCTCCGGCACCTTCGGGTCGCTGCCGACCTCCCGGCCGTCCATGGTCAGCACGGCCACCGGAAGATCCCGGGTCGCCAGCGAGACCAGCCGGGCCCGGTGCTCGGCCACCTCGACAGCTGTCACCCGGGCACCCCGCTGCGCGGCCAGCGCGCCGAGCAGGCCGGCCTTGCCACCCGGGCCGGCGCACAGGTCCAGCCACCGGCCGTCCGGGCCGTCCAACGGCGCGTCGGCGAGCGCGGCGGCGACCAACTGGGAGCCCTCGTCCTGGACGTGGGCACGGCCGTCGACCACCGCCGGGATGTCGCCCGGCGCGCCACCGGGCAGATAGACGGCGTACGGCGAGAAGGCGCCGGGCGCACCGCCGACCTGGTCGGCCAGCTCGATCGGGTCGATCAGCCCCGGCCGCGCGCACAGGTGCACCGGCGGGCGCTCATTGTCCTCGATCAGGAGGCGGGCCGTCTCCCCCAGGTCGCCGCCGAGCGCCTCGGAGAAGGCCCGCACGATCCACTGCGGATGGCTGTACGCCAACGCGAGGTGCCCGACCGGGTCGGTCTCCATCGGTGGGGCGAGCTTCGCCACCCAGGCGTCCGCGTCCCGGCTCGACACCTCACGCAGCACCGCGTTGGCGAAGCCGGTGGCCCCCGGTGCGACCGAGCGGACCAGGTCCACCGTGGACGAGACCGCGGCGTGCGCCGGCACCCGGGTGTGCAGGAGTTGGTACGCCCCGAGCCGCAGCGCGTCACGGACCGGCGGGTCGATCCGGGCCACGTCCCGGCCGGCCGCGTCGGTCAGGATCGCGTCCAGCGTGCCCAGGTTGCGCAGGGTGCCGTAGGTCAGCTCGGTGGCGAAGGCCGCGTCCCGACCGAACAGCCCCTCCTCGCGCAGGATGGTCGGCAGCACCAGGTTGGCGAACGCGTCGTCCCGGTGCACCGCCGCCACCGCCTCGTACGCGGCGCGACGCGGTCGGTCCAGTGGTGGCCGGGTCGGGCGGCGATCCCCGCCCCGGCCGGTTGACGGGCCGGAGCGCGTCGGGCGGGTTCCCTCCGGTGCCGTCACGCGAATTCCTCTCCAGCGCCGACCCGGACGCCGCGCGCCCAGTCGGTCGCGCCCATGGCCCGCTTGCCCGCGGCGCGGACCTCACCGAGACGCACCGGCACTGTCGCCGTGCCGACCAGCACCCGGGACTTCTCCACCAGCAACTGCCCCGGCTTCAGCTCGGGGCCGTCAGGCACCGGGGACACCGGGCCGAGCTTCACCCGCTCGTCGCGGAACGTGGTCCAGCCGCCCGGCGCGGGCGTGCAGGCCCGGATCCGCCGGTCCACGGCGAAGGCCGGGTCGCCCCAGCGCACCCGCGCGTCATCCACTGTCAGCTTCGGTGCCAGCGACACCCCGTCGGCGGGCTGCGGCTCGGCGCGGGCGGTGCCGTCGGCGATCGCGTCGAGCACCGCCACCAGCAGCCCGGCGCCGGAGTCGGCGAGTCGCTCCAACAGGTCACCGGAGGTGTCGGCGGGGCGGATCTCGTCGGTCAGCGTGCCGTAGACCGGCCCGGTGTCCAGGCCCTCCTCCAACTGGAAGACGCTGGCCCCGGTCAGCTCGTCGCCGTGCAGCACGGCGTGCTGCACCGGCGCGGCGCCACGCCACGCGGGCAGCAGGGAGAAGTGCAGGTTGATCCAGCCGTGCCGGGGGATCTCCAGGGCCGCCGGCGGCACCAGTGCGCCGTAGGCGACCACCGGCACGCAGTCCGGCTCCAGCTCGCGCAGCCGGTCGAGGAACTCCGGGTCGCGGGGGCGGGCCGGGGTGAGCACCTCCACGCCATGCTCGTCGGCCCACGCGCCGACCGGGGAACGGGACAGACCGCGGCCACGCCCGGCGGGCGCGTCGGGCCGGGTGACCACGGCCACCAGCTCGTGCCGGGAGGCGGCGACGGCGGCCAGGGCGGGCACGGCGACGGCCGGCGTACCGGCGAAGATGACGCGCATCCGGGTCAGCGCCCCAGACCGAAGGGGTCGCTGATGTGCGGGCTGAGCTTGACCGTGGGCGGGGCCGCCGCGTCGTACCATTCGGCCTGGCGGATCGCCTTCATGGCTTCCTTGCGCCCCTCCGGGTCCAGTCGGTCCAGGAAGAGCACCCCGTCGAGGTGGTCGGTCTCGTGCTGCACGCAGCGCGCCATCAGACCGGTGCCGACGATCTGCACCGGGTCGCCGAACGAGCTGAAGCCCTTGGCGACCACGTTCTGCCGGCGCTTGGTGTCGAAGTACAGCCCGGGGATCGACAGGCAGCCCTCGGGGCCGTCCTGTTCCTCCTCGTCGGGGAACTCCAGCACCGGGTTGATCAGGTGCCCGAGGACGTCGTCGACGTCGAAGGTGAACACCCGCAGGCTCACACCGAGCTGCGGCGCGGCCAGGCCGGCGCCGTTCTGCTCACGCATCGTGTCGGTGAGGTCGGCGACGAGCCGACGGAGCTCGGCGTCGAAGTCGACCACCGGATCGGCCGGCGTGCGCAGCACCGGATCCCCAAACAGACGGATGGGCTGGACGGTCACGCGGGACGGCTCCTTCTTCGGGGTGGACGAGCGGTGCCGTACCAGTCTACGGAGTGCCCGGCCGGACGCCGGGCGGCGCACCTCGATCAACCACCGCCGGTGTGCCCAGCGTCACCGGGCGGCCCGGTCGAGCAGGTCACGCACCCGCTCGGCGTCCGGGTGGCCGAGGTCGTCGAGGATGCCCAGGGCCCGCCGCCAGGTGCGCGCGGCACCGGCCGCGTCCCCCACCGCCTGGCGGCTCTCGCCGAGCCGGGACAGGGTGTCCGCCTCGTCGTAGCGGTCGCTGACCCGCCGGTACAGCCCGAGCGCCCGCTGGAAGCAGCGGATCGCGGCCCGGTGTTCACCGAGCCGGGCGTGGATGAAGCCGAGGCTGTCCCAGGTGTTCGCCTCACCGTGCCGGTCGCCTGTCGTCCGCAGCAGCGCCAACGCCTCCCGGCAGTGGCTGAGCGCCGGCGGGTACCGACCGAGCTGGGCGTACGCCCACCCCACCGCGTTGCGGGCGCTGGCCTCCCCGGCGACGTGGCCGGCGCTGCGGTACAGCGCCAGGGCGCGCTCGCTCTGCTCCAGCGACTCGGCGTGCCGGCCGAGCCCGTCGAGCATCGCGCCGAAGGCCCGGTGGGTGCGCGCCTGCCCGGTGTGGTCACCCAGCTCGGCGAAGATCGTCAGGGCCTGGCGGTAGTTCCTCGCCGCCTCGTTGACCCGACCCAGCCGGGACAGCACCCGGGCGAGGTCGCGGTGGGCGTTCGCCTGCCCGGGTCGGTCGCCGCTGCGCTGCGCCCCGGCCAGGGCGTTGCGCTGGGCCACGGCCAGGTCCGGCCACCGCCCCCGACGTTGCAGGAAGTCCACGAGTGTCCAGGCCAGCTGCCAGGCGTGGCCGTCGAACCCGGTCCGCCTCGCGTGGGCGACCGCCGCCAGCAGCACCGGGTACTCGGCGGTGAACCAGGCGAGCGCCGAAGCGAGGTCGCTGATCTCCTCGGGCACCACGCCCGGTGCCGCGGCGGCGAGGGTGACCGGATCGCGGCCCGGTTGCAGCAGCAGGGCCGCCGCGTGCGCGGTGTGCAGGTAGTGGTCCAGCCCACGCCGGATCGCGGCCCGCCGGGCCGGCGCCGGTTCGAGCCGTTCGACCTGCTCGGCCGCGTACGCCCGGAGCAGGTCGTGCGCGCCGAACCGGCCGGGGGCGTGCTCGGTGACGAGGTGGGCGTGGGCCAGCTCCGCCAGCAGTCGGGGCACCTGGGCCCGGGGCAGTCCGGCCAGGCTGGCCGCCGCCGCGAACCCGATGTCCGGTCCGGGGTGGCAGCCGATGAGCCGGAACAGCCGCGCCGCCGGCGGGGTGAGGCTCCGGTACGACCAGGAGAAGACGGCCTGCACGTCGGTGCCGGCGTCCCCACCGTCGAACGAGTCGAGTGGTCGCGGCGCCGCCCGCAGCTCGGCGGCGAGCACGGCCAGTGGGAACTCCGGCTTCTCCGCGCCCCTCGCGGCGAGCACCGCCAGCGCCAGCGGCAGCCGGGCGCACCGTTCGATGATCTCGTCCACCGCCTGTGGCTCGGCCGCCAACCGGTCCGCGCCGAGCCGCCGCGCCAACAGTTGCCAGGCCTCGGCGGTGCTGAGCAGGTCGACGCCGATCGGCCGGGCACCGTCGGCGGCGATCAGGCCGGCGAGCCGGTTGCGACTGGTGACCAGGACCAGGCAGCTCGGGCTGCCGACCAGCAGGGGCCGGACCTGGTCGGCGTCGCGGGCGTTGTCCAGCAGCACCAGCATCCGGCGGCCCGCGAGCAGGCTGCGGTAGAGGCCCACCTGCGCGGGCAGGTGGGTGGGGATGCGCTCGGGCGGCACCTCGAGCGCCTCCAGGAAGCCCCGAACCACCTCGACGGCCGTCACCACCGTCCCGGTCGAGTCGAACCCGCGCAGGTCGACGTAGAGCTGACCGTCCGGGAAGCGATCGGCGACCCGGTGCGCCCAGTTGACGGCGAGGGTCGTCTTGCCGACCCCGGCGGTGCCGGACAACGTCAGGACGGTGACCGGGGCCACGGCGTCGTCGCCGCCCGCCACGGTCCCGGCGCACTCGGCATCGAGCCGCGCGAGTTGGGTCGCGCGTCCGACGAACCCGGGCAGTGCCGGGGGCAGTTGACGGGGCACCGGGAACCGGGGGGACGTCGTTGCGGTACGCGGGCCGCCGGCCCTGGCCCGGACGACCGACCGGCCGGTGGCGGCGTGCTCCCGGTTCGGGCGTCGGCGGCACTCCTCGACCCGGTCCCGCGCGGTGGCCAGCACGCCCTGCTCGGCGCCGGTCGCCCCGAGCAGTCGGATGAGGACGTCGAACCGCTCCGGCGGCGGCAGGATGTTGCCGGCGAAGTACTCCCCGATGATCCCGCGTGACCAGCCGGTCTTCGCTGCCAACTGCCGGTACGTCAGCAGCGTCTCGCCCTGCTGCCGCGCCTCGCGCCGACGCAGCTGGCGCAGCACCCCGGCCAACTCCGGCAGGGTCTGCGCCTCGGCGGCGGTCTGGGCCAGCTCGAACGCCAGCGGCGACCCATGTGACGTGTGATGAGCACCGGAAGGTACCCACTGGTCAGACATGCGGCCCCCACCCCCGGTCGTCCGGCCCCCCGGACACGCACGGGCAGGGTAATTCCGCCCACTCGCCGATCGATAGACAGTTGCCAATCTATGACAGTTCCACTGCGGACCGTCACCGGCCGGCGCCGTCCAGCGGTGTCCAGTCCCGTCCAGGATCCGCCCCGCGACGCGGGCGCCGGTGCCACCGTCCTGGTGCGGGCACGGCCCGCTCCACGACCCCTGGGGGAAGAGGTACCCGATGATCCGTCCACACCCGACCACCCGACGCCCGGTGGCGCTGCTGCGTCGCGTCGCCGTCGCCGCGATCGGTCTCACGCTGCTCGCCGCGGGCCTGACCACCACCCCGGCCGCCGCCGCACCGGGCGGCAAGGCCACCACCGCCGGATCCTTCGTCGACAGCACACCGGTGCCCGGTGGCTTCGCCTCCTGGTCGGAGCTGCTCCGGCTGCAGCAGCGCATGAACACCGCCGCCGAGCGGATCACGAAGGTGGCCGAACGCAGCCCGAACTCCGGCTTCGCCGGCATCGTCGCCGACCCCACCACCCGCCACCTCCAGGTCTACTGGAAGGGCGAGCCGCCGGCGAGCCTGGTGGCCACCGCCCGGGCCACCGTCGCCACCCAGGTGCTGCCCGCCGCGTACTCGCAGCGGGAACTGCTTGCCGCAGCCGATCGGCTGCGGGCCAAGGCCGGAAACGAGATCACCACGGTCGGGCCGCGCGCCGACGGGGCCGGCCTGCTCGTCGGCACGCAGGACGGGCTGCTCGGCGCGCCGGCCATGGCCGGCGTGCCGGTGACCGTGCAGACCAGGGTCGCCGCCGCGCCCGCGACGCGGTGGGACGACACTGCGCCGTGGTGGGGCGGCGCCGCCTGGCGCAACGCCACCACCGGCGGTGGCTGCTCCACCGGCTTCGGGGTCTTCCAGGGCGGGTCCGCGCGGATCCTCTCCGCCGCGCACTGCGGCAACATCAACAACGCCGCGACCGACCCGACCGGGCAGTCGATGGGCATCGTCGGCACCCGCAACGCCGGCACCGACACCCTGCTGCTGTCAGGCAGCTCCGGCGGCCGGGTCTTCAACAACAGCACCGCCGCGAACGGCGACGTGGTCAGTGAGTTCAGCAACCAGGTGATCGGCGCGTCGGCCAGCCAGGTCGGCAACTGGGTGTGCACCTCCGGCGCGTACTCCGGCACCCGCTGCTCGATCCAGGTGAAGGCGCGCAACCTCTGCATCAACGTGCGCAACTTCGGCCAGGTCTGCGGTCAGGTCCAGGCGGAGAACACCACCGGCACCAACGCCGTCGGTCAGGGCGACAGCGGTGGCCCGGTGGAGATCGTGAACGCGGCGAACACGCTCCAGGTCTGGGCGACCGGCACCAACACCGCCATCGACGACACCTTCACGTCGACGGCCTGTACCGGCTACGTGAAGACCGGCCGGGTCTGCGCCTGGCGGTTCTACTACGAGGACATCTTCTCCGGCATGGCGGGAGTCGGCGCCTCGGGCGTCGTCCTCGGCTGAGACGTCGCGGCGACCGCCGTACGACTCGGTGGCCGGGCCGGCGCGCGTACCCGCGCGTCGGCCCGGTCTCGCGCCGGGTTCAGACGCTGGCGCCCGGGTCCCCCGCGAGCACCGCGTCGCCACGGAGCAGCGCCGGCTCGGGCAACGGCAGTTGGATCTTGTGAGCCGCCTCCCAGTCGTAGATCAGACCGGGGCGCACCTGGGCGGCGAAGTAGTCGATCGCGGTCATCCCACCCACCACCGGCTCGTCGACCTCGGCGACCAACTGGGCCGGGACCAGGGAGAACCCGTTCTGCAGAGCGGCGCTGAGGCGGCGGTGACCGTCGACGACGAAGAAGTACTCACCGGTGAACCCGATCTTCAGCGGTTCGAGGGCCTCGTCGCCCGCCTCGGCCACCCCACCGACGAAGTCGGTGTCCCACAGGCCCCGCAGGGTGGCGATGTCCTCGGTCGGGTAGACCCGGGCCGGGTCCAGCAGCAGCAGCGGCGGCGCGTCCCGCAGCACCTCGGCGCCGAGGGTGCCCTCGTACGCGGCCACGATGTGCTCGATCACCTCGGCGGCGGACGCCCGGGTGGTGTCGCAGATCAGGTCATAGTTGCGCAGCCGGGCCTTGTCCACCCCGTACCGGATGATGAACCGGCTCCGCTCGCTCGCGCTGCGCTCACGGAGCTTGGCCTTGGCCTCCTCCAGGGAGGCGTAGCTCTCCGCCGGCCCGGACGGTCGGGCGAGCACCCGGCGGGCCGCCTCACCCGGCTCGGTGATCATGTGCACCTTGAGCGCGTCGGTGAAGAAGTGCCAGGCCAACCGGGAGTCCATGATGAGGCGCTCACCGGAGGCGGCGATGTCCCGCTGGAGCTGGTCGACGTAGCCGTCGACGGCCTGGTCCAGCTCGGCGTGCAGGTTGAGCTGCAGCGCGGTCATCTGCCGCTGCTGCGCCATCTCCCGGTAGAGGTCCCCCACGCTGACCCGGCGCATGCCGAGCCGCTTGGCGATCTCGACCGACACGGTGCTCTTGCCGCTGCCGAGGTCGCCGTTGAAGACGATCGATTGTCCAACGGTCACGACTGGTCCACCCCTGATCACCGGCTCATTGACATCATCGACCTCGCGCCCGACGGACGCGTTTCCGCCATCGTCGCGCCATCCCGCGGCGACTCCAGCTCGGCGCGGCTGACGCCCCCTCGCGACCTGGAGCCCGTCGTACGCCTCGGCATGACGGGCGATGCTACCACTCGGCCGCCACCGGTTTGCCGGACGCGGTGTGCGAGGGCACCCCCGGTGGGCCAGCTCCCCCACCGCCGGCACCGGCCGAAACGCCTCAGAACAGGCTCAGCGGATCGACCTGGAGACGAACCGGATCGGCGGCCTTGCGGGCGGCCCGCGCACCAGCGGCCGAGTGCAACGCCTCCGCGAGCGCGCCAGCCCGGGCCCGGGGCACCCGGACCAGCATCCGCTCCCGACCCTCCTCGGCCGGCACCGGCCCGAGCACCTCGGCGTCGTCCGGCAGCCGGGCCGCGGCCAGCAGGTCCGCCACCGCCTCGGCCGGGCCGGTGACACTCGCCATCCGGACGGCCGGTGGAAAGCCCAGCTCGCGGCGCTCGGCCAGCTCCCGGCCGGCGAACCAGCCGGCGTCCCAGCGCAGCAGCGCCTGCACGGGGGCGAGCGCGCCGTCGGCGACCACCACCACCCGACCGGCCGGCGCCGGGCGGGCCAGCGCCGCCGCCGCCAGCCAGCGGCGCAGCGCCTCCTCACCGGCGCGCAGGTCGGCCCGGGTCAGCAGGGCCCACGAGTCGAGCAGCAGCACCGCGCCGTAGCCTCCCTCGGCGACCGGCTCGGCGCCCGGCGTGGCCACCACCAGGGCGGCACCACCGGGTACGTCGGTCAGCACCTCCTCGCGCCCCGAGGTGCGCACCGGGACGCCGGGGAACGCCCGGCCCAGCTCCTCGGCGGTGCGCCGGGCGCCGGTGACCGCGGCCCGCAGCCGCCGCCCACCGCACTGCGGGCAGGCGTACGCGGCCGCCACCCGGGCGCACCACCGGCAGGCCGGGGTGCCGCCGGCGGAGGGCAGCGCGAGCGGGCCGGAGCAGTGCACGCAGCGGGCCGGAGTGCGGCACTCGGCGCAGGAGATCGACGGCAGGTAGCCACGTCGGGGCACCTGCACCAGCACCGGCAGGTCCTGGCGGAGCGCGTCGCGGGCGGCCGTCCAGGCCAGGCTGGGCAGTCGGGCGGTGGCCGCCCCGGGGTCACGGGCCAGTTGGGGGTCGTCCCCGGTCGGCGCGATGGCCGGGACCCGCGCCCGCACGGTGCTCCGGTCGGCGACCACCTCCCGCGCCCAACCGGTCTCCACCAGCAGCTGCCCCTCGGCCGTGCGGGCGTACCCGCCGACCAGCGCGCCGGCCTCGGCGAGGTGGACGCGGGTGAGCAGCACGTCGCGGGCGTGCGGGTAGGGCGCCCGGGGCTCGGAGTGCAGGTCGTCACCGTCGTCCCAGATGGCGACGAGGCCGAGTCGGGCCACCGGGGCGAACATCGCCGCCCGGGTGCCGATCACCACCGGCACCTGGCCCCGGCGAGCGGCGAGGAACGCCCGGTACCGCCGGGCCGGGCCGAGGGCCGCGGAGAGGCTGACGTGCCGCCCCGGGCCGAGCACTGTGGTGAGCGCGGCGTCGAGCCGGTCGAGGTCCCGTGCGTCGGGCACCACGACCACCGCGCCGCGCCCACCGGCGACGGTGGCGGCCACCGCGTCGGCGTAGCGGGCCGCCCAGTCCTCGCCGGGCAACGCCGACCAGACCGCGCGGGGCGCTCGGCCGTCGGTGAGCGCGCGCAGCATCGCCGGGCCGGTCGGGTAGTCACGCCAACCGCGCGGGTCGACCGCCCCGGTGGGGGCGGCCGGGGTGGGCTGCTCGTCGCGGGGCTCCTTCTCCACCCGCGCGTGCCGGGGTGGCACGGCGAGCCGGAGCACGTCGGCGAGGCTGCCCGCGTAGCGGTCGGCGACCGCCCGGGCCAGCCGGGCGATCTCGGGGGCCAGCACCGGCTCCGGCGAGACCACCTTCTCCAGGTACGCGAGGCGGCCGGTGTGCCCGGAGTCGTCGGCGCGCGACAGCAGCCACCCGTCAACGAGTTGCCCGGCGAAGCGCACCTTCACCCGGGTCCCGGGCACCGCCACCTCGTCCAGCTCCGCCGGCACCAGGTAGTCGAACGGCCGGTCCAGGTGCGCCAGGCCGACATCCACGCAGACGCGCGCGACCGGCGACCCATCCGCGGGTCGCCGGTCGCTGCGCTTGGTGGTGGTCAGGCTCCCGCGGCCGACTTGAGGTCGGCGGCCCGGTCGGTGCTCTCCCAGGTCAGGTCCGGCAACTCCCGGCCGAAGTGGCCGTACGCGGCGGTCTGCTGGTAGATCGGGCGGAGCAGGTTGAGGTCCCGGATGATCGCCGCCGGACGCAGGTCGAACACCTCGCCGACGGCCTTCTCGATCGAGGCGACGGGCACGGTCTCGGTGCCGAACGTCTCGATGAAGAGGCTCACCGGGTGCGCCTTGCCGATGGCGTAGGCGACCTGCGCCTCGCACCGCTCGGCCAGACCGGCGGCGACCACGTTCTTGGCCACCCAGCGCATCGCGTACGCGGCCGAGCGGTCCACCTTGGACGGGTCCTTGCCGGAGAACGCGCCGCCGCCGTGGCGGGCGTATCCGCCGTAGGTGTCGACGATGATCTTGCGACCGGTCAGCCCGGCGTCACCCATCGGGCCGCCGATTTCGAACCGGCCGGTCGGGTTGACCAGCAGCCGGTAGCCGTCGGTGTCCAGACCGAGGCTCTCCAGCTCCGGGGCGATCACGTGGTCACGAACGTCGGGGGTGAGCAGCGAGTCCAACGAGATGTCGGCGGCGTGCTGGCTGGACACCACAACGGTGTTCAGCCGGACCGGGCGCAGCCCCTCGTACTCGATGGTGACCTGGGTCTTGCCGTCCGGCCGCAGGTACGGGATCGTGCCGTCCTTGCGCACCGCCGAGAGGCGACGGGCCAGCCGGTGGGCGAGCGCGATCGGCAGCGGCATCAGCTCGGGCGTCTCCGAGCAGGCGAAGCCGAACATCATGCCCTGGTCGCCGGCGCCCTGCGCGTCCAGCGCGCTCTCCGACGCCCCGGTCCGCAGTTCGAAGGCGTTGTCCACGCCCTGCGCGATGTCCTCGGACTGTGCGCCGATGGAGACGCTGACGCCGCAGGAGGCGCCGTCGAAGCCCTTCTTCGACGAGTCGTAGCCGATGTCGAGGATGGTCCGGCGGACGATCGTCGGGATGTCGGCGTACGCCTTGGTGGTCACCTCACCGGCGATGTGTACCTGACCGGTGGTGATCATGGTCTCCACCGCCACGCGGCTGTGGGGGTCCTCGGTCAGCAGCGCGTCGAGGATGCCATCGCTGATCTGGTCAGCGATCTTGTCCGGGTGGCCTTCCGTGACCGATTCGGACGTGAAGAGACGGCGTGTCACGGCACTCCTAAGCGTGTGAGGTCGTTCCGCGGCAGTCTAATCACCACTGCGGCCGGTGTCGGGATCGGTCGCGTCCTGTTCCACCCGTCAGGAGCGGCCGGGCAGCCGCGCCACGACGAGATCCCACACGGCGTCGGCCACTGCCTCCTTGGCCTGCTCGGGCAGCCGGCTGACCGAGCCGTCGGCGCCGATGACCGTCACCGTGTTGGTGTCGGCGCCGAAGACCAGGTCCGGACCGACCTCATTGATCACGATCAGGTCGGCCCGCTTCCGGGCGAGTTTCGCCCGGCCGTTGGCCTCGGCGTCGCCGGTCTCGGCGGCGAACACCACCAGCACCTGCTCCGGTCGTTTGCGCTGGCCGAGCTCCGCCGCGATGTCCGGATTCGTGACGAGCTCGATGGTGGGCGCGACACCGTCGTCCGACTTCTTGATTTTGCCAGGCGCGTACGTCGCGGGCCGGAAATCGGCCGGAGCCGCCGCCATGACCACCGCGTCGGCGTCGACGGCGGCCTTGACCGTCGCCTCTCGCAGCTCGGCGGTGGTGCCCACCCGGATCAGGTCGACGCCGGCCGGGTCGGCGAGGTCGACGTTCGCCGCGACCACTGTGACCCGGGCACCCCGGGCGACCGCCGCGCGGGCGAACGCGTACCCCTGCTTGCCCGACGAGCGGTTACCCAGGAAGCGGACCGGGTCCAGGGGCTCGCGGGTGCCACCGGCGGTGACGACCACCCGGCGACCGGCCAGGTCGGCGGGAGCCGCGTCACCACGGGCCAGGAGCCGAACGGCGACCGCGAAGATCTCCGCCGGGTCCGGCAGCCGACCCTTGCCGGTGTCGGCGCCGGTGAGCCGGCCGACGGCGGGTTCGATGACCCGCACCCCCCGGGAGCGCAGCGTGGCGACGTTGGCCACGGTGGCGGGATGTTCCCACATCTCGGTATGCATGGCCGGGGCCAGCAGGACCGGGCAGCGGGCGGTCAGCAGGGTGTTGGTGAGCAGGTCGTCGGCGAGGCCGTGGGCGGCCTTGGCGAGCAGGTCGGTGGTGGTCGGCGCGACCACCACCAGGTCGGCCTGCTTACCGAGCCGGACGTGCGGCACCTCGTGGACGTCGGTCCAGACGTCGTCGGCGACGGGTTGACCGGAGAGCGCGGCCCAGGTCGGCGCTCCCACGAACCGGAGCGCCGACGCGGTGGGCACAACCCGAACCCGGTGACCGGATTCGGTGAAGAGTCGCAGCAGCTCGCACGCCTTGTAGGCGGCGATGCCGCCACCGACCCCGAGGACGATCGAGGCGGACATCGGCCAGCGGGGGCTTACGGCTGGTCGGTCGGCTCGGCGGTGAGCAGGCCCGAGTTGATCTCGCGCATGGCGATCGAGAGGGGCTTCTCCTGCGGGGTGGTCTCGACGAGCGGACCGACGTACTCCAGCAGACCCTCACCGAGCTGGCTGTAGTAGGCGTTGACCTGGCGCGCGCGCTTGGCGGCGAAGATGACCAGCGCGTACTTCGACGTCGTCTTCTCGAGGAGCTCGTCGATCGGCGGGTTGGTGATGCCTTCGGGGTTGGCGATGGATCCCACGAATTAACCTCTGCGTCTTTCGAGCCGCGCGGACGCGGTGCTGAGTCTCAACGGTGGCCGGCCGTCAGCCACGCACGCGCGACCAGGCCGGATCCGGATAAGAAGAACCGAGTAAGCCTACCAGCTCTTCAACCACCCGTTCGGTGTGGTCGTGGGTCAGCGTGTGCTCGACGGTGGCGACCACCGTGGCGTCCGGGGCGTACCCGGGTGGGCTCAGCAGCACCAGCCGAGCGTCGGGCAGGCGCGCGCGGACCAGTGGGGTGCCGCGCAGGTCGAGCGGGAGCAGCACCGGCTGCCCGGCGTCGAGCCGGGCGCGCAGCGGCGGGTACGGGGTGCCCCGGCGGTAGGAACCGATCCGGGACCATTCCAGCAGCTCACCGTCGACGATCCGGCGATCGAACTCGGCGGGGGCGAGGAAGACGCGGTCCACCCCGTCGATCTCCGACTCCCGGCGCGGCCTGGTGGTTGCCGCGACCGGGATCCACACGGACGGAGAACGCGCCCGGACGAGCTCGACGACACTCTCCCTGCCGGATCCCGAAGGTCCAGCCAGGACAGTGAGCCGAGCCGCCGGGCGCGCCTCGTCATCCGTGCTCACTGCTTGTTTCTACACGCTGCCAGGTTCAGTTGGCGGCGAACTCTCCAAGCAGTGCCTTGCGCTGCTGCTCGCCGAGGCCACGCAGGCGACGGCTGTCGGCGATCTTGAGCTTCTCCATGATCTGGGTAGCCCGGATTTTGCCGATGCCCGGCATGGCCTGCAGGACGGCCGACACCTTGAGCTTGCCGACGACGTCGTCGCTCTCGGCCCGCTCGAGGACGGCACCGAGAGTGGTCTTGCCCTGCTTGAGCTGCTCCTTCAGCTGAGCACGGGCCTTGCGGATCTCCGCGGCCTTCTCGAGCGCGGCAGCGCGTTGTTCGGGGGTCAGTGACGGGAGCGGCACCAGTTCTCCTCAGGTCCCTATCGCGGCGGGCGGGGCGCACCGCCGCATCTGTGAAACGTGGTGTCGCTGTGAACCAAGGGGTCCATGGTTCCCAGCGCGGGGAAAACTAGCGGCCAACGGAGCTTTCGGCAACGTGGGGGGCCGCATGATCACCGTAGAGTGACCGACCCGTCAGTCAGTCACCGGGCAGGCAGAACGGCCCGGCAGTCGACCAGAACGCGGTCCGCGGCGGCCCGCAACGCGTCCACGTCGGGGCCCGCCGAGAGCACTTCCCGGGAGTACGACGGGAGCACCGAGGCGAGGCTGGAACCGAAGACGGTACGCAGATCGGCCGCGCCGGCACCCTGCGCGCCGAGCCCCGGAGCGAGCAGCGGGCCCCCCACTCCGGACAGGTCGTGACCGGTGTCACCGATGGTCGCGCCAACCACCAGTCCGAAGCTCCCGAGCGGGGACGCACCCCTGTTGAGCTGGGAAATCTCGTCAATCACGGTCTGCGCCACGGTCCGGCCGTCGGCGGTGACGGCCCGCTGCACGGCCGCGCCCTCGGGGTTGGACGTGAGGGCCAGCACGAACACACCGCCGCCGTGCTCGGCGGCCAACTCGAACATCGGCGCCAGCGAGCCGACCCCGAGGTAGGGGCTCGCGGTGACCGCGTCGACATAGACGGAACTGGATGGGTCAAGGTACGCGGCGGCGTACGCGCTCACCGTCGAGCCGATGTCGCCCCGCTTGACGTCGAGCAGAACGAGCGAGCCGGCATCTCGTAACTGTCGGATAGTTGACTCAAGAATCGCCACACCTCGGGATCCGAATCGCTCGAAAAAGGCCGACTGAGGCTTGACCACCGCAACCCGGTCACCGAGCGCTTCGACGACGGTTCGGCTGAACCGGTCGAGCCCGTGCACGTCGTCCGGAAGGCCCCACTGGGCCAGCAGACCGGGATGCGGGTCGATGCCCACACAGAGTGGGCCCCGCTCGGTGATCGCCCGGTGCAGCCGGGTACCGAAGCTCTCCATGGGAGTGTTCCCCTCTTCTCGTCCGGACGGCTGCCCCGCCCGGGTAACCGTCGACCCGGTGACCGGGCCGACTCAGCCGACCGCCACCGCCGCCGCGACCCCGGTCGCGATCCGGGCCAGGTCGACGTCGTCGGTGACGTACGGCGGCATCGTGTAGATCAGGTCGCGGAACGGACGCAGCCACACCCCCTGGGCGACGGCGGCGGCGGTGGCCGCGCCGAGGTCGACCTCGTGATCGAGCTGGACCACGCCGATCGCGCCGAGCACCCGCACGTCGGCCACGCCCGGCGTGCCCCGCAGCGGCTCCAGGCCGGCGCGCAGGCCGGCGCCGATCCTGGCGACCTGGCCGGCCCAGTCTCCGGCCCGCAGCAGCCCGATGGAGGCGTTCGCCACCGCGCAGGCCAGGGGGTTGCCCATGAACGTGGGCCCGTGCGCCAGCACGCCGGTAGCCGAGATGCCCCGGGCGACCTCCGGGGTGCACAGCGTCGCCGCGAGGGTCAGGTACCCGCCCGTCAACGCCTTGCCCACGCACAGCACGTCCGGCGTCACACCGGCGTGCCCGGCGGCGAACATCTCACCGGTCCGGCCGAAGCCGGTGGCGATCTCGTCGAAGATCAGCAGAATTCCGTGCGCGCGGGTCACCTCACGCAGCACCCGCAGGTAACCCGGATGGTGGAAACGCATTCCCCCGGCGCCCTGCACGACCGGCTCGACGATCACGGCGGCCAACTCGTCGGCGTGCCGTTCGACGGTCTCCACCAGCGCCGCCACGTACGCGTCGTCGGGCGGATCGGTGAAGCCGCCCGGCGGCACCGGGGCGAACACCTGCCGGGGCAGCACGTCGCCCCACAGGTGGTGCATCCCGCCCTCCGGGTCGCAGACGCTCATCGGGTGGAACGTGTCACCGTGGTAACCACCCCGCCAGGTGGCCAGCCGGCGGCGCTGGGGCCGGCCGACAGCCCGCTGGTACTGCAGGCACATCTTCACCGCCACCTCGACGCTGACCGAGCCGGAGTCGGCCAGGAACACGTGCTCCAGGCCGTCCGGGGTCAGTTCGACGAGCGTCTGGGCGAGCCGCACCGCCGGCTCGTGGGTGAGCCCGCCGAACATCACGTGGCTCATCCGGCCGAGCTGGTCGGTCACCGCCGCGTCCAGCACCGGGTGCCGGTACCCGTGGATCGCCGCCCACCAGGACGACATCCCGTCCACCAGCTCCCGCCCGTCGGCCAACCGCAGCCGTACGCCTTCGGCGCTCCGCACCACGTACGGCGGGTTCGCGGGCGGCAGCGCGGCATACGGGTGCCAGACATGGGCCCGATCGGCGGCCAGAATCTCCTCAGGTGTCACGCGTACTCCTCCGTGCCTCGAACCGTCCGGACGACGGACGTCCTGCGGCCGGGCCGGGCCGGGCCGAACCGCCCCGCCGCCGCCGTCCGGCCCGCCGCGCCCGCACCTCGCCGCCTGCCTTTGCTCTGCACCCGCGGAGGCGACACCCGCTGGTCGGGGGCCGCGCTCCTGGTGGTGCGTCCACGGGTGCAGAGCAAAGGGGCAACAACCGGCGAGGGGCCCCTGGCGCGGAGCGGGCTCTGCACCCCGGCTGCGCCGGGTCAGCACCAGGCTGGCTACGGTCACCGGCCGGCGACGGGGTCCGGTGCCGTCGACGGGGGCGCGGACCCGGCGGTCGCGCGGACGGCGGCCCGCACCAGGGCCGGACCCCGGTAGATGAAGCCGGTGTAGAGCTGCACCAGGGCGGCGCCGGCATCGAACATCCGGGCCGCGTCGTCCGGGTCCAGCACACCACCGACGCCGATGATCGGCAGCCGGCCGCCGGTCTCACGGTGCACGAACGCGACCACGTCGCGGGCCCGCCCGGTGAGCGGCCGACCGGAGAGACCACCGGCCTGCGCGCCGCGCTCGACGTCGACGCCGGCGAGCCCGTCGCGCGACAGGGTGGTGTTGGTGGCGATCACCCCGGCGGCGCCCCGGGCGAGGCAGACCTCCAGCAACTCGGCGATCGCCGCCTCGGTCAGGTCCGGCGCGATCTTCACCAGCACCGGCTTCTCCCCCACCAGTGCGCCGAGCAGCGCGTCCAGGTGGGCGCGGTCCTGCAACGACCGCAGACCCGGGGTGTTCGGTGAGGACACGTTCACGGCGAAGTAGTCACCGTGCCCGCTCAGCGCCCGGTACGAGGCGAGGTAGTCCTCGACCGCCTCGTCGAGCGGTGTCACCTTGGACTTGCCCAGCGAGATGCCCAACGGCACTCCGAGCGGGCGCGGTAACGCCGCCAGCCGGGCAGCCAGCGCGGCCGCCCCGGCGTTGTTGAAGCCCATCCGGTTGACCACCGCCTCGCTGGCCGGCAGCCGGAACAGCCGGGGCCGGGGGTTGCCCGGCTGGGCGTGCGCGGTGACCGTGCCGACCTCCACGAACCCGAAGCCGAGCGCCGGCCAGGCCGGCAACGCCGCGCCGTCCTTGTCCATGCCGGCGGCCAGGCCGACCGGGTTGGGGAAGCGCACCCCGAACACCGTGCGCGGCGCGGCGACCGCGTACCGGGACCGCAGCGCGGCCAGCGCGGCCGGCCGCCGCGACACTGCCGCCAGCCGCCGCAGCGTCCACTCGTGCGCCGTCTCGGCGTCCCCGCCGCCGAGCCGGAACAACCACGGCCGTACCGCCCGCTCGAACACTGTCACTGGGCCGCCCGCAGGATGGCGTGCAGGTCCTGCAGAGGCCGGACCTGCATGTCGCCGCGGATACGCGCCTCGATGCCCATCACCGCCGCCGCCGCGCCGGGAACGGTGGTGATGCAGGGGATGTCCGCGGTGACGGCCGCGCTGCGGATCTCGTAGCCGTCCGAGCGGGCGCTGGCACCGGAACCCTGCGGGGTGTTGATCACCAGCGCCACGTGGCCGCCGCCGATCAGCGACACCGCGTCGTCGCCCGCACCGGCCTGGTAGTGCTTGCGGATCTGCTCACAGGCGATGCCGTGGCGGCGCAGCACCTCGGCCGTGCCGGCGGTGGCGACGATCTCGAAGCCCAGATCCGCCAGCCGCTTGATCGGGAAGATCATGCCGCGCTTGTCGCGGTTGGCCACCGAGACGAAGATCTTCCCGGCGGTCGGCAACGACCCGTACGCGGCCGACTGACTCTTGGCGAAGGCGTGCCCGAAGTTGGTGTCGATGCCCATCACCTCGCCGGTCGACTTCATCTCGGGGCCGAGCAGCGAGTCGATCCCCTTGCCCGCGCGGGTCCGGAAGCGCTTGAACGGCAGCACCGCCTCCTTCACCGCCACCGGGGCGTCAGCGGGCATCGTGCCCCCGTCCCCGGTGGCCGGCAGCAGGCCCTCGGCGCGCAGCTCGGCGATGCTCGCCCCGAGCGCGATCCGCGCCGCCGCCTTGGCCAGCGGCACCGCCGTGGCCTTGGAGACGAACGGAACGGTCCGCGACGCGCGCGGGTTGGCCTCCAGGACGTAGAGCACGTCGTCCTTGAGGGCGTACTGCACGTTGAGCAGGCCCCGCACGCCGACGCCCCGGGCGATCGCCTCGGTGTAGCGGCGTACCTCCGCGAGGTGCGAGCCGGCGAGGGTGATCGGCGGGAGCGCGCAGGACGAGTCGCCGGAGTGGATGCCGGCCTCCTCGATGTGCTCCATCACGCCGCCGATGTAGACCTCGCCGTCGGCGTCGCAGAGCGCGTCCACGTCGATCTCGATGGCGTCGTCGAGGAACCGGTCCACCAGCACCGGGTGGTCCGGGGAGATGTCGGTGGCCCGACCGATGTAGTCGCGCAGCGTCGGATCGTCGTAGACGATCTCCATGCCCCGCCCGCCCAGCACGTACGACGGCCGGACCAGCACCGGGTAGCCGATCTCGTCGGCGATGGCCTTCGCCTCGTCGTACGAGGTGGCCATGCCGTGCGACGGCGCGCGCAGCCCGGCGCGGGCCAGCACCGCGCCGAACGCGCCCCGCTCCTCGGCCAGGTGGATCGACTCCGGGGAGGTGCCGACGATCGGCACACCGGCGTTCTTGAGCCGCTGTGCCAGCCCCAGCGGGGTCTGCCCGCCGAGCTGCACGACCACCCCGACCACCCCCGGCCCGCCGGCCGCCCGGCCGGACGAGTCCTCCGCGTGCCAGACCTCCAGCACGTCCTCGAAGGTCAGCGGCTCGAAGTAGAGCCGGTCGGCGGTGTCGTAGTCGGTGGAGACCGTCTCCGGGTTGCAGTTGACCATCACGGTCTCGTAACCGGCCGTCCGCAACGCCTGAACGGCGTGCACGCAGGAGTAGTCGAACTCGATGCCCTGCCCGATCCGGTTCGGGCCGGAGCCCAGGATCAGCACCTTCGGCCGGTCCGACGGCACGACCTCGGTCTCCAGGTCGTACGTCGAGTAGTGGTACGGCGTGGTCGCCTCGAACTCGGCCGCGCAGGTGTCCACGGTCTTGTAGACCGGGCGCACGTCGAGGCGGTGCCGCAGGGTCCGGACGCCGTCCTCGGCGGCCAGCTCCGGGCGGAGCGCGGCGAGCTGCCGGTCGGACAGACCGGCCCGCTTGGCGCGGCGCAACAGGTCGGCGTCGAGCACCGGCGCGTCGACGATCTCGGCGCGCAACTCGATCAGCGCGGCGATCTGGTCCAGGAACCACGGGTCGATCCCGCCGGACGCCTCGGCGACCTCGGCGATCGACGCGCCCAGGCGCAGCGCCCGCTCGACTGTGTACAGCCGGCCGTCGTGCGGGATCCGCAGCGCGGCGAGGGTGTCGGCGAGGGTGACGCCCGCCGGGTCCGGCACGGTCCAGAAACCGGCCGACTTCGTCTCCATCGAGCGCATCGCCTTGTTCAGCGCCTCGGTGAAGTTACGCCCGAGGCTCATCGCCTCGCCCACCGACTTCATCGTGGTGGTCAGCTCCGGGTCCGCGCCGGGGAACTTCTCGAACGCGAACCGGGGGATCTTCACCACCACGTAGTCGAGGGACGGCTCGAACGCCGCCGGAGTCTTCAACGTGATGTCGTTGGGGATCTCGTCGAGGGTGTAGCCGATGGCCAGCTTGGCGGCGATCTTCGCGATCGGGAAGCCGGTCGCCTTGGAGGCCAGCGCCGAGGACCGCGACACCCGGGGGTTCATCTCGATCACGACGATCCGGCCGTCGACCGGGTTGACCGCGAACTGGATGTTGCAGCCGCCGGTGTCCACCCCGACCTCGCGCAGCACGGCGATGCCCAGGTCACGCAGGCGCTGGTACTCCCGGTCGGTGAGCGTCATGGCCGGCGCCACCGTGACGCTGTCGCCGGTGTGCACACCCATCGGGTCGATGTTCTCGATCGAGCAGACCACCACCACGTTGTCGTGCCGGTCGCGCATCAGCTCGAGCTCGTACTCCTTCCAGCCGAGCACGCTCTCCTCGATGAGCACCTCGTGCACCGGGCTGGCGGCCAGGCCGTCACCGGCGATGCGGGCCAGGTCCTCCGGGGTGTGCGCCATGCCGGAGCCCAGGCCACCCATGGTGAACGACGGGCGGATCACCACCGGCAGGCCCAGCTCGGCGACGGTCGCCTCGACCTCCTCCATCGAGTGGCAGACCCGGGAGCGGGGCACCAGGCCCGCCGGGTCCTCGACACCCAGGCGTACGCCGGCCTTGGCGACGATCTCCTTGAAGAGCTGGCGGTCCTCGCCCCGGTTGATGGCGTCGATGTTCGCGCCGATCAACTCCACGCCGTACTTCTCCAGGACACCGTTCTCGTGCAGGGCGACGGCGGTGTTCAGCGCGGTCTGCCCGCCGAGGGTCGCGAGGATCGCGTCCGGGCGCTCCTTGGCGATGACCAGTTCCACGAACTCCGGGGTGATCGGCTCGACGTACGTCGCGTCGGCGAACTCCGGGTCCGTCATGATCGTCGCCGGGTTGGAGTTGACCAGGCTGACCCGGATCCCCTCGCTGCGCAGGACCCGGCAGGCCTGGGTGCCGGAGTAGTCGAACTCGCAGGCCTGCCCGATGACGATCGGCCCGGAGCCGATCACCAGGATGTGCTTGAGATCGGTCCGCTTAGGCATTGCTGCGCCCCTTGCTGTGGTTCCGGCCCTCGATGAGCTCGGCGAAACGGTCGAAGAGGTAGTCCGCGTCGTGCGGGCCGGCCGCCGCCTCCGGGTGGTACTGGACGGTGAACGCGGGCACGTCGATGGCCCGCAGCCCCTCGACCACGTTGTCATTGAGGCAGACGTGGGACACCTGAACGCCGCCGAACTCGGTGTCGATCACCTGGTCGGGGACGACGGCGCCGACGCCGGCACCGGGCACCTGGACGGCGAAGCCGTGGTTGTGGCTGGTCACCTCGACCTTGCCGGTGACCCGGTCGAGCACCGGCTGGTTGATCCCCCGGTGGCCGTAGCCCAGCTTGTAGGTGCCGAAGCCGAGCGCCCGACCGAGGATCTGGCTGCCGAAGCAGATGCCGAACAGCGGCACCTCCCGCCGCAGCGCCTCCCGGGCCAGCGCCACCGGCGCGTCGGCGGTGGCCGGGTCGCCCGGGCCCGGCGACAGGAAGATCGCGTCGGCGCCGGTGGCGAGCATCTCGTCGATGGTCGACGACGCCGGCAGCACGTGGGTGGTCACCCCGCGGGTGGCCAGCCGCCGCGGCACGTTGCGCTTGATGCCCAGGTCCAGTGCGGCCACCGTGAACCGGTGCTCGCCGACCGCCTCGACGACGTACGGCTCGGTGGTGCTCACCTCGGCGGAGAGGTCCGCGCCGACCATCTGCGGGGCCTGGCGGACCCGGGTCAGCAGGCGCTGCGGGTCGGTCTCGACGCTGGAGATGCCGACCCGCATGGCCCCGCGCTCGCGCAGGTGCCGGGTCAGGGCCCGGGTGTCCACCCCGCTGATGCCGACCACACCCTCGGTGGCGAGGCGGTCCTCCAGCGAGCCGGTGGCGCGCCAGTTCGAGCCGATCCGGGCCGGGTCGCGCACCACGTAGCCGGCCACCCAGATCCGGCCGGACTCGTCGTCCTCGCCGTTGACGCCGGTGTTGCCGATGTGCGGGGCGGTCTGCACCACCACCTGCCGGTGGTACGACGGGTCGGTCAGCGTCTCCTGGTAACCGGTCATGCCGGTGGTGAAGACCGCCTCGCCGAAGGTCTCCCCGACACTCCCGTACGCCTCACCGGGGAACGTGCGCCCGTCCTCCAGTACGAGGATCGCGGAACGTCTGCGCGTCACTTGGTTGCCTTTCCGTCCAGGACCGTCGGCTCGCCGCGCAGGAAGGTCGCCACGATGCGACCTGGCAGCGTCATGCGGGCGTACGGGGTGTTGCGACTGCGACTGGCCAACTCCGCCGGCTCGATGGTGCGGCGGGCGGCCGGGTCGATCACTGTCAGGTTGGCCGGCACTCCCGGCGCGGGGTCGACGCCGTGCCCGGTGAGGCCGGCGATCCGGGCGGGGGTGCGCGACATCCGCTCGGCGATCAGGTCCCACTGGGGACCGAGCACGTCCAGCGCGATGGAGAGGGCCGTCTCCAGACCGAGCATGCCCGGCCGGGCGTACGCCCACTCGCACTCCTTGTCCTCCACCGCGTGCGGGGCGTGATCGGTGGCGATCACGTCGATCACCCCGTCGGCGAGGGCGGCGCGCAGCGCGGTGACGTCAGCGGCCGTCCGCAACGGCGGGTTGACCTTGAAGACCGGGTCGTAGGTCTCGGCCTTGACGTCGGTGAGCAGCAGGTGGTGAGGGGTCACCTCAGCGGTCACCCGTACCCCGCGTGCCTTCGCCTGGCGCAGCACCTCGACGCTGCCGGCGGTGGAGACGTGGCAGACGTGCAGTCGGCTGCCCACGTGCTCGGCGAGCAGCACGTCCCGGGCGATGATCGCCTCCTCGGCGACCGCCGGCCAGCCGATCAGGCCGAGCCGGGTGGAGACCTCGCCCTCGTGCATCTGGGCGCCCTCGGTGAGCCGGGGCTCCTCGGCGTGCTGGGCGATGATCCCGTCGAACGCCTTGACGTATTCCAGGGCGCGGCGCATCAACTTCGGGTCGGCGACGCAGTGCCCGTCGTCGGAGAAGATCCGCACCCGGGCCGCCGAGTCGGCCATCGCGCCCAGCTCGGCCAGCCGTTCGCCGGCCAGCCCGACGGTGACCGCGCCGATCGGCTGCACGTCGACCAGGTTGGCTTCCCGGCCGAGCCGCCAGACCTGCTCGACCACACCGGCGGTGTCCGCCACCGGGGAGGTGTTGGCCATCGCGCACACGGCCGTGTAGCCGCCCAACGCCGCCGCCCGGGAACCGGACTCGACGGTCTCGGCGTCCTCCCGGCCGGGCTCGCGCAGGTGGGTGTGCAGGTCGACCAGGCCGGGCAGGGCGACCAGGCCGGTGCCGTCGATGACTGTGGCGTCCGGCGCGGTCAGGCCGGGACCGACGTCGGCGACCACGCCGTCGCGGATCAGCAGGTCGGTCGGCGCGGCGCCGACGACGCTCACGCTGGTGATCAGGTACGCGGTCACCGGTTGTTCCCTCCGAGCAGCAGGTAAAGGACAGCCATCCGCACGGAGACCCCGTTGGTGACCTGTTCGACGATGGTGGAGCGGGGTGAGTCGGCGACCTCGGGGGTGATCTCCATCCCCCGGTTCATCGGGCCGGGGTGCATGACGATCGCGTGCTCGGGCAGCCGGCGCATCCGCGGCCCGTCCAGCCCGTAGCGGCGGGCGTACTCGCGGGCGGAGGGGAAGTAGGAGTCGTTCATCCGCTCCCGCTGCACCCGCAGCATCATCACCACGTCCACGTTGGGTAGGACGGAGTCGAGGTCGTAGGAGACGTCGGTGCCGGGGGCGAGTGCGCCCGCGATGTCGACCGGGATGAGGGTCGGCGGGCCGACCAGGGTGACCTTGGCGCCGAGGGTGGACAGCAGCAGCACGTTGGAGCGGGCGACCCGGGAGTGCAGCACGTCCCCGACCACCGCCACCGACAGGCCGGCGAGCCGACCCAGCCGGGCCCGCATGGTGTACGCGTCCAGCAGCGCCTGGGTGGGGTGCTCGTGGGTGCCGTCGCCGGCGTTGACCACCGACCCGTCCACCCAGTTGGCCAGCCGGTGCGGCGCGCCGGAGGCGGGGTGTCGGACGACGACGGCGTCCGCGCCCATGGCCTGCAGGGTCAACGCGGTGTCCTTCAGGCTCTCGCCCTTGGTGACGCTGGACCCCTTCGCGGAAAAGTTGATCACGTCGGCGCTGAGTCGCTTCGCCGCCGCCTCGAAGGAGATCCGGGTCCGCGTGGAGTCCTCGTAGAAGAGGTTCACCACGGTCCGCCCGCGCAGCGCGGGAAGCTTCTTGATCTCCCGGCCGGCGACGGTGGCCATCTCGGCGGCGGTGTCCAGGATCTCGGTGGCGGTGTCGGCGTCCAGGTCACCGCCGGAGAGCAGGTGCTTGATCATGAGTTTGCTCCCCCGTACAGCTTGACCTCGTCGACGCCGTCGGTTTCGGCGAGCGTCACCTTCACGCTCTCCGCGAGCGAGGTCGGGATGTTCTTGCCGACGTAGTCGGCGCGGATCGGCAGCTCCCGGTGACCCCGGTCGACCAGGACGGCCAGTTGCACCGACGCCGGGCGGCCCACGTCGTTGAGCGCGTCCAGCGCGGCCCGGACGGTGCGACCGGAGAAGAGCACGTCGTCGACCAGGATGACCCGTTTGCCGTCGATCCCGCCGGAGGGCAGCTCGGTCGGGCCCACCGCGCGGGTGGCGTGCCGACGGAGGTCGTCGCGGTACAGGGTGATGTCGAGCACACCCACCGGGACGACGACGTCCTCGAAGGTGCTGATCCGGTCGGCGAGCCGTCGGGCGAGCGGGGTGCCCCGGGTGGGGATCCCCAGCAGCACCGTGTTCGCGGCGCCCTGGGTCTTCTCCAGGATCTGGTGGGCGATGCGGTCGACCACGCGTTGCACGTCGGCGCTGGCGAGGATCACCTTCACCGAGGGTTGTCGCGGTGGCGACGAGCGGGCAGCCGGTGGGTATGCCACGGCGGACCTCCTTCCCCGCCTCACGGGACGGGTCGTTAAAGGATGTCGGGCACCTCCGGCCGGACCGCTGAGCAGACCTGGACCGGGGCTCCCGCCACGTTACCAGTGGTCACCGGGCCGATGGACGGCGGCTGCTGACCACCGGGTCAGGCGCGGGAAAAGGGGATAACTTCCCGGACGCTCCCCAACGGTAGGGTCACGACCACTTGACCACGTGTCGCATTCCCCGTACCGTCACGCTCCGTAGCGATCGACGGGAGAACCCCGAGCAGCACTGGGAGTGTCCGAATGCCCTCTGAATACGCCAAGTCTCTGGGCGCCCGCCTGCGCTCCATCCGCCAGCAGCAGGGTCTCTCCCTGCAGGGTGTGGAGGAGAAGTCGAACGGGCGGTGGAAGGCCGTGGTGGTCGGCTCGTACGAGCGTGGCGACCGGGCCGTGACGGTGTCCCGTCTGGCCGAGCTGGCCGAGTTCTACCGCGTACCCGTCTCGGAGCTGCTGCCTGACGGCAGTGGCGTCCGTCACGAGCCCACCAGCAAGATTGTCCTGGACCTGGAGCGGCTCTACGACGAGGCCTCCGAGGACCTGGCCTACGTGGCCCGCTACGCCCGCGCCATCCAGCAGCAGCGCGGCGACTACAACGGTCGGGTGCTCTCCATCCGCGCCGACGACCTGCGGGCCCTCGCGATCGTCTACGACGCCTCACCGTCGGGTCTGATCGAGCGGCTCACCGAGCACGGCGTGCTGGTGGCCGACCCCCGGGCGTTCTTCGCCTCCTGATCCACCGCTGCACCGAAGGGGCCCGTGCCGGATGGCACGGGCCCCTTCGGTGCAGCGGCGTTCGTCGGCGCGACGCTCAGCGGGTGGCGTACTCGGCGATCCGGCCGAGCACCCCGTTGAGGAAGCGCGGCGAATCGTCGGTCGACATCTGCCGGGCCAGTTCCACGGCCTCGCTGATCGCCACCGCGTCGTCGATCTCGTCGACGTAGAGCAACTCGTAGACGGCGATCCGGGCCAGATTGCGGTCGACGACCGGCATCCGCTCCAGCGTCCAACCCTCGGCGTAGCTGGCGATCAGCTCGTCGATCCGGTTGAGGTGCTCGGCGACGCCCTCGACCAGGCCCACCGCGTAGCCCAGATGCTCCGGCCGGGGCTGCTCGATCCGCTGCACGTAGCCGGCGAGCACCTCCACCGGAGGCTTGTCCCGAAGGTCGGCCTCGTAGAGGACATCCAGCGCCCGCTTGCGCGCCTTGCGGCGCGCCGGCATCTGCTGCTTGGCACCCTCAGCCATCAGGCGCGGCCGAGGTAACGGCCGTCGCGGGTGTCGACCTTGATCTTCTCGCCGGTGGTGATGAACAGCGGAACCGGCACGGTGGCGCCGGTCTCCACGGTCGCCGGCTTGGTGCCGCCGGTCGAGCGGTCGCCCTGCAGGCCCGGCTCGGTGTAGGTGACCTCCAGCACGACGCTGGTGGGCAGCTCGATGTAGAGCGGCACACCCTCGTGCTGGGCGACGGTCGCCTCCGCCTCGGGAAGCAGGTAGTTGGCTGCCTCACCGACGGTGCCACCGGGCACGGTGATCTGGTCGAAGGTCTCCAGATCCATGAAGACGAAGTCCTCGCCGTCGGCGTACAGGTACTGCATCGTGCGCTTGTCAACGGTCGCGGTCTCGACCTTGGTGCCCGCGTTGAAGGTCTTGTCGACCACCTTCCCGGACAGCACGTTCTTCAGCGTGGTGCGCACGAAGGCACCACCCTTACCGGGCTTGACGTGCTGGAACTCGACGACGGCCCACAGCTCGCCATCCAGGTTGAGTACCAGGCCGTTTTTGAGGTCGTTGGTGGAGGCCATTTCCTGCCTTGATCATCAATTGGCGGACAGACCTGGCAAGTCTACAAGCTGCGTCGAATCGGACCGCCCCGCGTTCGGAGCGCTCAGTCGGTGGGCCCTCAGCGGCTGGCCAGATGGTGCAGGGCGAGGCGATAGCCGTCAATGCCCAAACCGCAGATCACACCGGTCGCCACCGCCGACACCACCGAGTGGTGCCGGAACTCCTCACGGGTGTGGATGTTGGAGATGTGCACCTCCACCAACGGCCCGCGCAGCATCGCGCAGGCGTCCCGCACGGCGTACGAGTAGTGCGACCAGGCGGCCGGGTTGAGCACCACCGCGGCGCCCTCGTCGGCGGCGGTGTGCAGCCAGCCGAGCAGTTCGTGCTCGGCGTCGGTCTGCCGGACCGTCACCGTCAGCCCCAGCTCCCGACCGGTGGTCTCGCAGAGCGCCACGAGGTCGGCGTAGGTGGTCGCGCCGTACACGTCGGGCTCACGGGTGCCCAGCCGGCCCAGGTTCGGCCCGTTCAGCACGTAGACCCTCACGGTGCCTCCGTCGTTCGCGACTGCGGGGCTCGCAAACCCGGCTCACTCCTCGCGCTCACGGGCTGGCCACCTCCTGGTACGCCGCCGCCAGCAACGCGTCGTCCGGACCCTCCAGCATCGCCGGGCGGGCCAGCCCGTCGAGCACCACGAAGCGCAGCCGACTGCCCCGGGTCTTCTTGTCCACCCGCATCGCGGCCAGTAGCTGCGGCCAGGCGTCGACCGGGTAGCTCACCGGCAGGCCCAGCGCGGTCAACGTGACCCGGTGCCGGTCGGCGGTCGGCGCGTCCAGCCGCCCGGCGAGGCGGGCCAGCGTGGCCGCGTACACCAGACCGACGGCGACGGCGTGACCGTGCCGCCAGCGGTAGCCCTCGTGCTGCTCGATGGCGTGGGCCAGGGTGTGGCCGTAGTTGAGCACCTCCCGCAGGCCCGACTCGCGCAGGTCGCCGGCGACCACGTCGGCCTTGACCCGGATCGCCCGTTCGATCAGCTCCCGGCTCACCGCCGCACGCGGGTCGGTGGCGGCCACCGGGTCGGCCTCGACGAGATCCAGGATCGTCGGGTCGGCGATGAACCCGCACTTGACGACCTCGGCCAACCCGGCCGCCAGGTCGACAGCGGGCAGGCTGTCCAGCGTGGCCAGGTCGGCCAGCACCCCGACCGGCGGGTGGAACGCGCCGACCAGGTTCTTGCCGGCGGCCGTGTTGATGCCCGTCTTCCCGCCCACCGCGGCGTCGACCATGCCCAGCAGCGAGGTCGCCACCGGCACCCAGCGCACCCCCCGCAACCAGCAGGCCGCGACGAAGCCGGCCAGGTCGGTGACCGCGCCGCCGCCCACCCCGACCACCGCGTCGGTACGGGTGAAGCCCGCCGCTCCCAGCCGGTCCCAGCAGGCGGAGGCCACGTCGATGTGTTTGCCCGACTCGGCGTCGGGGACCTCGATCGGCAGCGGCTCGACGCCGGCGGCGCGCAGCCGCTCGCCGAGCGCGTCCGCGAGGGCCTTGAGCGGAGGCGCGTGCAGCACCGCCACCCGCGTCGCGCCGGGCAGCAGGCCAGGCAGCGCGCCCAGCAGGTCACGTCCCACCAAGACGTCGTACGGCCGCTCGCCGCCGACCGGAATCCGGGTCACCTCGTCCATCGCCGGCAGCCTAGTCCAGTGGGCGGCGCGGCGACGGCGCCTGTCCACCTGCTGGCCGGGCCGCCCAGTCGGCCAACCGGCGGGCGTGCTCGGCCACCGCGACGCGCAGCGCGTCCGGACGCCGCACGGTGAACGGACAGCCCAGCCCGGCGAGCAGCGCGGCCATCCCGGGCAGGCTCTCCGCCCGGGCCCGCAGCAGCACCCCGTCGGTGGTGACGGTCAACTCGGCCACGCTGGGCGGGATCCGGCGGCGGGCGGCCACCAGGTCGGTCTCCAGCACCACCTCGACCTCGTGCGGGTACGGCACCCCGGCCAGCGACCGGGTCACAAAGGCCACCGCCTCGAAACCGTCCGGCACGGTGAACGTCGCCAGGCCGGGCGTCACCGCGCCGATCCGGTCCAGCCGGAAGGTCCGGACCTCCCCGCGCCGGTGATCGTGGCCGGTGACGTACCAGCGGCCGGCGTGGAAGACCAACCCGTACGGGTCGAGCTCGCGGTGCGATCGTTCGCCCCGCCAGGAGCGGTAGTCCAGCGCCACCCGCTGCCGGTGCCGGGCGGCCGAGGCCAGCGCGAGCAGGGTGCCCGACGCCGGTCCGCGTTCCGCTTCCGGGCGACGCAGGGTGAAGCCCAGATGCTCCTGGACGGCAGCGAGCCGGTCGGCGAGCGCCGCCGGCAGCACCCGGCGGATCTTCGCCAGCGCGCTGGCGGTGGCGGGCTGCTCGGTGGCGAGCCCGACCCGTTCGGCGACGACGAGACCGAGCAGCACGGCCACCGCCTCGTCGTCGGTGAGCATCAGCGGCGGCAGCTTGTAGCCGGGGTGCAGCCGATAGCCGCCGTGGCGACCCCGGTCGGCGGTGACGGGGATGCCCAGCTCGACAAGCGTTGTCGCATACCGGCGCACGGTCCGCTCGTCCACGCCGAGCTGGCCGGCGAGGTCGGCGGCGGTCGACCGGTGCCGGCCCTGCAGCAGTTCCAGCAGGGCCAGCACCCGACCTGCGGGATGTGACACGGGCCACTCCTCCAAACCGGGCGGATCCTGTCCGGATTCGATCGTACGGTCTAGCGGTAACCGAGCAAAGGAGCGACAGATGGCGACATTCGTGCTGGTCCCGGGGTTCTGGCTGGGCGCCTGGGCGTGGCGGGACGTGACCGCCGCGCTGCGGTCGCAGGGGCACGAGGTCCACCCGATGACACTGACCGGGCTGGCCGAACGCGACCACCTCGCCGGGCCCCAGGTCAGCCTGGACACGCACACCACCGACATCGTCCGGCTGATCGAGGTCGAGGACCTGCGCGACGTCCTGCTGGTCGGGCACTCCGGCGGCGGGATGCCGGCAGCCCAGGCCGCGGACCGCGTCCCGGACCGGATCGCCCGGGTCGTCTATGTGGAGAGTGGGCCGTTGCCGGACGGCACGGCGCAGTTCGACACGCTGCCGCCGGAGGAGCAGCAGCGGCTGCGCGAGGCGATCGGCACCGGGCACCTGCTGCCGCCGCCCGCCTGGGACCCGGAAGCCGACCCGACCAACCTGGCCGGCCTCGACGAGCCGACGCTCGCGCTGCTGCGCACCCGGGCCACCCCGCAGCCGCTGCGGACCGCCACCGACCCGGTCCGACGCACCGGCGGGCGCTCGGTGCCGACCGCGCTGGTCGCCAGCACCATCCCGCTCGACGTGGTGCGGCAGATGATCCGACAGGAGCACCCGTTCTTCACCGAGCTGACCGACGGCCAGCTGCACGGGTTGCCCACCGGGCACTGGCCGATGCTCAGCGAGCCGAAGGCCCTCACCGACATCCTCGACCAGATCGCCCGCAGCTGACCCAGACCCCGCCCCCTGCGCCGATCTTGCACTTCCGGTTGGCGACATGGGCGCCACTGCCCCTTATGCCGGGGCAGAAAGTGCAAGATCGGCGCAAGAGGGGGGCGACGACGACGGGGGGGGTTAGCGCGGGAGCAGGGCGGTGAGCTCGGCGACGACCTCGGCCGGGGTTCGGCCGTCGGTGATCACCGTTTCCGTGGCCACCTCGGCGTAGAGCGGCCGGCGCTGGTCCAGCAGGTGCTTGAGGGTGGCCCGCGGGTTGATCGCCAACAGCGGGCGTCCGGCGCCGAGCCCGACCCGCTTCACCGCGTCGGGCAGCTCGACCGAGAGGTGCACCACCCGGTGCCCGATCAGCGCGGCCCGGGTCTCCTCGGCCAGCACCGCGCCGCCGCCGAGGGCGAGCACTCCGGTGCCGGCGGCCAGCGCCGCGGCCACGGCGGCCCGTTCCAGGGTACGGAAGTGCGCCTCACCCTCGTCGATGAAGATCTCCGGGATCGGCTTACCGGCCATCTGCTCGATGTCGATGTCGGTGTCCCGGAACTCCACGCCGAGCGTCGCGGCGAGCGCCCGCCCGACGGTGGTCTTGCCGCAACCGGGCGCGCCGACCAGCACGACCACCGGTGCCATCAGCGGATGACCAGCGCGTCGAGGTAACCGGCCACGTTGCGGCGGATCTCGGTGACCGAGTCACCGCCGAACTTCTCGGTGGCCGCCTCGGCGAGCACCAGCGCCACCATCGCCTCGGCGACCACCGCCGCGGCGGGCACCGCGCACACGTCGGAGCGCTGGTTGATGGCGGTGGCCGGCTCGCCGGTGGCGACGTCCACGGTGGCCAGCGCCCGGTTCAGCGAGGAGATCGGCTTCATCGCGGCGCGGACCCGCAGCGGCTCACCGGTGGTGATGCCGCCCTCCAGCCCGCCGGCCCGGTCGGTGACCCGGCGCACGCCGGTCGCCGACGGGATGATCTCGTCGTGCGCCTCCGAGCCACGGGATCGGGCCTGCTGCCAGCCGTCACCGATCTCCACACCCTTGATCGCCTGAATGGACATCAGCGCGGTGGCCAGCCGGGCGTCGAGCTTGCGGTCCCACTGCACGTGGCTGCCCAACCCCGGCGGCACCCCGTACGCCAGCACCTCGACCACGCCACCGAGGGTGTCGGCGGCCTTCTTCGCGGCGTCGACCTCGGCGACCATCAGGGCGCTGGCCTCCGGGTCGAGGCAGCGCAGCGGGTCGGCGTCGATCCGGGCGGTGTCCGACGGAGTGGGGCGCAGCCCCGGCTTCGCGGCCACCGGGCCCAACTCGACGACGTGCGAGACGATCTCGATGCCGAGCGCCTGCCGGATCAGCGCCTTCGCGACAGTGCCGACCGCCACCCGGGCGGCCGTCTCCCGGGCGCTGGCGCGCTCCAGGATCGGCCGGGCGTCGGTGTGGCCGTACTTCTGCATGCCGGCCAGGTCCGCGTGGCCCGGCCGGGGGCGGGTCAGCGGGGCGTTGCGCGCCTGGCGGGCCAGCTCGTCCGGGTCGACCGGGTCGGCGGCCATCACGGTCTGCCACTTCGGCCACTCGGAGTTGCCGACCCGGATCGCCACCGGGCTGCCCAGGGTGACGCCGTGCCGCAGGCCGCCGAGCAGCTCGACCTCGTCCCGCTCGAACGACATCCGGGCACCCCGGCCGTAACCCAGCCGGCGACGGGCCAGCTCGTCGGCGATCTCGGTGGTGGTCACCTCGATGCCGGCCGGCACCCCCTCCAGCATCGCGACGAGGGCGGGACCGTGCGATTCACCTGCAGTCAGCCAACGCAACACAGCGGTCAGTCTGTCACGGCCCGCCACCGGCGCGGCACGCTCCCCGGACCGTCCCGCCCAGCGGACGCCGCCGCCCGCTGAGCCGGGCGTCCTGTGCCCCGCACCCGTCGACGGCGGCTCAGATCCCCCGACCGCGCTTGTGCAGGGTGCGTAGCACCGCGTCGGCCCGGACCACCCGACCGGCGACGGCGAGGGCCAGGTAGGCGCGCGGCTCCCGGGGGTTGCTGCGCAGGGTGCGCCGGGCCCAGCGCAGCGCGCCCCGGCGGTCGCCGGCGGCGGCCTGGGCGAACGCGATCTGCCCTGCCACCCGGGCTTCGCCGGCCGGTTGACCGGCGAACTCCGGATAACGCCGCAGCAACCACTGCAACGCCTCCGAGATGGTGTCCCAGCGCTGCGCGAAGTACGAGCGCTTGTGCCAGCGGACCAGCACCGACGGCGTCCGCAGGTTGATCAGCGGCGCGCTGCGCGCGGCCCGCAGCAGGAACTCGTAGTCCTCCGCGTAGCTGCCCGGAATCTCCTCGTCGACCAGCCCGAACCCGTCGCGCAGCGCGGTGGCGCGGATCAGGAAGGTCGACGGGTGCAGCTCCGTCATCCGGTCGCGCAACAGGTCGTCCAGGGTGATCCGGTCCTTGTCGAGCACCCGGTCGACGGTGTGCCCGTCATAGGTGACCCGGATGCCGCAGCAGACGAACTCGGCGGCCGGATCACCGGCCAACGCGTCGACCTGGGCGGCCAGCTTGCCGGGCAGCCACTCGTCGTCGTCGTCGCAGAACGCGACCAGCTCACCCTCGGCCGCGAGGGTGCCGCTGTTGCGCGCCCCGGCCAACCCGGCGGTACGGGTGTTGCTGATCACGCGTACCACGCGGGTCGGGTCGCTGCCCAGCGCTGTCAACGACTCGTCGGGCGCGGACTGGTCGAACACCACCACGACCTCGATCGGGCCCGGGTAGTCCTGCGCCAGGATCGCGCGCACCGCCGCCCGCAGCAGCTCGGGGCGGTCCCGGGTGGGCACCACGACGCTGACGCTCGGCTGCTGGGTCATCGAATCTCCTCCGTACCCGGACGCGGCCGGGACCAGGCCCGCCACCGGGGTGGGCGCGGGGTCGAACGGGCCACCAGGTCGTCGATGATCTGCCCGACCCGGGCCACCGCCGCCCGTTGTGCCTCGTGTGCCTGCGGGTCGGCGGCCACCGCGTACCGGGATGGGTCGGCCACCCCTGCGGTCAGCGCGTCGTGCAGCGCCTCCCGGGTCTCGCAGAGCGCCACCAGCCCGGCGGCGCCGAGCCGGCGGGCGAAGAGAAGCTGATGGTTGTCGACGTGCTCACCGCGAGCCGGGTCGCGGGGCACCACGATGGGCAGGTGGCCGTGCCGGCGGGCCTCCAGGATGGTCGCCGGGCCACCGTGGCAGACCACCAGGTGCGCGTCGCTCATCGCCTGTTGCAACGCGTCGTGACCGAGGAACGCCACCGCGCCGGGCACCTGGGGCGCGCGGGTGTGCCCGTGCTGGACGGTCAGCCCGATCGGGACGGCGGCCTGCGTGTGCCACTGCGCCAGCCAGTCCACGAGCCGGTCGAACTGGTGCTTGTCGGTGCCCACCGCCACCAGCAGTCGCAGCTGGGCGACCGCCGAGCTGTCGCGCTGGCGCGGCAGGCGGGCCGCCTCGGTGCTCGGTTGCGGACGCCAGGCGGTGCCCGTCTCCCCCGTCACAGCAGCGTCCCGACGACTGTCGCCTCGGGGTACTGCCGGCGCTGCTCGTCCCACTGCACGAGCATCGCGGACAGGAACGGCCGGCAGAGCCGGGCGGTGAGCGTCGGGGTGTCGATCCGGTCGTACACCTCGATGTAGACGGTCGGGATGCGCCGCAACCGGGCCAGCACCACGAACGGCACCGCCACCCCGGCGCCGGTGGTGACCACGGCGGCGACCCGCCGCGCCCGCAGCACCCGCCAGGCCAGCAGCGCGTTGCGCAGCAGGTTCGGCACGTTGCGGGTGGTCGGGTGGTGTGCCGGCACCAGGTCCTCGCCGGCCAGCAGCGACACCGCCTCCGGGGTGTCGAAGGTGACCCAGCAGCGCCGCCACCGTTCGTACCAGGGCCGCAAGGCCAGTAGTTGGGCCAGGTGCCCGCCGCTGGAGCCGACCAGCAGCAGCACCGGTGCCCCACTGTCGTCGTTGTTCGTGTCCACGCGACTCCCCACAAGTTCGCTTGGAATTTCAGTTCACGCCAGGCAGAAGCAGATCACACGATCCCCGGTCGTTGAATAGAGCGACCGGCCGAGATGACGATCTCCGCAGCAGGTGGTGCGGGCGCACCGAACGTCCGAGGTCCATCGATCGTCATGACCACCTGCGATTTTGTCGTTACTCTGCGGCGTGCCTGCGCCGCCGCGATTCCTCCCGATCAGCCGCTATGTCTTTTCTCGATGACGTCCAACAGTGCGGGATGCAGTGCGGCGTTCCAGCCCGCGCCCGCGTCGGCCAGCCGCCAGGTCCGCAACCACATCTCCACCAGGTACGCGTCGGCGACGAGCCGGCGCTGCGCCGCGTCGAGACCGAGCCGCTCACCGTGCCGGCTCAGATACCCGTCGACGGCCGACGCGGCGACCTCCGCCGGCTCCCCCCGCAGCACGAGCGCGCGCTGGAACGCGTCGTGCGCCAGATCGAAGCCGACCGGCACGTCCGGCCCGCTGTGCTCCCAGTCCCAGGCGACCAACCGGCCGGCGTGCCAGCCCAGGTTCCACGGCACCCAGTCGCCGTGCCAGTGACCGAACTCGACACTGGTGTCGCCGTGCCGGCGGGCGAGCGCGCAGACCGCGGCGACCGCCCGCGCACCGCCCGGCTCGGCCGCCGCGGCCCGGCCGGCCTGGTCGCCCAGCCGGTGCAGGAAGGCCGAGTCGAGCAGCGGACGAGGGGTGCCTGCCGGGCCGCCGCGCCGGGCGACGGCGAGCAGCGCGGCGATCCGTGGTGGGTCGTCCACCGGCACACCGCGAACCGCGGGAGGCAACGGCTCGATCACCGCGACCACCTGGCCCGCCCAGGACACCTCGGCGAGCAGCCTCGGCGGCGTCGGGTGGTCGGCGACGTCGGCCACCGCGGGCAACGCCCGCAGCGCCGCCGCCTCCGCGCTGACCAGCGCGCGGGTCGCGTCATTCCAGCCGATCTTCGCGTAGCCACGCGGACGCCCGTCGGCGTCGAAGAGCTGCAGGGTGGGCTTGCCGTTCGGGTCGGGTGGGCGGACCCCGAAAGCGGCCAGCAGTGGCGTGTCACCCAGGTCGGCGGAGAGCCGCTCGCTCAGCAGCAGGTCCGCGGCGGGCACCCCGGCCGGCACCGTGACGGTCAACGTCGGGAAGGGCGCGAGCCCCACCCGACCCAACCGGGCCAACCCGCCGAGCACCGCCCGCAGCGCGCGCACCTTCGGTGGCCGCAGGGCGTTGTACGCCAGCAGGGACGCCGCCCCGGCCCGGGGCGCGCCCAACGGCACCAGGAACCGGGCCCGGTCGACCGACGGCACCACCGCGTACCGGGCCACCGCCCGGTGACCGGCCGGCGGGGCGCCCGCCACGGTCAGGCCGACCCGGTCGTCCGGGAAGACCGCGCGGCTCACCCAACCCAGGCCGTCCACCCGGGAGCGCGGGTCGGTGGCCGGGCCCGCCTGGGTCGTCACGCCGCCCGGTCCGCCCAGTCGAGGTCCAGCCCGAGCCGCTGGCGCAACGCGTCGTTGTACGGCCGGTAGTAGTCGGTCAGCTCAGCGCGGACCGTCGGCTCCAACGGCGCCGAACGTCGATCGTTGTAGACCTTGAAGTTGGGCAGGTCGTACGCCGGCAGACCGAGGAAGTCCAGGGTGCGCCGGTAGGTCGCGCGAGAGTCGCGGTACAGGTCCTCGCTGGGCAGGAAGAGGATCTGCTGCCGGTCGAAGCGCTCCAGCCACGGCTCCAGGTGCTCCAGGTAGCGCCCCCGGGCCCGGTACGTGTACCAGTCGTACGGCTCGCTGAACGACTCCGGTTCGGCGATCAGCCGTTCCCGCTCCCCCGCCGTGCGCTCCGGCTCGGCGGCGAGGGCGGCGGCGAAGTCCAGTGGTTCGATGCCGTGGGTGCGGCGTTCCTTCCAGTGCGAGTACGCCCGCTCCACCGGGTCCCTCAGCAGCACGATGAGCTTCACCGTCGGCATCAGCGCGGCGACCCGCTGCGCGGCGAGCGGGTGGAACATGTACAGCGGGGCGGCCTCACCGACCCGGACCGGCCCACCGTGCCGCTTGGCCAGGGCGTCGCGTTGCCGCTCGGTCGGGAAATGCGAGCGGTACCAGGCTTCGCCGCGACCCCAGTGCTCCTCGAAGTAGTGCGCCGACTTGGTGTTCCACGCGGGGAACAGCCGGGGCACCAGCGGATGCTGGATGAGGTAGTTCCACAGCGAGGTGGTGCCGCCCCGTTTGGTCCCGATGATCAGGAAGTCCGGCAGCGGCCGGCGATCGCTGGTGCGAACGCCGTAGTCGACGAGCGACTCCTTCACCCGGGTGGTCACCTGGGTCGGAACCAACTGCTTGACCCGGTCACGCATGGACACCACGACGGACCTCACCTGCCTCTCGTCGATGCCGGGGCGGGTCCGGCGGCCGCGGCCGCGTCGTTCCCTCCACGGATCTGCCTCATGGTCCCCCGGATACCGGCGCGTACCCGGGGCAACGTCAACATGCCGACGCAGCCGGCCAGCAGCACCGCCAGCGCCACCGCGAGGCCGGGCAGACCGCGACCGCCCACCAGTGCGCCGACGCCGGCGGCCAGACCCACACCGGCGACGGTGGCCACCGCGGCACGCACCATCGCGGCGTCGAACAGTGGCTCCCGAACCACCGACCCGGCGAACCCGGCGGCGGTGAGGTTCTCGGTGGCGATCCCGGCCGCCCAGGCCACCGCCGCGCCCGTCGCGCCGTACAAGGGGATCAGCCAGAGACCCAGCGACACGGTCACCGTCAACCCGGCCACGGCGGCGACCAGGTGCAGGCCGCTGCGCCCGCCCATCAGCAGCAGGCTCTGCACGTTGCCCACTCCGGTGTTGACCAGCATCGCCAGCGCGAGCACCGTCATCGCCGGCACACCGGCGGTGAACTCCGGCCCGAACAGCTGGAGGAAGGCCAACGCGAAGACCGCCAGCAGCAGGTACACCGGCCAGGACAACACCAGGCCCCAGGTGGTCAGCTGCCGGTGCACGGCCGCCGCGGCGGCCCGCTCGCCCCGCCCGAGCAGTCGGGACAACTGCGGGGACACCGCCACCCGCAGCCCCTGCATGGCCAACTGACCGGCCAGCACGTACCGGCCGACGGCCCCGAACACGCCGGCGTCCGCCGGCCCGGCCAGCGCCGAGGTGAGCAGCACCCCCACCCACATGCTGCCGGCGTCGATGGCCGCCGAGGCGGCCCGGGGCAGCGCGAAGCGCCAGAACGTCGACCAGTCGGCGCGGCGTGGACGCAGCGTCGCCCCCCGGCCCAGCCCGAGCGGGCCGGCGACGAGGGTGAGGCAGACCAGCAGCGCCAACGCCGCCGGCACCAACCAGCCGGTCATGCCGGCGAGCAGACCACCACCGGCCAGCGCGGCGGCGCCGACCAGCACCGGGCGGGCGACCGGCAGCAGCAGGAACTGCACCCCGACGTACGCCCGGATGGGCCGTACGCAGCGCAGCGCCGCCAGCAGCAAAGTCATCGCCACCACCACCGGCACCGCGGCGAACGTGACGGTGAGCAGTGTGTCGCCGCTCGCGCCGGAGCCCTCCAGCAGCCGGGGCGCGAGCGCGTCGGCGGCCAGCACGCCCACACCGGCCACCAGGAGCCCGGCCAGCAGGGGCGGGATCAGCGCCACCGGGAGGATCCGGGCCGCGTCACCGCGCACACCGGCGGTGCGCCGGGGCAGCGCCCACATCAGACCGGTCTCCGCGCCGAGGGTGCAGATCGCGGTGGCCACGGTGACGACACCGATCGCGGCGAAGAACGCGCCCGCGCCGGCCGTGCCGTACCCCCGGGTGATCACGACGGCCAGCACGAACCCGAACAACCCGCTGGTGGCCGCGCCCAGCAGGCCGGCCACCCCGCTGCGCGCGCTGCGGCGGGTCTCGGCCGCGCCGACATCCCCGGCGGGCGACGGTGTGGCCTGGTCCTGGGCGGGGCCGGACGGCGGCCGGCCCTCGTCGGCACCGGCCGGTGGTCGGGTGGCGGCGGTCATGCGGGCACCGTCACGGTGCGCGGGGCCGCCGGCGACGCCCCGACCAGCCGGGTCAGCCGTTCGCGTTCGGTCAACGCCATCGCGAAGGCGACAGCGAAGAACGCGACCGCCAGGTTCTGGTTCGCCATGCCGTAGAACGGGATCTGCACGAGGCAGACCACCGGCACCACCGCCAACCACTGCCCGGCCGCCGATTTCGCCCGCGCGCAGATCACCGCGGCGGCCACAAACCACGCCAGGAAGCAGAGAAGCGCGGGTACGCCATGGCTGAACAGCACCATCCACAACTGCCCCTGGGTGCCGATCGGCGCGGCCGCCGACACGGTGTCGACGTTCACCGGAGCGCCGTAGCCCAACCACGGTGACTCCTGCACCCGGCGGATCACCTCGGTGTAGAGCGAGAGCCGGTCGGTGTTGGTGTCACTGGAGTCGACCCGTCTGCTGATCAGCTCGGTGATGGGAATGAACAGTGTGGCCAGCGCGCCGATCACCACCACCCCGACGATCGACGCGGCCACCCGGACGTTGCCGCGCAGGCTGGCCCGCACCCCGAGCACCGCCAGCCCGGCGCCGAGGCTGAGGAACATCGCCCGGTTGAGGGTGAGGAACGCCGGTGCCAGCGACAGCGGCAGCGACGCCAGCAGCGCCCAGCGCAGCAACCCGCGCGGGCGCAGCATGGCGAAGGCCACCACGCACGGCAGGGTCATGGCGTACGCGCTGCCGTAGTTGTTGGTGTACGCGAACGGCGCCGCCGGCCGGTAGATCGGGTTCAGCGAGCGGGCGCTGTACTCAGCCGTGGTGAGGTGCACCATGTCCTGGATGAACGGGGTGCCGGCCACCCCGCCGGGCAGCAGCACCTCCATCGGGGTCGTCATGGCCAGCCGGGGCACCAGCACCCCGAGCCAGCCCAGCGCGACCAGCCCGAACCAGAACGTGCAGAGCGGGGTGAGCACCGCCACCAGGCTGGAGCGTTCCCGGGCGGCGGCGTAGACGTAGACGCCGACCACCAGCGCGGTCAGGTAGAAGGCCAGGCGCAGGGCGAAGGTGAGCAGCGAGGCGGGCGACGACAGTTGGGTGGCGCTGACCACCACGATCGCGAGGAAGAGCAGCCAGATGCCGGCCGCCGGCGGCAGCGGCACCCGCCCCCGGGTGAGCAGCAACGCGAACAGCAGCGCGCCCAGCAGCGGCCAGCCGAGGTAGAACGCGCCGAGCAGCCACCACAGTGGCACCAGGCCGAACATCATCGACAACGGCCAGAGCGGCAGCTGCGGTGGCGCGGACGGCGGCAGCGGCGCGGCCTGCTCCGGAGCGCCTCCGGACGGTGGTTCGGTCGCCGGGGCGCGGGTCACCGACACGCTCAGGCCCGGCCGTTTCGGGTGAGCACGAAGCCCAGCGGGGTGACGCCGGCGGCGCGCAGCCGCTCCACGAGGCGTCGCAGGTCGCTCTGCCGGGTGCGGTCCCGCTCGACGACCACCACCGCGCTGCCCTGCCGGGCGACGGCCACGCCACGCTCGTCGGACTCCGCCGGGGGGGCGTTGAACAGGACCAGACCGTGATCGGCGCCCTGTCGCCAGGTGCCGAACCGGACACTGCCCACTCCCACGGCAACCTCGTCCGGGGCGACGACGCGATTGTTCTCCGGGCGGGCGGACGACACCCGCGGCAAGGTCAGCGTGGCGTCCGGGTCGGTGGACGGGCGGGCGCCGGGCGGGTGCGGGGAGGGTCGACGGGCGGGCGCGCTGTCAGTGGTGGCACCGGCGGCCGGTGTGCTGCCGGCCGGTCGGGGCTTGGGCACCAGCGGCCGGGACGGGTCGATGGGCAGCCGCCCCCGGTCGGCGAGCACGCTGGCCCGCAGCCGCTCGATCCGGCCGCTGTCGTCGGCGACGAAGACCTCCCGGCCGTCGACGGCGAGCGCCACCGCGAGCCCGGCGGTGAGCGCTGTGGCGTCCTCCCGGGCGCTGAGCAGCGCCACCCGGGCGGGCTGCCGGACGCGCTCGGCGACCGCCATCGCCACGTACCGGACGTCGGCGTCGACCGCCCGGGGGCTGCCCCGGAACGCCGGTCGGCGCACGGTGCCGAGCAACGGCAGGCCGGAGGCCTCCCGGCCGTCGGCGACCGAGCGGACCCGCCGGTCGGTCGACTCCCAGAGGTAGGCCAGCACGATGCCGACCAGGGCGCCACCGAGCAGGCCGGCGACCAGGTAGAGCGGCCGGTGCCCGGCGGAGGTGACCAGCGCCTTCTCGGCGGTCTGGGTGACCCAGCCGGGGTTGACGTCGACGGCCGCGATCTCGGTACGGGCGGCGTTGAGCTGGGTGAGCTGGTTGTTGATCCCGGCCAGCTCGGCCACCAGCGCGTCACCGGCGGCGGTGTCCTTGGCGGTGTTCGCCCGCTTCTGCAACGCGGTCTGCTGGCTGACGACCTTGGTGATGCTGGCGTCGTAGGAGCGCAGCATCTCGGCGCGCTGCTGCTCGTACATGGTCCGGCGCACGCTCAGGTAGGCCTCGGCGGCCATGTTGGCGCTCTGCACCGCCCGGTGCGCGTCGCGCGCCTGGTAGGTGAAGCGCAGGATCTGCCCGCCGGTGGGCACCTCGACCTCGAGCGCGTCGCGGATGTCGCGCGGGTCACCGCCGGCCGACTCGGCGAGCCGCTGCACCACCTCGGTGCCGGTGGCGATGCCGCTCTCCACGTTCATGTTGACCGCGCGGTCGGCGCCCGCGCCGCTGGGGGTGAAGGCGTCGGTGACCACCGGTCGAACCGCGACCACCGCGCTCGCGGACAGCGCCGGCGGCACCAGCAGCACGTAGCTGAGCGCGGCGAGCAGACCGACCAGGGCGACCGCCGCCACCAACCGCAACCGGTGCATCGGCACCCGCAGCAGGTCGGTCAGTGTCACGGCCCGGGAGGTACCGGAGGACGGGCCGTCCGTGGGCCAGGGGGCGGGCGCTGCGTCAGTCATGGAACTTCTTCACCGTCTGTTGAGGATTGCCGACGACCACGACGCCGGGTGGTACGTCCGTGCGGACCACCGTCGCCGCGCCGACGACGCTGTCGCGGCCGACCCGCACGCCCTTCAGGACCAGGGCGTGCGCGCCGACCCAGACGTTGTCCTCAAGGACGATCGGGGCCCGGGTGAGCGGGCCCGGCGGTGCGTGCCGCTGTTCGGGAGGCAGGTTGTGGAAGTCGTTGTCGAGCAGCTCGCAGTCCGACAGGAGGCACCGGTCCCCCACCGTCACGGACGTCCAGGTGCCGATCCAGGTGGCGTTGAGCAGACAGTCCGCGCCGACGCGCACCTCGCCGGGGCCGGCGAAGCGGACGAGCTTGTTCAAGCGGGTGCGGTCACCGATGGTCACCCGCACGCCGCGACGCAGCCGGATCCGGCCACGGATCTCCACGTCCCGGCCGAGTGTCAACCGCCGGTAGCGGAGCCGGTACCAGCCGCGTTTGACCGCGAAGACCAGACGCACCGCGCGTCTCGTTCGGATGCCAGCGGCGCCGAGCAACGACCCTCCCCCACGTCGCGGGGCCGGTGGCGGCGGTAGCCGCCACCGGCCCTACGTGAACAATCTACCGATCCTCCGTTACGAACGGTTGACCCTTACTCTACGGAGAAGAACGTCGATGGGGTAGACCAGGACAACTCGGGCGTCGCGGTGCTGACCACGAACCCGGTGGCACCACTGACCACAGCGGCCGGCGCGGCCGTCGGATCGAACGCCACACTGCGCAGGTTGCCATCGGTGGCCCCGTAGACGATCCGGCCGTTCACCCAGGCCATCCCCCGCACACCGGACCAGTTCTGCCCGGTGCTCGGCAGTGTGAACTCGGTGGCGCCGAGGTAGTTACCGTCGATCTCGAAGTAGCGGTAGAAGAGACTGTTCGCCCCGGTACGGGTGTAGTAGAGCCTGCCGTCGAGGAAGAAGGCACCGGTCAGCAACGCCGGGTTGTACCAGTCGTTGTAGCCGGACGCCTCCCACGGCGAGCCGATCGCGCCGCCGTTGAAGAGCGAGACGTCGATCCGGCTACCGGTGGGCGTGCCGGCCACCGTGTGCGACCAGTAGATCCGGTCGTCGACCCGCCACGTCGCACCGGCCGCCGTGTACGCGGGCTGGCTGACAGTGGTCGCGGTGCCCAGCGCGGTGCCGTCGAACGGCACCTTCGCCACAGTGCCCGGGGCGGTGCTCAGGTAGAGGTTGCCGCTGGTGGCCGACGGGGGGTTCTTCGGGGCGATCGTGCGCCCGCCGGCCAGCGGGAACATGCCCAGCCGGCCGTGGTACTCGTCGCCCATGCCGTCGGAGTTGTGCCCGAAGTAGAGGCCGTCCGAACCACGCCACAGCACCGGTACCGACGAACCCCACGCGGTGGTGCCGGCGGGCATCGACGCGCTGCCGCTGCGGCGCGGGTTCCAGTTCACCGGCATGCCGGTCGCCGGAGTGACGGCGGCGATGCCGAGCCGGTCGATCGCCCCGTTGCCGGCGTTGTCGCTGGCGTTCGGGTTGTTCAGCCAGCGGAAGTGCCCGCCCAGGTAGATGATGTTGTCCGCCACCTCCACCGAGGTGATGGTGTCGTTGCCGGTGAAGTCGACCCAGGTGGCGAGCTGGCCACTGCCCCGCGCGGCAGTCTCGAAGCGGACCAGGGCGTCGCAGTAGGCGGACGGCCAGCCCGCGCCGCCGTTGGTGCCGACCACGAACCAACTGCCGTCGCCGCCGAATTTCACGTCCTGCACGTAGTGCACGAAGGTCGCCGGCGAGGCGCACGGCGCGACGAACTTCTCGGTGCTCCAGTCCAGCACCGTGGGCGTCCCGGAGACGTCCACCAACGCCATCTGGTTGCGCGGCAGGCCGTTGACGAGCGTGAAGTTGCCGCCGACGACCAGGGTGTCGCCGTCCGGCGCGACGTCGATGGCCCAGACGTACGACGTGGTGCTGTGCCGCCCCACCGTGGCGTCGATGCTGAAGCTCGGGTCGATCGCGCCGGTGGTCGCGTTGAGCCGGCCGAGACCCACGTGCGCGGTGCCGTTGAGCCAGTTGAACGCACCGGCCACGTACAGCCAGTTGCCGGACAGCGCCAGGTCGCGGACCGTGCCACCGTCGGAACGCCCGACCCAGCTGTCGATGATCGCGCCGGTCGACGGGTTGAGCGCCACCAGGTTCTTGCGGGAGACGCCGTTGACGTTCTTGAAGGCGCCGCCGACGATCAGCGTGCCGCCGGGGCCGGCGATGAGGGTGTTGACCGCGCCGTCGAGCACCGGAAGGAAGGTGGTCGACATGGTGCCGGTGGTCCGGTCGTACGCGAAGAGGTAACGCTGCGTTATCCACGCGGAACTGGCGGTCTGCCGGAGCTGGGTGAAGCTGCCGCCGACAAAGACCGTGTTGCCCACCTGCGCGAAGGCGCGGGTTTCACCGTCCCGGGCGTGCGGGGTCGCGTCGGCGGGGTTCGCCGACACCAGCGTCGCCGTCGTCGGGGCCGGCACCACAGCGGCCGACGCGGTGGTGGGCACGCCCAGAGCTGCGGCGATGATCGCCAACGCGACCATCCCCGCCCGAGTACGACGTCGTCCTGCGGAACGCCACAAGTGCGGAAGTATGGGCACGCTGCGCCTCCAGATTGGATGAGAACCCGAGGTAGCGTGCCTCGTCCAGCCTGGTTAACAAAATCCGCCGATTGGGCGGTGCATGAATCCGCAAGCCGACAGAACGCCGGAGGATCGGTTGCGCGACCCCCCGGCGAACGCCGTCCGGTCAGTTCATTCGGGTCGTCAGCGGCTACCTCCGGTGGGTTGCCGCAGGTAGGAGTCCTTGCCGGCCTGCGTGAAGCCCGCCACCGCCGCGGCGTCGTGGTTCATCGTCATGTCACAGGTCGACGTGCGGCTGGTCATACCGGCCGAGTTGAAGTAGATGGCCGCCTTGATCTTCGGGTGCGCCTTCAACGCCGCCGGGAACTCCTGGAACCAGCGCTGCTTGGCGCCCGGGTCGGCGGAGTTGAAGTTGGTGCCGAACTCGGCGAGCATCCGGGGCTTGCCGGCGCCGATGCCGTTGTCGTCCAGCCAACGGTAGAAGCCACCGATCGTCGTGCTCGGGCTCTTCCACACCGTGCTGCCGTTGCAGACGTGGAAGTTGTACGGGTCGTAGGCGACCCAGTCGACGTACCGGTCACCGGGGTACAGGCCGGCGTACCGGGAGTAGTGCCCCGACCAGCCCATCATCGTCCAGACCCAGACCGCGTTGGTCGCGCCGGCGCTGGCGAACCGCTCGTGGACGTAGCGCCAGGCCCGTACGAAGTCGGCGTCGCTGCCCTTGTTCGGCTCGTCCTCCGGCTCGTGGTCGAAGCCGATGAACACCGGTACGCCGGCGGCCCGGATCCGGCCGGCGACCGCGTCGATCGTCGCGTCCTGCTTGCCTCCGTAGACATCGGACCACTTGAGGGTCGTGCCGGCGGAGAAGTCGCGGGACTCCCAGGCGAAGAACATCAGACGGCCTTCGCGCATCTGCTGCTGTTCGTACACGTCGGGGAAGGCGCCGTTGCTGCCCGAGTTGGAGAAGTCGTGGTAGCGGTGCACGATGTCGAACTTGCGCCCGACCTGCGCCTCCACGTCCGCGACGGCCTTGCCGTGGTCCCAGCCGCCGGCCGCTCCGGCCGGCGAGTACATGCCCCACCAGGCGCCACAGGACGGGACGAGCTTGTCCGAGACGGACCCACACTTGCCGGCCGGCAGGGTGCCGGTGGGGCTCGGGGTCGCCGTCCGGGTCGGGGCGACGGTCGGCGACGGCTTCGGCGCGGCGGTGGTCGGTGACACGCTCGGCGCCGGCGGCGGCGCCGGCCGGGTGGTCGTCACCGGCGACGGCCGGGACCCGAGGTCGTAGCTGATCACCAGGCTGGGTCGCAGGTCCGGGTTGCGGTTCTCGACCGACGCCCAGTAGATCCGGCTCTCCAGGCCGCTCTGCGCCAGCGAGACCGTCCAGGTGCCGTTGCCGGTGACCAGCTTGGAGACGTCCCACTCGTTGACGCCCTTGGACACGCTGGTCACGCTGTCCAGCGCGGCGCCGGCCGGCGTCAGCGGAGGCCGCGACTCGCGGGCACTCAACGGCGACGCGTGCGCCGTCACCGTGGCGGCGAACTGCTGCCAGGCGTGCATCCGCAGCGTCGCCCGGACGTTGACCGCGGCGGCCGGCACGGTGGTCACCGCGAACTCGATGACCGCCTCGCGACCACCGCGCGGGTTGCCGTCGCAGCGCGTCGCGCAGGTCGCGAGGGTCGTCTTGGCCGCGTTGTCACCGTCCTGCGTCACCGCGGTCGCGGTGGTGTCCGCCGCCGCCCGGATCGACAGGTCGTCGCTGGCCAGCAGCGGCATCATGGTCGCCACGATGCCGGCCACCACCGAACCGCCGACCACGCCGATGGCAATCGCCTTACGCCGGGGTCCGGAACGGAACCGGGTGATGCGGTGCAGTCCGTGCCTGGTCAAGGAAACTCCCTGTGTCTGCGTCCATAACGGTGAGCAGCGTATCGATGACCAGCACAGGTCGCAGGTAGGACAGTTTTCCGTAAGCGCGTCTTAACCGTCAGCTAAGGTGTGGACGCTTCAGCCGGCGCGAGCCGCCGCCAGCGCGGCGGCCATCGCCGCCCTCGGCGCGACCACGCCGGTGAACTGCTCGAACTGCCCGACCGCCTGGGCCAGCAACAGATCCAGGCCCGAGACGATCCGGCAGCCGGCCGCGTCGGCGGCGGTCGCCAGCGGCGTCGGCCACGGGTCGTAGAGCGCGTCGAAGAGCACAGTGCCCGGCCGCCAGGCCACCGCGCCGGCCAGCGGGTCGGCGACGCCCTTCGGCACTGTGGAGACGACCACGTCGGCGGTCGAGAGGTGCCGGGGCGCATCGGCCCATGGGGCGGGCGTCAGCGTGACACCCACGGCGTCGGCCACCGGCCGTAGCTCGTCGACCGCCTCCGGTCGGCGGGCCACCACCGTCACCGCCGAGCAGGCCAGCTGCGCGGCGGCGGCGAGCGCGGCGCGGGCCGTCCCACCGGCACCGAGCACCGTCACGGCGGCACCGGCACTCACCCCGGCGTCGGTGAGGACGTGCACCATGCCGGCGACGTCGGTGTTGTCCGCGTACCAGGAGCCGTCCGGACGGCGTACCAACGTGTTGGCCGCGCCGACGGCGGCGGCGACCGGCGAGGCGGCGTCGGCCACCGCGAGCGCCGCCTCCTTGCCCGGCATGGTCACCGACAACCCGGCCCACTCCGGGCCCAGGCCGACGACCAGATTCGGCAGCTCCGCCGCCGCGCACTCGATCCGGGTGTACGACCACCCGGTCAGTCCCGCCGCCGCGTAGCCGGCGTTGTGGATCACCGGGGAGAGGGAGTGCGCGATCGGTTTGCCGAGCACCGCCGCCCGCCGCCTGAGCGCCATCAGATGATCCCGGCCTCCCGGGCCTTGGCCTCGTTGCGCTGGTGCTGCTCGTACGTCTCGGCGAACTCGGAGTGGCCCTCCTTGTCGATGGCCACGAAGTAGAGCCACTTGCCCGGCGGCGTGTTCATCGCCCCTTCCAGGGCCTCCTTGCCGGGGTTGTTGATCGGGGTGGGGATCATGCCCCGCAGCTTGCGGTTGTACGGGTTCTTCGGGTCGTCCAGCTCGGCCGCGGTCATCTGCTTGGACGACTTGGTCGGCTTGCCGATCGACTCGAGGTAGTAGTTGACGGTGACGTCCATCTCCAGGCAGTTGCAGTTGAACTCGCCGTACGCCCGGTTGTAGGCCACCCGGGCTACCTTGCCCAGGTCGTCCTTGTTGCCCGCCTCGGCCTGGGCCAGTGAGGCCACGATCAGTGCCTCGTACGGGCTGACCTTGCGCTTCTCCTGCACCTGGTCGGCGAACTTCATCTCCCCGGTGACGGAGAGGAAGCGATTCACCATCAGCTTGAGGATGCTCTCCGCGGTGGACTTCGGCGGAATCTCGTAGGTGTCCGGGAAGAGGAAGCCCTCGACGGACTTGACGATCTTCTTGCCGTCGTCGCGCTTGAACCACCAGTCCGGGACGCCGAGCGCCTCCGGGTCCTTCGCGGCGGCCTGGAAGTCCTTGACCGGGATCTTGGTCTTCTCGGAGAGCAGCTTGTAGATGTTGAAGCTCGTGCGGCCCTCGGGGATCGTCAACCCGTTGACGATCTTGTTCTTCAGGTCGAGCATCGCGGCGACGGCGTTCTCACCGCTCATCTGCTTGCGCAGCTTGTACGTGCCCGGCTGGATGTTCTTGCTGCGCGACTCGGCCTCGGCCGCCTCGATGAAGGCCTTCTGGCTCTTCACCACATCGGCCGCCACCAGGGCGTCGGCCATGTCGGCGAGCAGCGCGCCGTTCTTGATCTCGACGGTGATCTCACCGGCCCCGCCGCCGTCGTAGTCGGGGGTGACGAAGTAGTTCTGGATCCGGTCGAAGCCGTAGAACGCGCCGCCGCCGATCGCGCCCAGCAGGACCAGGGCCATCAGCAGTGCCAGGAATGTCTTGCCCCGGCCGCCGCCGGACCCGCTCTTGCGCTTGCGGAAGCCGCGCCGGTGCCGACCCTTCTCCCCCCGCTCCGGCTCGTCGAACCCAAGGTCCAGATCGTCGATCATTACGTCCGCCTCCGCTGCGCGTCCAGCCAGCTCTGCAGGATCTCCACCGCGGCCGCCTGATCGACAACCGCACGTTGACGTTTACCTCGGACGCCACGCTCGGCAAGCCTACGAGAAGCGACCACGGTCGACATCCTCTCGTCAGTGAGCGTTACCGGGACAGGCGCTATCACATCGACCAGTCGGTCAGCGTACGCCTTCACGTGGGCGGCCGCAGGGCCGTGCTTGCCGGCGAGGTTGACCGGAAGGCCGACGACAACCCCCACCGCCTCGTGCTCGGCCACCAACGCGGCCAGCTCGGCGAGGTCGCTCGGCACCGCGTCCGGCCCCGCCGTGAGGTCACGGGCCAGGGTGACCAGCGGCGTCGCCAGGATCCCGTCCGGGTCCGAGCGGGAGACACCCACCCGCACCTGACCGACATCCACGCCGATCCGCACCCCACGCGTCAGCTCAGCCACCGACGGTCACCACCGGCCAGGTACGAACCAGGGCGGACCAGATGGCCCGCCCTGACCCACAGTAATGATTGATCACGCCTCGGTGATCGCCTTCTCGACGGTGAGCAGCAGGTTCGGCGCCTCGGCCGCGGGCAGACCGCCGCCCTGCGCCAGGTCCGGACTGCCACCGCCGCGCCCCGAGAACGCCGCCTTCACCAGATCCGACGCCGCGAGGCCCCGACCGCGCGCCGCCGCGTTGACCGCCACCACCAGGGACGCCTTGCCGTTCGACCGGGCCGCCACCGCGACCACCGCCGGCCGCGCCGGGTCGATCTTGCCGCGGATCTCCTGGGCCAGGGTGCGCACGTCGTTGCCGGCCGCGCCCTCCGGCGCCTCGGTGCCCACGTACGCGACCCCGCGCACGTCCTTGGCCTGGGCCGCGAGCGCCGCCGCGCCACCCAGCACCAGCTGGGCGCGCAGCTTCTCCAGCTCCTTCTCGGCGTCGCGCAGCTGGGTGACGGTCTGCTCCACCCGGTCGGCGACCTGGTCGTTGGGCACCCGGTACAGCTCGGCCAACCGGGAGACCAGCAGGTGCTCCTTGGCTAGGAAACCGAACGCGTCCATGCCGACCAGCGCCTCGACCCGGCGGACACCGGAACCGATCGACGACTCGGAGAGGATCTTCACGAGGCCGAGCTGGGCCGAGCGGGCCACGTGCGTGCCGCCGCACAGCTCCCGGGCGTAGTCACCCACCTCGACGACCCGCACCTCCTCGCCGTACTTCTCGCCGAACAGCGCCATCGCGCCGATCCGCCGCGCCTCGTCCAACGAGGTGATGAAGGCGTGCACCTCCAGGTCGGCCAGCAGCACCTCGTTGACCTGCTGCTCCACGTCACGCAGGACGCTCGGCGACACCCCCGTCGGGGTGTTGAAGTCGAACCGGAGCCGACCGGGGGCGTTCAGCGACCCGGCCTGGGTGGCCGACTCACCGAGGAAGTTCCGCATCGTCTGGTGCACCAGGTGGGTGGCGGTGTGCGACCGGGAGATCGCCCGCCGCCGGGTCGTGTCGATCTCGGCGAAGCCGGCCTCACCGGCGCGCACCTCACCCCGGATCACCCGGGCCCGGTGCACGATCAGGCCGGGCACCGGCTGCTGCACGTCGAGCACCTCGACCTGCCCGCCACCGACCGTGATCATGCCCTGGTCGGGCTGCTGGCCACCGCCCTCGGCGTAGAACGGGGTGGTGTCCAGCACCAACTCAATGGTGTCACCCTCGGTCGCCGCCTGGCGCGGGCCGTCGGCGCCGAGCAGCGCCCGCACCGTCGACTCGCGGGACACCTCGCTGTACCCGGTGAACGTCACCGGCCCACCCGCGTCGAGCACCGAACGGTACGCCGACAGGTCCACGTGCCCCGTCTTGCGGGCCTGCGCGTCCGCCTTCGCCCGGGTCCGCTGGTCGGCCATCAGCCGCCGGAAACCCTCGTCGTCGACAGTGAGGCCCTGCTCGGCAGCGATCTCCAGGGTCAGATCGATCGGGAAGCCGTACGTGTCGTGCAGCTGGAACGCCTTCGCACCGGACAGCGCGGAGCCGCCCGCCGTGCGGGTCTCCGCGATCGCGGTGTCCAGGATCGTGGTGCCGGCGCGCAGGGTGGACAGGAACGCCTCCTCCTCCGCGTACGCGTAATCCGCGATCCGGTCGAAGTCGGTCGCCAGCTCCGGGTACGACGGGGACATGCAGTCGCGGGCCACCGGCAGCAGCTCGGGCAGCGCCCGGTCCTGCCAGCCGAGCAGCCGGATCGACCGGATCGCCCGACGCATGATCCGGCGCAGCACGTACCCGCGACCCTCGTTCGACGGGGTCACCCCGTCGCCGATCAGCATCAACGCCGTCCGAACGTGATCGGCGATCACCCGCAGCCGGACGTCGTCCGGGTGCGACTCGCTGGCCACGTGCCCGGAGTGCGCGCCGTACCGCTTACCGGTCAGCTCCGCCGCCCGGGTCAGGATCGGCCGGACCTCGTCGATCTCGTACAGGTTGTCGACGCCCTGCAGGATCGAGGCCATCCGCTCCAGGCCCATGCCGGTGTCGATGTTCTTCGCCGGCAGGTCACCCAGGATCGGGTAGTCCTCCTTGGTGGTACCAGGGCCCCGCTCGAACTGCATGAAGACGAGATTCCAGTACTCCATGTAGCGGTCCTCGTCGACCGCCGGCCCGCCCTCACGGCCGTACTCCGGGCCCCGGTCGTAGAACAGCTCCGACGACGGGCCGCACGGCCCGGGGATGCCCATCGACCAGAAGTTGTCCGCCTTGCCCCGGCGGACGATCCGCTCGGCGGGCACGCCCACCGACCGCCAGATCTCGTACGCCTCGTCGTCGTCGAGGTAGATCGTCGGCCAGATCCGATCCGGATCGAGCCCGTAACCACCCTCGGCGATCGGCTTCGTGGACAACTCCCACGCCAGGGGGATCGCCCCGGCCTTGAAGTAGTCACCGAAGGAGAAGTTGCCGTTCATCTGGAAGAACGTGCCGTGCCGGCTGGTCTTGCCGACCTCGTCGATGTCCGGGGTGCGGATGCACTTCTGCACGCTGACCGCCCGCTGGTACGCGGGAGTCTGCTGACCCAGGAAGTACGGGACGAACTGCACCATGCCGGCGTTGACGAACAGCAGGTTCGGGTCGCTGATGGCGGGCAGCGGAGCGGACGGCACCACGGTGTGGCCATTCGCCTCGAAGTGCGCGAGGTACCGCCGCTTGATCTCCGCCGTCTTCATCGCTGGTGTTCCTCCGGAAAGATTTCTCGATCGCCGATCCGCGGGTCTTCCCGCAGGTCGGCGAACTGATCGTCGAACGCCTCGCCCTGGGCGAACGCCTGGTGGATCTCCTGCTCGCGTTCGGCCATCCCGACCCGGACGTCCTCCACGAAACTACGCAGCGACTCAACGAGGCCGCCAGCGGATTCCGTCAGCGAGCTGGCGATGCCGGCCGGCGTGTACGCCTGCGCGGTCCGGGTCGCCCGACGCACCACGATCACGCCGACGGCCACCCCGACGCCGAGCCAGAACAAGCGCTTCATGTCCCGCTACCCCCCTGGTCCGGCCGGTCAGCTGTTGCCGCGTCGCGCGGCCCGTCGCTGCTGCTTGATGGTGTCGCGCACCTGGCGCTCGGTCTCGGCGTGCCGGCGGCCGGCGGCGGCCTTCCGCACGCCGTAGCCGAACGCGGCCACCTTGACCAACGGGTTGGCGGCCGCGGCGGAGACGACGGTGGCCAGGTTGGCGACGTTGGCGGTGACGTTCTGCGCGTGACTGGTCATGGTGTCGACCTTCGCCAACTGCAGGTTCACCCCGTCGAGCGAGGTCTGCACCTGCTCCAGCGCGGTGTTGACGTTCTTCACAGTGGTGTTCACGTCGCCGAGCAGCGGCGCGGTCCGATCGTTGAGGTCGTTGATCATGCGAGTGGTGGCGTCAACCGTGTGCCGCAGCCGCAGGATGGGCAGCGTCAGGATGAGCACCAGCACCGCGAACGCGGATGCCGCGATCAGCGCCGCGATCGCTCCAATGTCGCCCATGCCTGTCCTCCTCATGCAGAGTTCCGCAGGACCCGACGTCCTCGGAACGCACCACCATGACACCCGGGCCGACCGCCGAGCCGTCGGCGTTGACCGACGGCGGGCGTGCCCGCCAGCCCCAGACCCTACCGTCCGTGATGGAGACCGGCTCAGGACGGTGAGGGTGTCAGCTCGCCCAGCGGATCCGCACTGACAGTGGGGAACGGATCCTCACCGGTCAGTGACGGGTCGGTGGTCGGCTGCGGTCTGGTCCGCTCGTCGTCGATCGCATTGCGCACCTTCACCGACACCAACGAGCCGGTGCACTCGGTCGCAGCGGCCGACGGGTCTCCGGACGGCACGACTGCCGGCTCGCCGTCCACCGGCGGTGGCACGCAGGTCGGCTCGCGGACCCACAGGTCGAGGGTCAGCTCGTCGCGACGCCAGCAGGTGTAGCTGCCCTTCGTCTGCTGCTCCGGGCAGCGGCTCACCTTCCACGGCCGCCACCCGTCCGCACGCAGCGCGTCCTCGTAGACCCGCGCGGTCTCCTCGGGCGCCTTCTCCGAGGTCACGGTCCGCTCCCGCAACCGGCAGTCGATCAGGCACCACCGGCTGCCGCTGACGTCGTCGACGGTCTTCGCGGCCGCCCAACCGGGCACGTTGAGCTGGTCCAGGTTGTCAAAGACCGGGTCACGGCTCAGCGTCCGGAGGCCGAAGAAGAGCGGCACCGCGCCGAGCAGCACGACACTGACCAGCACCAACACCGCCGCGCGGAGGCGGCGTCGTTCCCGGGTCTGCCGGCGTTCCTCGGAACGGGCACCCCGCGCGGCATCGTCGTCCGGCACGTCCTGGCCAGCCGCGCGCAGCGCCGGTCCGTCGGTGGGCTCCGGCGCCGGCCGGTCGACCGGACCGGACGCGGAGGGCACCACCACGGTGGCGCGCGCCACGCCGACGGGCTCACCGGCACGTCCGGGCGGTGGCACCGGCGCGACACCGCTCGGCTCGGCACGGCCGGGCTCCCGATGCGGGGGCAGGGCCCGCCCGGCGGCACGGTCGGCCGGCGCGGGCCGGCCCACCGACGCACCGCCACGGGCCGGACCCGCCGGCCCCGGCTCACCGGTGGTCCGCTCGTCGGTGGGCGGCTGCACGCCGGGGGGACGGACGGCGGCGCGAGCCGGACCGTCGGGACGTGAGCGTGGCGGACCGTCCACGCCCGGCGGCACCGCCGCGCGAGCCGGACCGTCCGGACGGGTCGCGTCCCGGGGGGCCGCCTCGACACCCGGGCCGGGGCGCGCTGGGCCGTCAACGCCCCGACGCCCGGTGCCGGGTGCCGGCGCGTCGCCGGGGATGGGCCTCGCCCGGCCGGGTGGGGTGGAGCGGGCGGCGCCCCTCGCCGCGGGACCGACGCCGGGGGCGGGTCGTCCACCGCCGTAGGGGTCCTCGCCGGTGTCGTTGGCCGGCCCGGGTCGACCGGGACCGGCCGTACCGTCGGGGCCGGGCTCGGCTGCCGGACGACGTCGGCGGCCGGTCGGGTCCGCCGTGGGCGGTGCGTCCGGACCGGGCCCCGCCGCGGCCCGGCCACGCCGGACGGTGGGGTCGGGAGTGGGTACGGCCGCGGCGCCCCGACCACGGGCGGTCCGCTCGCCGGGGGCCGGCGGATAGGGCGACGCCTGCTCTCCGGTGGACCCCAGCGGATCGGGCCGGACGGCGCGACGACCGGTCGGTGCGTCGGCGCCCGGGTCGACCGGCGGGCCGGCGGGCCGGCGAGCGGCGGTGCGGTCGGCGGCCGGGTCCGGCACGGCGAGGCGACCGGACGCCTGGTCGGCGTGCTCTCCCGGCCCGGTGGGCGACGCCGGACGGCGACTTCCGGCCGGCGGGCTGCCCTCGCGGCGGTTGACCACCGGCAGGCCCGGGTCGGTGTGCGGCAGCCGGCCGGCCTGGCGCAGCCAGTCCGCCGGCCGCTCCGGCCGGTCCACGCGGGGTTCGCCACCGGGTGGCGTTCGGCGTTCCGGTTCGTCGGAGACGACCCGACGCCGACCGGTGCCGTCGGCGGGGCTCACGGTGGGATGGGCGCCGCTGTGTGCGCCGGGCGCCTCGGGCATCGACGACGCGCTGCCCGAGCGGGGCCCGGGCGGCGCCTCGCCCGCACGGGGCACGGGCGGCGCGTTTCCGGAGCGGGGCACCGGTGGCGCCTCGCCCGCACGGGGCACCGGTGGCGCGTTGCCCGAGCGGGGCACCGCTGGCTCGTCGGGTTCCGCGGCGCGGCGACGCCCGCCGGCTGCCGGACGGGGACGTTCGGCGGCGGGCCGTTCGACGGGCTCGGGGGCGCCGGGGTCGCCCGGGCCCGGACGACGCCGGGCGGCGCGCGGCCCAAGATCAACGGCGGGGTCGGGCCGCGGGCCGTCCACGGTCGGCGGCACCGCGCCAACCGGCGCGCCGTCGAAGCGGGTCGGCCCGCCAGCGGTGGGTGCTCCGGCGGCCCGCGCCGGGTCGGGTGTCGGGCCGGCGGCACGTCGACCGGCGGGCATGCCGTCGGCGGTCGGCCGGGCACGGCCAGGTTCGACCGGCTGCTCCGGGCCGGGTCGGCGGACCGGCGGGCCGGCGTCCGGACGGCGCAGCGGCGGCATCGCGTCGGGATGTCCGCCGGGCCCGGCGGTGTCCGGACGACGGCCCGGCGCCACAGCGGCGTCCGGACGACGACCGGCCGGCGCGCCGGAGACCGGTGGGCCCACGGGTGGGCCCGGAGGGGCCGCCGCACCGCGAGAACGAGCCGGGCCGCCGGGCACGTCGGGTGCCGGGCGAGGCCCCTGCGGGCCGGTCGGGTCACCCCCGCCCGGGCGGGCGGTGGGTGGAGACGGCGGTACGGCGGCGCGGGCGCCCGGCACCGGCTGCACGCCTCGGCGCGGTGGCTGCCCGGGTGCGCCGGGGACCGGGGCGGATGGCCGGTCATCCGGGCGGCGGCCCGCTGGCGGCGTCTCCCCCGGCCAGGGGCCGTCGACCGGTCGACGGGCGGCGACGCCCGGCTCACCCTGACGCGGGGTCGGCGGCGCCGAGGCCTCCGGCCCACCGCCGCGCGCACCGGGCGGCTCTGCCGGCGTACGCGGGGCGGCCTGGGCCGGCGGCCCGGCCGGGTCTGCGGGCGGCATGCCGCCCCGGGGGCGGTTCGGCTCCGCCGGTGCGCCGTCCGGGCCCAGCTCGGTGCGTTGCTGCTTGGCCGAGCGCAGGTCGTCGATCCAGCCGAACTCCTCGCCGGCGACCGGCTCCTCCGGCTCCGGCTCGGCCGCCCGGCCACGACCCCACCGGCGGGTCTTGGCACGCGGATCGCGCCGCTCGTCCGGGCCCTCGTCCGGGCGGTCCCCACCACGCGATCTCACTGTTGACCCTCTCCTGCGGCGTCGGTGCCGCTGTCCTGCATCATGCCGGGGGCACCCGTGTCCGTCGTCGGACGGGCGACCCCCGGGGATAGCGCTGGCGCGTTCTGCGCCGTTACGGACGGCTCGGATGCCGGCGTCGGCCGCGCGGCCGGGGCCGGCAGACCACGCACGATCCGGCGCAGCAGCGGCAGCCGGCCGGCCACCGACCGCTCCGCGCCGTGTGGGCTGGGCTGGTAGTAGTCGGTGCCCACCAGGTCGTCCGGAACGTACTGCTGGGTGACCACGCCGCGCTGGTCGTCGTGCGGGTAGCGGTAGCCGGTCCCGTGGCCCAACCCACGCGCACCGGCGTAGTGCGCGTCGCGCAGCCCCCGGGGCACCGGGCCACCGCGACCGGCCCGGACGTCGGCGATCGCGGCGCCGATGGCGGTGGTGGCCGAGTTCGACTTCGGCGCGGTGGCCAGGTGGATCACCGCCTGGGCCAGGTTGAGCTGCGCTTCGGGCAGGCCCACGTACTCGACAGCGTGCGCGGCGGCGGTGGCGACGCTCAACGCGGTCGGGTCGGCCATGCCCACGTCCTCGCTGGCGAAGATGACCAGGCGACGGGCGATGAAGCGGGCGTCCTCACCGGCGACCAGCATGCGGGCCAGCCAGTGCACCGCGGCGTCCACGTCCGAGCCGCGCATGCTCTTGATGAAGGCGCTGACCACGTCGTAGTGGGCGTCGCCGTCGCGGTCGTAGCGCACCGCCGCCACGTCGACCGCCTGCTCGGCGGTGGCCAGGTCGATCCGCCCGCCGCCGAGGGCCGTGGCGGAGGCCGCCGCCGCCTCCAGGGCGGTGAGGGCCTTGCGGACGTCACCGGCGGCCAGCCGGACCAGGTGGTCCTCGGCCTCGGTGGTGAGGGTCAGCGCACCGTCCAGGCCGCGCTTGTCGGCGACCGCGCGGCGCAGCAGGCCCCGCACCGCCTCGTCGTCCAACGGTTGCAGGGTGAGCAGCACGCACCGCGACAGCAACGGTGAGATGACCGAGAAGTACGGGTTCTCGGTGGTCGCCGCCAGGAGGGTGACAGTGCGGTCCTCGACGGCGGCGAGCAGCGAATCCTGTTGGGTCTTGCTGAACCGGTGCACCTCGTCGATGAAGAGCACTGTCTGCGGGCCGCCGGAACGGCGCTGGCGGCGGGCCGTCTCGATCACCGCCCGGACGTCCTTCACCCCGGCGGAGAGCGCCGACATGGCCACGAAGCGGCGGTCGGTGGCCCCGGCCACCAGGTGCGCGATGGTGGTCTTGCCGCTGCCCGGCGGACCCCAGAGGATCACCGACATCGGCGCCCCGCCGGAGACCAGTTGCCGCAGCGGTGCACCGGGAGCGAGCAGGTGCTCCTGCCCGACCAACTCGTCGAGGGTGACCGGGCGCATCCGGACCGGCAGGGGCGAATCGTCGGCCACCGCGGTGAAGCCGTCGACACCGGCGGGACCGTCGGGCGCGCTGCGCGACCCGGTCGGTTCACCGAGGGAGAAGAGGGCGTCGGACTCCATCACGAAGACAGTACCGGGCCGGGCCCACGACGCCGGAATCGCGCCGTGGGCCCGCTGCCAGTGATCGGTTCCGGTCAGCCACGCCCGGGGCGACGACCCCGGTACCAGCGGCCACCGCCACCGCCGCCACCGCCGCGCGGGCCGCTGCCCACGCCGGCCAGGTAGAGCGAGAGCAGGAGTAGTCCGATGAGCACCAGGGTGTTCCAGTTGAACAGGTCGGGTGCGCCGAAGTTGGTGTCGAGCAGGTCGAGCAGCAGGGCAAAGCCAAAGACGATGGCCGCGAGAATGGCGAGCATGTCGGTCCTCCGGTGGGGGTTCCCAGTAGGTCGGCGCGTGATGTACCCAATCGGTCGACTCGCCAATCTCCACGGTGGAGGTGGCTACCCCGCGCCGGCCCGGCGCGGACGTTCCACCCCCGGCCTCCTAGGCTGAACCGCATGATCATCGACGACCGGGGGCTCCAGGACCGGAGCGCCATCCTGGCCGCCGTCGGCCATCACCCGTTCGCCCGGCACGCGCTCCGGGGGGCCGTGCCGGCCCGCGCGTACCGGCGCGATGGCGCCGTGCTGTGGCTGGTCCCGCCCGAGCACGGACCGGTCGGCTGCGCGATCGGCCCGGCCGAACCGGCGCTGGAGATCTGTGTCGCGCTCGCCGCCGACGGGTTGCTCCAGCCCGGACAACGGCTGCACCTGCCGCGACACGATCGCGCTCTGCTGGCCGACCGGTTGGCGGTGGCCGAGCACAGCGACTGGGACTTCCACTGGACCGACGCGTCGCCGCCGACGCAGCCGGACGAGCAGTCGGTGGTACGCCTCACCGACGCCGACCAGCCGGCGCTGGCGGCGCTGGTCGAACAGTCGTTCCCCAGCAGCACCTCCCGCCCGGGAGACCCACGGGTGGTGGACTGGTACGGCATCCGGGCCGGCGACCGGTTGGTGGCGTGCGGCGCGGACCGCAGCCAGGGTGACATCGGCTTCCTCGCCGGCCTGACCGTCGCCCCCGACCAACGAGGTCGAGGGCTGGGCGCGTCCCTGACCGCGGGGATGACCCGGGCGCTGCTGGCGCGCCACGACACCGTGGGGCTCGGCGTCTACACCCACAACGTCGGCGCGGCCCGGCTCTACCGTCGGCTCGGCTTCACCCACACCCTGCCGCTCAGCTCGGTCCGCCTCGCCTGACCGGCGTTTCGGCCGGCCAGGCGAGGGATCGTCGCTAACGGTCGGCGGCGGGTACCGGGACCGCGGTCGGCTCGACGGCGGGTGCGGCCCGACGGCCGGCAAGCCAGGCGGGCAGGTAGAGCGGGGCGGCGACGGCCAACACCACAGCGCCGACCACCATCGCGGTGCTGATGCTGGTGCTGGCGGCGAGCGCGGTGAGCACCACCCCGCCGAGCGCGGCGGCCGGCTGCGCCATCATCGAGTTCAGCGAGAGCACGCTGGTCCGGTACGGGCCGTCGACCTGCCGGTGCAGCAGCCCACTGTGCAGCGGGTTGGACGCGCCGTGCACGCTGTAGCAGGCCAGATACGCGATCAGCACGCCGACCGGCCCGGCGAACAGCCCCATCCCGACCACCGTCACACCCTGGAGGATGCGCAGCAGGGCCGCACTGGGTGCCGCGCCGAACCAGCGCAGCAGCAGCGGGGTCAGCGCCGCACCGGCAGCCGAGGCGAGCCAGGCGGCCGAGCTGGCCGGCCCGAGCAGGGCGGCGGCGCGTTCCGGGTCGCCGACCACCTCGGCGAGTCGCACCGGCAGCAGCGACTCGAAGGTGATCATGCCGAAGCCCCAGAACAGCTCGACGGACACCAGGGCCAGCAGAACGCGGGACCGGCGCAGCAGCCCGATCGCCTCGCCGATCATCCGGGGCGCCTGGGCCACCGAGGCCCGCACGGCGACGAATCCGGTGGCCGGCCGCCGCTCGACCAGCAGGGCGAGCAACGCGACCAGCGCCAGCGCCTGCGCGACGATCGCGGCCAGCACGGGCACGGTGAGCGCACTGATCGGCCCCATCGGGCCCAGCGCGACGAGGCCACCGCCGATCAGCGCGCCGCCGCCGATCGCCGCACCGGAGACGGCGCCCGCGTGCCCGAGGCCCCGCTCGTACTCGGCGGTCGGGTCGGCGGCCAGTGTGGCGTCGACGTACCAGGACTCCAGCGGGCCGCTGTCCAGCGCCCGGTAGACCCCCTGCACGGCGTAGACCAGGAAGAACATCCAGAACGAGTCGGCCACCGCGAACAACGACAACGAGACCAGGCTGAGCGCCCCGGCGACGATCAGCACCGGACGGCGACCGAGGGCGTCGGCGAAACCGCCGGTGGGCAGTTCCAGTGCCAGGACCAGCAGGCCCTGCGCCGTATAGACCAGGCCGATCTGCGGCAGCGACAGGCCGCGCTCCTGCATCAGCAGGACCATGACCGGGATCATCAGACCGGTGGGCAGCCAGCGCAGGCCGTAGAGCGTGAGGTAACGACGCCGCACCTGGCGTACGGTCAACGCGGTCATGACACCACCTCCGTCAGCGACTGCGGGGCTCGCAGACCCGGCTCACTCCTCGCGCTCACCCAGCCACCTTCCGTTCGCGACTGCGGGGCTCGCAGACCCGGCTCACTCCTCGCGCTCACTGGAGACCGTCGCGCAGGGGGTAGGCGGCCAGGAAGACCTGCACCGGGCGGGCCTCCGGGTCGGCGGCGGCGTCGGGCTCGGCCTCGCGGTGGTAGCGCTCGAGCACCTGCCACACCTCCGCCTTGAGTTCCTCCAGGCGGGCCGGCGGGATGGTCATGAAGATGTCGCCCATGCCGAAGCCGTCCCGCCAGGCGGGTGACCACTCGTGCTGGGTGGCGAACCAGCGCTCGGCGGTCTCGGCGAGCAGACGCACCTGGTCGCCCTGGATCCACTCGATCGCGGCCCGGGCGTCGGGGTCGTCGTCGAAGTCGCTCGGCTCCCAGTTGGTGACGTCGTGCGCCGCCTGCCACCAGCGTTGCCGCCCGCTGCCCCGGTCGGGAACCTCGACGACGAGCCCGACCTCGGCGAGTTGGCGCAGGTGGTAGCTGGTCGCGCCGGTGTTGGTGCCGAGCAGCTCGGCGAGGGTGGTGGCGGTGGCGGGCCCCTTCACTCGCAGGGCGCCAACCAGCCGCATTCGCAGCGGGTGTGCCAGGACCCGGACCTGCCTCTTGTCGATGCGGACCTCACGTAGCGCCGCCCGCGGAGCGTCTCCATCGTTCTCCATGACTGCACACTACCTCTGCACACTTCCTATGCACAATAGTTGTGCATAGGAAGTGTGCAGCAATCAGCGGGCGAGAACGTCGCGTACCCCGCGCAGTCGGGTGCGCAGCAGGCCGGCCGCACGGGTGGAGTCCAGGCGTACGTCAAGGGGACGGACCAGACCGCTGCTCGCGCTGGTGGTGCTCTTCAACCCGGCCGGATCCAGGCCGTACCGCTCGGCGACCAGCAGACCCAGCTCGACCCGGCTGACCGCGTCCGCGCCGGCCACGTTGAGCAGACCGGCGTACGACGAGACGACCAGCTCCAGCACGGCGTCAGCCAGGTCGGTGACGTCGATCGGGCAGCGCAGCTCGTCGCTGAACAGGGTGGCCCGGCCGGCGAGCGCGTCCCGGCAGAGCTGGATCTGCTTGCTGCCCTCCCCCACGATCAGCGAGGTCCGCACCACCGCCGCGCCGGGGTCGATCGCCCGCACGGCGGTCTCGGCGGCGGCCTTCGCAGCCCCGTACGCGTGCACCGGCGTGGGTGGCTCGTCGTCGAGGTACGGCACGGGTCGTCCGGCGTGCAGCGCATCGCTGGACAGGTGCACCAGCCGGGCACCCACCTCGGCGGCGGCGAGCGCCACGTGCGCGGCCCCGTCGGCGGTGACCGCCCAGTCCTCGTACCGATAGGGGGTCCCGACCACGGCGTCCGGCCGCACCTGGGCGACCAGCGCACGCACGGCGGCCCGGTCGGTCACGTCCAGCCGACGCGCCTCGACACCCGGCACGTCGATCTCACCGGAGTAGAACGTCCCAACAACTGACCAACCAAGCCCGAGGCCCCGCCGACAAACCGACCGCCCGAGTAACCCACTACCCCCGACAACAAGCACCCGCATCCCAGCCCACTCCCCTGCCGCCGCCGACGTCGATCATGAGGTTAACGAGCGACACGCCGTGGCGCGGGCCCGTCAACCCCATGATCGACGGCGCGAAGGGGGTCAGACCGGGTCGGCCACCGGGGCTGCCGGGCCGGCCGTTCCCGCGTGGGCCGTCGCGGGCGGCTTGGGCTTGGCGTCGATGCCGGCCTCGGCGCGCTGCTGGGCGGTGATCGGGGTGGGAGCACTGGTCAGCGGGTCGAAGCCGCCCCGGGTCTTCGGGAACGCGATGACCTCACGGATCGAGTCCGCGCCGGCGAGCAACATGCAGACCCGGTCCCAGCCGAAGGCGATACCGCCGTGCGGCGGGGCGCCGTACTTGAACGCCTCCAGCAGGAAGCCGAACTTGTCCTGCGCCTCCTCGGCGGTGATGCCGAGCAGGTCGAAGACCCGCTTCTGCACGTCACCCCGGTGGATACGGATCGACCCGCCGCCGATCTCGTTGCCGTTGCAGACGATGTCGTACGCGTACGCCAGTGCCCGGTCCGGAGCCTCCTCGAACCGGTCCACCCACTCCGCGTTCGGCGAGGTGAACGGGTGGTGCACGGCCGTCCAGCCACCCTCGTCAGTGCGCTCGAACATCGGCGCGTCGACCACCCAGCAGAACGCCCAGGCGCTCTCGTCGATCAGGCCGGACCGCTTGGCGATCTCGACCCGGGCCGCCCCGAGCAGCTCCTGCGCCTCCCGGGTGGTGGCGCTCGCCGCGAAGAAGACCGCGTCGCCCGGCTTGGCGCCGACCGCGTCGGCGAGCCCGCCCAGGTGCTCGGCGGAGAGGTTCTTCGCCACCGGGCCGCGCGCCTCGCCGGTCTCGGCGTCCAGCACCACGTACGCCAGGCCGCGCGCGCCCCGCGCCTTCGCCCAGTCCTGCCAGCCGTCCAGCTCCTTGCGGCTCTGCGCCGCGCCGCCCGGCATGACCACCGCGCCGACGTAGCCGCCCGCGTCGATCGCCCCGGCGAACACCCGGAACTCGGTGCCGCGCAGGTACTCGGTCAACTCGGTCAGCTCGACGCCGTAGCGCAGGTCCGGCTTGTCCGAGCCGTACCGGGCCATCGCGTCGTGCCAGGTGATCCGCGGGATCGGCCGGCTGATCTCGTGCCCGGCCAGGTCCTTCCACAGCGCCGAGACGATCGCCTCGCCGAGGTCGATCACGTCGTCCTCGGTGACGAACGACATCTCGATGTCGAGCTGGGTGAACTCCGGCTGCCGGTCGGCGCGGAAGTCCTCGTCGCGGTAGCAGCGGGCGATCTGGTAGTACCGCTCCATGCCGCCGACCATCAGCAGCTGCTTGAACAGCTGCGGCGACTGCGGCAGCGCGTACCAGCTGCCGGGCTGCAGGCGCACCGGCACCAGGAAGTCGCGGGCGCCCTCGGGCGTCGAACGGGTCAGCGTCGGGGTCTCGATCTCCAGGAAGTCCCGCTCGTGCAGCACACCCCGAGCGAGCTGGCTGGCGCGCGAGCGCAGCCGCAGCGCGTTCGCCGGGCCGCTGCGCCGCAGGTCCAGGTAGCGGTACCGGAGTCGGATGTCGTCGCCGGCCTCGATCTGGTCGTCCACCGGCAGTGGCAGCGGCGCCGCCTCGGAGAGCACCTCCAGCTCGGCGGCTGTCACCTCGACCTCACCGGTGGGCAGCTCCGGGTTCTCGTTGCCGGCCGGACGGCGGGTCACCTCGCCGACGACCTTCACGCAGAACTCGTTGCGCAGCGCGTGCGCGTCCTCCTCGCGGAACACCACCTGGACAACACCGGAACCGTCGCGCAGGTCGACGAAGATGACCCCGCCGTGGTCGCGGCGGCGGGCCACCCAGCCGGCGAGCGTCACCGTCGAGCCGGCGTCCGCGGCGCGCAGGCTTCCGGCATTGTGGGTACGGATCACGGCTGGCAACTCCTCATCGTGGAACAGTCCTCACCCGCATTCTGTCAGGGGTGGCCGCCCCGCCTCCGGGCACCCGGCAGGCCGGCACGATTCGCTGGTGGGGTGGACCGGCGAACCCGACTCCCCCGGCAGCCGCGGCGGTTAACGTGGCGAAATGCGGCCCGTACCGAACTGGGCCGTCGCCACGGGGGCGGCGGCGCCCGTGTTGCTGGTGGCCGGTTGGACGGTGGCCCAGGCCCGACAGCCCGTCGGGTACGACCCGGTCCGGGACACCATCAGCGAGCTGGCGGGGCAGGACGCCACCGACGCCTGGATCATGGTGGTGGCCCTGGTGCTGCTCGGCTGCTGCTACCTGTCCGTCGCCGCCGTCCTGCACGCGGCCGGGCTGCCCAGCCGCTTCCTGCTCGCGATCGGCGGGGTGGCCACCATCGCGCTCGTCGCCTTCCCCCGGCCGCCGGTCGGCGGCTCGGTCAGCCACGGCGTCACGGCGACGGTGGCCGTCCTCGCCCTGGTGCTCTGGCCGGCCGGTTCGGCGCTGCGGCTGCCGCGCGGCCACGACACCGAACACCCCGACCGGCCGGAGCCACCCTGGGCGTTCCGCGGTTCGGTGGGGTTGAGCGCCACGCTCGTGCTGCTCGCGCTCTTCGGCTGGTGCGCGTTCGAGGTGACCAGCGGGTCCCGTACCGGATTGGCCGAGCGGGTGACGGCGGTGGCGGTCTCCCTCTGGCCGCTGCTGGCGCTCCTCTCCGCCCGGCGGGCGCACCTCGCCTGGTCGGCCGACGGCACCGTACGGGTGGGCCCGGACCTGCCGACCATCGGCGTCGTACCCCCGGATCCACTCGGACCCCCGAGCGGGCCGACCCCCGGGCGACCCGACCGGCTGCCGTGAGTCGCCGCCGGACCTGAGCTGGCGTCGCCACCGCCCCCGGTCTGACGTCGCCGATGGACGTGAGCCGGCGTCGCCGCCGCCCCGCCCGGTCTGACGTCGCTGCCCCCGCGTGGTCGGTGGGGGCTTCAGCCCGTCGACGGGCGGCGCCCTCGGCGTCGTCCGTCTGCCCGGACCGCGCGGCCCGGGAACCGCGCCGGTCGTACCGCTACGATCGCCCGATGTCCGCCGTTCCCCGTTGGGCTCTGCTGTCGGCCGCCGGCGCACCGCTGTTCCTCATCGGCGGCTGGACGGTGGCGCAGGCCGCCCAGGCCGACGGGTTCGACCCGGTGCGGCAGACCATCAGCGCGCTCGCCGCCACCGGCGCGGACCATCGCTGGATCATGACGATCGGGCTGGCGGGCCTGGGCCTCTGTCACCTGACGACCGCGCTCGGCCTGGTCAGCGCCGCACGGGCGGGCCGCGGGCTGCTCGGGTTGGGCGGGCTGGCGACGGTGCTGGTGGCCGTGTTCCCGCAGAACGCGACGGGCAGTTCGACGACGCACGTCGTGGCCGCCGGGGTGGCGTTCGGCGCGTTGGCCGTCTGGCCGGCCCTGGCGGTGCCCCGTCGCGCCGCGTCGCCCCTCGCCCGGGAGCACCGCCATCGGCCGCAGGACGGGCCGGCTCCCGTACGCCGGGTGGCGCTCGCCGCGGCGGCGGTCCTGCTCGGCCTGGTCGGCTGGTTCGGCGTCGAGTTCTTCACCGACGGGGCGTGGATCGGGTTGACCGAGCGGCTGGCGGCGGCCGCCGAGGCGGGCGCACCGCTGGCCGCCGTGCTGTTCTCCCGGCTGCGGCCGAGACCGTCCGGTCCCGGCTGACCGCCGACGCGTTCGCCGGTGTCGGCGGGGTCCGGTGGCCGTGAACGCGACGCGGGCCGCCGGAGTGTTCCGGCGGCCCGCGAGCGGTGCGTGGATCAGAAGACGCTGACGCCGTAGCGGCTGAGCGCCTCGGTGACCGGCTGGAAGAAGGTCGTGCCGCCGGTGCGGCAGTTGCCGCTACCACCGGAGGTCAGGCCCAGCGCGGTGGTGTTGGCGAAGAGCGAGCCGCCGCTGTCGCCAGGCTCGGCGCAGACGTTGGTGCGGATCAGGCCGGAGACCGAACCCTCGGCGTAGTTCACAGTGGCGTTGGTGGCGGTCACCGAGCCGCTGCGCAGGCCGGTGGTGCTGCCGGAGCGCTGCACCGCCTGGCCGACGGACGCGTTGCCGGCGCCGGTGATGTCCCGGAAGCTGCCGTTGTAGAGGGACACGTTGCCGGCCGCGTTGGCCGAGTTGTTGTGCCGCACGATGCCGTAGTCGTTGCCCGGGAAGCTGGTGCCGGTACGGGTACCCAGCAGCGCGGTCTGGGCGGAGTTCGAGTACCAGCTCGACGAGATGTTGGTGCAGTGCCCGGCCGTCAGGAACGAGTAGGTGCTGCCGCTGCGCACGTTGAAGCCGAGCGAGCAACGCCCGCCGCCACCGGCGTAGATGGCCTGACCACCGGAGATGCGGGTGCTCAGCACGCCCGCCTCGGCCTCGACCCGGACCGCGCCGTTGGCCCGCGCGGCGGCGGCCTTGACCCGCTCCAGCTTGGCCCCGGTGACGGTGCTGTCGACGGAGACGACGACCTGGTTGGTGACCGGGTCGCTCCACCAGGCGGTGCCGGGGATCTTGGCGGAGCGCTCCAGGTCGGCGGTGGCCCGGTTGAGCTCGGCCGCGCCGCGGGTGACGTAGCGGACGACGGCGCCGGCCTTGCTGGCCTTGCTGGCGGCGGCCGCGTCGGTCACCGTGACGACGGACTTGCCGCTGGCGTCGATGTACGAGCCGGCGGAGCGGTCGCCGAGTTCCGCGGCGATCGCGGCGGCGGCATCGGGCGACGCGGCGGGAGCGGCCTGAGCCGGCGCACCGATCAGCGAGCCGACGACCAGGGTTCCGGAAACGGCGACGGTAGCCGCAACACGGAATGAGGACCTCGTGGGTCGCATGTAACAACCTCCTGGGCGGGGGAGCGGGTCTCGCCGGGGGCGGCTGACCCGAGGGCAACCCGGCCGATCTGGGGAAACCGGCCGGCTGAGACTGAAGTATTCACATACTTAAGATCATTAACAAGGCTTGGATTCGCCCGAATTCACCGTCCTTGATCGGCCACACGGCCGCAACACCCTCGACACGCTGGTGAACAGGCACCGTCACACCCGACCGACGCCCGGCCCATCAGGAAGTGAACAATCATCGATGCGCGCCGCGCACCGGGCGCGGCGCGCACCGCCCGCCGCGACGGGCACGACGGCGAGCGCCGGGTGATGAGCGCGGCCCGGTGAGCGCGCCGCGTGATGAGCGGGCCGCGTGGGGGCGCGGCGCGTGGGGGGCGCGGCGCGTGGGGGCACGCGGCGCGACGGGCGCCGTCGGTCAGGGGGTACGGCGACGGGCACCGGGACCCGGGCGGGGCACCACGTCGCGTGGCCGACCGACGTCGTGCCCGTCGGCGCAGCGCAACTCGGCGTGTACCTCGGCGCCGCAGTCGCGGTGGGTGACGCTCAGCGGTGGGCCGTCCGCGTCGGCGAGGTACCGGTCACCCCAGCCGAGGACGGCGACCAGCACCGGCCACAGGTCCAGACCCTTCTCCGTCAGGCGGTACTCGTGGCGCAGGCGACTGCCGGGCTCCCGGTACGGCTCGCGACTGAGCACGCCCTGCTCCACCAGGCTGGCGAGCCGGTTGGTCAGCACCTGGCGCGGAATGCCGGTCCGCACCCGCATGTCGTCGAAGCGGCGTACGCCGGTGAACACCTCGCGCAGGACCACCAGCGTCCACCGCTCACCGAGGATCTCCATCGCGCGGGCGATGGTGCAGTTCTCCACTGACCAGTCCAGAGCCGCGGGTCGCATCCGACCAGGCTAAGTCTCGTTGACAGACTCAGCAACCGGCTGCCAGGCTGCGTCCATGACGCAGACGCAGGAACCAGCGCGCAGCCGTACCTTCACCTGGGCGGACCCGTCGGTCAACGCCGCCCAGGTCGGTCAACGCAGCGGCCTGGACATGCTCCGGGCGATGATCGCCGGTGAACTGGCCGCGCCGCCGGTGATGCACCTTCTCGACATGAGCCGGATGGAAGCCGACGAGGGTCGGGTCGCGGTTGAACTGACCCCGCAGGAGTTCCACTACAACCCGCTCGGCAGCGTCCACGGTGGCGTGCTCTCCACGCTGCTGGACACCGCCGCGGCGTGCGCCGTGCACACCACCCTGCCGGCCGGCGTCGGCTACACGTCGCTGGACCTCAACGTGAAGTTCCTCCGCCCGGTCACCGTCGCCAGCGGCGCCCTGCGCTGCGAGGGCACGGTGCTGCAACGCGGCCGCCGCACGGCCCTGGCCGAGGCCCGCATCACCGACGCCGCCGGCCGCCTGACAGCCCACGCCACCAGCACCTGCCTAATCCTCCCCCTCCCCTAACCCCTGCCCCGCCCCACCGCGCGTTGATCAAGAGGTTTGCGTCAGAAAACCGGCTTCCGGTGACCGAAACCTCTTGATCAACACGAGCC
>NZ_JNZS01000018.1 GCF_000718515.1 Micromonospora parva | reverse complement strand
TGGGGGGGGGGCGGGGGGTTAGGGGGTGGTGCGGGTCAGCTTGGCGAGGGCGTCCAGTTGGGTGGTGTCGGAGAGGGCGGAGCCGACGGCCACCACGCGGACGCCCGCGTGCAGGAACGGGCCGGCGTTGCCCGCGTCGAGGCCACCGGTGGCGACGAAACGCAACTGCGGCAACGGACCGGCCATGGCCTTGAACCAGGCCGGCCCGAGGGAGATCGCGGGGAACGCCTTGAGCCAGGTGAGGCCGTGCCGCAGTGCCTGCTGGGCCTCGGTGGGGGTGGCCACACCGGGCAGGTGCGGCAGGCCACGCGCGGCGGCGGCGTCGGCGACCGTGAGGTCCAGGCCGGGCGCGACGGTGAACCGGGCGCCCGCGTCGGCCGCCGCGGCGACCTGGTCGACGTCGAGCACGGTGCCGGCACCGACGATCCGGTCGCGTTCGGCCCCCGCCGCGACGGCGGCCCGCAGCGCCGGCACCGCGTCGGCGGTGGCCACCGGAACCTCCACCACGTCGATGCCGAGGTCCCAGGCCCGCTCGGCGAGCCGAACGGTCTCGGCGACCGGAAGGCCGCGCAGGATCGCCATCACCCGGGCGCCGCCGAAGATGTGGTCGAAGTCCGGTGTGGTCATGGAACACTCCATCCGAGGTCGCGGTGACAGTGTTGCTGCTGGCCGGGGCGCCACCCGGCGGCCCGACTCAGGTCGTCGCCCCCAGGTCGGTCAGGTCGAGCGGCGACCAGGCGTCGGCCGGGGCGTCGATCAGCTTCTCGAACCAGGCCCACGGCGGGACCGGGGCGTTGTCGGCGCTGCTGGTCAACGCCTGCGCCGCCATCAGGTGGCCGAGGCGCAACCGCCGCACGGGGTCGAGGCCGCGCAGCAGCCCGGCCAGGTAGCCGGCGGCGAAGGCGTCGCCGGCACCGACCGGCTCCACCACCGTCACCCGGGGAGCGGGCACGAAGACCGGTTCGGCGTCGCGGACCAGCGCGGTGGCGCCGACCGCGCCGTCCTTGACCACCACCGTCTCCGGAGCGGGCAGCACCTCACGCACGGCCGTCGGGTCGGTGACGCCCCAGAGAGTCTCCGCCTCGTCCTGCCCGACGAAGACGAGGTCGCAGCGGTTGGCGAGGTCACGCAGCACCGGCGCGGCCTGCTCGGCGGACCACAACCGGGCACGGTGGTTGACGTCGAAGCTGACCCGGGCCGCCGGCAACGGCCGGTCGGTCACCGCGTGCTCGACAAGCGCCCGGCAGGACGCGGACAGCGCCGGGGTGATCCCGGACAGGTGCAGCACCCGGGCACCGGCCAGCGCCGGGTCGGCCAGCGTGGCCGGGTCCATCCGGGTGGCCGCCGACCCGGCCCGGTAGTAGTGCACGGCGGTCCCCTGCGGGCCCGGGTCCTTGACGTACAGGCCGGTGGGGGCGGCCGGGTCCACGCACACCTGGTCGACGCGGACACCGGCGGCGGCGACGTGCCGCACGACAGCCCGACCGAAGGGGTCGTCGCCGACCCGGCTCACCCAGGTCGTCAGGTGTCCCAGGCGGGCCAGGTAACCGGCCACGTTGGACTCGGCGCCGCCGACCGAGACGGCGACCCGCTCGGCGTGCTCCAGCGGCTCGCCCGGCGCGGGGCAGAGCACCACCATCGTCTCCCCCACCGCGGCCACCTCCACCGACGGGTAGCCGGCCGGCACACTCGCCTGGTCAGGTCGGGGGTCGGTCGGCATCGGGCACACGTCCTCGCGGCGGGGTGCTGGGCGTCGCCGAGCCTAGGTGTCGCGCGCGGGACGGGCAAGCGGTGTCCCGCGGTCAGGGCAGCGTCAGGCCGTACGTGGCCAGCACCTCCGCGATCGGCTGGTAGTAGGTGGTGCCGCCGGCCGTGCAGTTGCCGGTGCCGCCGGAGAGGATGCCGAGGATGGTGCCGGTGGCGGCCACGTAGAGCGGTCCGCCGCTGTCCCCCGGCTCGGCGCAGATGTTGGTGCGGATCAGGCCGTAGATCACGCCGGTGGCGTAGTTGACGGTCTGGTTGAGACCGGTGACCGTGCCGCAGCGCACCCCGGTGGTGCTGCCGCTGCGGCACACCGCCTGACCGATGTACGCGTTGCCGGGGCCGTTGATGGTCAGCAGGCCGGGGTACGTGTAGACGGCGCTCGGGTGGGCGATCCGACCGGTGTAGCGGATCAGCCCGTAGTCGTTGGTGGGGTAACTGGTGGCGGTGCGGGTGCCGAGCACGGTGCTCTGGGCGCTGTCGGCGTACCAGGTGGCGGCAGCCGCGGTGCAGTGTCCGGCGGTGATCACGTAGTAGGTGCTGCCGCTGCGTGCGTTCGCGCCGAGCGAGCAGCGCGCGCCGCCGCCGTAGATGCCCTGCCCACCGGCGATCAGCGGGCGCAGCGTTCCGGGTTCACGGCGCAGCAGCGCGCCGGCCCGATCGGCCACCGTCCGCAGTGCGCTCAGGTCGCGGGGGGTCACGGTGTCGTCGACGGTGAGGGTCATCCGGCCGGTGGCAGGGTCGAGGCCCCAGGCGGTGCCCGCGGTGCGTACCCCGCTCAGCAGGGCCACCGGATCGGCGGTGGGCGCGGCGGCCCGGTCGGGGACGGCGGCCTGCGCCGCGCCGGGTGCGACGAGCAGCAGGATGGTCAGGGCGAGGGCGGCCAGTGGGGAGCGACGCATCCGAACCTCCGAAGAGATCGAGATTGATGGATGCAGTGCAGCATCGCGCGACGCTCGCACCGTGGCAAGCTCCGCCCGCCCTCTTCCCCGACCAGCGGGAATCACCGATCCGGAGGACGGCCCGTGTCAGGGCACCGATAATCCTCGGGAGACGCGGCGGGAGGCCAGGCATGACCACCGAAGGGAATGCGACGCTGGTACGCCGGCTGGACGGGTCGACCCGGGCCACGCTGCTGGAGCTGCTCTTCGACGTGGTCTTCGTGGCCGCCCTCGCCCTGACGTCGAAACTGTTTTCCGAAGAGCTCTCGTGGGCCGGCGGCGCCAAGCTGCTGCTGATGCTGACCGCCGTCTGGTGGACGTGGTCGGTCACCGCGACCACCACCGAGTTCTACGATCCGCAGCAACGCCCGATCCAGGCCATCCTGATGCTTGCGATGGTCGGGTCGGTGGCGATGGCGGCATCGCTGCCGATGGTCACCATCGGGCACCAACTGCTCTTCGTGGCCTCGTACGTCGGCACGCACGTCATTCGCTGCATCATCCTGGTCACCGCCCTGCACCGGCAGCGGCACCAGACGGCCAGGGAGCGGGCCACGCGGTTTCTCTTCTGGTTCACGGTGTCCAGCGTCTTCTGGATCACCGGCGCGCTGTCAGAAACTCCGAACTGGGCGCTCTGGGGGATCGCCATAACGATCGACCTGGTCGCCGGGGCGGCCCGCTACCCCACGCCCCGGCTGGGCAAGGTGCCACTCACCCAGTACGGCCGGACCACCGAGCACCTCGGCGAGCGGTACCAGCAGTTCATCATCCTGGCCCTCGGCGACATCATCCTGGTGCCGACGCTGCAGGTCAGCCGGGGCAATCTCGACCACCTCCGGCTCGCCTCCCTGCTCTGCGCCTTCGCCGTCATGCTGCTGCTCTGGCAGATCTACGTCTTCCGCGCTGGCGAGTTGTTGGTGGCAGCCGGGTCCAAGGGGAGCCGCGCCACCCGGTTGGCCCCGTTCACCCATCTGGTCATGCTGGCCGGCGTGGTCAGCACTGCCGCCACGTTCGACCTGGTCGTCAGCAGGCCGACCGGAACGACGCCGGTGCCGTGGCTCGTGCTGATCATCACCGGCCCGACGCTGTTCGTGGTCGGTCGCGTGCTGTTCACCATGGCGGTGTCGTGGGTCATGCCGTGGCGGCGCGTCGCCTGGCAACTGCTGCCGCTGCTGGTGCTGCCGTGGGCCGGCGGCTGGCCGCCGTTGCTCGTGGCCTCGATCGTGGCGCTCGGGTTGGCCGGTCACATCCTGATTCCCGGAGCGGCACGGGAGACCACACCGGGCCTGTGGACGCGCAAGCCCGACGAATGACGGCGCGCCATCGACCGACGTGCCCACCGGCGCCTCGGCGAGGTCCCGGGCGCGGGCGTCCGCCGTGCCAACCTCCGGGCGTCCCTCGGTGAGCGGCGGGAATCGCCGATCCGGGGACGAGCCGTGTCGACACCGCCGATAATTTTCGGAAGAAACGGCGGGAGGCCCGGCATGACCACCGGAGGCACCGGGGCGCTGGTACGCCGTCCGGACGGGTCGACCCGGGCCACACTGCTGGAGCTGCTCTTCGACGTGGTCTTCGTGGCCTCGCTCGCACTGACCTCGACCCTGCTCGCGGAACGCCACACCTGGTCCACCGCCACGATGGTCCTGCTGATGCTGACCGCGATCTGGTGGACCTGGTCGGTCACCGCCACCACCACCGAGTTCTACGACCCGCAGCAGCGTCCCATCCAGGCCATCCTGATGGTCGCCATGGTCGGGTCGGTGGGGATGGGCGCGTCGCTGCCCAAGATCGCCAGCGGGCACGCGCTGGTCTTCGCCGTCGCGTACGTCGGCACGCACGTGATTCGCGGCTTCATCCTGATCACCAGCCTGCATCAACAGCGGCACCGGTTGGCCGAGATCCGCGCCACCCGGTTCCTGTTCTGGTTCCTGGTGTCCGGCGTCTTCTGGATCGCCGGCGCGCTGTTCGACACGGTGAACTGGACCCTCTGGAGCATCGCCATCGCGATCGACCTGGTCTCCGCGGCGGCCCGCTACCCCACGCCCGGGCTGGGCCGGGTGCCCTTCGACCAGTACGAGCGGACCACCGCTCATCTGGGCGAGCGGTACCAGCAGTTCGTCATCCTGGCCCTCGGCGACATCATCCTGGTGCCCACCCTGCAGGTGAGTCGGGGAGAGTTCACCGGGCTCCGGGTCGCCGCGCTGTTCTGCGCGTTCGCGGTCATGCTGCTGCTCTGGCAGATCTACGTCTTTCGCGCCGGCGAACTGCTGGAGGCCGGGGCGAGGGCGGGCCGCCCGGCGCGGGTGGCGCCGTACACCCATCTGGTGATGTTGGCCGGGGTGGTCGGCACGGCGGCCTCGTTCGACCTGGTCGTTGCCCGGCCGACCGGTACGACGCCGGTGGGATGGCTGCTACTGATCATGGGCGGCCCGGCCCTGTTCGTGATCGGCCGCGTCCTGTTCACCCTGCTGGTGTCCATGCTCGTGCCGTGGCGGCGAATGCTCTGCCTCATCCTGCCACTGCTGACGCTGCCGTGGGCCGGCCGCTGGCCACCGCTGCTGGTCACCACGAGCGTCGCGCTCGGGCTGGCGGCGCACATCCTGCTGCCCGGAGCCGCCCGGGAGACCACGCCGGGCCTGCGGGTGCGGCAACCCGACGACTGACCCGGCACGCTCAGCCGACGTGTCGAGCGGCCCACTCGGCGAGGTCGCGGGCGCACGCGTCCACCGACTCCTGCCAGGTCCGGGCCGCGCCCTCCCCCGCCTCGTCGCTGACCTGCTTGACCAGCCGGCACGGCACACCGGCCTGCGCGGCGGCCCAGGCCACCGCGTACCCCTCCATGTCGACCAGGTCGGCGCGCTGCGCCAACCGGTCCCGCTGCTCGTCGTCGGCCACGAAGGTGTCACCGGTGGCCAGCACCGCGCCCTCGGCGGCCAGCGACAGCGGCGCCCCGTACGTCTCGCCGGTGAGCGTGCGCAGCAGCTCGGTGTCCAGGTCGTGCTGGAGGACGGTGGCGATCTCGTGGATGCCGGCCAACCCGGGACGCAACGCCCCGGCCGTACCCAGGTTGAGCAGCAGGGCCGGGCGCGGCCCGGCGGCCAGCACCGCGGCCACCGCGCTGGCGGCGTTCACCTTGCCCATGCCGGTGAGCAGGACCGGCAGCTCGGGCGGCAGGTAGCGGGCCTCCTCCCCGACGGCGAGCACCACCAACGGACGATCGGCGCGGACCGTACCTCGAAGATTCACCGGAGCATCGTACGAGCCGGCCGGTGGGGCGCTGACGTCAGTCGGTGGTGAAGCGGTACAGCACGAAGTCCTTCTCCGCGCCACAGGCGATCAGGTGGGTGTTCCACGAGCAGGACGAGCTGCGAACGTCCTGCAGCTCGCCCAACTCGTCGACCTTCCCGGACTCGGCCCACACGCCGGCCAGCACCCGGTTGGCCACCACCACGCTGGGCGCCTTGGCGAAGACCAGCAGGTTGCCCTCGTCGAGGCGGACCGCCACCCCGCCCCGGTCCCGAAGCACCGGCTTGCCGGCGGCGTCGAAGATGGTGACGCTCGGCTCCGGGGACTCCCGTTGGGCGAGCAGTTGCTCACCCAACGGGACCAGGCCGGTCACGCCCGGCGCCGACCACTGGATCGCACGCTCACCCTCGGTGGCCGCCACCACCTCGGTGCGCGTGGCGTCACTGTTGGGCACCTGCACCAGGCAGGCCCGTCGGGGACCGCAGGCGACCAGCTCCGTCGGACGGTACTCGTCGTTCCCGGAGCGGTGCAGCACCACCGGTTCGGCGTCGGAACCCAGGTCGTAGGCGAGCAGCTGGTAACCGCCCTCGTTGGCGGCCACGTACAGGCGGTCCTCGTGGGCGACCACCAGGTCGTCGAGGTCGGCGACGCTGCCCCACTGGCGCAGCACCGCGCCGGATGCCATGTCGAGCAGCCGCACCGACCGGTCCGCGCCCACCTGCACGAGTCGCCGCCCCTTGCCCGTCCACGGGTCGCGGGGCGTGCCGTCGAGGAAGGCCGGTCCGCCCGCCGCCGCGTCGGTGCCCACCGGCCGGACCACGGTACGGCCACCGGCGTACCGGTCGCGGGGGTTGGCTCGGGTCCACTTCGTCGCGCCGTCGGTCAGGCGCAGGCCGACCAGTTCGTCAGCGGCCCGGTCGACCAGCACCGCCGTGTCGTCGGCGACGTAGACGTCGTCGTCGCCACGGAGAACGCGCTGCCAGCGCTGCTCGCCGGTCCGACCGTCGAGGACGGCCATCGGTCGGGGGGTGCTGTCGCCGGGCGCGTCGGCGAGGACCACGACCGCCCCGGGGACGGCGATGACCGCCTCCCAGTCGTCGGCGCGCACGTCGGTCTGCTCGCGCCACACCTCGCGACCGGTGCCCGCGTCGACGGCCACCACCTCCAGCCGGTCGTCGGGCAGCGGGAACGCGAGGTAGGCCCGATCGTCGAGCACCGCCGTCCACATGTCGGTCGGACGTTCGGCGCCGGCCGAGAGCCGGGACAGTTCGCGCAGCGAGGCGAACTCCAGGTCCGGGTAGCGGTCCCGGGTCAGGTAGAGCGTCGCCGCGGTGGCCACCCCGGCCACCGCCAGCACCGCGCCGAGCACCACCCAGCGTGCCCGCCGCCAGCGGGTCCCGCCGCCGCTCGGGGTCGGGGTCGCGCCGGCCAGGCCCGGCCCGGGGGGCGGGCCCACCGGCGGGGTGGATCCCGGCCAGGGCTGCGACGGTACGACCGGCGCGGGTGCTGCGGCCGGGGCGGGCGGGCTCACCGGAGCTGGCGCGGGTGGGGCCACCGGTGGTCCCGCGTACGCCGGGGCGGGTAGCGGCTTGCGCAGTGGCAGGTCGGTCAGGGCACCCTCGGCCACCGGCAACTCGGGCTGGTCCAGCACCGTCGGCGCGATCCCCAGGTCGGCGTGCAGCATCCGGGCCACCAGCGGGATCCGCGACGACCCGCCCACGAGGAACAGCCCGGCGAGCTGGTCGGGGCGCAGACCGGCGGCGGCGATGACCTCCCGGGCCCGCTGCACCGCCCGCCGCAGCAGCGGCGTGGCCACCCGTTCGACGTCCGCCCGGGTCAGCTGGATCGGCTCGGCCACTCCCGGCACCGCGACCGGCGCGACAACGGACCGGGACAGGGTCTCCTTCGCGCCTCGTACCTCGTCCCAGAGCCGGATCTGGTCGCGGCGCTGCGCCGGATCCGCCGGTCGGGTGAGCCGGGCCCACTGCGCGGCGTGCCGATCACCGACCAGCTCACCGACCCGCCGTACCAGCGCGGCGTCGAGGTCCAGGCCGCCCAGGTCGGGCAGGCCGCCGTCGGCGACCACGCTGAAGCCGGAGTCGCCCCAGGGGTCCGCACCCTCGTTGCGCAGCACCGCGACGTCGAGCGTCCCGCCACCGAAGTCGAACACCGCGATGGCCCCGCCGACCGGCACCGGACGGTGCAGCACCTGCGTGTAGTAGCGGGCGGCGGCCACCGGCTCCCGCAGCAAACGGGTGCCCGGCGGGGTCGGCCCGGCGAGGGTGTGCTCGGCCGCCTGCGGCCAGCCCGCCCGCAGCAGCGCGTCGGCGAGGACCTGCCGCCGCGTCGCGTCCCAGGCGGCCGGGCAGGTGACCACGGCCGGGGGCAGGAAGCCCACCGCGCCCACCGCGGCCCGCGCGACCGCCGCCAGCACCGCGGCGAGCAGCTCGGCCGGCGGGTACGCGTTGTCGCCGAGCCGCACGGTCGGCTCGTCCACCCGACGCTTCGGGTTCGCCTCGAACCGGCCCGGGTCGGTCTGCGCCAACCGGCGGGCGTCCCAGCCGCTGTGCAGGGTGCCGTCCTGGTCGGCGTAGACGGCGGACGGACTGAGTGGTTGACCGTCCATCAGCAGCGGACGGGTCCGCCCGTCCGGCCAGCGCAGCACCGCGACCGTGTTGGACGTACCGAGGTCGACACCGAGTGCGAAACCCTCGTGCTGGCCTGCCATTGCCCGATACCTCCGCCGCGACGAGGGGAACTCGACCCCGCATCGTACGCAGCCCCCGCAGCGGTGCTGATCACTCGGTCAGTCGCAGTCGCAGCCGTCAGGACGGTTGACGTCCGCGGGACGGCGGGAGATCGGCGCGACAGCCCGCACCGCTCAGCGCGGCGGTTGACCTACCGACCGCCGGAGCACGTCGCCGCGCTCGGGCGGCGGCGTCACGTCAAAACTGAACGTTGTCGGCGAGTACGGTGCCGGTCGCCCCGTTGCTGATGCCGCCGGCACCCAGCGAGCGCCATCGTGTGCCGGTGACCGTCATACCCACCCCGCTGTTGATCGCGACCGCATGCTTCGCATTGCCGTAGGCGACGTTGTCGCGGGCGGTGACTCGGTTCGAGCCGACAATGTCGATGGCGCTGTAGGTGTTGGGCGTCTGGTAACCGGCGTCGGAAACCGTGTTGTGCGCGACCTCGGTGATGTCGACGCCGCTCAGGTGGATGCCCTGCTGGAGCGGTCGGTAGATCCGGTTTCCCAGCACGCGCACCAACTCGGCGTTGACCACCTTCACTCCGTAGCTGCCGGCGCCCGTTACGTGGATGTCGTTGTCGGACACTGTGATCCCGGTGACCTGGGAGAGGTTGTTCCGGGAGATCAGGACGCCGCCGTCGGTGGGCTGGGTGATGGTGTTGCCGACGATGGTGACCCCGATGACCAGGGCTGGAGTCACCGTCTCCTGGCTGAAAACTCGCACCCCGCGCTGGGGCCCGTTGAAGGTGTTGCCGTTGACGACGATGTTGGAGCTGGACGGGTCGCCGACGAAGACGCCGTCCTTGCCGCCCTTGGTGCTGTTGCCGGCGATGATGGTCGTGTTACAACCCCAGCAGTCGATGCTGTTGTCGTCGAAGCCGATGACCGTGTTGCCGGCAATCTTGCCGTTGCGGCCGTAGCGGTTCGAGATGCCCTGCGAAATCGCAACGGGCGGACTGACCGCGGTGATGACGTTGGACTGACAGGTATAGAAGTTGATGCCAACCGCGGCCGAATCGCCGCGGAAGATGATGCCCCAGTTGCAATTGAGGACGCGGTTGTCGGTGACAACGCAGAAGTCGGCATCGGCGACGTAGATCGAGCTGCGATAGTTGTTGTCGGCCACCGTGGAGCCGTGCCCGCAGTGGTCGAAGAAGCAGCCGGCGACTGTGACATGGTGCGCGCCCGAAGAGACGGACACGCCGGAGCCGCCGATGTTCGTGAACCGACAGTTGACGATGGAGCTGTACTGAGCGTCACCCTCGATGATCACACCGACGCCACCCGGCTGGCTTGTTCCGTCGAAGTTGAGGCCGTCGAGCGAGTGGCGCGCCCTGCCCAGACGCATCAGGTTGACTGCGGCACCCGCCTTGATGGTGGCACCGTGGCCTCGCAATATCTGCGGCGTGGCCTGGTAGACCGTGAGCGTGTTCGTGATCAGGTAGACGTTGCCCGGGCCGCCGAAGTCCACGGCCCGGCCCTGCGACAGGCACCGCTGCACAGCCGCGGTGTCGTCCGTGACGCCGTCGCCAACCGCGCCATAGTCTTTCGGCGACACCACCGAGGTGTCGGAACCCGCCGCCATCGCCGGCTCAGCGGCGGTCAGCGCCGCAGCTCCCGCCAGCACCGGCGTGCCGTAGAGCAGAGCGCGGCGGCTAAGGCTGTTCTTCGTCATGTCGACCGATCCCCCGTAGGTTGTCTTTGCGCGGCTGGGAGCCTACGCGGGACAGGTCCGACGCGGTGCCCCTCGAAATGAGGGCGGCAGGCACCACTGTGGCGCCCGCCGAGCGCGGCCAGGCCGTCGAACAACCGAGGTGATGCCGCCTGGTCAGTGGACGGACCGGACGGCGACGATCTGACCTCCGCTGGTCTCCCCGGTCGGACGGAATCCGAGGGTGAGATAGAACCCCTCCGGGCCGTCCTCCCCCGATTCCCAGGTCGTGTAGATCTGGTCGTGCCCTCGGCTGCGGGCCTCCGCACGAACGGCGTCCACCGCGAAGCGGCCGTACCCCCGGCCCTGTTGCTCGGCGGCGATGTTCAGCCGCCACAGGCCCGAGCGCCTGTCGTCCGGTCGGTCCCACTCGATGTCGAAGAAGCCCATCAGGAAGCCGACGACCTCATCACCCTCCACGATCAGACGTGGCCAGGCGATGTCGGGCTGCGCGTACGCCTCGGCAAGGGACCAGGCGACCGGGGACGAGTACTTCTCCTGGTCGGGTCGCACCTGCAACCGGCAGGCGGCTTCCACGTTGTGTTCACTGATCTTCACCAGTCCGGGCACGCCCGCCACCCTATCGACCAGGATCCGCGCATCACCGTCGAGACTGCTGTGCCGCGCGCATCAGCCGGAGCTGGCCGATCTCCGCGACGTTCTTCATCAGCTCGGAGTTGACCCAACCGATCGTGTGCGTGACGGTGTGGTCGGTCCCGTCCGGCCAGGGGAACGTCGCGGTGCGGTCGAGGTCACGCTCGCTGAGCTGGTCGAGCAGACCCAGCCACTCGGTGCGCAGGTCACGCAGCCAGGCCACAGTCGGCTCGCCCGGGCCCGGCCAGGTGACGGCCGTGCGGTCGGGCGCGGGCACCCCCCGCAGATGGTCCATCGCCACGGTCCACCACCAGCCGACGTGCCAGGTGAGCCAACCGATCGTCGGCACCGGGACCGGGTCGGGTTCGGTGTCGGCCCAGTCCGGAACCCAGGTGCCGTCGACGCCCTGCCGCACCGACCAGCAGTGGGCGGCCGGCTCCCAGAGGGCATCGGCGGCGTCGAGTCGCTCGAGGTGGTACTCGAACAGCGACCAGGTCAGGTCGAACTGCCAGCGCAGCAGGGCCAGCGGCGGAACGGACATCAGGGGATTCTGGCCGGGCACCGGCACCGCCGTCGACAGAATAACCACTCGACGGCTCGCGGCAGAGCGCGGCGGCACGGCGCGCGGGCCCCGATCAGTCGGCCGGGCAGCGCTCGGAGAGGGCGTAGCGGAGCAGAACCACGTCGCCGATCTGGCGAGCCTCGGCCAGGCGGGCGCGGCGACCCGGATGCCAGGGGAAGCGACCCTCGCCGACGAACCGGGGCGCCCGGCCGTCGCCGACGAAGAACGGGGCCACCACGAGGTGCAGTTCGTCGGCGAGACCGGCGGCGAGGAACTGGGCGTGGACCGTCCCGCCGCCCTCCACCATCAACCGCCGCACACCCCGCGCGGCCAGGTCGCTCAGCAGCCACCCCGGGTCGACGGGCTCACCCGCGTCGACCACTGTGGCCAGTCGGCCGACCCGCTCCTCGGTCTTCTCCAGCGCGCCGGTGGCGCAGTAGACGAGCCGCACCGAATCACCGGCGGTGAAGAAGCGCGCGGTCGGGTCGAGGTCGCCCTGGGCGGTCAGCGTGACCTTGGTGGGCGAGGCCTGTCGACCGGCCGCGACCCGCTCGGCCCGACGGCTCGGGGAACGCACCAGCAGCCGCGGGTCGTCGCGCCGGACGGTGCCGGCGCCGACCAGGATGGCGTCGCAGCTGGCGCGGACCGCGTCGACGCGGTCCAGGTCCTCGTCGTTGGAGAGCAGTAACCGCTGCTCGGTGGCGTCGTCGATGTACCCGTCGATGGAGGCGGCGCAACTCAGCAGCACGTACGGCCGCGTCGGCTCCGGCCGGCAACTCATCGGGGCTGCTCAGGAGTGCGACCCGCGAGCGCGTCCGCCGCCTCGATTTCCGCCGCCTTGGCCGCCTTCGCCGCCAGGTACTCGGCGTTGGCCGGCGACAGGAAGACGCTGGTGAGGATCCGTTCGACCACGTCCACGCCCAGCCGGGTCAACTGGTCTTCCTTGTCCGGGTTGCTGCTGAGCAGTCGAACCCGCGGCACGCCCAACGTGGCCAGCATCTGCGCGGCGGCCGTGTAGTCCCGCTCGTCCTCGCCCCGGCCCAGCGCGACGTTGGCCTGGTAGGTGTCCAACCCGGCGTCCTGCAACGCGTACGCGTCCAGTTTGGCGTACAGGCCGATGCCACGGCCCTCCTGCCGCAGGTAGAGCAGGAACCCACCGGTCTCGGCGATCCGCTGCACCGCCTCGCGCAGTTGGGGGCCGCAGTCGCAGCGTTCGCTGCCGAACACGTCGCCGGTCAGGCACTCGCTGTGCGGACGCACCAGCGGCGCCTCTCCCCCGACCGCGAGCCGGTCCAGGGCACCGGCCCAGTCACCGAGGCCGAGGGCCAAATGCTCCCTACCGTCCACCAGGCCCTTGAAGGTGAACACCCGGGCGGTTGTGGAGTAGCCGTCGGGAAACGCCAGCGGCACCGTGACCTGCGTGCGGATCGTGGCAACCGGCAATGCTTCGGGCATGGGACTCCTTCGTCCGGCGCCACCGCCGTCCGGCGACGCGTACCGTCTCACCATCGACTTCAACAGCCGCCGTCGGAGGTGGCTTCCCGGGCAGCGGCCGGAGTTCGACGCCGACGGGCCAGCAGCACGGCGGCACCCGGCAGGCTGGCCACCAGCACCAGTGCACCGTAGACGGTGGCGGTGGCGACACCCTCGGCCGCGCTGAGACCGGCCGCGCCGAACACCCACGCGGCCACCCCCTCCCGTGGCCCGAAGCCGGCCACGTTCAACGGTAGGCCCATGGCGAGCAGGGCGAGCAGCGTCAACGGCAACAGTCGGGACAGCGGGGCGTCGGATCCGGCGGTGCGCGCCGCCACCAGGAAGGTGGCCAGGTGACCGGCGACCATCACCGCCGAGGCGACCAGCACACCGAACCAGGTGCGCCGCGCCAGCAGCCCTGACCGCACGTCCGCCACTGCGGTACGCAGCGCGGTGGCCCAGCGGGACCCGCCCCCGTTGGGCAGGACCCGGGCCGCCAGCACGACGACCAGACCGCCGGCGACGACGAGCGCGGCGGCGACCGGCAGGTACGGCCGCACCGGGGACGGGAAGGCCGCGAGCACCACCAGCGCGACGCCGACCAGGACCACCTGCCCGGCGGTACGTTCCCAGACCACCGCGCGGATTCCCCGGCTGACGTCACCGGCGTCGCGGCCGTGGCGCACCGCCCGGTGCACGTCGCCGAGCACACCGCCGGGCAGTGTGGCGTTGAGGAACACCGCCCGGTAGCAGTGCGCCACCGCCGTCGCCAGTGGCAGGCGGACACCGAGGCCGCCGGCGACCAGGCTCCACCGCCACGCCGCGCAGACCGTGGTGAGCACCCCGATGACCAGCGCCGCTGCCAACGCCGGCGCGTCGATCAGTCGTACTCCGGCGAGGAACGGGCCACTGCCCACCTGCCACAGCAGGACGGCGAGCAGACCCACCCCGCCGACCACTCGTGCCCAGGCCCAGAACATCCGCGCCGGCCCTCCCCTTGAAGATCGTCCACTTGCCCTAGTCCACGTACCCAGGGCGTGAACGGTTCATCCACCGGCGAGGAGGTCGGTGTGGTCGACAAGCACGGTGAGTCGGCCGGCGGCCGCGTCGGCCAGCCGACGGCGGGCGTACGCCTGGGCGGGGCCGGCCAGGTCGGGGCGCTGCGCGCAGGCGGCCCCGAGCCAACCTCGGAACCACTCGGCGGCCAGGTCGGCCTGCTCCGGGCCGAGCCGCCACGGGCTGGGTCGTTCCCGCACGTCGACGCCGTGCCGGGCGAACGCGGCGACGGTGGCGGCGGCGGCATCCGGGCCGAGCAGCCGCCGGCCATCGACGGTACGCCGCTGGTGGTCGTTGAACGCGGCTTCGACCTCCTCGTCGAGCGGGTCGGTCGGGCTGAGCCGGACCCGCCCGGTCACCGAGATGGCGAACAGCGCGGGCCGGCCGACGCAGGCGGCCACCACCCGTTCGACGTCCTCCGCGGTGAGCATGTCCAGCAGCGCGGACGCGGTGACCAGTGACGCCCCGGCCAGGTCGGCGGCGGTCAGCCGGGTGAGGTCACCGCAGCTCGTCCGCACTGTCACCGGGGCGCCGTCGGCGGCTCGCACCCCGGTCATGCCCTCGGCGGCGCGGGCCAGCAGGTCGGCGTCCCGGTCGTGCAGCACCCAGTGCTGCGGCCCGGGCAGCCGGGCGGCCAGCCAACGACTCATCGAGCCGGTGCCGCTGCCCAGGTCGTGGATCACCATCGGGGCGTTGGCGGTCGGCCGGGCGCGGACGGCGTCCAGCAGGTCCTCGGCGCGCGCCGCCGCGTCGGCCGGCTCCCGCAACCGCAGCCAGTCGGCGAACGGCAGGGTCTCCTCGGCGGTCATTCCGCCACCTCCTTCAGTACGCCGGCCAGCAGCGCGGCGGTCACCGACCAGTCGGTCAGGGTGTCGCGCCGGGCGAGCGCGGCACGCCGTAGCCGGGCGCGCAGCGCGTCGTCGTCCAGCCAGCGGATCAGCGCGGCGGCCAACGCCGCCGGGTCGCCGGGCGGGACCAGCAGTCCCGGTCGGTCACCGTCGGGGGCGTGGCCGAGCGCCTCCGGCAGCCCGCCCACCTCGGTGGTCACCACCGGCAGGCCCCGGGCCAGCGCCTCGGTGACGACCATGCCGTACGTCTCGCCCCGCGACGGCAGCACCAGCAGGTCGGCGGCGGCGTACGCGTCGTCCAGCGCCGCGCCGGTCAGCGGGCCGGCCAGCCGCACCCGCTCGGTGAGACCCGCCCCGGTCAGCCGGTCGCGCAGCCGGTGCACGAGGTCCGGTTCCCGGGCCAGCGTCCCGGCGCAGAGCATCGTCCACTCCCGCCCGACCAGCGTGGCCAACGCGTCGACCAGCACGTCGTACCCCTTGTGGTGGGTGACCGCCGCGACGCAGAGCAACCGGTCGCCGGTCGCGGAGCCGGCAGCCGGCGGCGCGGGCCGCACCCCGGGCGGCGCGGCCCGGATCCGCTCGGCAAGCCTCGGGTGCCGGGCCAGCAGGGCGCGGCGGGTCCACTCGCTGGTGGTGACGACGGCCCGGGCGGTGGCCAGCGCGCGGGCCTCCGGCTCGTCGTCGAGCGGCAGGTGCACCAGGACCACCAGACGCAGCCGACGGGCGTGCGGGGCGAGCAGGTCCGGCACGGTCGAGGCGATCAGGCCGTCGAACAGCACCACGGCGTCGTCGGGCGTGGCGGCGAGCAGCCCGGCCAGCGTCGCCCGGTCGGCCGGCTCGGGGTGCGGCCACGCGCCGGGCACCGGGTGCTCGTGGACCGACCAGCCCCGCTCGCCCAGCCCGGCGCAGATCCGCCGGTCGTAGCAGTTGCCGCCGCTGGGCGTGGCCGGGTCGTCGATGTCACCGGGCAGGACGACGTGCACCGCCCGGCCCGCATCGGTCACAGTGACCGCTCGTAGCTCGCCCAGGCGATGTGCGACTCGTGCAGGGTGACCGTGATGCCGGCCAGGTCGCGCGCTCCCGCTCCCAGCTGACCGGCGTGCACCCGCTCGACCAGTCGGTCCGCGACAGTACGGGCCAGCACCTCCGTGGTGGTGTTCACCCCGGCGAAGGCCGCCTCGTCGTCGAGGTTGCGGTACGTCAGCTCGCTCAGCACGGCCCGCAGCTGCTCGGTGGCCAGGCCGATGTCCACGACGATCCCGTCGGCGTCCAGGTCGGGCCGGCGGAACGTCGCGTCCACCACGAACGTCGCGCCGTGCAGGCGTTGGGCGGGCCCGAAGACCTCGCCTCGGAAACTGTGGGCGATCATCATGTGGTCTCGAACGGTCACGCTGAACACTGTCACTCCCCGTCGTCGTAGGTGATGAGGTGGCAGAGGGCGGGCAGGTCACCCGAGCTGAGTCGGGCGAGCACGTCGGGCAGCTCCGCGAACCGGGACGCGCCGGTGATCAACGCGTCGAAGGCCGGGTCGTCGAGCAGGTCCAGGGCGAGCGCCAGGCGGTCGGCGTAGCTGCGCCGCCCCCGTCGGGCGGGTGCCACCATGCCGACCTGGCTGCTGCGGACGGTGAGTCGACCGGAGTGGAACGCGCCGCCCAGCGACACCTGCACGGGGCGGTCGCCGTACCAGCTCAGCTCGATGACCGTGCCCTCCGGTGCGAGCAGGTCCAGCGACTGTTGCAGGCCGGCGGCGGTGGCGCTGGCGTGCACGACCAGGTCACGGTCAGCGCGGGCGTCGGCCGGGTCGGCGAAGTCGACACCGAGCGCCCCGGCCACGCCGGCCCGGCGCGCGTCGGTGTCGACCAGTTCGACCTGCACGCCGGGGAACCGGGCGAGCAGCGCCGCGACGCAGCAGCCCACCATGCCGGCGCCGATCACGGTGACCCGGTCACCGACCAGCGGCGCGGCGTCCCACAGCGCGTTGACGGCGGTCTCCACGGTGCCGGCGAGCACCGCCCGGGCCGCCGGCACCCCCTCCGGCACGGGCACCACGGCGGTGGCGGGCACGACGTACGCGCTCTGGTGCGGGTGCAGGCAGAAGACCGTCCGCCCGAGCAGGTCCGGCGGGCCCTGTTCGACCACGCCCACGCTGAGGTAGCCGTACTTCACCGGGCCGGGGAAGTCACCCTCCTGAAAGGGCGCGCGCATCGCGGCGTGCTGGTCGGCGGGCACCCGACCGGTGAAGACCAGCGTCTCGGTGCCCCGGCTGACCCCGGAGTAGCGGGCCCGGACCAGCACCTCGTCGGGGCCGGGGGCGGTCAGCGACACCGGCCGGATCTCGGCCGCGCCGGGTTCGCGCACCCAGCAGGCGTACGCCTCGCGGATCACCGTCGCGCACCTCACCTCTTGTTCTGGGCCGAACGGCCAGCCTTCCGTGCCCCGGTCGGGGTCGTCGATCATAAACACGGAGGCGAGGTGTCCACAGTTCGAAGCGCTGCCGTGCGCTGGCGCGGTGTGCGCGTGGTGGCGGCAAACCACTACCAGCGGTTGCGTGCCTCCTCGGCCCAACCGACGAGCCCGTCGAGGCTCACCGTCGTTCCGTCGTCGGTCTTCGCCCAGCCGGAGAAGTGCCCGAAACACTGGTGCGTCTCGTTCGCGACGACACCCAGGTTGGTGCGGGACACCTTCTCGTGGAACGGCTGGAACTCGACAGAGACCCGGTCGCCGCTGATCCGCCAGGGGCGCAGCCAGTCCGCCCGGTCGTAGGTCCAGCGCAGCTCCTCGCCGATCTTGTGCAGGCGACCGTCGACGAAGAGGCCGTTCTCGGTGACCCCGGTGCCGTCGGTCCACCGACCGCCGAGCTGGATCGCTCGTCCCGGCGCCGCGCCGGCGGCCCAGTTCCAGCTGACCGAGTACGGCCATCTGCCGCGACCGTGGTCCAGCACGGCGAACGCGTCCGGCCCACCGATCTCGTACGTCTGGCCGTGCAGTTCCAGCGTGCCGAGCACCGGGCGGCCGACGTCCTTGACCGTGTACTGGAATCGTCTGGTGCTCCACGGCACGACGACCCCGAGTGACTCGTGACCGGCCGGCAACGGCACGTCCACCTCCAGCCGTACGCCACTGGCGCTCGCCGAGATCGCGGTGCCGTCCGGGCGCTGGACGATCCGGATCGCCAGGCCACCGCCGCGGGCGCCCGCCTCGCCCACGCCGCAGTGCGGCGGTAGCACAGCGCCCCGCGCCAGCGGCACCACCACGTCGGCAGTCGTCTCGGTGCCGCTGTCCCGGTCGAGCACGTAGACACTGTGCACACCGGCGTAGTCCAGCGACGAGGCGACCAGCCCGATGATGTGCCGTGGGGTCACGATGCCCCAGTACTCCCATCGTTTGGTCCGGCCCCAGCCGCGCAGGTTCGCGGTGTGCAGGGGACGCCGGGTCCAGCCCACCGCCGCGGGGTTGAGTCGCCCGTCCCGTTGGCACAGGTCGACAGGCGAGAGCAGCTCACGTTCGTGCGTCACGAGCTGCACGATAGCCGCCCCTGCCCCGCCGGCTTGACTGACACATCGATGCGACCTACGGTCATATGACATCGGACATAGGATGTCATAGGATGTGGTGTATGCGGCAGCTTTGGCTGCTCCTGACTCTTTCTCTCCCGTCGTCCTGGTAGCCGCTCCCGCCCACCCCCACCGGTCTGGTGCGGCGGCCCGGCCCCGCCTGCGGCCACGAACCCGCACGAGACCGGCAGGAATCCCCCGTCATCGGCCGCCTTAGCGCCAAGCGGCCCGACGCTGCCGGGCGGCCACGGACATCGGCGTCCTGGCCGTCCGGCATCCCCCTCAAGGAATAGGACCCCATGAAGCTGTCCGCCCTCGGCCGTATCGCTCTGGCCACAGGCATCACCGTGCTGGCCACCGCCACGCTCCCCGGCACCCCTGCGGCCGCCGCACCGGTGAAGAGGAAGATGCTCCCCGTCCTGGTGGAGTTCAGCGACGCCTCCTTCCAGTTCCCGGACAAGGTGAAGGCGTCCACGCCGGACACCTACTTCGGCGCGAAGAGCGACTCGGCCGCGTCGTACCTGTCGGAGTTGTCGCGTGGGCAGTACAAGCTGGTGCCCGCCGTACCGGAGCAGTTCCTCGGCCCGATCAAGCTGGACCTCAGCGCCGCCGGCTGCCCGCACGGCAAGATCAATCAGATGACCCGTGACGAACTCGCCAAGCGGGGCCTGGTCGCGGGCGAGGACTACGACAGCATCTCGATCGTCTTCCCGGCGCAGAAGACGAACTGCCCCTGGGCCGGCCTCGCCACCCTGCCCGGCCCGACCACCTGGATCAACCTCTACGGCACCGCCAGTGGCATCGACGTCGTCGGCCACGAACTCGGGCACAACCTGGGCTTCGGGCACCAGGGTCGCGTCAAGTGCACCGGCGGCAACCTGGGCGCGTGCAAGTCAGGGGGCGCCAGCCACACGACCATCATGGCCGGTGGTTACCGGCCGGCCGGCTTCTCCGCACCGGAGATGATCCGTGCCGGATGGCTCAACGGCGGGGCGTCCCAGAAGGTCACCAAGTCGGGGGTCTACACGCTGCGCTCCCTGCACGGCAAGGGCAGCGGAGTCCGGGCCCTGGACATCGCCCTGGGCGGCGACCGGCTCGTCATCGAGTACCGCCACGCGGCCGGCAACTTCGACGCGAAGCTCGAGGGCGTGCACGCCTACCGTGTCCCCAAGGGCTCCTACGGTGCCTCGTCACTCATCGACACCACGACGGCGGACAAGACAGCCACCAACAACGCGCCGCCGAACGCGGACGCCATCACCAAGCTGACGGACAAGGCGAGCAAGCTGTCAGTCGCCGTCGTGTCCTCCGGCGGTGGTCAGGCCAAGGTCAAGGTCGCGCTCAACGGCGACTCGCTCGCCTCCATCGACGCGGCCCCCACGAAGTCCCCGTCCCCGTCCCCGAGCGCCACCCCCACCCCCAGTGCGAGCCCGAGCGCGAACACCGCCACGGAGGCCGAGTCCGACGGCTCCGAGCCGGTCACCGAGCTCGGCTCCCGGGAGCTGACCGCCGACGACGACAGCTCGACCACAATGCCGCTCGTCGCCGGTGGCGGTGCCGCCCTGCTGGCGGCCGGCCTGGGATTCCTCCTGCTGAAGCGTCGCCGCGGCAAGCACGCCTGACCGGCCGGTCGGGCCCGGTCGCCCGCTCGCACGGCGGGCGACCGGGAGCGGTCAGACGGTCATTCGAACTCCTCCACGTACTCCTCGGTGGGGCCCAACTCGGGCTGATCGCGCAGCTCCAGGACCGGGCCGAGCCGGTCGGTGTCCAGTACGACGATCGTGTTCTCGCCGGCGCGCAGCAGTGGCGCGGGGCAGTAGAGCGTCACCTGCGGACCGATGTCCCAGTAGCGACCGAGCAGGAATCCGTTGACCCAGACCATGCCGTGCACCGAGCCGGGCAGGGCGAGGAAGGTGTCCGCCGGCTGCTCGACGGGCACCGTCGCGACCGCGAACCCGGCGCCGGTGCTGGCCGGCCCGGCGGTGGTGGCGCGACGCAGGTCGTCAGGTGTCCACTCGGCCAGGGCGATCGGCGAGCTGGCCCAGCCGTGCACGATCCGGCGGTCGACGAGCACTGGTCCGAGCAGGCCCTTGTGCTGACCGACCAGTGGGCCGTAGTTGATCCGGCCCAGGTTCTCTACCAGGATCTCCAGGCGCACGATCGCGCCGGTGCCGCGAATCGGTATCTCCGGATGATCGGCGTCGGCGACACCGATCGGCACGCCGTCGGCGAGGACGATCGCCCGGTCGCGCACGTCGCTGAGGATGATGGTGTGCTCGCCCGTCGGGATCTTCGGGTGGGCGGTGAGCAGCACCATCCCGGCGTCCAGGCCGAGTTGTTCGAAGGTGGCCGGCCGCGGACCGGTCGACTCCGGTGCGGGCACGGCGCGCAGGCCGGCGATCAGGTCGGCGCGGTGGGTCAGCGGCACCCGCGTCGGCGGCAGCACCGGCATCCGCTCGGGCACCCGCAGTTGCCCGGTCACGCCGAGCGCCGCACGCATGGCGTGGAACTTGGCGGTGAGCGTTCCGTCCTCGGCGATGGGCGCGTCGGAGTCGTAGCTGGTGATGGTGGGCTGAAGCCGACCCCGGTCCGCGTTGGCGCCGGCCCACAACCCGAAGTTGGTGCCGCCGTGGGCCATGTAGAGGCTGACGCTTCCGCCCTCGCCGAGGATGGCGTCGAGAGTGCGCACGGCGCTGTCCACCGTGCGGACGTGGTGTCGCTCGCCCCAGTGGTCGAACCAGCCGTTCCAGTACTCGGCGACCACGAACGGTTCGTCGGGCCGGCGCGTGGCGAACAGGGCGCGGGCGGCCTCGGGCTTCGAGCCGAGGGTGGCCGCGGCGAGGGTGCCCGGCACCGTGCCCGCGTCGTGCATCAACTCGGTCGGGCCGTCCGCTGTGAACAGCAGCTCGGTGATGCCGCGCTCGAGCAGGGCTGAGCGAATCCAGTGCAGGTACGCCTCGTCGTCGCCGTAGCTGCCGTACTCGTTCTCGACCTGTACCGCCACCACCGGTCCGCCAGCATGCGTCTGCTGCCGTGCGATACGGGGAATCAGCTCGTCGAACCACCGCTCGACCGGCCGGATGAACGCCGGGTCGGAGCTGCGCAGGACCACGTCACGCGCGGTCAGCCAGGCTGGCAGGCCACCGTTGGACCACTCCGCGCAGATGTACGGGCCGGGCCGCAGGACGACGTCGAGGCCTTCTTCGCCGGCGAGCGCGATGAACGCCTCGAGGTCACGCCAGCCGTCGAAGCGGGGCGCGCGCTCGGCGTGCGGCTGGTGGAAGTTCCACGGCACGTACGTGTCGAGGGTGTTGAGACCGAGGTCGGCCAGTCGCCGGATCCGGTCGCGCCACAGCTGTGGGTGGACCCGGAAGTAGTGCAGGGCGCCGGAGAGGACGCGGTGGGGGACGCCGTGCCGGTGAAGCTGACGGCCGCTCCAGCCGAGCGCGGGTGATGGCCTGGGCGACGGTGTCAGCGTGCTGCTCGGCCGGGTCGTCTCGATCATGGCAGAAGCCTATGTTACCCGTGCCATTTATAACAATGGCGCTAGGATGCCGCCGTACCGGGTTCTCAGGAGGGCGGGGCGGATGACCGAGGCGACAATGCGCGACAAGCAACCGAGCATGACCGACGTGGCACGTGCCGCTGGCGTGTCGGCACAGACGGTCTCGCGTACGCTGCGCAACTCGCCGAACGTCAACGCGGAAACCCGACGTCGCGTACTCGACGCGGTCGAGCAGCTCAAATACCGGTACAACGGCGCTCCCCGGCTGCTGTCCTCGGGACGAAGCTTCACCCTCGGCCTGGTCCTGCTACAGGCCGGCGGCTACTACTCGCGCTCGGGGGTCACCGCCGGGGTGGAGGCGGCGGCCGGTCAGGCGGGTTACTCGGTGAGCATCGCGACCATCGCCGAGCTGGACACCGCACTGATGGAGAAGTCCCTGCTCAAGCTCTCTGACCAGGGCGTCGACGGCATCATCATCGCGGTCCCGTTGATCTCCGTGACCCAGCGGATGGAGGACATCACCCGGGACATCCCCACCGTCACGGTGGACGGCTCGCGCACGACCGGGGCGCGGGTGCTGGGCATCGACCAGCACGAGGCGGGGCGCGCGGCCACCCAACACCTGCTGGACCTGGGGCACCGCCAGGTGTGGCACGTAGCCGGGCCGGACGAGTGGATCGAGGCGCGGCAGCGTCGGCAGGGCTGGCAGGAGTGCCTGGCCGCTGCCGGGATCGACGCGCCTCCAGCCCTGGAGGGCGACTGGTCGCCCGAGTCGGGCTACCGGCTGGGGCAGATCCTCGCGATGATTCCCGAGGTCACCGCCGTCTTCGTGGCCAGCGACGAGATGGCCTTCGGGCTGATCAAGGCGCTGCGGGAGCGCGGGCGCTCGGTGCCGCAGGACGTCTCGATCGTGAGCGTCGACGACATCGAGCTGGCCGCCTACTGCCACCCGCCGCTCACCACCGTTCGGCAGGACTTCTACCGCTCCGGGGCGGCTGCTGTCGCACTCCTGCTCGACACCGAGTCGGAGGGCGAATCGCTCACGCCAGCCACCCTGATCGTCCGGGAGTCCACCGCGGCGCCGCGGCCACGCTGACCGTCCTGCTGCGGGCAGATCATTCTTGACGGGTCATGTTACGGGTGCCACAGTAACAACGCGCGGCCCGCCCCAGCGATCTAGGCGGACCGTGTCTCGTGCTCGCCTCTCACTCCCGCACCGTTGTGCGTACCGCCACGGAGGACCACCCCCATGTTCAGAAAACCCATCGTCCTAGCCGTCGCCGCGGCGACGGCGCTCAGCCTGCTCACAGGTTGTTCCGGAGGCGACGACAACGCCGACGGCAAGAAGAGCCTGAAGGTCGCGGCCTTCGAGGGCGGCTACGGCCGGGACATGTACCTGCAGGTCATCGAGGCCTACAAGGCGAAGCACCCCGATGTGGACGTGCAGCTGCAGCTCTCGAAGACCCTTGAGGACGAGATCAGCCCCAACATGAAGGCCGGCAAGTTCCCGGACGTCGTGGTGCTGCCCCAGGGCCGCAAGGCAGCGCTCGCCGAGACGCTGGTCAAGGACAAGGCACTGGAGGACCTCACCGGGGTCCTGGACATGACGGTGCCTGGTGAACAGGTCACCGTGCGCTCCAAGCTCGCCGACGGGATCGTGGGCAACCTCAGCACCAACCCGTACAACGACGACAAGACCTACCTGATGCCGATGTACTACGCGCCGACCGGGCTGGTCTACAACAAGGGCCTCTTCGCGCAGAAGGGTTGGCAGGTCCCGACCACCTGGGACGACATGTTCAAGCTCGGCGACGCCGCCAAGGCCGAGGGCATCGCGCTGTTCACGTACCCGACCGCGGGCTACCTGGACTCGTTCTTCTTCGCGCTGCTCGCCGACGTCGGCGGTGAGCAGTTCTACAAGGACGTCATGACGTATTCCGAGGGTGTCTGGAAGACCGCCCAGGGGCGCCAGGTCCTGGAGATCACCGCCCGGCTGCTGAGCTACGCGGCGAAGACCACGGTGGGGTACGCGAACGAGCAGGACTTCACCAAGAACCAGCAGTCGCTGCTCGACAACAAGACCCTGTTCATGCCGAACGGCACGTGGGTGGTCGGCGAGATGAAGGACGCTCCGCGCGCCACCGGTTTCGAGTGGGCGATGGCCCCGCTGCCGGCGGTCAACGCCGGTGGTAAGCGCTACCTGACCACGATCGTCGAGTCCGCCTGGGTTCCCAGCGGCGCGCAGAACAAGGACGCCGCGAAGGACTTCGTCGCGTACCTCTACTCCGACGAGGCCGCCGGCATCTTCGCCAAGGCCAACGCGATCCAGCCGATCAAGGGCATCGCCTCGACGCTGCCCGCCGAGATCGCCCCGTTCTACCAGCTCTACGAGGACCCGAGCATCTCCGCCCTGGTGGGTGGCTTCGGAAGCACCGCGCCGGTCGAGGGCGTGAACATCAAGGGCACGCTCTTCGACACCGCGAACAGCATCATCAGCGGCGACAAGACCGTCGACCAGTGGCAGACCGCGCTGAACGACGCCAGCGAGAAGCTGCGGCAAGCGGGCAAGTGACGCCCCGGCGGCAGCCCGGAACCGGGCTGCCGCCGACCCCTCCCCCCGCGAGAACCAAGGACTGGTCACGGTGACGACGACCCTCACTCCACCACCCAGAGGCGCCAGCAAGCGCGCGCCCAGCCGACCCCCGGTGTCAGCGCGTGGCAGCGCCGCACGCGGCCGGCCCGGCGACGGCCGATTCGTCGCCGCCTGCCTGCTTCCGGCACTGGCACTGTTCGCGCTGTTCATGATCTGGCCGACCGTCAGCGTGTTCCGGATGTCGCTCTACAGCTGGAGCGGTTTCTCGGCGCAGATGCGGTTCGTCGGCCTGGACAACTTCACCAAGCTCGTCGACGACGAGCAGTTCCTCCGCGCGTTCCAGAACACCGTCGCGCTGCTCGTGGTCGTGACCGTGGTGACGATGGGGATGGGTCTGTTCCTCGCCGCCGTCATGACCCGGCAGAAGCTGCGCGGCCACACCCTCTACCGGTTCGTGCTCTACATCCCCAACGTGCTCTCGGTCGTGGTCATCGCGGCCATCTTCTCGGCCGTCTACGACCAGGAGAACGGCCTGCTCAACGGCACCCTCCGGCTGCTCTCGCTGGACGGCCTGCAACAGGTCTGGCTGGGCGACCAGAAGCTGGTGCTCTACTCGGTCGCGATAGCGATGCTGTGGCAGTCGCTCGGCTACTACATGGTCATCTACATGTCGAGCATGGCGAGCATCCCGGAGGAGTTGTACGAGGCCTCGGCACTCGACGGTGCCTCGGCAGGTCGGCAGTTCTTCGCCGTCACGCTGCCGCTGATCTGGCAGAACCTGCGCACCACGCTGACCTTCTTCATCCTCAGCGCGGTCAACCTCAGCTTCGTGCTGGTTCGGGCGATGACCGGCGGCGGCCCGGACGGTGCCTCCGAGGTGCTGCTCAGCTACATGTACAAGCAGGCGTACACGAACTCGGCCTACGGCTACGGCATGGCCATCGGCGTGGTGATCTTCGCTTTCTCGTTCCTCGTGTCGCTCCTGGTGAGCCGCGCGACCCGGCGTGAGCCCCTCCAGTTCTAGAGGACACTCCCATGACCACGATCAACAAATCCGGTCCACGGCCCGGCCGTGGACTCACCCACCTGCTCGTCGGTGCGATCACCCTGCTCATCGTCATCCCGGTCGGCTGGGTGCTGGTGGCCTCGCTGAAGCGCAAGAGCGAGTTCTTCGGCAGCCCGTGGACCCTGCCCGAGGGCCTTCACCTGCAGAACTACGTCGACGCGTTCGGCGGCGCGCAGATGGGCCGCTACTTCGCCACGTCGGTACTGGTCACGCTCCTCGGCCTGGTCTTCGTGCTGGCGGTCTCGGTGCCGGCGGCGTACGTCGTCGCCCGGTACGAGTTCCGCGGCAAGGGCATCGTCGAGGTGGCGCTGCTGGCCGGGCTGTTCGTCAACGTCAACTACATCGTGGTGCCGATCTTCCTGATGCTCGTCGACTGGGACCGCGCGCTGGTCGACGTGTTCCCCGACGGGTTCTTCCTCGACAACCCGGCGATGCTCTCGCTGGTCTACGCGGCGACCTCGATCCCATTCACGATCTACCTGCTGACTGCGTACTTCCGGTCGATTCCGGGAGACTTCGAGGAGGCCGCGCTGCTGGACGGGGCATCCCGATTCCGGATCATGACGCGGGTGATGCTGCCGATGGCCCGCCCGGCGGTCACCACGGTGATTCTGTTCAACTTCCTGGCCTACTGGAACGACTTCATCATCGCGCTGACGCTGCTGCCCGGTGAGGGCAAGACGTTGCAGGTCGGCCTGCTCAACCTGATGGCGGCGCAGAAGGCGGCTGCGGACCCGGGGCGGCTCTACGCCGGCATGGTCATCGTCATCGTGCCGGTGCTGCTCCTGTACGCGCTGATCCAGCGCCGACTGATCCAGGGCATGGCCGCCGGCGGCGTCAAGGGCTGAGGCCCGAGAAAGGGATGTCATGAAGGAACCGACGCATGCCGTGCTGCTCGTCGTCGCCCGGCTGCTGCTCGCGCTCGCCTGTGTCGTCGCCGTGGTGGTCGTCCGACCCACTGTCGGGTGGGGCAACCTCGCGATCATGCTTGTGGCGCTCGCCGTCCTGATCGGTCTTCTCGCGGACTACAACAGAAAGTTCCGGTGAGCCGCGGCGTGCGGCGGGCCCGAGCTCCGCCGGGGGCGTTCCCTCCCGGCGTACGAACGAGACAGCGCAAGGAATTGACAGACTCCCCCACCCCGACCACCCCCACGGTTAGGACTCTCGATGCGCCTGTTCAGGTCCTCGTTGGTGGCTTTGACCACGCTAGCCACCGCAGTACTGGTCGCCGCGCCCCCCGCCGCGGCAGCCGCCACGAACTACTACGTCGACTGCTCCGCGAGCACGTCGGGCAGCGGCACCCAGGCCAGCCCCTGGAACAGTTTCACACCGGTGAACGCCAAGACGTTCGCCGCCGGAGATCAGATCCTGATCCGGCGGGGCACGACCTGCGCCAACCAGCAGCTCTTTCCCAAGGGTTCCGGCGCGGCCGGCGCACCGATCATCATCGACGCGTACGGCAGCGGCGCCAAGCCGGCGCTGGCCGGCAACGGTGCTGTCGTCGACGTCGTGAAGCTCTACAACCAGCAGTACTGGGAGATCCGCAACCTGGACATCTCCAACAAGGGATCGGCGATCGCCACCCGCCGCGGCGTGCACATCATCCGCGAGAACTCCGGCACCGGCACCTACTACCGGGTGACCGGGCTCAGCGTCCACGACGTCAACGGCAACCAGACCAAGAAGGACGACGACGCCAGCGCCGGCATCTTCTTCGAGGTTCTGGGCTACACCACGCAGACGAAGTTCGACGACGTGCTGATCAACAACAACACGATCGGCACCGTCGACCGCTACGGCATCCACTTCTGGACCCGCTGGATGGTCCGGCCCGAGCTGGCCAACCCCAACTGCGGTTCCACCTGCGGCACCTGGCTTCCGCAGACCCGGGTCGTCGTGCGCGGCAACACGGTCACCGACATCGGCGGCGACGCCATCGACGTGCACCACACCCAGAGCGCCCTGGTCGAGAACAACCGGGTGGACGGCTTCCGGGTCCGCGAGCCCGCGCAGTGCGCCGCCGGCATCTGGGGCTGGAACATCAACGACGCCCTGTTCCAGTTCAACGAGGTCAGCGGCGGCCGGAGCACCTGCGACGGGCAGGGCTTCGACCTGGACGAGGGCAACATCCGCACCATCTACCAGTACAACTACAGCCACGACAACGAGGGCGGCTTCATCCTGCTCTGCAACGGTGGGGGCTCGACCACCAAAGACAACATCGTGCGCTACAACATCAGCCAGAACGACCGCGGCCAGATCTTCGACCTGGTCTGCGGGAAACTCACCAACACGAAGATCTACAACAATGTCTTCTACGTGGGCGAGTCAGCGCAGATCATCAACAACGGCAACGGCTCGGCCGGCGCCAATGTCGAGTTCTACAACAACATCTTCTACGTGACCTCGACCCAGGCCAGCTACAACGCCGGGGCTCTGCTGTTCGACTCGAACGTGTTCTACGGCCAGCACCCCGCCGGCGAGCCCGCCGACCCGAACAAGATCACGGCCGATCCGCTGTTCGTCGCGCCGGGCACCGCCACCTCGATCAGCGACGCCGGTGGTTACCGGCTCCGCACCGGCTCCCCCGCGCTGGCCAGTGGTCAGGTCATGACCAGCCCGGGCAGCCGCGACTACTTCGGCAGCACCGTCACCCCGGGTTGTCGTCCGGACCGGGGCGCACACCAGCTCAGCACGGTCTGCGTGCCCAGTGCCGGCGTCATCCCGCGTACCGGATGGTCGCTGAAGTACGTGGACAGCCAGGAGACGGCCGCCGAGAACGGGGCCGCGACCAACGCCTTCGACGGCAACCTCAGCACCATCTGGCACACGAAGTACACCGGCGGCAACGCCCCGATGCCCCACGAGATCCAGATCAACCTCGGGGCGAGCTACTCCGTCTCCGGAATCCGCTACCTGCCCCGGCAGGACAGCGGCTCCGGCGCCGCCAACGGGCGCATCGGCCAGTACGAGGTCTACGTCAGCACTGACGGCACCAACTGGGGTACGGCCGTGGCCACCGGCACGTTCGCCAACAACGCCAGCCAGAAGGAGGTCCGGTTCACCGCGAAAACGGGCCAGTATCTGCGACTGCGCGCCCTGAGCGAGGTCAACGGCAACCCGTGGACCACCGCCGCGGAGATCTACGCCCTCAACTGACCGACACATCAGGGAGCCTCCGGCATCGCGCCGGAGGCTCCCTGGCGTACCCATGGTTCACCACCTCGGGGTGCCGCAACCGTCTCGGTCACCGCCAGACCCTGTCCGCGATGTCGTAGACCATCGTGCGGTCGACCTGCTTCGGAAGCGACTGGCCGAGCCGCCACGACCCGGGGGTGGCGTGCAGCTCGACGGTCACCGAGCCCCGCGTCGCGGGGCCCAGCTCGCCGACCCAATGCCGGTTCTCTTCGATCAGCCGCTCCACGGTCTCGACGTCGGGCGCCGTCACCTCCACCACGGTGGTGTCGACAAGCGCCGAGCCGACCAGCAAGACCAGGAGCCGGCCCAGGACCGCCGCAGGCACCGCGGGGTCCGTCGTTTCGACAGACACGTAGCAGTCGTCATGCCCGGAGAACAACAGGCGTGAGCCGGCCAGAGCGGGTAGGACCGGCTCGTCGAACGTGGCCGTTCCAATGGTGACGATCATTTCGTCGACGCGCTCGGCGGAAGGCGTACCCGGCACGTCGACAAAGGTCAGCTCGTAGGGGTACCAACCGGCCAGGAACCGCGGCAGCTGCTCCCGGGGTATCAGCAGGGCCTCTTCGCTGAGGCCGACGACGCCAGCCGCCAGCGCGCGGACCTCATGCACCTCGAAGCTGACGCCCTGTTCGGCAGCGATCCGTGACGGCCGCCACTGCTGATACTCCTCGTCCAGGAAGCTGTTGGTCTCCACGCCGACAACCATGATGGTGTCGTTCCCGGCGAGCATCAGCACATCGGCCAGCTCGGCGGCCTGCGCCGCAGTCGCATTCACCATCCAGGAGCCGCCTGTCTCGCGAACACTGAAGCTCAACGGGAAGGGCGCACCGTCCAGTCCCACGCTGTTCACGGAGAACGCGCCATGAGGTTTGACCTGGACCGTGGCGCCGTCGCGCGTGCCGTCCCCGGCGATCGGATAGCCGATCGCGGCGATGTCGGAACGCAGATCGGCGACGCTGAGCTGCGGATTCAGGGCCCTCGTCACACGGTCGGTGAGCGGCCGATGGGCAACGATGTGCTCGACCGCCGCCCGGTCCACCGTCATCTCGTAGTAGTCGACGGCGAATTCGACGAAGCGGTCGACGATGTCGTCGAGCAGGATGTCGAGCATGCCCGACCCATCCGGGCCGCTGTCGTCGTACGGTCGGTGCAGTGGTGGGAAGGTGATGCCGTCACCGGCGTGCCAGCGGTCGTCCTCCACCAGCCGCCACAGCACGGTGGTCGCCACGAGTCGGCCGTCCTCGTCGCAGAAGGCGGGTTCCGTCAGCTGAGAACGCAGCACCTCCGGAACGCCGTCGACCAGACCGGGCCACAGCTCGTGGTCCGGATGACGGTACGGCGACATCGCCGATTCATGGTCGAAGAGCCGGATGAAGGCGCCGTCGGGGGTGAACACGACGGCCCACTCGTCGCCGCTGCCATTGCTCATCAGCGCCGCCTCGTCCGTGCCCCAGGTCGAGGTGTAGGCGTAGTAGGGGTCCCCGCCGTCGATGATGCGCTCGAGTACGGCCAAGGCCTTGCAGCGCTGGCGCAGCCGGTCGATGTCGGGGAGTTTGGCGGCGACGTCGTAGGCGGTCACCGGGTCACCCTACGGAGGCGGCAGCACCCCGGTGTCGGGGGCAAGGACTCGGGTGAAGAACACCAGGGTGTCGCGGATCAGCGGCTCCAGCGGCACCCCGACGAAACAGTGGTCGGCGCCCCGCACCACCGACAACTCGACCTCGGCACCCGCCGCGGTCAACGCCGCGGCGAGTTCCTCGCTCTGCCCCACCGGTACGACCAGGTCCTCCTCGCCGTGCACCAGCAGCATGGGCGGGGCGTGGCCGGTGACGTAGGCGATCGGACTGGCTGCCCGGCCCAGCTCGGGGTTGCCGGCCAACGGGGCGCCGATCAGCAGCGACTCGGGCGAGTCGGCAGCGTCGTGGTCGATCGTCCCGGCCGGGTGGGCCTGCGACTGAATGGTCAGCAGGTTGGACGGCGCGTACCAGCAGACCGCCGCCTGGACGCGGGTGTCGTCCTGGTCGTCCCCGGTCAGCGCGAGCATCGAGGCGAGATGTCCGCCGGCCGACTCGCCCCAAACCCCGATCCGTTCGCGGTCCACGCCCGCCGTGTCGCCGTGTCGGCGCAGCCAGCGAACCGCCGCCGTGACGTCGTCGAGTTGGGCGGGGAAGTGTGCCTCGCCGCTGAGCCGGTACTGCGCGGAGGCGACCGCGAAACCGGCCCGGATGGCGGCGGTGAAGGGATCCACCTCCATGAGCCACTCCGGTGGCTGCTTGGGCGAGCCGAACAGCCACGCGCCACCGTGGATCCACACCAGGACCGGGACCGGTTGGCGGGCCGCCACGGGCACGACCAGGTCCAACGTGAGCGGGCGGAAGCCCGGGACCTCGTTGACGACGATGTCACGGTGCTCGATCCGGTCGCTCCGGGGCCGGGATGCCGCGTCGGTCATCGCGCCATCTTCGCACCGACGGTCCGTGTTGTCGGGGCGTCCCGGTCGCGGCGACGCCCCGACAACACGGAACCCGCGTTGGTCACTGCTGTTTGTCCGGGCTGGCGGGACGGGCACGGACGTGCAGCCGCTCCCCCTGCGGCCCGAACAGGCTGAGGGCTTCGGCGGTGCCCGGGCCGGGGTTGTAGAAGAGGTGCGGGATGCGGGTGTCGAACTCGGCCACCTCGCCGGGGGTGAGCGTCAGATCACGGTCACCGAGCAGCAGGCGGATCCGGCCGGAGAGCACGTAGAGCCACTCGTACCCCTCGTGGGCCTGCGGGATCCGGCCTCCGGCGGACGGGTCCGGCGGGAAGATCTGCTTGAACGCCTGCACACCGCCCGGCCGGCGGGTCAGCGGCAGGTACGTCACGCCGTGCCGGACGATCGGTTTGGGGCGCACCCGGGGGTCGCCGGTGGCCGGGGCGTCGACGAGTTCGTCCAGCGCCACCTGATAGGCCCTGGCCAGCGGGAGCAGCAGCTCAAGCGTCGGTCGACGGCTCCCGGACTCCAGCCGGGACAGGGTGCTCACCGAGATGCCGGTCAGGTCGGCGAGCTGGGTGAGCGTGGTCCCGCGTTGGTGACGTAGAGCACGCAGCCGGGGGCCGACGGCCGCCAGCGCGGCACTGTCCTCGTTTGCCATAACGGCAAGGATAGTTGCCGCCGGGCTCGCGGCGGCGGATGGTGGTGACAGCCGACAGAACACGAGGGGGACGAACCGGTGGACGAGACATACGACGTGGTGGTGGTGGGCGGCGGCGCTGCCGGGCTCAGCGGCGCCCTGGCGCTGAGCCGGGCCCGACGGTCGGTGCTGGTGATCGACTCCGGTGAGCCGCGGAACGCGCCCGCCGACCGGATACACAACTACCTGGGCCGGGAGGGAACGCCGCCCGGTGAGCTGCTCGCGGTCGGACGGGCCGAGGTGGCCGGGTACGGCGGGCAGTTCCGCACCGGGCGGGTGCGCAGCGCCACCCGGGACGACGACGGGTTCCAGCTCAGCCTCGACGACGGCGAGCCGGTGCGCGCCCGGCGGCTGCTGGTGACCACCGGGCTGACCGACGAACTGCCCGACGTGCCCGGCCTGGCACAGCGGTGGGGTCGCGACGTGCTGCACTGCCCGTACTGCCACGGCTGGGAGGTTCGGGACCGTCGCATCGGCATCCTGGCGACCGGGCCACTGGCCGTGCACCAGGCGGAAATGTGGCGACAGTGGAGCTCCTCCGTGCTGCTCCTGCTGCACGACACCCCGGCACCGGACGCGGAGACCGCCGAACGGCTCGCCGCCCGCAGCATCACGGTGGTGCCGGGCCCGGTCGCCGCGGTGGAGGTGACCGACGACGCGCTGACCGGGGTACGGCTCGCCGACGGTCGTGTGGTGGCGCTCGACGCGATCGTGGTGGCGACGCGACTGACCCCCCGCGCCGACCTGCTGGTGGGGCTGGGCCTGGCCCCCGAAGAGGTGACGATGGGTGAGCATGTCATCGGGGCCCAGATCCCGGCCGACCCCACCGGCGCGACCGCCGTCCCCGGTGTCTGGGTGGCGGGCAACGTGGCCGACCTCCGGGGACAGGTGATCACGTCCGCCGGGGCCGGGTTGACCGCCGCGGCGGCGATCAACGCCGATCTCATCGCCGAGGAGACCCGCGACGCGGTGGCCGCGTACCGGCAGTTGATGGCCACGACGTTCGAGGAGCCGGCGTGGGAGGAGCGCTACCAGTCCCGGCCCTCGGTGTGGAGTGGGCGTCCGAACCCGCAGTTGGTCGCCGAGGTCACCGACCTGACCCCGGGGCGCGCGCTGGACGTGGGCAGCGGCGAGGGCGCCGACGCGGTGTGGCTGGCCACGCGTGGCTGGCAGGTGACGGCGGTGGACATCTCCAGCACGGCGCTGAGCCGGGCGGCCGCGAACGCCGAGGCCGCCGGCGTCGGTGACCGGATCGAGTTCACCCACGTCGACCTGCGGGACAAGCCGCCCGCCGAGCAGGCGTACGACCTGGTGTCCGCGCAGTTCATGCACCTGCCTCGGCAGCAGCGGCAGGAGTTGTTCGCCCGGTTGGCCGCGGCGGTGGCACCGGGCGGCGTCCTGCTGATCGTCGGCCACCACCCGTCTGACCTGTGGGGGGCGGCGCACCGGATGCACATGCCGGACGCGATGTACACCGCGCAGGAGGTGGCCGCCGATCTGGACCCGATCCACTGGGAGGTGCTGACGGCGGAGGAACGCGCCCGCCTCGCCACCAACCCCGACGGCGAGGACGTCACCCACCACGACGCGGTCCTGGTCGCCCGCCGACGCTGACCCGCACCGGCCCGTCGCCCCGCGTCCGCACGTCGACCTGCGTCGATCATGGACTTTCCCCGGATGACAAAGGTGGTGGAGCAGCACCTTTCCGGCACCACGAGTCCGTGATCGGCGCGGGAACGGGGGAACGCGGGGCGACAACGTGAGAGGGGGTGGGGCAGGACTTCGCATGAGGTCCGCTCGGCGGTAGCGTTGCGCCACACTGACGGCCCGTGGGGCAGGCGACCGCCGACCCTGACGCCCCGATCGTACGGAGGATGGTGCATGTCCATCGGCGCTGAGCCGCACGCAGCACGCGACGATGCGGCCTCCCGGCCGAGCTTCGAGCTCGCCCTGCGCGGATACGACAAACGCCAGGTGGACCGGCACCTGGAGCAGCTCGACAGTCAGATCGCGATGTTGAGCCGCGAGCATGGACAGTCCGCCGTCCGCGTCCGTGAGTTGACCGCCGAGGTGCAGCGGCTGCGTGCCGAGCTGGCCGAGCTTCAGGAGCAGCCCGTGCAGGTGGACCGCGCCTCGTTCCACGACCTCGGCCCGATGGTCGGCGAGATCATGGCCCTCGCCGAGAAGCAGGCCGGGATCATCACCGAGTCGGCCACCGACCGGGCGAACGAACTGCGCAGCGAAGCTGAGCGGATCCTCGCCGACACCCGTGAGCGGTCCGCGCAGGCACGTCAGGACCTGGCCGAGGAACTGGCCGCCCGGCGGGCCGAGCAGGAGCAGGCGTACGAGGAGCGGCGCACCCTGGCCGAGGCCGAGTTGACGGCGATCCGCGAGCACGCCGAGCAGTTGCGGGCCGACGGTGAGGCCGCGCACGAGCGCGCCCAGCACGAGGCCAAGCGGATCACCGAGCAGAGCGCGCAGCAGCTCAACCAGACCCGGGTGGCCGCCGACGCGCTGATGAAGTCGGCCCGTACCCAGATCCAGCAGGAACTCCAGTCGGCCCGCGCCAAGAACCAGCAGGAGATGGCCCAGTGGCAGGCCAACGTGGAGCGAGAGGTCAACGAACGGCGCACCGCCGCCGAGCAGGACATCGCCGAACAGCAGGCCGCCGCTGAGCAGGAGCTGGCCGAGCAGCGCAGCGCGACCGAGCAGCAGATCGCCGCGCTGCTGGCCGAGGCGCAACAGCACGTGACCGAGCTGCGCAACCGCGCCGACGAGCAGGCCGCCAGCCAGCAGCAGCAGCTCGCCGCCCTGCAGAAGGAGCTTGACGAGCGCCGGCAGGAGGCCGCGGAGCTGCACGCCGAGCTGGACACCGGCCGCCAGCAGCTCGCCGAGATCCGCCAGGAGGGCGAGGCGCTGGAGAACGAGCTGTCCCGGATGCAGCAGCGGCTCAGTGAGGTCCGCCGGGACCTCACCGCCGAGAACGCCCGCCTGGACGAGGCCCGCCGGGCCGGGGACTCCGCCGAGCGGCACGCCAAGGAGGTCCGCGCCCGCGTGCAGCGGGAGGCCAAGCGGGTGGCCGACCTCGCCGCCGCCGCGGTCATGGCCGCGGCAGCCGGCGGTACGGAGACCGCGGAGTACCCGATGGTGGGTTCCCGCGCCAGCGCCGATCGACCCGCCCCCGAGCGGACCGGTGTCGAGCAGCTCAACGTCGACCGGCACGCCACGGAGCGAGCGCCGGTGGCCGAGGCCGACGCCGATCGCGCCACATCGGACCGCTCCCCTGTCGACAGTGGCCCCGCCGACCAGGCCCCGGCCGAGCAGGTGGACGGCGACCCGTCCGAGCAGGTGAACGGTGAGCACGGTGGCGCGGCGGTGGTGGCGGACGAGTCGGTGGCGCCGGACGCTACTGCTGCCCGTGAGGTGAGTGCCGACGCCGAGCCGATCTTCCCCCGGCACATCGGCACCGACGCGCCGACGCCCGTGCCGTTCCTGGCCTTCGGGCAGCCGGTCAGTGAGAACGGCGCCGCCCGGCACTGACCTCAGCAGCGGTTGCACCCGGGCCCGGAGCACCTCCGCACGGGCCCGGGTCGACCGCCCGGGGTTGGCAGCCAGGTCCGTTGTCCGTAGTGTGCGGCGGTGACGAGAAGCGAGCGACTCGCCGACCAACTGGACCGGCACTGGCGCAAGAACCTGCGACCGCGGCTGGACGATCTGACGGATGAGGAGTACTTCTGGGAGCCGGTGCCCGGCTGCTGGAGCATCCGCCCACGTGGCACGTCGACCGCACCGATGTCAGCAGGTTCGGGGGCATGGACGGTGGACCACGCGTCCCCTGACCCGGTACCGGCGCCGGTGACCACCATTGCCTGGCGGTTGGCGCACATCATCGTCTCCTGCCTGGGTTATCGGGTCGGATGGCACTTCGGCGGCCAGGACGTCGACTCGCAGACCTTCGCCTACGCGGGGACCGCTGACGAGGCGCTGCACCAGCTCGACGAGATGTACGGGAGATGGAACGCCGGAGTCCGCGAGCTCTCGGACGCCGACCTGGAGAATCCGCCCCCGGTGGGTACCGAGCGGTTTCCGATGGAGGGCATCATCCTGCATGTCAACCGGGAGCTGATCCATCACGGCGCCGAGATCTCCCTGCTGCGCGACCTCTACCGCTGGCAGGACACAGACGTGGCTCACGACGGAGGCTGAGCCGACCGGGCGAGATACCGCAGCAAGTCGGCGGCCTCCCCGTCGGTGAGGACGGGGGCGAAGTCGAGGTGCTCACCGGGCGATCTGATCCAGCGGTACGCCGAACAGGCGGGCCGCACCCTGGCGTGCCACCGTGCGCACCTCCCGCAGGCTGCCGGTAGCGCCGGCCAGCACCTCCCCGTCAGGTCCCTCGACCAGCACCGCGTACGACCGATCCGGCTCATGGCGGATCCGGGCACGGAACTGCGCCGAGATGTCAGGCATCCACCGATGATCCCGCACCGGGCTCGCCGCGTGGGTCCTCGGCACCTGGTCAGGGTCCGGGTGGATTCTGCGCGGAACCGGATCGCCGCGCCCGACGGAGCTGGCAGGCTGGGCTGGCCGCCGTGCACCAGCGGTGGCCGCCGGCCTGGCCGGTGACCGAGAGGAGCGCCGGGTGACCGACCAACCGGAGGAGTTCGACCTGCTCGTCGTCGGTGGCGGCAAGGCCGGGAAGACGTTGAGCATGGACGTCGCCCGATCCGGTCAGCGGGTCGCCATGGTCGAGCGCGGCATGATCGGCGGCAGCTGCATCAACGTCGCCTGCATCCCGACCAAGGCGTTGGTGACCAGCGCGCGGGCCGCCCGCCAACTGCGGGACGCGTCGGCGCTCGGCCTCACTGTCGACGGCGGCCGGGTCGACGTGGACCTGTTGCGCGCGCACAAGCAGGACGTGGTCGAAGGGATGGTCGCCGCCAACCGGCAGCAGTTCCTCGACTCCGGCCTGCACCTGGTGATCGGCGAGGCCCGGTTCGTCGGCCCACGGACCGTCCGGGTGGCCCTCGCCGACGGTGGCGAGCGGCTGCTGCGCGGCACCGACGTCGTGATCAACACGGGGACCCGCCCCCATCTGCCGTCGGTGCCCGGGATGGCCGAGGCCGGGGTGCTCACCAGCGACGAGCTGCTGCGCCTGGATCGGCTGCCGGCCCGGCTGGTGGTGCTCGGCGGCGGCACCGTCGGGGTGGAGTTCGCGCAGATGTTCGCGTCGTTCGGCAGCGCGGTGACGCTGGTCGAGGGCGGTCCACGGCTGCTCACCCGGGAGGATCCCGACGTGAGCGACGCGGTGATGCGCGTCTTCCTCGACGACGGCATCGACGTACGGGTGGGTGTGGCGGTAGCGCGCATCGAGCGGGACCCCGACGGCGCGTTGCGGGTGACGCTGGACGACGGCGGCGTGGTGATCGGGGACGACGTGCTGGTGGCGGCCGGCCGGGAACCGGTCACTGACGGGCTCGGCCTGGACGTCGCCGGCGTACGGCTCAGCGAACGGGGCTTCGTGGAGGTCGACGAACACCTGCGCACCAGCGCCGAGCACACCTGGGCGGCCGGAGACGTCGCCGGCAGCCCCCAGTTCACCCACGTCTCGTTGGACGACTACCGGATCATCAGGGCGAACCTCGCGGGAGGCCGGCGCAGCACCGCCGACCGGCTGATCCCGTACACCGTCTTCACCACCCCGGAGCTGGCCCGGGTCGGGCTGACCGAGACCGAGGCGCGCCGCGCCGGGTACGACGTCCAGGTCGCCCACCTGCCGGTCGCCGCCATCCCCCGGGCCCGCACCCTGCGTCAGACCCGGGGCATGTGGAAGGCGGTCATCGACACCGGCACCGACCGGATCCTCGGCGCGGCGCTGCTCGGCCCCGAGGCCGGCGAGGTGATCACCTCCGTGCAGCTGGCCATGCTCGCCGCGATGCCGTGGACCGCCCTGCGGGACGCGGTCATCACCCACCCGACCATGACCGAGGGCCTCAACCTGCTGTTCGCCTCGCTGGAGTCCCGCCCGGTCCGCTGAGCGCCGCTCGACCAACCGTGCACCGGCTACCCGGCGATCTCGTCGCGTACCCGTTGCTGGAAGGCGCGGGCCTGCGCCCCGGTGGGCGGCGGCCCGCCGTGCCGCGCGGCGACCGCCTGCCGGATGACCTCGGCCGGGTCCCCCGCGTCGATCAGCCGCTGACCGGCCGCCGTCTTGGCGAGCCAGATGCCGTCGCGGTGGCGCACCAGCGATCGGCAGGCCCCGAGCACGGCGTCCTCGGTGCCGGGTGCGGGTTGGTCGGCGGGCGGTGTGGGTAGGGCGAGCCACCAGGTCAGCGCCTCGACGAGCAGCCGGCGCAGGTCGGCCGGGGCGAGGTCGGCGAAGACCTCCCCCGCTGGCGGCCCGAGCAGCGCGAGTCCGCTCTGGTGCAGGATGCTGCGGTCGAGGCCGTACCAGAACCGGCCGTCGGCGACCGGGCGGTCGGCGGGGTCGAGGGTGCGCCGGAACGGCATGCCGGCCCCGGTGTTCAGTTCGACCTCGAAGCCGGGCTCGGGGGTGCCGGAGGCGGCCACCGCCCGGTCGTAGCAGACAAGTTCCAGCCCACGCGCCGGGCAGGGCAGCGCCTCGTGCCGCAGCCGCGCGACCAACGTCCGCTTGGTTGCCTCGGCGAGCGGCCCGGCGCTGAGCAGCGCCACGTCCACGTCGCTGCGACCGGGCTGGTACGCCCCGAGCCCGACCGAGCCGGCGGCGTACGCCCCAACCAGGTCGGTGCCGAGCACGTCCCGGGCGGTGCTGACCAGGTCGTCGAGGTAGCGCTGAAGATCGGAGTGCACGGGCCATCATGGCGCACGGCTCGGAACCGGGCGGCACTACCCCGCGTAGAGCAGCAGCAGACCGGCGACGGTGTAGGTGACCATGAGTGCCAGCAGGGGCAGTTGGCCGGCCACCGCCCGGGCCCGGGGGAACAGGTACAGCGCGCGGTCGTGGGCGAGCAGGGTGCCGAGCAGGTGCCCGAGGACGATGACGGTGATCTGCAGGGTGGCCACCCCGGAGGGCGTGACCAGCGCGGTGTGCGGTTCCCAGTCGGCGGTGCCGAGCCAGTTGGCACCGGTGCCCAGCGGGTCGGAGAGCAACGCGACGGTGCGCTGGCCCTCCAGGATCAGCAGCGAGTAGTAGTGCGCCACCACGTACCCGACCGCGATCGGCACGATGGAGTGGGCGATCTCGCCCGGCACGGCACGGGCCTCGGCCGGGTCCGCGCGACCGATGCGCGCCGCGGCGCCGGTGGCGGCGAGGTACGCCACCGCGACGGCGGCGATGACGAGGCTCAGGCCGGCGCTGCCGGTGACGGCCGGGTGCAGGCCGTTCTCCTGGCTGAAGCGCAACCAGCCCGGCGCGTTGGAGAGGCTGTCGTACATGGTCGAGCCGAGCAGCACGATCACCACGGCGACCAGCCCGGGGCGGGGACGCAGACCGGCGATCCCGTCGAGCGGGTTGCGCCACACCAGGACGCCGTCGGCGGCCCGGCCGAGCGGGGCGAGCTGACCGATCAGGGTGCTGTACGCCTCGAACGGGTCGGCGTGGTCGAACCAGCCGGCGCCGAACACCACCGCGCCGACCAGCAGGAGCACCGCGTACCCGGCCAGCCAGGCGGTGATGACCGGCAGGGTGGCCCGGTCGGGGGCGACCAGTTCCAGCCAGACGAACCCGAACAGGGTGGCGGCGGCGGGCCACCATCCGACCCCGTCGGGCAGTTCACGCAGCCCACGGTGCGGGTCGCGCCGCGCGGCCAGCGCGACGAGCAGGTGCACGGTGCGCAGCGGGTTGACCGCCCGCCAGACCGGGCCGAGCAGCAGCGACAGCGGTGCCAGCCCGACCCAGAGCAGGACGTAGAGCGTGCCGGCCGTCGGGTTGTCAGCGGTGTCCGGCCCGCCCAGCAGGCCGAGGCAGAACCAGGCCGCGGCGAGCAGGCCGAGCCCGCGCAGCGCCCACCGGACGGCCTGCGCGTCGACGAGTCGAGCGAGCCAGCGCGGCACGGGACGACCGCCGCTGGCGTCCCGGTCGAGCCGGGGTTCGCGCCACAGCACACCCAGTGCCACGAACGTGACGACGAGGGTCAGCGCGGCGGCGACGACGAGCTGCGGCAGCGTGATCGGCAGGTCCTGGCGGCCACCGACACCGTGGGCCAGCAGCGTGGGAGCGGCCGTCATGCCGCTCAGCGGACGACGAGCTGGAAGAGCACCAGCTCGGAGTCGTGCGTCTCCACCTCGAACAGTCCGGTCTGGTCGGCGCGGAACTCGACCGAGCCGGGCGTGCCGGCCGGCAGCCGGGCGCCCAGGTCGTAGCCGTGCACGTGCAACTCGTCGGACACGTCGGAGGTGACAGTGATCCGGACCAGCTCGCCCTTACTGACGGTGACCCGCCCGGTCGGCGGATCGACCCGCCGCTTCGCGATCGTCACGGTGATCTGTCGGTCCACCGCCGGGGTGCTGGCGGCGGCGCTGGGGGTGCCGGTGGGCGTCGGGGCGGGTGCGGTGGGGGTGGCGCCCGACGGGCCGGCGGACGTCGGCGCCGTCGAGGGGGTGCCCACCGAGGGGTCGTCGTCCTGCCCGCAACCGGCGAGGAGCAGGGCGGCGAGGGCGACGGCGGTGACGGTCGCGGCGGTGCGGGCGGCGGGGGTGCGGACGAACACGGGTGGACTCCGAACGACGCGAGGGGGACGGGTGTCGGTTTGATCGTCGGGGAGGAGAACTCTACGTCTTGTTCGGTGCCGGGGAAATGACCATGATGAACGAATGCGATCGAAGCTGGTCACTGTGCGTAAGGTTCTGAGCCGTACCGTGGCGGCGCTGGCAGCGGCCCTGGCGGTGTCGCTGCTGCTGCCGGTCGCCCCGGCGTACGCGCACGGCCAGCTGGCGACCTCCACCCCGCTGACCGGCACCGTGGTACGCGAGCCGCTGACGCAGCTGGCGTTGTACTTCACCGAGAAGCCGGCTTCGAACGCGCACTTCGCCGTCACCGGGCCGGACGGGTCGCGAGTGGACAGTGGCTGGTCGCACGGTGAGCCGAAGCGACTGGACAAGCCGGTCACCGAGTACTTCATGGTCAACGGCGTGTTCGAGCCACGGCTGTACCACACCGGCTTCCCGGCCATGGTGACCGTCGCCCACTGGCCGGCGAAGGGCCGTTACACCGCCAGCTATCTCTCCGTGGCCTCCGACGGTGAGGCGGTGCGGGGCGAGGTGAGCTTCGACTACCAGGGCCCCGGCACGCCTGCCCCGGCCGGTTGGTCGCCGCCCACGGCGGGGCCGGATCCGGCGCTGATCGCCCAGGCCGAGGGTGGGGGCTCGACCACCCCAGGAGCCACCGGCAGCCCGGTCGCCCTCACCGACGCGGCGGCGGACGACCCGGCCGGCGCCGCCCCGGAGCAGCGTGGCGGCGGCTTTCCGGCCTGGCTGGTCCCGGCCCTGATCGTCGTGGTGGTCTCGGCGGTGGTGTTGCTGGCGGCCCGCCGTCGACCTGCGGCGCGGGGCGCCTCCCCGGCGGGCCGGCGGCCGGCAGGCCCGGCGGGTCGGGGCGCAGGCGCCCGCAAGGCTGCGGCTCCGACTCGGAAGACCGGTGCCCGGACGGGTGGTCCCGCGCGGCGCGGACGGCGGTAGACCACCGCAGCAACCGGCATTCTTCGCGTACCGCCTCGAACTTTCGCACGGACATAGGAAACTTTTGATGTATCGAGGCGAAGCCATGGACAGTGCAATCGAAACACCTTAATGTCTCGACCCATCAACCCGGTGTTTCCGCACTGTCACTCGTCGGCGTCGAGGACGTTACGGAGCCGGGGCCGACGGTCATCCTCACCGCTGATCCACGCCGGCCGTCGGGCACTCCACTGCCTCCTGGAGGAACGATGGGCACACCCCTGCTACGCCGACTCCACCATCCCGTCCTCGGTGCGCTGGCGCTCGTCCTCGCCGCCGGCCTCTGGGCCGTCCCCGCCACCGCCGCCCCCGCGCAGGAACCGGGCGTCACACTGCGCGTCTTCGACGTGCAGGTGCCGCTGTCCGAGCTGTGCACCCTCAAGCCCGCCCAGACCCCGAACGTGGACAAGCTGATGTCCACCATCAACTGGACCTCGGCGGCCGACTTCGGCTTCGAGGACAACTTCGTCTCGCAGGTGCTCGGCAACATCACCACCACCCAGGCCGGCAGCTACACGTTCCGGCTCAGCAGCGACGACGGATCCAAACTGTCCATCGACAACGCCGTGGTGATCAACCACGACGGGCTGCACGGCGCCACCCCGCCCAAGGAGGGAACCGTCACCCTCACCGCCGGCCTGCACCCGCTGCGCATCGACCACTTCGAGCGCGGCGGTGGACAGCAGATCACCCTGGAGTGGAAGACGCCCGGCTCGTCGGCCTTCGTGGTCGTACCGAACTCGGCGCTGAGCACCGACGCCGGCGTGGTCCGGGTGACCGCGCCCGGCCGCAAGGAGTGCGAAGGGGTCTTCGACTCCCCCGGCGACGGGCTGCCGCTGACCGGCGTGCACCCCGGCTACACGCTGACCAACCTGCGGCCCAGCGGCTTCCAGCCGAAGGTCACCGGGATGGACTGGCTGGCCGACGGCCGGCTCGTCATCAGCACCTGGGGCGGTAGCGACCAGTCCGGCACCTCCCAGGACGGCGAGGTCTGGATCCTCGGCAACACCGGCGGCTCGACCAGCCCCGGCACCGTCACCACCAAGAAGATCGCCGGCGGCCTGAAGGAACCGATGGGGCTCAAGGTCGTCGACGGGGTGGTCTACGTGACCGAGAAACAGCGGTTGACCCGGCTGGTGAACACCGGCGGCGACGAGGCAGCCGAGCGCCTGGAAACCGTTGCCACCTGGCCCTACGGCGGCAACTTCCACGAGTTCGCCTTCGGCCTGCTCTACGCCGACGGGTTCTTCTACCTGAACCTGTCGGTGTCGATCAACTCCGGCGGCGCCACCACCAACCCGCAACCCGCCACCAACCGGGGCACCACCATCAAGGTCAACAAGGACACCGGCGCGGTCAGTTACGTCGCCGGCGGCCTGCGTACGCCGCACGGCATCGGCTGGGGTCCGGAGAGCGGCCTCTTCGTCACCGACAACCAGGGCGGCTGGCTGCCCTCGTCGAAGCTGGTGCACGTCAAGCAGGGCCGGTTCTTCAACCACTACACGAACCCGGCGGGGCCGTTCGACACCGCCCCGGTCACGCAGCCGGTGCTCTGGATGCCGCAGAACGAGATCGCCAACTCGCCCAGCACGCCGCTCTACCTGACCAGCGGCCGGTACGCCGGCCAGTTCGTGATCGGCGACGTGACCTACGGTGGCCTGCAACGGGCGAACGTGGAGAAGGTCAACGGCGAGTACCAGGGCGCCCTGTTCCGGCTCACCCAGGGCCTGGAGGCGGGTGTCTCCGAGGTCAACATCGGCCCGGACGGCGCGATCTACGTCGGCGGGCTCGGCGCGGGCGGCAACTGGGGCCAGAGCGGCAAACTGTCGTACGGCCTGCAGAAGCTGACCCCGAACAGTTCCACCACGTTCGAGATGCTCGCGATGCGCGCCACCACCACCGGCTTCGAGGTGGAGTACACCCAGCCCGTCTCGGCGGGGACCGCCGCCGAACTGGCCGCGCGCTACAAGATCAAGCAATGGCGGTACGTGGCGACGTCGGCCTACGGCGGGCCGAAGATCGACGAGGAGACGCTGACCGTCACCTCGGCCACCCTCTCCTCGGACGGAAAGAAGGTCACCCTGGTGGTGCCCGGTCGCAAGGCCGGTCGGGTGGTGCACCTGCGCTCGCCGCGCCCGTTCACCTCCACCACCGGCCAGTCACTGTGGAGCACCGAGGCGTGGTACACGCTCAACTCCATCCCGGGCAGTCCGCCACCGCCGAGCGGCGGCACCATCACCGGCGTCGGCGGCAGGTGCCTGGACGTCGACAACTCGGGCACCGCCGACGGTACGAAGATCCAGCTCTGGACCTGCAACAACACCGCCGCGCAGTCGTGGACCCGGGTCGGCGACACCTACCGCGCGCTCGGCAAGTGCCTGGACGTGGACAATGCGGGCACCGCGAACGGCACGAAGATCCAGCTCTGGACCTGCAACGGCACCGGCGCGCAGGTCTGGCAACCGCAGAGCGACGGGTCGATCCGCAACCCGCAGTCCGGGAAGATCATGGAGGCCGCCGGCGGCAACACCGCCGAGGGCACCCAGATCCAGCTCGGCACCTATGCGGGCGGCGCACACCAGAAGTGGGTGGTCAGCAGCGGGGTGACCGGCTGACAGTCGGACGTGGGGGCGTGGCCTGATCGGCGGGTCAGGCCGCGCCCCGGCCCCTTGGCCGCAGGTCACCGGCGAGCAACGCGGACGCCGCCAGCGCCGCGGCCAGCACCCCGGTCACCGCGATGACGAATCCGCGCTCGGCGCCGCGGGGCGCCAACGCGACCCCGACGGCCAGCGCGGCGAGCGCCGCCACCGCCATCATCAGGCGGGCGGCGTCCGCGAGGCGCACCGCCCGGCGGCGGGCCGCGACCATGATGGTCAGCACGCCGAGCGCGCCGGCCGCTCCGATGATCGACCAGGACAGCCCCAGAGCGCGGGTCGGCGCGTCGACAGCTGTCGTCCCGGCGTACGCCAGCAGGCCGAAGGCGACGACCAGCAGACCGCCACGCCGCCGGGCCCGCGCGGCGTCCACACCCTCCGGGGTACGCGTCGCCATCGCCTGACCTCCACGGTTGACCGCTGTCGCACCGGCATCATCCCCCGGTCGGCCCCGCGCGGAGAAGACCCCCGCCCCCGGCATCCTGTGGGAGGCGCTCCGAGGCGTCGGTCAGGGGCCGTGCGGCAGCGGCTGCGCCAGCGCCCGCAGGTCCGCCGGCAACTGGGCCAGCGCGTCCTCGAACTCCCGGTGCCCGACCACCCGGTGCATCGTCTGCAACACCGCGCGGGTGCCCCGCTCGGCGGCCGGGCGGTCGATCCCGGCGCGGTCGGCCACCCGGCGCAGGAACTCGTCGTAGTCGAACGTTTCGGCCGGCTCGGCCGCCTTGACCAGCAGCGGGCTCAGTTCGTCGGCCAGGTGGGGGGCCAACGCGCCCGCCTCCCCGCCGCTGAGCCGCTCGGTGAGGGTCCGCAGGACCGCCTCGGTGAGCGGGCGCGCCTGTTCCGGCGAAACATTCGCGCGTGCCGCAACCTTGTCGACGAACGCCAGCTCGGCCATGTCCCCGCCCTTCGCCTCGGAGACGCGTGGCTACCCGGGCCACGCGGCAGCAAACCCGACGGCCGGCGCGATGGTTCTGCTGGTTGCCCCGCGCGACGCCGTCGGCTTCTCGTACGGTGAGGTCGGACCGGGAACCCGACGGCTGCCCGACGGCGGCCCGTGCCGCAGGAGGAGCAGATGGCCCTCGACCTGCCAGACGTGATCGACCGGTACTTCCGGGCCGTCAACGACCGGGACCTGGACGCCTTCGTCGCCTGCTTCGCCGACACCGCCAGCGTCGCCGACGAGGACCGGCTGTACGACGGGCGGGCCTCGATCCGCTCCTGGCGGCAGAAGACCATGGACGCGTACTCGTACACCGCCGAGCCGGTCCGCCTCACCCCGCAGGCGGGCGATTCGTACCTGGCCCTCACCCGGGTGTCCGGCGACTTCCCCGGCAGCCCGGTCGAGCTGCGGTACCGGTTCACGCTGCGCGACGGGCTGATCGGCGCCCTGGACATCCGTCAGTGACGGCGAACCCGTCCACCGGCCCGACGGCAGCACCGTGCCGCGAAGTCCGCCCCGGCCGCGCGGTGACCGTGTCCGGCCAGCGAGCCCAGCCGGGCGGTCCGGCCCGCAGGTGATCAACCGCCGAACGGACGAGACGGCCAACGGGTCAGTGGATGACATGATGTGAAGAACAGCTGTCGCTACGAGAAGGGTTCCGGCTGCCCGATGGCGCACTTCGAGGCTCGCACGCCGACGACACCCGCGTGGATCGCGGTGCCGCCGGCCGGGCAGCCGCGTCGGGCGGGCTGATGCCGGGAGAGCGACGGGAGGCCGTGGCCGAGCAGAATGTCCCGACCCACGCCACAGACACCATGGCGTACCAGGTCGCGACCGACGTGCGAGCGCTGCGCGCGTTCGTCAGCGCCGGGGCGCTGGCCCGCGGCCTGTCGGCCGAGCGGGTGGAGCTGTTGACGCTGGCGGTCAGCGAGCTGGCCACCAACACGTTGCAGCACACCACCGGCGGCGGCTGGGTCCGGCTCTGGGCGGAGTCGGGTCAGCTGTTCTGCGACGTGGTCGACCACGGGCCGGCGCGGGCGTTCGGGCGGAGCATGCCGGCCGCCGACTCGGTACGCGGTCGCGGGCTGGCCATCGTCGAGCAGATCTGTGACGAGGTGGCGGTGCTCACCGGCCCCGGAGAGACCGTCGTACGGATTCGCCTGAGTCTGTGAACGTCGGCGGCGATCCCCGCCCACGCGGGCCACGACGGCTGTCACAATGCGGACAGCCCGGGCCGACGGTGGCCCCGGGTCAGCCCCGAACAGGAGGACGCCACGATGCCGGACAGCGCACGAGAGGCGGAGCTGCTCGACGCCGAGCGCACCCTGCAGGCCGCCCAGCGAGCCGGCGACGTCGCCGCCCTGGACCAACTGCTGGTCGACCAGCTGATCGCCATCGGCCCGGACGGGCGTGCGCTCACCAAGCAGGACGACCTGACCGCCCACCGGGACCGCCGCTCGGTCGTCGAGGAGTTGGTGGAGGAGGAACTGGACCTGCTCGTCGTCGGTAGAACGGGGGTCACGTTCTTCCTGGGTCGGGTGTCCGGAACCCTCGACGGGGTGCCGTTCGCGGCGCGGCTGCGCTACACCCGGACCTGGGTCCACGACGACCCACACGGCTGGCGGGTCCTGGCCGCGCACATCAGCCCGGTCTGACTCAGCTCGGGTCCTCGTCGTCCTCGTCGTCCTCGTCGAGCAGGCCCTGCTCGTCGAGGAACGCGAACCACCGGTCGTCGGCGGGGGTCAGGTCGGCGTAACCCGGCCCGAGCAGGTAGTAGTCCACGAAGGATTCCACGTCGGGGGCGAGCTCCTCGAACGCGTCGGACATGAACCACTCGGTGCCGGTCGGTGGGAAGTACCAGATCGCTCCGGTGCCACGGTCCATGAAGACCGGTTCGTCGCTGCGGGTGCCGATCACCAGCCAGCCGGCCCGGTTCTGCGGAATGGCCGAGAATTCGGGCGCGTAGTCCAGGTGGTACTGGATCCCGGGCAGGGTCGACGTGGACGCCAGCTCGACCCGACCCGCCCGTATCCCGTCGGTCACCAGCAGGAGATCCCGCAGGTCGGCCGGGAGCCCCGCCGGCACGGCGTCGATGGCCGCCCCCTCGCCGAACTCGGCGTACGCCAGGCTCTCCGGCAGATCGGCCAGGTCGGCCCGCAGCTCCTCGATGAGCTGCCGCAGCTCGGCGTTCACCGCACCACCTCTGTTCGGATGAGGCCTCGTCCGGCAAGGCTCCGGCTGCCCGGAGACCCACGAGCCGATGCGCGGTTTGGTTCTACCACGCATCGGCTCGTCGCGGCGTCACCTCGCCGATTCCGCCTAACCAACGGGAACGGGAACTGACCACGATCCGGTCCCGGTGTGCTGCCGTCGAGCCCTTTCCTCAGGTCACGACGGCGTCGATCGGGCCGACGCGCAGGGTGCCGTCGTTGAGGGGGGTGCAGCGGATGCCGCCGGTGGTGCGCAGCGCCTTCCACGCCCCCGGGCCGACGGTGACGTCCATCCAGGCGCACGGTCGGGCCGCCCGGTTGACCCGCAGGCTGACCGGGCCGTCGCCGGAGTCCAGCACCAGCACTCTGCCGATCAGCTCGTCGACGGCGATCCCGGTGGTGAGGATGTTGCGCCGCACCTCGGCCAGGCCGATGCCGTCCGGCAGCGATTCCCGGGCGATGACGGTGACGCTGGCGTCGCGGTGTGCCTGCTGACCGAAGTAGCGGTCGCCGACGATGCCGAGGCCGGCCCGGATCCGGACGGCGTCGACCAGCTCGCCGGGTGGGGCGGGTGCCGGACCGTCGGCGGGCCGGCCCAGGAAGCGGTGCACGGGCGAGGCCAGCAACTCGACGATCTCCGGCATGACAGGAAGTCTACGAAGCGCACGGGGTGCCGCGGCGCAGGTCGACGGATGACGAGGCGGGTCGGCTGTTGCCAGGGCACGGCAAACTGTTCTATAACTGTTGCATGAGTTCTATAACAGTACGCGCGACGGTTCCCCCCGGGCGGTACGGAAGCTATGGCGGGCGGTACGTGCCGGAATCCCTGATCCCCGCCTGCGAGGCGGTCGCCGAGGCCTTCTCCGAGGCGTGGGCCGATCCCCGGTTCCGTGGCAGCCTCACCGCGCTGCTGTCGGCGCACGTGGGACGACCGACGCCGCTGACGCCGGCCGTGCGACTGTCGGCCGAACTTGGCGTGACGGTGCTGCTCAAGCGGGAAGACCTGACGCACACCGGATCCCACAAAATCAACAACGTGCTCGGGCAGGCGCTGCTGGCCCGGCGCATGGGGCGTACCCGTCTGATCGCCGAGACCGGAGCGGGCATGCACGGCGTCGCGACGGCGACGGCCGGTGCCCTGCTCGGTCTACCGGTGACGGTGTTCATGGGCGAACGCGACGTGGAACGCCAGGCGCACAACGTCTTCCGGATGCGGCTGCTGGGCGCCGAGGTCGTTACGGTGACCACCGGCAGCCGCACGCTCAAGGACGCCACCAGCGAGGCCATGCGCCACTGGGTGACCGACGCCGACGAGGCGTACTACTGCGTGGGCTCGGTCATCGGTCCGCACCCCTATCCGATGATGGTCCGCGAATTCCAGCGCGTCATCGGTGACGAGGCCCGACAGCAGTGCGCGGCCGAACTGCCCGCTGCCACCCCCGACTACGTGGTCGCCTGCGTCGGCGGCGGCAGCAACGCGGCCGGCACGTTCGCCGGGTTCGTCGAGACGTCGGCGAAGCTCGTCGGGGTCGAAGCCGAAGGCGGCTCCGGCGCGGCGAACGGGGAGGTCGGCGTTCTGCACGGCTTCCGGTCGCTGTTCCTGCAGGACGAGCACGGGCAGATCAGGGAGGCGCACTCGATCGCGGCCGGGCTGGACTACCCGGGCGTCGGCCCCGAGCACGCGTACCTGCGCGATCTGGGGCGCGCCCGGTACGTCACCGCCTCCGACGGGGAGGCGATCGCGGCCGCCGTCCGGCTCGCGCGGGCCGAGGGCGTGCTGCCCGCCATCGAGTCGGCCCACGCGCTCGCCTGGGTCGTTCGCGCCGCCGGCACACCGGAGCTGCCCAGCGGGTCGACAGTGCTCGTCACCCTCTCGGGGCGCGGCGACAAGGACGTGACCACCCTGATCGCGGAGGCGGACCTCGGATGAAGCTGTTGATGCCCTACATCACCGGCGGGATCGTGCCCGGTTGGACGGCCTTCCTGAGCGCCTTCGCGCACGCCGGGGCCGACATGATCGAGGTCGGGCTGCCGTTCTCCGATCCCACTGTGGACGGCCCCACCATCCAGGAAGCCTCGGACGCGGCGCTGGCCCGGGGCACCACGCCCGCCTCGGTCCTGGCGGACCTCGCCGGAACGCGGGTGGGCATCCCCCTGGTCGCCAGCACGTACGCCAACATCGCGCTGCGGCCGGGGTTCGGCGACGCGCTCGCGGCGGCCGGGGTGAGCGGGCTGATCGTGCCCGACCTGCCCCTCGACGAGCTGGCCGGGTTGGACGTGCCGGGCGTCCAGGTGAGTCTGCTCGCCTCACCTGCCACGCCGGACGACCGGCTCGCCGAGATCGGCCGGCGCAGTCAGGGTTTCGTGTACGCCGTGTCGGTCATGGGCACGACCGGCGAACGTGACCGGCTCGCGCCCTCGGCCGTCCTGCTGGCCGCCCGACTCAAGCAGGTCACCGACCTGCCCGTGCTGGTGGGCTTCGGCATCTCGACCCCGCAGCAGGCGGCCGAGGCGGCGGCGGCAGCCGACGGCGTCATCGTCGGCGCGGCCGTCATGCGGCGCATCCTCGACGGCGCGAACCCCGCCGAGGTCGGGGCCTTCGTGGCGTCGCTGCGGGCCGCGCTGTCGCCGGTGGCCCCCGTGCGATGATCGGCGGTGGCCGTCGACGACGGGGGGCGGACAGTCGACGCATCGGGAGGCAGACCAGTGGCACGCTATCGGGCCATCGCCGCCGACCTCGCCGCCAAGATCCGCGACGGCCACTACCGGCCGGGCGACGCGCTGCCCGCGCAACGCGAGCTGAGCGCGGCGTACGGCGTCACGGTGATGACACTGCGGCAGGCCCTGCGCGAACTGAGCGCCGAAGGGCTGATCGTCCAGCGGCCCGGCAAGGGCACCTACGTCGCGCCGTCGCCCGCGGCGTACCAGCTGGGATCCTTGCGGAGCTTCGGCGACGACCTGCGTGAGCAGGGCCACGAGGTCCACACGACGGTGCTCTCCCGCGCGCAGCGCCGGCTGCCCGCACGCGTCGCGGCCCGGCTGCGGGTCCGCGAGGCCGAGACGGGCCTGCGCCTCGAGCGGGTCCGCGCGTTCGCCGGCCGCCGCGCCATTCACCAGATTTCCTGGGTCCGCGAGCCGCACGCGAGCCGGTTGCACGACGTGGACTTCACCGGCACGTCGCTGTACGCGGCCCTGGCCGACCTCGGCGTGCCGGTGGCCCGGGCCACGGAGACGATCCGCCCGGAGGTGTTGAGCGCCGACGTGGCCCGGTATCTGGACGAGGCCGAGGGAGCACCGGTGCTGGTCAGCGACCGGATCACCTACGCGCCCGACGGGACGGCCCTGGTGACGGACCGGGCGACGATGGTGGGCAGCATGATGCAGATCACCGCCGACCGGGCCGCCACCGGGCTGTCCCTGCACTACGGCGCGGTCTAGCCCGCCATTGACCCGGTGCCGGCTGGTGTGCCGGTGACGGTCAGGTCGCGCACTCGGCCCACGTTGTCGAACGACCCGAAGCCGACCCGCCCCGCGCCGAATGTGGTGTCCTTCGCGGTCAACAGCGGGTCCCGGTCTCCGTCGACGTAGACGGCGATCTCGCCGGTGGCCGGCAGGTGCACCACCCGCACCCGGTGCCACCGGGCATCGGTGATCGCCGGGTTCGCGCCCCGGGACCGGCCGTTCCACTGGTGGTCGATGCGTTCCCGGTCGGCGTTGTCCACCTTGAAGATGCCGTTGTGCGGATAGATCGTGTTGTCGGTGGAGAGGTGGGCGTAGTAGAACTCGGTGTCCGAGCGCCAGCCGAAGACGATGATCACGTCCCGGTTGCTGACCTCCACCGGTGTGTCGAGCCGTACCTGAGCGTCCACCCGCACCGACGACCACGCCGGTCCGGCGGTCAGCACGGCGTACTCGAAGGGTCGGCGCGGACCCGGCCGGCTCTCCCCGGCCTCGGCCAGGATGACCTGGTCGCCTGCGAACCGCCACTTCGCCGGCGTCACCGGCGCCCAGTTGGCCGCCCCGGCGGTGCGGCGCAGCGTGACGTCCCCGACGTCGCCGCTGGCGTACCCGGTGGTGCCGGTCACCTTCCAGACCTTCCCGTTGGCCTTCGCGACGACGTAGAGCTCACCGGCGGCGTCGGTGCCGAAGCGCAGGTCGACCCGGTTGGGGTCGCCGGGCGCACCCGGCGCGGACAGGTCGCGCATCCGGACCGGGGTGCCCGCCGGGTCGAAGAGGGCGAGCTGGTGGATGGTGGCCAGACCCCGGCCCCGGCGCATCTCGTTGGCCTCGGTGTAGAACACCCGGCCGTCGACCAGGTCACCGAAGACGTACTTGCCGCGCAGCGCGGGCAGCGTCCGCCCCCGGTAGACGAAACCACCGGCCACCGCGACACCGACGTCGTCGGTGCAGTTCCAGCCGGCGGCGGGGTCGTGGTCGTACGCGGCGACCGGGTAGGTGTAGCCGTAGCTGGCGTCGTCGGCGGGCAGCGGGAGCAGCCGGTCGCAGGGGTTGGTGGCCGTCTTGTCGAAGACGAATGAGCCTTCCCGCTCGCTCCAGCCGAAGTTGTCCCCGGCACGGACCTCGTAGATCGCCTCGACGGCGTGTTCACCGATGTGCCCGAGGTACATCCGACCGGTCGCCCGGTCCCAGCTGAACCGGTGCGGGTCCCGGAAACCCACCGCGTAGAGCTCGCCGAGCGCGCCCGCCCGCCCCACGAACGGGTTCGTCGGTGGGATGCCGTAGCGCCCGTTCGCGGCGTTGGTGCCCCGCGGGTCGATCCGCAGCAGCTTGCCGTGCGGCACCGCCAGGTTCTGCGGGTCGGTGTTGCGCGCGCCCTGCCCGCCGTCGCCGACGGCGAGGTACAGCAGGCCGTAGTCACGGTCGTGGCGCTTGGCGGTGGGGTTGAAGTTGATTTCCTGGATGCCGTGCACCTGGCCGCCGAAGCCGATGCGCAGCACCTCGCGGTGCGTACCGGCGAAGGTGGCGGCGGCCGGGTCGGTCGCCGTCCACTCGGTGATGACGCCGTGGAAGAGCGTGTTGGGCTGGGCGTAGTCCGGTACGGCGGTCGTCGTCGACGCCAACTCGGTGTGGATGGTGTAGAACCGGCCGTTCACCCCGAACTCCGGGTGGAACGCGACATACCCGAAGCCCTGGCCGAGCCCACGACCGGAGAAGAACGGCGGCGCGAACGTCGCGGCCACGTCCAGGTAGACGTGCGGCACCCCATTCTCGACGAGGTAGAGGCTGCCGTTGAGGTCGGGCACCGCCCGTCGGCCGGAGCCGTCGGGCACCTCCATGATGGTGTTGATCCGCGCGGTACGCATGAGCCGCGCGTCGGTCGGCGCCGGCGTGGGGTACGACTGCGGGAAGCTGGCGTACTCGCTGAGCACCAGCCCGAGTCGGGACTGGGTCGGCATCTCGGGGATCGGGTCGTAGACCGCGTCGGCGGCCCGCGCGGGCGTGGCGACCAGTGTGGACAGGATCAGCACGAGGGCGGTGAGCCAGGCCCTCACTGTTAGCCGGCGGGTGGCGCCGGCGCGGCGGTGCAGTGTGCGCACGCGTGTCTCCTTCTCGGTGGGACGGTGCCGAGGGTGGTCAGCGGGCAAGGTGGCGGTACTGCCTCCGTACGTCGTTCGCGGAGACCACACTGTCGAGGAACATCAGGCCGTCCATCCGGCAGTCGCACGGGTTGCGTTCCACCGTGTCCTGCGGGAAGCTGCCGCCGATCTTGATGCCCCGGGGGTCGGACGCGCTGGTCAGGTGCGGGCCGGGTCCGGACACCAGCCACGGGTCGTCGGCGCGGGTGTAGAAGCCGTCCACCGGTTCACCGTTGCGGTAGAGGGCGAGCGCGCCGGTGTCGAAGTCGAAGGTGGCGGCCAGGTGCACCCACTGCCCCACCGGCAGCAGCTCGCGCCAGTCCTGGGTGGCGGCGAAGGTCTGCGAGTTGCCGCCGTCGAGCCGCCGGCCGAGCGCGACGAGGCGCACCTGCCCGTCGACGTCGATCAGCTCCAGCAGGGCGCGGACGCCGTGGCCGTCGGAGTCGCCGGTCAACACCCCGGCCAGGCCGATGGCGTTGTACCTGTCGTCCGGGTCGGCGGTAGTGGAGTTGGGCAGCGGGCTGTCCATGTTCAGCTTGAACCAGCCCATCACCGTGGTGCCGGCGGTGGCGCTGAAGGCGCGCAGCGTCCGCACCCCGCTGGCCGACCAGGTGCCGGCCTTCCAGTCGTCGTTGCCGGCACCAGTGGGGTCGACTTGGCGGGTCTGCACCGCGTTGCGGCTGCCCCGGTAGGCGTGGTCCGGCACCCGCATCGCCGCGCCGCCGTTGACCAGCTCGATCTCGGTGCCGGAACGGCCCTGGTCGCGTTCCAGGGCCGGGTCGCCGGGCACCGGGTGGTCGAAGTCGTACGCGGCGACCAGATGCGTGCGCAGCGCCGGGTGGACGTCGGGCGAGGGGTGCCGGTCCGCCTGTGCCGGTGGCGTGCCCACACCGGCCAGGACGCCGATCGCCAGCAGGGAGACGGCCGCTCGTCGGGCAGTGGACATGGCTGTCACCTCGTTTCGCGGCAGGGAGGATGCCGGTCACGTAAGCGCTTACGTAAGCGCTTACGTACCCTAGGCTTCGATCAATGCCACTCGCAATAGATCGGGTGACATGAATGTTTCCGGAGGGTTGCGGATGTCCAGGGCCAGCCGGCGGCCGCGCCTCGTGGACGTCGCCGAACACGCAGCTGTCTCGCTGGCGACCGCCTCCCGGGCCCTCGCCGGCCGCGCGGGGGTCAGCGCCGAGGTGGCCGACCGGATCCGCCAGATCGCCCGCGAGCTGGGCTACGTGGCCAACCCGTACGCCCGCACCCTGGCCGGAGGAGCCACCTCCACCGTGGGTCTGATCGTCCACCAGGTCGACGACCCGTACTTCGCCGAGATCGCCGCCGGGGTCATCCAGCTCGCCGCCGAGCAGGGGCTGCTGGTGCAGATCTGCCAGTCCGGCCGCGACCCCGACTACGAGCTGCACCAGCTGCGCCACCTGATCGCCCAACGGGTCGGCATCGTCCTGATCAGCGGTTCCGGCTACGACGACCCACGGATGGAGAGCGCGGCCCGCGCCGAGCTGGCCGCGTTCCAGGACCACGGCGGCCGGGCCGCGGCCATCGGCCGACACGCGCTCGGCGTCGACGCCGTCCTGCCGGACAACGAGGCCGGTGGCCACGCCCTCGCCCAGCACCTGATGGATCTCGGCCACCGACGGATCGCGGTCGCCGCGGGCAGCGCCGGCCTCACCACCGTCGCCGACCGGCTGGCCGGGGTCTCGGCGGCAGTGCGCCAGCGCGGCCGGTCCCCCGTCGACCTCGCCGTCGTGCACAGCGCCTTCACCCGCGACGGTGGGCGCGCCGCCGCCGAGCGGATCCTCAACGAGCATCCGGAGACGACGGCGATCATCGCGCTCAACGACGTGATGGCCATGGGCGTGCTGTCCACACTGCGGTCCCGCCGGGTGCCGGTGCCCGCGCGGATGTCAGTGGTCGGCTTCGACGACGTCTCCGTGGCCGCCGACCTCGCACCCAGCCTCACCACCATCCGGCTGCCGATGACCGAGATGGGCCGCACGGCACTGACCCTCGCGCTCAAGCCCCGCACGACCCGCCCCCGCCGCCGCCCCACCGGGCACCTGCTGGTCGTCCGCGACTCGACCGGGCCCGCACCGACGAGCTGACCGCAATGCCGCACCGCGACGGCCGGACGTCTGGCACGGTCGAGGGGTCCACCCCGTGACCGGATCAGGAGAGTCAATGGCCGAGAACGCCGTACGCCACCGGACCGTCGACGTCGACGGCATCGCGATCTTCTACCGCGAGGCCGGTCCCGTCGACGCGCCGGTCGTGCTGCTGCCGCACGGGTACCCGTCGTCATCGTTCCAGTTCCGCCACCTGCTGCCCGCGCTGGCCGACCGGTGGCACGTCATCGCGCCCGACTGCCCGGGCTTCGGTTACAGCGCGCTGCCCGACCCCGACCGGTTCGCGTACACCTTCGACGCCCACGCTCACCTGCTCCAGCGCTTCGTCGACACGCTGGGGCTGACCCGCTACGTGATCTACCTGCAGGACTACGGCAGCCAGTTCGGGCTGCGCCTGGCGATGGCCGCCCCGCAGCGGGTCGCCGGCCTGGTCATCCAGAACGGCGACATCTACCCCGACCAGCACGGGCCCAAGTACGAGCCGCTGAAGCGGTTCTGGCGCGACCCGACCGACGAGGGCCGAGCGGAGTTGGCCACGGCGATCAGCGAGGACGGCTTTCGCGGCGAGTTCCTGGGCGAACTGCCGGACCGGCTGACCGACCGGGTGAGCCCGGACCTGTGGCGGCTCTCCGGCGCGCTGGTCACCGATCCGCGGCGGCGCGACGCCTGGCTGCGACTCCTCGCCGACCAGGGCAGCACCGTCGCCTGGTTCCCGCGCCAGCAGGAGTACCTGCGGACCCACCGGCCGCCCACACTGATCGTGTGGGGGCCGCACGACGGCTACATGCCCGAAGGCGCGGCCCGCGCCTACCTGCGGGACCTGCCCGACGCGGACCTGCACCTGCTCGACGGCGGCCACTGGCTGCTCGAGACGCACCTCGACGAGGTCGTCCGGCTGGTCCGCGACTTCCTCAACCGGCTCCAGCCGTGACAGACGCCCCGCCGATCAGACCGCCAGGGCGGCCCGGACCTCCCGCTCCGCCGTGACACCCCCGTCGCCGTGCGAGGTGACCCGGCCGGACTCCAGCACGTGGTAACGGTCCGCCACCCGCAACGCGAAACCCAGGTGCTGCTCGACGAGGAGCACACTGAACCCGGCCTGCCGGGTCAACTCGACGATCCGCTCCTGGATCTCCGCGACCACCGACGGCTGGATGCCCTCGGTCGGCTCGTCGAGCATCAACAGCCGGGGCCGGGTGATCAGGGCACGGGCGATGGCCAACTGCTGACGCTGACCGCCGGAGAGCAGCCCGGCCCGACGCCGCAGCAGCGGGCGCAGCGCCGGGAACAGATCCAGCACCTCCGCCGTGGCCACCGCCCCGTCGCGCCGGCCGTCGGCGACCAACCGCAGGTTCTCCGCGGCGGTCAGGTGCGGGAAGCACTGCTGGCCCTGCGGGACGGACGCCATCCCCCGCGCCACCCGCTCGTGCGGCCCGGCGCGGGTGACGTCCGCACCGTCCAACTCGACGGTGCCGGCGCTCGGACGCAGCAGGCCGGCCGCGACCCGCAGCAGTGTGCTCTTGCCGGCGCCGTTGTGCCCGAGCACCGCGGCCACCCCGTCGGGCGGGACGGCCAGGTCGACCCCGTGCAGCACCCGAGAACGCCCGTACCCGGCGTGCACCCCGCGCAGCGTCAGCATCATGCCTCCCGGCCGGTGCGGGCCGACCCGGCGTCGACCGGGTGGCCAAGGTAGACCTCCTGCACGCGCGGGTCCGCCTGGACCTGCGCCACGGTGCCCTCGCTGAGCACCCGCCCGGCGTGCAGCACCGTGACGCTGCGCGCGAACCGGCGCAGGAAGTCCATGTCGTGCTCGATCACGACGACAGTGCGGTCCCGGCTCACCGTCTCCAACAGGGCGCCGGTGGCGTCGCGTTCCTCGTGGCTCATGCCGGCGACCGGTTCGTCCAGCAGCAACAGCCGGGCGTCCTGCACCAGCAACATGCCGATCTCCAGCCACTGCTTCTGGCCGTGCGCGAGGGTCCCGGCGAGATGCCCGGCGCGCCCGGCCAGCCCGATGGTCTCCAGCGCCGCGGCCACCTCGTCGGGGACACCACGGCGACGCCGGGCCAGCGTCGCCCAGCTGCGCCGGGCCCCGGCGGCGATGTCGAGGTTCTGCAACACCGACAGCTCCTCGAAGACCGTCGAGGTCTGGAACGTCCGCCCGATGCCGAGCCGGCTGATCCGGTGCACCGGGCGACCCAGCAGCTCCTCGGCACCGAAGCGGACCGAGCCGGTGGCCCGGACCAGGCCGGTGATCGCGTCGACCAGTGTGGTCTTGCCGGCCCCGTTCGGCCCGATCAGGAACCTGATGTCCCCGGCGGGCACCTCCAGGCTGACCCCGTCGACGGCGGTGAAACCGTCGAAGCTGACCCGCACGTCGCGGACGGACAACCCGTCCAACCGTTCCCCGCTCGTGCCGTGCCGGTCGGGCATGCGCTCACGGCCCTCGCTGCGCTCGGTGCGTTCACTCATGCCGCAGGCACCTCCGTCCGTTCGGCGCGTCGTCGGGCCGCCGGCAACCACCCGCGCCGCACCGGCCGCGCGCCGACGTCACGGCGGCGAGCCAGCGCCCACAGCGACGCCAGGCCGCCGGGAAGGAACGCCACCACCACCACGAAGAGCAACCCCTGCAGGTACGTCCAGGTGCCCGGGAACCGCTCGGACAGGGCGGTCCGCGCCCAGGCCACCGCCACCGCACCGAGCACCGGCCCGAGCAGTGTGGCCCGGCCACCCACAGCGACGCCGATGACGAACTCGATCGACGGGACGATGCCGATCAGCGCCGGCGAGATGATGCCCACCGCCGGCACGAACAGCGCACCGGCCAGCCCGGCCATGCCGGCCGCGACCACGTACGCCACCAGCTTGACCGACGCCGGGTCGTAGCCCAGGAAGCGGACCCGTTCCTCACCGTCGCGGACCGCCACCAGCAGCTCGCCGTAGCGGCTGTGGATGAGCTGCCGGGTCAGCGCGAGCAACGCCAGCAGCGTCCCGGCGATGATGAAGTACACCATCCGCTGGTTGACCGGGTCGTCCAGGTCGTAGCCGAAGAAGCCCTTGATGTCGGTGAGCCCGTTGGTGCCGCCGGTGGTGCCCTGCTGACCGATCAGCAGGATCACCATCGCGGCGGCGAGCGCCTGGCTGAGGATGGCGAAGTACGCGCCGCGCACCCGGCGGCGGAACACCAGTGAGCCGAGCCCGAAGGCGACAGCCATCGGCAGCAGCACCGTGGCGGGCAGCGCGAACCACGGGCTGGCGAACGGCCGCCACCACAGCGGCAGCTCGTCGAGCTGCCCGTACAGCTGCATGAAGTCGGGCATCCCACCCGGGCCCGCGTCGGCGAGCTTGAGGTGCATGGCCATCGCGTAGCCGCCCAGGCCGAAGAAGACGCCCTGGCCCAGGGTGAGCATCCCACCCCGGCCCCAGGCGATCCCGATGCCGACCGCGACCATGGCGACGCAGAGGTACTTGGCGAGCAGCGCCAGCCGGAAGTCCGACAGCACCAGCGGGGCGACGGCGAAGAGCAGCGCCGCGCCGAAGGCGAACCCGGCCGCCGTCCGCAGCCGCGAGCGCCGTCCCGGCGGGTTCGGTGGTGCGGCGCCGGCGGGGGCCGGTGCGACGGCGGTGCTGGGCGGCGCGGGGGTGACGGCGGTCATGCGAGGCTCCTGGTCCGCAGCGTGAACAGGCCCTGTGGTCGCCACTGGAGGAACGCGACGATCGCCACGAACACGATCACCTTGGCGACGCTGAGGGTGGTCAGGTACTCCCCAGTGGCCTGGAGCACACCGAGGGCGAAGGCGACCATCACACTGCCCTTGAGCTGGCCGATCCCGCCGACCACGACGACCAGGAAGGCGTCGATGATCAGGTTGGTGCCCATGGTCGGGCCGATCGGGCCGAGCAGGGTGAGCGCCACCCCGGCCACCCCGGCCAGGCCGGAGCCGAGGAAGAAGGTGGTCCGGTCGACCCGGGAGGTGGCGATGCCGGACACGGCGGCGAGGTCGCGGTTCTGCACCACCGCGCGGATCCGACGCCCGAGCGGGGTGAGTCGCAGCGCCAGTGTGAGCGCCGCGACGGCGGCCAACGCCAGGGCCAGGATGAACAGCCGGTTGTTGGCGATGGTCAGCCCGCCGGGCAGCGCCACGTTGCCGGTGAGCAGTTCGGGCGCGCGGGTCTGCACGTTCGGGCTGCCGAAGACGTCGCGGGCCAGCTGCTGCAGCATCAGTGACACCCCCCAGGTGACCAGCAGGGTGTCCAGCGGTCGGGCGTAGAGCCGGCGGATGAGCAGCACCTCCAGCAGGACACCCATGGCGCCGGCGACCACGAACGCCACCGGCAGCGCGACCACCAGCGACAGGCCGGCGCCGGTGATGCTCTGCTGCAGGACGTAGGTGGTGTACGCGCCGGCCATGATGAACTCACCGTGCGCCATGTTGATCACGTTCATCTGGCCGAAGGTCAGCGCGAGGCCGAGCGCGATGAGCAGCAGCACCGCGCCGATGCTGATGCCGGTGAAGAGTTGACCGAAGAGGACTGTCACGGTGGGTACTCCGTACTGCTGGTCGGGTGACCCGGGCGGGGCGCGTCGCCGCGCGGCCCGCCCGGGCCGGCGTCGTCAGCTCAGGCCGCTCGCCCACGGGTAGGTCTTGAGGTACGGATCCGGCGCGACCGGCTTGCCGGAGTTCCACACCTCGGTAATCAGACCGTCCGCGCCGATCTTGCCGATCCGGGCGGTCTTGGCGATGTGCTGCGTCTTGCCGTCGACGGTGACCAGACCCTCCGGCGCGTCGAAGGTGATGCCGTCCGAGGCGGAGCGGACCTTCTCCACGTCGAAGGCGCCGGCCTTCTCGACCATCGCCTTCCACAGGTGGACCCCGACGTACGCGGCCTCCATCGGGTCACTGGTCGGTTTGTCCGCGCCGTACTTCGCCTTGTACGCGGCCACGAACTTCGAGTTCGCCGCGCCCGGGGTGGTCTGGTAGTAGTTCCAGGCCGTCAGTTGGCCCTCCAGGTACTGGGTGCCGATGCTCTTGACCTCTTCCTCGGCGATCGACACCGACACCACCGGCATGGCGGCGGCGGTCAGCCCCGCGGACTTGTATTCCTTGAAGAAGGCCACATTGCTGTCACCGTTGAGCGTGTTGAACACCGCGTCCGCGCCGGACGATTTGACCTTGTTGACGATGGTGCCGAACTCGGTGGAGCCCAGCGGCGCGTAATCCTCGCCCAGCACGGCCATCCCGTTCGCGGTCGCGTACGCCTTGATGATTTTGTTCGCGGTACGGGGAAACACGTAGTCGCTGCCGACCAGATAGACCGACTTCGCGCCCTGCGCCTTGAGGTAGTCGAGCCCCGGAACGATCTGCTGATTGGTCGTCGCTCCGGTGTAGAAGATGTAGGGCGACTGCTCCAGACCCTCATACTGCACGGGGTAGAACAGCAACGCCTTGTTCTTCTCGAAGACCGGTTTGACCGCCTTGCGGCTGGCCGAGGTCCAACAGCCGAAGACGGCGGCCACCCGGTCCTCGGAGATGAGCTTCTCGGCCTTCTCGGCGAAGGTGGGCCAGTCGGAGGCGCCGTCCTCACCGACCGGCTGGATCTTCTTGCCGAGGACACCGCCGGCCGCGTTGATCTCCTCGACGGCGAGCATGATGGCGTCGCGAACGGTGACCTCGCTGATCGCCATGGTGCCGGAGAGCGAGTTGAGCAGGCCCACCTTGACGGTGTCGCCGGAGACGTCGGCGCTGACGCCGGTGGCGCCGCCCTCGTCGGTGGTCTTGCTGCCGCACGCGGTCATCGCGGCCGCGGCGACCACTGTCATGGCACCCGCCAGGATGCGGCGGCCCCGGAATAATGACATCTACTCTCCCTGCGGTGCACTCAGGTGACGTTAAGGACGGTCGGTGCGGTCCGATGGAGCTGACGTGGGCGATGCCGAGGTCGACGGGTGGACGCCGTGCGGGGCACCGGATCGGATATGGGCAGGGAAAGCGTCGACCGGCATGATTGCGCGGGTGTTTCCCGGTCCTTAATTGACTGTTTCCGAGGGGCCCGTCAGGCGCGCACGAAAAACGGCCGACACCGTGGGGAGGAAACGGTGTCGGCCGTTGGGAAAGACGCGAGATAAGTGCCACCACAATGGTGGACGGAAGAATCCGCCGACGGTGGGCGCACAATGGTGACAGCTGACCGCCCGGCCAGATCCTTCACGCAGGAAGCATCTTAGGGCGGGATCGGGTGGCGCTGTCAAGGCCCGCTGGGCCGACTCCCGACGCCCGGTTCAGAGTTGGGCGAGCACTGTGAAGTCCAACCCGTCCGCCTCGGCCAGGTAGATGCGCTGACGCACATGCCGCTGACGCAGCCGCAGCCGTCCACGCGGCCCGTGGTAGGCGACCGTGTCGGCGGCCGTCTCGATGGCCCGCACGTCGAGGGTGCGGGCCTGACCGATCAGCGCGGCGAGCAGCATGACACCCTCGTAACAGGACTCCCCCAGGCTGCCCAGCGGTGGCGCCTCCACCCCGAAACGCCTGGCGAACTCGCCGTGGAAGTCGAGGTTCTCCGGGGTCACCAGCCCGGCGAAGAAGCCGGCCGTGCTGTACAACCTCCGGGTCGCGCCGGCACCGCTGGCCAGCAGCATGTTCTCGTCCATCAGGGTGCTCAGCCGCAGGCAGCGCTGATCCAGGCCGGATCGGGCGAACGCGCGGTTGAACCGCACCGCGTCGGCACCGACCAGCAGCATCAACACCGCGTCCGCGTCACTGTGCTCGATGCGGCGCAACACCTCGGTGAAGTCGTGCGCGTCCAACGGCAGGAAGTGCCGGCCCACCACCTGCCCTCCGCCGCGCAGCGCGTACCGCTGGGCCGCCCGCGAGGTACGACGCGGCCAGACGTAGTCGTTGCCCACCACGAACCAGCGACGCACCCCCTGCTCCCCGGCGAGCAGCCGCATCGCGGGCCACAGTTGGGCATCCGGTGTCTCGCTGGTCAGGAAGACCCCTTCGGTACGCTCACCGCCCTCGTAGAGTGCGGTGTAGACGTACGGCACCCGGTGCGCCACGCGGGGCGCCAACGCCTGGCGCACCGAGGAGATGTGCCACCCGGTCACCCCCTGCACGGCCCCCACCGACACCAACGCCTCGACCTCGGCAGCCACCTCGGCCGGCGGTGCGCCACCGTCGACCGGCACCAGCCGCACCTCCCGGCCCAGCACGCCACCACACCGGTTGATCTCCTCCACCGCGAGTTGCGCGCAGAGCTCGCAGGTGGGGCCGAACATGCCGGCCGGCCCGCGCATCGGGTAGACCAGCGCGATGCTGACCACGGCACGGTCGACGGTCAGCCACGGCGGTGCCGGCGCGGACATGAGCACATGATTGCCCGGCCCCCGACGGAAGACCAGCGCTCACCACTGGCCGGGACGACTCGCTACCATGACACTGCCACCGGACCAGGGAGTTTCATGTCAGACGTGCCCGGGGCGCCAGCCGACCTGCTGCGCTCGCTCACCCGCGCCGAACGGCTGCTCTCCCGCCGGTTGGGCGCTGTGCTGGCCGACGACGGGCTGAGCATCGAGGCCTGGCGGGTGCTCTGCCTGCTCTCCGACGGCCAGGGTCACCCGATGAGCGAGGTGTCCGCCGAGGCGTCGCTGCCGCCGGGCACCCTCACCAAGCTGGTCGACCAGCTCGTCGACCGCAATCTCGTCTTCCGCCGGATCGATCCGGTCGACCGCCGTCGGATCCGGGCGTACCTGAGCGATCGAGGCCGCCGCGAGCACGCCCGCCTGGACGAGCGGGTCCGCGCGAGCCTCGCCGAGTTGGGAGTGCCGCACGCCGCCGACCTGGCGAGCCAGCTCGACGACCTGATCGGCCGTCTCGCCCCGGCTCCACAGCGGGAGCACGTTCACGCGTCCGGCCGCCACCGCTGACCTCTGGCCGGCGCACCGACCAACCCTGGGCGAGCCGCCCGTCTCGCCCTGCTCCCGACGCGAACGCCACCCCGCCGCGAGCGTGATGTCTGTGAGTCATCACGATGACTCACAGACATCACGCTCTCCGCAGTGTCCGCTTCCGAAACGGCCGGGGCGCCAGGAGGACCGACAGGGCTTCCTAGCCAGTGAGCTGGGCGCGCAGGGTGTGCGCGTCGGGGGCGGTGGCGGTCCAGAGCGTCGCCGGTCCGCCGGCCAACGGCAGCCGGGCGACACCGCTCTCGACCGTCGGCGGGTCGACGGGTCGCGACGGGTCGACCACCAGCAGCGACCCGGTGGCCGGGGCGCCGCCGAGCACCGCCGGGCCGGCCCAGCCCGGCGCGTGCGGTCCCACCGCGAGGGACTGGCGCAGCAGTGGTCGACCCGCGTAGTCCACGTGGGTGTGCACCACGGCGCCGCCGGGCGTCTCGCCGTACCGGCCGCAGATCAGCTCGTCGCGCCAGCGCAGGCTCGCACCGGCTGCCAGCTCGACTCGGGACTCGGCGAGATGCGCGCAGCCGGCCGCCGCGACCAGCTGTTCCGGAAGCCAGTGCAGCGTGGCACCGGCGTGTACCACCGCCCGCACCGCCATCCGGGACACGGCACCCGAGCGGCCCGGCAGGGCGATGGACGCGGCGACGCTGTGCACCCGGACCGCCGCTCCCGGGCCCACCTCGATCTCCAGGCGCAGATCGTCGCCCGCGAGCGGTCCGGCCGCCCCGCCGACGAGGTGCACAGTGGCGACACCACCGTCGGTCGGGGTCTGGCGCAGCAGCAACGGCGTTTCGCCGCGCAGCTCGACCACTGCTGTGCCGCCCCGATCGTCGGCCCGGGCGACGAGCCGGGCGAGTGCTCGCATCAGGCCGGGCCGACCGGCGCGGTGAGCGGGTGCAGGTCGGCGTGGTGGGCCAGCTCGTGCCGGATCCACTCCGCGACCGCTGACGCCGTGGGATCTCCCACGATGGACAGGAAGAGGGTCGGGAGGTCGCCGCGCCGGGCTCGCGCGTCACGGTCCATGACCGCGAGGTCGGCACCCACCAGCGGTGCCAGGTCGGTCTTGTTGATCACGAGGAGGTCGGCGGCGGTGACCCCCGGCCCACCCTTGCGGGGCACCTTGTCCCCGCCCGCCACGTCGACCACGAAGATCTGCCGGTCGACGAGCCCTCGACTGAAGGTCGCGGTCAGGTTGTCCCCACCGCTCTCCACGAGGACCAGGTCCAACGGGCCGACCGTCTCGGCCAGTTCGTCGACGGCGTCCAGGTTGGCGCCGATGTCGTCGCGGATCGCCGTGTGCGGGCAGCAGCCGGTCTCCACCGCCCGGATCCGGGCGGGGTCCAGCACCCCGGCCCGCCGGAGGAAATCGGCGTCCTCGGTCGTGTAGATGTCGTTTGTCACCACGCCGAGCCGCAACTCGTCGGCGAAGGCCCGGCAGAGGGCGGCCACCAGGGCCGTCTTGCCGGAACCGACCGGGCCGCCGATGCCGACCCGCAGGGCACGGCCGGCGCGCGCCAACGGCGGGTGGGGGTCCACCCCCGGCTCCGGGTGGGTGTGCGGAACGGTCTCGTCGTGGGGTGGGGCGGCCGGCGGCGTGGTCGGGTCGACGGCGGGCACAGCGTTCGGCACAACGGTGTCAGGACGCAAAGAGACGCACCTCCCAGGTGGCATGGATTTCGGCATGGATGTCGGCGAGTGGAGCGGCGGCGGCCGGCAGCCGCTCCGGTGGGCCGTCGGCGGCCCGTGCCGCGTCGGCAGCGGTGCCGTCGCAGGCGTCGGCCAGACCGACCAGCAGGGCCTGGACCCGGTACGGGTCGAGGCCGAGCAGACGTACGCCGGCACTGGCCGCCCCGGTGACCGTCCCGTACGCGGCGATCGTGGCGGTCTCGACGCGGGACAGCCCGGCCGCGGCGCAGAGCAGACCCAGCACCAGCGGTTGGTGTGCGCCACCGGGCGTCGCGGGCAGATCCGCGAACGGGGCGTCCGGCCAGATGGCCCGGCCGGCCCGCAGCAGAGCCCGGCCCTGTCGGCGCGAGACCGCCCGCAGCGCCGGTGCTGCGGTACGCGCGTCCAGCTCCGCGTCGAGCCGGGCCAGCGCCTGCGACCTGACGGCGGGTCCAGTCAGGACACCCGAGCGGGTTGGGTGCGCCGAGCCGACGGTCTCGGGCACCGCCGTCCGGTGCGCGGCGGCCGCGAACGCGGCGCCGACCAGACCGGCGGTGGCCAACCGTCCGGCCAGGAACGCCTCCAACGTGACCAGGTCGGTGACCCGGCCGGCGGCGACGGCCGCCTCCAGACCACCGGAGTGCGCGTGCGCCCCCGCCGGGAACCGCCCGTCGGCCAACAGCAACAGCAGGCTCGGCGTCGCCATCAGAACAGGAAGTACCGCTGGGCCATCGGCAGCCGGGTCACCGGGTCCGGCTCCACCACCTGCCCGTCGATCCGCACGGTGAAGGTGTCCGGGTCCACCTCGATGCGCGGCATCGCGTTGTTCTCCGGCAGGTCGGCCTTGCCCCGCGACCGCACGTCGCTCACCGGCACCACCCGGCGGCGTACGTCCAGGCGGAGCCCGGCGTCCACTGCCGCCGGAGCCACGAAGGCCAGGCTGGTAGCGGCCGCCGCCGCGCCGTACGCCCCGAACATCGGCCGGGGCAGCATCGGCTGGGGTGTCGGGATCGAGGCGTTCGCGTCACCCATCTGGGCGTACGCGATCATGCCGCCCTTGAGCACCAGGTGCGGTCGGACGCCGAAGAACGCCGGATCCCAGAGCACCAGGTCGGCGAGCTTGCCCGGCTCGACCGAGCCGATCTCCCGTTCCAGCCCGTTGGCCATCGCCGCGCAGATGGTGTACTTCGCCACGTACCGTCGGGCCCGGTGATTGTCGGCGGCCCCGTCACCCGGCAGCGCGCCGACCCGGTCCTTCATCACGTGGGCGCTCTGCCAGGTCCGGGTGATCACCTCGCCGACCCGGCCCATCGCCTGCGCGTCGGAACCGATGATCGAGATCGCGCCGAGGTCGTGCAGCAGGTCCTCGGCGGCCATCGTGGATGGTCGGATCCGGCTCTCGGCGAAGGCCAGGTCCTCCGGCACGGACGGGTTGAGATGGTGGCAGACCATCAACATGTCCAGGTGCTCGGCCAGGGTGTTCGCGGTGTACGGCCGGGTCGGGTTGGTCGACGACGGCAACACGTTCGGTTCGCTGGCCACGGTGATGATGTCCGGCGCGTGCCCGCCACCGGCGCCCTCGGTGTGGTACGAGTGGATCGCCCGTCCACCGATCGCCCGCAGGGTGTCGGCGACGAACCCGGCCTCGTTGAGCGTGTCGGTGTGGATCGACACCTGCACCCCGGACGCGTCCGCCACCCGCAGGCACGCGTCGATCGCCGCAGGTGTGGTGCCCCAGTCCTCGTGCAGCTTGAAACCACCCGCACCGGCCCGCAACTGTTCCCACAGCGCCTCGTCGGAGACGGTGTTGCCTTTGCCGAGCAGCAGCACGTTGACCGGCATCGTGTCCAGCGCCTCGTGCATCCGGGCCAGATGCCAGGCGTTCGGGGTGACAGTTGTCGCGCGGGTCCCCTCGGCCGGCCCGGTACCGCCGCCGACCAGCGTGGTGACGCCGCTGGCCAGCGCCTCGGTGACGATCTGCGGGCAGATGAAGTGCACGTGGGTGTCGACAGCGCCGGCGGTGAGGATCCGCCCGTTGCCCGCGATCACCTCGGTCGACGGGCCGATGACCAGGTCGGGGTGCACGCCGGGCATGGTGTCCGGGTTGCCGGCCCGACCGAGCGCCACGATGCGCCCGTCGCGCAGCCCCACGTCGGCCTTGACCACGCCCCAGTGGTCGAGCACCACAGCGCCGGTGATGACGGTGTCCAGGGCCCCCTCGGCCCGGGTGGCCCGGGACTGCCCCATCGACTCGCGGATCACCTTCCCGCCGCCGAACACCGCCTCGTCGCCGCCCACGCAGTGGTCGGTCTCCACCTCGATCAGCAGGTTCGTGTCGGCCAGCCGGATCCGGTCACCGGTCGTCGGCCCGTACAGGTCGATGTAACGCTCCCGCCGCACGGCGCTCACCGCGGCGACCCGTCGGCCGTCGGGGTGTCGAGCGGTCCGGCGCACTCGCCCCGCAGGCCGGGCACGACGCGCGCGCCTCCCAGCGGGACGAGGTCGACGCTGCGGCTGATGCCCGGTTCGAACCGGACCGAGGTGCCGGCCGGCACGGCGAGGCGCTGCCCCCACGCCGCGCCCCTGTCGAACGACAGCGCCGGGTTGGCCTCGGCGAAGTGGTAGTGCGAGCCGACCTGCACCGGGCGGTCGGCGGTGTTGACCACGAGCAGTGTGGTCACCGGGCGACCCACGTTGATCTCGACCGGGTCGGTCGCCGGCAGGATCTCCCCGGGGATCACGGGATCGGGTGGTGCACCGTCACCAACTTGGTGCCGTCCGGGAACGTCGCTTCCACCTGCACCTCCCTCAGCAACTCGGGGATGCCGTCCTGGACGTCGTCGCGGCCGAGCACCGCCCGGCCGGCCGACATCAGGTCGACCACCGACCGCCCGTCGCGGGCCCCTTCGAGGAGGAACGCGGTGATCACCGCGACGGCTTCGGGATAGTTGAGGCGCAGGCCGCGTTCGCGGCGGGCGCGGGCGACATCGGCTGCGACGTGGACGAGCAGGCGGTCCTGCTCGTGCGGGCTGAGGAACACGGGGCTCTCCCGGTGGGTCGGCGTGCCCCGGCTCGCCGTCGGCTCCACGCGGAGCCACCCCGGGCGGACCCGGGGACGAGCTGGGAGTCACACGACCGCCGGGGCACCGCCGCCGGGGCGACCCGGGACTCCACCATCCCGGCCCGCACGACGGGCAACCGGCGGTGTCGGGTCGGTTGCGGACCGCACCGCCCACCGCTGAGCCGACCGTAGAGGATCGCCACCGACCGAGGCAACAGCCCACCGGATCACACCGGACGCCGACGCGTATTCCCGTGAAGCGGTCGGCAGGGCATGATCGCCGGATGACGGCGACGAGGGGTACGCGGGCACTGCTCGGTGTTCTGTTCCTGGCGGCGGCCACGATCGGGGCGTGGGTCCTGTGGTTGGGCTGGGACACCCGGTACACGGTCGACGCGCAGACCGGCGCGAGCAGCGGCCCGTACGAGCCGTGGCAGGTGATCGGCTGTGTGTTGACGCTCGTCCTGCTGGCCGGGCTCGCCGGGACGCGGCTCAGCCCGTGGCTGGTGGCGCCGGTGATGACCGTGGCGTTCACAGCGGTCTGGTCGTGGCGGGCCGCCGGGACCGACGACAGCGGGCTGTGGGTGGTAGGCGGAATTCTGGTGCTGGTCGGGATGGCGGTCGGCAGCACGCTGGTGAGCCTCGCCGGGCGGCGGATCGGCCGACGGATGGCCCGCCGACCCGCCTAGCCGCGGCGGCGGTGCCGTCGGCCGGGTCAGCGAGCCCCGACGGGTACCGGCGCGGGCGAGCCGGCGAACGGGATGTCGACGTGGCTCGCCGCGCTCCGCGCGCCGTCGGGGTGCCGCCACAGCCCGCGGTCGCGCAGGATCGGCAGCACCCCCTCGCCGAACCAGTACGCCTCCTCCAGGTGCGGATAGCCGGAGAGGATGAACTCGTCGATGCCGAGCGCGTGGTACTCCGCGATCCGATCAGCGACTTCGGCATGGCTGCCCACCAGCGCGGTACCGGCCCCGCCACGGACCAGCCCGACCCCCGCCCACAGATTGGGGGCGACCTCCAGCCCGTCGCGGGAGCCACCGTGCAGGTCGAGCATCCGGCGCTGCCCCTCGGACTCGCTGCGGCGCAGCCCGTCCTGGACCGCCCGGATGTCGGCCTCGGCGATGCCGTCGAGCAGGCGACGGGCCTGCGCCCACGCCTCGTCGGCGGTGTCGCGGGCGATGACGTGCAGCCGGATGCCGAAGCGCAGTTCCCGCCCGACGTCGGCGGCCAGCGACCGGACCCGGTGCAGCTTCTCGGCGACCTGGGCCGGCGGCTCGCCCCAGGTGAGGTAGACGTCGCTGTGCCGTACCGCCACGGGCAGGGCTGCGGCCGACGAGCCGCCGAAGTAGACCGGCGGGGCCGGGTCGGGCAACCGGTGCAGCCGCGCCTGCTCGACGCGCAGGTGGCTGCCCGCGTGGTCCACCGTCTCCCCCCGCCACAGCGCGCGGACGACGTGCAGGAACTCGTCGGCCCGCGCGTACCGGGCGTCCTTGTCCAGGAAGTCGCCGTAGGCCCGCTGCTCCGATGACTCGCCGCCGGTGACCACGTTGAGCAGCAGGCGACCCCGGGACAGCCGCTGGAACGTGGAGGCCATCTGGGCGGCGAGGGTGGGTGAGGTCAGGCCGGGCCGGAAGGCCACCAGGAACCTGAGGCGTTCGGTGACCTCGGTGAGCATCGCCGTGGACAGCCAGGCGTCCTCGCACCACGCGCCGGTGGGGGTGAGCGCGCCGACGAAGCCGAGTTGCTCGGCGCTGCGGGCGATCTGTCCGAGGTACGCCACGCTGGCCGGGCGGGCGCCTCCGGCGGCACCGGTCGGTACGCCGTGCCCGCCGCCGACGATGTCGCGGCTGTCGCCGTTGGTGGGCAGGAACCAGTGGAAGGTGAGGGTCATCGCGGCTCTTTCCGTGAGCGGGGGCGGTCGGCGCACGCGGTGAAGCGGGCACCTCCTGAGGGGTGGGACGATCCCGCCGACAGCCTACCCATAAAACCTATCGGGTTAGTAGGCTACCGCCCACGATCACCCACGCCGGTCGATGCGGCCCGGCGCACCTGCCCGACCCAAGGAGCCGCCATGCGCACCCCCTCGACGCCTCATCCCCCGCGTCACCGCCTGCTGACAGCCGCGTTCACCGCGCTGGTCCTGCTCGCCACGGCCGCCGTGAGCGCCTGCGGCGGGTCGGCCGACGCCGGAGACGAGGCGGGCAAGCTGCGAATCGGCTACCAGCGCTTCGGAGGGCTGAGCCTGGTCAAGGCGCGCGGCGAGACCCCGGGCGTCGAGTGGTCGCTGTTCGAGAGCGGGCCGGCCCTCACCGAGGCGCTCAAGGCCGGGTCGATCGACATCGGACAGGTCGGCGAGGCCCCACCCGTCTTCGCCGCCGCCGGCAAGATCCCGTTCTCCATCATCGGCACCTCGGCTCCGATCCCGCAGGGCGAGGCGGTGCTGGTCAAGGCCGACAGCGGCTACCGCAGCTTCGCCGACCTCAAGGGCCGGACGATCGCCCTCAACAAGGGCTCCAACGTGCACTGGCTGCTGGTCCGGCTGCTGGAGGCCAACAAGATGACTTTGAAGGACATCAAGGTCAAGTACCTCAAGCCGGCCGAGGGACGACCCGCGTTCGACAGCGGACAGGTCGACGCCTGGGTCATCTGGGACCCGTACTTCGCGCTGGCCGAGCAGCCGGGCGTCCGGGTGCTCGCCGACGCGACAGGCCTGGCCAGCAACCGCGAGTACGTCCTGGCCGCGCCCCAGGCGCTCGACAAGCGCTCGGACGACATCCGGGCGTTCCTGCAGCGCTACCGCGAGGTGACCGACTGGGGCATCGCGAACCCGCAGGAGCGGGCCCGCACGCTGGCGCCGGAGCTGAAGATCCCGGAGGACGTCACCAGCCGCGCTCTCGACCGCAGCGCCAAGCCGCTCGCCCCGGTCACCCCGGCCATCGGCGACGAACTCCAGGCGATCACCGACAGCTTCATCGCGCTGGACCTCATTCCGGGGCCCGTCGACATCAGGAGCCGGGTGGACGACCGCTTCAGCGCGGTGTTCCAGTGAGCCGTACACAGCTGTTGGAAACGCCGACCGAAGCCGTGGCCGTCGCGCCGGCCGACCCCCCGCGCCCCCGCTCGACGCGGCGGTGGCGGCGGCTGGTCAGCCCGGTCGTGCTGGTGCTGGGCTGGGAACTGGCCGCCCGGACCGGGGTGCTCGCACCGGAGAAGCTGCCCGCGCCCAGCGCCGTCCTCGCCACCGGCTGGCGACTGAGCCGGGACGGGACGCTCGCCGTCCACCTCGTGGACTCCCTCACCCGGGCCGCAGCGGGGCTGTTCATCGGCGGCGTTCTGGCGCTGGCGCTGGGCACAGTGGCGGGGCTGCTGCGACTCGGCGACGACCTGGTCGACCCGCCGGTGCAGATGGCCCGGATGCTGCCCCACCTGGGCCTGGTCCCGCTGCTCATCATCTGGGTCGGGATCGGCGAGTCGCTGAAGATCAGCCTGGTCGCCCTGGGCGCGTTCTTCCCCATCTACTTCAACACCTACGCCGGCATCCGGGACATCGACGAACGGCTGGTGGAGGTCGCCCGCACCTGTGGTCTGGGCCAGGCCGCCCGCCTGCGCCACGTGGTGCTGCCCGGCGCGCTGCCGTCGCTCTTCCTCGGCCTGCGGCTGGCGATCGGGGCGGCCTGGCTCAGCCTGGTCGTCGGCGAGCAGGTCAACGCCCAGACCGGGATCGGCTTTCTGATGATGGAGGCGCGGGAGTTCAGCCAGACCGACGTGGTGGTGCTCGGCCTGCTCGTCTACGCCCTGCTCGGGCTGATATCCGACAGTGCGTTGCGGGTCCTGGAGAGGAGGATGTTGACATGGCGTCGCGGACTGCGGGCCACCTGAACGGCGCCGAGCCGGTGCTGACCGCCCACGCGGTGCGCCGGGCGTTCGGCCCGACCGTCGTGCTGACCGGGGTCGACCTGAGCATCGCCCGCGGTGAGGTGGTGGCCCTGCTCGGCGGCAGCGGTTCCGGCAAGAGCACACTCCTGCGGATTCTCGCCGGGTTGGACGGCGACGCCAGCGGGACGATCGTCGTGCACGGCACCGCCGCCGTGGTCTTCCAGGAACACCGGTTGCTGCCGTGGAAACGGGTGGCGGACAACGTGCGGCTCGGCCTGTCCGGTGTGGACGCTCCAGGGCGTGTCCGGCGGGCGCTGGCCGAGGTCGGCCTCGCCGAGCGGCACCGCGCCTGGCCGGCCGAGTTGTCCGGCGGGCAGGCGCAGCGGGTGGCCGTGGCGCGGGCCCTGGTCCGCGAACCGGACCTGCTGCTGCTCGACGAGCCGTTCGGCGCGCTGGACGCGCTGACCCGGCTGCGGATGCAGATCCTGCTGCGCCGGCTGCGCGCCGAGCACGGTTTCGCCGCCCTGCTGGTCACCCACGACGTGGAGGAGGCGTTGCTGCTCGCCGACCGGATCCTGCTCCTCGACGAGGGTCGCATCGCCGCGGACCTGCCCGTCGACCTCGGTGCAACCCGTACCCCGGACGACCCGGCCTTCGGCGCGCTGCGCCGCCACCTGCTCGACCGACTTGGCGTCCCCACCACCTGACGAGCGGAGCTGTGATGACCCGCTGGACTCCCGATCCCACGTTCTACCCCTCGCCGCGCGAGGCGGTGACCGCACCGACGGAGAAGCTCGCCTACGTGGCGGCCTTCGACCGGGCGGCCAGCCGTCCGGACGCCATAGTGGTGCTGGACACCGACCCCGACTCCCCCGAATACGGCCGGGTCGTTGGCTGGACCGACCTGCCGTACGTCGGTGACGAGCTGCACCACTTCGGCTGGAACGCGTGCAGCAGCGCGCTCTGCCCGACCGCCCCGCACCCGCACGTCGAGCGGCGCTACCTGATCGTGCCCGGCCTGCGGTCGTCGCGCATCCACGTGCTCGACACCCAGCCTGATCCACGCCAGCCGCAGATCGTCAAGGTGATCGGGGCCGAGGAGTTGGCGAAGCGGGCTGGCTACTCGCGGCCGCACACAGTGCACTGTGGGCCGGACGGCATCTACCTCTCGGCTCTCGGTGGCGCGGACGGCGAGGAGGGTCCCGGTGGCATCGCCATCCTGGATCACACCACGTTCGAGGTACGCGGGGCGTGGGAGGCCGACCGGGGTCCGCAGTTCCTGGCGTACGACGTGTGGTGGCACCTGACCCAGGACGTGCTGGTCACCAGCGAGTGGGGCACCCCGTCGATGATCGAGGACGGCATCATCGGTGAGTTGCTGCTGGGCCGACGCTACGGGCACGCCATCCACTTCTGGGATCTGGCGAAACGCCGGCACGTGCAGCGGGTCGACCTGGGCGATGCGTATCAGATGCCGCTGGAGCTGCGGCCGGCGCACGACCCGACGAAGTCGTACGGGTTCGTCGGTGTGGTGATCAGCGTCGAGGACCTGTCCGCCTCGATCTGGTTGTGGCACCGCGACGGGGACGGCTGGGCGGTCACCAGGGTGATCGACATCCCGGCCGAGCCGGCCGACCCGGCGGACCTGCCCGACCTGCTCAAACCCTTCGGGGCGGTGCCGCCGCTGGTGACCGACATCGACCTGTCGGTGGACGACCGGTTCCTCTACGTCTCCTGCTGGGGCACCGGCGAGCTGCGCCAGTACGACGTCAGCGACCCGCTGCACCCGGTGCAGACGGGCTCGGTGCACCTCGGCGGGATCGTCCGCCGCAGCGCGCACCCGTCCGCGCCGGACGAGCCGTTGGCCGGTGGCCCGCAGATGGTCGAGGTCAGCCGGGACGGTCGGCGGGTGTACGTCAGCAACTCGCTCTACGGCGCGTGGGACGACCAGTTCTACCCCGACGGGGTGGGCGCCTGGTTGGCCAAGCTCGACGTCGACGTGGACACCGGTGGGCTCACCCCTGATGAGCGGTTCTTCCCGCACGGGGACGAGTTCCGGGGCCTGCGGGTGCACCAGACCCGGTTGCAGGGCGGGGACGCCTCCTCCGACTCGTACTGCTTTCCGTGACCCTCACCGCCCTGGCGACGCTCGCCGCGCTCGGCGCGTTCCATGGTCTGAACCCGGCGATGGGGTGGCTGTTCGCGGTGGCCCGGGGCCTTCAGGAGCGCAGCCGGATGGCGTTGCTGCGGGCCCTGCCGCCGATCGCGGCGGGGCATCTCGCCTCGGTGGCGATCGTCGCCGCGCTGGTCGCCGCGACCCGGTCGGTGACGGCGAGCAGCGCCCTCGCGGTGCTCGGCGGCGTGCTGCTGGTCGCGTTCGGGCTGTGGCGACTGCTCTCCGAGCGGCACTTCCGGTGGGCGGGGATGCGGTTGTCGGCGGGGCAGCTCGCCGGTTGGTCGTTCCTGATGTCGTCAGCGCACGGCGCGGGCCTGATGCTGGTGCCGGTGCTGGTGGCCGAGCCGGTGCCCGGGGGTCACTCCGGGCACCTGGCCGCCGCGCCGGTCGGTGCGCTGTCCGGCCTCGCGGCGGCCGGGGTGCACACCGTGGCGATGCTCGGCGTCGCCCTGGCCGTGGCGGTGCTGGTCTACCAGGTGTTCGGGGTGGGTGTGCTGCGTCGGGCCTGGTTCAACGTGGACCGGCTCTGGGCCGGGGTGCTGGTGGCCGCGGGGTTGGTGACGTTGCTACGGGCGTGACCGTCCATCGTGGAAAGCGCCGATCTGTGATCTCATGTCGGCATGATCACTCCCACTCCCCTCATGCGTCTGGTGGCCGGTGTGTGGGGGTTCAAGACCCTCGCGGCCGGCGTCGAGCTCGGCCTGTTCACCAGGTTGGCCGGTGGGCGGACGATGACCGTCGAGGAGGCCGCCGCCGAGTTCGGGTTGCCCGACCGGCCGGCGGACCTGTTACTGGCCGCCAGTGCCTCACTCGGGCTGTTGGAGAAGGCCGGCGACGCGTACCGCAACTCCGAGTTGGCCGAGCAGTTCCTGGTCGAGGGTCGCCCGTACTACTTCGGCGCGCAGATCCGCTACTCCGACCTGCGCACCTACCTGCCGTGGCACCGCATCGGCGAGGCACTGCGCACGGATCGCCCGTTGACCTGGGACCCGGAGGCCCAACAGTCGATGTTCGACACCGCCGACCCGGAGATGCTGGCGCAGTTCTGGGACGCGATGTTCTCCACGTCCAGCTTCACCGCCAGCGCGTTGGCCGACGCGTACGACTTCTCGGCGCACCGCCGGCTGCTCGACGTCGGCGGCGGGGCCGGCGCGTTCCCGATCGAGTTCTGCCGCCGCCTGCCCGAGCTGCGGGCGACCGTCCTGGATCTGCCGCACGTCTGCGTGCGGGCCCGGGAGCGGATCGCGGAGGCCGGCCTGACCGGGCGGATCGACGCGGTGGTGGGTGACTTCCTCGCCGACCCGACGCTGCCGACGGGCCACGACGTCATCCTGCTCAGCATGATCCTGCACGACTGGGACGAGCCGACGAACCGGGCGTTGCTGGCCCGGTGCCACGCGGCGTTGCCGCCCGGCGGGGCGATCGTCGTCTGCGAACTGCTGCTCAACGACGAACGCACCGGGCCGCCCGAGGCGGCGCTGATGGGGATGAACATGCTTGTCGAGACCGAGGGTGGGCGCAACTATTCGGGTGCCGAGTACGCGGCCTGGCTCACCGACGCCGGTTTCGTCGACGTGCGGACGGTGCCGTTCGACGCGCCGGGGGCGAACGGCGCGGTGGTGGCCCGCCGGGCCTGACCGACGACGACACCCGGCCCCGGTGCGAACCGTGGGCCGGGTGTCGCGGCGCCTCACGGCGCTGGCGTCCGATCGGCTACCGGTACGGGTCAGGCGCGAGCCTTGGCCGGCTGCTTCATGAAGTCCATGATCGCCTTGTTGACCTCGTCGGCGTGGGTCCACGGGATGCCGTGCGGCGCGCCCTTGAGCGTGATGAGCTGGCCGGTCGGCATCATCGGCCCGAGCCGCTGGCCAGTCACCGGGTAGGGCAGCACCCGGTCCTGGTCACCCTGAATGATCAACACCGGAATGTTGATCTTCGGCAGGTCGGGGCGGAAATCTTCCTGCCAGGCGTCCACACTGTCGTGGGTGGCCTTGCCGGAGGCCATCGCGCCGATCTGCCAGTGCGCCCGGTACGCCTCCTCGCTGACCCGCTTGCCCATGTTCTGGTCCGGGTTGAAGAACGCGTCACAGAAGGACGTCAGATAGGCGAAGCGGTCCTTGATGATGGCGTCCTGGAAGCCCTTGAAAAGCTTGCGGTCGACGCCCTCGGGGTTGTCGTCGGCCTTGGCCAACATCGGTTGCAGCGGGCTGAGCAGCACGGCCCGGCTGACCCGCTGGGAGCCGTAGTTGGCCAGGTAGCGGACGACCTCGCCGGTGCCCATCGAGTGACCGATCAAGGTCACCTCGTTCAGGTCCAACTCGGTCATCAGCACGTCCAGGTCGGCGGCGAACGTGTTGTAGTCGTACCCGAAGGCCGGCTGCGCCGAGTTGCCGTTACCGCGCCGATCGTAGGTGATCGTCCGGTATCCGGCGTTCTGCAGCACGCTGGTTTCCTTCTCCCACGTTGCCCCGTTGAACGGGAAGCCGTGGATGAGCACCACGGGCTTACCGGATCCGTGGTCCTCGTAGTACAGGTCGATGGGTGCGGAGTTTTCCGTCCCCACGGTAATGAAAGGCATGTTTTTCTCCTGCTCCGGTGTGGGCTGTCGGACGCCCCGCGCTTTCCCGTCGGGTCGCCGGATATGCGGCCGAGGGCCGTCGCCCCAGGCCCGCCGGTCCCCCTCCGGACGACCGGTCCCGGCATCGACATTTATCAACCTCGTCGGTAGGGTCGCCGGTAGGAAAGTTTCGGCGTACGGGAGGTGGGCATGCTTCGAAAAGTCCCCGCGGCGCTGGCCGTCGGAGCGGCGGTGGCCGCCCTGGGCGGCACGCCGGCGCAGGCCGACCCGGTGGTGCCACGGCACGCCATAGTCATCTGCCAGAGCGCCAGCTTCTACGCCAACTACGACTCTGCCGGCGGCCCCACCGGCCTGAAGCGCACGCTCGTCTACGGCAACAAGATCGGCCACACCCCGGGCGCGCATCCGGTCTACAACGGGTGGGCGGCCGCCTTCGACTTCGGCCCGAACGACTGGGGTTACCTGCGCTCCGAGTGCATCGGCGGGTACGACTCATGGTGAGGGCCCGGGTGACGGCCGGCGTGCTGGCCGGGATCGTCGCCGCGACCCTCGCCGCACCGGCGCCGGCGCAGGCCGCCAACGGCACCATCGGTCAGCGCGAGACGGTGTGCGCGAGCGACCTGTTCGTCCGCACGCAGCCCAACGGCGCCTGGATGGGCACCCTCTACCAGGGTCAGACGTTCCTGGTCGAAGGTCCCCGTAGCGGCGGCTACGTCTACGGCTTCGCCTACGGGTACATCAACCGGCGCGGCTGGGTGCAGGACGGCTGGTTCTGCTGAACGGGCGGCCGGCGACGCGACCCGATCGGAGTGCCCCGATCCGGCCGCGGCGGCCTAGCCTCGAACGGTGAGCCCTTCGCCCCGGCTGCGAGCCGTCAGCGACCTGCACATCAGCTACGCGGAGAATCGCGCGTTCGTCCAGGAGCTCCGGCCGGACCATCCTGGCGACTGGCTGCTCGTCGCCGGTGACGTGGCCGAGCGGTACGCCGACATCGAGTGGGCTCTCGGCCTGCTGAGCAGCCGCTTCGCCCGGGTGGTCTGGGCGCCGGGCAACCATGAGCTGTGGACGCCGCCCGGCGACCCGGAGCACCTGCGCGGCGAGACCCGCTACCGCGAGCTGGTCGAGCTGTGCCGGCGGCTGGGAGTCGTCACCCCGGAGGACCCGTACCCCGTCTGGGACGGCGAGGGCGGCCCCGCCACCATCGCCCCGCTCTTCGTGCTCTACGACTACACGTTCCGGGTGCCGCAGGCGCGCACCAAGCAGGAGTCGCTGGACCTTGCGTACGCGGCCGGGGTGGTCTGCACGGACGAGGCGCTGCTGCACCCCGACCCGTACCCGAGCCGGGAGGCGTGGTGCGACGCCCGCATCATCGAGACCGAACGCCGGCTGGCCGAGCGCGGCCCGGCGCTGCCGACGGTGCTGGTCAACCACTACCCGCTGGTGCGCGAACCCACCGACGTCCTGTGGTTCCCGGAGTTCGCCCAGTGGTGCGGCACCGTCCGCACCCGCGACTGGCACCTACGCTTCGGCGCGTCCACGATGGTCTACGGGCACCTCCACATCCCCCGCACCACGTTCTACGACGGCGTCCGGTTCGAGGAGGTCTCGCTGGGCTACCCGCGCGAGTGGCGGCGACGCGGCCCGGTCCCGGACCCGGTCCGCACCATCAACCCCGCCGACGACATGCGCCGGCGCGAGTCCGTCAGCGGGTGAGGCCGACCACCGTCGCCAGCCGCGCCACGCCGGCCGGCGCCGGCTGCGCGCGGGCGACATCGGCGATGAGAGTACGCGCCAACGGCCGCCACCGAACCTCAGCCGGCGCGACACTGTCCGCGTCGACGAGGACGCGACCGTCTCGCGCATGCCCGAAACGTCTGCCACGCCGCCATAAGGCTCCGCGACAATGGCCACATGCTCACCTACGTTCGTTGGTACTGCCCAGATGACGACCGCTGGTGCTACGACGAGCTGGACGCTGATCGGTGGGCACTGCGCCACGTTGAGCAACGCGCATCGGACGGGGCCTTCTTCGCGGCGGCATCGCTTGCAGAGGTGCTCATCGCTCGCGATTCGGGAGTGGTGGGGGCGGTTGCCGAGTACGACCAGCGGTACGGCTGTGTGCCGGAGTCCCCGTTCCCTGGACCGAGCCTGGTGGTGGAGCCTGCTGTGGAAAGCCTGTCCTCGGAGGATTTCGAGCGCCTGTGGCGGGAGGCTCGTCGGCATCTGGAACAGCAGACCGACAATTAACTCTTCGTCCCGAAGAAGCGATCGCCGGCGATGAGCTGCGTCGTCACCCAGTGGTCACCGGCCCCGCCCGTCAGACGTCGAAGCGCAACGCGGGCCGCTCAACTCGCTCAGCAGGGCAGGCAGGTCGCCGAGGGTGGCGAACGCACGTCCGCTCCAGCTCGGGTCGGTGTCGTTGTGCTCGGTGGTACGAAGCACGCGACGTCGATCCCGTCGGCGCCGAGCTCGTCGGCGAGCGGAGCGTAACGGCGCAGGGCGTCGGTGGCGGTCGCGGTGCCGCGTTCCAGCCTGAGCATCGCCTTCATGCTGAACGGCGGCCTGTTCTTCGCCACTCGCTTCACCACCAATCCGCGTCAGGCACGCGAGGCACCGTAGCCAGCGGGCGACAGTGCGAACAACCGATTTGGGCCGGTTCGGCTGGGCACCTGCGCCGACATCACGGCCGGCGGCGCGTGTGGTGACCGCATGGCTGGCAGCATGGGCGGATGAGGTCGAGGCTGCGCAGGCTCCACATCGACGGCCGGGAGTTCACCTGGAAGGCCGACATCCGGGCCGCACCTGGCTCTGACGGCCGTCTTCACCGCTGCATAAGGCTCCGCGTATGGGGTGCGGGAAAAGCCGGTCGCGCCCTACAGGCCGATGTGACCGAGCGGCCCACCGTTGCCGCTGACGGTCGATACGTCGAGACCGACGTGCACGGCAGCGGGGAGGCGTACCCCTACCCGACAGCCGCGGACGTACGCGTTCTGGTCCGTTACGGCCTGCGCGCTGGATGGACGCCGCAGGCGTTGGGTGGGACGTTCACAATCGCCCCGCCGACCGAACTTGAGCTACCGCGATTCGCCGTTACCGAGCCTGTGTGAAGCGTTGAACTGCACCGTGAGGGCACCCGGTCGTCTTGACAAGTGGTGGGGTTCTGACGTGTTCAGAGGGGCTCGAAGAATCGAGTGGACCAGGTCGCATCATTCGTCGGGCCGAACACCCAACCATTGGGCCCGTCGTACGGCGCGGCGAGGATGTGCTCTGGGACGAGGAGGTAGTCGAGTCCGCTGAGTGCCCCCTCGATCCGTGCGCGGTCGTCCGGGTGCAGGTGAGATGTGTGGGCCCACGGAGCGGAAGATCCGCACGCGGCAAGGCCACCAAAATTGCTGACGCTCACACTCAGAGACAGTGGGATTCGGGTACGTTTCGTGCGGCTGCGACTGACCTCGGCGGGAATCCAGATGCTGCCGAAACATGCGGAGTCCTGGGCCAGCCCCACGTCGCATCGGCAACCGTAGGCCTCGCTCAATCGCTCCGCGAGCCGGTCGAACCGACCCTGGGTCGCCGCGCGGTCGAAGTGCCGTGGCATCTCCAGACCATCACCTGCGCCTGGCTGCACCCGAGCGTTCGAGACCGCCAGCACCGACTGCGGCACTACGCCCTCGACCATGACCCGCGTGAGCGACTCCGGGCTGAGGCCGTGCTCCACCGGCGCGACCGGCTCGTCCAGCTCCCGGAGCAGCGACCACCATTCCGCATCTGACATTGTCACGCGAGGCACCGTAACCAGCGGGCGACAGAGCCGACAAACAATTCGGGCCGGGTCGGCCTGCCACCTAGCATCGTGGCCAGTCCGGGCGGCGGATCGATGCAGCTAGGGATCCCCCTACCAGCCGCGCTTCGGAGCTTGGCGGGAGTGTGCGATTGAGCCTGGATATCGCGGTGTGGATACCCGACGACGACTCCTACGCCGGCCGGCAGGTTGTGGAGGATCCGCCGGGCACCAGCACGGCGGTGGGAGCTGAAGCCTTCCGTCATTCACTGTGGGGTTCCGCGGTGACTCGTCAGCTGGGCGCGACGTTCCTGCCACAACTCGCCGATGTCACGGTCGAGAATCGGGGTAACCTCCAGGTCTTCCCCGGTCAGCTCGATGCCTTCGACCAGGAGTGCGTCCGCCTGGCGGAGAACGTCGAGCTGCTGGCCGCCGCGACCGGATACGACGCGGAACGCATCCTCCGCTACCTGGCCAACGTGCGGGATGCCGTGCAGCGCGCCAGGGCGGTGCAGGGCGGCATCATCATCTGGTAGTCGGCGTACGGGTGGAGGGGCGGCCACCGGTCGGCGTACGGCGGCCGCCCCTCGTCCGGTCAGCTGGCGTACACCTCCAGTGCCGCCAGTTGTCCGGCCGGCCAGCCGGTGTTACCGGTCACGGTGATACGCACATAGCGGGTCTGCGCGCCGGTGAACGTCAGCGTCACCTGGTTGCCCGTCGACGGGTCGAAAGTCCGCCCCGCCGAGGAGACGAGGGTCCCGAAGCCGCTCCCATCGGTGCTGCCCGCGACGGCGAGGGTCTGCGTCCGACTCCCCCAGGCTGACGACGGCGGCAGCTTGAGCACCACCCGCCCGACCGTGCGTGTCGCGCCCAGGTCGACCTGCACCCACTGCGGGAACGCGTTGTTGGCGCTCTCCCAGTAGCTGTTCGCGTCGCCGTCGACCACGTTGCCCGAGCCGTAGCTCTGGACGTGGCTGCTCTCGCTGGTGGACCGCCCTCGGGCCAGGTCGGCGTTGGTCGGGGCGTCGGTGGTCACCGTGGCCGCGTTCGAGGCCGCCGAGGTGTTGCCGGCGGCGTCGCGGGCGACGACGGTGAAGGTGTACGAGGTGGACGCGGCCAGTCCGCTCACGGTCGCCGTGGTGCCCGTGACCGTGCTGACCACCGTGCCGCCCTGGCGTACCTGGTAGCCGGTCACGCCGTTGTCGTCGGTCGACGCCGTCCAGGCCAGGGACACGCTGCTCGCCGTCCGGCCGGTCACCGTGAGGCCACTCGGGGCGGTCGGCGGGTTGTCCGTGGTGCCGCCGGCGGCGTACACCTCGACCTGGGAAAGCTGGCCCGCCGGCCAGCCGGTGTTGCCGGCGATGCTCAGCCGGATGTGGCGGGCCGTGGTGGTCGGCAGCGTGCGGGTGACGGCGTTGCCGGTGGCCGGGTCGAAGGTGAACGCGGAGGCGGCGGCGATGGTCGAGACGGAGCTGCCGTCGACGCTGCCCTGCACGGTGATGGTCTGGGTACGCGCGCCCCAGCCGGTGGGCAGCCGCACGACGAGCTTGTTGACCTGGTGGTTGGCGCCGAGGTCGACCTGCCACCAGTGCGGGAACGCGCCGTTGCCGCTCTCCCAGTAGCTGCCGGCGTTGGAGTCGACGGCGTTCGAGGCCACGAACGGGCCGTTCTGGCTGCTGGCCGCTGTGGACCGGCCGGCCGCGAGGTCACCGCCGGTCGGGGGTGATGTGCCGAGGATCGGCGGTGTGGGGCGGACGGCGGTGAGGCCGAGTTGCCTCTTGAGCATCCGGCCGCCGTCGGCGGTGATTCGCAGGTAGTAGTCGGCGGAGCAGGCGACGCCGTCCTCGTCCAGGGCCCGGATGTTCGCGCCGGCCGGGGTGGTGGCCTGGGTCTCGGACGTCTTGGCGATCTGGTTGCCCTCGTTGTACTCGTCGAACATGGACACGTACAGGCCCTGGGAGCCGAGCCGGATCATGTTGTAGATGTGCCGCCAGTAGAAGTCGCCGTGTTTGCGGTGCCCCCCGGCCAGGTCGCCGGGCATCACGCAGGGCAGGTAGTCGATGCCGCGGGCCGCGCAGTCGGCCATGTCGCCGACGTTGACGTTGTTGTAGTACGAGTCCAGCTCCTCCACGGTCCTGGCCCGGTAGACCATCCACGGCGAGATCGCGTGGAAGGCGTGGTAGACGTCGAGGAAGCCGGGGCGGGAGTCTTCGATGCCCTGCCGCCACCAGGTGGGCACGCCGCCGATGACGTAGCAGCCCTGCGCCTTGAACCAGTTGATCACCTCCAGGCAGGGCCCGGGGGTGAAGGGGCGGCTGGGCTCGCTGAACCCGAAACCCCAGATGCAGACGACCGGCTTGCCGTTCTGCCGGGCGTACGCGGACGACGCGGTGTGCGCCGCCATCTTCGTCGTCCAGTCGGTCTTGATCTCCGACTGGAAACTCAACCAGTCGGTGACGTCGTACATGATGTAGAACTTGCGGTTGTACCGCTCGGCCGCGGAGCGCACCTTCTGCGCCATCGCGTCGCGGGTCGGGCCCTCGTCGCCCATCGGGTTGAACCGTTGCAGGGCGGCGGTGTCGCAGCCATACTCCTGCATCCAGCGGAAGTGGGTGTCCACCGTCTGCTGGTCGTACGAGGAGAAAAGGGTGGCCGGCTGGCCGTTGCCCAGGTTGGGGTACGCGGTGGGGTAACTGCGGGTGTACTCCCGCATGTCCGGCCAGGACACGATGGTGGTGTTGGCGGGCGAGGGCGGCTGGAACCGGTCGCGGCTCCAGTGCCACCACCCGCCGATCGGCGCGCCGTCGCCGGGGGCGCTGAACCAGCCCTGGTAGCCGACCGTCACCTTGCCGACCACGTCCCCGGGAGGACTGGCGGCGTGCGCGGGGCCGGCCACCGTGTTGAGCAGCTCGGTGGTGGAGGCGGTGGCGAGGGCGGACCCGGCCAGTACCGATGTGACGAACCTGCGGCGGGACACCGCCATAACGACCACTCCTTCTTCGGCGGAAGGCATTGACGGTCATCGTGGCAGCAGTGGATGCCGCACCGCAAGAGTGAGACTGTTCGATGAAATTCCCGATCAGATGACGGGAAATATGCGCTGGGATGTCAGCGACTGAGCGCCCACGCCGGGGACAGGATGTGGCTGCCGGTCTGGCGGCGGCGCGCTTCGCGCACCGTCATCCGGACGCCCTCGGTGAAGCCGACAGTGGGGTGCCAGCCGAGCAGCTCGCGCGCCCGGCGGGTGTCCAGCGCCATGTCGCGGACCTCGCCCGACCAGGGCAGCGGCTCGTAACGGGCCACCTCGTCGACGCCGAACGCCTCCCGGACGGTGTCGTACACCTCGTTGACGCTGGTCTGCCGCCCCGAAGCGATGTTGACAGTCCCCACTCCGCTGTGGTGACAGGCGAGCGCGATCGCCTCGGCGACATCGCCGACGTAGACGAAGTCCCGGGTCTGCGTACCGTCGCCGTGGATGACCGCCTGCCGGCCCCCGAGCAGCGCGTCGACCATCAGGGACACCACACCGCAGTCGCCGCCCTCCTGCCGGGGCCCGTAGACATTTCCCAACACCATCGAGGTGTACGACAGGCCGTGCTGACGTCCGTACCAGTCGAGGTAGTGCACGCCGACGGCCTTGCTGACGCCGTACGGGCTCACCGGCGCGATCGGGTGGTCCTCGCGCACCGGCAACTCGTGCGCGGCGACGCTGCCGAAGATGTCGCTGCTGGTCGCGTTGACGATCAGCCGTACGCCGCTGCGGGCGCAGGCGTCCAGCACGTTGACGGTGCCGAACACGTTCACGTCGGCGTCGTACAGCGGTGAACGACGGGCGGTGGGAAGGCTCGGCTGCGCGGCGAGGTGCACCACCACGTCCGGCTGCCACTCGTGGATGACCTCGACACCCTCCGACGCGCGGATGTCACCGGAGATGACGTCCGCCTCGGTCAGCCCGCCGCACACGGCGTCGGCCAGGTTCTCGATCCGGCCGGTGGAGAAGTTGTCGAGCACCCGGACCTGGCTGCCCATCAGCATCAGCCGGGCGACCACGTGGCTGCCGATGAAGCCGGCGCCGCCGGTGACCAGCACGCGTCGGGGCACCAGGCCCGTCGGCGGATCGACACCGACGGCGGTGACGGGCAGGTCCATGAGGAACTCCTTGGAACGACGGAACGGTCGGCCCGCAGCTGCAACCGGCCGACCGTAACCCACCCAACAGCTACCAAACGGACACTTAGCCCAATGCCCTGCGTGGATACCCGTGATTCGGTCCCTAGAGGTCAGTTTTCACCCATTCAGCTGCACGTCACCGGTGTCGCTAGTAGTTTGCTCACGGGCTGTCGAGACGACCCCGCGGCGACCGCCCGCCTCATGCTGAGAAATTGCGGAACAGCAGGAACGCCAGGCCGAGCGCCAACGCGAGGTTGAACACCGTGGCGCTGGCGAACACCGCCACCGGTCGCCAACCCGCCTCCCGCAGCGACGCGACCCGGACCTCCAGACCGATGCTGACGAAGGCCAGGATCAGGAACCAGACGCGCAGGTCGTTCACGATGGCGATGGTGGCCTTCCCGTCCGCACCCGTCGCGTCGAGGTACCAGGTGGCGATGACCGAGGCCGCGATGAAGCCGAGGACGAACTTCGGGAACCGCGTCCACAGCTCACCGAGACCTGGTCGGGCCGCGCCGGGCCGTCGTTCCACCCGCAGTGTGAAGTACGCGGTGAGCGCGACCGCGACCACACCCATCAGGGCGTTCTGGGTGACCTTGACGATGCTGGCGATCTGGAGAGCCTCCTCCCCGGCGAGCGCTCCCGCGGCGGTGACCGCGGCCGTGGTGTCGATGTTGCCACCGATCCAGGCACCGGCCACCGCGTCGGAAAGCCCGAATACATCGGCCAACCAGGGCAGGATGAAAATCGACGGCAGCGCGAAGACGATGACCAGACTCGCCGTGTAGGCCAACTGCTCGCGGCGCGCCCGCACCGCGCCGGCGGCGGCGATCGCCGCGCTGACCCCACAGATCGACACCGCCGACGCGAGCAGCGCCCGCAGTTTGTCGTCGAGGCCGAACCGGCCAGCCAACCACCAGGTGAAGAGGAAGACCCCGCTGATCAGCAGGATCGCCTGGGCGATCGCCGGGCCGGCGGCGCTGGCGATGACCGCCAGGTTGATCGACGCCCCGAGCAGCACCAGACCGGTCTTGATGAAGAACTCGGTGCGGAACGCGGCGGCTATCCGGTCGCGCCATCCGAGCACTGTGACGGCGACGTTGCCGAGCAGGCCGAGCAGGATCGCGTAGACCGGGTACTCGATCGCCGCTCCGATGTCCTCGACGGCGGTGCCCTCGGCCCAGGCCGGGACGTTCTGCTCCAGAAAGCGGGTCAGCGCGGCGAGACCGACCACGATCAGCAGGCCGACTGCCGTCCAGGCCCAGAACGCCCCGTCACGCACCACACTGGTCGGACCGGCGGGGTCGACGGTGGTCGGCGACGTACTCGGCTCGGCCACGTCTTCGGCGGGTGCGTCGCTGGCCCGGGTGGCGTCGGGCGTGCCGGGCTCGCTGCCCGTGCGGGTCGCGTCGGCGGTCATCAGGGCACCAGCCCGGCGGGGATGGCACCGAGCAGGACCAGGACCAGCAGTGCCAGCCCGAGGATGGTCGCGACCCAGTCCTCGTTGAACGCGAGCCGGGACTCCCCTGCGGTCTCCGGGTTGGGGGGTGACGGATCGGTGGTCATGGCGTACCTCCATGGTGGTGAACCGATCCGGCGATGCCGGATCGGTCGGACGTGCGGTGGCGTGCGTTCGGAGCCCAGCCGGTGCGCGGGGGTCACGAGTCGACGCGCGATCCGGCGGTGAGGAGTGGACCAACCGGCATTCACCTATTTTCCTACCGGGTCGATAGGAATTCAAGACCGTTGGCGCGGATTCTCCACGCATCGCACCACCTACGGCGGTGCCGGAGCCGACGACCGGCTCCGGCACCGCTTCTACGCCCGATCCCCGCTACGGGGTGGGGTACTGGCTCAGGTAGACCGGGGCGCCGACACGGGTCATGTCGGCCGCGTCCCCGACGCCGTTGACCACGTGGTCGATCGTGCCGGCGCTGAGGTTGACGGTCATGATGTGGTGCAGCCGCACCCCCGGCCGGTTCGGCACCTCGAAGCCGTTCTCGGTGTGGATCGACGGGTTGTTCTGGTTGAAGACGTACACCCCGCCGCCGTACAGGGTGTGGTGACGCACCCGGTCACCGACCTTGTACCCGGCCCAGCCCTCGACCGGGCCGTTCATCCAGTCGGCCTGCGTCGGCGGGTCGTACGGCAGCTCGTTCTGGTAGAGGATCGTGGTGCCGTGCTCGCCGTTCCAGACCGTGTTGTACCGCTGGAAGTGCTCGACGAACAGCCCGGTAGCGGTCACGCGGTCGCCGTTGATGACGGCCCCGTAGCGACCGGTGTTGGTACGCCAGCGGTCGGTGTCACCGTTGACGCCCTCGGTGAAGCCCTCGACGCCGTGATCGCCGCGCCACACCCAGGTGTGGTCGATGAGCACGTTGTCGCTGTTGACCTCCAGCGCGGTGTTCGTCCGTCCGATGTGCGGACCGCCGACCCGGAAGTACACGTCGGAGAGCGTGGTCGGGTTGTGCGAGCTGCTCGCGTTGTGGCCGTGCTGGCGTCCGACCCGCAGCAGGACCGGCGACTCGACGGTGCCGGCGTCGATCGTGACACCGGCGACGATCACCCCGGGCACACCGGCCACGTCCAGCGGGATCGCGCCGTTCACGGCGGTGAGCGTGGCGTGCCCGATCCCGAGCACCACGGTGTCCGGCCGTCGGACCTCGATGCTGCGCGCGATGTCGTACGTGCCGGGGGTGAGCAGCAGGTGCTTGCCCCGGGCCAGCTGGCTGTTGATGACCCGCACCGGGTCGGAGGGCTTGGCGATGAAGAAGTCGCCGATCCCGATGGTCCGCCCCGGCGTCATGCCGTCGGCCCAGGAGACGCCCCGGCTGTCCCGCTGGGCGGCGGGCACCCGCACCTGGTAGCGGCCCTTGCCGTCGACGAAGAGGTAGGGCTTCTCCCGGCTGAGCGGGGTGGTCTCCAGCGTGGTGTAGGGCGGGTCGGGGAAGCTGGCGTCGTCCGGCGCGCCCTCGACCCCGGCGAACACCTGGTTCCACACCGCGTTGGACCAGCCCGCGACCTCGCTGTTGCGGGTCAGCCACTGCTGCTGTGAGCCGTTGGTGGTGGCGGGCAGCCGCGAGTCGGCGATGAAGCCGCCGCTGGCGTACTGCGGACCGGCGGTGCAGTAGTCCATCAGCGACAGACCACCACCGCCGATGTTCAGCCGGCGCATCGACACCGCCTGGGACACCGCCCAGAAGTTCGCCGACGACCGGCAGTCGTCCTGGCCGGCCGCGTTGATGGTGAGCGAGAGGTTGGACAGGGTGCGCCAGAAGTTGACCAGCGCCAGGCAGTTGCCGGTGCCGCCGTCGGCCAGGCAACGGTTGTAGACCTCGAGTTTGCCGTTGATGGCGACGTCGGTGGGCGAGGCGCCCAGGCCGGACACCTCGGTGTAGTAGCCGACCTTGGCCTGCAGCGGTTGCGCGGCGGTGCCGTACGTGCCCGGCTTGAACAGGTAGGCGTGCCGCTCGGTGCCCATCTCGTTGTCGACCTGCCGGGCGTGCGCGGCGTCGAGGGTCTGCTGGATCTGGCCGACCGGCATGGACGGGTCGAAGATCGTCACGTTCGGGCCGAAGTCGGGTGCGCCGTGCGTGGGGCGGCCGGCGGTGGCGGCGGTGCTGGACATGGTGACGGCGGCGGTCACCAGCAGGGCAAGGGTGAGGGTACGTCGGGACGGGCTTGTCATGTGGTTCGTCCTCTCCGCTGACCGGACCGTCTCGTCCGGCGCAGCTGGGGCGGCGTGAGAGCGCTCTCTGACCACAGCGGCCGAGAACGGGTCGCGCGCCGAAGGGGTCGACATGTTTCTACCCGTTAATTCGGCCGGCCGCCATGACCGGGACGGCGAACTTCGCGCCGGGCGGAGGAGGATGACGGACGAACTGGGAGATGCCGATGCCGATCGACCCACTGCCCCACCTGGACGAACACACCACGTTCATCAACGCCGGGCCCGACCGGGTCTGGCCCCACCTGATCGACGTCGTGGAGAGGTCCTTCTCGCGGTTCGGCGCTAGCGGGTACGCCCGCCTGGTGCATGCCGCAGACCCCGTCACGTCCGGGCCCCGACCCCTCAGCGAGGGCTCGACACTGCCCGGATTCCACGTCGCCACCGCGATCCCCGGTCAGGAGCTGGCCCTGCGGGGCAGCCACCGGTTCTCGACGTACGCGCTGACCTTCCGCCTCGACGCCGACGGTCCGACCCGGTCACGGCTGCGCGCCGAGACACGCGCGGTCTTCCCCGGCCTGGCCGGCGGCCTGTACCGGCAGATCCTGCTGACCTCGGGCGGCCACGTGTTCGGCGTACGCCGCCTGCTAGCGGCGGTCCGCCGCCGATCCGAACAGGGATCCGTACGCTGACGAGAGGGGTTCGTGATCCCGACCGCACGGTCCACGTAGCTGGTCCAGTTCAGGGTCCGGACACGGCGAGGCCCGCCCTCCGGGGGAGGGCGGGCCGGCACGATGGTGCGAGAGGTCAGCGCACCCGACGGCGGCCGTAGGCACCGGCTGCGACAGCCACGCCGACAGCCGCGAAGGCGACCTGGATGACCAGCTCGATCCAGTCGATCCCACTGGTGTCGTCGACGCCGAAGACACCGGCAACGAGCGTGCCGAGGATCGCCGCGATCACACCGATGAGCAGCGTCAGCCAGATCGGGATGTTCTGCTTGCCGGGGACCACGAGCCGGCCCAGCGCGCCGATGATCAGACCGATGATGATGGCGGCGAAAAAGCCGGAAACTTCCACGGGGATTCGTCCTTCCAGAGGGATGTCGTCGACAGGTGATTGCCCCGAGCAACCGATTGCGAAACACCCCTACGCCTCCCCCAGGAACTCGTCGATCATCGGGGCCAGCCAGTCGGCGCGCTGCGGGATCGTGGTGTGGGTGGTGCCGGGCAGGATGGCCAGCCGGCAGGCCGGCAGGCCGGTCAGGTCGCCGGGCACCGCGCCGCCGAGCAGCCGGAACATGCGCACCGCGTGCTCGGGTTGGACGATGTCCGCGTCGCCCAGCACGATCATGGTGGGTGCGGCCAGCGCGCGGACCTGCTCGGGGGTCCACCGGGGCAGGTTCGCGTCCAGCACCTTCATCTTCGTGACCAGGGTGGCCCAGCCCGCCGGGTCCGGTGCGGTCCGCAGGTACTCCTCGTGGAACTCCGAGCCGTGCAGGTGCTCCGGTTGCAGGTCCTGGATCCCGTCGAGCAGCCCGGGGTGCAGGCCGTCCTCGTCGAAGCTCACCGAGGCGAGCACGAGGCGGCCCACCCGGTCGGCGTGGTGGGTGCCGAGGCGCAGCGCCACCGCCGCGCCCATGCTCCAGCCGAAAACGTCCGCCCGCCCGATGCCCAACCGGTCGAGCAACTCGACGACGTCGGCGGCGAAGTGCTCCACGGTCAGCGGACGGTCCACGTCGGGGGTGTGGCAGTGGGCCTGCAACTCGACGGCGATCACCCGCCGGGTCTTCGCCAGCGACGGCAGGATCGTGCCGAACGACGTACCGATGCCGGAGAGTGCGCCGTGGATCAGCACCAGTGGGCGGCCCTCACCATTGCCATGCGCTTCGGAGTAGATGTCCATGCCCACACCGTGCGCCCGCGCGCTTATGGTCGACTTCAGGTCGCCTTACCGGTGTCGAAGCCCCTGGCCGGCCGGCGGCGGGCCCGGACGGCGCCCCGGCAAGGCCATAAGATGACCGCCGTGCAGTTCGGGGTGCTCGGGCCGCTCGCCGTGACCACCGACGCCGGCGAGCCGGTGGTGGTGCCCGGCACGAAGGTACGGGCGTTGCTGGCCGACCTGCTGGCCAACCGCAACCAGGTGGTCTCGGCGGACCGCCTCATCGACGACCTGTGGGGTGACGACTCCCCCGCCAACCCGGCCGGCGCCCTCCAGGTGCGGGTGTCGCAGCTGCGCAAGGCGCTCAACGACGCCGAGCCGGGCGCCCGTGAGCTGGTCGAGTCCCGGCCACCCGGCTACCTGCTGCGGGCCGACGCCGTCGACGCGGATCGGTTCGTCGACCTGAGCCGCAGCACCGATGTCGAGCGGCTGACCGAGGCGCTGGCACTGTGGCGCGGCGAGGCGTACGCCGACGTGGCCGACGCCGCTTTCGCCAGTGCCGAGGCGGCCCGCCTCGCCGAGCAACGCCTCGTCGTGCAGGAGCGGTTGGCGCAGGCCCGGCTGGCCCGGGGCGAGCACGACCTGGTGGCCGCGGACCTGACCGAGCTGGTCGCCCGCCATCCGCTGCGCGAGGGGCTGCGGGCGGTGCAGCTGCGCGCGCTGTACGCGGCGGGCCGCCAGTCCGAGGCGTTGGACAGCTACGCCGACCTGCGCGAACGCCTCGCGGAGGAGTTGGGCCTCGACCCCGGCCCGGAGCTGGTCGCCCTGCACCGCAGAATCCTCGAACGGGACGCCGGCCTCAGCGCCCCGCCGAAGGCGGCGATCATCCGGAACAGCCTGCCGGCCCAGCTCGACGAGTTGGTCGGTCGGGCCGAGGCGTTGGCCGAGCTGCGGGCGCTGCTGTCCCGGCAGCGGCTGGTCACGCTGGTCGGCCCGGGTGGCGTCGGCAAGACCCGCCTGGCCACCGAGACGGCCCGCGCGCAGTCCTTTCCGGACGGCGTCCAGCTGGTCGAGTTGGCGCCGCTGCCGGCCGGTGACGCCCGGGTCGCCGAACAGGTGCTCGGCGCGCTGGGCGGCTATGAGACCGCCGGCACGAGCCTGTCCCCCGCCGACCGGGTGGTCACCGCCCTGCGGCACCGGCAGCTGCTGCTCGTGCTGGACAACTGCGAACACGTCATCGAGCCGGTCGCCGAGCTGGTCGCCCGGCTGCTGCGCCACGTGCCCGGGGTGAGCGTGCTGGCCACCAGCAGGGAGCCACTCGGGCTGACCGGTGAGCAGCTCTGGGAGGTACCCCCGCTGCCCGTGCCGCACGACGGTGACCTGGACACGGTCCGGCGCTCGGCGGCGGCCCGGTTGTTCGCCGCCCGCGCCGCCGCGCAGCAGCGCGGTTTCCGCCTCGACGGGCAGAGCGCGGCGGCCGTGGCCCAGCTCTGCCGTCGCCTTGACGGCCTCCCGCTGGCGCTGGAACTGGCCGCGACCCGGGTACGCGCGCTGGGCGTGCGCGGCGTGGTGGACCGGCTCGACGACAGGTTCCGGCTGCTCACCACCGCGCAGCGGGACGTGCCACCCCGGCAGCGGACGCTCACCGCGGTGATCGCCTGGAGCTGGGACCTGCTGGACGAGCCCGACCGGATGGTGCTGGCCCGACTGGCGGTGTTTCCGGACGGGTGCACCCCGCAGGCCGCCGAACACGTCTGCCGCACCGACCTGGACACCCTGGCTCGACTGGTGGACCGGTCGCTGGTGGTGCTCGACGACTCCGGCGCGGCCCCGCGCTACCGGCTGCTCGAATCGGTGGCCGCGTTCTGCCTGGAGCGCCTGAGCGACGCCGACGAGGTCCGCGCCCGGCACGCCGCCTACTACACCGAGCTGGTTGAGCGCGCCGACCCCGGGCTGCGCGGGGCCGAGCAGCGGCGGTGGCTGGCACAGCTGGACGCCGAGACGGCGAACCTGCGTGCCGCGCTGGACCACGGTGGCGGGCTGCGGCTGGCCGTCGCACTGAGCTGGTACTGGTTTCTGCGTGGCCGGCTCACCGAGGCACGGCGTGCCCTGTCGGTGCGCGGCGACCCGGCGCAGGAAGCCCGCGCGGCGGCCTGGCGGGTGGGCTTCGCCCTGGTGCGGGGCGAGGCCGTCGCGCCGGCGCAGGTGCGCGCCGCGGTCGCCGGCGACCCGGACGGCCGGGGCGCCTGGTTCGCGGCCAACGCGGTGACCGGCCACAGTGACCTGGCCCTGGCGGCGGAGCTGTTGCCCACCCCCTCCGACGCGTGGACCGAGGCCGCGGTGCTCACCACCCAGGCCAAGATCGCGCACGTGCTGGGCGACCAGGCAACGCTGGAGCGGGCGGCGACCCGCAGCGCCGCGCTCTTCGCCGACCTCGGCGACCGGTGGGGGCAGCTTCAGGCGACCGAGTGGGTGGGCGCGTTGGCGGAGATGCGCGGCGAGCACGACCGCGCCGCCGCACTGCACCGCGACGGGCTGCGCTGGGCCGAGCAGCTGGGGCTGTGGCCGCAGGTCGGCACCGAGCTGTCCTGGCTGGCGTGGCTGGCGGTGCAGACCCGCGACTACCCGCAGGCCCGGGAGTTGGCCGAACGCGCGTACCGGCTGGCGCAGGAGCACGACTCCCCCAGCGCACTGGTCTTCGCCGAGATGAGCCTCGGGCTGGCCGCCCGCCGCGACGGCAAGCTCGATCTGGCCGTCACCCACCTGACCCGCCTCGCCGAGCGGGGGCGAGCCGAGGCCCAGCCTGCGCTCTACCTGCCACCGGTCCTGGTCGAGCTGGGCTACGCGGTCGAACAGGGGGGTGACCCGGACACGGCGCTGGCCCTGCACGTCGAGGCGTTCGAGGTCGCCGAGGCGATGGCCGCGCCCCGCGACGCGAGCTACGCCCTGGAGGGGATGGCGTCGGCGGTGCGGGCCCCGGAGGCCGCCGCCCGGTTGCTCGGCGCGGCCGCCGCGGCGCGGCTCGCCACGCAGGCTCCGCCCGCCCCGGCCGAACGCGACGAGATCGAGCGGGTGACCGGTCGGGTGCGCGCCGCGCTCGGTCGGGAACGCTTCGACGCGCTGGTCGCCGAGGGCGCGAAGCTGAGCCCGGGCGAGGCCCGGGCTCAGCTCTGACCGGTGCTCAGCGCTTCGGCTGGTACGAGGCGACGATCACGCCGCTCTTGTGCACCCGGGTGTCGACCAGGTCGAACGACGCCTTGAAGTCGGTCAGCGGCACGGTCACGCTGGCGGCGCCCTCCAGCACGGGGTGGATCCAGAACCGGACCTCGTCCACCAGACCGGCCCGGATCAGCTGGGCGGTGACCGAGCCGAAGCCGTACTGGATGATGTTCCTGCCCTCCTGGGCCTTGAGCGCGGTGACCGCCGCGACCAGATCGCCCTGGAGCACCTCCGTGTTGTTCCAGGTGGGGTTGGTCAGGGTGGTGGAGGCGACGTACTTCTTGACGTTGTTGAAGTACGCCGCGCCCGTGGTCGGGTCGCTCTCGTCCATGTTCGGCCAGGCCACGGACATGCCGTCGTAGGTGGCCCGGCCCATCAGCATCGCGTCCGCCTCGTCGGTCTGCGCTCCGGCGAGGCTCATGGCCTCCTCGTCGAAGTACGGCCCGGTCCACATCGGGTTCTCGATGACGCCGTCGAGGGTGATGTAGGTCGAGTTGATGAGCTTGCGCATCGGAATCTCCTGGGTGTCGGTCGTGCTCTCCGGTGACACCCAGAACTCTGCCGGCGACCGCTTACGATTCGCTTCAGGTGCCCTTTCGCGGGCCCGGAAGCGGGCCTGACAGCGGGCCCGACGGCGGGCCCTTTCACGGACCCGACGGCGGGTCCGGAAGCGGGTCGGTCAGCGGGATCGGCAACGCCTGCGGGGTCACCGCGCCGCCGCCGGTCGAGTGGGCCGGGGCGGGACGGTCGCCGACGCGACTGTGCAGCCGTCCACGCCCGGCCGGCCCGGCGCGGCGGGTCACCTCGACAGTCACCATCCGCACCGGCGGTGGTGGCACGGCGAACCGCCCGACGCCCCACCGCACCCAGATCGGGATCCGGCCGGCGTCCGCCTCCGCGCGCAGCTTCTGCACGGTGCGGGCCCGGTCGGTGTGGTCGACCTCCACCACCACGGGCGGGCCGTCCGGGCGGGCGCACGCCACGTCGAGCACCGAGTGCCGCTGCTGAAGCGGCGGTGGCAACGGCAACACGCTGGGCGCGCGCCGGTAGACCCGCCAACCCTGGCCCTCCGCCCACCGCACCACCGCGTCGATCACCCGCGCGGTGACCTCGTCGGTGTCCAGGTCGACGAACGTCAGCTCGGCCAGCCAGCGGCCCAGGTCCGCGGCCAACCGCTCGCCCTGCGCCGCGACCTCCACCGGCGCAGGATAACGCCTCAGCCGAGCACGCTCGCGGTGGCGGCGAGGTGCCGGGTCAGCCAGGCGGCGGTGGCCGTCCGGGCCGCCTCGGCGTTGGCACGGCTCAGGAAGTCGTGCCCCTCACCGGCGAGCACCAGGTGCCCGTGCGGCACACCCCGGGCGGCGAGGGCCTCGGCGACCTGCGCCGACTCGCCCGCCGGCACGTTGGTGTCGTTGGCGCCGTGGATGAGCAGCACCGGCACGTCGAGCCGGTCGATGTGGGTCATCGGCGACAGGTCGCGCAGCAGGTCCGCGTCCCGCCGCGGGTCGCCGTACTTGCTGACGGCGGCGGCGGCGATCCACGGCTCGGTGCCGGCGAAGAAGGTGTGGAAGTCGGAGATGCCGCACTCGGCGACCCCAGCGGCGAACAACCCGGGGAAGTTCACCAGAGCCGCCAGGACCAGATAACCGCCGTAGGAGCGGCCCAGGCAGCCGAGCTGACCGGGCCGGGCGACACCGGCGTCGACGAGGAATTCGGCGCAGGCCGCCACGTCGGCGATCGCCCCGTAGCGGCCGGCGAGGTTGTCGGCGGCGACGAAGGAACGGCCGAACCCGGACGAGCCGCGCACGTTGGGTGCGAACACCGCGACGCCCTGCGCCACCAGGGCCTGGAACAGCGGGTGGTAACCGGGACGCTCCTGCGCCTCCGGGCCACCGTGCAGGCTGATCGCGGTGGGCCAGGGACCTGGCCCGGCCGGGCGGTAGAGCCAGCCGGAGAGCGGCAACCCGTCGCGGGCCCGCAGGTCGACAATGTACGGCGCGACACCGGCGTCGTCCGTACGCGCGGCGGTGTCCGACCGCAGCGGGCGCGACGCCCCGGTCGACGGGTCGACCAGCCACACCTCGCGGGGCCGCACCGGCCCCTGCGCGGTGAGGCAGAGCAGGCCGCCGTCGGCGGCGAAGACGGCGTCGCCGAGCACCTCGCCGGGGGCGGCGACGGCCCGCTGCACCCCGCTGGTGAAGTCGAGCAGGCTCAGCTCGCTGCGCCCGCCGTAGGTGTTCCACAACAGCGCGCCGCGCTGCCCGTCCGCGCTCGGCGTGACGTGTTCCAGTTCGGCGTCCGGCCGACCGGCGAGCCGGGTCGGCGGTTGCTCCGGTCGGGTCAGGTCGACCCGCACCAGCGCGGCCAGTTCCGAGTACGCGTCGGTGCGGGCCAGCACGCTCGTGCCGTCCGGGCCGAACCACCCCTGGTCGGTGCTGCCCCGTCCGCTGTCGGGCAGCAGCCGCCGGCGAACCCCGGTGGCCACGTCGAGCAGCTCCAGCCAGCGGGCGTTGCGCGGGCCGCGACGCAGCAGGGCCGCCCCGCCGTCCGCCGTGACGTCCAGGAGGGTGAGCAGCTCACCCTCGGCGAGCACCCGCCGGTGTCCGGTGGCCGCGTCGACCAGCAGGGCCCGCCCGTGCGCGTCGGTCTCGGTGACCGCCATCAGCGCGCCGCCGGGCAACCAGCCGGCCAGTGTGGCGCTACGCCGGCCGAACCCGGCGACCTGGCGGCGTCGCGTGCCGTCCGGGCGCAGCACCCACAGCTCGGTGCGGGGCGCACCGCCGGGGGCGACGACGCAGGCCAGCCACTGCCCGTCCGGGGACCAGCTCAGCGCGAGCACCGGCTCGTCGCCGACGGGCAGCGCGACGGGCGTGCCCGCGTCCACCTCGCAGACCCAGACGCCGGGCGTACCTGCCCGGTCGGAGAGGAACGCCACCCGGCGACCGTCCGGCGACGGCGCGGGGGCGAAGTCCGCACCCACCGGCGGCGACACCGGACGGGGGATCGCGGGTCGGGCCCGCCGGGCGGTGCGTGGCGCCTCGGTCCGTACGCTCATCTAAACCCCGATCCGCTGCAACCAGAGCTCCAGCAGCCCGAGCTGCCAGAGCGCGTTGGAGCCCAGCGTGGTCCGCCGGGCGTTCGGCGCGTCCAGCAACTCCTCCAGGTAGTCCTTGCGGAACAGCCCACGCTCGCGCGCCGGTCGGGCGGTCAGCGCGTCCCGCACGTCGTCGAGCAGCGGGCCGGCGAGGTGCCGGATGGCGGGCACCGGGAAGTAACCCTTGGGCCGGTCGATCACCTCGTCCGGGACGATGCCCCGGCTCGCCGCCTTCAGCACACCCTTGCCGCCCTGCGCCAGCTTCATCGCCGGTGGGCAGGCGGCGGCCAGCTCGACCACCTCGTGGTCGAGGAACGGCACCCGGGCCTCCAACCCCCACGCCATCGTCATGTTGTCGACCCGTTTCACCGGGTCGTCGACCAGCATCACCAGGCTGTCCAACCGCAGCGCCGCGTCCAGCGCGGTGTCCGCGCCGGGCGCGCCGAAGTGCGCGGCGACGAACTCCAGGCTGGCGTCGTGGTCGAGCATCCACTCGGGCGCCAGGTGCCCGCCGAGCGCGTCGTGGCGACGATCGAAGAACACCCGGGCGTACGCCTCGACGGCGTCCGCGCGGGCCACGTTGGCCATCGGCGGGTACCAGTCGTAGCCGGCCAGGATCTCGTCCGCGCCCTGCCCGGACTGCACCACGGTGATCCGCTGCGAGACCTCCTCGGAGAGCAGGTGGAACGCCACGCAGTCGTGGCTGACCATCGGCTCGCTCATCGCCGCGATGGCCTGGTGCACGGCGGGGACGAAGCGCTGCGCGCCGATGCGGATCTGCTGGTGGTCGGTGTCGAAGTGGCGGGCCACCAGGTCGGAGTAGTGGAACTCGTCGCCGCTCTCCCCCGCCGCCGCCTCGAAGCCGATGCTGAAGGTGGCCAGGCCGCTCTGGCCCTGCTCGGCCAGCAGGGCGACGATCAGGCTGGAGTCGAGACCGCCGGAGAGCAGCACGCCGACCGGCACGTCGGCGACCATCCGCCGACGTACGGCGGTGCGCAGCGCGGCCATGAGCCGCTCCTGCCACTCGTCGGCGGACATGGCGGGGGCGGCGGCCCGGTTGAACTCCGGCCGCCAGTAGGGGTGTCGGTGCTCCGACCGTCCGCGGTGATCACCCGCACGGTGGCCGGCGGCAGCTTGCGGACCCCGGTGAGGATCGTGCGGGGCGGCGGCACCACCGAGTGGAAGCTCATGTAGTGGTGCAGCGCCACCGGGTCGAGGTCGGTGTCGACGTCACCGGCGGCGAGCAACGCCGGCAGCGTCGAGGCGAAGCGCACCCGGCCCGGCCCCTCGGCCAGGTAGAGCGGCTTGATGCCGAGCCGGTCCCGGGCCAGCACCACCGTGTGCGTGGCCAGCTCGACCAGGGCGAACGCGAACATCCCGTAGAACCGTTCGACGCAGGCGGTCCCCCACCTGTGGTACGCCTTGAGGATCACCTCGGTGTCCGAGGTGGACCGGAAGGCGTAACCGGCGGCGGTCAGCTCGTCGCGCAACTCCCGGTAGTTGTAGATGCAGCCGTTGAAGACGGTCGCCAGACCCAGCTCCGGGTCGACCATCGGCTGCGCCCCCGCGTCGGACAGGTCGATGATGCGCAGCCGGCGATGCACCAGGGCCACCGGTCCGTGCTGCCACCGCCCCTCGCCGTCCGGTCCCCGGGAGGCCAGCGCGGGGAGCATCCGCTCGACGGCCGCCAGGTCCGGTGGTGACCCGTCGAGGCGGAGTTCGCCGCCGATACCGCACATTCGCACGCACCTCTCATCGGCTGGGTCCGCTGGGCCGCTGACCGGTCCAGGCTTGGCGGGCCGGGTTGCGTCCCGATGACGGGTCAGTCAAGCGTGGGTTACACCGGCGGTTCGTCGGCTCCACCGAGCAGCCAGGTGTCCTTCGACCCGCCACCCCGCGACGAGTTGACGATCATGCTGCCGGCCGGCGCCACCCGGGTCAGCGCCACCGGCGCCACCTCGGCGGTGTCACCGAGGAACACGAACGCCCGCAGGTCGACGTGGCGGGGAGCCAGCGCCGCGCCGTCGAAGACCGGGTGGGTGGTCAGCGCGACCACCTCCTGGGCGATCCACCGGTGCGGGGCCGCGAGGATCTGCTCCCGGACCGCGTCCAACTCCTCGGCCTCGGCCCGGGGGCCGATCACCACCCGGTCACCGCCGTACCCGTCGACCGGCTTGAGCACCAGCTGGTCGAGTCGGCCCAGCACCTCGGCCCGCTGCTCGGGCAGCCCACACAGGTATGTGGGCACGTCTCCCAGCAACGGCTTCTCGCCCAGGTAGTACTCGATCAGCCGGGGAACGTAGGCGTACAACGCCTTGTCGTCGGCGACGCCGTTGCCCAGCGCGTTGGCCAGCGTGAGCCGCCCGGCGTGCACCGCGGCGAGCAGCGGCCACCCCAACGGCACCCCGTCCGCGCCCGGCGCGTGCAGCAGCGCCTCCTCGTCCATCCGCAGGTAGATCACGTCGACCTCGCGGCGGCAGCCCTCGCGGACCAGCCGGACCCGGCCCTCCTCCACCAGCAGCTCGCTGGTCTCGGTCAGCGGAACCCCCATCTCGTCGGCGAGCAGCCGATGCTCGAACCACGCCGGATCACCCGGGCCGCCGCTGAGCACCACCACGGCGGGGTCGTCGGCCGCGGCCGGCGCGGCGGCGACCAACGCCCGGTACAGCATCGCCGGCGTCTCGTCGGCGGGCAGCAGGTCCTCCGGCACCGGCAACTCCGGCAGCACCGCCCGGGTCAACCGACGGTTCTGCACCGCGTAGCCGAGCCCGGAGGGCACCCGCAGGTTGTCCTCCAGCACGTACCAGCCGCCGTCCGGGTCGCGGACCAGGTCGGTGCCGGACACCTGGGCGCGGGTGCCCCGCCGGCCCATCAGCGCCCCGGTCGGGCGCAGCCCGGGTGACGACTCCACCACCCACGCCGGCACCACGCCGTCGGCCACCACCGTCCGGTCGGCGTAGACGTCGCGCAGGAACGCGTCGAGGGCGCGGGCGCGTTGCACCAGGCCGGTACGCAGGGCCCGCCAGTCGGCGGCGGGCACCACCCGGGGCACCAGGTCCACCGGGAAGAGCCGGGTGCTCGCCTCACCGGCCACGCTGAACGTCACCCCCCGGGCCCGCTGCTCCTCGTCCCGGTCGTGCTCGCGTTGACGCAGGACGCCGGCACCGAGCTGACGCAGGGCCGCCAGCATCGGGGCGTACACCGGTTGCGGCCCGGCCGGTCCGAATACCTCGTCGCCGGCGTCGGCGTACGTGGGCAGCGCCGGTGGTGTCGACGCACCCGGCAGCGGCCCACGGGCCCGACCCCGGGTCTCGTCGAGCAGCAGGTCGACCACGTCGGCCAACCGGCCACGCCGCTCGTACGCCCGCCGCTGCCGTGCGGCGGAGCTGCCGTGCTCCAGCGCGTACCGGGTCAGCTCGCTGACCTGCTCCCAGTCCCCGGTCGCCGCCAACTGCGGGCGCAGGTCGGTCACCAGGCGGCGGACCGCCTGGGCGGCCGGCACCGGCCGGGCCGAGCGGGGCAGGTCGAGCAGGTCACCTTCCAGGCCGGAGCGGGCCGCCCGCCACACGGCCGCCCGCAGCACCGGTGGTCGCACGGCGGTGCGCTCCACCCCGGCGCGCAGGGCGGCGACCTCCCGCCGGACGAGCGCCCGGAACAGGCCGGTGAGCAGGACGATGGTCTCCACGTCCGGGTTGGCGTCGGTGATCCGCAGCTCCACTGTGGGCACGTGCGCCGACGGCCGGACGTCGAAATAGATCATGGCGGGGTCGGTGATGGTCTCAGAGGCGATCAGTTCGGCGACCAGTGCCTCGTGGTCGGCGGCGCTGGTCACCTCGCCCGGGTCGCCGGCGGTGGGCCAGCGTTGCCAGACCAACGACCGGACGCTGGCGTAGCCGCTGTCCTGACCCATCCAGTACGGCGAGCTGGTGGAGAGGGCGAGCAGCACCGGCAGCCACGGCTGGACCCGGCGGGTGACCGCCACCGCCAGGTCCCGGTCGGCGACGCCGACGTGCACCTGCGCGCCGCAGATCAGCTGCTCCCGGGCGAGCATCTGGTACTCGTCGAGCATCCGCCGGTAGCGGGAGGTGGGTGTGACGCTGGGGTCACCGTCGGCCCGCAACGGCACCGTACCGGCCGCCACGATGCCCAGCCCGACCCGGTCGGCGACCTGGACCGCGCTGTGCCGCAGCCCGGTCAGCTCGGCGCGGATCTCGTCGAGGGTGCGGCAGACCGCGGTGTTGGTCTCCACCACGCTGCGGTGCAGCTCGGCGGTGAACGAGGCCGCCGGCAACCGGTCGAGCAGCTCGCCGGCGCGGGGCACCAACTCCCGGGTGTGCAGGTCGACGACGTGGAACTCCTCCTCCACCCCGATCGTGGCCAGGTCAGCCGGGTCGCCGTCGTCGAGCGACAGGGCCCGGTTGGTGCGCGGCGTGGGCGCTGTCCGGCCATTGCCGGACCGGCCCACCGGCCCGTCGTACGTCGGCGCGTTCGTGGTGTTGTCGGCCATGGTCACCCCGGTTCGCGTGTCGGTGGTGTCGACTGTCCGACGAGCGTTCCCAGGGTTGGTACCGGGGGCGTTTCCGGCGCGTTAAGGTGACCCGCCGTTCTGTCCATCCGCCGGCACGGCGATCGATCCGCGCGCTGCTGCCTGATCGACACGGGCATGGCGATGTCGGGGTATCCCGTCGATCCGGATACCCCGACATCAGTGAACTCGTGTCGATCATGGCCTGGGAGCGGCCGGGGTCACCTCATGTTCGCCACCACGAACGGCGCGTGGCCGTGCAGGTAGTTGGTCCACCCGCCGGTCACCGGCGCGCCCGGGCTGAGCAGGTTGGTGGTGTCGGTGCCGACGTCGAGCTTCCAGGCCGTCCAGGAGATGCCGTTCGCCTTCATCCAGTCGATCCAGGACTGCGCCTCGGGCAGGCAGGCCCGGCCGTCGAGGCCGCCGTCGGCGTTGCTGGCGCCCCACTCCGTGACGAACAGCGCCAGACCCGCGCGGATCGCGGCGTCCCCCTTGGCCCGCAGCGACGACCCGTGCGTGCAGGAGTAGAAGTGCAGCGTGTACATCAGGTTGGTGCCGGTGACCGGGCTGGCCGCCGCGACGTCGACGTCCTGTGACCAGGTCGGGGTGCCGAGCACGATGATGTTGTCCGGGTCGGCGGCGCGGATCGCGGACACCACCGCCTGGTGGTACGGCTTGATGACGGTGGTCCAGCTGACCTGGAGCGGCTCGTTGTAGGGCTCCCAGATGACGTTGGGCAGGTTGCCGTACCGGCGGGCCAGGTCGCCGAAGAACGCCACCGCCTGGGACTGGTTGTTCTGTGCCTCGTGCGCGTGCCAGTCGACGATCACGTACACCCCGGCGGTGACCGCGTTGTTGATGATGGTCTCCACCTGTGCGCGCGCCTTGGCCGGGTCGCTGAGGTACGCCCCCGCCGGCTCCACCCCCATCGCCGCGCGGATCACCTGGAGGTTCCAGTTGTCGCGCATCCAGCGCAGCGCGGAGAGGTTCTCGGCGTACGGGGCGGTCTCCCAGTTGAGCCACATGCTGCTGATGCCGCGCAACTGCACCCGGGCGCCGGACTTGTCGCACATCGTGGTGCCGCAGACCCGCAGCTGCCCGTGCCGCTCGACGGGCGTGCCGGTGGTGGGCGGCGGGGTGGTCGGGGGTGGCGTGGTCGGCGGCGGTGTGGTCGGGGGCGGACCGCCGGCACAGCCGGTGCCGTTCACCGTGCAGTTGAGCGGGGTGCCGGTGCCGTTGACGAGGAAGCCGAACGAGGTCGAGGCGCCTGCGGCGAGGTTGCCGTTCCAGGACACGTTGGCGAAGGTGTAGTGACTGCCCGAGGTGGTCTGCTGCGCGTTCCACGACTGGGTGATGGTCGAGGAGGACGGCAGGTCGAACTCGACCCGCCAACTGCTGATCGGCGCGGAGGTGTCGTTGGTGACGGTGACCTGCCCCTGGTAGCCGTTGCCCCAGTTGTTCGTCACCGAGAACACGGCGGTCGCCGCGCTGGCCGGTGTGGCGGCGACCGCCGCCGCCCCACCGGCGAGCAGGCCGGCGACGGCCAGGGTCGTGACAAGTCTCAGTGTGCGCATGCGGAACCCGCTTCGGATCGACGATGGTGGCCTGAGGCGGGGCGGCGCCTCCGCGAACAATATCGATCAACGCCGATGCAGGCAAGCGGAGCCGCTGCTCAGAGGGTCCTGGCGAGCTCGACGAGCTGGTCCAGCGCCGCACCCCAGCCCTCGTGGAAGCCCATCTCCTCGTGCGACTTCTTCGCCGACGCGTCGGCGTGGATCGCGGTGGCGGTGTACTTCGTGCCGGCGCCGTCCGGCTCGATCTGGATCACCGCGGTGAACGGGAAGCCGTCGGCGGTGACGATCGGGCGGAACCCGGCGCCCATGGCGGAGGTGAAGACCAGCGTCGAGCCCTCGTCGGCCACCAGGATGCAGCCGCTGCTGGGAAACTCCTGACCCTCGGGCGAGCGCATGGTGGTGTCGAACCGGCCACCGGGCCGCAGGTCGATCTCGCAGGCGACGGTCGACCAGGGTTTCGGGCTGAACCACCGCATCACCAGCTCGGGCGTGGTCCAGGCGCGCCAGACCAGTTCGGGGGCCACGTCGACGCGGCGCTCCAGGACGAGATCGAGGTCGGGGTTCACCGGGTAGGTGGTCATCGCTGTTGCTCCTTCAGGTCGTAGAGAACCGAGTCGAGTTGGTCGAGGCGTCGGGTCCACCGGGCGCGTTGCGCGGCGAGCCAGGTGTCGAGGCGTTCGAGCGACTGAGGCGCGAGCCGGTAGGTGCGCACCCGGCCCCGCTTCTCCGACGTCACCAGGCCGCAGCGCTCAAGGACGTGCAGGTGCTGGGTGAACGACGGCAGCGCCATGTCGAACGGGCGGGCCAGCTCGCTGGTCGTGGCCGGCCCCTGGGCCAGGCGCTCCACGACCTGGCGGCGGGTGGGATCGGACAGCGCGTGGAGCACGCTGTCGAGCGCGTCGTCCCCCACATGCTTAGCCATACGCCTAACTATTCCACCGGGCTGACGCTTAGGTCAATCCCTAAGTGTCAGCCCGGTGGTCAGCGGCGGAACGCGTTGAGCACCAGGTCGGCGTAGCGGCGCCACACCGCCGGGTCGCGCTCGTCGAGCACGATGAGCTGCCGAACCGCCCCGCAGAGAAGCACCCGGATGTCCAACTCCCCGGCGTCCTGGCGGATCCTGCCGGACAGCCGGGCCGCCGCCACCAGCTGCCCGATCAGGCTCAGGATGCGCGCGGCGGGCACCAGTCGGCCCTCGAAGAACGCGTCGGCGAGGACCCGGTCGCGCGCCAGGCGTCCGAACAGGTCGGGCACGAACGAACACCACTCCCGGTACGCGTCAGCGCCGTCAAGCGCCGCGCGGATGCGCTGCTCCAGCTCCTCAAACTGCCGCTGGACCACAGCGACGATCAGGTCCTCCTTGCTGGGGTAGCTGCGGTACACCGTCGCGCGACCCACCCCGGCCCGCTCCGCCACCTGCGGCACCGTCACCTGCAGACCCTGCTCGGTGAAGAGCTCCCGGGCGGCGGCGATGACCCGCTCCTGGTTGCGACGGGCGTCCAGCCGCCGACGGGGTGCGTCCGGGTCGCTCGGCGTCGGTGGGGTCATGGCGTCAGTCTGCCCGTTCGGTCCCGCCGGTCAGCAACGGCTCGTCGCCGTACACGGTGGTGAGTTCGACGTTGAGCACCGTGGCCACCCGTCCGAACGACCAGTAGTAGCCGATCACCTGGAGCACCTCGACGACCTCGCGCTCGCTGAGATTGGCCCGGACCTCGTCGAAGAGGTCGTCGGGAACGCGCGGTGAGCGCACCACCTCGGCGGCGAACCGGATGAGCGTCCGGTCGTCCGCGGCAAGGCCCGGGTTGTCGAGGTCCCGGCTGCTGATGATGTCGCGGGTGCGCTGGTCGACGCCGGCGGCCTCGGACATCGGGCGGTGCTGGGCCGCCACGAACTCGCACCCGGCGTACTCGGCGACCGTCAGGATGACCAGCTCCCGCGAGCGGGCGGGCAGCTCCAGCGAGGTGAACTGCGCCTTCGCGAGCTGGATGAAGAGGGCCACCGTGCCGACCGAGTGGGTCAGCATCTTGACCATCGGGTCGGGCGGCAGGGCGGACAGGACGTCGCGGACGTCGGCCGGGATGGCGTTCGGGTCGGGGTCGGCAAGGCGGGGCATGGCTCTCTCTCCGGTGCTGATGGTCGAGGTGGGTCAGGCGGGCAGGTCGAAGCCGGTCTCGCTGAGGTGGCGGAACCGGCCGTCCTCGGCGTACGACCCGAAGATCGCGATCTCCCGCCTGGCGGTCGACCCGTCGACCATGGTGATCTCGAAGACGTGTCGTTCGGCGTAGCGGAGACCGTCGCGCAGCTCGTCGAGAACCCGTACGGTGCCGCCGGCGATCTGGGCGCGTACCCGGGTCACCATCTCGACGAATCCGGCCCGGTCGAGGGTCTCGCCGTCGCTGCGGTGGGTGTAGTCCGGGGCGTAGAACTCGTCGAGCGCCTCGGTCAGGTCGCGGGTGGGTTCGAAGACCACCGCGCGCAGGGCGTCGCTGATCCGTACCGGGGTCATGGGGGCTCCTCGTGGTGACGGTGGGGCATATCCGGACTCACAGGTCCGCTTCGTGTTCACCGTACCGGACTCACGAGTCCGCTTCTGGTGAGAGTCGTCACCGCGCAGTTTCGGATAAGCGTCCGGCGGCGCGGACCCCTACCGTGACGTGCATGTTCACCGCGATCACGCACTCACAGATCTACGTCCTCGACCAGGACGAGGCCCTCGACTTCTACGTCGGCAAGCTCGGCCTGGAGGTCAACGCCGACGTCGACATGGGCTTCATGCGCTGGCTGACCGTCAACGTCCCCGGCGAGCCGGGTCGCCAGATCCTGTTGGAGAGGCCCGGCCCACCGGCGCTGTCCGAGGAGACCGCCCAGCAGGTCCGCGCCCTGGTCACCAAGGGTGCGATGGGCGGCTCGCTGATCTTCTCCACCGACGACTGCCGCAAGACGTACGAGACGCTGCTGGGCCGGGGCGTCGAGTTCACCGAGGAACCCACCGAACGCTTCTACGGGATCGACTGCGCCCTGCGCGATCCGTTCGGCAACAGCATCCGCTTCACCCAGTTGACGTCCTGAGCGGCGAGAAGTCCCGAGGGGCGACGCGGGCACCCGACCATCGGGGCGGTCGACCCGGCCGCCCGACGCGCGAGGTGCCCGCCGGCCGCGTCGGTCGTAGCCTGGGGCCATGCGAACCACCACGCTGGGCAGCACCGGCCCCGAGGTCGGCGTCATCGGCCTCGGCTGCATGGGCATGAGCCACGGCTACGACATCACGGGCCCTCGCGACGACGACACGTCGATCTCCGTCATCCGACAGGCACTGGACCTGGGCGCGACACTGATCGACACGTCGGACGTGTACGGGCCGTACACCAATGAGGAGCTGGTCGGGCGGGCGCTCACCGGCGGCGAGCGGGAGCGGGCCGTGCTGGCCACGAAGGTCGGCCTGGTGGCCACCTCCCCCACCGGCGGCCCCGGCAACTCGCCGAGGATCGGCAACAACGGCCGCCCGGAGCACATCCGCGCGGCGATCGACGAGAGCCTGCGCCGACTCGGCACCGACCACGTCGACCTCTACCAGCTGCACCGGGTCGACCCGCAGGTGCCCATCGAGGAGTCCTGGGGCGCGATGGCGGAGGTCGTGGCGGCCGGCAAGGCCCGGCAGATCGGGCTCTCCGAGGTGACGGTCGCCCAGATCGTGCGCGCCCAGGCGGTGCACCCGGTCGCGTCGGTGCAGTCCGAGCTGTCACTGTGGACCCGCGACCCGTTGACCGAGGTCCTGCCGTACTGCGCCCAGCAGGGCATCGCCTTCCTGCCGTTCTCCCCGCTCGGCCGCGGTTTCCTCGCCGGCCGGTTCAGCTCGTTCGACGACCTTCCCGCCGACGACTTCCGGCGCGGCCTGCCGCGCTTCCAACAGGACGCGCTGCGCGCCAACCTCGCCATCGTCGCCCGGGTCCGGGAGATCGCCGACCGGGCGGGCGTCAGCCCCGCGCAGGTCGCCCTCGCCTGGGTGGTGGCCCAGGGTGATCAGGTCATCCCGATCCCCGGCACCAAGACCCCGAGATACCTGCTGGACAACTGCGCGGCCGCTGACGTGCGGCTCAGCGCCGAGGACCTGGCCGACCTGGACGCCCTGCCCGCGCCCGAGGGTGGCCGCTACTGAGCCCGCGGCGGCCCGGCGGCACGTAGCCGGGCCGCCACCGGCGGGCCGAACCGGACTCCGACACCGGGCGAGTAGAGCACGCTGACCGGCGGCCCGACCGGTGCCGGCAACCCGGCGGCGGCGACCAGCTCGTCATCCAGGTGCAGCAGCTCGCACCGGTGCAGCGGCCAGCTCGGATGCCAGTTCGGCAGGTGCAGCGTGCGTCCGTACGCCCGGGTGTGCAGCCCCCAACGGGCGGTGAGGAAATGGTCGAGCGGGGTCGGCTCGACGATCCGTTCCCCGACCCGCACCACCATCCGGCTCGTCGCGCCCGCCGGCCCCGGCCAGCGCCGCCGGCACCGGTAGGTGCGGCGGTCGCCGTCGCGTGCCAACCGCATCGACGACCAGAGGTACGGCAGGCGCAGCGTCGCCCGGGCCACCAGCACCGGCACCAGGCGGGACGCGTCGAGCGACCGGAACACCACAGCTCGTCGGCCGTCGTCGTCGACGGAGTAGAGCCGGACGTTGGTTTCTGAGAAGGTGCCGAAGTAGGGCACCCCCGGGCCACGGCCGAAGCCCAGCCCGACCATCCGGAAACCGATCAGGCCGACGTAGCTGACCCCGTGGAGCGTGTCGGGACGGGTCCCGACGGGAAGCAACGGCGCGACGAGCGCCGGATCGACCGCCCAGTGCAGGAACGTGAGGTCCTCCCAGCGCTGCCGCAGCACCGCCCAGGGGAACGCCTGCCGGGGCGCGTGGTCGACCGGTTCGGGAAGCACCCTCTCATCCTCGCCCAGTCGGCAGGCTGGCGTGGTCTCAGGCGTGCGGGCCGACACTGACGGTGCCGACGGTCAGCGACGCCCGGCCCTCCAGGATCTCGCCGACCCGGTCGACCTCCTGCGCCAGCGCCCGTTGCCGGGCCGCGTCGAGCGGGCGCAGCGGCTCGACGGTGACGCGGATCGACCGGCCGGAGCGGCGCTGGTGCCACACGCCGGCGACCACCCCGTCCACCAGCAGCACCGGGTAGTTGCCGGCCTGTCCACCGGCGAGCGCCCGGGTGGCGGCGGCACCGGGGAAGAGCCGCTCCCGGGGGTGGCAGCCGACCGCGTACGCGTCGAAGTAGGGCAGCAGCCGTAACCCGGACGGCCGGTCGTCGGGGAAGTCGGAGTCGTCGGCGGCCACCCAGGCCGTGGTGCCCTCCACTGTCACCTCGGTCAGATCGAGCGAGTCGAACAGCCATTTCCCCCACGCCGGTGGGACCGCCAGCCACCTGGCGAACTGCGCCGGGGTGGCCGGGCCGTACGCGTACAGGTAGCTGCGCACGAGTGCGGCCAGGGCGGCGCGACCGGGCATCGGCGCGAAGTCGGGCAGCCACCGGGTCGGGCTGGTGTACGTGGTGACCCGACCGCGGTTCGGGCCGAAGCAGATCACCCCTCTGCGGGTGGCGTCGGTCATCGCGGCGACCCACCGGGGCCACCTGTCCTGAAAGGCCTCCATGACCAGGTCGCCCGCCCACGGGCCGGTACGGGCGACGATCTCCTCGGTCAGCTCGGCGGTGGTCAGGTCAGCCTCGGCGACCGCGTCGGCGATGGCCGCGAGGACCTGCTCGGTCTGCTGGGGCGTCAGCAGGACCACGCTGCGTTCCCACGACGGGGCCGGCAACGCGGTCAGCGCGCCGACCCACATCGGCAGGTCCGCGGCAGCGAGCAGGTGCACGGTGCCGCGTGGCCCCCGGGTCTTGACCAGCGTGCGATCCGTCCACAGTGCCCGGCGCACCAGGGCGCGGGTCGCGCCCGGCACCCGCAGCCCGACGGACAGCTCGGCGGCCGACGCGACCTGGGCGTGCGCGCCGCACATCGTCGACACCACGTCGGCGACGCGTACCGCGTCCGGTGCCGCGCCCGCCGCCGGTGTGTGCAGCCCGTGCCGCTGAAGTCGTCGGGCGGAGACCTGGTCCCAGCTCAGCTCGGTCATCGCAACTCTCGGAAGAACGTGCGGATGTCCGCGGCGTGCGCCAGCGGCTCGTCCATCGCCACGAAGTGGCTGCCCGGGTTGCCCTGCGGCCAGTGCACGATGGTGTTGTCCCGTTCTGCGAGGCGGCGCATCAACGCGGACCCACCGCCGTACACACCGGACGGCACCCGCCGTTGGCCCGTCGGCCAGGCGAAACCGCCATCTTCGGTAACGGTCAGCCGCTCGTACATGGGCCACGACGACGTTCCGGACGTGCCGGTGAACCAGTAGAGGCTGACGTTGGTGAGCAGGTGATCCCGGTCGATGGCCTGCTCCGGCGTGGGCACCGTCATGGTGAACTCCTTGAACTTCTGCATCATCCAGGCCAGCAGCCCGACCGGCGAGTCGTTCCAGGCGTACGAGAAGGTCTGCGGCGCCGCCCGCAGCAGCGCGTGATGGTCCACGCCACCGCTCATCCACCGCTGCATCTGCTCCCACTCGGCGCGTTCTGCCACGCTCATGTCCGGCACGTCGGCGGCGGTCGGGAAGCCGAACCCGCCGTCGATGTGCACACCGACCACCCGCTGCGGCGCCACCGCCGCCACCCGCGGCGCGACGTACGCGCCAAGGTCGCCGCCCTGGGTGCCGTAGCGGTGGTAGCCGAGCCGGGCCATCAGTTCGGCCCACATCCGGGCGAGCCGGTCGATCGTGAAACCGGCCGGCGGCGCCTGCGAGAAACCGTAGCCGGGCACCGACGGGACCACCACGTGAAACGCGTCGGTGGGATCACCGCCGTGGGTGCGCGGGTCGGTCAGTGGACCGATCAGCTCGGTGAACTCGACGACGGAGTTCGGCCAGCCGTGCGTGAGCAGCAACGGCAGCGCGTCCGGCTCCGGCGAGCGGACGTGCAGCAGGTGTACGTCCAAGCCGTCGATCTCGGTGAGGAGTTGGGGAAAGTCGTTCAGACGCGCCTCGTGCGCCCGCCAGTCGTAGTCATTCGCCCAGTACCCGGTCAGCTCACGGAGGTAGTCCACCGGCACCCCGCGGCTCCAGCCGGTGCCGGGCAACGAGCGGGGCCACCGGGTGCGGGAGAGCCGGTCACGCAGGTCGTCGAGGTCCGACTGGCTGATGTCGATGCGAAAGGGTGTCATGCCGAAAACGCTACGGCCCATATAGGACAGCTTCTGGCACACATCGCTGGCATTCTGGGAGCCATGTCCGACACCCCCGCCCGACTGCTGAGCCTGCTGTCGCTGTTACAGACGTCCCGCGAATGGCCCGGCAGCGAGTTGGCCACCCGGCTCGGGGTCAGCCTGCGCACCATCCGCCGCGACGTGGAGCGGCTGCGCGATCTCGGCTACCCGGTGCGGGCGACGATGGGCGCGATCGGCGGATACCGGCTCGTCGCCGGTAAGGCGATGCCCCCGCTGCTGCTCGATGACGACGAGGCGGTGGCGATCGCTGTCGGTCTGCGCACCGCCGCCGGTCACGCGGTGGCCGGCATCGAGGAGGCCTCGGTGCGGGCGCTGACGAAGCTCGAACAGGTGCTGCCATCCAGGCTGCGGCACCGGGTCAGCGCGCTGGGGGCGGCCACCGAACCGATGCTCACCTGGGACCAACCGACTGTCGACCCGGAGCACCTGAGCGCGCTGGCCGCCGCCGTCAACAACCGGGAGCGGCTACGGTTCACCTACCGCCGTCGCGACGGCGTGGACGCCGAACGGCTCGTCGAGCCGTACAAGCTGGTGTCGGCCGGGCGACGCTGGTATCTGGTGGGCTACGACAACGACCGCGACGACTGGCGGATCTTCCGGGTCGATCGGATCACCGACCTGCGGCCCACCCGGAACCGGGTCGCCGCCCGGCAACTGCCGGCGTCCGACGCCGCCACGTTCATGACGGAGAAGCTGCTTGAGCTGACCCCCGTCTACCGAGCGGTGGTGACGCTGCACGCGCCGATCGAGCGGATGGCGGGCCCGCTCAGCGGTGCCGGCGTCGAGCTGGACCCGATCGACGCGACCTCGTGCCGGCTGCGCAGCAACGCCGACACGCTGGAGTGGCTGGCGTGGCGCCTGCTCACCCTCGGTTGCGAGCTGGAGGTGCACGAGCCGCCGGAGTTGATCGCACACCTGCGGCAGATCGGCACCCGTGCCACCCGCGCCGCCAGCCCTCCCGCAGCGTAGGACGGCCGGCCGCTCGGGGCATCGACACGCCAGCCCGCCGTACGCTTGACGGAGCACAAGCCAGCAAAACCGGCTTTTGGGGAGGAGCTGGACGTGACGCAGAGCGACGCGGAGCTGGTCGTGCTCGCGCAGGCGGGAGACGCGGCCGCGCTCGGTGTGCTGCTGGCCCGGCACGAGGCCGGGATGCGTGCCGTCGCGCTGAGCGTCCTCGGTTACGGGCCGGACGCCGAAGACGCGGTGCAGGACACCATGGTCGTCGCCCTGCGTCGCATCGGCGAGGTTCGCGACCCGAACGCCGTCGGGTCCTGGTTGCGGGCCATCGTCCGCAACACCAGCCGGACGACGTTACGCAAGCCCCGAGCCGTCCCGGTCGCCGAACCGGAGTGGTTCACCGGCCCGGCCGACAGCCCCACCCCCGAGGAGGCACTGGACCGGGCCGTGATGCGCGACTGGGTGTGGCATTCCCTCGAGCAACTGTCCGAGCCTGACCGCCTGGTCACCCTGCTGCGCTACTTCAGCGACGCGTCCTCGTACGAGCAGATCGCCGCCGTGTGTGGGGTGCCGGTCGGCACCGTCCGCAGCCGCCTCAACCACGCCCGCCGTGCGCTCGCCGGCGGTCTGCGCGCGGCCGCGACCACGGCGCACGCCGACGTCGCCGCCGCCAACGACGCCCGGTGGCGCGAGGGCCGCGACGTGATCGCCACCGCGATGGGCGGCGGCTTCGAGCGGGTGGTCCGCGAGAGTTGGTGGCCGAACGCCGAAATGATCGTGCCGGGCGGCCCGCGCGGCGGTCGTGACCTGGCGATCAGCGGCATGAACCGCGACCTGACCGCCGGGGTACGTCAGCGGCTGCGCAACGTGGCCGCCAGCGGCGACGTGCTGATCTGGGAGACCGACCTGATCAGCCCGCCCGACGACCCGGAGCACTGCCCACCCGCGGCGCTGTGGTTGCAGGTGCTGCGCGAGGGGCGGGTACGCCAACTGACCCTCTTCCACCCCGTCCCCGCGCTGGTCTGAAAAACCCTCCCGGCCGAGCGAACTTTTCCCCCGACCCGAGCATCTGGTCCGCGTCATGCACCAGTCGCCGTGTCGGCGGACGCCGCACGGTTCTCGGATCGGGAGATAGTTCATGGGTTCCACCAGCCACGACGTCAGCGCCCTCGCACCCGGTGCCCACACGTTCACCGTCGACGGCGTTCGGCAGGTCTACCACGTCGCCGGCACCGGCCCGGTCTGCGTGGCGCACTCCGGCGGCCCCGGCATCGAGTGGGCGTACCTGCGGACGCCCAGCCTTGAGACGCACTTCACCATGGTCTACGTCGAGCCGGTGGGCACCGGCGCGTCCGGGCAGCTGGAGAACCCCGCCGATTACCGCCTGGACACCTATGTCCAGTTCCTGCACGCCGTCGTCGAGCACCTCGGCGAACCCCGGGTGTACCTGCTCGGACACTCACACGGCGGTTTCGTCGCCCAGCGGTACGCGCTCACCCACCCGGACCGGATCGCCGGCCTCGCCCTGTACGACACGTCACCCGTCACCGGCGCCGAGTTCTGGGCCGAGGCCATGGCAGGCCTCGCCGCCTACCCGCAGCGGCACCCGGACCGGCCGGAGGCGGCGGCGGTCCCGGCCGCCTTCGCGCAGATCGGCGGCGCGACGGACGACGAGTCGTTGGGCGCCGCGCTGCGCGCCGCCCTGCCGGTGTACTTCGCGGACTTCTGGGGTCGACAGGACGAGTTCGCCCCGTTTCAGGCGGCCGTCCGGATCTGGTCGACGCCGGCCGGCGCGCAGGACCCCACGCCCTTCGACGTGCGGGACAACCTGGGTGAGATCACCGTGCCCGTCGTGGTGATCGTCGGAGCGTACGACTTCATCTGCGGCCCGCGCTGGGCCGAGCAGCTGCACGCCGGGCTTCCGGACTCGCGGCTGGTGACCCTGCCGCGAAGCGGACACTTCGCGCACATCGAGCAGCCGGCCGAGTTCACCGACGCCGTGGCGGAGCTGCTGAAGCGCTGACCCGCCCGGGTACGGCGCGACCCGAGGTCCGTTCGTCACAGCGGGCAGGCCTCGGGGTGCGGGCGCGTTGCACGGTCATAGGCTGAGCACTTTGCCGCACCGTGACACAGAGGAGACCGCCGTGAGCCAGACCGAACGGATGGATTCCGTCGACGAGTGGAACGTGGCCGAGGACGACGGGGTGCTGGACGCCTCCGACACCCTCGACGACGACCTGGTCGGCGACCCCCTCGACACCGGCATCGTCGCCGAGGACCACTGGACGGCGGCCAACCGGTTCGGCACCACGCCCGCCGAGGAGCGGGCGGGCGAGTCGCTGGAGCAGCACCTCGCCCAGGAGGTGCCGGATGTCGACCCGTACGCCGAGGGTGGCGACGACGAGGACGAGCTGACCCGCCGGGGGTACGAGGCGGAGGCGCGCGCCGGCCGCCTCGTCGCGTACGACGACGGCGTCCGCGAGGACGACGAGGCCGAGGCGGTGGCGTGGGACGCCGGCATCGACGCGGGTGCCGCCAGCGCCGAGGAAGCGGCGATCCACGTGGTCGAGGACCCGGACGGGCCCGGCGACGGTCCGCTGCGCTGACGACGTACCCGCCGCGCCCGGCACCTCACCGGGTGCCGGGCGCGGCGGGGTCGGTCAGTGGATGACGACGGGCGTCTTGATCTGCTCGCCCTGCGGGTCGTCGAGCTGCGCCGGCTGCCGTCGCCGCGGCAGCAGGGCGGCCGGGATGAAGGTGAGCACGACCAGCGCGAACGCGACCCAGAACGTGGTGGCGAACGACTTGGCGGCGAAGTCGAGCCCGCGCTCGATGAGCGACGGGTCGACCGGCATCTGCTGAAGCAGCTCCGGCCGCTGCTGGGAGGCGATGGCCAGCCCGGCCTCGGTGACCGGCTTGCCGCTCTCGTCCACCAGGCCGGGGATCGGCCGGGAGCCGTTCAGCTCGTTGGTGAGGATCACCGACATCACGGCGGCACCGACCGACCCGCCGATCTGCTGGAGGATGTTGACGAGCGTCGAGCCGCGCGCCACCTCCTGCGCCTGCAACGTCCGCAGCGCCGACGTCATGATCGGCATCATCGTGCCGCCCATGCCCAGACCCATCACGAACAGCGACGCGCCGAGCAGCCAGTACGAGGTCTGCGGGTCGACCTGGGTGAAGCCGAAGAACCCGATCACGATGAGCCCCAGCGCGAACGGGACCGTACGCCCGATCGGCACCCGGTCGGCGAGCGTGCCGGCGATCGGCATGGTGATCATCGCGCCGATGCCCTGCGGGGCCATCAGCAGGCCGGCGGCCAGCGTCGACTCACCGCGCACCTGCAGGAAGTAGCTCGGGAACAGCAGGCCGGCGCCCATGAACGCGATGATGAACACGAACATCGTCACCGACGCGATGGTCAGGCTGCGGTTGCGGAACAGGCGCAGGTCGAGCAGCGGGTGCCGGGGCCTGAACGAGTAGAGCACGAACGCCACCACCAGCGCCCCGCCGACCAGCATCGGGGCCCACACCTTGGCCTCGGCGAAGGTGCCCACCTCCGGCAGGGACGAGACGCCGTAGAGGAAGAGGGCCAGACCCGGGGAGAGCATGAGCATGCCGACGAAGTCGAACGACTCGGACGGCTCGGGCGCGTCCTTCGGCAGCGCGAACTGCGCGTAGATCAGGGCGATCAGGCCGATCGGCAGGTTGATCAGGAAGATCCAGTGCCAGCTCGCGGTGTCGATCAGCCAGCCACCCAGGATCGGGCCGCCGATCGGGCCCAGCAGCATCGGGATGCCGAGGACGGCCATCAACCGGCCGATCCGGTGCGGCCCGGCTGCCCGGGTCATGATGGTCATGCCCAGCGGCATGAGCATGCCGCCGCCGAGGCCCTGCAGGACCCGGTAGCCGATCAGCTCGCCGATCGTGTCGGCCATGGCGCAGAGCCCCGACCCGATCGTGAACAGAGCCAACGCCACCATGTAGAGCCGTTTGGTGCCGAACCGGTCCGCCGCCCACCCGCTGAGTGGGATCACGGTGGCGAGCGCGAGCGTGTAGGCGGTCATGGTCCAGGCGACGCGGGCGTAGGACGCGTCGAACTCGCTCTGGAATGTGGGCAGCGCCACACTGACCACCGTCACGTCGAGGATCGACATGATCGCGCCAAGGACGACGACGCCCGCCACCTTGAGCACCGCACCGTCGAGTTTGTCCGATGTCGCGATGGATTGCTGTGTCACTAACTCTCCTGAAGTCGATTGAGCCGGCCGATGGTGGGCGGTGGCGGCGATGCCGCGCCTACCGGGCGCGGGGCGCGAGGTGCCCGGGGCAGCGACGCGCGGAGGCAGACTAACCGCCAGTTGTGACGATTCGCCGCCGGTTTTCGTGACCGCCCGGCTGCTTATCCGAACGGCTGTGCGACTGTGGCCGGACGTCGGGGTGGCGATCGGCCGGCAGAACCGCGATCCAGTGGTCACCGGGATGGTCTCCTGATCGGCCTGGACAGCCGCCCTGGTGATCTGCCGGTCTGTCGAACGCGTCAAGGCGGGAAAGCCGCGCGTCAGGCCCGCCGTCCCTGCGCGGCAGGACCTCATCCCCGGTAGCTGAACGGGAGCGGCAGCGCGCCAGGTCTTGGCCCTCGCGCCCTCTCACCCCTCCGTAGCTGCACGGTGCGGGCGTGTGCAGGGTCCTGGCCGCGCGCTCTCACCGCCTCGAGAGCTGAACAGGAACGGGCCCATGCCGGTCCTGGCCGCGCCCCGGCCGCCCTCGGTGGCCGCGCGGAATTGCGGCGTGCCGGGCTGAACACTCGATCCGCCCGCCAGCCGGAGGATCGTGCTGGTGGTGCTCAGGTTCGTCGGTGGTACTGGTTGCGGCGCGGGATCTGTTCGGGGTCGAGCCAGGCGGGTGGGGTGAATTCGGGGTGTCCGTCGCCTGCCAGTCGTACGGTCCAGTCGCTGTGGTGTAGGTGTCGGTGGTGGTGGCCGCAGAGCAGGACGGCGTTGTCGAGATTGGTGGTGCCGCCGTTGGCCCAGTGGTGGATGTGGTGGGCGTCGCACCAGCGC
>NZ_JNZS01000017.1 GCF_000718515.1 Micromonospora parva | reverse complement strand
GGGGTGGGGAGGGTGAGGGTGGCTTGGACGGGGCGGTGGTCGCTGCCGGGTAGGGCGAGCACCCGCACCGAGCGGACCGCTATCCGGTGGTCGACCAGGATGTGGTCGATGGCGACGGGTGGGATGAGGTCGCCGTCGTACGGGCCCCAGGTGCCGGTCAGGCCCTGTCCGGTGGCGTCGGCGGCGTCGACGTAACCGGTGCGCAGCAGGGCCCGCAGTGGGCTGTGGTCGAGGGTGGCGTTGAAATCCCCGGCGAGGATCCGCAGGCCGCCGTCCGGAGTGGCCGGTGGTTGGGCGGTCAGGTCGGCCCGCCAGGCGCCCACCTGGTCCAGGGCGTACGGCGCCGACGGGTGGGCGGACTCGACGCGGACCGGGGGCCCACCGGGGACGGACACCGTCGCGTACGCCTGGCTGAAGCCCCAACCTTCGAGGTTGCGCCGGACGCCGACGTCGCTGATCGGCCACCGCGAGTAGAGCCCCGACCCGGCGGTGCCGATCTCCGGGTTGAGCTGCCGGTGCGGCAGCAGCGTGTCGAGGCCGAGCTGGTCCAGGGCGGCCTGCGCGTCCGGGGTGAACTCCTGCACGGTGAGCACGTCGACCTGGTGTCGCCGGACCAGCTCCACGAGCGTCCGCGCGTCACCGGTGCCGGCGAGCAGGTTGGCGGTGAGCAGCCGCACGGTCGGCCCGGCCGCCGCCGGCTGCGGGCTGGCCAGCGCCCGCGGTGCGACGGTGCCGAGCAGCGCCACCGCCGCCACTGCCGCGAGCGCCGCCGGCCACCAGCGCCGTAGGGCGAGCGCGAGGGCCAGGACCAGCACGCTGACGCCCGCGACGTACGGGGTGAAGGCGAGCGCCTGCACCAACGGCCCCCGGTCCACGCCGAGCAGCCGGGCGGCCGCCCAGAGCGCTGTGGGTGCGACGGCAAGCCACCAGAGCACCGTGCGAAGCCGGGTGAACCGGTGCGCGGGTGCAGCCTCGACGGTCACGCTGATGATCGTAGCCGAGCGTCAGAAACCATTTCATGAATGATGACGCTCTCACATTTCACAATTATCTGACGGCTGGTTGACACCTCGGAAAAGCGAGATCAACTATTGACTGTCTGCTTTTTCCGGTGCTACGTTCCATCTGGCTCAAACGACGCAACTCTGAGTAGTATCCGCAGCTCAGATGGGATGTAGATTGCCGAGAAATCAATCTACCAGGGTGCCAGTGAGTTGGCTTTCCCTCGCCCAGCAGTCGTCGTACTCCTATTTATGGGCAGTCATCCGTCCCGCCCCGCGGGTCGGCCGAATTCGCACGGTCACACAAGGGGGACCTGTCATGAGTACATCCTTCCGACGTAAGTTGGCGGCGGTCACGTTCGCCGTCCTGGGCCTCAGCCTGGCCGGCGGGGGCATCGCCATCGCCCAGCCGTCGGCGAAGGCGCCGCAGGAGGCCGTCCAGCCGGCGGCGCGCGGCAGCAACGCCCAACCGCCGGTCACCGCCGAGTCGGCCCGCAAGGCCAAGGCCGCGCTGAAGGCGGGTGCGGCCAGCACGCTGGTGGCCACCAACGTCTTCACCGTCGTCAACTCCAACGGCACCAAGGCGCGCGGCACCGGCACCGTCATCAAGTACGGCCCCGGCCAGTACGAGGTGCAGTTCGGCTACACCGTCACGGCCGGTGCCTTCCTGGCCACCATCTCGCGGTCCGACGCCTGCTGCATTCCGCCGGCTGGCGAGATCTCGGTGGCTCCGCGGCTGAGCACGCCCAACGCGGTCTTCGTGCAGACCCGCAACTCGGCCGGGACCCCGGCTGACCTGGGCTTCACCCTGCTCACCCACACACCCTGACCGAACCGGCACCCGGCCCCCGTCGCCTGTGGCGTCGGGGGCCGGACCCTGTCCGCTCAGCGGATTCGCCGGATGCGCCTCGGCCAGCCGGTCCGGGCATTGATCGACTCGGGTTTCCTGAAGTCGGCGTGTCCGCCGATCCGGGATACCCCGATTTCCGGGAACGCGAGTGGATCACGCAGGCGTCCTTCACCGGCTCGCCGGTCGGACTCTCCGTGGCCGGGCGCTGGAGGCTCTGCGTCCTTTGGCCTCGCTCGCGCCGATCGGCGCTCCCTGGCCGGTCGCCTGCCGACTTCGGTGCCTCCGCCGCCGATCGGGCCGGTTGAGGCCGTCCTCGACGGCCTCGCGATGGTCGTCACCCTTCCGCGCGGCTCATCCCGATTCCGGCCACTGCGGGCCGGTCCGGCCCGCACAATCCGACGTTTGCCGGCCGTGTCCCCGGGAAGCAAGCACCGTGACGGACATCTCGGACACCCTGGCCAGCATGCCCAGCCCGGTCGATCCGGAGCCGACCGGCATCGAGCTGGAACAGACCCTCTTCGAGGTCAAACGCGTGATCGTGGGGCAGGATCGCCTCGTCGAACGCCTGCTCACCGCCCTGGTCGCCAACGGACACTGCCTCCTGGAGGGGGTGCCCGGCGTGGCCAAGACACTGGCCGCGCAGACCCTCGCGACAGTGGTCGGCGGCACCTTCTCCCGGATCCAGTTCACCCCGGACCTGGTGCCCTCCGACATCGTGGGCACCCGGATCTACCGGGCGTCCAAGGAAACCTTCGACATCGAGCTGGGCCCGATCATGGCCAACCTGGTGCTGGCCGACGAGATCAACCGGGCCCCCGCCAAGGTCCAGTCGGCGCTGCTGGAGGCGATGGCCGAACGGCAGGTCTCGATCGGCGGGCGCAGCTGGCCGGTCCCGGAGCCGTTCCTGGTGCTGGCCACCCAGAACCCGATCGAGTCCGAGGGGGTCTACCAGCTCCCCGAGGCGCAGCGCGACCGGTTCCTGATGAAGGTGGTGGTCGACTACCCCAGCGACGCCGACGAGCTGGCCATCCTCTACCGGATGAGCACCGACCGGCCGAGCCCGCGCCAGGTGCTCGACGCGCAACGGCTGCGGGACCTGCAGGCCCACGCCGAGCGGGTCTTCGTCCACCACGCGTTGGCCGAGTACGTGGTGCGGCTGATCCTCGCCACCCGCGACCCGGGCCGGTTCGGGCTGCCGGAGATCGCCCCGCTGCTGGCGTACGGGGCCAGTCCGCGAGCCACCCTGGGCCTCGTCGCGGCCGCCCGTGCGCAGGCCCTGCTGCGGGGGCGGGAGTACGTGCTGCCCGAGGACATCCGTGAGCTGGCCGTCGACGTCCTCGCCCACCGGCTGGTGCTCTCCTTCGACGCGGTGGCCGACGGGGTGTCGGCCGAAAGCGTGGTGCGACGGCTCGTCGAGGCGGTGCCACCGCCCCGGCTGGCCAGCGGGCACCCGCAGCAGGCGCCGGACCTGGCGGCGGCATGAGACGCGCCGTCGCCGCGCCCGCCGACCCCGGCCTGGCCGAGCTGGCCCCCGACCAGCGCCTGCGCCGGCTGGAACTGACCGTCACGCGTCGGCTGAACGGCCTGCTGCACGGTCAGTACCGCGGGCTGCTGCCCGGTCCGGGCAGTGAGCCCGCCGGCAGTCGCGAGTACCGGCCGGGCGAGGACGAGGTCCGCCGGATGGACTGGGCGGTGACGGCCCGCACGGCTGTGCCGCACGTCCGGCAGGTCGACGCCGACCGGGAACTGACCACCTGGCTGCTCGTCGACGGCAGCGCCAGCATGGAGTTCGGCACCGCCGAGCTGGACAAACGGGAACTGGCGGTGGCCGCCGTCGCGGCGGTCGGCTTCCTGACCGCGGGCGTCGGCAACCGGCTCGGCGCCCAGGTGCTGCGCGCCGACGGGGTACGCCGGTTTCCGGCCCGCAGCGGTCGTACCCATCTGCTCGCGCTGCTCCGCGCGTTGCTCGCCGCCCCCCGCGTCACCGCGCCCCCCGACCGGCCGGGGCGTGCCGCCACGGCCCGACCGCCCGACCTGGCCGACGGCATCGACGCGCTGCACCGGATCGCCAACCGGCGCGGGCTGGTGGTGGTGGTCTCCGACTTCCTCGACGGTCTGCCCGACGATCCCGGCGAGGCGGCACCCTGGGAGCGGACCATGCGCCGGCTGGCCGTCCGGCACCAGGTGCTGGCGATCGAGGTAACCGACCCGCGGGAGCTGGAACTGCCGGACGTCGGCCTGATCACGCTCGTCGACCCGGAGACCGGCCGGCACCGCGAGGTGTCCACGTCGGACCGCCGGCTGCGCGAGCGGTACGCCGAAGCCGCCGCCGCCCAGCGCGAACAGGTCCGTCAGGCGGTGCGTCGCAGCGGTGCCACCCACCTGCCGCTGCGCACCGACGGGGACTGGAGCGCCGACATCGTCCGGCACGTGCACGCCCAGCGTCGGCTGGCCGCCGCGCCGTCCGGCCAGCCGCGGGGAGGTGCCGCGTGATCTGGCAGTCGCCGCTGCGACTCTGGCTGCTGCTCGGCGTGCTCGCCCTGGTCGTCGCGTACCTGGTGATGCAGCGCCGACGCAGCCGGTACGCGGTCCGCTTCACCAACCTGCGGCTGCTGGACCGGGTGGCGCCGCAGCGGCCCGCGTGGCGTCGGCACGTACCGGCCGGGCTCTTCCTGGCCATGCTGGCGCTGCTCGTGGTCGGCTTCGCCCGCCCGACCGCCGAGGTCCGGGTGCCCCGGGAACGGGCCACGGTGATGGTGGCGGTGGACGTCTCGACGTCGATGCTCGCCACCGACGTCGAGCCGGACCGGCTGGCCGCGGCGAAGGAGGCCGCCCGGCGCTTCGTCAAGGGCCTGCCCGACGAGTTCAACGTGGGGCTCGTCGCGTTCGCCGGGAGCGCCGCCGTGCTGGTGCCACCTGGCACCGACCGGGACGCCCTCGAAGAGGGGATCGACCGGCTCGCCGAGGGGATCACCGGCGTGCAGGGCACCGCGATCGGCGAGGCCATCAACACCTCCCTCGGCGCGGTCAAGAGCCTGGACAACGAAGCCGCGAAGGAGCCGCCACCGGCCCGGATCATCCTGCTCTCCGACGGCGCCAACACCTCCGGGATGGACCCGATGGAGGCGGCGGCGGAGGCGGTGACGGCGGAGGTGCCGGTGCACTCGATCTCGTTCGGCACACCGTCCGGGTTCGTCGACCGGGGTGGCCGACCCATCCAGGTGCCGGTGGACGGGCAGACCCTCAAGGCGGTCGCCGAGGAGACCGGCGGGATGTTCCACGAGGCCAGCACCTCCGACGAGCTGCGAGCCGTCTACGACGACATCGGCAGTTCGGTCGGCTACCGCACCGAGCGGCAGGACGTCTCGGCCCGGTTCATCGGCCTCGGACTGGTGTTCGCGATGGGTGCCGCCGCCGGCTCGATGCGCTGGTTCTCCCGGCTGCCCTGACCGCTGTGCACAACCGACGTCGTCAGTGAGGAGTACGCATGGCAGTGCAGACCGGACTGGGCGAACCGCGTGGTCCCTGGTTCATCTCGCCGGAACTCGACCCGGACGGGCGCGGGTGGTGGGACGCGCCCGAGCGCGACCCGGGCGGACGGCGGCCCGGGCGGCTGCTCGCCGTGCTGGGCGTGGTGGCGGTCTCGGCCGTCTCCGGTGCTCTCGCCGGTGGCGTGGTGGCCAGCCGGGACGGGGCTGGTGGGCCGGCGGCCGCGTCCGCCGCCCCGGTGCCGGCCGAGCTGGTCACCGCGGCCGAGCGGACCGTGCCGGGGGTGGTGTCGGTGCTGGCCGGCGGCGCGAGCAGCGGGTCCGCGACCGGCTCCGGCTTCGCCGTGGACGACCAGCAGCACCTGATCACCAACGACCACATCCTGGCCAAGGGTGGTGGCGGTCCGGTGACTGTGGAGCTGCCCGACGGGCGCCGGTTCGCCGCCGAGGTGGTCGGGCGGGAGCCGCGCAGTGACCTGGCGGTGCTGAAGGTGCCAGCGTCGGCCGGTCTCACCCCGTTGCCCCTGGCCAAGCCGGGCGCGACCCGGGTCGGTGAGCCGGTGCTCGCGGTGGGTTCGCCGCTCGGGCTGGCGGGGACGGTCACCGCTGGCATCGTCAGCGCCCTGGACCGCGAGGTACGCCTCGGCAACAACCGGCACAGCGCGGTGCAGACCGACGCGTCCATCAACCCGGGCAACTCCGGTGGGCCACTGGTCAACGCCCGTGGTGAGGTGGTCGGGGTGAACACCGCCATCGCCACCATCGACGGGAACGGCTCGATCGGCATCGGTTTCGCCATCCCGATCGACCAGGTGCAGCAGACCGCGGACACGATCATCGGCAAGGGTGGCTGAGCTGCCCGAACGCCCCTGCCGGGGGCTGCCACTGTCAGATATCCGGCCCGACGGCATCGGACCATGGAAATATTACGGTCGGTATGGATACTGGCGGAGGTGGAGCGTCCTCTTCTCACGGTCCTCCTGCTGGTGGGGCTGGTCATCGGATGTGCAGTGGGGTCGGCGTACGCCCGGGCACGACGCGGGTGGAACGACTACCAGACCGTCAAGAAATCGGTGCCGGGCGCCCGCAGGGGCGCCTGGGCGCTGATCCGTGGGGTCGCCGTGAAGGCGGCGGTGATCGGGCTGCTGCTCTTCGGCGCGGTGGCGTACGCGGCGGTCGGTTCCGACGAGGAGACCGCCGGGACGGCGCCCAGCCAGTCCCCGACCCAGAGCGAGCCTCCGCACCGATAGCCCCCGGCAGGCCGTGGCGGGTTAGCCTCGGGGCGTGGACGACGGACTGCGGGTGACCGACCGGTGGGTCGTCCCCGCCGCAGAGCTGCGGGAGCGGTTCTCCCGCTCGTCTGGGCCGGGCGGGCAGGGCGTGAACACCGCTGACTCCCGCGTCGAGCTCAGCTACGACCTGGCCAACTCGCCCACCGTGCCCGACTGGCTGCGGTCGCGGGCGCTGGCCCGGCTGGCCAACCGCCTCGTCGACGGGGTGCTGACGATCGCCGCCAGCGAGCACCGGGCCCAGCTGGCCAACCGGGAGGCGGCCCGGGCACGGATGACCGCCCTGCTGCGGGAGGCCGCCGCACCCCCACCACCGGCGCGTCGAGCGACCCGCCCGTCCCGTGGGGCGAAGGAGCGCCGGCTGGCCGAGAAGAAGCGCCAGTCCCAGCGCAAGCGTGACCGCCGAACAGACGGCGAGTAGCAAACCATCAGAAAAGTCCTCCGTCGTCGGGGTTCCTGCGAATCTCGGGTGACAGAATCTGAAATCTGTCATCCGAAAGGTGTACGCTCAACGCCTCACCCAGGTGAGAGGAACACCCCATGAACACCCGCACCCTCGGCACCACCGGCCCCACCGTCTCCGCGCTCGGGCTCGGACTGATGGGCATGTCGGACCTCTACGGCGCCACCGACGAGGCCGAGAGCATCGCCACCATCCACGCCGCACTGGACGCCGGCATCACCCTGCTGGACACCGGCGACTTCTACGGCATGGGGCACAACGAGCTGCTGCTGCGCGACGCGTTGCGCGGCCGCAACCGCGACAACGCCCTGATCAGCGTGAAGTTCGGCGCTCTGCGCGACATCGAGGGCGGTTGGAACGGCGTCGACGTCCGCCCCGCCGCGATCAAGAACTTCCTGGCGTACACCCTGCGCCGTCTCGGCACCGACCACGTGGACATCTACCGCCCAGCCCGGCTTTCCCCGGACGTCCCGGTGGAGGACGTGGTCGGCACCCTCGCCGAGCTGGTCAAGGCCGGCCACATCCGCCACATCGGTCTGTCCGAGGTGAGCGCGGAAACCCTGCGCCGGGCGCACGCCGTGCACCCGATCACCGACCTGCAGATCGAATACTCGCTGATCTCTCGCAACCCGGAGACCGACATCCTGCCGACGGCCCGCGAGCTCGGCGTCGGGATCACCGCCTACGGGGTGCTGTCCCGCGGGCTCATCAGCGGCCACTGGACGGCCCAGCGGGAGACCGCCGGCACCGACTTCCGCAGCCACCTGCCCCGGTTCTCCGGCGACAACCTCGGCCGCAACCTGGCCCTGGTGGAGGCGCTGCGCGCCATCGCCGAGACCCGGGGCGTCACCGTGGCGCAGATCGCCATCGCCTGGGTGCTCGCCCGGGGCGAGAACATCGTGCCCCTGATCGGCGCCCGCCGCCGCGACCGCCTCACCGAGGCACTGGGAGCCGCGGCGATCACGCTCACCGGGGCGGACCTGGCCGCCATCGAGGCCGCCGTCCCGGCCGACGCGGTCGCCGGCGCCCGCTACGACGAGGCGCAGATGGCCCACCTGGACAGCGAGCGGGCGTGACCACCCGGCCGTGGCGCGTCCGCCGACCGGGGGTCGCGCCACGGCCGGTCGCGCCGTCAGGAAGGCTTGAGCGATGAGCGACGCCACCGCCCTGACGGCCGACCGCATCCTCGACACCGCCGAGGAGGTGCTGCGCCGCTACGGGCCGGCCAAGGCCACTGTGCTGGACGTCGCCCGCGCGCTGGGCGTGAGCCACGGCAGCGTCTACCGGCACTTCGCCAGCAAGGCGGCGCTGCGCGACGCGGTCGCCGAACGGTGGCTGGCCCGGGTGTCCACCCCGCTGATCGAGGTGGCCACCGGGCCCGGCCCGGCCCCACGACGGCTGCGCCGCTGGCTGGCGGAGCTGAGCGGCACCAAACGCCGGATGGCGCGGGAGGACCCCGAGCTGTTCGACAACTTCCACCAGCTCGCCACCCTCTCCGAGGGCGCGGTCGCCACCCACCTGGAGGTCCTCGCCGGTCAACTCAGCCTGATCGTCGCGGACGGGGTCACCGCCGGTGAATTCGCCGTGCCCGACCCGGCGGTGGCCGGCCGGGCCCTGTTGCAGGCCACCGCCCGGTTCCACCACCCAGCCCACCGGGCCGACTGGAACGATCCCGGCCTCGACGACGACATGGAAGCCGTCGTGGCGCTGCTCATCGACGGCCTGCGTACCCGCCCGGCAACCTGAGCGGGCCGACGCCGGGTCAGGCCGGGACGGCGGTGAGCAGCCGGTCGCGTAGCACCGCGGCCCGCTCGGCGAACGCGCGCTGCGCCGCCGCGTACTCCGCCCGACCGTCCGCGGTCTCCACCCGCACCGGCGGGTAGCCGAGCGCCGCCAGGTCGTACGGGCTGGCCCGCATGTCCAGCGTGCGGATGTCCCGAGCCAGGTCGAACGCGTCGGCCACCAACTCCGAGGGCACCAACGGCGACAACTTGTACGCCCACTTGTACAGATCCATGTTGGCGTGCAGGCAGCCCGGCTGCTCGTGCGCGTGCTGCGTCTCCCGGGTCGGGGAGAGCACATTCAACGGGCGGGCCGGCGGTGTGAAGAACCGGAACGCGTCGAAGTGGCTGCACCGCACCCCGCGCTCCTCGACGACCGCGGCGGTGCGCTCCGCGCTCAACCGCAGCGGCCAGGCGTTGTGCCGCAACTCCTCCCGGGTCTGCCGGTAGACCATCGCCCACTCGTGCATCCCGAAGCAGCCGAAGTGCGGCGCCCGCCCACGCGTCGCCGTCAACAGGGAACGGATCCAGGTGATCGACTCGCCGCGCCGCGCGCGTACCCCGTCGGTGTCGAGGGTGACCCCGGCGGTGCTGGCGCGGTAGTCGCGGCCGAACTCCGCCGGGTCGGCGTCGCGCAACTCGACCCCGGGCCCCGGATGCCAGCGCCGCAGCTGGGCCGGGCGGTGCGAGTAGTAGGTGAACAGGAAGTCGGCCACCGGATGCCGCTCACCGCGTCGTCGCCGGGCCAGGTGCGGGGTCAGCCAGACGTCCACCCGCTGCTCGTAGGCCCGCCGGCGGGCCTGCCACTGCGCCGCGTCGAGCACGGTGCGGGCGAGGGCGGCGGTCACGCACCCAGGGTACGACCGCCGCCCGGAACACCGGTCAGGGCATGTGCACCCGGACCCCGGCGGAGAACACCCCGCTGCGCAGCTCCAGCTGCTCCGGCGGGTCCCGCCCGTCGACGGTGAAGACCAGCGGCAGCACCATCCGGGTACCCGCCGCCATCGGGTTGGCGAAGACGTCCCGACCCAGGTTCGCCATCCGGGTGGCCGACTCGTCGGTGCTCACCCAACGCCCGCCCGGCAGGTACGCCCGTTGCAGCTCGCTGTGCCACAGCTGGTGGTCGGCGGTGACGTTGCGCACACCCACTGTCGCCTCGCAGCGTCGGCCGTTCACCAGCGCGGGAGGGCCACCGTCGGCCTTCCCGGCGGTGCCGGGAGCGCCGCAGGTCATCCGGTACACGGTGAACTCGAACGCCGACTCGCGCAGCGGCACACCCAGCGACCCGGTGACCCCGGTGCCCATCCACGCGCCGCTGGTCGGCTGCTTCTGGGTGTCGATCGCCGCGACCTGCCGGGTCGCCGTCCAACCCGCGGTGCCGACGACGCCGGCCAGCACCACGACCGCTGCGCCCACCAACATCCAGACCGGCGGGGTACGCCGACGCCGCACCGGACTCGGGGCTGCCGGTCGCGGGTAGATCGTCCCGCGACCATCCCCAGCTCCACCGCCGGTGGCGAGCGCGGCAGCCGTCACCCGCCGCCCGCGCCGCCGCCGTCGCCACACCCAGAACACCGCGGCGCTGACCAGCAGCAGAACCGCCAGGCCGGCGAGGAGTACCGGGTAGCGGCGCCAGGCCGGTGCCTCGGTCACCTCGGCCGCCGGTGCCGCCGCGGCCTGCCAGGTGGCAGTGGCGCAGTCGTACGGTCGGCTGCCGTCACTGGTGAACGCGCAGGTCGGCGCGGTCAGCGGCTGACCCGGTGCGGTCGCCGCGAGCGCGGTGCCCAACGTGGTGGTGCTGTGCGCGGGCAGCCGCAGCCGCCACGTCACCTCGGTGGCCGACCCGTTGGCCGGGGTGGACCGGCCGCCGCCGCTGATCGCAGTCGTCGTCGAGCCGGGCGGCAACTCCTGACGCACAGTGGTGTCCAGCGTCGAGCCGCTCACGTTGCGCACCTGGATCCGGTACCTCGGCGCCGGGCTGCTCTCCGTCGCGACCGCCACCGTGACCGGTTGCGGGGGCGCGGACGCCGGCGCCCGGGTGGGTGGTGCCATCGCCGGTGGCGCCGAGGGCGGCGTGGGTTCGGTCACCCGGGCGGCCATCGCCACCGGCGGCCGAGTGACCGCTGGGCCGACCGTCGCCGGTGGTGGTGGCGGGACGTCCGTGGGACGTGGCGCGCCAGCCGGTGGTCCTGGCGTGGCCGCCGGCGGTCGTGGCGCGCTGGCCGTCGGTTGTGGCGTGGCCGCCGGTGGTCGTGGCGCGGCCGCCGCCTCCGGAGCCGCCGCCGGCAGGGCCGGCACGGCGGCGAGGATGCCGAGGCAGTGCACGAACACTGCGAGGGCTCTGTGGTGTCGTGTCGATGCAGGCATACGAACGAACCTCCGGAGCCGACGGTAGGGGCGCGTCGCTTCCGTGCGGGTACGAATTCGGGAAGCCCGCCCCGGTCACCTCCTGCTCCGATAGGCTGCCGCGCGCTGACGGGTTGCGCACACCCGAGCGCCGGTCGTGGCCGGTTGGGGTGCCGACGGGGCTAGATTGGCGGGGTGCGTATCGCTCGTTTCGCCCATGCCAAGGGAATGTCGTTCGGTGCCGTCGAAGGCGAACCGGGGGCCGGGCCGCAGGGCCTGACCATCGCCGAGATCGAGGGCCACCCGTTCGGCAAACTCTCCTTCAGTGGGGCCCGGTGGGCCCTTTCCGACGTTCGGCTGCTGTCGCCGATCCTGCCCAGCAAGGTCGTGTGCGTCGGTCGTAACTACGCCGACCACGCCGCCGAGCTCGGCAACGACGTGCCCAAGGAGCCACTGCTCTTCCTCAAGCCGTCCACCTCGGTGATCGGCCCCCGGGACGCCATCCGACTGCCGATCTTCTCCAAGCAGGTCGAGCACGAGGCGGAGCTCGCGGTCGTGATCGGGGCCCCCGGGGCGCGCCGCGCCGACCGGGCCGCCGCCGAACGCGCCATCTTCGGCTACACCTGTGCCAACGACGTCACCGCCCGGGACCTTCAGCGCTCCGACGGGCAGTGGACCCGGGCCAAGGGCTTCGACTCGTTCTGCCCGATCGGCCCGTGGATCACCACCGGGCTGGACGTCTCCGATCTGGAGATCCGGTGTGAGGTGGGTCGCAACCCGGAGGAGATGGAGGTACGCCAGCTCGGCCGGACGAAGGACATGGTCTTCGACGTTCCCGGCCTGGTGTCGTACATCTCGCACGTGATGACTCTGCTGCCCGGCGACGTGGTTCTCACCGGCACTCCGGCCGGGGTTAGCCCGCTTGTCGAGGGGGATACGGTCACCGTGCGGATCGAGGGCATCGGCGAGCTCACCAACCCGGTGGTTCCCGTCGCCTGATCCGTCTGATGCCCCTGTTTCCGCAGCTCACGGGTGGTTCGGGGGGATCGGATTTGGCCTGTCGGCACCGGGAGGGTAAAGTTCACTCCCGGCGCCGCAAGGGGCCAATGGGGTATGGGGTAATTGGCAGCCCGACTGATTCTGGTTCAGTTAGTCTAGGTTCGAGTCCTGGTACCCCAGCGCTGCTGGAATTCGCGAGAATTTCCAGACGCTGGATTCTGACGGAGTTCGACTCCGCCCCTTCGGGGGCGGAGGGTGGCCTTCGGTAGAGTGCAGCTCCTCCACCGCCGAGGTGGGGGAGCGAAAGTTGTTCTGGCCCCGTCGTCTAGCGGCCCAGGACGCCGCCCTCTCAAGGCGGTAGCGCCGGTTCGAATCCGGTCGGGGCTACATCGTGCACAGCCCGTCTCACCTGGTGAGGCGGGCTGTTTCGTTGTCCGGGGCGGCTGTTTCGCCGACCCGGGCAGGCCCGGACCCCGCGCTCGAACCCTCGGACGGTGCCGCTAGACTACAGTCGCACCGCCCGCGAGGGTGGTGAACGGAAGAAGTTCTGGCCCCGTCGTCTAGTGGCCCAGGACGCCGCCCTCTCAAGGCGGTAGCGCCGGTTCGAATCCGGTCGGGGCTACAACCAAAGGCTCATCTCGCTGTGCGAGATGAGCCTTTCCCGTACCCCTCCGGCCCCTTCCAGCCCCGCCCTCGGTGATCAAGAGGTTTGCGTCAGCGCTCTTGGCGTGTCGTGACGCAAACCTCTTGATCACCGGAGGAGGCGGGGGCCTCCGGTGGAGGCAGCAACATTGGGGATGTTGCGCGGGGTGCGGGTGCGGGTGTGGGTGTGAGGGCTCGGGGTGGGGTTAGAGGCCGGATAGGCGTTGGCCGGCTCTCACCACGGCCATGGCGTGGCGTTCGCCGGGGCGGCGGCCGAGGCGTTCGATCGGGCCGGAGATGCTCACCGAGGCGATCACTCTCCCGGTGCGGTCGCGGATCGGGGCCGAGACGCTCGCCACACCCGCCTCCCGCTCGGCGACGCTCTGCGCCCAGCCGCGACGGCGTACCTCGGCGAGGGTGCGGCCGGTGAACTTGCTGCGCGGCAGCAGCGGCATCACCGCCTCCGGCGGCTCCCAGGCGAGCAGGATCTGGGCCGCTGAGCCGGCCGTCATCGGCAGCACCGAGCCGACCGGGACAGTGTCCCGTAGGCCGCTGGCGCGCTCGGCCGCCGCCACGCAGATCCGCTCGTCGGCGCGGCGCAGGTAGAGCTGCGCGCTCTCACCGGTGGCGTCGCGCAGCGCGGCCAGCAACGGCTCGGCGGCGGTCAGCAGAACGTCCGGTGCGGCGTTGGCCAGCTCGCCCAGCCGGGGGCCGGGCCGCCATCTGCCCTGGGTGTCGCGCACCAGCATCCGGTGGATCTCCAAGGCCTGGGCCAGCCGATGTGCGGTGGCTCGGGGCAGCTTGGTGCGTTCAACGAGTTCGGCCAGGCTGGCGCCGTCCACGCAGGCGGCCAGGATGACCACCGCCTTGTCGAGAACGCCGACACCGCTCATACTGTGTCCCACAAGCCGAAACTTACCTCCCAGAATTTAGGATGTCCAGATGGTGGGAGTCACTCCTGAGCCGAGGACCCTGGCCGAGAAGGTCTGGGACGCGCACGTCGTACGGTCCGCCGCCGGTGAGCCGGACCTGCTCTTCATCGACCTGCACCTGCTGCACGAGGTGACCAGCCCGCAGGCGTTCGACGGGCTGCGGCTCGCCGGGCGCCGGGTGCGTCGTACCGACCTGACCCTCGCGACCGAGGACCACAACACCCCGACCGGGTACGCCGACCCGGCGTTCCGCCTCCGCCGTGGTGACCTGCTCACCATCGCGGACCCGACGTCGCGTACGCAGATCGAGACGTTGCGCCGCAACTGCGCCGAGTTCGGGGTGCGGCTGCACCCGCTCGGCGACGACAACCAGGGCATCGTGCACGTGATCGGCCCGCAGCTCGGTCTCACCCAGCCGGGTCTGACGATCGTCTGTGGCGACTCGCACACCGCCACCCACGGCGCCTTCGGCGCGCTCGCCTTCGGCATCGGCACCAGCGAGGTGGAGCACGTCCTGGCCACCCAGACGCTGCCGCAGAGCCGGCCGAAGACGATGGCCGTGAACGTCACCGGTCGCCTCGCGCCCGGCGTGACCGCCAAGGACCTGGTGCTCGCGCTGATCACGCAGGTGGGCACGGGTGGGGGTCGCGGGCACATCGTCGAGTACCGCGGCGAGGCGATCCGCGCCCTCTCCATGGAGGGGCGGATGACCATCGCCAACATGTCCATCGAGTGGGGCGCCAAGGCCGGCATGATCGCGCCCGACGAGACCACCTTCGCGTACCTCAAGGGTCGCCCGAACGCGCCGCAGGGCGCGGACTGGGACGCGGCGGTGGCGTGGTGGCGGACGCTGCCCACCGACGAGGGGGCGCGCTTCGACGCCGAGGTGACCCTGGACGCCAGCCAGATCACCCCGTTCGTCACCTGGGGCACCAACCCCGGGCAGGGCGCGCCGCTGAGCGCCCCGGTGCCGGACCCGGAGGAGTTCACCACCGACTCGGAGCGCGCCGCCGCCCGCCGCGCTCTGGAGTACATGGACCTGCGCCCCGGCACCCCGCTGCGGGAACTGCCCATCGACGTGGTCTTCGTGGGGTCCTGCACCAACGGTCGCCTGGAGGACCTGCGGGCCGCCGCCGACGTGCTGCGGGGTCACCGGGTCGCCGACGGCGTCCGGATGCTCGTGGTGCCGGGCTCCGCCGCCGTGCGCGAGGCAGCCGAGGCCGAGGGGCTGGACAAGGTCTTCGCCGACGCCGGAGCCGAGTGGCGGTTCGCCGGCTGCTCCATGTGTCTCGGCATGAACCCCGACACGCTGAAGCCGGGCGAGCGTTCCGCCTCCACCTCGAACCGCAACTTCGAGGGCCGTCAGGGCCGGGGTGGGCGTACCCACCTGGTCTCCCCGCCGGTGGCCGCCGCCACCGCCGTGGTCGGCCGGCTGGCCGCCCCCGCCGACCTGTAGAAGGGACCGACGAGATGGACAAGTTCACCACCCACACCGGCACCGCCGTGCCGCTGCGCCGGTCCAACGTGGACACCGATCAGATCATCCCCGCCGTGTACCTCAAGCGGGTGACCCGGACCGGATTCGCCGACGGGCTGTTCAGTGCCTGGCGGGAAGATCCGACATTCGTGCTCAACGATGAAAACTATTCCGGGGCGTCGATCCTCATCGCCGGCCCGGAGTTCGGCACCGGGTCCTCCCGGGAGCACGCCGTCTGGGCGCTACGGGACTGGGGCTTCCGCGCCGTGGTGGCCCCGCGCTTCGGTGACATCTTCCGCGGCAACGCCCTCAAGGAAGGTCTGTTGCCGGTCGAGTTGGAATTGAAAGCCGTCGAAGAGTTGTGGGACCTGGTCGAGGAGGATCCGAGCACCCCGGTGACCGTCGACCTGACCGCCCGCCAGCTCCGGGCGGGGGATGCGAGCTGGTCGTTCCCGCTGGACGACTTCAGCCGTTGGCGCCTGCTGGAAGGCCTCGACGACATTGGACTCACCCTCCGGCACGCCGCCGACATCGACTCCTACGAGGCGCGCCGACTGCCGTTCCTGCCCTCCGTGGCATAGCCGTTAGGTCGCTCGCACAGCGGATTTCACCCCCATCGGTCCAACCGGTGGGGGTGAATCCGTTACGACACAAGGGCTTTTTTCTACCGAATGTTTGTGTCCCGGCAGCACAGGGCATACCGTGCGCGCAGAATGGCTCGCGACGAGTCAGTTGCACAATCGGGAGGAAGTCGTGAACAAGGCCGAGCTCATCGAGGCGCTCGCCGTTCGCCTGGGGGACCGGAAGATGGCGACGGCCGCGCTCGACGCGGTCCTCACCGAGGTCCAGGCGGCGGTCACCAAGGGCGAGAAGGTGGCGATCACCGGATTCGGAGCATTTGAAAAGCGTGTGCGTGGCGCACGAACAGCGCGCAACCCGCGTACCGGCGAGGCGGTGAAGGTCAAGAAGACATCAGTCCCGACCTTCCGCCCCGGCGCCGGGTTCAAGGAGATGGTGGCCAGCGGCAAGGTGCCGAAGGCCACGGTGGCGACGAAGAAGGCCGCCACCAGCACCACCACGGCCAAGGCGGCCGGCGCGAAGGCGACCGGCGCGAAGGCCACGGGCACCAAGGCCACCACGGCCAAGGCGGCCAGCAAGAAGACCGCCCCGGCCAAGGCCAGCAAGACCGCCACGGCGACCAAGACGGCCGCCAGCAAGAAGACCGCCCCGGCCAAGGCGAGCAAGAGCACCACGGCGACCAAGACGGCCGCCAGCAAGAAGACGACCGCGGCGAAGAAGACCGCCGCGGCGACCCGGTCGACCGCGGCGAAGAAGACCACCGCGTCGGCGAGCAAGAGCACGGCGGCCAAGAAGGCGCCGGCGAAGAAGGCTCCGGCCAAGAAGGCGGCCAGCAAGCGCTGACCGACCCGCTCCGCAAGGGCGTCCACCAGTGGGTGGGCGCCCTTTCGGCGTGCCAGGGGCCAACTTCGCGCGTACGGGACCGGCTTCGCGCGTACGGGGACCGTTGACCCGGTTGCCTCGCTCGCGCAGAATCGCCGTGCCGGCCCCCTCCGCCGGCCCGTCGACGGGAAGTGGGGCGCCGGTGCGCTACCGCCAGCTCACCACCGGAACGCTCGCGCTGGGCGTGCTCCTCCTCATCGACGTGCTGCGGGTCTGGCTGCCCGGCATCATCACCATCTTCGGTCAGGCGGCGTCCACCCCCGCCGAGCTGATGGGGGCGTTCGCCCTCGGCTGGTTCGTGCTCGCGCTGGGCGCACCCGCGATGGTCCGCCGAGTCGGCGCCCGCCCGGTCACTGTCGTCGCCGCCGTCGCGCTCGCCGTCGCCCGGCTCACCCTCACCGCCGCCCCCGGTGGGCGTACCCAGCTCTGGGTGGCCACCGCCGGGTTGCTCGCCGGCCTGGTCTGGCTGGTCGCCGTCGCCGCCGACACCGTTCGACCGGTCCCGGGCCTGGCGTTGGGGTTCGCTGTCAACGCGGCGGTGCACGCGGTGCTCGACACCGTCGACCTGGTCTGGCGGGGCGACTGGGTGGCCTGGCTGCTCAGCGTCGTCGCGGTGACGGTGTTCCTGGTCGGCACGGCGCAACCGGGCCAGCGCGGCGGCGCCGATGCCGCCCGTACCGGCACCGTTGACGGCCCTGACGGTCCCGCTGACGCCCGTGGGGGCCCCGGTGGTGGCCGGGCCTGGCTGGTGGCCGGGCCCGCGCTGCTACTGGCCGCGATGGTGGCGCTCTCCCCGGCGCTGGCCCGGACCGGGATGTCGTACCTGGTCGGGGACGGGGTGGCCCGTTCGCCGTTGTTCGGCCTGGCACCGGTGCCGGTGGCGGTCGCCGGGTTCCTGGGCGCCGCGTTGACCCGCCCGCCACGAGGGTGGGGCCGGGCGTACGGTCCGGCGACGCTGCTCACCGGCGCGGTGCTGTTCGCCCTCGACCGGGGTGACCTGCTCCTGCCGGCCATCCTCCTCGCCGCGGTCGGTCTCGGTGCGTGCCTCGCCCTGACCGACGACAGCACCGACGACACCACCGACGCCGCGGACGCCAGCGCCTCCCGCCGGGGGTACGCGGTAGCCGCCGGCATGCTCGTCTTCGCGCTCGGGGCGGTCGGCTACTACTCGGCCTACGACCTGGGCTACCCCAACGCGGCGGTGCCAGTGGTGGTGGCCGTGCTGATCGCCGCCGTGGCGTTCACCGCCCGTCCCGTCGCCCACCGGCTTCCCGGCCCGTTCCCGCCGTTACGGGCCACCGCCGCTGTCACCTCGCTGGCACTGCTGGCACCCGTGCTCGCCGACGAGGTGCCGGTGGCCAGCAACCGGGACGGCCCGCCGCAACGGTTGACGGTGGTGGCGTACAACATCCGGATGGGTTTCGGGCTCGACGGCCGGTTCGACCTGACCGGCCTCGCCGAGGTCGTCGACCGGCAACGGCCCGATGTGGTGCTGCTCAGCGAGGTGGACCGGGCGTGGCTGCTCAACGGCGGGCACGACACCCTGGACCTGCTGGCCGACCGGCTCGGGATGCCGTACGTCTTCGGGCCGGCCGCCGACCCGGTCTGGGGTGACGCGGTGCTCAGCCGTTGGCCGGTGCGCGATCCGCGCAGCCTGCCGCTGGCCGCCGTCGGCGCGCCCACCGGAGCGCAGGCCCTCGCGGTCACGTTGGACCTCGGCGACAGTGTCCGTACCGCGGTGGTCAGCACCCACCTGCAACCGCCGCCGGACACCGGACCGGTGGTCCAGGCCCGCGCGGTCGCCGACTTCGCCATCCGGTACGCGGCCGGTCGGCCCTTGGTGGTGGGAGGCGACCTGAACACCGAGCCGGGCGACGAGGCGTTCACGGAGTTCACCAGGGCGGGCCTGGTCGACGCGTTGGCCACCGCCCGACCGTTGGCGACCAGCCCGGCGGACGACCCGCGCCAGCAGATCGACCACATCTTCGTCTCGCCCCAGCTGACCCCCGCTGATCCGGTCGCGCCGCGCAGCACGGCCAGCGACCACCTGCCGGTCGCGGTGACGGTGACCCTGCCGCCCCGCTGACCGGGGCCAAGCCCGGGCGAACGCAGGCCCTACAGGCGGTCGGTGGCCAGCAGCCGGTCGCCGGCGAAGGCGAGCAGCCAGCCGCCGCCCTTCGGCGTGGCGAAGTCCTCATCGGTACGGCCGGTCAGCCGCTCCAGGGCACCGGGCAGGACCTTGCCCTGACTGCACACCACCGCCTGCCCACCGGTGCCCGCCAACTCCAGCAGCCGGGCGGCGGTGGCCAGGATCCGCTCGTCGCTCTGCTGGCCGGGTTGCGGCTCGTCCAGGTCGCCGCAGACCTCGATCGGCAGGTCGAGCAACGCGGCGGCCGGGTCGAGGGTCTGCACGCACCGTCGCGGCGACGCCGACACCAGCCGGGCCGGTCGGATCAGGGCGATCAGCTCGGCCAGTGCGGCCGCCTGGGCCCACCCCTCGGCGTCCAGGGGGCGTCCGACGTCCGGGCCGGACCAGGTGGCCCGCTTACCGGCGTGCGCGTGCCGGACCACAGCGATCGTCGCCGTCACCGACGGCAGCGCGGCGAACGCCGCCAACACCTCGGCGTCGTGCGGGTAGCTGACCAACCGGATCGCGTCGTCGACAGCGAGCCAGCGGATGTCGTCCACCTCGGTGTCCGGTTGGAAACCGCCGCTGGCCACCGCGAGCATCGACCAGTAGTCGACCAGCTTGGGCTGCCCCTCGCTGCGGTAGCGCACCGAGGGCAGCCGCACCTGCGGCACACCCCGCACGTCGGACTCCTCGGCCACCTCACGGACCGCCGCGGCCAGCGCGTGCTCGCCGGGTTCGAGTTTGCCCTTCGGCAGTGTCCAGTCGCCGTAGCGGGGGCGGTGCACCACGCAGACGCGTACGCCGTCGTCGGTCGGCCGCCAGGCCACCCCGCCGGCGGCCCGGATGCCGGTCACGGCAGCCAACTGGTCCGCCGTCGCCGGGTGGCCCGGTGCCAGGCAGCCGGCAGGCGATCCCGCGCCCGGCGCACCGAGGCGCGTTCCCGTTCGGCCAGCCGCCCAGCGGTGACCGTCAGCTCGTGGTCGTCCGGCCGCGCGGCGGCGATCTCCAGCCAGGTGTCCGCCGCCACCGCCGCGTCCTGGTGCTCGCCGAGCACGTCCTGAACCCGGGCGAGGGCGCGGGACAACCGGCGCGCGCCCTTGCCGACCGTCGGGGCCACCGCGTTGACCGCGTACCGGGCCTGCTTGCCCTCCTTGCGGACGGCGTGCCAGCGGTCGTCCGGCGACTGCGCGTCCAGCCCGTCGACGCCGTCCGGCCCGGTCAACCGCCGCCACTGGCGCGCCACCAGCGCGGGCAGCGCCTCGGTGGCGGGCGCGGCCGCCCGGCGGGTGAGTCGGGGCGCGCGGGCGGCCAGCACCAGGGAGTCCACCAGGGCCAGGTAACGCGCGGAGCGCAGCATCTCGTCGATGGCGGTGAACGCCCGCCGCTGCCGTTCGGCGAGCACCTCGTCGAGCCGGTCCACAGCACCCGGGTCGAGCGGGCTCAGCGGATCGGCGTCGGCGGTACGACGCAGCCGCGCGCGAAGCACCTCGGCGTCGCGGGCCGCCCCGAGCACCCCGGCCAACCAGCGCAGCTCGGCGCGCAGCGGGCGCGACCAGGTCTTGCGCAGCAACGGTTTGAAGGTGCGCAGATCACTGCGCAGGCGTCGACAGGCCACCCGCATCTGATGCACGGCGGTGTCGTCACCGGCGGCCGAGGCGCGCAGCCGGACCAGCGGGTCGTGCGCCAACAGCCGGCGGACCTCCTTGCGGACCGACTCGGTCACCACCTCACCGGCGCTCGGCTCGGCGGTCAGCCCGGCCGCCGCGACCAGGTCCGGCTCGGCCCGCGCTGCCGCGCCCAGCGCCCGTACGTGCTTCGGTGTGAACGACCCGCCCCGGGCGCCAGCCTGGCGCAGCACCTCACCGACCCGGTCGAGCAGCTCCCGGTCGCCGGCCTTGCGCTCCACCTCCACCTCGCGGAACGTGTCGGTGGTGGTGGAGGCGTCGTCGAGCACCGTCACCCGGTCGTCCACCACCTCGGCGAGCACCGTGCCGGCCCGGTCACACACCTCGTACGCGTGCCGCACCGTGCGGACCACCGCCACCGGGGCCAGTGGCGCCCCCCGGTGCAGGACGGTGACCAACTCCACCAGCTCCGGTGGCGGCTGCCGCTTCGGCCCGGGCCGGGAGATCTCGTGCCGGACGCCCGGCGTCCCGGTTGGTAGCTTCACCGTCCAGGGCAGCTCGTCGCCCCGCCGGTGGCGCAGCGACGCACCGGCCCGGGCCAGCCGCAGGTCGACGGTGTCGAGGTAGCGGGCGACAAGCGTCACCGGTGGCAGTGCCCGGACCCGACCTCCGGCCGGGGCGGCACCGGCCAGGTCCGGCAGCACGTAGGTGTCGTCCACCTCGTACTTCTGCTCCTCCTCGACCATCAGCTCAGCCTATGCGCTGCGCGGTCAGCTGGCCGTGCCACCGACGCGGCGCAGCAACAGTTCCTGCAGATGCTCCCGGGCGGTGTCGTCACCGCCGGTACGCCGGGTCCAGGTGCCGTCCCCGGCCAGCTCGAACGCGTCCACTTCGGGGCTCATCGCGGCGGTGAGCACCTGGTCCAGTTCGGCGCGGGCGATCGGGTCGCTCACCTGCACCAGCGCCTCCACCCGACGGTCCAGGTTGCGGTGCATGAGGTCGGCCGAGCCCATCCAGAACTCGGCCTCACCGTTGTTGCCGAACCGGAAGACCCGGGAGTGTTCCAGGAACCGGCCGAGGATCGAGCGGACCCGGATGTTCTCCGACAACCCCGGCACCCCGGGGCGCAGCGTGCACATGCCCCGGATGAGCAGGTCGACGTGGACGCCGGCCTGGGAGGCGCGGTACAGCGCGTCGGTCACCCCCTCGTCGACCAGCGAGTTGACCTTGAACTGGACCAGGCCGGGCATGCCCAGGCGGACGTGCGAGATCTCCCGTTCGATCCGCTCGATCAGCCCGCTGCGGATGCCCTGCGGCGCGACCAGCAGCCGCCGGTACGCGGTCTGCCGGCTGTACCCGGTCAGCACGTTGAACAGGTCGGTGAGGTCGGCGCCGATCTCCGGGTCGGCGGTGAGCATGCCGAAGTCCTCGTACAGTCGGGCCGTCTTCGGGTGGTAGTTGCCGGTGCCGATGTGGCAGTAGCGGCGGATCTGGTTGCCCTCCTGCCGGACCACCAACGCGGTCTTGCAGTGCGTCTTCAGGCCGACCAGGCCGTACACCACGTGGCAGCCGGCGCGTTCCAGCGTGCGGGCCCAGCCGATGTTGGCCACCTCGTCGAAGCGGGCCTTCACCTCCACCAGCACCACCACCTGCTTGCCGGCGGCGGCCGCGTCGACGAGCGCGTCGACGATCGGGGAGTCGCCGCTGGTGCGGTAGAGGGTCTGCTTGATGGCCAGCACGTTCGGGTCGGCGGCGGCCTGCTCGATGAAGCGCTGCACGCTGGTGGCGAACGAGTGGTACGGGTGGTGCACCAGGATGTCGCCGTCGCGCAGGGTGGAGAAGACGCTGCGCGGCACCTCGCCCTCGGCGAGGCGGGGATGGGTGGCCGGCACGAACGGCGGGTCCTTCAGGTCCGGCCGGTCCGCCTCGCCGTAGACCTGCCACAGCGCGGAGAGGTCCAGCAGGCCGGGCACCCGCAGCACGTCCTGGTCGTCCATGTCCAGCTCGCGGACGAGCAGCTCCAACATGTGGTCGGAGATGGACGCGGCGACCTCCAGCCGGACCGGTGGACCGAACCGCCGCCGGGCCAGCTCCCGCTCCAGGGCCTGGAGCAGATCCTCGTCGCGGTCCTCGTCGACCTCCACCTCGGCGTTGCGGGTGACCCGGAACAGGTGGCACTCGACCACCTGCATGCCGCTGAACAGCTGCCCCAGGTGCACCGAGATCAGGTCCTCCACGGGCAGCATCCGGACGCCCGGCTGGTCCCGGTCCACCCGGACGAAACGGGGCACGTTGTTGGGCACCTTGACCCGGGCGAACAACTCCGAACCGCCGTCCGGGTCACGAACCGCCACCGCCAGGTTCAGCGACCGCCCCGAGATGTACGGGAACGGGTGCGCCGGGTCCACCGCGAGCGGGGTCAGCACCGGGAAGATGTGCTCCCGGAAGTAGGTGCGCAGCCGTTCCCGCTCGGCGTCGCCCAACTCGCCCCAGCGCAGTATCCGGATGCTCTCGTCGGCAAGTTTGGGCAGCACGTCGTCGACGAAACAGGCGGCGTGCCGGGCGACCAGGGCGGCGGTCCGCTCGGCGATCAGCTCCAACTGCGTACGCAGCGGCAGCCGGTCCCCGCCGCGTACCGGCAGGCCGGCGGAGAGCCGCCGCTTCAGCCCGGCGATGCGCACCATGTAGAACTCGTCGAGGTTGCTGGCGAAGATGGCCAGGAACTTGGCCCGCTCCAGCAGCGGGGTGCGCTGGTCCTCGGCCAGGGTGAGCACCCGGGCGTTGAAGTCGAGCCAGGACAGCTCCCGGTTGAGGAACCGGTCCTCCGGCAGCGGCGGGGCCGGGGGCTCGTCGTCGTTCGCCAGCCGGGCGGCTGTCGATCCGACCGGTTGGACCGCACCGGCGGCCGGACCGTCCGCCTCGGTCTGCGGCACCGGGTCGATGACCTCGTCCAGGCCGGAGGAGGCGGCGCCGGGGTCGTCGGCGAGGGTGTCGGCGCGGGCGGCGCCGGCGCGTTCGGCGCGGGACGGACGGAAACGCCCATCGGCGCCGCGCGCGGTGGAGCCGTTGCGGAGGTTGGTGGCGGGCGGGCGGGCCGGTTGCTCGCGAGGGGTGCTCACCCGCTCATAATCACCCGATTACGGTAAACGCAAAATGAACTTGGGCCCGCCGGGTCAGATCATCGTCGGCAATGTCACCCGGACAACCTCGCCGTCGGGATCGGTGTCGATGCGAACCCGCTGCCCGAGGCGGAGAAGCCGCAGCCCGGAGGCGTCGAAGGCCCGCGCGGGGAAGCGCATCTCGGTGCCGTCGTCGAGCAGCAGCACACCGCTGCGCGTCGCCGCGTCGTAGCTGGCCACAGTGCCCTGCATGCTGGCACCGTACACCGGGGGGTCCGGCCGGTGGCGCGGCCCGGGCAGGGTCAGCCGGCGGAGCGGGCCGGGCGGCCGGCGGCCACCAGCGCGGCCGTGCGCGGCCCCAGCCCGAGCCGGTCGGCTTCGGCCAGGTCCGCGGCGGTGTCCACGTCCCGGCGCAGGCTGGGCCAGTCGCCGTCGAGCGGCAACGCCCCGCTCGCCGCGTGCGCGAGCGCCGAACCCACCCCGAAACGAGGGTCCAGCGGTTTCCCCGGCGGAGCGGTGAGCAGCACCGTTCCCTCGCCGGGTGTGTCCGGCAGGAACCGGCGGACCGTGGGTCGGCTGTTCCGCGCCGCGAGCAGCGCGCCGGTCAGTTCGGTCGGGCGCAGCGCCGGCACGTCCGCGGTGATCCCGGCCACCCAGCCGCGGGCCCCGGCCGCCCCGTGCCGCAACGCGGCGTTCAGGCCGGCGTTCGGCTCGTCCGGCAGCACCCGCGCGCCGGCCGCCCGTGCCGCCGCCGCCACCCGGGCGTCGTCGGTCACCACCAGGACCTCGGTGACCGCCGGGCAGGCCAGCACCGCGCGGAGCGTGTCGGCCGCGAGGGCCAGCGCCAACTCCTCGTGCGGTACGCCGGGCAGCGCGCCGCGCAGCCGACTCTTGGCCGCGGCCAGCGGCTTCACCGGCACCACCACTGCCCACCTCGGCTGACTCACGTCCGCAATCCTGCCAGCCGGACGACGGGACCCTCCCTGGCCGTACCGGGGGCGAGCAGGCATGATTTCCGCTGCGGGTGTCGCGGGCGAGATTTCGCGGCGGGGTTGCGGCGCGACGAGGAGGCACAGTGGCACGGCGGAGGCTGGGGTTCTGGCAACGGTTCGCCGTGGGGCTGGTGAAGCCGGTGATGATCGTCTGGACCCGGCGTACCTGGCGTGGTCAGGAGCATCTCCGCCGCGACGGCGGCATGATCATCGTGGCGAACCACATCTCCCACGCCGACCCGCTGGTCTCCGCGCACTTCATCTACGACTCCGGGCGCTGGCCGCAGTACCTGGGCAAGGCCAGCGTGTTCCGGGTGCCGGTGGTCGGCTGGATCCTGCACCGGTGCCGGCAGATCCCGGTCGAGCGGGGCACCGTGGACGCCGTCCGCTCGCTGGACGCCCTGGTCGCCGCGCTCAACGAGGGCGGCGCGGTGGTGATCTACCCTGAGGGCACCACCACACGACAGCCGGAGCTCTGGCCGATGAAGGCCAAGACCGGTGCGGCCCGGCTGGCCCTGGCCACCGGCGCCCCGGTCGTACCGGTGGTGATGTGGGGGCCGGAACGGATCTTCGACCCGCGGACGACCCGCGTCAGCCTGCGCCCCCGGATCCCGGTGACCGTTGCCGCCGGGGAACCGATCGACCTGAGCCGGTGGGCGGACGCCCAGCCGACCCGGGCCACCCTCGAGGAGATGACGGACACCATCATGTTGCGGCTGCGGGACATGCTCGCCGAGATCCGTGGCGGTACCCCGCCGCCACTGTGGGAGCGACCGGCCCGATCCTCCGTCGGCCGTGAGCAGCGGGACGACGCGGCATGAGCGGTCACGTCGCGGTGCTCGGTGCCGGTTCCTGGGGCACCGCCTTCGCCAAGATCCTCGCTGACGCGGGGCGGGACGTGACGGTGTGGGCCCGCCGCGCGCCGGTCGCCGAGAGCATCCGGGCCGAGCGCCGCAATCCGGAGTACCTGCCTGGCCTGCTGCTGCCCGCCCGCGTCACCGCCACCACCGACGCCGCCGAGGCGATCACCGGAGCCGAGGTGGTGGTGCTGGCGGTGCCGTCGCAGACGCTGCGCGGCAACCTCGCCGAATGGGCCGCGCACCTGCACCCGGACTCCACCCTGGTGTCGCTGATGAAGGGCATCGAGCTGGGCACCACCAAGCGGATGAGCGAGGTTATCGTGGAGACCGCCGGGGTCGCCGCGGACCGGGTGGTCGTCGTGTCCGGCCCGAACCTGGCCCCGGAGATCGCCGTCGAGCAGCCCGCCGCGACAGTGGTCGCCGGGACGAACAGCGCCCGTGCCACGCTCGTCCAGTCGTCGATCCGGACGCCGTACCTGCGCCCCTACACCAACGACGACGTGATCGGCTGTGAGCTGGGCGGGGCGGTCAAGAACGTGATCGCCCTGTCGTACGGCATCGCCACCGCGATGGGCTTCGGCGACAACACCCGGGCCATGCTGATGACCCGTGGGCTGGCCGAGACGGCCCGGCTGGGCGTGGCGCTCGGTGCGGACCCGATCACCTTCGCCGGTCTCGCGGGCATGGGCGACCTGGTCGCCTCCTGCTCGTCCCCGCTGGCCCGCAACCGCACCTTCGGCGAGCACCTGGGCCGGGGGGAGACGCTGGAACAGGCCCAGGCCGCCACCCGGCAGACCGCCGAGGGTGTGAAGAGCTGCCTGGCGATCCGCGACCTGGCCCGGGCGCACGGCGTGGAGATGCCGATCACCGAGCACGTCGAGCGGATCTGCCACGAGGGGATGGACCCGCGCCTCGCCGTGGAGACCCTGATGAGCCGCACCGCCAAACCCGAGTCGTACGAGTGAGGAACCCGATGAGCGAGTGGGGAGACGGCACCCGGTGCGTCCGCGCGGGACTGCCCGAGCCGGCACCGGGGGATTCGTTCCTGCCCGGACCGGTCTTCGCCGCGCCGTACCACCTCGACCCGTTCCAGGGTCAGGGCACGTCGCCGAACGGCTACGGCCGCCCGGACAACCCGACCCGGCGGCTGCTGGAGGCGGCGGTGGGCGAGTTGGAGGGTGGTGACTGCCGGGTCTTCGCGACCGGTCAGGCGGCCATCACCGGCCTGCTGCTCACCCTGCTGCGGCCGGGGGACACCGTGGTGCTGCCCAGCGACGGATATTTCCCGGTCCGGGCGTTCGCCACCGATGTGCTGGAGGCCATCGGCGTCCGGGTGCTGTTCGTGCCGACCGTCGGGCCGTACCCGTCGTTCGAGGGCGTCCGGCTGGTGCTGGTGGAGACGCCGGCCAACCCGGGCCTGGACGTGGTGGACGTGGCCGCCCTCGCCGAGCGGGCGCACGCCGCCGGCGCGCTGCTCGCGGTGGACAACACCACGGCCACCCCGCTCGGTCAGCGCCCGCTGGACCTCGGCGCCGACCTGGTGGTCGCCTCCGGTACGAAGGCGCTCACCGGCCACTCCGACCTGCTGCTGGGCTATCTGGCCAGCCGATCCGCCGAGCTGATCGACGCGGTGACGACCTGGCGGACCACCACCGGGGCGGTACCGGGCGCGTTCGACGCCTGGCTGGCCCACCGGTCACTGGCCACTCTCGACCTGCGGCTGGCGCGGCAGAGCGCGAACGCCGCAGCGGTCGCCGACCTGCTCGCCGGCCGCTCGGACGTGACTGGCCTGCGGTGGCCGGGGCGGCCGGACGACCCCGCGTACCCGGTGGCCTCGGCGCAGATGCACCGGATACCGGGGGTGCTCTCGTTCGACCTGGGCGACGCCGACCGGGTGGGCCGATTCATCGAGGCCGCCCGGCTGGTGGCGGCGGCGACCTCCTTCGGTGGCCTGCACACCACGGCGGACCGGCGGGCGCAGTGGGGCGACGACACCGCTCCCGGCTTCGTCCGGCTCTCCTGTGGCGCGGAGGACACCGCGGACCTGGTGGCCGACATCGCCGCCGCGTTGGACGCGGCCGGGCCGGTCTGAGCTAGGGTGTCGACGGCCGCACCGGCGGCCCCGACCGGAGGAGGTGAGTCCGATCCGCGCACAGACAGGACCGGCCCTTCCTTCCGTGTTCCTGCCGCGATAGCGGCCACGGGAGCGCCGGCGAGCGTTTCCCGGAGGAGTCCCATGGCACCACCGTTCCCCACCGACCGTCCTGCCCTCGTGCGCCGGCTGCGCACCGCCGGCTGCGTGTACGCCGAGGACGAGGCAGACCTGCTGCTGGCCGCGGCGGACACCCCGGCGGCGCTGGCCGACCTGACCGCCCGCCGGGTGGCCGGCGAACCGTTGGAGTATCTGCTCGGCTGGGCGGAGTTCTGCGGCCTGCGGATCGCCGTCGACGAGGGCGTCTTCGTCCCGCGTGCCCGCACCGCCCTGCTGGTCGAGGCGGCGGCCGAGGTGACCGGTCCGGCGCCGGCCGTGGTCGACCTCTGCTGCGGCTCCGGGGCCACCACTGTCGCGCTGGCGCACCGGCTCGCGCCGCGCTGGCTGGCCGCCGCCGACATCGACCCGACGGCCGTGGCCTGTGCCCGCCGCAACGTCGTCGGGCTGAACGCCGAGGTGTACGAGGGCGACCTGTTCGATCCGCTGCCCCGGCGGTGGCGGGGCCGGCTCGACCTGGTGGTCGCCAACGCCCCGTACGTGCCGACGGACGCGGTGGCGCTGATGCCGCCGGAGGCACGACTGCACGAGGCCCCGGTGGCGCTCGACGGCGGCCCGGACGGGCTCTCCGTGCTGCGTCGGGTGGGCAGCGACGCGGCCGACTGGCTGGCCCCCGGCGGCCACCTGGTGGTCGAGGTCGGTACGACCCAGGTGGACGCCCTCTGCGAGTCATTCCAGAAAGCCGGCCTGATCCCCACCGTCCACCAGGACGAGACCCGGGACGCCACCGCCCTAACGGCCCGCCGCCCCTGAGTCCCCACCCCCATACCCCGGCGATCTTGCAGTTTCGGTTGACGTTACGAGCCGAATGGACCTTATGTCGGGACAGTAAGTGCAAGATCGCGGGGAGGGCGGGGCGGGGCGTGGCGGGGGAGAGGGGTTGGCACTAGCCTCGGCTCACACTCATGACGGCGGGAGGCGGTTTCGGTGGGCAGCGCAGGGGTGCCGGTGGTCGTCGGGTTGGACAACGGCGGCACCAGCAACAACGCCACCGTGCTGACGGTGGACGGTCGCTTCCTGGTGGACGGGCTGTTGGAGATCCCCAGCGAGGTGGGGGCCGGGCCGGAGGCGGCGATCGAGGCGTTGGCCCGGGCGCTGGACGGCGCCCTGGCGCAGACCGGCGTGCCGCGTGACCTGGTCCGGGCGGTCGGGCTGGACACTCCGGGTCCGGCCAGCGCCGAGGGTGTCATCTCCTCGCGGGGCTCCACCAACTTCTCCCAACCGGCCTGGCGCGGCTTCGACGTGCGGGGTGCGTTGGAGCGACGGCTCGGCCTGCCGGTGATCTACCACAACGACGGCAACGCGGCAGCGCTCTACGCCCACCACGTCTACTTCGGTGCCGAGGCGATGAGCCGTTCGTCGGTGTCCGCGATCGTCGGCACCGGCCTGGGTGGCGGGGTGGTCGAGAGCGGTCGGGTGATCGCCGGTGCGGCAGGCATGGCGGGGGAACTGGGCCACGTGCACATCCCGCTGAGCGGGCTGCTCGGCCCGGGCCAGCCGGACCCCACCTGCGCCTGCGGCTTCACCGGTGATGTGGAGAGCGTCGCCTCGTTGACCGGCATCGAACGCAACCTGCTGCCGTACTGGCTGACCCGGTACCCCGACCATCCGCTCGTCGCCGAGCCGGTGGCCCGGGCGGCCAAGCTGGTGCGCGGTTACGGCGAACGGGGAGACGCCCTCGCGCGGGACCTGTTCACCCAGCAGGCGATGGCGTTGGGACGGCTGTTCACGGTGGCGGCGAACTTCACCGACCCGCACGCGTACTTCGTCGGCGGTGGCGTGGTCGAGGCGGCGCCGGAGTTCCGGGACTGGTTCCTGGCGACGGTCCGCGAGCACACGGTGCTCCGTGAGGAGCAGGCGGCGGTGGCCACTTTCGCGTTGGTGCCGGACCGGGACATGGCCGGCGCCCGGGGCGTCGCGATCGCCGCGCTGGAGGCGCTGCGCGCCGCTCCGGAGCCCCGCCCGCTGGTTGCCTGAAGCCGGCGCGGGCCCTCGACCCACGCCGGCTCAGGCACGTCTGGTCAGCGCTGGGGTGGCGCCTGGGCGAAGGCGGCCCAGGCCGCCGTGGGGAACAGCAGCGCCGGGCCGGCCGGGTCCTTGGAGTCGCGGACGGCCACCAGCCTCGGTATCGCGGCAACCTCCACGCAGGCGCCCTCGTCGCCGCTGCGGCTGCTCTTGCGCCAGGCCGCCGCGGCCAACGCCGCTGTGATCATCGGTGTCATCGGTCCTACCGTCCCTTCAGGACTGACAGGAGCATCTCGCGGCTGTCCGCCGGGCTGAGCGCCACGCTACGGAGATGCTCCATGATCTTGGTGCAGGTACGCGTCTCACCGGCGCGGTCGAGGATCATCTGACCTGCGACGGTTTCCACCGACGCGATGATCGGGTCCTCCGGGTCGGCGAACTCCAGGATGTGCAGGGAACCCCGGGTGCCCCGGTGGTAGCCGGCGGAGAGCGGGATCACCTGGACGGTGATGTTCGGCAACTCGGCCATCTTGACCAGGTGCCGTAGTTGCCCGTTCATCACCGACTGCTCACCGACCGGGCGCAGCAGCGCGCCCTCGTCGATGATCGCGTCGAGGATGGGCGGCTGGTCGGCGGTGAGCCGCTGTTGCCGGTCGAGCCGGATCTTGACCCGTTGCTCGACCAGGTCGTCGCCGAGGGTGTGCGGCCCGCCGCGCATCACGCCACGGATGTAGTCAGCGGTCTGCAACAGGCCGGGCACCACCGAGGGCTCGAAGTTGGCGATGGCTGTCGCCTCGGCCTCCAGCGCGATGAAGTCGATGGTGCGGGGGTCCAGCAGGTACGAGTACGACACCCACCAGCCCGGCTTGCGGGCGTCCTTGGCCAGCTGCACCGCCGCGGCCACCTCCTCGGCGCTCACCCCGTACGACGTGAGCAGGGCGCGCACGGTGGCCGGGCTGATCAGGGTCTGGGCGTTCTCGTACCGGGAGAGGGTGCTGCGGGTGCTGTTGATCTCATCCGCCGCGGTCTCCAGCGTCAGCCCGGCGGCTTCCCGGTGGTGGCGCAGGGCGATGCCGAGCCGGCGGGCGCGGGCGGTCTTCGGGGCCATGCATCGATGGTCGCACACATTTGCGGGAACGTCTGCATGAGACAACGTCGATGAGAGTTGCATTCACGGCTGTACACGTGTCAATCTGTTATGGCGTCCTCACCGCCGGTTGTCGTGGCGACGGTGGTGGTGAGCGACCGGAGGGGATGGGGCGCGCGGCGATCGGGTTTCTCCCCCGTACCCGATCGTCGCGTGCCGCCCCGCCATCCCGGCCTGCCGGAAGGAGACGACGTGCGAACCCGCCCGGAGCCCCCCGCCGTACCCTCGGTCGGCGCGCGATGACCCGTTTCCTCGTGGTGCTCACCGACGTGCGCCCGGTCGAGGGCGTCAACCGCAACGAGCGGGTCGCGCCGGAGCGGCGCCGGCAGGTCGTCGGGGCCAGCAGCCGGGAGGCCGCCGACCGCATCGCCGGCGCGTTCATGGCGCTGGGCATGGTGCGGGCCGGCCGGCAGCGGGTGAAGGTGATAGCGGTCGGTCGCCGGCACTCCCGGGACTGAGCGCAGACCCAGGTCAGCGGCCTGCGACAGCGCTACCTCCCGGTTACGCACCGTATATCCTCTGATGACCAGTTGCCGTGTCGTGCCGTGGCTCGCCGGGTATCGCCTCGCCCTTCCGCCACGCACAGTAAGGTCAACCGGGTGAGCGCCACCGGCGAGCACGACCAGCCGCAGTCGCGTACGAAGAGGTGACCGGAGTGACCACCCCAGGCAAGACCCGCGTGGCGATCGTCTTCGGCGGCCGCAGCCCGGAGCACGGCATCTCCTGTGTCAGCGCCGGCAGCGTGTTCGGCGCACTCGACCCGGACGAGTTCGAGGTGGTGCCGGTGGGCATCACCCGGGCCGGCCAGTGGGTGCTGACCAACGGCGATCCCGCCCAGCTCGCGATCAACGCCCGTCAGCTCCCCGAGATCACCGCCGACTCCGGCGACGACATCGTGCTGCGCGCCGACCCCACCGGCAACGGCCTGATGGTGCTCGACCCGACCGAGGGCCCCCGGGCGCTCGCCGACGTGGACGTGGTCTTCCCGGTGCTGCACGGCACGTACGGCGAGGACGGCACCATCCAGGGAATGCTGGAGATGGCCGGCATCCCCTACGTCGGGGCGAACGTGTTCGCCTCCGCCGCCGCTATGGACAAGGAGTTCACCAAGAAGCTCTGCGCCGTCGAGGGCATCCCGGTCGGCTCGTACGCCGTGCTGCGCAACGGGATGACCCTCAGCGAGCAGGACAAGGAGCGGCTCGGCCTGCCGGTCTTCGTCAAGCCGTCCCGGGCCGGGTCGTCGTTCGGCGTCAACAAGGTCACCGACTGGGCGCAGCTGGACGCGGCGGTCGCCGCCGCCCGGCAGTTCGACCCGAAGGTCATCATCGAAGCCGCGATCGTCGGCCGCGAGATCGAGTGCGGGGTGCTGGAGGGCGAGGCCGGTGGCGCGCCCGAGGCGTCAGTGCTGGCCGAGGTGCGGGTCGTCGCCGACCACGACTTCTACGACTTCGAGGCGAAGTACCTCGACGACTCCTGCGAGTACGACATTCCGGCCAATCTGCCGGACAAGGTGACCCGTCAGGTGCAGGAGTACGCGGTCCGCGCGTTCACCGCACTGGACTGCGCCGGTCTGGCCCGCGCCGACTTCTTCGTCACTCCCGAGCTGGACGTCTACCTCAACGAGATCAACACGATGCCCGGTTTCACCCCGACGTCGATGTTCCCGCGGATGTGGGCGGCCTCCGGCCTGGAGTACCCGAAGCTGGTCAACCGCCTGATCCGTACCGCCCAGCGGCGCGGCGTCGGCCTGCACTGAACCGTCCGACCCCGCCCGCGCGGCTCAGCCGGTGCGGGCGGGGTCGGTTCGTGCTCAGCGCTGGCAGCCGGACGGGATGGCCCCGCCGGAGGGCACACTCGCCACGATCGTGCTGGAGATCGCCGGCAACCACTGCAACGGCTGCTCGTACGCCCCCGGGACGCGCACCGTGATCAGCGTCTCCCGGTCGACAGTGGAGAGCACCGCGTCGTCGGCCTGTTCGGCAAGGTGCCAGCAGACCCCGTTGACCGTCCAGACCTCGTCGGTGCTGGCGAAGGTCGGCTCGGTGCCGCCGCAGGCCACGGTGAGCGCGGGGTCGCCGTACGCGGCGTTCTGCTCCGGGCCGGCGGTGACCGGCCGCTGGGCCAGGTCGCGGATGCTCGCCGGGAGCTGGGACAGCAGCGCCCGGCAGACCGTGGCCGGGCGGGCGGCCAGCGCCGGGGCGGCCATCTCCACCGGGGCGGTGGACTGCACCCGGGCGGTGGTCGCCGAGGGGCTCGGCGCGGCGGCCGGAGTGTCCGGGCTGAGCTTGTTGAAGGCCAACACGGCCACCAGCAGCGTGATCGGCAGGGCTATCACCGTGGCCAGCAGGGCAGCGCCCCGCATGGTCCGATCGCGGCCGGCCGGCGCGGCGGCGGCGGGATCGGTCGGCTCACCGTTACCGTCAGCCGGCCCGGACGTGCCGTCGGTCGCGTCGCGCGCACCGTCGTCGTCCACCGCGGAGGAGGATGATGTCAACTCGTCCACTTACAGCCGCACCACCGAACACGTGAGGGTGCGGGTGATGCCGGGCACCATCTGCACCTTGCTGACGATGAGTTTGCCGAGCTCGTCGACGGTGTTCGCCTCGGTGAGGACGACCACGTCGTACGGCCCGGTGACGGCGTCGACGCGAACCACGCCGGAGATGTCCGCGATGAGACCCGCCACGTCACGTGCGCGGCCGACCTCGGTCTGGATGAGGATGTACGCCTGTACCACGACTCGACCTCCGTCCGTCGCCGCCCGGGAGCGGCCCGAAGGGTGAAACTACCTTACGGACCAGGTCTGATCCCTATCGGTGGTCAAGGAGCAGCGGTGAGCGAGCACGGCGGAGCCGGGCAGCACGGGCGCGACGCCCGCGGTGGCGTCGGCGTGTCCGGGATCGGGGAGTTCGGGCTGATCGGGAAGATCACCGCCCGGCTGTCGTACGGGCCGACGACCCTGCTCGGCCCGGGCGACGACGCGGCGGTGGTGGCCGCGCCGGACGGCCGGGTGGCGGCGTCCACGGACGTGCTGGTCGACGGGCGGCACTTCCGGCGGGACTGGTCCTCGGCCCGCGACGTCGGGCACCGGGCGGCGGCGGCCAACCTGGCCGACATCGCGGCGATGGGTGCCACGCCGACCGCCCTGCTGGTCGCGCTCTGCATGCCGGCGGACCTGGACACCGGCTGGGCGGAGGAGCTGGCCGACGGGCTGGCGGCGGAGGCGGCGACGGTCGGCGCGAGCGTGGTCGGCGGCGACATGTCGGCCAGCCCCACCCTGACCGTCGCGGTCACCGCGCTGGGCGACCTGGCGGGCCACCCACCCGTGCTGCGCTCCGGCGCCCGACCCGGGGACGTGCTCGCCCTGGCCGGGCGCACCGGGTACGCGGCAGCCGGGTTGACAGTGCTGACCCGGGGGTTCCGCACCCCGAGGCTGCTGGTCGAGGCGTACCGGCGGCCACAGGTGCCCTACCAGGCCGGCCCGCAGGCCGCCCGGTCCGGCGCCACCTCCATGATCGACATCTCGGACGGGCTCCTCGCCGACCTCGGGCACATCGCGGCGGCCAGCGGGGTGGCCATCGACGTACGCCGGGACGGGTTCGAGGTGCCCCGGCAGATGGCCGACGCGGCGCAGGCACTCGGCGTCGACCCGTACACCTGGATCCTCGCCGGTGGCGACGACCACGCGCTGGCCGCTACCTTCCCCCCGGCGGTGCCGCTGCCGCCGGGCTGGCGGCCGATCGGCCTGGTCACGGACGGTGCCGGCGTGACCGTCGACGGGGTCGGCTACGACGGCCCGGCCGGCTGGGACCACTTCCGCTGAAACCCGGGCGCCGCCGTACGCTGGACACCGTGAGTGAGATCGAGATCCGGGTGGTGCGGTTCGACGCACCGGTGGCACAGCACCTGATCCAGGCCGCCCTGGCCGACCTCGGTGCCCGCTACGGCGGCACCGGCGACGACACCCCGGTGGACGCGGCCGAGTTCGAGCCGCCCGATGGCGCGTTCCTCGTCGCCTACCTCGCCGGTGAGCCGGTCGGCTGCGGTGGCTGGCGTAGCCACGGCGAGGACACCGCGGAGCTGAAGCGGATGTACACGGTGCCGGCGACGCGGGGGCGGGGGGTGGCCCGCGCGGTGTTGGCGGCCGTCGAGCGCTCCGCCCGCGAGCACTACCGCAAGCGGGTGGTCCTGGAGTGCGGCGACAAGCAGCCCGAGGCGATCGCCATGTACGGCTCCGCCGGGTACGAGCGGATCCCGAACTTCGGCTTCTACAAGGACGCGGAGGGCTGCATCTCCTTCGGCCGCACCCTCTGACCCGCGGGCCGGGCCTCGGCGTGCCTGGCCGGGCCGGCGCGGTGCGCGGTGGCTGCCGCGCACACGACTCAGCCGGCGGACCCTCGGGGTCCGCCGGCTGAGCCGAACGAGAAGGTGGGTGCTACCGCGTCAGGCGCGGGTGACCTTGCCGGCCTTGATGCACGAGGTGCAGACCTGCAACTTCTTGGTGTTGCCGCCACCGGCCGGGGTACGCACCGACTGGATGTTCGGGTTCCAGCGGCGGTTGGTCCGCCGGTGCGAGTGGGACACGTTGTGGCCGAAGCCCGGTCCCTTGCCACAGACGTCGCACACGCTAGCCACGGGATACTCCTGGGATTGATACGTTCATGAGGTCGCCGGCAGGTGCTGCCCGGGCAACCTGGTCAGGTTACCCGATGACTCGCCGACCCGGCCAACCGGCCCGGTCCGGCGCTCGCCCGTGCCCCGGCTCACGCCTGGTCGTGGGCCCGTCCGCCCGACGGTGGGCCGGCCCGGCGGCAAGGCTACCGGAGCGGTCCGTCCCCGCCGTGGCCAGTGCCGACCCGGGGCACGGCGGACACGCCGGACGAGTCCGACGGGTGTCGGTGTGCGCCAGTAGGCTTCTGCCCGTGCTGGACACCCTCGACGCCGCCGCGGTCCGCCGCTGGTGTGCGGGCGGGTTGGCCGCACTGAAGCGTCACCAGGGCGAGATCGACCAGCTCAACGTCTATCCGGTGCCCGACGGCGACACCGGCACCAACCTGGTGCTCACCCTCACCTCGGCACAGCAGGCCCTCGCCATGGATCTGGACACCCTGCCCGACAGCGGGCCGACCGCGCACGGGCACGCGCTGCGGCTGATGGCCCAGGGCGCGCTGCTGGGCGCGCGGGGCAACTCCGGGGTCATCCTCTCGCAGATCCTGCGGGGTTTCGCCGACCAGGTCGCCGGGATGCCGGCGGTGCGCGGCCGGGAGTTGGCCGCCGCGTTGCGCTCCGGCACCGCCGCCGCGTACACGGCGGTCTCCCGGCCGGTCGAGGGCACACTGCTCACCGTTGTCGCGGCCGCCGCCGCGGCGGCCGAGGGCGCGGACAGCGACGACCTGCCGGCGGTGGCCGGCGTCGCGGCCCGGGCGGCGGCCGAGGCGCTCGCCCGGACCCCGGAGCAGCTGCCGGCGCTGGCCCGCGCGGGCGTTGTCGACGCCGGGGGCCGAGGGCTCTGCGTGCTGCTCGACGCCCTGGTCGAGGTGCTGACCGGGGAGAGCACGGCCCGGCCCGCGCCACCGCCGCGCGCCGCCCGCCCGGCGGCCACCGTCGCCCGCGAGACCGGTTCCGACGAGTACGCGTACGAGGTGCAGTTCCTGCTCGATGCCCGAGCCGAGGCGGTCGCCGGGTTGCGCCGGGCCCTGGACGCGTTGGGGGATTCGCTCGTCGTCGTCGGCGACGGGCGTGAGCCGGAGGGCACCTGGAACGTCCACGTGCACGTCAACGACGTGGGCGCGGCGGTCGAGGCCGGGGTCGCTGCCGGCCGCCCGTACCGGATCTCGGTGACCCGTTTCGCCGACCAGCCGGAGCCGCCCGCCGGCCCGGCGGTGACCGGCCGGGCCGCGGTGGTGGTGGCCACCGGTGGCGGCATCGCCGAGCTGTTCGCCGCTGAGGGGGCCACAGTGGTGCCGGGCAACCCGTCCACCGGTGAGTTGCTCGACGCCGTGCGCAGCACCGGCGCGGCCCGGGTGGTGGTGCTGCCCAACGACGCCAACACCGAGGCGGTGGCGAGCGCGGCGGCCCGCGAGGCCCACCGCTTCGGCATCAAGGTGAGCGTGGTGCCGACCCGCTCGCCCGTGCAGGCGTTGGCCGCCCTCGCGGTCCGCGACGGCGACCGCCGCTTCGAGGACGACGTGATCGCGATGGCCGAGGCGGCGGGCGCCTGCCGCTACGCCGAGGTCTGCCACGCCAGCCGGGAGGCGCTGACAGTGGCCGGCCCGTGCCGTCCCGGTGACGTGCTGGCGCTGGTGGAGGGGGAGGTGCACCTGATCGGCACCGACCTCACCGACACCTGCGCGGCGGTGGTCGACCGGATGCTCGGCGGTGGTGGCGAGATGGTCACCCTGCTGGCCGGGGCGGACGCGCCGGCCGGGCTCACCGATGCCGTCCGCGCGCACGTCGCGCGACGCTGGCCGTTCGTCGAGGTGCACGCGTACCCGGGCGGCCAGCCGTTTTATCCGCTCCTGGTAGGGATCGAATGAGCGAACCAGCCACTGTGGACACTCCGCTGAAGAAGCTGGTCGGGGAGAAGACAGCCAAGGCGCTGGCCGCACACCTCGACCTGCACACCGCGGGTGACCTGGTCTACCACTTCCCGCGTCGCTACGACGAGCGTGGTGAGCACACCGACATCCGCTCGCTGGACGTCGGTGAGCAGGTCACCGTGCTGGCTCAGGTGCAGCGCACCGCGGTGCGCCCGATGCGTCAGCGGCGGGGCAACCTGCTGGAGGTGACCGTCGGCGACGGCTCCGGCGGGGTGCTGACGTTGACCTTCTTCGGCAACCAGGCGTGGCGCGAGCGGGAGCTGCGCCCCGGCCGGTGGGGGCTGTTCGCCGGCAAGGTCACCGAGTTCCGGGGCAAACGGCAGCTCAACGGCCCGGAGTACGTCCTGCTCGGCGAGGGTGGCGACGGCGAGGCGGCGGCCAACGACGACATCGAGGAGTTCGCCGGGGCGCTCATCCCCGTCTACCCGGCCGCCGCTGCCGTGCCGACCTGGGTGATCGCGCGCTGCGTGCGCGTCGTGCTGGACACGTTCACCCCGCCGGACGACCCACTGCCGAGCGCTGTGCGGGCCGGTCGCAAGCTGGTCGGGTTGGGCGCCGCGTTGAGCGAGATCCACCGGCCGTCCAGCAAGGAGGCGCTGCACCAGGCGCGGCGGCGACTCAAGTGGGACGAGGCCTTCGCCGTCCAGGTGACCCTGGTGCAGCGCAAGCACCGGGCGGCCGACTGGCCGGCCCGGCCCCGCCCGGCACGCCCGGGCGGGCTGCTGGAAGCCTTCGACGCCCGACTCCCGTACGAGCTGACGGCGGGCCAGCGCGAGGTGGGCGTGGAGATCGCGGCGGACCTGGCCGCCGGGCACCCCATGCACCGCCTGTTGCAGGGCGAGGTGGGCTCGGGCAAGACGGTGGTGGCGCTGCGGGCGATGCTCCAGGTGGTCGACGCGGGCGGACAGGCCGCGCTTCTGGCGCCCACCGAGGTGCTGGCCGCCCAGCACCACCGCGGCATGCTCGACCTGCTCGGGCCGCTCGGTCGGGCCGGCGAGTTGGGCGCCGCCGAGCACGCCACCCGGGTCGAGCTGGTCACCGGCTCGCTGGGCGCGGCGGCCCGCCGCCGGGCGCTCGGCGAGGTGGCCAGCGGCGCGACCGGCATCGTGCTCGGCACCCACGCCCTGCTCTACGAGGGGGTCGACTTCGCCGACCTGGGCCTGGTGGTCGTCGACGAGCAGCACCGCTTCGGCGTGGAGCAGCGCGACGCGCTGCGGGCCAAGGCCGACCAGCCGCCGCACGTGCTGGTGATGACGGCGACCCCGATCCCGCGCACCGTGGCGATGACGGTCTACGGCGACCTGGAGGTCTCCACGCTTTCCCAGCTGCCCCGGGGGCGGTCGCCGATCGCCTCGCACGTGGTGCCGGCCGCCGAGAAACCGGCCTATCTGGACCGGGCCTGGCGGCGGCTGCGCGAGGAGGTGACCGCCGGGCACCAGGCGTACGTGGTGTGTCCGCGCATCGGGGACGGCCCTGGCGCCGAGGAGGAACCGCCACCCGAGGACGACAACGGCCGGCGGGCGCCGCTGGCGGTGACCGAGGTGGCCCCGCTGCTGGCCGAGGGTCCACTGCACGGCCTGCGGATCGGGGTGCTGCACGGTCGGCTGCCGGCCGACGAGAAGGACGCGGTGATGCGGTCCTTCGCGGCCGGCGACCTGGACGTGCTGGTGGCGACCACAGTGATCGAGGTCGGCGTGGACGTGCCGAACGCGACGGTGATGATCGTGCTGGACGCCGACCGGTTCGGTGTCTCCCAGTTGCACCAGTTGCGGGGCCGGGTCGGCCGGGGTGCCGCCGCCGGGCTCTGCCTGCTGGTCAGCGAGGCGCCGGAGGGCTCGTCGGCGCGGGAGCGGCTGGACGCGGTGGCGTCCACGAGCGACGGTTTCAAGCTCGCCGAGCTTGATCTGGAGCAGCGCCGCGAGGGCGACGTGTTGGGTGCCACCCAGTCCGGGCACCGCTCGCACCTGCGGTTGCTGTCGCTGCGACGCGACGCCGACCTGATCCGCGAGGCCCGCGCCGAGGCGATCACCCTGATCGAGGACGACCCGGAGCTGACCCGCAATCCGGCGCTGGCCGCCTCGGTGGCCGCACTTGTCGACGAGGACCGCGCGGAGTACCTGGAAAAGGGCTGATCACGCGCCGCCGTGATCCACTCCAGTTTCATGAAGCCGGGGTATCCCGTCGACAGGGATACCCCGGTTTCCATGATGTCGAGTCGATCAGGCAGGCCACTACATGGCTGAGGGCGCGCCGACCGGGTGGTCGACGCGCCCTCAGGTGTCAGAGCGGGTTGTCTCAGGCGGTGAAGCGAACCCGACGACGGCGGGCCACCACGAACAGGGCGGCACCGGCGGCGAGCAGCACCACGGCGCCGGCGATGATGCCGCCGGTCGCGGCACCGGTCAGCGGCAGAGCCGGCTCGTCCTTGTCGCCGCCACCCTGACCCGGGGTGCAGTCGGCCGGCTTCTCCCACGCGATCGGCGCGGTGTCGTCCAGGCCCTCGGCGGCCGGCGTCACGACGAGACCCTCGGTCGCGTCGAAGGAGACGGAACCGGTCTCGCCCGGCTTCACGACGAGCGTCTTCACCTCGCCCTTGTTCGGGGTCAGGGTGAGCGTGACGGTCTCACCGTCGGCGGGGTTCTCGATCGTGAAGGTGAGCTTGTCGCAGGTCGACTCGACCGAGCCGACCGGCTCCGCCGGAGCCGGGGTGGCCGGCGGGGTCGGGGTCGGGCTCTGGGCCGGCGGCTGGCTCGGCGACGGAGAGGCGGTGGTGGGGGTCGGCGTGGGGGTCGCCGGTGCGCTGGGGGTCGGGGTGCTCGCCGGCGGCGTGGTCTCTGCCGCGCAGGTGCCCTTCGGCTCGGCGGCGACGGTCCGCGACTCGGTCACGATCCGGTCGGTACGCACCCATCGCGCCTCGACGGTCAGCTCGACCGTCGGCCGCTTCGTGTCGAAGGTGTGCGCCTGGGTGCCGGTGAGGAAACCTTGGCCCTTCGCCGGCAGGGTGGCGTCCTTCGCCAGGTCGCCGGTGAAGTCACCCGGGACGGTCGACTCGAGCTTGGTGATGGTCGCGTCGATGTTCTCGCTGTTGCCGACCGTCCAGGTCACCTTGACCTGACCGTCGGAGGTCAGGCAGTAGGTGCCGGAGGGCTCGGGGTGGTGGGCGCTCGCGGGGCTCGCGAGGGTGCCGACGCCGGCGAGGCCGATCAGCGCACCCGCGGCGATGGCCGCGACGCGCCGGAACGGAGACTTGGGAGGGTTCACGCCTGCTCCTGGTGAGGGGGGTACGGATCGCGTGGCGGGAGGCCGGGAGACGTGGTGACCGGGGAGTCACCTGCTCACCGGGGCGTCGCGACGCGGTGGTGTTCCCGCGGCGAAAGCGGGGACAGGGGGAGACTGTACTGATGGGTGGTTAATGAGGGGAGTTCAGATCATTGCCATCCGGCAATGTAGTCGATTCGTGATCTTTGATGAACCGAAGGTGTCCGTCCGATCACTGGGGACCGTCCTCGCGCCGCTGCTGCACTGTGGATTCCGGGCTTGCGTGGCTGCTCAGTCGCGCCGCGTCGTCGCCGGCTGGCCGGCTCCCCGGATCCGCGCCGTGCTGACCGGGCCCGCGTCGCATCGCGTAGCGTCGCGGGCATGAGCAGGAGGAAACGGTGACCCGGATCGTGGCCGGGACGCTCGGTGGCCGGCGGATTGCCGCGCCCCCCGGCGCCGGCACCCGACCCACCTCGGACCGGGTCCGGGAGGCGCTGTTCAGCGCCGTCCAGGCCGACGTCGATCTCGACGGCGCCCGCTTCGCCGACCTGTACGCCGGCTCCGGCGCGGTCGGGCTGGAGGCGCTCTCCCGGGGCGCCCGGCACGTGCTGCTCGTCGAGTCCGACCCGCGGGCGGCCCGGGTGATCCGGGAGAACGTCGCGGCCCTGCGCGCCGGCCCGGCGGCCCGTCTGGTCACCGGCAAGGTGGCGACGGTGCTGGCCGCCGGGCCGGACGGGGAGCCGTACGACGTGGTCTTCGCCGACCCGCCGTACGCGGTGCCGGACGAGGAGATCACCGCGATGTTGGCCGCGCTCGTCGACGGCGGCTGGCTGGCGCCCGACGCGTTGGTGGTGGTCGAGCGGTCCCGCCGCACCAGGGAGTTCGACTGGGTGGAGGGGATCACCGCCGAGCGCAGCCGCCGTTACGGCGAGACCACCCTTTGGTACGGTCGCCGATCATGAGACGTGCGGTGTGTCCCGGTTCGTTCGACCCGGTCACCAACGGACACCTCGACATCATCGGGCGGGCCAGTCGGCTCTTCGATGAGGTCATCGTCGGTGTGCTGGTGAATCAGTCGAAGAGTGGCCTGTTCACCGTCGAGGAGCGCATCGAGATGCTCCGCGAGGTGACCTCGTCGTACGGCAACGTGCGGGTCGAGTCGTTCCGCGGGCTGCTGGTGGACTTCTGCCGGGCCCAGCAGGCGAGCGTGCTGATCAAGGGTCTGCGGGCGGTCAGCGACTTCGACTACGAGTTGCAGATGGCCCAGATGAACATCGGTCTGGCTGGCGTGGAGACGCTCTTCATGCCGACCAATCCGCTCTACTCGTTCCTGTCGTCGAGCCTGGTCAAGGACGTGGCCAAGTGGGGTGGCGACATCTCCGCCCACGTCCCCGACCCGGTCCGCGAAGCGCTCCAGGCCCGTCTGGGCCCCCGCCGCTGAGCCGATCCCGCACCACGCGGCCCTGTCCGACCCCCTCACTTCCCGCGATCTTGCACTTATGGTTCCCGGATCGCTCCTTCTGAGGCGATTTGACGCAACAGGAAGTGCAAGATCGACGCCGAGGGTGGGGACGCGGCGGGTGACTATGTCGCGACTCGCCGGGATGGGGTGAGTGGGGCGGCGGTGGGGCGGGCACGACATGATTGGTGGCGCGGGGAACGGCCGTAGCCCGCATCATGGAGGTCGGCCGACGAACGACAGGAGTGAGGTAGCCGGTGGACCCGCTCGATCGCATCGACGAACTGATCGCCATCCTGGAGCAGGCCCGCTCCGTCCCGATGTCGCGCAACAACTGCATGGTCGACCGGGGTGAGATGATCGCTGCCCTCGACGAGATGCGCGCCGATCTCCCCGCCGACCTGCGTCGTGCCGCCGCCCTCCTGGAGGAGCGCGACAAGATCATGGAAGCCGGCAAGCGCGAGGCGGACCGGATCATCAGCGAGGGTGAGGCAGAACACGCCCGCCTGGTCTCGGTGAACGAGATCACTGTGTCCGCCGAGCACGAGGGTGCCCGGATCATCGGTGAGGCCCGCGCCGAGGCGCAGCGCCTGCGGGAGGAGGTCGACGACTACGTCGACACCGCGTTGGCCAACTTCGAGCAGTTCCTCACCCGGGCGCTGGCCTCGATAGAGCGCGGCCGGGACAAGATGCACGCGCTGCGGGAGATCGGCACCTTCGCTGGGGATGAGGCGGAACGCCCGCTACCCTTCTGAGCGGCACCTCACCAGCCGACTTCTCAGGCGGGCGTCGCCCCCGGTTCGACGGTCCGGCGGTCGTCCAGGTAACCTTTTTTGTCGGCCTCTCACCGGCCGGAGTCTAACTATGCCCAAGCACTCGCCATCGACACTCAACCCCAGGTCGCCGCTGGTCCTCGACACGAGGGACCTGCCGCGTCGCCCTGGCGCGTTGCGTGAGGTCCAGCGGGTCGTGCCGGCACCGGCGGACCTCGGTGTGGAGTTGATCGGCGTGCCGGAGGGCGCGGACCTCGACCTCGATCTGAGGTTGCAGTCGGTGTCCGAGGGCGTGCTCGTCTCCGGGACCATCACCGGTCCCGTCCGGGGCGAGTGCGGCCGTTGTCTGCGCGAGATCAACGACTCGATGGCCGTGACGATCCAGGAGCTGTACGCGTACGAGGACAGCACCACGGACGCCACGACCGACGAGGACGAGGTGGGCCGGATGCAGGGCGATCTGATCGACCTGGAGCCGGCGCTGCGGGACGCGTTGGTGCTCACGCTGCCGACCAACCCGCTCTGCCGGGAGGACTGCCCAGGACTGTGCCCCGAATGTGGGGCGCACTGGGACGATCTGCCGGCCGACCACAGTCACCAGCAGATCGACCCGCGTTGGGCGGGCCTGTCGCAACTGACCGTTACAGAGGAGTAAGAACCGTGGCCGTCCCGAAGCGCAAGATGTCGCGCAGCAACACCCGGTCCCGCCGGGCGAACTGGAAGGCGACCGTGGTCGCGACCGTTGCGTGCCCGCAGTGCAAGTCCCCGAAGCTGCCGCACGCCGCCTGCTCCGTCTGCGGCACCTACAACGGCCGCCAGGTTCTCGAGGTCTGACCTGGACGCCGAGTGACGCCCCCGACCCCAGGTCGGGCGGCGCGCGCATCCTGGCATTCGCCCGGTGCTCCGGCTCCCTCCGACGCCGGCCGGCCTAACCCGGCCGGCGTTCCGGTGGAGCCGGGCGCCGCGCGGATCGCCGTTGACCTCCTCGGCGGGGACGACGCTCCCGCCGTCGTGGTTGACGGCGCTCTGCGGGCCATGCGCGCCGACCCTGACCTGCATCTGCTTCTCGTCGGTCCGACCGAGGTCGCCGACGAGCTGATTGCCGCCCTCGATCCGGCGCAACGCGCCCGGATCACCGTGCGGCCCGTCCGCGATGTCGTCGGCATGGCCGACCATCCCAGCGCCGCCCGCGCCGAGAGCACCGTCCGGGCCGCGGTCACCGCCGTCCGGGACGGGACCGCCGACGCCCTGGTCTCCGCCGGCGCCACCGGTGCCACAGTCACCGCAGCCGTGCTCGGCCTCGGCCGGTCACCGGAGATCCGCCAACCTGCGCTTGCGGCCACCCTGCCCGCCGTGGCGGGGCCGGTCGTGTTGCTCGATGTCGGCGGCTCCCTGGAACCCCGCCCGGCCACCCTCGCCCGGCACGCCGTGCTCGGCGCCGCCTACGCGGCGGTGGCCCACTCGATCGCCGCGCCCCGGGTCGGGCTGCTCTCGGTCGGCACCGAGGCCGGCAAGGGCGACCGGGTTCGCCGCGCCACCGACCCGCTGCTCGCCGTCGAACCGCTGCCCGGTGGGGCGCGCTACGTCGGTCTGGTCGAGGGGTTCGACGTGGCCCTCGGCGCGCGCGCCGATGTCGTCGTCACCGACGGGTTCACCGGTAACGTGCTGCTCAAGGCCATTGAGGGCGCGTACGCGATGGCCGGCGGCCCACCCGCGCAGGGCGGCGCCCCCCGCGCGGCGGCCCTGTTGGGTGTCGTCGGGACGGTGGTCGTCTGCCACGGGTCCGCCCGCGCCGACGACGTCGCCTCCGGCATAGCTCTCGCCGCCCACCTGTGGCGGCGGCGCGCCACCGATCTGGTCTCCGCGTTGCTCGACGGCAACGCCGCGACGAATCGCACCGATCGCTCCACCGACACCGAGGTACGCACATGAGCAACGACAAGCGGCGGCGGGCGTCCGTCGGTCACCTGGAAGCCGCCTTCGGCGTGAGCCTGGAACCCGAGCTGCTCCAGCGCGCGTTGACCCACCGGTCGTACGCGTACGAGAACGGCGGGCTGCCCACCAACGAGCGGCTGGAGTTCCTCGGCGACTCGGTGCTCGGCGTGGTGATCACCACGGCGCTCTTCCACAACCACCCGGATCTGCCCGAGGGGCAACTCGCCAAGCTGCGGGCCAGCGTGGTCAACATGCGGGCGCTCGCCGACGTGGCCCGCGGTCTGGGCCCGGAAGGGCTCGGCGCGTACCTGCTGCTCGGCAAGGGTGAGGAGACGACCGGTGGCCGGGACAAGGCGAGCATCCTCGCCGACACGCTGGAGGCGCTGCTCGGCGCGATCTACCTGCAGTACGGCCTGGACACCACGGGGATCGTCATCCACCGGCTCTTCGACCCGCTGATGGCCGAGTCGGCCGGTCGCGGCGCCGCCCTGGACTGGAAGACCAGTCTCCAGGAGTTGACGGCGGCGCTCGGGCTGGGCGTGCCGGAGTACCGCATCGAGGGCACCGGCCCGGATCACCTCAAGACGTTCACCGCCTGGGTGGTGGTGGCCGGCAACCGGTACGGCGGCGCGGAGGGGCGCAGCAAGAAGGAGGCCGAGCAGCGGGCCGCCGAGGCCGCCTGGCGCACGCTCGCCGAGCAGAACGACCAGAACGGCGACGACGGCCAGGATGGTCGGGCCGGCGACCGCCAGAACCAGCCGACCGACCGGGACGACGCGGCCGACCGGGGTGAGCCGTTCGGGCCGCTGGAGCGTGCCGAGCGGGCCGCTTCGGCCGAGCAGGCCGACCACCTGGCGCAGGCGCTGCCGGCCGGGGGCGCCGACGGCCACGAGACGGGGCCGGCGCGTGCCTGAGCTGCCCGAGGTGGAGACCGTCCGGCAGGGGGTGGCCCAGTGGGTCGTCGGCCGGCGGATCGCCTCGGTCGAGGTCCGTCATCCGCGTGCGGTCCGCCGGCACGCTCCCGGCGACGTGCACTTCGCCGACGTGCTCGCCGGCCGGACGGTGCTGGACGCCCGCCGTCGCGGTAAGTACCTGTGGCTGCCACTGGACAGCGGTGACGCGATCGTCGGGCACCTCGGCATGTCGGGTCAGCTGCTGCTCCAGCCACCCGGCACAGTGGACGAGACCCACCTGCGGGTCCGGTTCCGGTTCAGCGACGACGGCCCGGAGCTGCGCTTCGTCGACCAGCGCACGTTCGGTGGGCTCTCGGTGAGCGAGGGCGGCGCCGAGTTGCCCGACGAGATCGCACACATCGCCCGCGACCCGATGGACCCGGAGTTCTCCGACGCGGCGTTCGTCGCGGCGCTGCGCCGCCGGCACACCGAGGTGAAGCGGGCCCTGCTCGACCAGACCCTGATCTCCGGGGTGGGCAACATCTACGCCGACGAGGCGCTCTGGCGCGCCCGGCTGCACGGCACCCGACCCACCGACGCGCTGACCGCTCCGGCCGCGCAGCGCCTGCTCGGTCACGTCCGCGACGTGCTGGCCGAGGCGATCAAGGAGGGCGGCACCAGCTTCGATGCCCTCTACGTCAACGTCAACGGCGAGAGTGGCTACTTCGACAGGGCGCTCAACGCCTACGGCCGCGAGGGCGAGCCGTGCCGCCGGTGCGGCGCGCCGATCCGCCGGGAAGCGTTCATGAACCGGTCGTCGTACAGCTGCCCGCGCTGTCAGCCACGGCCCCGGGGGTCCCTTCGGGGATGACCCGGAGCCCGCTCGGGGCGCCGCCGGCGGGTCGCGGCGGGTCGCTCCGGGCTGGACCCCGGGGTACGCCCGGATCGCGGGCTGACGCCCGCGGAACGCACCCCCGCTCCCGGTCCGATGGTTCCAGGGTGGGCCGGGGTCGATCCCCGATGTGACCGCCTCGTCGCGCACCTAGCGTCAGCACAGTTGACCGGGGGCTGACGTGACAGGGGGATCCGAGATGGGCAGAAGACCGGTGACGGTGCGGCTGGCGCGGTGGAGCGCCGAGCACCCGTGGCGGGCGATCGCACTGTGGGCCGTGTTCGTGGCGGTGTGCTTCGTCGGCGGCAACGCCGCCGGACTCAACGAGGCCACCAACAGCGACCAGGCGATCGGCGAGGCGGGACGGGCCAGCCTGATCGTGGACGCCGGTGACTTCGCCGACCCGGCCGTGGACAACGTCCTGATCACCTCCACCGGTGGTGCACTGGACCAGGCGGCGGCGAAGGCGGCGGCCGACGACGCGGCGGCCCGGCTGCGTACCGTCGCCGGGGTTGCCGGGGTGGGCCAGCCGGTCACCGCGCGGGACGGCTCGGCGCTGTTGCTGCCGATCACCATGTCGGGCGACCCGGAGACCGCCTCGGAGCGGGTGCAGCCGCTGCGGGACGCCACCGCAGCCGTGCAGGCGGCGCACCCCGAACTGCGCGTCGAGCAGGTCGGCGGGCCGTCGATCGGTCAGGCCCTCGACGACACCCTGGGCAAGGACTTCAAGCGCGCCGAGCTGCTCAGTCTGCCGGTCACCCTGGCGATCCTGATCATCGCGTTCGGCGCGCTGATCGCGGCGAGCGTGCCGGTGCTGCTGGCGCTCTCCTCGGTGGCCGCCGCGATGGGTCTGTCCACCCTCGCCTCGCACCTGGTGCCGGCCACCGACACCACGGCACCGGTGATCCTGCTGATCGGCATGGCGGTCGGTGTCGACTACTCGCTGTTCTACATCCGTCGGGAGCGGGAGGAACGCGCCAAGGGCCGGTCCGGGCTGGACGCGGTGGAGATCGCCGCGGAGACCTCCGGGCACGCCGTGGTGGTCTCCGGCTTCGCGGTGATCATCTCGATGGCCGGGCTGCTGCTCGCCGGCGACGTGGTCTTCTCGTCCCTCGCCATCGGCTCGATCCTCGTGGTGGCCGTCGCGGTGACCGGTTCGCTGACCGTCCTGCCCGCGCTGCTGGCCCGACTCGGCCGCTGGGTGGACCGGCCCCGGGTGCCGCTGCTCTGGCGACTCACCGCGCCGCGCACCGGCCGGCACGGTGAACCCCGCGCGCCCCGGCTGTGGCCCGCGGTGCTCCGGCCCGCGCTGCGCGCGCCGGTCGCGACGCTTGTCATCTCGGTCGGGCTGCTGCTCGCGCTGGCCGCGCCGGCGCTCGGAATGAAACTGAAGTTCCCCGGCATGGAGGACCTGCCCCGCACGACCCCGGCCATGCAGGCGTACGACCGGCTCACCGCGGCCTTCCCGAGCGCCGGGACCAATCACGTGGTGGCTGTCCGGGCGCCCGCCGACCAGGCCGACCGGGTACACGCCGCCCTCACCGACCTGTCCGCCCGGGCGGCCGGCGATCCGCTGTTCGCCCCGGCCGAGGCGGACGGCCCGAAGATCGAGGTGTCGGCCGACCGACGGGTCACGGTGCTGGACGTGCCGACCCCGTACGCCAGTCGCGACGACCGGTCCGTGCAGTCGCTGGAGAAGCTGCGCGGCGACCTGGTCCCGGCCGAGCTGCGGGGCATCCCCGGCATCGAGTACGCGGTGGGCGGGGGCGTGGCCGACAGCGAGGACTACGCACAGCACGTGCGGGACAAGTTGCCGCTGGTCATGGGCTTCGTGCTGGTGCTGACCTTCCTGGTCATGGCGTTCACCTTCCGGTCGGTGGTCATCGCGGCCAGCTCGATCGCGCTGAACCTGCTCTCCGCCGGTGCCGCGTACGGCCTGCTGGTGCTGGTCTTCCAGGGCGAGTGGGCGCAGGGGCTGCTGGGCTTCACGTCGATGGGCGCGATCGTGTCCTGGCTGCCGCTGTTCCTCTTCGTGGTGCTGTTCGGCCTCTCGATGGACTACCACGTCTTCGTGGTCAGTCGGATTCGCGAGGGCGTCCGTTCCGGCCTGGCCAACCGTGACGCCGTGTCGTACGGGATCACCTCGTCGGCCGGGGTGGTGACCAGCGCGGCGATCGTGATGGTCGGAGTGTTCTCGATCTTCGCCACGCTGAGCACCATCGACATGAAGCAGCTCGGCATCGGTCTGGCGGCGGCGATCCTGCTGGACGCCACCATCATCCGGGGCGTGGTGCTGCCGGCATTGATGACCATGCTCGGCGACGCCAACTGGTGGGCCCCGCGCTTCCTGCGACCCACCCCGGCACCCGCACCCACAGACCCCCCAGCCCCAACCCCAGAACTCCTCCCCATCCCCTAACCCCCGCCCCGTCCCCGCGCGCCCCCTCAATCCGCCGATCTTGCACTTTCGGTGGCGACAAAGCCGAATGAACCTGGCATGTCGACCACCGAAAGTGCAAGATCGCGGGATGCAAGATCGCGGGGTGCGGGGTGCGGACCGGGATCAGGGCAGGGGGCAGGGGTCGCGGGAGGCGTCGAGGGTGCGGTCCTTGCGGATCGACGCGAAGCCGTAGCCGACAGTGGTGACACAGAAGTCGTCGGTGGAGCCGGTGTACTCCACGTGGAAGACCGGCTTGCCGGCGTCGCTGAACGGCAGCAGTTTGGCGCACTGGGCCAGCCGGACGCACTCCTCGTTGACCGCGAAGTCGAAGTCCGGGGCGAGCGCGGCGAGCTGCGGCACGTCGTTGGCCAGCCCGGGGGAGAGGCTCAGCGAGCGGGCCAGCTCGGCCAGCCGGCGGTTGAACAGCAGTTGGTCGTCGAAGTCGAGCGGAAAGCCGGTGCGGGCCGCGTACCCGTCGGCGTCGAAGAGCGCCACCGCGCCGAAGCCCTTGCCCCGGCAGAGTCGGAAACGGTCGGCCAGCACCGGCTTGAGCGCGTCCCAACTCCGGACGTCCAGCCACCGGCTGTCGGGTCGACGCCCGGCCGCGCCCCGGACGATCTCCGGGAACCGGTTGGCGTCCGGGTCGTCGGAGCCGACCGACCCCACGTTCACCTGGCAGATCAACCGGCGGTCCCGAGAGCGCAGCTCGGCGGTCTGCGCGGCGGTGGTGGTCACCGGGTCGAGCAGGAAGACGTCGGCGTCCACCGCCGGATCGAGCGGGCCGCTGAGCTGCCACTGCCACTGCCAGTGCCGGGCCTGTTCCGTCGGCCAGGCGGTGGGCGCGCCGGGTGGGGTCAGCGCGGGACGGCACCCGTACGCCGGCAGCACCAGCACGAGCACGACGCTGGCCGACAGGGCGCGGCGCAGTGGGCGTACGGCGACGCGTCGCCGTGGCCGGATCCGCATCGGCAGCTCCCGGGTCCCGGACGGCCGGTCGCCGCCCGCACCGGTACGCGGCCCCCACGCTCCGGCCCGACGTACCTCACCGGGTCAAACGAGCGCGGGGGCGGGAACGACGCGCGATCAGCGCGGCGCCGCGAAGACCTGCGTCCAGTACGGTCCGTTGCTGCTGGCGATGCCGACGCCGATCTCGGTGAACGCGCAGTTCAGGATGTTTGCCCGGTGGCCGGAGCTGTTCATCCAGGCGTCCATGACCGCGGCCGGGGTCTTCTGGTTCCAGGCCACGTTCTCGCCGTACGTGCGCCAGGTGTAGCCGACCCGGTCCAGCCGGGTGCCGGCGTTGCTGCCGTCGCTGCCGGTGTGCGACATGTTCTGGTGGTCGGCCTGATCCTGGCTGTGCCGCTGGGCGGCAGTCATCAGCTTGTCGTCGATGCTGAGCGCCTTGCAGCCGGCCTTGGCTCGTTCGGCGTTGACCAGGTCCACCACCTCGCGGGCCTGGGCGCTGACCGAGCCGCTGGAGCCGCCGGTGTTGGTGGAGCCGCCGGTGCTGCTCGGCGCGCTGGTGCGCGCGACGCTGCGCCGTGACGCCGCGGTGCTCCGCGGCGATGTCGGCGTGGGCTTGACGACCTTGCTCGGCGTCGGGCTCGGCGACGTCGGGCTGGGTGTGGCGGACGGGGAGGGCGCGGCGAGGGTGTCCAGCACCGGCTCCTCGGTCGGTACGGCCGACGCGGCGTAGGAGTCGTCGACGGCCGTCGGTTGCGCGGCCCCGTCGTCACCGCCGGGAAGCGCGAGCGCGCCGACGCCGAAGCTCACCACGAGGGTGGCGGCCGCGGCGGCGCCCCCGATCATCAGCGGCTTGCGCCAGCGGCGTGGGGAGCGGTGCCGTCCCTCTGCGGTCCGCCCGGTCTCGGCGGCGGCGCGCCAGCCGTTGCTGGTCTCCGGGTCGCTGTCGGGCTGCCAGCCGCCGGGCGCCTCATTCTCGGCGTGCCAGCCGCCGGTGTCCTGCGGCCCCGGGCGGTTGTCGCCCCAGCGGCTGTTCGCACCGTCCGGCTGGTGGGCCGGCCATGGCGCCGTGTGCGCCTCCGCGGGCGTCGCCGGCTCCGGCTGTCGGCCGCTGGTGGGCTGCTCCCGGTGCCACTCGTCGCCCGGCTGACCGGGCTCGTCACCGAACAGATAGGCCGAGCGGGGCTCCGGGCGGTCGTGCAGCCAGGCCGGCTCGTCGGTCGGCCCTCCGGTGCGCCGGGGGGCGCCGTTCGGGTCCATCGGATCGGTCCAGCCGTACACGCCTATGCCTCCAGGGGTCGGTTGCGGGCCGGGGTGACGCTACGGCGCGCCTACGACCTGCGGCAACGTGGCTAAGAAAGAGTTAAGGCGAAGTCGGACGCCAGGGTGCGGACTTCGGCGGATCCGGGCGTACAGTAAAGGCGTCCGGACAGAGAGTGTCCGTGCCTTGCGGCAGCCCCCCGACAAGTGGACAGGTCGACGTGGAGATGATCTACGGCCTGCGAGAACTTGACGAAGGAGGGGTTTGCGGCTCAATATATAGGTGTCGCCAGTCGCGCCCGGTCATGCCCAGATACAGCCTGGAATGACAGCCGCGTACAAATGGGCGCGCGTTGGCCGGCCTTTCCGGCAGCGCATATCAAGGAGTCAGCATGGCGAAGGCCCTCTACGGCCACGTAGGTGCAGCGCCCGACCGGCGTCTGCTCGACGAGGTCACCCGACTGCGTGCCAGGGTCCAGGCACTGGAGTTCGAGATCACGCGTCTGCGTGCCGACAATGATCGGCTCGCGGCGGCTGCGGCGGAGGCGGACGATCTGCTCCGTCTGGCCGAGCCGGCGCTGACCTGATCTTCAGGTCCTCAAAACTGAATCGCACTACCGCAAAAATGCGCGCCGACACCTCTGTGCCGGCGCGCAACACTGTCCGGCACCTTTTCGACACCGACCATTCATGATCTTGCGATGGGTCGGGGAAGCGCACCTCGCAGTTACCGAAAAGCGCGTCGATGGATAAGCGATCATGAAAGGTGCTTGCCTTTCTTTGCGGGCGACAGAACGGCAGCGCCCCCCACGGTCGACGCGACGCGGGGCGGGTCGCGTGCCGGCCCGCTCCCACCGCCGGGTTAGTCTGCGAGTTCACCCAGGTCCCCACAGCCGGCGACGGTACGGCGGCCACCGGACGAGGATCGAGTAGGTGTATCTCAAGAGCCTGACGGTGAAGGGGTTCAAGTCCTTCGCCTCCGCCACGACGTTGAAGCTGGAACCCGGGATCACCTGTGTGGTGGGCCCGAACGGCTCGGGCAAGTCCAACGTCGTCGACGCCATCGCCTGGGTGCTCGGCGAGCAGGGCGCCAAGGCGCTGCGTGGCGGCAAGATGGAGGACGTCATCTTCGCCGGCACCGCCGGTCGGGCGCCGCTGGGCCGCGCCGAGGTCACCCTGACCATCGACAACACCGACGGCGCGCTGCCGATCGAGTACACCGAGGTCTCCATCACCCGCCGGATGTTCCGCTCCGGCGAGAGCGAGTACGAGATCAACGGCAACTCCTGCCGGCTGCTCGACATCCAGGAACTGCTCTCCGACTCCGGCATCGGCCGGGAGATGCACATCATCGTCGGGCAGGGCCGCCTCGACGGCATGCTGCACGCCAAGCCGGAGGACCGCCGCGCGTTCATCGAGGAGGCGGCCGGCGTCCTCAAGCACCGCAAGCGCAAGGAAAAGGCGCTGCGCAAGCTCGACGCGATGCAGACCAACCTCAACCGCCTCACCGACCTCACCGCCGAGCTGCGTCGTCAGCTCAAGCCGCTGGGCCGGCAGGCCGAGGTGGCCCGACGCGCCGCCGCCATCCAGGCCAACCTGCGCGACGCCCGGTTGCGCCTGCTCGCCGACGACCTGGCCACCCTGCGGACCACCCTGGATCGGGAGATCGCCGACGAGACCGCGCTGCGCGAGCGGCGTGAGCAGATCGAGGGCGAGCACGCCGAGGTGCAGGGCCGGCTCGGTGAGCTGGAGGCCGCCCTCGCAGAGGACGCGCCGCTGCTCGCCGCCGCCCAGGACACCTGGTACAAGCTGTCCGCCCTGCAGGAACGCTTCCGCTCGATCGAGCAACTGGCCCGGGAGCGGCTGCGGCACCTGAGCGCCACCGGCGACGACGAACGACCCGGCCGCGACCCGGACCAGCTGGAGGCCGAGGCGGAACGCGTCCGGGAGCAGGAGGAGGAGCTGCGCGGCGCGCTCACCGACGACCAGATCCGACTGGCCGAGGCGGTCGAGCACCGCCAGGAGCTGGAACGGCAGCTCGCCGCCGCCGAACGGGAGCTGGTCGCCGCCGCCAAGGCCATCGCCGACCGGCGGGAGGGCATGGCGAGGCTCACCGGCCAGGTCAACTCCGCCCGGGCTCGGACCACCAGCGCCGGCGAGGAGATCGAACGCCTCGCCATCGCGCACGCCGACGCGCTGGGCCGCGCCGAGCAGGCGCAGGCCGACCTGGACGCGGTCGCCGCCCAGTCCACCGAGGCCGACCGGGACAACGCGGACCTGGATGCCCGGCACGCCGAGGCGGTCGCCGTGCAGGAGCGGGCACAGGCCAGCGTCCGATCACTGACCGACGCCGAGCGGGCGGCGGAGAAGGACGCCGCCACCTGGAAGGCCAGGGAGGAGGCGCTCGCCCTGGGACTGCGGCGCAAGGACGGTGCGGGGGCCCTGCTCGCCCGCGCCGGGGACGTGCCCGGCCTGCTCGGCAGCCTCGCCGGGCTGCTCACCGTCGCCCCGGGCCACGAGGCCGCGCTGGCCGCCGCGCTCGGCGGCCTCGCCGACGCGGTCGCCGTCAGTGGGGTGGACGAGGCCGTCGAGGCGATGCGGCTGCTGAAGATCTCCGACGCCGGCCGGGCCGGCCTGCTGGTCGGCAGCCCGGCGGGGCCCGGCATGACCGGCTCCGCGGACGCGCTGCGCCCGAAGCTGCCGGACGGTGCCCGGTGGGCGCCCGACCTGGTGGAGTGCGGCGACGAGCTGCGGCCGGCGGTGCACCGGGCCCTGCGCGACGTGGCGCTCGTCGATGATCTCGCCGCCGCGGCGGAGCTGGTCGCCACCAACCCCGAGCTGCGGGCGGTCACCCCGGACGGTGACGTGGTCGGGGCGTACGCGGCCGCGGGTGGGTCGGCCAAGGCCCCCAGCTACATCGAGGTGCAGGCCGCCGTGGAGGAGGCTCGCGCCAATCGGCTCACCGCCGAACGCGCCGCCTCGGAGCTGCGTGACCAGTTGGTCGAGGCGCGCGCCGAGGTGGCCGCCGCCAAGGAGGCAGTGCAGCACGCCGCCGCCGAGAAGCGCGAGGCGGAGAGCCACCGCAACGCCGCCGCCCGCCGCCTGGCCGAGCTGGGCGCGGCAGCCCGGTCCGCGAAGGCCGAGACGGACCGGCTCGGGGACTCCCGCTCCCGCGCCGAGGCCGCCCGGCAACGGGACCTCACCGCCCTCGCCGAACTGGAGGAGCGGCTGCGGCTGGCCGAGGAGACCCCGGTCGACGCCGAGCCCTCCACCGAGGAACGCGACCAACTGGCGGCCATGGTGCCGCAGGCCCGGCAGAACGAGATGGAGGTCCGGCTCGCCGTCCGTACCGCCGAGGAGCGGGTCTCCTCGATCGCCGGCCGAGCCGACTCCCTCGCCCGGCAGGCCACCGCGGAACGGGCCGCCCGGGAACGCGCGGCGGCCCGGCGGGCCGCCCGTGCCCGGGGCGCGAGCATCGCCCGGTCCGTCGCCGGTGGCGCCCGGGAGGCGCTGACCCGGCTGACCACCTCGATCGCGACGGCCGAGGAGCACCGCGACGCGGTCGCCCTGGAACGGGCCGCGCGCGAGGCGGAGCTTCAGGAGGTACGCGGCGCCGCCAAGCGGCTCGGCGCGGAGCTGGAGCGGCTGACCAGCCAGGTGCACCGCGACGAGGTGGCCCGGGCGGAGCAGCGGCTGCGAATCGAGCAGTTGGAGGCGAAGGCCGCCGAGGACTTCGGGCTGGACGTGGAGACGCTCGTCGCCGAGTACGGCCCCACCCAGCCCGTGCCGCCGACCCAGGTCGACGTCGCGGCGGCCGAACGGGACGGTCTGCCGGTGCCCGAGCCGGTGCGCTACGAGCGGCCGGTGCAGGAGAAGCGGGCCGCGAAGGCGGAACGCGAACTCGCCCTGCTGGGCAAGGTCAACCCGCTCGCGCTGGAGGAGTTCGCCGCGCTGGAGGAGCGTTTCAAGTTCCTCTCCGAGCAGTTGGAGGACCTCAAGGCCACCCGCCGGGACCTGCTCACCGTGGTCAAGGACGTGGACGAGCGGATCCTGGAGGTGTTCGCCAGCGCCTTCGAGGACACCGCCCGCGAGTTCGAGCAGGTGTTCACAGTGCTCTTCCCCGGCGGCGAGGGACGGCTGATCCTCACCGAACCGGACGACCTGCTCACCACCGGCGTCGAGGTGGAGGCCCGCCCGCCGGGCAAGAAGATCAAGCGTTTGTCGCTGCTCTCCGGTGGCGAGCGGTCGCTGACCGCGGTGGCCATGCTGGTGGCGATCTTCCGCGCCCGACCCAGCCCGTTCTACATCATGGACGAGGTGGAGGCGGCCCTGGACGACGTCAACCTGGGCCGGCTGATCACACTGCTGGCACAGTTGCGGGAGAAGAGTCAGCTGATCGTCATCACGCACCAGAAGCGGACGATGGAGATCGCCGACGCGCTCTACGGCGTAACCATGCGCAGCGGGGTCACCCAGGTGATCAGCCAACGGCTCAACCGGGCCGACGAGGACGACCAGCGGCACGGCCGCGGCGAGGAGAACGGGTAGTGGCTCGGGAACGCGCGACGGCGCTCCTGCTGGACTTCGACGGCGTACTGCGTCGGTGGGACCCGGCGGTGGCCGCCGTTGTGGAGCGGGAGTACGGCCTCTCCGAGGGGGTGCTCGGCGAAATCGCCATGCAGTGGGGGCGGCTCCAGCCGGTGCTCACCGGCCAGGTCAATCACGCCGAGTGGATGAGCAGTGTGGCGGACGCCCTGACCGAATCGGTGGGCAGCCCGGAACGGGCCCGCGCTGCGGTGGAGCAGTGGCAGAGCTACCGGGGAGAGGTCGACCAGGAGGTGCTGGCGTTCGTCCGGGAGGTCCGCGCGGCGGGCGTCCGGGTCGGGCTGGGCACCAACGCCACCGACCTGCTCGACGCCGACCTGGCCGCGCTCGGCCTGGTCGGCGAGCTGGACGTGGTGGTCAACTCCTCGGTGGTCGGCGTGCACAAGCCCGCCCCGGAATACTTCCAGGCCGCCTGCGTGGCCCTGGCCACCCCGCCGGCCCGGGTCCTGTTCGTCGACGACGAGGACTGGGCCGTGCGGGGTGCCCGGTCCGCCGGGCTGTCGGCGCACCGCTGGGGCGGCCACGCCGACCTCCGTTACCTGCGCGCCGCCCTGGCGTACTGAGCGAGGCGACAGCGGCGCGTTCGTCGGCATCGCGGTGACCCGGCCCGCCAACGCTCGGGGCGTCGGGCCGGGTCAGCGCAGCCCGGGGACCTGGGTGACGGTGAAGGGCGGCGCCGGGGCGGACGCGTTGAGCTGGCTGTTCACCCAGAGCAGCCGGCCGGCGTCGCGGACGATCGTGGTCGGCGACTGCGCCAGGCCGGCCGGACGGGACTGCCGTACCACCCGAGCGGTTCTCCGGTCGGCGTCCACGATCGCCAGGTTCACCGCGAAATCCCAGCCGCCGGCGCCGTCGGGAAAGTTCACCACCCCGTAGAGCCGGTCGCCCTCCACCAGCAGCCCGTCGGCGCCCAGCTGGCCGTCGATCACCTCGACGGCCCTGGCCGTCCGCCCGACCAGGTCGACCCGCCACAGCCGCTCGGTGCCGGGCTGACCGTTGCCCTGGTCGCCGACGAGCGCGATCCGCCCGCCGTCGGTGACGACGATGCCGTTGAGGAATCCCGGCGCGACCGGGAAGTCAGCGGGGGCGAGCCACCGTACGAGGTTCCCGACCGTCGGGCCGTCCAGCGCCGCCCGCCACAGCGTGCCGGTGGCCGAGTCGGTGACGTAGACCGCGTCGGCGGTCAGCGCCAGGTCGTTGAGGGCGGCGCCCGGCCCCGTCCGGCGGGCCAGCAGCTCACCGTCCGGGGCGTACACGAAGAGCGCGCCGGTGTCCCAGCCGGCGACGAAGATCCGACCCCGCCGGTCGACGTGCAACCCGGCCGCCCGGGTACGCCCGTCCGCCCCCGGCGGCAGGAACTGTCGCAGCTCCCGGTCGCGGACGTGACCACGGTAGACGGCACCGGTGCCGAGACTGGTGACGTAGAGGGTGCCGTCCCGGGTCACCGCGATCCCCTCGGGCAGCACCCCGGACGCCCGGGAGACCACGTACGTGTCGGGGCGCGGGCGTTCGGCGAGCGCCGGGGCGGGTACGGCGACGGTCAGCACGGCCAGGCCGGCGGTGGCCGATGCGAGCAGCTTTTTCATGGCCCGAGGGTCACCGCACCGCCGGGTCGTCTCCAGCCCCTTTCGCACCCGCCCGAAAGGTGGCAGCGTCGATGCCGTGGTGACTCTGCACCTGAGCGCGGCGGACCTCAGCCGTACCGTGTTGCGTGCCGAGCCGTCGGTGTTGTTGGAGCTGGGGGCTGCCGGGCAACGGGTGTTCCAGACCACCGTGCCGGAACACCTGGTCGCGTGGCGGGCCCGTACCCGTGCCGCACTGCGCCCGGTCATGTGGCCCTACCTGGAGCTGTGCCGTCGCGAGAGGTGGTTCCCGGACTTCCTCACCCCGCCCCGCTTCGGCGGGGAGCTGGGCCCCGCGTTGGCGGAGGTCGCGGCGACCCCGGCGGCGACCCTCACCGCGGAGCTACGACCGCGGATCGAGGCCGGCGAGCTGCCACCCCGGGTCGGTCCGCTCGCCGACGGGAAACCAGCCGCGGTACGCCGCCTACTCGATGCGATGGAGGCTTTCCACGCCGTCGCGGTGGGCGCGTACTGGGAGACGATCGTCGCGGCGGTGCACGCCGACCGGACGGTACGCGGTCGAGCCATCGTGGACGCAGGGCTCGACCGCGTGCTCCGTGGCCTCAGCCCTTACCTGCACTTCACGCCGACGGGGGACACGTACGAGCTGTCGTACCGGTGCGCCTTCGGCGGGGACGTCGGTCTGTCGCCGGGCGGCCGGGGCGTCACCCTGGTGCCCTCGTACTTCGTGCCGCAGCCCGCTGTGCTCGACGACCCGGCCGGCCCACTGGTGCTGACCTACCCGATCCGGCCGGCCCGGCGGGAACTGGCCACCGGCCAGCCCCTCGCCCACCTGCTCGGCCGGAGCCGGGCCGCCGTGCTGCAAGTGGTCGCCGACGGCCTCAGCACCTCACAGGTGGCCCGAGCGGTGGGCATCTCGATCGCCTCCGCCAGCGAGCACACCAGCACCCTGCGCCGGGCCGGACTGATCGCCACCCACCGGGCCGGTTCGTCAGTGGTGCACACGCTGACCCCGCTGGGCGAGCACATGCTGCGGGCCGGGCGGCCGGACTGACGGCTACCCGGTCACTCGCCGGTGACGCCGTCGATGCGTTCGCGGATCAGATCGGCGTGCCCGTTGTGCCGGGCGTACTCCTCGATCATGTGCACGTACACCCAGCGCAGGTTGAACGTGCGCTTCTTCGGGCCGACCTCGGTGAACGTCTCGTCGAGCGAGTGGCCGGCGGCGGCCTCGCGGGCCAGCGCCACCTCGCGGTGGAAGATGGCGAAGTCGGCCTCGGCGTTGGCGGCGCTGACGTCGTGGTCGGCGTCCGGTGTCTCCGGGGTGAAGTACGGGTAGTCGACCTGCGCGCCGGCGAAGTTCTCCCGGAACCACCAGGCCTCGACCTCGGCCAGGTGCCGGACCAGGCCGAGCAGTGTCAGCCCGGACGGCTCCACGCTCGGTGTGCGCAACTGCTCCTCGGTGAGGCCGGCGCACTTGAGCAGCAGGGTCTGCCGGTGGTAGTCGAGCCAGCCGTCGAGCATGGTGCGCTCGTCGCCGACGTACGGTTCGGGGGTCCGGGTGATCTCCGGTGCGATCCAGGTCATGCCGCGCATCCTGCCCGGCCCCTCCGACAGCCGCGACCCGTTATCAGGGCACCACGACGACGGGCCAGCGGCCGGCCCGGACCAGCCGGGTGGCGACCGAGCCGACCAGCCGGTGCCCGGCCTGCTCGGAGGCCCCGACCACCACCATGTCGGCCTGGAACTCGTCGGCCGCGGCGCGCAGCTCGCCGTACGCGTCGCCGCGCCGCACCACCAGGGTCACCGGAATGCTCCACTGCTCGGCCCCGCGCCGGCACTCCCGACGCAGCTCGTCAGCCAGCTCGTCGTGGGTGCGCTGGACCGCGCCGGCATCCATCCCGGGCACCAGCGCGGTCAACCCGCTCGGCGAGCTGACGAAGACCACCACCAGCGCGGCGCCCTGTCGACGGGCGAGCCCCGCGGCGTAGAAGCCGGCCCGCTCGGAGGTGCGGGTGCCGTCGACGCCCACCATGATCACCCGTGGCCCGTCCGTGCCGCGCTCGAAAGGCAGCGGCCGGGCCCGGGGACCGTACTCCTCGCGGTCCGGTGCTCCCACGCCCATGGTTCTACCTCACCTCTGCTCGCCGGTACGGATCACGGGTGCGCCAGCGCCGGCGGCGAGTGTCGATTCCCGCTCGACCTCGCCGGAAACCGGGTTGCCGTTGTGCTGGCGCAGCGGCACCTCCTTGATGAAGGCCACCGCGATCAGCGCGATCAGCGCGAACGGGGCGGCGGTCAGGAAGATGTCGCCGGCGCCGTGGCCGTACGCGCTCTCCACCACCGCCCGCAGCGGGCCGGGCAGGGTGTGCACGTCGGGCAGGGTGCCGCCGCCGCCCGAGCTGGATGCCGGGATGCCGAGCTGGGCCAGCCCGTCGGCGGTGTAGTCCTTGACCTTGTGGGCGAGCACCGCGCCGAGGGCGGACACACCGATCGCGCCGCCGAGGCTGCGGAAGAACGCCACCACCGAGCTGGCCGCGCCGAGTTCGTGCGGGCCGACGGTGTTCTGCACGGCGAGGACCAGGTTCTGCATGGTCATGCCGAGGCCGACGCCGATCACCAGCATGTAGACGCTGAGCAGTGTGAAGTTGGTGTCGGCGCGGAGGGTGCCCATCAGCGCGAAGCCGATGGTGAGCAGCGCCGAGCCGATCACCAGGTACCGCTTCCAACGGCCGGTCCTGGTGATGACCCGCCCGATGACAGTGGAGGAGACCAGCAGGCCGAGGATCATCGGCAGGGTCATCAGACCGGACATGGTCGGGCTCTGACCGCGGCTGATCTGGAAGTACTGACCCAGGAAGATCGACGCGCCGAACATGCCCACACCGACCGCGATGCTGGCGACGACGGCGAGGGTGATGGTGCGGTTGCGGAACAGCCTCGGCGGGATCATGGGCTCGGCGGCCCGGGTCTCGACCCGGATCGCCAGGGCGCCGAGGATCAGCGCGCCGACGACCATGGCGGCGGTCTGCCAGGAAGCCCAGGCGAACTGGTCGCCGGCGAGCGAGACCCAGATCAGCAGCAGCGACACGGCTGCGGTGATCAGGGTGGCGCCCCACCAGTCGATCTCGGCCTTCCGCTTGACGACCGGCAGGTGCAGGGTCTTCTGGAGCACGATCAGCGCGACGATGGCGAACGGCACGCCGACGTAGAAGCACCAGCGCCAGCCGAGCCAGGAGGTGTCCACGATCACGCCGCCGATCAGCGGTCCGCCGATGGTGCCGACGGCCATCACCGCGCCGAGGTAGCCGCTGTAGCGGCCCCGCTCGCGGGGCGCGATCATCGTGGCCATGATCACCTGGGCCAGCGCGGTGAGGCCACCGGCGCCGATGCCCTGGAGCACCCGGCACGCGATCAGCTCTCCGGTGCCCTGGGCGAGGCCGGCCAGCACCGAGCCCAGCACGTAGATCCCCAGGGCCAGTTGAACGAGGGTCTTCTTGCTGGTCAGATCGGCCAGCTTGCCCCAGATGGGGGTCGTCGCGGTGGTCGCGAGCAGGGCCGAGGTCACCACCCAGGTGTACGCGGACTGGCCGCCGTGCAGTTCGGTGATGATCCGTGGCAGCGCGTTCGAGATGACCGTGGATGAGAGGATCGCGACGAACAGGCCCAGAAGGAGGCCGGAGAGTGCTTCCAGGATCTGCCGGTGGGTCATGGTCACGGCGGTTGCCTGGGGAGGCACTGTCGCCTGGCTCATCGTTTGTTGCCTCCGAGCGGAGTCGGGGTGGAACGGCGGAGGGCGGGGCGCGCGGCCGCCTGAGAGTTGCCTGAAGCAACCGTATGCCTTAGTTGCCTGAAGCAACAACTTGTCCGACCGGCACCCTATTCCCGGTCACCGGGCGCTACTGCCAGGAGTCGTTGAACCGGCCGAGCAGCCGGGCGAAATCCTCGATGTCGCGCTCCGACCAGCCGTCCAGGGCACGCACGAACTCGCCCAGCCGGGCCGCGCGGGCCACGTCGAACCGGCGCTGCCCCTGCTCGGTCAGGCTGATCTGCGCGGCCCGCCGGTCACTCGGATCGGGGTCGCGGTGGACCAGACCGAGCACCTCCAACGCGTTGATCTGCCGGCTCAGCGTCCCCTTGCCCACGCCCAGCCGCGCCGCCAACTCGGTCAACCGGATCGACCCGCTCCGCCGCAACCAGAGCAGCAACCCGTAGGTGTTCGGCTCCAGATTCGGGTGCACCTCCCGGGCGATCTCCCAGGAGACCGCCCGGCCACGGCGCAGCAGAGCGGTCAACTCGTGCTCAACCGCCCGGATCGGCTCCGGCAGGTGCTCATCCACGGCGTAGAGACTACGGCGCGCCCGCGCCGCTGCTCCCGGAGAGTCGACGCCGCATCACCGGGCGTAGGTGCCCGTCACTCGTGGTGCCCTCGATCACCACGTCGGCGTCGCGCCCCCGATGGGTCAGGGTGGCGACCGCGTTACCGAAGTACGGGCCGGCCAGCTTGCGCCAGCGCACCCCCGGCCGGCGTACGCCCGCCGAACGCGCCAACGCCCGGGTCGCCCCGGCCGGACCGGGTGACCAGCCCAGCCGCATCAGCGGACGGATGCCCGCCGGCACCTGGTTGTGGATCGGCGAACAGGTGAGCTGGTGCACCGGAGTCACCACCGCCGGATCGGCGAACCGGGCCCGCGCCACGTACGAGTGGTGCACGTCACCGGAGAGCACGCTGATCGACGCCGGTGGGGCGTACGCCGGACCGGCCCCGACCCGCGCCCCGGACTGTCGAGGCGTGCCGGTGCCGATGCGCGCGAACGTCTCCGCCAGCGCCTCGAAGGAACGCCGGAACGCCGCCCAGTGCTCCAGGTCCAGAGCGCGGCGCAGCTTCTCCGCCCCGCGCGCCACCCACGGTCGGCGCGAGTCCGCCAGTTTCTCGTTCCACGCCTCGATGTGGTGAATGCCCTGCGGCAGCAGCCAGGGCAGCGAGGCACCCACCACCAGGTGGTCGTAGACCCCGTGCGCCTGGTCGAGGAACCAGGCCCACTCGCCGGGCGGCAGCATCGCCCGGTTGTTGGACTCGAGCACCCGGCTGCACCTGTTGTCCAGCATCACCAGCCGGGTCCGGCCCAGATCCAGCGCGTAGCTCCACTGGTACTGCACCGCGCGCCAACGCTCGGTGTCGTGCGCCAGGTCGGACTCCTGGTCGACCCGGTGGCCGAACTCGCGCAGCACGCTGGTGGCGTCCTCGGCGGCGACGACCTTCGCGAAGACCGGATCGGCGACGATCTCGTCGGGGGAGAGGTTGCCAAGGTGCTGGTAGACCCAGTACGAGGCGAGCCCGCTGCCGATCCGCTCCTGCCACCACGGCTGCTCGCGCACCTCGGCACGCCACGCCGCCGAGGTGTTCCAGTCGTCGATGATCTCGTGATCGTCAAAGATCATCACGCTCGGCACGGTGGAGAGCAGCCAGCGGATCTCCGGATCACGCCAGGACTCCAGGTAGAGCTTGGTGTACTCGTCGAAGCTCACCACCTGGTCGGCCGGAGCGCCCTTCGGCCGCCGCCGCCGTCGACGCAGCAGCCGACGCACGGTCGGCGAGGTGACGTCGGCGTAGACCTGGTCACCGAGCAGCACCAGCAGGTCGGGCAGCGGGTTCGACTCCGGGTCGGCCATCAACCGCCGGGCGTACGCGTCCAGCGCGTCCGGCGGCAGCTTGCGGGTGGTGGCGTGCTGGGTGGTCTCCCGGCACGAGCCGAAGATCATGTTGACCGGCTGGTCCCGGTCGTCGGCGGCCCGGGTGCGGATCACGCTCGGCGGGAACCCGCTGCTCGGCACCGGCCAGACCATTTCGTCGTCGACCAGGACCTCGTAGGTGGTCTCGCTGTCCGGAGTGAGCCCCTCCACCACCACGATGGCGTAGTGGTGGTCGTACGCCGAGAAGGTGGGCGCGGTGCCGGTGGCGCCGCCTGCGGTGCGGACCGTGACCACGGCGGGCGCCGCCGTCTCGACCCAGATCGTCGCCCGGGTGTCCACCACGCGCCGCAGCAGTGGGCCGATGAGGAGGTGTGCGGCGGGCATGCGGCCGAGCCTACCGCCGGTCAGCGGCCCCGGCCGGGTGCGGTGGCTGAGACGCCGGGCACCGCTCGGGGTGCGGTGGCTGGGGGCCCGGGCACCGCTCAGGGCGCGGTGGCTGGGGGTCCGGGCACCGCTTGCGGGTGCGGTGGCTGGGACGCCGCCGCCGGCATCTGACAGGATTCCGGCATGGCCGAATATCTCGTCCTCGCTCTGGTCCTGCTCGGTGTGCTGATCGCCGGCACAGTCGGGCTGGTCGTGCCGCGATTGCGGCGGCGGCCCGAGCCCCCGCTGCCGCGCACCGAGGTCGACACCAGGGCTGAGGAGGATCTCGCCGGCCCGCCGGTCGAGGCACCGGAGTCCGATCTGTCCACCGGCGTCCTGGTCGAGCCGCCTCCGGTGCTCGAACCGCAGGTGGAGGTCCCCGAGCCGACCGCCGGGCGGCTGGTCCGGCTCCGCTCGCGGTTGTCCCGCTCACAGAACGTGTTCGGCAAGGGTCTGCTCGGCCTGCTCGCCCGGGACCACCTCGACGAGGACGTCTGGGAGGAGATCGAGGACAGCCTGATCACCGCCGACGTCGGCGTCGACGCCACCCGCGACATCGTCGACCGGCTCCGGGAGCGCACCAGGGTGCTCGGCACCCGCTCGGCCTCCGAGCTGCGGGCACTGCTCGCCGCCGAGCTGGTCAACGCGCTCGACCCGAGCCTGGACCGCTCGCTGCGGACCGCCCCCAAGGACGGCGTGCCGGCGGTGGTCCTGGTCGTCGGCGTCAACGGCGCCGGCAAGACCACCACCTGCGGCAAGATCGCCCGGGTGCTGGTGGCCGACGGTCGCAGCGTGCTGCTCGGCGCGGCCGACACCTTCCGGGCCGCCGCGGCCGACCAGCTGGAGACCTGGGGCTCACGGGTCGGCGCGGAGACCGTCCGGGGGCCCGAGGCCGCCGACCCGGCGAGCGTCGCCTTCGACGCCGTCAAGCGCGGCATCGACACCGGCGTGGACACCGTGCTCATCGACACCGCCGGCCGCCTGCAGAACAAGGTCGGCCTGATGGACGAGCTGGGCAAGGTCAAGCGGGTGGTGGAGAAGCAGGGCCCGATCGACGAGACACTGCTCATCCTCGACGCCACCACCGGGCAGAACGGGCTGGAGCAGGCCCGGGTCTTCACCGAGGTGGTCAACGTGACAGGTGTGGTGCTGACCAAGCTCGACGGCACCGCCAAGGGTGGCATCGTGATCGCCGTGCAGCGCAAGCTCGGCATCCCCGTGAAGCTGGTCGGCCTCGGCGAAGGCAAGGACGACCTGGCCCCGTTCGACCCGGCGCAGTTCGTCGACGCGTTGCTGGGGACCGAGGCCACCGGCCGGGACGCGTAGTCTCGAGTGACCACTGACGATCGCGCGTACGCGGGTTGGCGTGACCCCGGCCATCCTTCGCAGCGCCTCGGGAGACCGTACGTGACTTCGCAGGAGATCCCGCTGCACGGCGGCAACGTGAGCACCGTTGTCCGCGTGGGTGACACGGTGCGGCGTAACGCCGGGCCGTGGACCCCGTCCGTGCACGCGCTGCTGCGCCACCTGGAGTACGTGGGGTTCACCGGCGCCCCCCGGGCGCTCGGGATGGACGAGCGCAACCGTGAGGTGCTGTCGTACCTGGAGGGGGAGTGCGGAGAATATCCGCTCGCCCCGCACTGGGTGACCGACGAGGCCCTGGTCACCGTCGCCACCATGCTGCGGATGTTCCACGACGCGCAGTACGGGTTCACCCCTCCGCAGGCGGCGGTCTGGCGCTCGTTCGGTCCCCCGCCGCCGGACACCGAGGTGATCTGCCACCACGACGCCGCGCCGCACAACGTGATCTGGCGTCCGGACGGCACCCTCGGGCTGATCGACTTCGACCTCGCCTCACCCGGAGCACGGATCTACGACGTGGCGTACGCGGCCTGGACCTGGGTGCCGATCTTCGCGGACCGTGACTCGATCACGCTCGGTTGGAAGCATCCGGACCGGCCGCGCCGACTCCGGCTCTTCGCCGACGCGTACGGGCTGATCCCGAGGGACCGGCACCGGCTGATCCGGACCATCCGTAAACGGATCGTGGACCACGTCGAGGGGATCCGCCGGATGGCCGCCGCCGGTGAGCCGGCGTTCGTGCGGATCGTGCACAAGGGCCACCTGCGCCGACCGATGCGCGATCTGCGGCTGCTCGACTACGAGCGGCACGCCCTGGAGAACGCCCTGCGCTGAGCGCCGCCCCGTCGATGCTCGGCCGGTCCCGTCAAGCGGACCGGTCGATGCGTCTGGCCGGTCAGTCATCGACGGTCGCCGTCCGGTCGATCCACAATCGTCCATGCTGATGAGTGTGCGGAGTTCGTGACACGTCCGAAACAACCCGTCACGAAACGGAAACCCGCACGGGACCCAAAGTGAAACAGCCGGCCGCGAAGCTTCCGCGCAACCGGCCTACGGGCGACGCTGCCCCGGAAAGCCGCGAAGGAGGACTTCACCTTTTAGGAGGCCAGCGTGCCTGAAGCACCGACGATCGACGGCGCCAATACCACGTGGCTGCTGGTTTCGACCGCGCTCGTGCTGCTCATGACCCCCGGACTGGCGCTGTTCTACGGCGGCCTCAACCGGGCCAAGGGCGTACTCAACATGATGATGATGAGCTTCTCCGCTATCGGGCTCATCTCTATTCTGTGGTGGTTCTACGGTTTCAGCGTCGCCTTCGGGACCGACGTGAACGGCTTCTGGGGCGACCCGGGCGCGTACCTCGGCACCAAGACCTTCCTCGCCGAGACCGACCTGTGGGGTGCCACGGCGGAGAACCCCAGCGGCATCGGGGTCCCGCTCTACGTGTTCATGGCCTTCCAGATGGTCTTCGCGGTGATCACCGTCGCGCTGATCAGTGGTGCCATCGCCGACCGGGCCAAGTTCGCCGGCTGGCTGCTGTTCGCGTTCGGTTGGGCCACCCTGGTGTACTTCCCGGTCGCGCACTGGGTGTGGGGCGGCGGCATCATCGGCGCCGACATTCACGCGCTGGACTTCGCCGGTGGCACCGCTGTGCACATCAACGCCGGTGCGGCGGCCCTGGCCGTGGCCCTGGTCCTCGGTAAGCGGCTCGGTTGGCCGCGGGAGGGCATGAAGCCGCACAACATCCCGTTGGTCGCGCTCGGTGCGGGTCTGCTGTGGTTCGGCTGGTTCGGGTTCAACGCCGGATCGGAGCTGACCGTCGACTCGGTCGCCGGCCTCGCCTTCATCAACACCCAGCTCGCCACGGCGGCGGCGGTGCTCGGCTGGATCGCCGTCGAGTGGGTCAAGACCCGTAAGCCGACGATGGTCGGCGCCTCGTCCGGCGCCGTCGCCGGCCTGGTCGCCATCACCCCGGCCTGTGGCTTCATCGCACCGTGGGCCGCCGTCCTGCTCGGCATCGTCGCCGGCGCGGTCTGCGCGCTCGCCGTCAGCCTCAAGTACAAGCTCGGTTACGACGACTCGCTCGACGTGGTCGGTGTGCACTTCGTCGGTGGTTGGATCGGCTCGCTCTGGCTCGGCCTGTTCGCCACCAACTCGGTCAACGCCGCGATCAGCGACGTGGTCGGCGCCTCCGACGGCCTCTTCTACGGCGGCGGCGCGACCCAGCTCGGGCGGCAGGCCCTCGCCGGCCTGATCGTCACCGCCTGGTCGTTCGGCATCGCCTGGGTGCTCGCCTTCGTCATCGAGAAGACGATCGGCTTCCGGGTCAAGGGCGAGGCGGAGGTCGAGGGCATCGACATCGCCGAGCACGCTGAGAGCAGCTACGACCTGTCCCCGGCCGGCGGCGGCACGGGAAGCGCGTTCGCGATGGCCGGCATCGGCACCCCCGGTGGCGGTACGACGAGTGGGGCCAAGCCGGAGGCGGAGCCCGCCGAGCCGGTCAGCGAAAAGGTCGCCGGTTAACGTTCCTGGGATGGAGGGGTTGGACATGAAGCTGGTGACCGCAGTCATCAAGCCGTACCAGCTGGACGCGGTGAAGGAGGCCCTGCACGCCCTCGGGGTGGCCGGGCTGACCGTCAGCGAGGTTCAGGGGTACGGGCGGCAGAAGGGGCACACCGAGGTCTACCGGGGTGCCGAGTACACGGTCGAGTTCCTGCCCAAGATCCGGGTCGAGGTGCTCACCGACGAGATCGACGTGGACAAGGTCGTGGACGCCATCGTCGGGGCGGCCCGCACCGGCAAGATCGGTGACGGCAAGGTCTGGGTCACCGGTGTCGAAGAGGTCGTCCGGGTACGTACCGGCGAACGCGGCCTCGACGCACTCTGACCTCGGCCACGACTGAGATGACCTCGTTGATCAGGAAGAACGCGTCGGGGCACGCCGCCGATGGCGACGCGAACCTCTTGATCAACGAGGTCGTCGGCGTACCCGGAGGGATCGGGGAGTCGGCTCGGCAGCGGCGGGCTGCGGCGTACGACACCTTCCTGCGCGGGCTGCTGCCGGCGCGCGACGGGGTGGCGCTGCTGGCCGTCGGGGGGCTGGGGCGGCGGCAGTGCGCCCCGTACAGCGACCTCGACCTGGTGCTGGTGCACGCCGGGGTGCCCGGCACGGACGAGTTGGCCGCCTCGGTCTGGTACCCGATCTGGGACGCGGGTCTGCGGCTCGATCATTCCGTCCGCACCGTCGCAGAGGCGCTGTCGGTGGCCCAGGACGACGTCAAGGTCGCGCTCGGGCTGCTCGACGCCCGGCTGGTCGTGGGGGACCAGGCGCTGGCCGACGCGCTGATCAGCACCGCCGCCGATCACTGGCGGCGCACCGCCGTCCGGCACCTGCCCGGCCTGCGCGAGGTCACCACCAGCCGTTGGCAGACCCACGGTGAGCTGGCATTCCTGCTGGAGGGCGACCTCAAGGAGGCCGCCGGTGGTCTGCGCGACGTGGGGCTGCTGCGGGCGATCTCCGCCGCCGGGATCACCGACGCGCTGCGTCCCGCCGTGCGCGCCGCCCACCTGCGCCTGCTGGACACCCGCGACGCCCTGCACCAGCAGGTGGGTCGGCGGGTCGACCGGCTGGTCGCCCAGGAGGGCGACGGGGTGGCCGCCCTGCTCGGGCTGGAAGACCGCGACGCGTTGCTGCGACGGGTCGCCGGTGACGCCCGCACGGTCAGCCACGCCCTCGACGACGCCTTCCGGGCCGCCGACCGGTTGCGCTCCGGCCGCTCCCGGGGCGGGAACGGCCGCCCGGCCCGCCGCCCGGTCGCCCGCGACGTGGTGGAACACGACGGCGAGTTGGTGCTCGCCCGCACGGCGATCGGGGCACGCCCGGACCCGAGCCTCTCGCTGCGGGTGGCCGCCGCGTCGGCCACCACCCGAATCCCCATCGCGCGGGCCACCTGCGAATGGCTGGCGGCGTACTGCCCGCCGCTGCCCGCCCCATGGCCCGCCGAGGCCCGGGCCGCGCTGATCACCCTGCTCGGCGCCGGTGCCGGGCTGGTGCCGGCCTGGGAGACCTGCGACCGGTACGGGCTTGTCGACGGCTGGCTGCCCGAGTGGACCCGGCTGCGCAGCCTGCCCCAGCACAACCCCGTGCACCGCTTCACCCTCGACCGGCACCTCGTGCAGACCGCGCACGAGGCCAGTCGGCACGCCCGCGAGGTGGAACGCCCCGACCTGCTGCTCCTCGGCGCCCTCCTGCACGACATCGGCAAGGGCCTCCCCGGTGATCACAGCACGGTCGGCGTGCCGGTCGCCCAGGCGGTGGCCACCCGGGTCGGCCTGCCCGCCCCGGAGATCGAACTGATCGGCCGGCTGGTCCGGCTGCACCTGCTGCTGCCCGACGTGGCGACCCGCCGGGACCTGGCCGACCCGGTCACCATCGCCTCGGTGGCCGAGGCGGTCGGTGACACCGGCACCCTCGACCTGTTGCACGCGTTGGTCCGCGCCGACGCGGCGGCGACCGGGCCGGCGGCCTGGTCCGACTGGAAGGGCCGGCTCGTCGCCGAGCTGGTCGCGAGGGTTCGCACCGCGCTGGACACCGGCGTACTCCCCGAACCACCCGCACCGGACCCGGAGCTGCTGGCCGGGCCGCTGCCGGTCATCCACCTGACCGGCGACCGGGTGTCGGTGGCGGCGGCCGACCGGCGTGGTCTGCTCGCCACGGTGGCCGGCTGCCTGGCGCTGCACCGGCTGGAGGTGATCTCCGCAGACGCCTCCGCCGTCGATGGCCGGGCTCTGGTCGAGTGCCGGGTGCAGCCCCGCTACGGCCTTCCGCCGGACCCGGTCCCGCTCCGCGCCGACCTGCGCCGGGCGGTCGCCGGCGACGTGTCGGTCACCCAACGGCTGCGCGGCCGGGCGCTCGCCAGCCGGGGCGGTGGCGCGGCTCCACGAGTGGTCTGGCACCGCGAGGCCGCCACCGGGGCCGTACTCCTGGAACTGCGCGCCGCCGACGCCGCCGGCCTGCTCTACCGGGTCGCTGGTGCCCTCGACGAGGCCGGCGCCCTGGTTCGGGCGGCCCGCATCTCCACCCTCGGCGCCGACGTGGTCGACGCGTTCTACCTGGTCGGCGGTTGGCCGGACGACGCCACCCGGGCCCGCCTGGAGGCCGCGGTCCTCGCCGCTGTGTGACCCACGACGGCACCGTCGGTCGTTGTGCCAGCCCGGTCACTCCCACGAGCGTGATGCCTCACAGTCATCGTGATGCCTGTGAGGCATCACGCTCGTGAGGGTGTCTGCCGGCAGCGCGCTGCGATCGGGAGTTCTGTCCCTGTGGCGGGTACGTCCGGGGGCGTAGCGGCGGTGCCGCTCGTGGACGCACGTCGAGGGGCGTCGGCGCGGGCAGAATGACGGCCATGCGACCAGGCGGGCAGTGGCAGTGGCGGTGGCGCGAGCAGGCGGCAGACGCCGTGCTCGCCCTGGTCCTGCTCGGCTTCGGGCTGCTCGCCACCGGTCTGGCCGGGAACAACCAGCCGGGGTCGAGGCCGGTGGACGCCGTCTGTCGGGCGCTGATCGCCGTCGCGGCGCTGGCCCTGCTGGTCCGGCGGCGCGCTCCGGTCGCCACCCTCGCCGTGGTCACCGTGGCCACCTCGACGTACCTGCTGATCGGCTACCCGTACGGGCCGATTCTGCTGACGTTCCTGATCGCGGTGTACAGCGTGGCGGTGCGGCTGCCGGTGCGACCGGCGGCGCTCGCCACCGGCGGCGCGTTCGTCCTGTTGTTGGCGCACGTCTTCTTCGGGCGGGGGCCCGCGCCGGGTTGGACGGGAGTGCTGCCCGCGTCGGCCTGGGTGGTCGTACCGTTCGCGGTGGGGGTGGTGGTGCGGGTGAGCCGTGAGACGGCGGCACGTACCCGTGCCGAGGCGGCCCGCGGCCGTGCCGAACAGGCCCGACGGCAGGCCGACGAGGAGCGGCTGCGCATCGCGCAGGAGGTGCACGACGTGGTCGGGCACGGGCTCGCGGCGATCAGCATGCAGGCCGAGATCGCCCTGCACCTGCTGCCGAAGCGCCCGGAACAGGCCGAGGTGGCCCTGACCGCGATCAGCCGGACCAGCCGCGAGGCCCTGGACGAGCTGCGGGTCACCCTGGGCGCGGTACGGCGTGGCGCCGAGCGCGAGCCGGTACCCGGCCTGGCCCGACTCCCCGCGCTGCGCGACCGGCTCGCCGGGGCGGGGCTCGCCGTCGAGGTGCGCGTGGTGGGTGACCCCCGGGAGTTGCCGGCAGCTGTGGACCTGGCCGCGTACCGGGTGGTGCAGGAGGCGTTGACCAACGTGCTGCGGCACGCGGGGGTGTCGAGCGCGCAGGTGACGGTGGACTACCGCGCGGACGAGGTGACCGTCGAGGTCACCGACTGGGGGGTGGGGCCGGGCCGGGCCGGGACCGTGCCGGCCGACGACGGTCACGGTCTGGCCGGGATGCGGGAGCGGGTCGCGGCGTTGGGTGGGCGGTTGAGCACCGGGCCGCGCCCCGGTGGCGGGTTCCGGGTGTACGCCGGGCTGCCCGTGGGGCCGGCGACGTGATCCGGGTGCTGATCGCCGACGACCAGGACCTGGTCCGGCTCGGACTGCGTGCGCTGGTGGAGAGCGAGGACGACCTGGCGTTGGCCGGCGAGGCGTCCGACGGGCTGCGGGCGGTCGAGTTGGCCCGCCGGGAACGGCCGGACGTGGTGCTGATGGACATCCGGATGCCCGGCATCGACGGCATCGAGGCGACCCGCCGGATCGTCGCCGACAGCGACCTGACCGGTACGCGGGTGGTGGTGCTCACCACGTTCGAGCTGGACGAGTACGTCTTCGACGCGCTGCGCCACGGTGCCAGCGGGTTCCTCACCAAGGACACCAGGCCGGCCGAGCTGCTGCGCGCGATCCGGCTGGTCGCCGAGGGGGAGGCGCTGCTGTCGCCGTCGGTGACCCGTCGGGTGGTACGGGAGTTCGCCACCCGGCCGTCCCGGGTCCTCCGTCCGCACCCCCGGCTGGACACGCTGACCGATCGGGAGCGTCAGGTCGTCGGCCTGGTCGGTGAGGGCCTGAACAACGAGGAGATCGCGGCACGGTTGGTGGTCAGCCCGGCGACCGCGCGGACCCACGTCAGCCGGGCGATGGGCAAGCTGGGAGCCCGGGACCGGGCCCAGCTCGTCGTCTTCGCGTACCAATCGGGCTTGGTCTCGGGGTGAGGCCGGGCCGCCAGCGGCCTTGCGGCCGGGCGGCTACCCTAGCGGTGGTCGGACTCCGCAGTGCCGGCCGTGTTGTGCCCGCCGGAACACTGACAAACGGGATGTTCGCGTGTTTGACACCTTGAGTGACCGCCTGTCCGGGATCTTCACCAAGCTCCGCGGCAAGGGGCGGCTCACCGACGCCGACATCGACGCCACCGCGCGCGAGATCCGCCTCGCGCTGCTGGAGGCGGACGTCGCGCTGCCGGTGGTCAAGGGCTTCATCGCGGCCGTCAAGGAGCGCGCCCGCAGCGCGGAGGTCTCGCAGGCGCTGAACCCGGCCCAGCAGATCATCAAGATCGTCAACGAAGAGCTGATCAACGTGCTCGGCGGTGAGGGGCGACGGCTCCAGTTCGCCAAGCAGCCGCCCACGGTGATCATGCTGGCCGGCCTCCAGGGTTCCGGTAAGACCACCCTCGCCGGCAAGCTCGCCCGCTGGCTCAAGGGCCAGGGGCACCAGCCGCTGCTCGTCGCCGCCGACCTCCAGCGCCCCAACGCCGTCGGGCAGCTCCAGGTGCTCGGTGGCCGCGCCGGCGTCGAGGTGTACGCCCCGGAGCCCGGCAACGGCACCGGTGACCCGGTGCAGGTGGCCCGCGCGTCGATCGAGCACGCCAAGCGCGCCGCCCGCGACATCGTCATCGTCGACACCGCCGGCCGACTCGGCATCGACGCCGAGATGATGCAGCAGGCCGCCGACATCCGCGACGCCGTCTCGCCGGACGAGGTCATCTTCGTCATCGACGCCATGGTCGGTCAGGACGCCGTCCGCACCGCCGAGGCGTTCCGCGACGGCGTCGGCATCACCGGTGTGGTGCTCTCCAAGCTCGACGGCGACGCCCGTGGTGGTGCCGCGCTGTCGGTCCGCGAGGTCACCGGGCAGCCGATCCTGTTCGCCTCCACCGGTGAGAAGCTGGAGGACTTCGACGTCTTCCACCCCGACCGGATGGCCAGCCGGATCCTCGGCATGGGCGACGTCCTCACTCTGATCGAGCAGGCCGAGCAGGCCTTCGACTCCGATCAGAAGGAGAAGATGACCGCCAAACTGATGGGCGGTGAGCAGTTCACCCTGGACGACTTCCTCGACCAGCTCATCGCGGTGCGGCGGATGGGCCCGATCGCCAACGTGCTGGCCATGATGCCCGGCATGGGGCAGATGAAGGACCAGCTCTCCGAGCTGGACGACAGCCACTTCGACCGGGTCACCGCGATCATCCGGTCGATGACCCCGGGCGAGCGGACCAACCCGAAGATCATCAACGGCTCCCGCCGGGCGCGCATCGCCAACGGTTCCGGGGTCACCGTGATGGACGTCAACCAGCTGCTCAACCGCTTCGCCGACGCGCAGAAGATGATGAAGCAGATGGGCGGCATGATGGGCCTGCCCGGCGGTGGCCGCCGCAAGGCGACCAAGTCGCCGAAGAACAAGCGCAAGGGCACCAAGGGCGGCGGTCGCCCGCGTACCGGCGCCGGCATGCCAGCCGGCTTCCCGGGTGGCATGCCGCAGCTCCCGCCGGGCATGGACCCGAACGATCTCGCCGCCGGCCAGGGCCTGCCGCCCGGTTTCAAGCTCCCGAAGATCGACTTCAACAAGCTCGGCAAGGGTGGCGACAAGGGCCCGCGCTGACGCGTGTCGGTGACGGCGGGCGACTGATCCGGCGCTTACGGTGACGTCGCCCCCTGGAAGGAGCTGTCATGACCGCGGCCCCGATCCTGCCCGAACGGCACGAGTGGACGGTCGACGACCTCGGTGACCTGCCAAAGGACCTTCCGTACGAACTGATCAACGGAATGTTGATCGTGCCGTCGCCCACTGCCGTGCACCAAGAGTTGTGCGTCGAGTTGCTGCTCACGCTTCGCGTCAACTGCCCGCCGGAATACCTGGTCAGCATCGACCTGTCGATGCGGGTCGACCGGCGCAACGAGCCACGTCCCGACGTGGTGGTCATCCGCCGCACGCACGCCGGCCGGTCGCCCGTGCCGGTCGACGCCCTGCTCGCGGTGGAGGTCGTATCGCCGACCTCCACCTTCCGCGACATGTACGACAAGGCGAAGGTCTACGCGCACGCCGGCATCCGGTCCTACTGGGTGCTCGATCCGACCCAGGAACGTGTCACGCTCACCGAGTACTCCCTCGGGGCCAACCGGGAGTACGAGCAGGTCACGCACACCGAGGATCTGTTCGTCACGGAGCGGCCGTGGAAGGTCTCCATGGACCTGCCGGCCCTGACCGCGCGGAAGAACGACCTGCTCGCTCCCGAGGAGGGCTGATCGGGTAGGACTGTGCGCATGGCTCTTCATGTGCGCGGCGTGCTGCTCCCCGACGACGAGGTCCGGGATCTCTGGCTGGTCGGCGACCGGGTGACCTTCACCCCGGTGCCCGGTGCGGAGACCGTCGTCGACGGCGGCTACGTGCTGCCAGGGCTTGTCGACGCGCACTGCCACATCGGCATCGCCCGAGGTGGCGCCCCGATCACCTCACTCGACCAGGCCCGCGCGCTGGCCCACGTCGACCGGGACGCCGGGGTGCTGGCGATCCGGGACGCCGGGTCGCCGTACCCGTACCCCGAACTCGACGACGAGCCGGGCCTGCCGCGACTGGCCCGCGCGGGCCAGCATGTCGCCCCGCCGAAGCGCTACCTGCGCGACATCGGCGTGGAGGTCGACGCGACCGAGGTGGCCGCCACGGTGGCCGCGCAGGCGCGGGCCGGCAACGGCTGGGTGAAGCTGGTCGGCGACTGGATCGACCGGGGCGTCGGTGACCTGGCGCCGGCCTGGGACGCGGACACCCTCACCGCCGCCGTGCGGGCCGCGCATGACGCCGGGGTACGCGCCGCGGTGCACACCTTCTCCGAGTCGGCCGTCGAGATCATGGTGCGGGCCGGCGTCGACTCGGTGGAGCACGGCACCGGGCTCAGCCTCGACCTGATCGACGAGATGGCCCGCCAGGGCACCGCACTGGTCCCCACAATGATCAACATTGCCACCTTCGGTGGCATCGCCGAGCAGGCGCGGGGCAAGTTCCCCGGGTACGCCGAGCACATGCTCGCGCTGCGCGACGGCTTCCCCGACGTGGTGCGCGCCGCGCACGAGGCGGGCGTGCCGATCTACGTGGGCACCGACGCCGGTGGCGGCATCGACCACGGGCTGGCCGCCGAGGAGATGATGCTGCTGCACGAACGGGCCGGAATGGCCCCGCTCGAGGTGCTCGCCGCCGCCTCCTGGGGCGCCCGCGAATGGCTCGGCTTCCCCGGCCTGGTCGAGGGCGGGCTCGCCGACCTGACCGTCTACCCCGAAGACCCCCGTGCCGACCTGCGCGTCGTCCGCGCCCCGTCCCGCACGATCCTCCGCGGCCACGTCATCCGCTGACCCGCCCCGCCCCGCGCCGCGCTGTGCGCCCCGCGCCGCGCTGTGCGCCCCGCGCCGCGCTGTGCGCCCCGCGCCGGGCGGTGCGGCGCGAGGCGCGTGTCGCGGGGCGGGTGTGGGGGTTAGAGGGTGGGGCGGGCGGCGGCGCTGAAGAGGCGTACGGCGAGGTCGGCGAGGGCCGTCGCGGTCTCCTCGATCGGTTCGCGGGGGAGCACGATGTGGCTGACCACCAGACGGACGACCGTGTCGGCGGCGAAGGCCAGCGCGGCCTGGTCCGCCCCGGGCAGATGGTCGCCGGCCCAGTCGATCAGCGCACCGGACGCCTCGGTGAGCACCACCTCGGCCCGGGTGGTGAGGTACGGCAGCAGCTCGTCCGACCCGCCCCGGGCGCTGGTCAGGATCGCCTTGACCAGCGGGTTGTCCGCCGCCGTGGAGAGGGTGCGCGCGATGGCGGCGTACGCGCCGGCCCGCACGTCGGAGCCGTGGGCGAGCAGCGCGTCGCGCACATCGCCAACGAACCGGTCCACCTCGGCGCGGGCGAGCGCCTCGGCGAGGCCCGCCTTGCTGCCGAACTCGTTGTAGACCGTCTGCCGGCTCACCCCGGCCGTGGTGGCCACTCCGCCCATCCGGACCGCGTCCCACCCGGCGGCGATGGTCCGGGCGCGGGCGGCGTCCACGATCGTGTCCCGCAGCCGCTGGCGGGGGGAGTCCGTCGAGGTAGTCATGGTGGTCGAATTCTACGGGCGCTCCCGCTGCCCGGCCCAGCGCCGTCACGGCCCGTCAGCACAGCGGGACGGCGCGGCGTGGCGACTCCCGGACGCGGTGTCCGCCCGCGCGGCGCATAGGATGTGCGGTCATGGCACGCGTGCTCACTCCCCGTGCGGAGGATTTCCCCCGCTGGTACCAGGACCTGATCGCCAAGGCGAAGCTGGCCGACAACGGCCCGGTTCGCGGCACCATGGTCATCCGACCGGCCGGCTACGCCATCTGGGAGCGTATGCAGGCTGAGATGGACGCTCGGATCAAGGCGGCGGGTGCGGAGAACGCGTACTTCCCGTTGTTCATCCCCGAGAGCTACCTCAAGCGTGAGGCGCAGCACGTCGAGGGCTTCTCGCCGGAGCTGGCGGTCGTCACGCACGGTGGCGGCAAGCCGCTGGCCGAGCCGGTGGTGGTGCGTCCGACCAGTGAGACGGTCATCGGCGAGTTCATGGCCAAGTGGATCGACTCGTACCGGGACCTGCCGCTGCTGCTCAACCAGTGGGCGAACGTGGTCCGGTGGGAGCTGCGTCCGCGGATCTTCCTGCGGACCAGCGAGTTCCTCTGGCAGGAGGGGCACACCGCGCACGCCACCCGCGAGGACGCCCGCGCGTACGCGCGGCGGATCCTGCACGAGGCGTACGAGGACCTGATGGTCAACGTGATCGGCATCCCGGTGGTGGTCGGCCTGAAGACGGCGCGCGAGCGCTTCGCCGGCGCGACGGCCACGTACACCTGCGAAGGCATGATGGGTGACGGCAAGGCGTTGCAGCTGGGCACCAGCCACGAGTTGGGTCAGAACTTCGCCAAGGCGTTCGACATCAGCTACTCCTCCAAGGAGGGGGGCCGGGAACACGCCTGGACGACCTCCTGGGGCACGTCCACCCGGATGCTGGGTGGCCTGATCATGGCGCACGGCGACGATAACGGCCTGCGCGTGCCGCCGAAGCTGGCGCCGATCCAGGCGTACGTCATGATCGTCAAGGACGGTGACGGCGTCGGCGAGGCGGCGGCCAAGCTGCGCGACGGCCTGCGCGACGCCGGTGTCCGGGTCGCGCTCGACGACCGGACCGACACCCCGTTCGGCCGCCGGGCCGTCGACGCCGAGCTGCGTGGCTATCCGGTACGCGTCGAGGTTGGCCCCCGTGACCTGGCCGTGGGCAACGCGACAGTGGTGCGCCGGACCGACGGCTCGAAGACCCCGACGCCGGTGGCGGACGTGGTCGCCGCGGTGCTGGCGGCGCTGGAGACCGATCAGCAGGTGCTGCACGATCAGGCGTTGGCCAACCGCGAGGCGCGCACGGTGGACGTGGCGACCCTGGCCGAGGCGATCGAGGCCGCCGCGACCGGCTGGGCGCGGGTGCCGTGGTCGGCGGTCGGCGTGGCCGGCGAGGCGGAGGCGAACGGTCAGGGCGTCACGGTGCGCTGCCTGCTGCGCGCCGACGGTTCGGTTCCCGACTCGGAGGACGAGCCGGATCTGGTCGCCATCCTCGCCCGCGCCTACTGAGGTGCTCGTCGACCGGTTCGAGCCGGGTCGGCTGATCATGCACCGGAACGTGCGGCACGGCCGGATCGGATGGGTCCGGCCGGCCCGCGTGGTCAGCGACGACGATCGCGGGCTGCTGGTGTGGATCGCCCAGGATTCGCCGGTGGCCCACGAGGTGAACCAGGCGGGCGTGACCATGCGCGCGGTGCCGTTCGCCGACTGGGTCACCCCGACGTACCGGTTGGCGCAGGGCCGCTGGAATGGCCCGCCGCTGCTGAAGTTCCTGCCCGCCGGCGCGGCGCACTCCGTCTGGTGGTTCCGGGACGCGCACGGCCGGTTCTCGCACTGGTACGTCAACCTCGAGGAGCCCGGTGTCCGCTGGGACGACGGCCCGGTGGCCGGCGTCGACGTGGTGGACCAGGATCTCGACGTGGTGGTACGCCCGGACCTGAGCTGGGAGTGGAAGGACGAGGACGAGTTCGTCGAGCGTCTCGCCTTTCCGGAGCACTACTGGGTGACCGACGAGAAGGCGGTCCGTGCCGAAGGGGAGCGGGTGATCGCGCTCGCCGAGGCGGGCGAGTTCCCGTTCGACGGCACCTGGACCGACTTCGCACCTCCGCCAGAATGGGGCGTACCGGACAAACTTCCGGCAGGGTGGGACCGTCCGCCAGTGCGCTGAGCGGTGTTCCAGGTCACCGGCGACGTGGTGTCCGGGTCCGATGCGGAAGATCGGCAGGGGATCTGGCAGAATAGGTCGCTGGTATCCGGCGCGCGTCCGGCGCCCTCTAACCCGGGCACGTCGCCAGTCCACCGAGTTGTCTCCGGCCCAACCCCACTGTGCCGGTCGGCGCTCACCCATGCACACCGCCCGTCTTGGGCCGGTGAGATCGCAACAGGAGCGAAACAACTGTGGCCGTAAAGATCCGGCTCCTGCGGATGGGCAAGATCCGCAACCCGCAGTACCGCATCGTCGTCGCCGACTCGCGCACCAAGCGCGACGGCCGGGCGATCGAGTTCGTCGGGGTTTACCAGCCCAAGGAAGACCCCTCGATCATCGAGGTCAAGTCGGAGCGGGTCCAGTACTGGCTGTCCGTCGGCGCTCAGCCGAGCGAGGCGGTGCAGCGGCTGCTGGAGCTGACCGGTGACTGGCAGAAGTACAAGGGCCTGCCGGCCCCGCCGCCGCTCCTGGTCGCCCCCGAGAAGGCCGACCGCAAGGCGGCGTACGAGGCTGAGTCGAAGGCCGCCGCCGGGCTCGCCCCGGAGACCCCGGCCAAGCCGGCCAAGAAGGCAGCCAAGGCTGCTGAGGCTCCGAAGACCGAGGCGCCGACCGCCGAGGCTCCGAAGACCGAGGCTCCGGCCGAGGCCCCGGCCGCTGCCGACGCCGGTGAGCAGGCCTGACATGCCACTGCGTCCGGCGTTGGAGCACCTGGTCAAGGGCATCGTCGACCACCCGGATGACGTCCGGGTGCGGATGGTCGATTCCCGTCGGGGCAAGCGGCTCGAAGTCCGCGTGCACCCCGAGGACCTCGGCACTGTGATCGGGCGGTCCGGCCGGACCGCCAAGGCGCTGCGCCAGGTGATCGGCTCCATCGGCGGGCGCGGGGTTCGCGTCGACATCGTCGACTCGTACTGATGCAGCTCGTCGTCGGCAGGATCGGCAAGCCGCACGGTGTCCGCGGTGAGGTCACCGTGGAAGTGCGGACCGACGAGCCCGAGGCACGGTTCGCCCCCGGCACAGTGCTGCGCACTGAGCCGGGGGCGACACCCCCGCCGTCCTCCGACGGCCCCGGCGTGCCGTTCCGGATTCCGGCGGAGCTGACCATCGAGGAAGCCCGCTTCCACCAGGGTCGGGTGCTGATCGCGTTCGACGGCATCCTGGACCGCAACACCGCCGAGGCGCTGCGCGGCACGCTGCTCGTGGTGGACAGCGCCGACGTGGCCCCACCGGACGACCCGGAGGAGTTCCACGACCATCAGTTGGTCGGGTTGGCCGTGGTGACCCCGGCCGGCGAACGCCTCGGCGAGGTCGCCCGCATCGACCACGCACCCTCGTCCGACCTGCTGGTGCTGCGGCGCCCCGAGGGGCGTACCGCGTTGATCCCGTTCGTCCGGGCGATCGTCCCGGAGGTCGACCTGGCCGGCGGACGTGTGATCGTCGACCCGCCAGCCGGACTGCTCGACCTTTAGGACCAGCCCGCATGCGCGTCGACGTCGTGTCGATCTTTCCGGAGTACTTCGCCCCGCTGGACCTGTCGCTGATCGGACGGGCGCGGGCCAACGGCGTACTCCAGCTCGCCGTGCACGACCTGCGGACCTGGACCCACGACGTGCACCGCACGGTCGACGACACCCCGTACGGCGGCGGTCCGGGGATGGTGATGCGCCCGGAGCCGTGGGGTGAGGCGCTGGACGCCCTCGCGCCGGTGGACGCCCCGCCGCCCCGGCTGCTGGTGCCGTCGCCGGCCGGCGCCCCGTTCACCCAGGCCATGGCGTACGAGTTGGCCGCCGAGCCGCATCTGCTCTTCGCCTGCGGTCGCTACGAGGGGATCGACCAGCGGGTTCTCGCGCACGCCGCCACCCGGATGCCGGTCACCGAGGTGTCGCTCGGTGACTACGTGCTCTTCGGTGGCGAGGTCGCGGTCCTGGTGATGATGGAGGCGGTCACCCGGCTGCTGCCGGGGGTGCTGGGCAACGCGGGTTCGCTCGACGAGGAGTCGCACGCGCACGGGCTGCTGGAGGCGCCGATCTACACCAAGCCGCCGAGTTGGCGTGGGCACGACGTGCCGGAGGTGCTCCGCTCCGGCGACCACGGCAAGATCGCCCGCTGGCGGCGCGAGGAGGGCCTGCTGCGGACCGCTGCCCGCCGTCCCGACCTGCTGGCCGCGCTGCCCGCCGACCGGCTCGACAAACGGGACATCGCGGCCCTGGACCAGGCCGGATTTCAACCTCCGCCGGGGGATGTGGCAAAGTAGGGGGGTTGCCGCATCCGTCCGCGCCCGCGGTCGGCTGCGAGGATCCCCGACCGGGGTCGGTCCGCCGATCACCACCCGGGAATCAGAATCACCCACCCGCGCACCGAGTGACGGTGCGCCGTGAGCCTTACGAGGACGCAGCGATGAACATCCTGGACGCCCTTGACGCCCAGTCGAAGCGGACCGACCTCCCCGACTTCCGGGCCGGTGACACCGTCAAGGTGCACGCCCGCGTCGTCGAGGGCAACCGGTCCCGTGTCCAGATCTTCCAGGGCGTCGTGATCCGCCGCCAGGGTGACGGTCTGCGCGAGACCTTCTCGGTCCGCAAGGTCAGCTTCGGCGTCGGCGTCGAGCGGACCTACCCGCTCAACGGCCCGGGCATCGACCGGATCGAGGTCGTGACCCGCGGTGACGTGCGTCGCGCCAAGCTCTACTACCTGCGCGAGCTGCGCGGCAAGAAGGCCAAGATCAAGGAGAAGCGGGAGAAGCAGCCCAGCTGACTTCCCGCTCGCCACGCCGCCCGAGCTGCGCGTATGCCGTACCGACCAGAGCGCACTACCCTGGTCGTACGGGCGCAGCGAGGCGGCGACCCCGCCCTCGCGGCGGGCAGTTGTCCACTACCGCCCGTGGAGCCTCGACGAGGCTCCCGGGCGGTGGTGTTTCTGCGGACCGGGGAGTGGCGTGGTGCAGACGCTTGACGATGACGGCACCGTCGATCCGTGGCGTCGACGGGCCCGCCGCACCCGCCGACAGATGCCCCTCTGGCAGGAGCTGCCGCTGCTGCTGGTGGTCGCGTTCTGCCTCGCGGTGCTGATCCGTACCTTCCTGCTCCAGGCGTTCTTCATCCCGTCCGGCTCGATGGAGGACACCCTCCTCGTCGGTGACCGGGTGCTGGTCAACAAGGTCGTCTACGACGTTCGGGACCCGCTGCGCGGCGAGGTGGTGGTCTTCCGGGGCACCGACCGCTGGGCGCCGCAGGTCGACGATCAGCCGAAGCCGGGCGTCGCCGGCCGGCTCGCCCGCACCGTCGGCGACCTGGTCGGGGTGAGCCGGCCCGGTGAGAAGGACTTCATCAAGCGGGTGATCGGTCTGCCCGGCGACCGGGTCCAGTGCTGCGACAGTCAGGGGCGGGTGACCGTCAACGGCACCCCGCTCAACGAGACGTACGTCCTGCGGGACTCACCGCTGGACCTGCCGCCCAACCCGGCGGAGTGTCGCTCCCGGCGATTCGACGAGGTCGTCGTGCCACCCGGTCAGCTCTTCGTGATGGGCGATCACCGCGAGGTCTCCCAGGACGCGCGTTGCCAGGGGCCGGTGCCGATCGACAACGTGGTCGGCCGGGCCTTCATGGTGGTCTGGCCCTCGTCGCGGTGGAGTGCGCTGTCGGTGCCGTCGACGTTCGAGGACGTCACCGGGCCCGCCACGGCATCCCCCGGCACGCCCCCGGTGCGACCGACCCCGCAGGGCGGTGTGCTGCTGATGCTGCCGTTGGCAGCCGCGCTGCGTGGTTCCCGCGCGTTCCGGGCGGTGTCGTCCAGCCGGGCAACGTAGGCTCCTTGGCGTGATTGACGAGCAGACCGACAAGCCGCGCAGTTCCTTCTGGAAGGAGCTGCCGATCCTGCTGGGTGTGGCGATCCTGGTCGCGGTGCTGGTCCGCGCCTTTGTGCTGCAGACCTTCTTCATCCCCTCCCCGTCCATGGAGAACACCCTCAAGATCGATGACCGGGTGCTGGTCAACAAGCTGGTCTACGACTTCCGATCACCGCACCGCGGCGAGGTGATCGTGTTCAAGGCTCCGACCTCGTGGAGCGGTAACCCCGACGGTGAGGACTTCATCAAGCGGGTGATCGGCGTCCCCGGCGACCACGTGGTCTGCTGCGACCCGCAGGAACGGTTGATGATCAACGGCAAGTCGCTGGACGAGCCGTACATCTTCTCGATGGACGGGGTTCGCGACAAGCCCGCCGACCAGGAGTTCGACATCACCGTGCCGGAGGGTCGGCTGTGGGTGATGGGCGACCACCGGTCGGCCTCCGGCGACTCACTGGAGCACTGGCAGCAGTCCGGGCAGAACATCACCGAGGCCACGATCCCGGAGAACGACGTCGTCGGGCGGGCGTTCACCGTCTTCTGGCCGGTCAGCCGGGCCACCTGGCTGACAGTGCCCGACGGGTTCGACGGCATTCCCAAGCCGTAGGCCGACGGGGCGTGGGCGATCCGTCGTCGGTCTGGCAGGCTGGTGCGGTGACCGTGAGCGCGAGGAGTGAACGTCCGAGCCCCGCAGTCGCGAACAGCGACGACCGTGTCCACACCCCTCGACGCGCGGCCCGCGTGCTGCTCGTCGACGCGGCCGGCCGGGTCCTGCTGTTCGAGGGCTTCGACCCGGCCCGACCCGGGCACCGCTACTGGTTCACGCCCGGCGGCGGGCTCGACCCGCTGGAGTCCCCGGCGGCGGGCGCGGCCCGGGAGTTGGCCGAGGAGACCGGCCTGCTGCTCGACCCGGCCGCGCTGGGCGAGCCGGTCTGGTCCGACGCGACCGAGTTCTCCTTCGACGGCGTCTGGTACCGCCAGGAGCAGGATTTCTTCCTCTTCCGGGTGGACTCCTGGCGGGTGGACACCACCGGCTTCAACGACATCGAGCGGCGCAGCATCGCCGGCCACCGCTGGTGGCTTCCCGACGAGTTGGCGGCCAGCGGCGACCGGTTCTACCCACCGGAACTGCCCGCCCTGCTGACCCGGCTGGGGCAGCCCGCCACCACAGGCCAGGAAGAGGAGACGTCATGCTGACCCCGCCGCGTACCGTGGTGCGCCGTGAGGCCGGCCTGTACGCCCTGGAGCGGGCGTTGCAGCGGCGTGGCTTCCGGCACGTCGCCGGTGCGGACGAGGCTGGTCGGGGGGCGTGCGCCGGTCCACTGGTCGCCGCCGCGGCGGTGCTGCCCGAGGGACGGCGCGGCGAGATCGAGGGGCTGGCCGACTCGAAGCTGCTCACCCCGGCCAGCCGGGAACGGGTGTACGCGGAGGTCGTGGACCGCGCCCTCGCGTACGCCGTGGTGGTCATCCCGGCCGAGGAGGTCGACGCCCGGGGTCTGCACGTGTGCAACCTGGCCGCGATGCGCCGGGCGCTCGCCTCGCTCACGACCCGCCCGGAGTACGTGCTGACCGACGGCTTCGGCGTGGACGGCCTGGGCGTGCCCGGGCTGGCGGTGTGGAAGGGCGACCGGGTGGCCGCGTGCGTGGCGGCGGCCAGTGTGCTCGCCAAGGTCACCCGGGACCGGCTCATGGTGGAGCTGGACGGGGTGTTCCCGGCATACGGCTTCGCCGAGCACAAGGGGTACATCACCCCGGAGCACTCGGCGGCGCTGCGGGAGCACGGACCGTGCCGGGAGCACCGGTTCTCGTACGTCAATGTGGCAGCGGTCTCCGGCCGCGACGGCCGGCCACCGCGCGCCCGGCGGCCCGGCGGCCAGGGTCCGGATGAGCCGATGGAGCGCTCACGGGCGTCAGGGGGTACCGTCGGCGTGGCGTTGGGCGAGCAGCCTCGGCCTCCGGCGCCGGTGGGGGAAGATGTGGCCATGGAAGGCGGAGTGCGATGAGCGCGGAAGATCTCGAGAAGTACGAGACCGAGATGGAGCTGCAGCTCTACCGGGAGTACCGCGACATTGTCCGCCAATTCTCCTATGTGGTGGAGACGGAGCGGCGGTTCTACCTGGCGAACCAGGTCGACCTGCACGTGCGCAACTCCGACGGCGAGGTCTACTTCGAGGTCGAGATGCACGACGCCTGGGTGTGGGACATGTACCGTCCCGCCCGCTTCGTGAAGAATGTCCGGGTGATGACCTTCAAGGACGTCAACGTCGAGGAGCTGGAGAAGCCCGACATCTCGCTGCCCGCCGACTCCGGCTTCGGCGGCTGAGCGCACCCCAGCCGCGGTGCCGCGCCACGGGCCCCCCACCCGTGGCCTGACACCAGCCGGTCACTCGGCGGGCACCACGACCTCGACCCGCTGCGCCATGTTGTTGGCGAAGCCGCCACGGTTCCACTGTTGCTCGACCGGCTGGGTCCGCCCGGACGCGTCGGTCGCCCGCGCGCCGAGCACGTACCGGCCGGGCGTGGCGACCCACTCGTGCCGCCAGCGCCGCCACGCGAAATCTCCGGCGTCCGTCGGGTCCAGTTCGGCCGGCGCCCAGCTCTCCCCGCCGTCGGTGGTCACCTCCACTGCCACCACCGGCGCGTGCCCCGACCAGGCCCGACCATCCAGGGTGCACGGGCCGGGGCGCAGCACCCGACGGCGGGACATGAAATCGGGGAAGCCGGGCGGGCGGACCAGCGCACGCGGCTCGATCCGGGTGACCGGCACCCCCGGGTCGTCGGCGTCGCGGCGTACCCGGTAGGCCACCGCGTTCTGGTACCCCGCGAACGGCTCGGTCCGCAGCTCGATCGAGTGGACCCACTTCACGTGCGCCATGCCGTACCAGCCCGGCACGATCAGCCGCAGCGGCGCGCCGTGCTGCGGCAGCAGGGGAGCGCCGTTCATCTCGTACGCCAGCAGCACCTCCTCACGCAGCGCGTCGGCGACCGGAAGCGCCCGCTGGTAGTCCTGCTCGACCCCGCGCTCCACGCCGTGATCGGCGCCGGTGAAGACCACGTCCACCGCCTCCGGGTCGATGCCCGCCTCCCGCAGCAGCGGAGCGAGGGGGGTGCCGGTCCACTCGGCGTTGCCGACCGCCTCGACCAGCCACGGCTGGCTGACCGGCCGGGGGTGCAGCAGGGCCCGGCCGTTGCCGGCGCACTCCAACGTCACCTGCTGGGTGACCCGCTGGCGCTCGCGCAGGTCGGCGAGGGTCACCGTCAACGGCCGGTCCACCGCCCCGCCGATGCTCAGCGTGTGCGTCGCCGGGTCGAGCGCCGGAATGTCGTAGTGGATCAGCAGGTAGTGCAGCCCGGCCGGGGTGACGTCGTAGCGCAGCGCCTCCAACGGGATGCCGTGGTTGCGGGCCGCGAGCTGCAACTCCTCCGCGCTGATCGTCTCGTCCGGCTCGGCGAGCCTCGACGGGCCGCTCACGTCGGCCACCGTCGGCCCGGTGAGCGGCGACGTCCGGTCAGCGTGAGTGGTCATGTGGGCCTCCCCGGTGCAGACGGCGGCACCCGCCGTACGCGGCACAGCCTAGGCCCTTCCTGGCGGTCCGAAAACGGGCACCGGAGGTACGGCGGCGCACCCGCGTCGGGCCGGGGGACAGCGCATAACAGATCATCGAAGCCGTCGGGTGCTCGTCCACAGCGCCGCCGGTTGTCCACAGGCCCGCCGGCCGGGCTGGCGGACGACCCCGCCAGGGTCGGAGGCTGCCGTCATGCGACCGCCAGCCCTCCGTTCGATCCGACGCACCGTGCTGCTCAGCGCCGCGCTCCCGCTCGCGCTGACCGTCCAGCTCTGCGGGCTGGCGGTGCTGGGCGCGGCGGTCCCCGGCCAACCACCGACGCCGACAGTGCCGGTCGCGGCCCTGACGGTGCCGGTCGCCGACCCGGCGCCCACCGGGCGGTTCCGCTGGCCGGTCGACGGGCCGCCACGGCTGGTGCGCCGCTTCGACCCGCCGCCCCGCCCGTGGCTGCCCGGCCATCGTGGCGTCGACCTGGCCGCCCCGGCCGCAGCGGTGATCCGCAGCGCCGGGGCGGGCACGGTGCTCTTCGCCGGCCCGGTGGCCGGCCGACCGGTGGTCACCGTGGGCCACCCGGACGGGCTGCGGACCACCTACGAGCCGGTCCAACCCGCCGTACACCCCGGCCAGCCGGTTGGTGCCGGCGCGCCGCTCGGCGAGCTGCTGCCCGGGCATCCGGGTTGCCCGGTCGAGGCGTGCCTGCACTGGGGTCTGCGCCGGGGCGATGACTATCTCGACCCGCTGGCCCTGCTCGGCCTCGGACCGGTGCGGCTGCTCCCGGTCGGTCCGGTCAGCGCTGGGCGAGCAGTGCCGGCAGCCGTGCGGCCAGCCGGTCGTATTCGTCGGCGGCGTTGTAGACCTGCCCGGTGAGCCGCAGCCACCCCCGGCCGTTCCAGCTCATCACCGCCACCTCGGCGGCGAGCCGCTCACCGATCCGGGTCTGCAACGCCCGCGCGGCGTCGATCGTGGTGCCCGTGCCGGGCGGCAGCGGGATGAGACGCAGAGCCACCTCCGGCCCGCCAGGGCTGGGCAGATCGGCCGGAGCCACCCCCAGGGCGTCTCCCACCACCCGCTGGCCGTACCCGGCGAGCGCGGCATTGTGCGCGCGCACCAGGTCGACACCCAGACTGCGCATCGTGAACAGGCCCGCCGGGGCGGCCAACCAGGACGTGTAGTCGAGAGTCGCCTGCCACTCGAGCGGGGCCGGGAAGTCCGACTCCTGCTCCCAGGACACCACCAGCGGCTCGATCCGGTCCCGCCACTGCGGTGCCACCGTCAGCAGGGCGGTCCCGCGCGGGGCGTACGCCCACTTGTGCAGGTTGCCCACCCAGAAGTCCGCGCCGATGCTCGCCACCGGGGTGGACAGCATGCCCGGGGCGTGCGCGGCGTCCACCAGGACTGGCACGCCGTGTTCCCGGGCCACCCGGGCGATGGCGGTGACCGGGAAGAGTTTGGCGGTGGCCGAGGTGAGCTGGTCGACGACGAGCAGCCGGGTCCGCCCGGGGCGCAGGCCGGCCCGGATGGTCTGCACGATCTGCTCGTCGGTGGCCGACAGCGGGATCGGCAGGACCCGGCTGACCGCGCCGGTGCGCCGGCACTCGCGCTGGATGGCCAGGCTCACCGCCCCGTACCCGTGGTCGGTGCTCAGCACCTCGTCGCCGGGTTGCAGGCCCACCGACTGGAGCACCACGGCGACGCCGGTGGTGGTGTTGCCGACCAGGGCGCTGCCGTCCGGGTCGGCGCCCAGGAAGCTGGCGAGGTGCCGACGGGTGTGCGCGATCCGGTCGACCAGCCCCTGGGTGAAGAAGCGCAGCGGGTTCGCCTCCATCTCGTCACGCAGCCGCTGCTGGGCGCGCTGCACGCCGATCGGCACCGCGCCGAACGAACCGTGGTTGAGGTGGCTGACCGCCGGGTCCAGGGAGAAGAGCAGGCGGGCGCCCGGGATCGGCTCAGGGGGCTGCGGGACGCTCACTCGATGATCGTAACCGCGGGGCTCGGCGCCCTCCGGCGCTTGCTCAGGCCCGCGGGTGCGCCTGCCGGTACGCGGCACGCAGCCGCTCGACCGAGACATGGGTGTAGATCTGGGTGCTCGCCAGCGACGAGTGACCGAGCAGCTCCTGCACGGCGCGCAGGTCGGCGCCGCCCTCCAGGAGGTGGGTGGCGGCGGAGTGGCGGAGGCCGTGCGGGCTGGTCCGGGGCAGCCCGGCGGTCTCGGCGTACGCGCCGACGATCTGACGCGCGGTCGTCGGGTTGAGCCGACCGCCCCGGGCACCCAACAGCAGCGCGTCGCCGGAGTGGGCGGCCACCATCGCCGGGCGGCCCCGGCGCAGCCAGTCGTCCAACGCCCGCTGGGCGGGCACCCCGTACGGCACCGCGCGTTCCTTTCCGCCCTTGCCGAACACCCGGAGCACCCGCCGGCCGTGGTCGACGTCGCCGACGTCCAACCCGCACGCCTCGCTGACCCGTACGCCGGTGGCGTAGAGCAGCTCCAGCAGCACCCGGTCGCGCAGCGACACCGCCTCGGCCTCATCCGCTGCGCCCGGTGCCGATCCGGCCGCTGCGTCCGCGCGGACCACGCTCGTGTGCTCCTGGTCTGTGCCCGCTTGGTTCGGACCGGCTTGGTTCGGGCCGGCCGGGTTCGTGCGCGCTCGGTTTGTCGGCGGCGGGTTGGTGGGCGGGGTCTGCCGCGACGGTGCCTCGACCAGGGCGGCGGCCTGGTCGGGGCGCAGCACGCTGGGCAGCTCCCGGTGCGCGCGTGGGCTGGCCAGCGCGGCGCCCACGTCGGCGGGGAGCAGCCCGGCCCGGTGGGCCCAGCCGCTGAACGCCCGCGCCGACGCGGCCCGCCGGGCCAACGAGGTGCGGGCCGCGCCGGTGGTGCGCTGCCGCGCCAGCCAACTGCGCAGCACCGACAGGTCCAGCTCGGCCAGGTCCACGCAGCCCATCCGGACGGCGTGGTCGAGCAGCGACACCAGATCGGTGACGTACGCGCGGACGGTGTGCGCCGACCGGTTACGGACCCGGGACAGGTGCTCGGCGAAGTCGTCGACAGCGTCGCGCAGCGCCGGCGGCAGCGCCTGGTGCATGGCCCGGGTGCCCCGGTCGGGGCGACTCATCGGGGCCGCGCCAGGGCGCTGGCCGGTCCACCGGGACAGGCACCCTCACTGACAGCTGGCACGGCCACAGCCTACGGCCGGTCCGCCCACGTCACCGGACCCGACGGTGCCGGGTGTTCGCCTACCGGTGGCGGTTGTTCTTCTTGATCAGGAAGACGACCACGCCGACAACCAGCACGGCGGTCGTGGCGAGACAGCAGAGCACGCTGATGTGCCACGGCTTGATTGCACCCATGACCGGGCACCGTACCGGCAATGGCAGCTGGCCGGGGTCCCGAGCGTGAGGGTGTGCGGGCATCCGGCGACCACCGCACCGGACGAGCCGCGTCGCACCCGCTCAGCCTCACGGCGGGCCTGACGTCTCCGATGTCGCCGCCCGCTTGGACTTCGCGGGCGGGGCGAGGGCGTAGCCGTCCTCGCGACGGACCACCATGGACAGCTCCTCCAGCAGTGACAGCTTGCGCAGCGCGGTCCGTACGTCGACACCGGCGCGGGCGGAGAGCCGGTCCACGCCCATCGCGCTCCGGCGGGGCAGCGCCTCCAGTAGCGAACGCGCGTCGTCGTCGAGCGTGTCGGCGGCCCGCTGCGGCCCGCGTGCCAACGGGGCCAGGTCCGCGCCGATCCGGCCCACCTCCTCCAGCACGTGCGCCACCCCGGCGACCAGCCGGGCCTTGCCGGGGAACTCGCGCAGGAACTCGTGTGCGCCGACGGACATCGCCGAGGTCACCGGCCCCGGCACCACCATGGTCACCCGATTGGCGTGGAGGGCTCGCCGCGCGGTCTGCGTCGCGCCGCTGCGCGCCGAGGCCTCCACCACGACGGTGCCCCGGGTGCCGACGGCGATCACCCGGTTGCGGATCAGGAACCGGGGTCGCAGCGGCTCGGCACCCGGGGGCCACTCGCTGACCAGCAGACCCGTCTCGGCAATCCGGTCGAAGAGCGCGGCGTTGCCCATCGGGTACGGGCGGTCGAGGCCGCAGGCGAGCACCGCGACGGTCAGACCGCCAGCGGTGAGGGCGCCCCGGTGGGCGGCGGCGTCGATGCCGAACGCGCCACCGGACACGACAGTCCAGTCCCGCTCCGCCAACCCGTACCCCAGCTCCGTCGCGACGTGCTGCCCGTAGCCGGTGGCGGCCCGGGCCCCCACCACCGCCACCGAGCGGTCCAGGGCTTCGCCGAGCGGCCAGCTTCCGCGTACCCAGAAGCACAGCGGCGGGGCGGTCTCGGCGTCCACCCGGCGGCTGACGTCCGGCAGCCGCAACGTGGTCAGGCCGGCGACCGGGGTCGGCCACTCCTCGTCGTCCGGGGTGACCAGCCGGGCGCCCAGTCGGTCCGCCCGCTCCAGAGCCTCGGCCGCCACCGCCCGCGCGTCGCCGGCCGCCGAACGTGCGGCGACGGTGGTGTGCAGCCAGCCGTCCGGGCTGCCGCCGTCGAGCAGCAGGTCCAGGGTCGCCACCGGGCCGTGCCGTTCGACCAGCCGGTGCACGGCGCGCGTGCCCGGCTCCGCCAACCAGGTCAGGGCGACCCGGGCCAGCCTGCGCTCATCCTCGGCGTTCACGCCGCCTCCCCCGTCCGTAGTTGCAGGGCTTCCCGGACGTCGTCCTGGTCCGGTCGGTCGCGGCCGTCCAGATCGGCGATGGTCCAGGCCATCCGGATCACCCGGTCGAAGCCGCGCGCCGACAGCGAGCCGGAGTCGAGCCGGCCACGCAGCTCGACGGTGACCCGGGCCGGCAGTCGCCACGGCGGTCTGCGCAGGTACGGGCCGTCCACCTCGGCGTTGAGCCGCCGGCCGAGGTCGGCCCAGCGATCGGCCGCCGCCTGCCGGGCCGCCGCCACCCGGGTGGCGACCGTCGCCGACGGCTCGACGCCACCGTCGGTCGCCATCAGCTCGGCCGCCCGTACCGGCATCAGTCGCACCTGGACATCGATCCGGTCGAGCAGCGGACCGGACAGTTTGCCCAGGTAGCGGCGTCGGACCAGCGGCGAGCACTCGCAGTGCGCGTCACCGGCCGGCTTCGCGCACGGACACGGGTTGGCCGCCAGCACCAACTGGGTGCGCGCCGGATACACGGTGCCGCCCCCGCTGCGGCTCAACTGGATCCGGCCGTGCTCCAGCGGCTGGCGCAGCGCCTCCAGTGCGCCCTTGCTGAATTCGGGAGCCTCATCCAGGAACAGCACCCCGCGGTGCGCCAGCGACACCGCGCCGGGCCGGGCCAGCCCCGAGCCGCCACCGACCAGCGACGGTACGGTCGCGGTGTGGTGCGGCGCCTGGAACGGCGGACGCCGCAGCAGGCGACCGCCGGGCGGCAGCAGCCCGGCGACCGAGTGCAACGCGGTGACCTCCAGCGCCGCGTCGTCGTCCAGCTCCGGCAGGATGGACGGCAACCGTTCGGCGAGCATCGTCTTGCCGGCGCCCGGCGGGCCGAGCAGCGCCACGTGGTGCCCGCCGGCAGCGGCGACCTCCAGGGCCCGTCGACCCAGCTGCTGCCCGGCGACCTCGGCGAGATCCGGTCCGTCGGCCGCGGGTGCGGGGATGTCTGCCGGTGGCTCGATCAGTGGGGTCCCGTCGCGAACGAAGGCGACGAGCCGGTGCAGGGTGTCCACCGCGCGCACCCGTACGCCGGGGATGACGGCGGCCTCGGCCGCGTTGCCGACCGGGACGATCACCCGCGTGACGCCGGCCCGGGCCGCGGCGGCGACCATCGGGAGGACGCCGCGTACGGGCCGGACCGTCCCGTCGAGCCCCAGCTCACCGAGGACCACCACCCCCTCCAGGGGAAGCAGCGGCAGCTCACCCGAGCCGCCCAGCAGCGCGGCGGCGATGGCCAGATCGAAGGCCGAGCCGAACTTGGGCAGCGTGGCGGGGAGCAGGTTGAGGGTGATCCGCCGGTTGGGCCAGCGCTGGCCGGAGTTGACCACGGCGGCGCGGACCCGGTCACGGGCCTCGTGCAGGGCGGTGTCCGGCAGACCCGAGATCACCACCGCCGGCAGGCCGGCGGCCAGGTCGGCCTCCACCTCGACGAGGTGGCCGGTCACCCCGACCAGCCCCACGCAGAGCACCTTCGCGTAGCTCACGGCGCGTCACCGATCCTCCGGGCGCGCATGTCAGAACGCGCCCTTGAGGTGGTCGACCTGCGCCGGCCCGGCGTCGGGCAGCAGCACGGACAGCACGTCGAAACGCACCTCCTCGGCGGTCGTACCGGTTTCGGTCAGCCACCGCGCGGCGAGCCCACGCAGCCGGCGGGCCTTGGCCGGCACGACCGCCTCGGCCGGGCTGCCGAAGCCGTCACCCCGGCGGGTCTTCACCTCGCAGAAGGCGAGCACCGGCCCGTCCCACGCGATGATGTCGATCTCCCCGGCCGGGCAGCGCCAGTTGTGGGCGATCGGGCGCAACCCGGCCTCGGTCAGGTGCCGAGCCGCGCACCGCTCGCCGTACGCGCCAACCGCCTGGTTCCGCTTCGTCATGGCCGGCACGGTGCCCGCCGGAGGACGATCGCCGCGACCCGGCGGCGGCCCCGCTGTGGACAACGGGTGTGCTGTGGACAGTCAAACGATCATGTTCAGGCTGTGCTAGCGGTGTCGCCGACCTGTTTTCACCAGCCGGTCACCATTCGTACCCCGGGGCACGGTTGATCGGCGGCGCGGACGGCTGGGCTGAAATGGCGCGGGCGTGGCCGGTCGCATACGGTGCCTGACGTGGACGGACGACGGAGTTTTCCGGAAGATCAGGAGTCGCGCTGGTACCCCGACGAGCGGGGTCGCGGTTACGGCGAGTCGGAGTGGCGCGGCGCGGGCGAACCGCGGTACCGGGACGGCGAGATTCCCGAGCAGCGTGGCGCGGAGGACATCCGATCCGTCGAGGACACCGGTGTCGGCCGCCGCCGAGAGTCGGACTCGGGGCGTTTCGGCGCGGTGGACGCGAGCCGTTTCGGCGGTACGCCGGAGCCGGACCCGGGTCGCCTGGGCGCCGTGGACCAGGGCCGTTTCGGCACCCCGGAGCGGGACTCCGGCCGCTTCCCGGCGGTCGACGCCCAGTCCGGGCGGTTCGGGGCGGTGGAGAACGACTCCGGACGCTTCGGTGCGGTGGACCCCCTCGGTGACGCCCGGCCCGAGGCCGACGGATACCGGGCGACCCGTTCGCGCAGGGCGGACCGGGACCCCTCGGAGGTCTCGGGTGAGCTGCCCGGTCGTCGGGCCGCCCGGGAACCGGCCGCCGTCGAGACCCCGCTGGCGAACGTCACGTCGGAGACCGCCCGCGACACCACGTCGCCGGCCAGCGTGCTCGCTGACCAGGCTCGTCCCGCCCCGCTCACTGCGTACCCGATCATCGAGCCGACCCGGGGTGGCGGCGAGCCGCCGCACCCGCTGGAGATGCCGACCGGCCCGATGCCGGGGATCGGCCCCCGACCCGACCTGCCCGCTGCCGAGCCGCCGCTGTACCCGCCGGCCGCCGACGGCGTCTACCGGACCCGCCGACCGGTGCTGGCCGTACTCTTCGCCCTGCTGGTGTTGATCTTCGAGGTCCCCGCGCTGCGGGTGCTGCTCGCGGGCGTGACCGGCGACCCGGTGGACGCCGGGAACGTCGTGGTGGGCATCGCCCTGGTCGCCGGCCTGCCGATCTTCGCGACCGGGCTGTACGGGCTCCGAACCGGAGGTCTGGCGCTCTCCGACAACGGTCGCGGCTGGCTCCGCCCGCCGACGGCCTACCTGACCGTCGGTCTGGTGCTCTTCGTGGCCGCCGCGCTCGCCGCCGGCTGACCCGGCCCTGCCTCGCCGCCGGCTGACCGGCCGCGCTCGCCGCCGGCTGGCGGCTCGCGTGCGGCCAGAGACGCACAACAACCTGGAAATAGTGGCCTCTGGCGACGCGGAGGCCACTATTTCCAGGAACCAGCGCGATCTTCCCGCAACTCGGGCGATGGGGCGGGAGCCCGGGGCGGCGCCCCGCGCGCACCCCGGGGCGGCTGAACGGGTGAAGGGCGTACACTGGCCAACTGGCGACCGCCTCGTGCGGTCGACCTCGCGCGCCCTCTTCACGAATCGTCGTGGAGCGACGGCCTCCCTGGTCCCGATCTTGATCGGGCCCACCATGGGTCGGCGACCAGGCGCCAGGACGCCCGGCCACCGGTCGGGCGTGACAACCAGGGACCTTGAGGAGTACCCCAACCATGGCCGTCGTGACCATGCGTCAGCTGCTGGAGAGCGGTGTCCACTTCGGGCACCAGACCCGGCGCTGGAACCCGAAGATGAAGCGCTTCATCATGACCGAGCGCAACGGCATCTACATCATCGACCTGCGCCAGACCCTCGAGTACATCGAGAAGGCGTACGAGTTCGTGCGTGGGACCGTCGCCGAGGGTGGCAGCATCCTGTTCGTCGGCACCAAGAAGCAGGCCCAGGAGGCGATCGCCGAGCAGGCGACCCGGGTCGGCCAGCCGTACGTCAACCACCGCTGGCTCGGTGGCATGCTGACCAACTTCCAGACCGTGTACAAGCGGCTGCAGCGGATGAAGGAGCTGGAGGGTCTGGGTGACCTGAGCGGCACCGCCGCCGGTTACACCAAGAAGGAGACCCTGCAGCTCTCCCGCGAGAAGATCAAGCTGACCCGCACCCTCGGTGGCCTGCGGGACATGCAGAAGCTTCCCGCCGCGGTGTGGATCGTCGACACCAAGAAGGAGCACATCGCCGTCGACGAGGCCCGCAAGCTGGGCATCCCGGTCATCGCGGTGCTGGACACCAACTGCGACCCGGACGAGGTCGACTTCCCGATCCCGGGTAACGACGACGCGATCCGCTCGGCCGAGCTGCTGACCAAGGTCGTCGCCGCCGCCGTCGCGGATGGTCTGATCGCGCGTTCCGGCCGTCGCCGGGGCAACGACGAGAAGCCCGAGGGCGTCGCGAGCGACGAGCCGCTGACCGAGTGGGAGCGCGAGCTGCTCGAGCCGAAGAAGGCCGACGAGTCGGCCGCCCCGGCCGAGCAGCCCGCCGCTGCCGCCGCCGAGCAGCCCGCCACCCCGGAGCAGCCGGCGCAGGCCGCCACCGAGCAGCCGGCGACCGCCACCGCGGAGTGATCGCACCGTCGCTGCCCGGCCGTCCGTTTTCGCGGACGGCGGGCAGCGACGGTACGCCGGGCACGATCCGCCCGGATCCGGGTAACCGGCACCTCTGACCATCCACACGCCGTCTCAACACCGAAGAGAGAGCCATGTCCCAAATCACCGCCGCGGACGTCAAGAAGCTCCGCGACCTCACCGGCGCCGGCATGATGGACAGCAAGAAGGCGCTGACCGAGGCCGAGGGCGACTTCGACAAGGCCGTCGAGATCCTGCGCGTCAAGGGCGCCAAGGACGTCGGCAAGCGGGCCGGCCGTACGGCCGCGAACGGCCTGGTCGCCCACTCCGGCAAGTCGCTGCTCGAGCTCAACTGCGAGACCGACTTCGTCGCCAAGACCGACTCGTTCATCGCGCTGGCCCAGCAGCTGGTCGAGCACGGTGACCGCTCCGGCGTGAACTCCGCCGAGGAGCTGCTCGCCACCGAGCTCGACGGCAAGGTCGTCGCGGACCTGATCCAGGAGCAGTCCGCCAAGATCGGCGAGAAGCTGGTGCTCAACCGGTTCGCCCGGGTCGAGGGCACCATCGCCATCTACCTGCACCGCAAGGCCCAGGACCTGCCGCCGGCCGTCGGCGTGCTGGTGTCGTACACCGGCAAGAGCGACGAGGCCGGCGACGCCGACGCCCGTGGTGTGGCCATGCAGATCGCCGCGATGCGGCCGAAGTACCTCACCCGGGACGAGGTTCCGGCGGAGGTCGTCGAGTCCGAGCGGCGCATCGCCGAGCAGACCGCCCGCGAGGAGAACAAGCCCGAGGCGGCCCTGCCGAAGATCGTCGAGGGTCGGGTGAACTCCTTCTTCAAGGACTTCGTCCTGGTCGAGCAGGCGTCGGTGGCCGACAACAAGAAGTCGGTGAAGCAGCTGCTGGCCGAGGCCGGCATCGAGGTCACCCGCTTCGTGCGGTTCGAGGTCGGCCAGGCCTGAGCCGCCACCGGGCGCCGCGCGCGCCCGTGGGCAGAAGACGTCAACGAGGAGGCCGCCGGTGTACGTGACAGGCACCGCGGCCTCCTCGTCACATAGGGTCGGCAGCGGCAGGTTCGCGGTACGCGCCGCACGGGGCGTGCGCGTGGGGAAGGGCGGGGCGGATGACGCAGGTTGTGAGTGACCGGACGCTGGAGCTGGACGATCCGACGGCACCGCCGCCGGGGCGTGCCCGCCGGGTGGTGCTGAAGCTCTCCGGTGAGGTCTTCGGTGGCGGCGCGATCGGCGTCGACCCGGACGTCGTCCAGGCCATCGCCCGGCAGATCGCCACAGTGGTCCGCCGCGGCGTGCAGGTCTCCGTGGTGGTCGGCGGGGGCAACTTCTTCCGCGGCGCGGAGCTGCAGAAGCGTGGGATGGACCGGGCCCGCGCCGACTACATGGGCATGCTCGGCACCGTGATGAACTGCCTGGCCCTCCAGGACTTCCTGGAGAAGGAGGGCATCGAGACCCGGGTGCAGAGCGCCATCACGATGGCCCAGGTCGCCGAGCCGTACATCCCGCTGCGGGCCATCCGGCACCTGGAGAAGGGCCGCGTGGTCATCTTCGGCGCCGGCGCTGGGATGCCGTACTTCTCCACCGACACGGTGGCCGCCCAGCGGGCGCTGGAGATCCGGGCCGACGTGGTGCTGATGAGCAAGAACGGCGTGGACGGCGTCTACACCGCCGACCCACGGATCGACCCCACCGCCAGCAAGCTCGACTCGATCACCTTCTCCGAGGTGCTGCGCCGCAACCTGCGGGTGGCCGACGCGGCGGCGTTCAGCCTCTGCATGGAGAACGGCCTGCCGATGCTGGTCTTCGGCGCGCAGGGTGACGACACCATCATCCGCGCGGTGGGTGGCGACAAGATCGGCACCCTGATCACCGCCTGAGTCCCGCAGACGGCGACGGCAGCGGTCTGACGACTTTCAGCAGAGCCCACGACGAGCACAGAAGGAGGCGAGGAGACCGGTGATCGACGACACCCTCCTCGAGGCCGAGGAAAAGATGGACCGTGCGGTTGAGCACGCCAAGGAGGAGTTCGGCGCCATCCGTACCGGTCGCGCCAACGCCGCCATGTTCTCCAAGGTCATCATCGACTACTACGGCACGCCCACGCCGCTGACGCAGATGGCGTCCATCGCGGTCCCCGAGCCGCGGATGGCCGTCATCAAGCCGTACGACAACTCGCAGATCAACGCGATGGAGAAGGCGATCCGCGACTCGGACCTCGGGGTGAACCCGAACAACGAGGGCACCCAGCTGCGCATCCTGCTCCCGCAGATGACCGAGGAACGCCGCCGCGACATGATCAAGGTGGCTCGGCACAAGGGCGAGGAGGCCAAGGTGGCGATCCGCAACGTCCGCCGCCGTGGCAAGGAGGAGCTGGACCGGATCGTCAAGGACGGCGAGGCCGGCGAGGACGACGGCCGCCGCGCCGAGAAGGAACTCGACGACCTGACCCAGCGCTACGTGGCCACCATCGACGACCTGGTGAAGCACAAGGAAACCGAGCTGCTCGAGGTGTGACGCATGCTTCGAGGCCCGTTCCCGACCTCGGGAACGGGCCTCGTGTTGTCGGTCAGCAGGGAATCCAGACGGTCCTGGTGCGCTCGGCGAACTGCTCGCCGGTGTCGGCGTCCCGCAGCGAGAAGCGGGCGGTTGCCCGGCCGGGGTGCAGCGCCGGAGTGACGCGGGCGAACGCCATCGAGAGTTCGACGGTGCCGCCGTCACAGACGACCTCGCCAGCGCCGCGTCCCCCGGTGGCCCAGAGGGTCGGCAGGCCGTCCTGCACCAGCGACGCCGACATGAGGACGAAGCCGGCCGGGCAGTTGCGGGCGGTGGCGGTGACCGACGTTGCCGGGTACGTCACGCCCGGCTCGGCGGCGGGCGGCTCGAACGGGAACAGCTCGCTGGCGTGGCGGTCGATGGTGATCCGGGTCTGTGTCGTGCTGGCGGCTGCCGGTGACGCCGCTGCCAGGACCATGGCGGCCACGGTCAGCACCGCGAGACCGAACTTGTACATGTGAGTGCCCTTCCCCCGTGCGGACGCGCCGACGGGTGTCGGCGCCCCACCAGCGGACCACGCCCGCGGTGACGGCTCAGTAGTCGATCGAGCACCGGACGAGTCGGATCGACGGCTGCGGATCGCCTGTGGCCTGTCGTTCCGGGCGGGTGTGCGTCGCTGGGCACGGCCCGGCGGCGAGGGATGGGGTCGGTCGGCGTGCCTCGTCCGCCGTGCCGGTCCGGTGTGTGCAGTAGGCTCGGCAGGATTCCCGGCCACCGGGTGGTGAACACCGGGGATCGACCGACCGTCGGGGCGGTCAATCGGAGGAACATCGCACGTGTAGGGGATGCTTGTGGTCTTGCGTCATGTGGTGGTTCTCGTGCCGCGTCGCGGTGCGTGATGTCCCACCCCGACCCCTACGGCAGTGAGCCTCGCGGCTGGGACCGGCCGGAGCGCCCCGTGGCGCTGCCGTGGCCGGACCAGGAGCTGGAGGCCGGCCAGTGGAGCCGCCGTCCGGCCGCCGGCCCCGAGCTGTACGCCGAGCCGCACGCCCGGCCGTACGCCGACCCGCGCCCCGCTGACCCGTACGACGAGCGTGGCCGCCCGGTCCGTCCGGACGACGGCTTCGACGACCGCGACCGGCATGTTCGGTTCGACGACCGGAACCAGCCCGACCGGTACGACGACCGGGGTCGTGGCGACCGGTACCTCGATCGTCTCCCCGCCGCTGGCGACGGGCCGCCCCGGTACGACGGCCCGGACCGTGGGCGCTTCGACGAGCCGGGCCCTGTCGACGGCCCTCCCGCCGGTGTCGACGACCCGGGGTACCCGACCGAGCTGATCGAGCCCGTCCGGGCCGAGGTGGTGCCGGACGAGGCGCCGACGACCGGTCGACGGCCGAAGGGGCGACGTCGGGCCAGCCTCGACCGACCGGCCACCCAGCAGGTGGGCACCGGGCGCGCCGGGCGCAACCTTCCCGCGGCGATCGGGGTGGGGCTCGGCCTCGGCGCGCTGATCGTGGTGCCGCTGGTCGTCTACCCGTTGGCGTTCCTGCCGGTGATCGCCGCCGCGGTCGCGGTCGGCATCTGGGAGATGGCCCGGGCGGTCCGGCGCAGCGGCGCGCACCCGCCGCTGGTGCCGCTGATCGCCGGTGGCGTGTTGACGGTGGGGCTGGCCTGGTTCGCCGGCCCGGACGCGCTCAGCCTGGGGCTGCTGGTCACGGTGCTGGGCACCATGATCTGGCGGTTGGGTGACGGGCCGGCCGGCTTCCAGCGGGATCTCACCGCGGCCACCCTGATCGCCGTCTACGTGCCGTTCCTGGCCGGTTTCGCGGCGTTGCTGGCGGCGGCCCCCGATGATGGCCCGCTGCGCATCCTGGCCACCCTGATCGGGGTGGTCCTCTCGGACACCGGTGGGTACGCGGCCGGGGTCTCCTTCGGCAAGCACCCGATGGCCCCGTCGATCAGCCCGAAGAAGTCCTGGGAGGGCTTCGCCGGCTCGGTCACCGCGGCGGCGGTGGGCAGCGCGTTGCTGCTGTGGCTGATGTTCGAGGTGGCCCCCTGGTGGGGTGCGCTGTTCGGGGTGGCCGTGTCCTGCGCGGCGGTCCTCGGCGACCTGGCCGAGTCGATGATCAAGCGGGATCTGGGCGTGAAGGACATGAGCAACCTGCTGCCCGGCCACGGCGGTCTGATGGACCGACTGGACTCGATCCTGTTCGCGGTGCCGACGGCCTACCTGCTGTTGGCGGTCCTCGTGCCGGTGGTGGGCTGAGGTATGAATCACGGCTACCCGGTCCTCCGGCTCCGGTGGTCGCGCCCCGTTCGACACCTCCGGACCGGCGCCCGCCGCCGACGGCGTGACACACTGGACCAGCCATGACGAGCCTGCCTTTGATCCCCGCCACCTCGGTCGCCCCCGCCGCGCGCCGGGCCTCCATGCCCCCTCAGCACCTCGCTGACCTGGACCTGGCCGGCCGCCAGGCGCTGGTTACCGGGTTGGGGGAGCCGGCCTTCCGCGCCAAGCAGGTCTCCAACCACTACTTCGGGCGGCTGGTCCGCGACCCGCAGGCGATGACCGATCTGCCCGCGGCGACCCGGGAACGGCTGGCCGACCAGTTGCTGCCGCCGTTGCTCACCCCGGTGCGCGAGTTGGCCTGCGACGACGGCGCCACCCGCAAGGCGCTCTGGCGGCTGCACGACGGTGCGCTGGTGGAGAGCGTGCTGATGGGCTACCCGGACCGGGTGACCGTCTGCATCTCCAGCCAGGCGGGGTGTGGCATGGCCTGTCCGTTCTGCGCGACCGGCCAGGCGGGGCTGACCCGCAACCTGTCGACGGCGGAGATCGTCGACCAGGCGGTGTACATGGCCGGGGTGGCCGCCTCCGGCGTGGTGGCCGGCTCCCCGCCGAGGCTGTCGCGCGTCGTCTTCATGGGCATGGGCGAGCCGCTGGCCAACTACAACCGGGTGATCGCGGCGATCCGTCGGCTGGTCAGCCCGGCTCCGGAGGGGCTCGGTCTGTCCCAGCGGCACATCACCGTTTCCACGGTCGGCCTGGTTCCTGCCATCCGCCGACTGGCCAGCGAAGACCTCTCAGTGACCCTTGCGCTGTCGTTGCACGCGCCCGATGATGATCTGCGCGACGAACTCGTGCCGGTAAACCAGCGCTGGAAGGTAGCCGAGGTGCTGGACGCAGCGTGGGACTACGCCGCCCGGACGGGCCGCCGCGTGTCGATCGAGTACGCGATGATCAAGGACGTGAACGACCAGCCGTGGCGAGCCGACCTGCTCGGTCGGCTGCTGGCCGGCAAGTTGGCCCATGTGAACCTCATTCCGCTCAATCCGACGCCGGGCAGCCGCTGGGACGCGAGCCCGAAGCCGGTCGAGCGGGAGTTCGTCCGGCGGTTGCGCGAGGCCGGGGTGTCCACCACAGTTCGGGACACCCGGGGCCGCGAGATCGACGGCGCGTGTGGCCAGCTCGCCGCCGCCGAGGACAACGACACCTTCACCGACCGCGCCGGAGAGGCACCGGCGTGACCGGGCGTGGCGAACGAGACCAGGAGACATAGTGGCGAGTCAGGGTCAGCGTTTCCGGCGCAAGGCGCTCCGCCGGGGATACAAGGTCGACGAGGTGGATGCCTTCCTCGACCGGGTCGAGGCGACGCTCGACGGCCGACAGGTCGGCGCCCCGGTGGCCTCCCAGGAGGTTCACGACGTCGTCTTCCGGGTCCGCTTCAACGGCTATGACGAGTGGCAGGTCGACCTGCACCTGGATCGGGTCGAGCGGCAGCTGGCCGAGCTGGAGGAGCGCAACAGCGCCGGGCGCGGTGCCGACCCCCGGATGGGTGACCGGATGGGCCCACCGGACCGGATGGGGCCGCCGATGCGGGATGACCGGGGCATGGTTCCGCAGCCGATGCCGCCCCGGCCGATGCCCGCGCAGGCCGGCCCGCCCTACGGTCGCTACGACGAGCCGACCGGTGCCTTCGCCGGTGGGTACGATGCCCCTCGCGGCGGTGGTTACGACGCGCCACGTGGCCCGGCCGGCCCTCCGATGGGCCCCGGTGGCCCGATGGGCCCCGGTCCGATGGGCGGCCACGGCATGCCGCAGCGCGGCCTGCCCGCCGGCCCCAGTGGGTACGGCCCGGACGACCAGCGTGGGCCCGGTGGGTACGGCCCGGACGACCAGCGTGGCGGGTACGGCCCCGACGACCAGCGCGCGCCCGGCGGTTATCCGCCGCCGCCGGAGGAGCCGCGCTTCGACGGCTTCGAGGCCGGGCGGCACGGTCGCGCCGACATGACCGCCGAGATCCGGATGCCGGAGCGGGACCTGCGCGACATGCGCCGTGGTCCGGCCGGTCCGCCTCCGCTGCCGCAGCAGGGCATGGGTGGCCCGCCGATGGCCGGCCCGCCAGCGGTCGCCGGCCCGCCGATGGGTGGCCCGCCGATGGGCGGCCCCCCGATGGCTGGTCCGCCCGGCAGCGACCTGTACCGGGTCGACCAGATCCGCCGTAGTTTCCAGGTGCGCCGGTTCGGCAGCGGGTACGACCCCGACCAGGTGGACCGGTTCTTCGAGACGCTGCTCGGTGGCATGCAGCGGCGCAACCCGATGCCGGTCGACCCGAAGGACCTGGACACCCTCCGGTTCGGCCTGGTGCCGGGTGGCTACTTCGAGGCCGAGGTCGACGCCGCGCTCAAGGACGTGCAGGACATCCTCTTCGGGCGCTGACCCCGACGCGTACGGACGAGGGCCCGTCCCCCGGGTGGGGGCGGGCCCTCGGCGTTCTCGGCCGACGTCCGGCGGTGGGTCGGGTCAGGAGCGCAGACCGCTGCGCCGCAGCACGATGTCGCCGATCACGATGATCAGCAGCAGCGCGGCCAGGCCGATCAGCCAGATGTCCTCGACCCTGCCCTCGTGGTTGCCGCAGATCATCGCCAGCAGCGCCAGTGCGGACAGCACGGCGCCGATCTGCCCGGCCTTGCGGTGCCCGGGCTTGTGCTGGTCTGGCGACGTTACCGGCTCGCTTCCTGCCACTGTCGGTCCTTCCCTCGCGATCGGATCTTTCGTTAGTCTGGCACGCCTTGCGTCAGGCCCGGCGCAGGGTCCGGCCAGTTGAGGGAACGGCATGACTCGCGGGGAGAGCCGGGAGCTGTTGAAGGCCGCCCACGGGGCGTGGGCGGCGAGGGGCGGGCGGCCTGTTGCGGGCGGGCCGAACGGCACTACCGGCGTCGCGGGGCGGTGGTCAGACTCGCTCCGGTAGCGTTTGGCGTACACCTGATTGTCTGTTTGAGGGGGACTGTGCGGTGCGAGTGACCGGAACCGGGCACGCCAGCATGCGGATCGACACGGCTGCGGGCAGCATCCTGTGCGACCCGTGGGTCAACCCGGCCTACTTCGCCTCGTGGTTCCCTTTCCCGGACAACTCACTGCTGGACTGGGAGAGCCTGGGTCAGGTCGACTACCTGTACGTCTCCCACCTGCACCGGGACCACTTCGACGCGAAGCACCTGCGGGACTTCGTCTCCAAGGACGCCACCGTCCTGCTCCCCGAGTTCCCCACCTCGGAGATGGAGGACGAGTTCCGGGCGCTGGGCTTCACCAAGTTCCTGAAGGCGCCCAACGAGCAGGTGGTGGAGCTGCCCGGCGGCCTGAAGATCATGATTCAGGCGTTGACCAGCCCGACCGACGGGCCGATCGGCGACTCGTCGCTCTGGGTGGAGTACGACGGGGTGCGGCTGCTCAACCAGAACGACGCCCGTCCCACCGACCTGAGCGTCTTCGCCGAGTTGGGGCACGTGCACGCGCACCTGCTCCAGTTCTCCGGCGCGATCTGGTACCCGATGGTCTACGAGCTGCCGCAGGCGGCGAAGACCGCGTTCGGCAAGCAGAAGCGGGACCGGCAGTTCGACCGGACCTGGCGCTACATCGACGACCTGAAGGCGTCGCACGTCTTCCCGATCGCCGGCCCGCCGTGCTTCCTCGACGACGCCCTGTGGCAGTTCAACGACATCCACGGCGACGAGGGCAACATCTTCCCCGACCAGTCCGTCTTCCTGTCGGAGTACGCCAAGGTCGGCGGCACCAACGGGATCGTGCTGCTGCCGGGCAGCGTCGCCGAGGTCACCACCGAGGGCGCGAGCACCACCCACCCGGTGCCGGTGCAGGAGTTCTTCGCGAACAAGGTCGCCCACCTGGAGGAGATGCGGGAGCGCAAGCGCCCGATCATCGAGGCGGAGAAGGCGTCCTGGCGGCACCCCGAGGTGGACGTGCTCGGGGAGATGAAGCGTCGGATCGAGCCGCTGCTGGACGAGTCGATCTACCTGGCCAAGGGGGTCGGCGGTCCGGTCCGCTTCGACCTGGTCGGCTACGACGGCGAGAGCGTCGAGTCGATCGTGGTGGACTTCCCGGGCAAGGAGGTCCGACCGTACGCCGAGGAGAAGGTCCGCTACCGGTTCCGTACCGACCGGTCGCTGATCGAGCACCTGCTCTTCATCGACGAGGTGGACTGGGTCAACTCGCTCTTCCTGTCCTGCCGGTTCTCGGCGGCCCGGATCGGCCAGTACAACGAGTTCGTCTACGCGTTCTTCAAGTGCCTCTCCGAGGAGCGGCTGCAGTACGCCGAGGGCTGGTACGACGAGCACGAGCGCACCACCGACGCCGAGGACATCACGTTGGGCGACTGGGTGGTGCAGCGCCGCTGCCCGCACCTGAAGGCGGACCTGACCCGCTTCGGCATCGTCGAGGGTGACCAGCTCACCTGCCAGCTGCACGGCTGGCGCTTCGACCTGCCCAGCGGCCGTTGCCTGACGAGCGTCGGCCACAAGGTGCGCGCCCACCGCGTGGACGCCGAAACCCCCGCCCCCGCCGGCGAAGCAGTGATCTGACCCCCGGCCCTCACCCCACGGCCTGGTTGATCGTGAAGTTGTTGCCTGCCACGGCGGGGTGTGGTGGCGGTAACTTCATGATCAACGGCGCGACGGGCTGGGGGAGCTAGGTCGATAGGTCTTTGAGGATGCGGCGGGCGGCGTTGTGGCCGGCTGCGCCGATGACGCTGCCGGCCGGGTGGCAGCCGGCGCTGCCGGCGTACACGCCGTCGATGCCGGTGGCGTAGGGCATCCGGTCGGTGAACGAGACCGTGTTGTCGACGTGGTGGATGTGCCCGCCGGTGATGCCGAAGTGCTCCTCGATGCCGGGCGGCGGCAACGGCACCGCGTCGGCGATCAGGTCGGCGGTGCCGGGGGCGTACCGCTCGACGATCCCGATCAGCCGGTCGACGTAACCGGGCAGCGCCGCGTCCCAGGTGGTGCCGGCCAGCTCGTACGGGACCGACTGGACGAAGAGCGCCGACGAGTGGTGCCCGGCCGCGTCGGAGAGCGACGGGTCGACTGTGGTGTGCAGGTACCACTCGATGGTGGGCTCCGCCGGCAGCCGCCCGGCCTGCACGTCCGCCCACATCGCGCGCAGCGCGGTCATCGGCGACGCGTCCGCCCCGCCGACCAGTGACGCCGAACCGGGCAGCAGGTGGATGGTCGAACCGAACGGGCACGGCGTACCGTCCGGCAGGCAGGAGAACCGGGGCAGCCCGGTGAGCGCCAGGTTGAGCTTGAGCGTGGTGCCGGGCCGGCGGACCGCCGCCATCCGTTCGCCGAGCCGCGCCGGGAGCGCGCCGTCGGGCAACAGCTCCATCAGCCGGTACGGGTCACACGCGCCGAGCACCACCCGGGCGGCGACCTCCCGACCGTCGGCCAGCACCACTCCGCTCGCCGCGCCGCCGTCCAGGGTGACCGCGCGTACCGGCGTACCGGTCAGGATCGTCGCGCCGGCGGCGCGCGCGGCCTCGGCGAACGTCCGCGAGACGGTGCCCATCCCACCTTCGGCGATCATCCAGGTACCGCCGGATCCGGGCAGCCGGCACATGTTGTGCACGAGGAAGTTGTGGCCGGTGCCGGGGTCGTCCGGGCCGGCGTTGAGCCCGGACAGGCCGTCGGTGACCGCGTACATGCTGACCAGCAGTTCGGAGCGGAACTCGAACCGGGCCAGGTAGTCGGCGACCGAGCCCCGCACAAGATCGACGAAGACCGCGCGCAGCGCCGGGCGGACGTACCTCTCGGCGGTTTCCTCGACGGTCAGCGGCTCGGCCAGCCAGGCCGGCGCGAGGTCCTCCCGCAGCGCGGCCAGCTCGGCCTGCATGGCGTCGTCGGCGGCCACGTCGGCGGGGGAGAAGAACTCGGCGAGCTGTGCCCGGGTGGCGGCGGTGTCAGTGCCGAAGAGCAGGTACGGCGAGCCGAGGCCGCCCGGGGTGGGGAGGAAGTAGTGCGGGTCGCGGCGCAGCACCGGAATCCGCACGTCGAGCGTGGCGAGCAGCTCCGGGGGCATCAGCCCGAGCAGGTACGAGCCGGTGGAGTGGCGCAGCCCCGGCACCTTCGGGAACGGGTTCTCGGTGCGGGTCGCGCCGCCGATCACGTCGGCGGCCTCCAACACGAGGACGTCCAGGCCGGCACGGGCCAGCAGGACCGCGGAGACCAGACCGTTGTGCCCGGAACCGACGATCACGACGTCGGCCCGAGCCGGAATCTCACTGCTCATGCCACCGCACCCTAGTCCGCACCCCCCACCCCCGTCCTCGCAGCCGGGGCGGCGCGGGGAGCAGCGCGGGTGATCAAGAGGGGTCAGCGGGTGGGTTTGGTGCGCCAGTGGGAGAGGGCCAGGGTGGCGGAGTAGCCGGCCAGGACGATCACGTGGAACAGGTAGAGCCAGAGGAGTACGGCCACCCCCGCGCCGATCTCGTCGAAGCCGCCGAACGGCACCCCCAGATCCAGCGGGAGCGAGGCGAAGAGGACGAAGCCGTGCATGAAGCCGGAGAGGTTCGCCGCCGTGAACGACCCGATCCCGAGGGTGGAGAGCCAGTCCGGTGAGGCCGGCCCGACGACCCGGAACACCCACACCAGCACCGGCGTGAGCACCAGCCAGACCCCCAGGAACGACAGCACCACGCCCAGCACACCGAGCCAACCGCCCTGGCGTACGAGGCGGGTGGTGAGCGGGAGCGCCAGCAGGATCGACAGCAGCAGTGCGGGGGCCGGCGCGAGCAGTGGCAGCAGCAGGAGCCGGCCCCGCCAACCGACCAGGTGCTCGTCGGAGCGGGGCGCGGCCACCGAGACGAACGCCCGGCGCAGACCCTCGCCGTACAGCGAGGCGGGCAGCAGGGAGGCCAGCGCGAGCAGCGGGGTCAGCTCCACCCCGGCGTTGACGAGCGCGTCCACCGCCCGGGGCGCGCCGATCGCGGTGGGCAGGGCCTCCACGGCGTACGAGGTGAGCCGGCGTACCCGGTCGGCCCCGGCCACCAGCGAGGTGAGCCAGATCGCCAGCAGGGCGACCGGCACCACGGCGATCGCCCCGTAGAAGGTGATCGCGGCGGCGTGCAGCGACAGGTCCCGTCCGCGCACCGGACGGAACGCGGCACTGGTGATCCGTTTCGTGCGCTGCCATCCGTTGCCCATCGGGTCCTCCTTCCCCATCGTCGGGGCCGTCACTCCTTAAGATCGCCGGTCATGACTGTTCTCACCACCGAACGCCTGATCCTGCGTGACTGGACCGACGATCCGGCCGATCTGGCCCGGATCTACGACATCTACTCCCGTCCGGAGATCACCCGCTGGTTGGCGGTGTCGCCGGGCCTGCCGATGACCGACCCGGCCCAGGCCGTCGAGCGGCTGCGCATCTGGCAGCACCGGCACGCGGCGGACGGGGGCCGGTACGGCACCTGGGCGATCGAGGTGCGCGAGACCGGCACGGTGGTGGGCACGGTGCTGCTCAAGCCGATGCCGGGACGGGACGAGGCGGTGCTGACCGAGGACATCGAGACGGGCTGGCACCTGCACCCGGACTCGTGGGGTCACGGGTACGCCACCGAGGCCGCTCGTGCGCTCGTCGCGCGGGAGTTCGCCGCCGGCACCCGGGAGATCTACGCGGTGGTGTCGCCGGGCAACGAGCCGTCGATGGCGGTCGCTCGGCGGCTGGGCATGGCGCACGTCGGTCAGCGCACCGACTGGTACGGCGGAGAGCTGTTGGAGACGTTCGTCCTGACGGCACCAGATGACTGATCGTTCCCGTACGACCTGACGCAAGATCCGCGCAACTTCGGGGAAGGTGTGGCCTCCAGTCGTCGGGAGGTCGCACCTTCCCCGAAATTGTGGGCAGGTCAGCAGGGACGACGGCCATCAGGGCAGACAACTCCGTCAATAATCACGGGTGTCGAAGTGTTGACGCTCCCGTAGCACGTCAGTAACCTTTGGGCCAAAGTAGCGCAAGATTTCGACAAAGACGTGCACGGTTCTGCGCACAGCCTCGGAAGATTCAACGGGCCTCCTCGGGGGGCCCGTTGATGGTCGTACCCATCTGGTGTTCCCAGGACGAGCGGCGCCCCCGCGCCGCCCGTGCCATCCCGTCTCTCTCGGCACCGGCCCACCCGCGTCGGCCGGCGCTGCACCGCCGCACCCCCACCCCCGTGGTCACGCCACCGCGGCAACCGCCCCCCGACGACAGGACAGTCATGAGACGAACGAATCTGTTCAGGATGGTGGCGGCCACGGCCGTCGCCGCGCTGATCGCCACGGCCGGGGCGACCGCCGTCGCGACCCCGGCCGCCGCCCGTCCCGCCGACACCGCAGCAGCAGCGACCAGTGGCTTCGCCCCGGCGGCCACCAACCTCGCGCAGGGCCGTCCCACCCAGGAGAGCGGCCACGCCGACGTCTACGACTCGTCGAAGGTCGTCGACGGCAACGCGGGCAGCTACTGGGAGAGCGTCAACAACGCGTTCCCGCAGTGGGTGCAGGTCGATCTCGGCTCGTCGCAGAGCGTCAACCAGGTGGTGCTGAAACTGCCGACCGCCGGTTGGGGGACCCGGACGCAGACGCTGAGCGTGCGAGGCAGCGCCAACGGCTCGTCCTTCACCGACCTGGTGGGGTCGCAGACGTACACCTTCAACCCGGCGAGCGGCAGCACCGTCACGATCAACTTCAGCTCGACGTCCACCCGCTACGTCCGGATCACCGTCACCGCCAACAGCGGCTGGCCCGCCGGGCAGCTCTCCGAGCTGGAGGTGTACGGCAGCGGCGGCACCAGTCCGGACACCACCGCGCCGAGCGTCCCGGGCACGCTGTCGCAGAGCACGTCGGGCAGCACGATCACGCTGAACTGGGGTGCCTCCACCGACTCCGGTGGTAGCGGGCTCGCCGGCTACAACGTCTACCGGGGCGGCAGCCTGATCGCGACGCTGGGCACCGTCCTGACCTATCAGGACACCCAGCCGGCCACGGCGACAGTGTCGTACCACGTCCGGGCCCGTGACGGCGCGGGGAACCTCTCCGGCAACAGCAACACCGTCACCCGGACCGGCAGCAACCCGCCCGCCTGCACCAACGTGGCGCAGGGCAAGAGCATGACGGCGAGCGGCTCCACCTTCAGCTTCACCCCGGACAAGGCGAACGACGGGCAGCTCGGCACCTACTGGGAGGGTGCGGCGAGTTACCCGCAGAACCTGACAGTGGCGTTGGGCGCGAACCACGCCATCTCCGGTGTCACTGTGAAGCTCAACCCCGACCCGGCCTGGGGCACCCGTACCCAGACCATCCAGGTCCTCGGTCGCGACCAGGCGTCGTCGGCGTACACCAGCCTCGTGTCGGCGGCGGCCTACCAGTTCGTCCAGGGCACCAACGTGGTGACCATCCCGGTCACCGCCACCACCGCTGACGTGCAGTTGCGGTTCACCGGCAACACCGGTGCCCCGTCCGGTCAGGTCGCCGAGCTTGAGGTGTGCGGCACCCCGGCGCCCAACCCGGACCTGGTGGTCAGCTCGGTGACCTGGTCGCCGGCGTCGCCCAGCGAGGTCTCGCCGGTCACCCTCTCGGCCGTGGTGCAGAACACCGGGTCGGCGTCCGCCGGCGCGACAACTGTGAACTTCAGCCTGGCCGGCGCGGTCGTCGGCAGCGCCTCGGTGGGTGCGCTCGCCGCGGGCGCCTCGACCACGGTGTCGTTCAACGCCGGCACCCGGCCGATGGGCAGCTACGCCGTCGCGGCGGTGGTCGACCCGGCGAACACGATCGTCGAGCAGAACAACGGCAACAACAGCTTCACCGCCGCGTCGCCGCTGGTCGTGACGCAGGCCCCGGGCCCCGACCTCCAGGTGCTCAGCATCGCCTCGAACCCGCCGAACCCGGCCGTCGGAGCGTCCGTCAGCTTCACCGTGGCGGTGCGCAACCGGGGCACCGCGGCGACCGGCACCACCACCGTCACCCGGCTGGTGGCGGGCGGCACCACGCTCAACGCCACCACCGCCTCGATCGCGGCCGGCGCGACGGCCACCGTGGCCGTCAGCGGTAGTTGGACCGCCACCAGCGGCGGCGCCACCCTCACCGCCACCGCCGACGCCACGAACGTGGTCACCGAGACCAACGAGACGAACAACTCGTTGAGCCAGTCGATAGTGGTCGGGCGCGGGGCCGCCGTCCCGTACGTCTCGTACGAGGCGGAGGCCGGTCGTTACCAGGGCACGCTGCTGGAGGCCGACCCGCTGCGCACCTTCGGGCACACCAACTTCGCCAGCGAGTCCTCGGGCCGCAAGTCGGTACGACTCACCGGCACCGGCCAGTTCGTCGAGTTCACCTCGACCAACCAGGCCAACTCCATAGTGGTGCGCAACTCCATCCCGGACGCCCCCGGTGGTGGCGGTATCGAGGCGACCATCAGCCTCTACGTCAACGACGTCTTCTCCCGGAAGTTGACCCTGTCGTCGAAGCACAGCTGGCTCTACGGCAACACCGACGGACCGGAGGCGCTCACCAACACCCCGCAGGCCGACGCCCGACGGCTCTTCGATGAGTCGAACGCGCTGCTGGCGCAGTCGTACCCGGCCGGCACCCGGTTCAAGTTGCAGCGCGACTCGGGTGACACCGCCGCCTTCTACGTCATCGACATGATTGACCTGGAGCAGGTGGCGCCGGCGGCGAGCCAACCGGCCGGCTGCACCTCGATCACCCAGTACGGTGCGGTCCCGAACGACGGGCTCGACGACACCGCCGCCATCCAGCGGGCGGTGACCGACGACCAGAACGGCGTCATCAGCTGCGTCTGGATCCCTGCCGGGCAGTGGCGGCAGGAGCAGAAGATCCTGACCGACGACCCACTGAACCGGGGTACGCACAACCAGGTCGGCATCAGCAACGTCACCATCCGGGGCGCCGGCATGTGGCACTCGCAGCTCTACACGCTCACCGAGCCGCAGAACGCCGGTGGCATCAACCACCCGCACGAGGGCAACTTCGGCTTCGACATCGACAAGAACACCCAGATCTCCGACATCGCCATCTTCGGCTCCGGCCGGATCCGCGGCGGCGACGGCAACGCCGAGGGCGGTGTCGGTCTGAACGGTCGCTTCGGCACCGGCACCCGGATCAGCAACGTCTGGATCGAGCACGCCAACGTGGGTGTCTGGGTCGGCCGCGACTACGACAACATCCCCGACCTGTGGGGGCCGGCCGACGGGCTGGAGTTCACCGGCATGCGGATCCGCAACACGTACGCCGACGGCATCAACTTCAGCAACGGCACGCGCAACTCGCGGGTGTTCAACTCGTCGTTCCGCACCACCGGCGACGACGCCCTGGCCGTCTGGGCCAACCCGTACGTCAAGGACCGCAACGTCGACATCGCCCACGACAACCACTTCGTCAACAACACCATCCAGTTGCCCTGGCGGGCCAACGGCATCGCCATCTACGGCGGCTACGACAACTCGATCGAGAACAACCTGATCTACGACACCGCCAACTACCCGGGCATCATGCTGGCGACCGACCACGACCCGCTGCCGTTCTCCGGGACGACGTTGATCGCCAACAACGGGCTCTACCGCACCGGCGGCGCCTTCTGGAACGAGGACCAGGAGTTCGGTGCGATCACCCTGTTCCCCGCCACCCGGGACATCGTCGGGGTCACCATCCGCGACACCGACATCATCGATTCGACGTACGACGGCATCCAGTTCAAGAATGGCGGCGGCAACATGCCGAACGTCGCCATCACCAACGTGCGGATCGACAAGTCGAACAACGGTGCCGGCATCCTCGCGATGGGCGGCGCGCGCGGCAACGCCAACCTCACCAACGTGACAATCACCAACTCGGCCGACGGCAACATCGTCATCCAGCCGGGCTCCCAGTTCGTCATCACCCCCTGATCGGCACGCGCTAGGTGACGTCGGGGTGTCCGCAGCGCGCGGGCACCCCGACTTCCGTGCTGTGGGGGTGACGATGCGGACGCCTCACGGCGGCGAGCCAGCCCGTGCAATGATCAAGACCAGCTCGCTGGGGGGAAGGCGGACAGACGGGATGGGTGTCGTCACGACCGGGCTCTGCCTCGCCGTACCCGCTCTGTTCCTGCTCTGGTTCTGGGGCCGACCCCTGCTCACCGGCCGGTGGAAGACTCCAGGCTGGTTCGTCGCGACGGCCGGCCTCTCGATCGTCGCCACCGCTGTCACGTGGTTCGTCGGGGCGTTCGCGGGTTCCTCCATGAGTTCGGCGGAGTCCTGCCGACAGGCCGGCGTCAACTACGACAGTGCCTACCGCGCCGCCCACTGGCGTGAGTCGTCGCGATGGTTCCCGCTGCACGATCGGTGCAACGCCACCCACGACCTGGTGCCCGCCTGGATCAATCCGGCCCTGGTGCTGCTGTCCCTGCTGGCCGTCCTCTGCGTCGGCGCAGCGGTGTGGCTGGCCGTCGCACGACGCCGGACCGAGGCCGATCGGGTGCCGGCCCGCAGATCTTGGACACTTTCCGTTCGGCGATGACGGAAAGTGTCCAAGATCTGCACGCGCCACGTGAGGCCGCGTGCCTCGATGTCGTCATCTCGGATCAACGGACCGGGTGTGCGATGCCGCGCTTCTGGGGCTGCGGTGACTAGGCTGACCTGAGCAGGATGGTCCGCTGAGGGGGTGAGCCCGGATGGCCCAGGCAGCGTTCGCGCCGGAGCCGGCGCCGCAGCACACCGAGCCGTCGTTCGACGTGCTGCGGTGGCACGACGAGCCGTGGACCGCGCAGCTCGCCCTCGACCTGTTGCCGGAGACCAACGGCCCCAAGGTTGAGGTCCTGAGCGGAAGCGTGATCGTGACACCACATGCCGGGTATGACCATCAGGACGCGGAGCTGGGTCTCGCCTATCTCCTCAAGCAGGCGGCCCGTCGGGCGAAGCTGTGGCTCTATCTCGAGACGAACATCGTCTCTGGCGAAGATCTCTTCATCCCGGACATCGTCATTCTCGACGCTCCTGGCGGCGGCCGAACGACGATGGACATCAGGCACGCCGTGCTTCTCGGGGAGATCGTCTCGCCCGGAAACCGGCGCAAGGACATCATCGACCGTCCGCGCGAGTACGCCGCCGCCGGTGTGCCGTTCTTCCTCCGGGTCGACCTGCGCAATCGGGTGCCCACCATCGCGCTGTACGAGCTGACCGAGGGGGAGTACCGGCCGGTGGCCGCCGCCGCGGCCGGGACACCCTTCGTGATGCGCGAGCCGTTCGAGTTCACCATCGACCCGGACGACCTGCTCGGCGAGGAAGCGCCCCCGGAAGAGTCGGCGGACGGCGAGGCCTGAGGCTCCCAGCGGGCGTGCAGCCCGGGTGGGGAAGAATGGCTTCGTGACTTCCCCCCGCGACCTCGTTCTGCTCGGGTCCACCGGCTCGATCGGCACCCAGGCCATCGACATCGTCCGGCGCAACCCGGACCGGTTCCGGGTCGTCGCCGTCGGTGCCGGCGGCGGCAATGTCGAACTGCTCGCCACGCAGGCCCTCGAACTGGGCGTCGAGGCGGTCGGGGTGGCCAAGGCGTCCGCCGCCCAGGACCTGCAGCTCGCGTTCTACGCCGAGGCGAGCCGGCGCGGCTGGGCCACCGGTGACTTCAAGCTTCCCAAGATCGTGGCCGGCCCGGACGCGATGACCGAGTTGGCCCAGTGGCCGTGCGACATCGTGCTCAACGGGGTGGTCGGCTCGCTGGGCCTCGCTCCTACGCTGGCCGCGCTGCGCGGTGGTCGTACCCTCGCGCTTGCCAACAAGGAGTCGCTGGTGGCTGGCGGCCCGCTGGTCAAGGCCGCGGTGACGCGGCCGGGGCAGATCGTGCCGGTCGACTCGGAGCACTCGGCGCTGGCCCAGTGCCTGCGCTCCGGGGCGCGCGGTGAGGTGCGGCGGCTGATCGTCACGGCCAGCGGCGGCCCGTTCCGGGGTCGGCGGCGCGACGAGTTGACGCAGGTCACGCCGGAGCAGGCGCTCGCGCACCCGACCTGGAACATGGGGCCGGTCGTCACGATCAACTCCGCGACCATGGTCAACAAGGCGCTGGAGGTGATCGAGGCGCACGAGCTGTTCGACGTGCCCTACGCCGACATCACCGTGATGGTGCACCCGCAGTCGGTGATCCACTCGATGGTCGAGTTCGTCGACGGCTCGACGATCGCCCAGGCCAGCCCACCGGACATGCGGCTGCCGATCGCGCTCGGCATGGGCTGGCCGGACCGGGTTCCCGAGGCCGCCACCGCCGTCGACTGGACGGCCGCGCACACCTGGGAGTTCGCGCCGCTCGACGACGAGGCGTTCCCGGCCGTCGCCCTGGCCAAGGCCGCCGGGGAGGCCGGGCGCTGCCGCCCGGCGATCTACAACGCGGCGAACGAGGAGTGCGTGGCCGCGTTCGTGGCGGGCCGGCTGCCGTTCCTCGGCATCGTCGACACACTCGAACGCGTGTTGGAGGAGGCTCCGGACTTCGACGAACCAGGTACCGTCGAGGACGTGCTCGCGGCCGAGTCGTGGGCGCGCGCGCACGCGCAGGAGATCATCGCGGGTTCGGTGGAAGGAGCTTGATGTCGTACCTGCTCGGGGTGGTCCTCTTCGCCCTGGCCATTCTCATCTCGGTGAGCCTGCACGAGGCCGGTCACCTGCTGACCGCCAAGGCGTTCGGGATGAAGGTCACCAAGTACTTCGTGGGTTTCGGCCCCACCATCTGGTCGTTCCGCCGGGGTGAGACGGAGTACGGACTCAAGGGCATCCCTCTCGGCGGCTTCTGCAAGATCGTCGGGATGACGCCGCAGGACGACGACGTCGAGCCGGGCGACGAGTCGCGGGTGATGTGGCGCTACCCGGTCTGGAAACGGACGATCGTGATGGCCGCCGGGTCGATCACGCACTTCGCGCTCGCCCTGGTCACCATCTGGATCCTCGCCGTCTCCGCCGGCCTGCCCAACCCCGACTTCCCGACCACCGACGCGCAGGCCCGCCAGGAGCCCGCCGTCATCCAGCTCAGCGATTGCGTGGTCCCGGAGAACGCGGTGCGGGCGTGCACCTCCGCCGACGCGGCCAGCCCGGCCGCCCAGGCGCAGTTGAAGAACGGTGACCGGATCACCTCGATCAACGGCACCCCGATCGGCAACTACGGCGACCTGCTCACCACGCTGCGCAGCCTCAAGCCGGGCGAAACCGCGCAGATCGCGTACGTCCGCGACGGGCAGCCCGCCACCACCAGCACGGTGCTCGCGCAGACCCAGCGCCCGCCGCTGGACGATCCCAACGGCACCGCCGCGCCGGTGGCCGCGCTTGGCGTCGGGCTCGTTCCGAGCACGCCCACCCGCGTGACGTACGGCCCGGTCGGCGCCTTCGGCGCCACCGCCGACTTCACCGGTGACCTGGCCGTCGGCACCGCCCAGGCGCTCCAGCGCCTCCCGCAGAAGGTCCCCGCCCTGTGGACCGCCCTCACCGGCGGCGAACGGGACGTCGACACCCCGATCAGCGTGGTCGGCGCCAGCCGGCTCGGCGGCGAGGCGGTGGAGAACAACGCCTGGCTGGTCTTCTTCATGCTCTTCGTGTCGCTGAACTTCTTCATCGGCGTGTTCAACCTGCTGCCGCTGCTCCCGGTGGACGGCGGCCACATCGCCATCGCCTGGTTCGAACGGGCCCGCTCCTGGGTCTACGCGCGGATCGGTCGGGCCGACCCCGGCCGGGTGGACTACCTCAAACTGATGCCCTTCACGTACGTGGTGATCCTGATCGGTGGCGCGTTCACGCTGCTGACCATCGCCGCGGACGTCGTCAACCCGATCACGCTCTTCTCAAGGTGAGTGCTTGAAGTGACAGCTATCAGTCTCGGTATGCCCGCCGTGCCGCCCCCGTCGCTCGCTCCCCGTCGGGCCAGCCGCCAGATCATGGTCGGTTCGGTTCCGGTCGGTGGTGGCGCTCCGGTGTCGGTGCAGTCGATGACCACGACCCTCACCTCCGACGTCAACGCGACCCTTCAGCAGATCGCCGAGCTGACCGCGTCCGGCTGCCAGATCGTCCGGGTGGCGGTGCCGTCCCAGGACGACGTGGAGGCGCTGCCCGCGATCGCCAAGAAGTCGCAGATCCCGGTGATCGCCGACATCCACTTCCAGCCCAAGTACGTCTTCGCCGCGATCGACGCCGGCTGCGCGGCGGTCCGGGTCAACCCGGGCAACATCCGCCAGTTCGACGACAAGGTCAAGGAGATCGCCCGGGCCGCCGGGGACGCGGGGGTGCCGATCCGGATCGGCGTCAACGCCGGGTCGCTGGACAAGCGCCTGCTGAGCAAGTACGGCAAGGCCACCGCCGAGGCGCTTGTCGAGTCGGCGCTGTGGGAGTGCTCGCTCTTCGAGGAGCACGGCTTCCGCGACATCAAGATCTCGGTGAAGCACAACGACCCGGTCGTGATGATCCGGGCGTACCGGCAGCTCGCCGAGCAGTGCGACTACCCGCTGCACCTCGGCGTCACCGAGGCCGGGCCGGCGTTCCAGGGCACCATCAAGTCGGCGGTCGCCTTCGGCGCGCTGCTGGCCGAGGGGATCGGCGACACGATCCGGGTGTCGCTCTCCGCCCCGCCGGTGGAAGAGATCAAGGTCGGCAACCAGATCCTGGAGTCCCTCGGTCTGCGCGAGCGCGGCCTGGAGATCGTCTCGTGCCCGTCCTGTGGGCGGGCCCAGGTGGATGTCTACAAGCTCGCCGAGGAGGTCACCGCCGGTCTGGAAGGGCTGCCGGTGCCGCTGCGGGTCGCCGTCATGGGCTGCGTCGTCAACGGTCCGGGTGAGGCTCGGGAAGCCGACCTCGGCGTCGCCTCCGGCAACGGCAAGGGCCAGATCTTCGTGAAGGGGCAGGTCGTCAAGACGGTGCCTGAGGCGCAGATCGTCGAGACGCTGATCGAGGAGGCGCTGCGGATCGCCGACGAGATGGGCGCCGAACTCCCCGAGGAGCTGCGCGGGCTGGTCACCGGCCCGACCGTCACCGTGCACTGATTTTCCATCTGGACGAAGCGGCCGTTCCCCATTCGGGGAACGGCCGCTTCGCGTCAGTGCTGCTGTGGTTTTCGTGGGTTGTGGCGCTCGTGCTCGTGGTGATGTTCGCGTCTCGTGGTGATGTTCGTGTCTCGTGGTGCGTTCGTGTCTGTGGCGCTCGGGCGTCGTGGCGCGGTGCTGGCGTCACTCGGATTCGGCGAGGATTGCGTACAGCTTGCGTCGGGTCTCGTCGAGCACCTGAGCGGCCCGCTCGCGCTGGTCGTCGGTGCCGTGCATCATCACCTGGCGCAGGGCGTTCATCGCCTGTGCGCCGGAGTCGCGGATGTCGTGCCAGCTGCTCACCGTGCCCTGGGCGACGTCCGCCCACGGCGGGGTCTGCGCGGCCTCGGTGGCCTCGGCCTGACCGGCCTCGCTGACGGTGAACCGCTTCCGCCCACCACCGGACTCCTCGGTGCTGGCGACGATCACGCCCTCGTCCTCCAGTAGCTGGAGGGTGGGGTAGATCGAGCCCGGGCTCGGCCGCCACGCACCGCCGGTGCGGGAGTCGATCTCCTGGATCATCTCGTAGCCGTGCATCGGCCGCTCGGTGAGCAGGGCCAGGACGGAGGCGCGGACGTTGGGGCGTCGGCCCCGACCCCGTCCACGGCCCCGGCCGCCCCAGGGGCCGCCGCCGGGTCCGTGCTCGTGGCCATGACCGTGCGGGCCGGGCGGGACCGGCGGGAAGCCGAATCCCCGCATCCGGGCTTCGTGCATCGGGTGGTGCTGTCGGTGGAACCTCATCGGGCTCTTCCCTTCGGAGGACTATCGCTGATGCATCAACGATATATCGGCAATGCATCGTCGGCAACCAGCGGTTCCCAAACCGTACGTACGTCTTGCTAAAGTCTCGGTCATGCGCCTGCTACCCCCGCCGGGTCCGTCCCGGGTCCTCACCCTCGGCACCCTGGTCAAGACCGTCGGGCGGGGCCTCTGGCTCGTCGCCAGCGCGCTCTTCCTCACCCGGTCGGTCGGCCTCTCGGCAACCCAGGTGGGCATCGGGCTGACCATCTCGGCTCTGGTCGGGGTGCTGGCCAGCACACCGAGCGGCTACCTGGCCGACCGCGTCGGCCCACGTGGAGTGCAGGTCGGTGCGCTGTTCGCCGCCGGCACCCTCACCATCGGCCTGATCGCCGTCCGGTCGCTGCCCACGCTCGTACTGGTGGGAGCCGCCACCGCGCTCGCCGACGCGATCGAACGCGGCGCCCGCGGCGCGCTGATCGCCGGAGCGATCCCGGCCGGCGAGCGGGTCCGCACCCGCGCCTACCTGCGAGCCACCACCAACGTCGGGATCTCCGTCGGTGCCGTCCTCGGCGGCTTCGCCATCGCCGCCGACACCCGCACCGCTTACGTCGCGCTGATCCTGGCCTCGGCGGCGACGTCACTGGCCGCGGCGGTGATCTTCCTCCGACTGCCGACCGTCGCCCCGGTCGCCGCCCCGGCGCACGGCCCTCGACTGGTCGCCCTCCGCGATCGCCCGTTCCTCGCCTTCACACTGGTCGACGGGCTGATGTCGATGCACTTCAGCCTGCTCACCATCGCTCTGCCGCTGTGGATCGCCGGCCACACCCGGGCCCCCGCCTGGATGATCTCCGCGTTGACGCTTGTCAACACCGTGCTGGTGGTGCTCCTTCAGGTCCGCGCCGCGCGTACCGCCGCCACAGTGCCCGGAGCCGCCCGCGCCGCCCGTCGAGCCGGCGTCGCCATCGCCCTGGCCTGCGTACTCTTCGCCGCCAGCGGTGCGCTGCCCACGGCCGGCGCGGTGAGCCTGCTCGGCCTCGGGGCGGTCGCCCACGTCACCGGTGAGCTGTGGCACTCCGCCGCCGGCTGGGGCATCTCCTTCGGGCTGGCACCGGCGGACGCCCAGGGGCAGTACCAGGGCGCGTACGGCATGGGCTACGAACTGGGCAAGATGCTCGCGCCGGTGGTGGTGACCTCCCTTGCGCTCGGCTGGGGCGTACCCGGCTGGCTTGTGCTCGGTGCCCTGTTCCTCCTGCTCGGAGCCCTGGTGCCCCCGGTCGTCCGATGGGCCGGGCGGACGCCGCCCCGTGAAGCCGGTGCCGGCCTTGTCACTCGACCGGCGGAGCGGGGGGTCAATCTGGCAGGCTGATAGTCGTGCTGACGGTGCCGGTACGCCAACTGGGGGAATCGGAGCGGCGCGCGGTCGAGCGACTGCTCGACCATGACCCGTTCGCGGGCGCGCAGGTCGCCGAGCGGATCGCCGCGCGCGGGCTCTCCTGGTGGCGGGCCGAAGGCAGAATCCTGGGGTACGGAGCCCGCCGCAACCTCGAATCACTCTGCTGGCTCGGCGGCAACCTGACCCCGGTGCTGGCCAGCGATGCCGCGGTGGGCGCCTTCGCCGACCTGCTCGCCGGCGAGGAACGGCTCTGCTCCTCCATCGTCGGCCGGGCCGACGCCGTCCTCGGGCTGTGGGACCGCCTCTCCGACACCTGGGGGCCAGCGCGAGACGTCCGCCCCAATCAGCCGCTGCTGGTCACCGACACGCTGCCACCCGTACCGGCCGACCCGGAGGTACGCCAGGTCCGCTCCGGCGAGGTCGACCGGCTCTTCCCGGCGGCGGTAGCCATGTACACCGAAGAGGTCGGCGTCTCCCCACTGGCCGAGGACGGCGGACGCAGCTACCGCCGGCGGGTCAACGACCTGGTCCGGACCGGTCGCGCGTATGCCCGCATCATCGACGGCAAAGTGGTGTTCAAGGCCGAACTCGCCGTTGTCACCAAGCGGACGGCGCAGATCCAGGGCGTCTGGGTGGCACCGGAGTGGCGGGGCCGGGGGATCGCCACCGCCGCCATGGCAGCCGTGGTGCGCGACGCGCTGCTGCGGGTCGCCCCCACCGTCAGCCTGTACGTCAACGACTTCAACCTCCCGGCCCGCCGCGTCTACGAGCGATGCGGCTTCCAGCCGATCGGCACCCTGGCCACCGTCCTCTTCTGACCGCTGCGGGTGGGCCGCGGTGGGGTATCCCTGCAGATCTTGGACAGTTTCCGTTAGGGCGGAACGGAAAGTGTCCAAGATCTGTAAACGAACGCTGCTTGATGAGGTCATCCGAGCAGCCCGGTGACCCCCTGCATGGCCCACCCCCACCATCACGGCCGGCGTCCCGGCGTCCCGGTGTCCCGGCGTCTGGCATTGCGGGGTCCGGTGTCTGGCGTTCCGGGTCCGGTGTCTGGCGTCTGGCGTCTGGCGTTCCGGGTCCGGTGTCTGTCGTTCTGGCGTCTGGCGTCTGGCGTCTGGCGTTCCGGGTCCGGCGTCTGTCGTTCCGGCGTCCGGTGTTCCGGTGGCCGGGCGTCTGGCGTCAGGTGGTCAATGGTGCGGGTGCCGGGCGGTCGATGGCAATGCAAACGCCGCTGGCCGGCACCCCGGGTTGCGGGTGCCGGCCAGCGGTCGGTGTTCTCACGGTCCTACCGTGCGGTGGTGCGGGTGTGCTGGTGGTCAGCTGTTCCAGTGCTGGGCGACGAGGTCGGTGGCCTGCTGCTCCCACTGGGCGTAGGCGTCCGGGT
>NZ_JNZS01000016.1 GCF_000718515.1 Micromonospora parva | reverse complement strand
GTATTCAGCAGGGTGGGGGGTCGGCGGGTGGGGGTAGTTGTTGGCCGCGTCGGCGCAGTTCTTCGGGGAGTAGTTCGCGGAGTTGCTCGGGGAGGAACGGCAGGTCGAGCAGCGTCATCTTCAACTGGTTGCGCTCCTGGTAACGCAGCGGATCGAAGCGGACCACCAGACCGGCGTCGCGGCGGTACGAGATGTCCACCGTCCCCTCCGTCGCCGCGTCGCGGAACACCAACCCGTCCATCTCCACGACCACCGGCGACGAGTTGGGCTGCAACTCCAACCGGATCTTCTCGTCCGGGGAGAGCACCACCGCCCGGGAGATGCCGGCCATCGGCGCCGCCGGCGTGATCACCACCGAGTCCGCCGCCGGGGAGATCAGTGGACCACCGGCGGCGTAGCTGTACGCCGTCGAGCCGATCGGAGTGCTGACCACCACGGCGTCGCTGCGGTAGTAGCCGTACTGCTGGCCGTCGATGGCGAGCGTGACGCTGACGAAGCCGGCCCCCGGCTGGCGAACCAACGCGATGTCGTTGAACGCCACGATGTCGTCACCGCAGACGTCGCAGGCGAGGCAGGCGTGCGACTCGATGGTGAAATCCTTCGACAGCAGCCGGCTCAGCGCTTCGGGCAACTCCGGCGGTTCGACTTCGACGAGAAACCCCAGACGACCCAGGTGTACGCCGAGCACCGGCTTGGGGTCGCCGATGGCGGAGCGCAGCGCACCCAGCATGGTGCCGTCACCGCCGATGCTGATCAACGCGTCGGCGCGGGCCGCGACCTCACCCGCCGGCACCGGCTCGACGGCGGACGGGACACGGTGCTGGTCCTCCTCGCGCACCATCAGCGTCTTGTGGTGACGCGTCGCCCACCGCTCGATGATCCCGACCACCTCGGTGACATCCCGGGTGGGGTGCAGCACAAGTCCCAGCCCCGACACCCGTACAGCTCATCACATCGCTGGCGGGCGCACCCGGCGTACGCCGAAGGTGTGCCGGCGGCCCGCGGGCCGCCGGCACACCTCGCCGCCGTCAGGGGCGGGGCTGACCGGTGAGGTGGGTCAACGAGCGGGCGACCAGGTCATCGCGGGCCGCCGGAGGCAGACCCTCCAACCCGAAGCCCAGATACACCGTGTCCCCGGTGACCACCACCGAACCCTCCTCGAACGCCTGCTGGCTGCGCGACCAGTCGTTGGCGTTGCCCGCGGAGCCGGGCGGTGGACCGGCCACCGTCCAGCCCCCCAGGTCGGCCGACTCGAACGAGGTCTCCGCCACTGTCGACCCGTCGACAAGCACCCGGGCGTCGTCCAGGAAGACACCCAGCCCCTGGGTGCCCCAGTCCGAGGCGTACGTGATCGACACCTCGACCTGCTTGCCGGCGTAGCCCGACAGGTCGACCACGAACTCCTTCCAGCCACCCGATGACCCGGTCGCCGCGTTCCAGCTGCCGGTGCTCCCGGTGGGGGAGCAGTCCGCGCCCTGGTAGTGCGCGAGGAACGGGTGCAACTGCTCCACCCAACCCTCGGTGCAGCTGTCGCCGGTAACAGTGCCGGTCTTGCCGTTGACGTCCGGCAGGGTCGTCCAGTCGTCGCTGCCCACCTCGTGCGCCTCGACGAACATGAAGTCCCAGTCCTGCTCGATCTCGTAGGAGGTGAAGAAGCGCAACTCCGCGCTGCTCGCCCCGGTGAGGTCCACCGTGCGGGTGAGCCGCTTGTACGACTCGTCGGTCTGCCCGCTGTACAGGTACCACTCACCGGTACGCGGATCGAACGGCGCACCGCCCGGTCGGGTCCAGCCCACCGGCGCGGAACTGGCGAACTGCGGGAACTCGTCCGGCGGCAGGAAGCTCGACGTGGTCAGGAACGACGCGGTGTGCGCCTGGTTCTCCGCCGAGCCCGAAGCGTTCAGCTGCCCGGTGAAGCCGGTGAACGCCGCGTCGGTCCCGGCGACCGGGAACGGTTCCCCCGCCGGGCTGGTCCCGCCGTCGCTGACGTAGGTGTGCGCGCCCAGCCAGTACTGCTGGAAGTCGTTCAACAGGGGCAGACAGCTGGCGGCCCCGGCGTCGGTGCACTCCGGTGGCGCGTCCGGGTGATAGACGTACGACCCGTTGGCGCCCTGCGCGAACAACGCGTACTGGCCGCTGACCAGCAGTTTGCCGCCCTCGTTCAGGTAGTCCCGAACGGCCAGCTCGGTGTCCAGGGCTGCCCTGGCCGTCGTGCCGGCCACCTGACCGGGGGAGCGCAGGATCACGTCGTCGCCGGTCTCCCAGACCACCGCCCGGTAGTGCGACAGCACGCCCAGCGGATGCGGCGCCTTGCGGCCCATGACGTCGAAGTCGTACACGTCGCTGCTGCGCCCGGCGGCGCTCAGCGACGCCGCGACCTCGTCGGCGTACTTCGCGGTGCTGCCGGTCTGCGCCGGGCTGAGGCCGGTGACGTCCTCCATCGCGAGAACCAGCACGTCACCGCCGATGTCGTTGTGCACCCGATAGGTGAAGTGGTCGCTGGCCACCACCCCGGCACGCGGTTTGTTCCCGGTGAACCAGACCTCCACCCGGTCGCCCGGCTTAGCGCCGCTGACCGTGCCGCGTAGCTCGGCGTAGTAGTCGTCGTGCGTGTCGCCGTACCGCTCGCCGCCGCGCCACTCGCGGACCGCGACAGTCTTCGGCCGTCCACCGTTGACCATGTAGTGCATCCGCACGTTCTTCAGCGCCCGACGGGTGATCGAGGCGACCTGCTGGGTGCGCCCGTACGAGGTGTCGAAGGCGTCCACCACGAAGTCCGGGGTGCTGCGACCGACCACCGACACCGGCTCGTCCGGGTCCGCCGCGGACCGGGCCACGGCCAGCGCGAACGGCAGGTTCTTGCCCACCTCGCCGGCGATCAGCGCCTCGTCGTCCGGGAAGATGAAACCGCTGACGCAGTCCTCCGGGCGCCACTGGTCGTCCGGGTCGACGGCCGAGGCGGCCTCGCAGGTCGACATCTCCGGGGTGAAGCCCAGCGTGCCGTACTTGACGGTGGCGTGACTGTCGGTGTCCCCGTTGGTGGTGTACAGCTCCGCGGAGATGTCCGGGTCGTAGCCGGGCACCGCCGGGTGCGCGTCGTCCCCGGCCATCGCCTTGTAGATCTCGTCGTCCGGGGTGGGGGTGCTCACCTGCCAGCCGACGCCGTAGAGCAGCAGCTCGGCCGCCGAGTGGTAGTTGACGAAGAACTCGAACCCCACCCGCTTGAAGAGCCGGTCCAGGGCCACCGTCTCCGGCTCCGAGTTGGGGCCCGGACCCCGGTAGGTCTCACTGTTCGGCTCCGGCGACGAACCCTCGTTGTCGTACCCCCACTTGTAGCTGAAGTTGCGGTTCAGGTCGACGCCGTCGCCGGAGCCGATCTGCCCGTCACCGTTGTTGTCCCGCAGGTTCTTGCGCCACAACCGGTTGCCGGGGGTGAAAGTGAAGTCGTAGCCGTCCGGGTTGGCGACCGGCAGGAACCACAGCTCGGTCGTGTTCAGGAGCTTGGTGATCTCCGGGTCGGTGCCGTAACTGTCCAGCACGTGGTGCATGAGCCGGCGGGTCATCTCCGGCGTGATCCACTCACGGGCGTGCTGCGCGCCGGCATAGAGCACCGCCGGCCGCTTGCCGTCCGCGACGGTCCGCGCGTTCTTGGTGACCTTCACCGCGACGATCGGCTGCCCCTGCTGGCTGCGACCGATCGTCTGCACCTTGGTCAGCTTCGGATATCGGGCCGCGGTGGCGTTCAGCTCGTCGCGCAGGCCGCCCGGCTCACCGTAGGGACGGAAACTCGTCCAGCCGGCCGCGCCCTGCTCCCGCAGCGCCTGCGACGCGTCCTTGCCGCGAACCTTCTTCACCGACAGCGGTACGCCCTTGTCGGTCAACCGCTTCGCCTGCCGTCGGCTGAGCACCGTCTCGACCGTCGTCCGGCCCGACGAGTCCGTCTTCGCGTCGTGGCCGAGGTCGACCCCCGCCGCGCGCAGCTGCTCCCGCTGTTTCGCGTCGACGGTGCCGACGTACACCTCCAGGCCGTCGCGGGCGCCCGGGTCGGACGGTGGCCGCGCGCTGGCCGGTGGGGTGAGTGCCAGTGCGCCGAGCAGGGTGACCACGCTGGCGATCGCCAGTCGTCTCGGTCTCATCGCGCCTCCTTGGGTGAAGGACCTGTAGGCGCGAGCCTTCGGTGCGGCGTGATCGATGTCAATGGTTCGATGGGGGGAACGTTGCTGACCGTGTCGACGTAACTTCCTGTCGTGACGACCGGTCGCGTGGGCTGGCCGCCGTAAAAGTCGGCGCCGACGTCCGGTCCCGTGCACTCTCCCGACGCAAGAGATGGGCATTCGTGCATAAAACCGACTATCCGCACGTACGCTCGCTCCTGTCCGCAGCAGTGGTGACGAAGCCAGATGGGGGAGCAGGTGTCGATGCGTCAGATCCGTGGTCCGGTCCGGCCGGGCGTCATCGTCGCGGGGCGGTGCCGAGCCTGATGCGCGTGTCGTCGCAGCACCCGGGGCGGGTGGTCACGGCGATTGCCCGCCTCCTCGACCTGATCTGGGTCAACGGCACGCGGGCTCGCAGGGCCGTGCGGGGCGTGGCCAGCGCCCGCCGGTTTGCCGCCCATGGAGACAACTTCGCCTTCGACCCGGACGGCGTCTACACCTACGAGACGATCGAGGTCGGCTGCAATGTCGATCTCGGTCACCGTCCGGTCATCATGGCTGCTCGATCCCGGATCCGCATCGGTGACAACGTCATGTTCGGGCCCGAGGTGACCATCCGGGGTGGCAACCACCGGATCGACCGCCTCGGCGTGCCGATGATCTCCGTCGAGAAGTGTCCCACCGACAGGGCTCTCGATCGGGGAGTGACGATCGGCGACGACGTGTGGGTGGGCACCCGTGCCGTCATCCTGCACGGAGTGACGATCGGTCGCGGTGCGGTGATCGGGGCGGGCGCCGTGGTGACCCGTCCGGTGCCGCCCTACGCGATCGCCGCCGGCAACCCCGCCCGAGTGATCCGGTTGCGCTGGCCGGTGGAGGCGATCGTCTCGCACGAAGAGCAGCTCTACCCGCCGGAACGCCGGCTGACGCCAGCGGAGCTGGCGGTGCTGTCGGATCTTCCAGGGTCCGCCGCGCGGCCCGACCCGTCCGTCGCCACCGTCCCCTGACGGCGCGGCGCATCGTCGTGCCGTAGTCGCACGATGACGAAGCGTGACAGTCGTTGGGGAAACTCGTTGGACCGGTTGACCAGTAAACGGGGCGTGGAGGCGGGACGCATGCGACTACTCATCACCGGCGGTGCGGGATTCATCGGCTCCAATCTCGCCCGCGCCGCGGTCCTGCGGCGCAGCGTCACCGACATCCGGATTCTTGATGACCTGGCGACCGGGCGGATGAGCAACCTCGACGGCCTCGACGTGGACACGATTCCCGGTTCGATGCTCGACGACGAGGCGCTGGACCGGGCGATGGCCGGCCGCGACGCGGTGGTGCACCTGGCGGCGCTGCCGAGCGTGCCGCGCTCGTTGCGTGATCCGATCGCCTCACACCACGCCAACGCCACCGGCACGCTGCGGGTTCTGGAGGCAGCGCGCCGGCACGACGTGGGCCATGTCGTCGTCGCCTCGTCCTCGTCGGTGTACGGCGCGAACCCGGTGCTGCCGAAGACCGAGCTCGCCTGGACCCGCCCGCTCAGTCCGTACGCGGTGAGCAAGCTGGCCACCGAGGCCTACGCACTGGCGTACCAGACGTCCTTCGGTCTCCCCACCCTCGCGTTCCGGTTCTTCAACGTCTACGGTCCGGCCCAGCGGCACGATCACGGGTACGCGGCTGTCATCCCCCGCTTCATCTACGCGGCACTGCGCGGTGAGCCGACCGAACTCCACGGAGATGGTCGGCAGTCACGCGACTTCACCTATGTCGAGACGGTCTGCGCGGTGCTGCTGGCCGCTGTCGAGCGGACGGTCACCCATCCTCAGCCGGTCAATCTCGCCTTCGGCGTTCGCGCGGAGCTGCGCACTGTGGTGTCCGAGTTGGAGCAGATCATCGGCCGCCCGATCATTCGGCGGCACGTGGCGCCCCGCCCCGGGGACGTCCGGCACTCCGAGGCCGACAACAGGGTGCTCCGTTCACTCTTTCCTGACGTGGTGCCAACTCCCCGGCTCGACGGTCTGCGGGCCACCGTCGAGTGGTTCGAGGCGCACGTGTTGAAGCAGCCCGCCTGATGGCCGACCGCCCCTCACGCGCTGGGGCGGCCCCGCCCGTGCTGGTCGACGCGGTCGACGAGGCGTCCGCTGCCACCACGCCGGCGGTACGGGCCACGACGGTGCAGGCGGAGCCACGCCAGGACGACGTGTCGGCGGCACGGCGGTCGCGTGGCCGTGCGCTGGTCACCGGCATCGCCTCGTCGCTCGCCGGCAAGGCCGTCGGCCTGGTCGCGCCGCTGCTGATCACCCCGATCGCCTTCAGCTATCTCGGCGCCGAGCGGTACGGCATGTGGATGGCGATCACGTCGCTGACCGCGATGGCGTTGTTCGCCGACTTCGGCCTGGGAAACGGTCTGCTCACCCGGCTCTCGCGGCTGTACGCCACAGGTGATCGCCGCGTGGCGGCCCGGGAGATCGCGAGCGCCTACGCCCTGCTCACCTGCCTCGCGGTGGCGCTCCTGCTGGTGTTGGTGCTCAGCATTCAGCTGGTTGCCTGGCCGGCGTTTCTGAACGTCGTGGACCCGGTGGTGGCTCGGGACGCCCGAGCGGTCGTCTTGCTCTGCTTCGGTGCCTTCCTCATCAACATCCCGCTGGCCCTCATCCAGCGGGTGCAGTACGCCCACCAACAGGTCGGGCAGAGCAACCTCTGGCAGGCGGCCGGCAGTCTCGTCTCGGCGGCTCTGGTGGTGGCCGCCGTCGCCGCGAACGCCGCTCCGGTTCTGGTGATCGCCGCCGCGGTGCTCGCCGTGCCGCTGCTGAACCTGGCCAACTCGATCTGCTATTTCGGCTGGCAGCAGCCCGACCTCCGGCCACGCGTGAAGGACGTGCGCGCCTCGAAAGTGCGGGCGCTGCTCCGACTGGGGTTGCGGTTCTTCGGACTCTCCGTGCTGAGTTCCATCGCCCTCAACATCGACGGGTTCCTGGTCGGTCGGGTGCTCGGTCTGCACGCGGCCGCGAACTACGCGGTGATCCTGCGGATGTTCGCCGTGCTGGTTCTGTTCGTCACCTTGGTCAACCTGCCGCTCTGGCCGGCCAACGGCGAGGCGCTCGCACGGGGTGATGTGACCTGGGTCCGGCGCAGCACCCGACGGATGGTCTACCTGTCCGCTGCGGTGGTGACACTGCCCGCGCTGTGCCTCATTCTGGGCGGCAACGACATCCTGCGCCTCTGGGTGCGGTCGGACGACCTTGACCACGTGCCGGTCCCGCTGTTCGTCGCGCTCGCCGTGTGGTCGGTGTTTCTCGCTGTCGCGGCGCCGCTCTTCATGGTGCAGAACAGCGTCGGGCTGCTGGGGGCGCAGTTTCTCGGCTGGGCGGTCTGCCTTGTTGTCGCCGTACCGCTGAAGATCCTCCTTGCGGGCAGGGACGGGCTGTCCGGTGTGGCGCTCGCCTCGGCGCTGTCGTACGGGGTCACCGTGCTTCCCGCCGCCGTCGCCGGATACCGCAAGGCGTTGGCCAGCGTCTCAGCAAAGAGATCGAATCCGATCGAAATGGAGCATGATGGTGAGTACATTGCGCGGCATCGTCGTCGCCCTGCGTGATCGGCGAGCGGCAGCCCGCGACCCGGAAGGGTTCGCGCGTTCGATCGGGGTGAACCTGCGCGGACGGGTGCGTTTCTACGGCGTCAACCGGAGCATGTTCGGCTCTGAACCATGGCTGATCACCTTGGGCCACAATGTCTACATCACGGCCGGAGTGCAGTTCCTCACCCACGACGGTGGCACTCTCATTCTGCGCGGAGAGCATCCCGATCTTGAATGGACCGCGCCGATCAGTGTCGGCGACGACGTCTACATCGGTGTCCGATCGATCATCATGCCGGGGGTGCGGATCGGGGATCGGTGCATCATCGGCGCTGGTTCGGTCGTGACCCGTGACGTTCCGGACGGCAGCGTCGCCGCGGGCGTACCTGCCCGCGTTCTCCGGAGCACCGACGAGTACCTCACCGCGATGAAGGCCAAGTCACTCGGCTGTGGACACCTGCCGGCTCAGGAAAAGGCCGCGGTGATCCGAGAGATCTACGGCGTGCCGGGGCATCAGAAGGACCGGGCGGCGCGAGCGACCTCAGCCGGCAGCAGGAGGACGACTGAGCCGACAGCTCCCGCTGGTCCGCTCGGGTGATCGGGTCGAATCACCACCCGCCGAGCGGTGGGCGTACGTCCGTCTGCCCGCTCACGTGGTCCTGCTCGGTCCGCGCCCCGGCCACGAACGCGCTCACCGTGGGTGCCCAGGCCCGGTAGTCGAACGCCGCAGCCCGCTCCCGGGCGCGCCGGCTCATCTGCCACCACTGCGCGTCGTCCAGGGTGAGCGCCCGCATGAGGCCGTCCCGCACGTCGTGCGCGCCGGGACCCGCCAGCACGATGCCCTCTCGACCGTCGTCGATGTAGGTCGCCAGGTCACTGGTGTGGTTGAGCAGAACCGGGCAGCCGGCGGCCAGACTCTCGGGGACCTTCGACGGAAAGCCCGCCTCGGCGTAACCCCCGGTGGGTCGGACCAGCACCGAGAAGTGCGCCGCGCGCAGTTCGGCGAGAACACGCTCGCGCGACACCCGCCCCAGGAAGATGACCTGGTCGCCGAGGTCCGTCACCGCCCCCTGGTCCAGGTCGGACATGGCTGCGGCCTGCTCCTGGGTCATCCCGGCTATCGTCAGCCGGACCCGCTGGCGTTCGGGTTCCGGCAGTCGACGGATGCCCTCCACCACCGCGGCGAGGTGGTCCTTGGAGCCCGCGGTGCCGGCGTACAGCAGACGCAGGCTCTTCGTCAGTGACGAGGGCGCCGGTTGGCGATAATCGGCGCAGTCGACCTGGGGCGGAACCACCAGGACGGGCCGGTTCGGCCGGATGAGACGTCGCTGCAGCGTCGTGGAGATGGCGATGATCCGATCGGCCAGCCGCGCAGCGAGGAAGGAGTGCCACCGGTGCCGGATGAAGTAGGGCGTCAGGCGTCCACGGCGAAACTGTCGGGGGTCGTGCCGTTCGAGAACGTCCACCGTCAACGGGCAGCGCATCGTCAGCCGTAACACGATCCAGGTGGTCAGGTTCCACAACCCGAGTGGAAGGCAGACAGCAGTGACCTCACCGACGGGCACCCCCGCCTGACGCAGGACCTTGAGTACGCGCAGTGGTCGGCTCTGCCGGCGCAGCCAGCGCCGGAGCCAGCTGCCTCCGCCTGCGGCGACCAGCGTGATCAGACGCAGTTCGGGTGGCAGGGCGAACAGCTCAGGTTGCCGTTCGTTGTCGGGCCAGTCGTTCACGATCAGGGTTGTCGCGCCCGGGGGAGTCGCGGAGCGGGCCAGCTGGAGCAGTCGGTTCGACATGGCGTCACCGTGCGGGAACCGGTACGCCGCCACCATGACCACTCGTGGCCCGGGTTCGCCGGAGGTAATGGTCGGCTGAGCTGGAGAGGTGAGGGTCTCGTAGCTTTTCATGCTTTCCATTCGTATAAAGCGTGTCTCAGGCTTTTGACGGCTATTGCCGGTGTTACTGTACGCACCGATTCGGTTACCGGGGATCAGGGCACGCCGCCGGTGCCGGTCGTCGACGATGGAGTGTCAGTGGAGCCAGCCAGTCGGGACGAGCAGAGTCCGTACACCCCACCTGTGCGAGCACGGCCGATAGTCGTGCAGCACTCGGCCGGTACGCCCGGCGCCAACGGGCCACTGACCGCCGTGGGGCGGGTGCTGGATTCCCCACTCAGCGAGCGGTACGAGTTCGTCCGCATGCATCAGGTCGGCGGCAACGGTGGCCTCAACGTGCCTTTGCTGCGCCAGTGGGTCCGACTTCTGCGGGGGGTACGCCCCGACCTGGTGCACGTGCGCGGCCTGCAGAACGAGGGCTTTCATGGCGTGCTCGCCGCCCGGTTGGCCGGCTGCCCCCGAATCCTGGTCACGGTGCACGGCACCGTGCGGGACCTGAGGCACGGCGGCCACACCTGGCGGAGAACGATGGTGGTCCGTGGCGCGGAGCCGGCAACGCTGCGGATGGCCAGCCACGTCGCCACGGTCTGCGAGTACGCCGCCGACCGGGACTTCGTCCGGGCGCACGCCGGCAAGTTCGTCGGCGTGATCCCCAACGGGGTTCCGCTACCTACCGATGTCGATGCCGTGAGGAGTAGCCGACGCGCGGCCCTCGGCCTTGCCCACGACGACGTGGCCATGATCGCGGTAGCGCGCCTGAACTGGGACAAGGGCTTCGGGGTGCTGGCGGACGCGCTGCGCCGACTGCCGCCACGCCCTGGTCGCCGGGTGCTGCTGGTCGCCGGTGACGGACCGGACCGGGCCGGAATCGCCGAGGCACTGGCCGACCTGCACGGCATCGAGGTGCGGCTGCTCGGCAATCGGCTCGACGTGCCGGACCTCCTCTCGGCCGCGGACATCTTCGTCTTTCCCACCCTGCACGAGAACCTGTCCAACGCTCTGCTGGAGGCGATGGCCCACGCTCTGCCCGTCGTAGCGTCGGCCGTCGGTGGCAACATCGAGGTGCTTCGCCAGGGCGGCGGGCATCTGGTGCCGGCCGGCGACCCTGTCGCATTCGCCACGGCCCTGGAGCCGTTGCTCGACGACGCCGCCGAACGCCGGCACCTGGGGGAGACGGGCCGCAAGGTGGTGCACGACGCGTACAGCCTGCCGGTCATGCTCCGGTCTCTCGATGGCGTCTACCGGCGCATCCTGGCAGGTGCGACGTGACCGACGAGCCCTGTCCCCGGGTGCTACTGCTGGGCTTCACCATCGGGGACGACTTGTTCCGTCACATCGTGGCGCACGACGTCGTCATGCCCACCCAGACCCACACGTTCGCCTGGGCCCTGGTGAGGAGCATCCGCGCCGCGGGCGGTCCGGTCCGTCTGCTCTCCGCGGCCCCCGCGTCGACCTTCCCGCGCAACCGCCAGATCCGCTTCAGGTCGGGGCGGTTCGAGCAGGACAACGTGCAGGGAGAGCTGCTGGGCTTCGTCAATCTACTCGGCCTGAAACATCTGACGCGGTTCGTCGCGGTCGTCCGTGCGGGCTCGCGGACGCTGCGCCAGCACGGCGACGACGTTCTGCTCATCCACGGCGTCCACTCGCCGTTCCTGTGGTTCGGGGCCCTGGTCGCGTGGCGACGGTCGGTACGGGTGGTGCCGGTCCTGACGGATCCCCCGGGAGTGGTTCTCCCTGAGGACGGCCGGATCGTCCGGGCGTTACGGCGGCTGGATCACACGCTGGTCCGGTTGGCGTTGCGGCGGTGTTCCGGCGTCGTGGTGCTCACCACCGCGCTCGCCGAGGACTTCGCGCCCTCGCTCCCGCGTCTGGTCATGGAGGGAATCTGCGATCCGCCCCCGGCCGAGGCGTCGACGGCCCACCCCACCCGTCCGCTCGTCTCAGCTCGGCCCCGCGTGGCGCCGGACGAAGCGCCGGCGGTCTGCCGCGACGTCGTGTACGCCGGCGGGCTCACCCGGGCCTACGGTGTGGATCGTCTGGTCGAGGCGTTCCGCGGTATGGACGATCCCGATCTGCGCCTGTTCCTGTTCGGTAGGGGAGAGCTGGAGGAATGGTCCCGGACCCAGGCCGAGGCCGATCCCCGGATCGCCGCCCCGGAGCTGCTCGACCGCGCGGCGCTGATGCCGCGCCTCGCACGTGCCTCGGTTCTGGTGAACCCGCGACCGGTGGATCAGTCGTTCGTCCGCTACTCGTTTCCGTCGAAGCTCATCGAGTACCTGTCGACCGGCGTTCCGGTGGTGACCACCAGGCTGCCGGGCATTCCACCCGACTATGACCCGTACCTGTGCTTCGCCGAGTCCGACACGGCCAAGGGCCTGCGCGACGTCCTGCTCCGGGTGCTCGCCATGGCTCCCGAGGAGAGGGCCGCTCTCGGCGGCGCGGGGGCCGCGTTCGTACGACGGACGCGCGGTCCGGAGGCACAGGGCGAACGGCTCCGGTCCTTCCTGGCCGACCTGATGACCGCCTCACCGGGTGGTGGCGGGTCGGTGGAGAAGCGCGGCCTACCGCAGCACCCGCGCGGGAGGCGTTGACCCGCTCCCGCTGCGGGTGAGGGCCGTCCACACGTACAGGAACAGCAGGGTGACGACGCCGATCAGCGCTGGGCGCGACATGCCGAGCTGATTGTTCGCCGGGATGTACGCCACGAGCAGACACATCTGCACGAAGATCAAGATCGGCAGGATGCCACCCGAGAGGTTCACCTCGCGCCAGAGCCGGGCGAAGAACCAACCCAGCAGGGCCATGAAGAGCACCGTTCCCGGGAAGGTGAGATCTGAGGCCAGCCAGGGATAGATCGTCGCCCAGTACATGCCCGCAGGCCACCCCGTCCGGTATTCGGTACGGACCGGGTACGCCGGGTACTGGTCAGCGTCGATGCCGAGGTACTGGCCGGCGTACGAGGTGATCGCCGGGGTGCTGCCGAGCCCATGGGACCAGGTGAACGGCGTTTCGAGGTTGTAGGCGAGGCCGAGGTAACCGTGGGTTGGATAGATCACCAGCGCGGCCAGCCCGGTCGCCACCTGCTCGCCGGCGATCCGCTCGACCGTCGGATTCGCACGGACCCGATCCTGGGTGCCGAACTGGTCCACGCGATCTGCCTGATTGCTCATCATGTAGCCGCAGAAGAGCACGACCACGACCGCCACCAGCACCGTCGCGCGTCGCCGCTTCTGCCGCTGCGCGATGCGATCGGGATTCCGCGACGACGCGATGAGCAGCCCGGCGGCAATCATCAACACGAAGTCGCCGAGGCCCTTGAGCGTGCCGATGTAGAGGAAGAAGACGCTGTAGACGCCGATGCCGGCGAGCCCCACGAGTCGCAGGCCGCTCGACAGTCGCCGCCAGTAGACGACGAGCAGTGGCACGAGCGCGGTGCCCAGAACGCCGAGCAGGGTCAGTACCTGGATGACCGGGTTGGTCCGCCCGGCGTCCTCCTGCTGCTGGTAGACGGTGAACTTGTTGAGGTACGCCCCCGCTGGGTCCTGCAGGCTGGCAATGATGCTGCCCGGACCGGTTGCCCCGTATTCGAGTAGCAGGGCCACGCCGAAGACCATGTAGTAGATGCCACCGGCCAGCACCAACCGGCGAGCCCGCAGGATGTCGGTGGAGCGGGTCGTTCTGGCCCTGGGCGCGGAATTGCCGCGGAAGAGCTGTGCGACATAACCGACGGCAAAGGCGCCGGTCGCGCTCAACACGAACAGCCACAGCACGCCGCGGTTCGGCACCTCCTGCGCCAACGCCCCGGTCCAGAAGAGGCCGAATGTGCCCAGCATCCAGCCGCCGGCCAACAACAGTGGCAGCCACGCTCGCAGCGAACGACGGAACACGGCCGGGGGTTGTTGATTCGTTCGCGGCAACGCCGGCGTTGGCGCGAATCGACGTGTGGTGAGGTCTGGTGTTGTCGTGCTCATCCAGCTGTGCTCCCGCGTCAGTGTCCGCTCCGCCGGGTGCGTCCCGGTAGTGGTCGTTCTGCTCATCCCGGCCTGCACCGCCAAGCTGTCCGTCGGTAGGCGCACGGCAGGACCGAAGACGTGTGTCGTTCTGAAGAGCCGGCCAAGGTCGCAGGCGGACGTGCCGGATGTGTGTCACCAGTGCGTAAGGGTGTTATAGCAAGCGTCGATCCGGTAATTCGCATGTTTCATGAAATGACTGCGACAGATGCCGTTCGGGCTGCGCACTTTGGCGCGACTCGTCGCCGCGTGCGGTCCCCGGGGCGACCGACCACCCGCGATCGTTTCTTCCTTGTCATGCTTTACGGCGATTTAGCAGCGACAAGCGTATCTGCCGGCTGGACATGTCGTTGTCCCCGGTGCCGCAACCGGCCGAGCCGGCCCTTGCTGCGGATGGATCGTGGGCGACGCCCTGGCTCCACTCGCCGACTCGTCGGGTTATGGATCGGCGAATCGACGACACGGGAGGGTTTATGACTTTCGCTACCACCGGGCACCGCGTGCTCATCACCGGCGGCACCGGTTCCTTCGGTCAGACCATGGTTCGCCGGCTCCTCGCCCGCGGCGTCGGCGAGGTTCGGGTGCTCAGCCGGGACGAGGCCAAGCAGGACGCGATGCGTCGGCTGCTCGGTGACGAGCGGGTCCGCTACTACGTCGGCGACATCCGCGACTACGACTCGGTGCTCAAGGCCAGCCGAGGCATCGACTACATCTTCCACGCCGCCGCCCTCAAGCAGGTGCCGTCGTGCGAGTTCTTCCCCCTCGAGGCAGTACGGACGAACGTGCTGGGCAGCAGCAACGTCGTCGAGGCCGCCGAGCGCAACGGCGTCGGGTCGGTGGTGGTGCTCAGCACCGACAAGGCCGTCTACCCGGTGAACGCGATGGGCATGAGCAAGGCGATGATGGAGAAGGTCGTCCAGGCGCACGCCCGGAACAACCCGAACAGTGCCACCACCGTCTCCTGCGTGCGGTACGGCAATGTCATGTACTCGCGTGGGTCGGTGATTCCGCTCTTCATCGAGCAGATCAAGGCGGGCCGGGCGCCCACCGTGACCGATCCGGGAATGACCCGGTTCGTGATGTCGTTGGCGGACTCCGTCGAGCTGGTCGAGCACGCGTTCCAGCACGCGCGGCCGGGTGACATCTTCATCCGCAAGGCCGCGGCGTGCACCGTCGGCGACCTGGCCGAGGCGGTGTGTCAGCTCTTCGACGTACCCGCCAAGCTCGATGTGATCGGCATTCGACACGGCGAGAAGCAGGCCGAGACGCTGGCCAGTCGGGAGGAACTCGCCCAGGCCGAGGACTTCGGAGACTTTCTCCGGGTGCCGCTGGACGGTCGCGATCTCAACTACGCGCTCTACGTCTCCGAGGGCGAGTTCGGTGCCGGGCTGACCGAGGACTTCAACTCGTCGAACGCGCCGCAGCTCGGCGTACCCGAGCTTGTCGAATTGCTGAAGACGCTGCCCGAGGTGCGCGCGGAGCTGGCGCTGCGAGACCCGGTGTTGGCGTGCTGAAGCTCGCCGTCACCGGCGGCGGAGGTTTTCTCGGCTGGCACGTCCGGGTGCTGCTGCGCGCGCTGGGGTGGCCGGAGCCGACAGTGCTCAGCCGTGTCGACCTGGCCGACCCGGGAGTGATCGCGGCGAAGATCGCCGGCCACGACCGCCTGCTGCACCTGGCCGGCGTCAACCGGGGCGACGCCGCCGAGGTCGCCGCCGGCAACATCCAGCTCGCCACCCAACTCGCCGACGGGCTCAAGCACTGCGCGAACCCGCCGGCGCGGGTGGTCTACGCCAATTCGGTGCAGGCCGGCAACGGCACACCGTACGGCGACGCCAAGGCCGAGGCGGCGCGGGTGCTGGCGGACACCGGCGTCGACCTCGACGACGTGTTGCTGCCGAACCTGTACGGCGAGCACGGGCGACCGCACTACAACTCGGCGGTGGCGACCTTCTGCCGGCTGCTCGCCGAGGGTGGGCGGCCCGAGGTGCACGCCGACCGTGAACTGAGCCTGGTGCACGTCACCGATGCCGCCGCCCGGCTCGTCGGGCTGTCCCGTGGTGGATCGTGGGATCCGGCCATGCCGGCGCTGCGTGTCGGCGTCCAGGCCCTGGCGGACCGGCTCGCCGGGATGGCCGCGACGTACCGGACCGGGGAGATTCCGTCCCTGCTGAACCGGCACGACGTGCGGCTGTTCAACACCTACCGGTCGCACTGCTTCCCGGCGCACTACCCGATGGCGTTGCCCCGGCGAGCGGACGCCCGCGGTGAACTGGTCGAGACGGTCAAGGCGCACGGCGGGGCGGGGCAGTCGTTCTGCTCCACCACCCGGCCCGGGATCACCCGGGGAGAACACTTCCACCTGGCGAAGGTGGAGCGGTTCGTGGTGCTGCGCGGCTCGGCCGAGATCAGCCTGCGCCGGGTCGGCGACCGCGAGGTGCTGCGGTTCCCGGTGAGCGGTGCCGAGCCAACCCTCGTCGACATGCCCACGATGTGGGTGCACAAGCTGGTGAACACCGGTGTCGACGAACTGGTGACGATGTTCTGGACCAACGAGCTTTTCGACCCGGACCGACCGGACACCTGGGCGGAGCCGGTGGAGGCGGCCCGGCCGGCGCCCCTGGCGGCAGCAGAGAGAGGGCGGGCATGACCCGGATCATGACTGTCGTCGGCACCCGGCCTGAGATCATCAGGCTCTCCCGGGTGCTCGCGCGACTCGACGACACGGTGGAGCACACGTTGGTGCACACCGGGCAGAACTGGGACAGCACCCTGTCGGACGTGTTCTTCAAGGAGTTGCGGCTGCGGGAGCCGGACCGCTTTCTCCGGGTCGACACCTCATCGCTGGGGCGGGTCCTCGGCGGGGTGCTGGTCGGGATGGAGACGGCGATCGCCGAGGAGCGACCCGACGCCCTGCTGGTGCTCGGTGACACCAACAGTTGCATCGCCGCGCTGATGGCCCGCCGGATGCGGGTGCCGGTCTACCACATGGAGGCCGGCAACCGGTGCTTCGACCTGAACGTGCCGGAGGAGACCAACCGCCGGCTGGTCGACCACGTGGCCGACTTCAACCTCGTCTACACCGAACACGCCCGGCGTAACCTGCTCGCCGAGGGCCTGCACCCACGCCGCATCCTGCACACCGGCTCACCCATGCGGGAGGTGCTGGAGCACTACCGGACGCCGATCGCCAGCTCGACCATCCTGCGTCAACTGGAACTCGACCAGGACCGGTACTTCCTGGTGAGCGCGCACCGGGAGGAGAACGTGGACCGCCCCGAGCGGCTCCAGCGGTTGCTGGACTGCCTGGTCGCGGTGCGCGACCGGTGGGGCTTCCCCGTGCTGGTCTCCACCCACCCGCGCACCCGTAAGCGGCTGGAGGCGCTGGCCCCGGATGCCACCGCACTGGACGGCATCGCCTTCCACGACCCGTTCGGCCTGCTGGACTACGTGCACCTGCAGACGAAGGCGTTCTGCACCCTGTCCGACAGCGGGACGATCAGCGAGGAGGCCGCCATCCTCGGCTTCCCCGCGGTGACGCTGCGCGAGTCGATCGAACGCCCCGAGGCCCTCGACGCGGGCGGCATCATCATGACCGGCCTCGACCCGCAGGGCGTGGTCGAGGCGGTCGAGGTGACGGTGGCGCAGGTCGCCGCCGAGGGGGTGCCCTGCCCGGCCGACTACCAGGTGCCCGACACCTCCCGGCGGGTGGTGGACTTCATCCTCTCCACAGTGCGCCGGCACCACGACTGGGCGGGCATCCGTCGCTGACCAACTCGGCACCAGGGCCGGCGATCACGAACGCGTGATCGCCGGCCCTGGTCGCTGTGCGCCTGGACCTGGCCGGACTCCCGGCCCTGGGCCGCGCGCTGGTGCGCCGTGACGGCGGGACGCCCCCGTGGGCGAACGGAACGGGGTGACGCCCGCGTGGCGTCACCCCGTTCAGCCCCGCCGTGGCGACGGGGTCGATCAGATCAGTGCGACTGCAGGGGTACGCCCCGCGGGCCCTTCACCGCCGGAGCGACCGGCTGGGCGCAGAGCAGCGCGAGCTGCTCGACGATCTTCGCCGGGTCGTCGTACGGGTCGAGCCCGCTCACCTCCATCGGGTCGAGCGGCGGCACGGCCACGTGGGACACCAGGGGGTGGAACGGTCGGGTGTCGACCTCACCGACGCCGAGCAGGTCCTCGTGCAGCTTCTCGCCCGGCCGCAGCCCGGTGTAGACGATGGGCACGGAGCTGGCGGCCTGCTCGGCCATCTGACGCGCCAGGTCGACGATCCGGACCGGTTCGCCCATGTCGAGCACCAGCGCCTCGCCGTCTCGGCCGATCTCGGCGGCCTGGAGCACCAGGTGGACGGCCTCCTGAATGGTCATCAGATAGCGGGTGACGTCCGGGTGGGTGACGGTCAGTGGCTTCCCGGCCTCGATCTGCCGCTGGAAGGCCGTCACCACCGAGCCGCGGCTGCTCAGCACGTTGCCGAAGCGAACGCTGAGGAACGTGCCCGGGAACCGGGACGCGGCGTGAGCTGTCAACTGTTCGGTGATGCGCTTCGAGTAGCCGAGGACGCTGATGGGGTTGGCTGCCTTGTCGGTGGAGATGTTGACGAACTTCGCCACGTCCTGGCAGGCGTCCAGCACCGACAGGGTGCCCCAGACGTTCGCCTTGACCGCCTCGCCCGGGTGTCGTTGCAGCAGGGTCAGGTGTTTGAGCGCCGCCGCATGAAAGATGATCTCCGGACGGCGTTCCCGCATGATCCGCCGGATGCCCTCGTCGTCGCGCAGGTCGGCGAGGATCAGTTCGGGGCCGTCCAGCATGGCCCGTCCGGCGAGCGACATCTGCAGGCCGTGCAGGGCCGACTCGTCCCGGTCCAGCATCATCAGCTCGCCCGGGTTGGCCTTCATCACCTGACGGCAGAGTTCGGAGCCGATCGACCCGCCGGCGCCGGTGACGAGGATCCGTCGGCCGGTCAGGCTGTTGGTGCTCAGCGGCAGGTCGCCGACCACCTGCCGGCGGCCGAGCAGGTCGCTGACCTGCACGTCCCGGACGTCGGTGACGGTGATCCGGTGGTCGACAAGATCCCGCACCGGGGGCAGCACCTTGAAGACCGCGCCGGCCTCGAGGGTGGCCTCGCGGATCTGGCGGATCAGCGCGGCGTCCGCGTTGGCCACCGAGAAGATGACGGCGGTGGCGCCGGTACGGCGGACCGAGGCGGCCACGTCGTGCCGTCCACCCAGCACCCGCACCCCACCGATGCGCAGGTCACGTTTGTCGGCGTCGTCGTCGAGCGCGCCGACCGGCAGGTACCGGCCGCGCGGGTCGCTGAGCATGGCGCGGAGCAGCCCTTGACCGGCGTCACCCATCCCGAACAGCAGCACCGGCGTCGACGACCTGACATCCGGGCGCATGGCGAGGTCGTGTCGGTGCCGGTACACGAACCGGCTACCGAGCATGAGCAGTAGCGCGAGTGCGCCGCCGACCAGCGGGGTGCTCGCCGGCACCGGCCGATCGCCGGACGGCAGGAGCCCGAGCAGCAGGATGGCGGCCGTCGTGATGGTGGTGCCGGCGACGCCCTGGACCTCCTGAAGGCTGCCCAGCGGGTGCCGTCCGGAGTAGAGCCGGCGCAACGCCGCCACCGCCACGTGCAGGACCGCCGCGGCCAGTCCGACCGCCGCGGCCCGGCCGAGCTGGCCGGGAGGGAGCTGGAACTCGAACCGGGTCCAGGCGGCGGCCACCAGACCACCGACCCAGGCGGCGGTGTCGGCCGCGAGAAATCCGATGGCGCGCCGGCGGGCCCTGGCCCGCCGGGTCCGCTGGTCCGGCCGCTCCGTGTGCTCCGTGTCCTGGGGCATGTACTGGCTCCCTGTCCCGATCTCCGACTCTTCCGCCGCCCGGCAGAAGGAGCTTTGCGCTCTTTGTCCTTGTTACAGGGCGAAGCAGCTGCTCTGGCCGTGTTTCGGGTTATCTGAGCTGAAGATCCGGCTATCCTATTGGCCGCCCAGTGCGCCTGGCTGCTGTAGCGGCCTCAGCCACCGCCGTTCGGCCTGGCCACTGGGTGCCACCGGGTGAGTCGTCTTCCTCGACAACGCCACCGGCACCGTGATCAGCCGGCGGCCGGGACGTGGCCCCGGACCGCCTTCTCCAGGTGCATGGCGAGCGCGACGCTGCCGACCCGCTCGGAGAGCCGTTCCAGGTAGAACTGCCGACCGCCGCGGCCCAGTTCCTCGCGTTTCTCAGCGCCCAACTCGTACATCCGACGGATCGCGTCGGCCAGTGCGTAGGGGTCGCCGGGAGGGGCGACGAACCCGGCACCGGACTCGTCGACGAGCCGGGCCGCGTCACCCGCCAGAGCGGCCACGATGGGACGTCCGCACGCCAGGGTGCTCTGCACCTTGCTGGGCATGATCGACCGGAGGAGGGGCTGATCGCGCAGGGAGATCAACTGGACGTCACCGAGCGGCATCAGCTCGACCATCCGCTCGACCGGCTGCTGGCCGAGGAACACCACCCGGCCGGGCGCGTACCGTGCCGCCGATTCGCGCAGCCGGCGTTCCTCCACACCGCTGCCGGCGAACACGAGTGTCAGGTCCGGGATGTCGGCGAGATGCTCCAGGGCGTCGACGGCGACGTCGAGCCCTTGGAGGTTTCCCATGCTCCCGGCGTACATGACGACGAAGCCCTTCAGCCCGAGGGCCGCCGCCAACTGGGGATCAGGTGTTCGCGGCCGGAAGAGGCGCTCGTCGACCCAGTTGTAGACGACCGAGAGTTTGTCCCGGGGGACACCTCGGTTGCTCAGGATGTCGGCCATGCCAGGGGCGATGACCGCCACCGAGGACGCGCCCCGGTGCGCCGCGTCGCAGAACCTGTTGAGCCACCGGACGATCAGGTCGGTGCGACGGCCCGGGCGCACGTAGTCGCTCTCCGCCAGGGTGTCCGGCCAGAGATCCTCCATGAGAATCACGTACGGGCGTCCGTGCAGCCAACGGGCCACCATCGCGGGCAGCGTCACCGTCGCCGGCGACGAGTAGACCAGCCACACGTCGACCTTGCGGAGCAGGTCCAGCCGGGCCGCGGCGGAGGCCGCGAAGCTGAGATAGTTGGCGGCCCGCCCGAGCGCCGACCGGTCGTGACTGGGCACCAGCGGCACCCGGTGCACCGAGACGCCGTTCATCATCTCGAAGCGGTAGGGGCGCAGCCGGTAGCCCGGAGACAGCCGGCCGGACGGATAGTTCGGGAAGCCGGTGAGCACGTGCACCTCGTGCCCGAGGGCGACGAGCGACCGGCTGATGATCCCCGGAACGACGGCGGAGCCACCCTCCGGGTCGTACCACTGGGTGATGATCCCGATTCTCACCGCGCTGCCACCGTGGCCGGAGCAGCAAAGGAACCGATCAGGTCGGTCGGGCCTGACCCGGGGGCGAGAGCCATGGAGAGCCTTCCTGTTGGGGGCGGAGCTACGTCGTCAGGGAGCGGTTTTCCGCGTCCGCTCCGCTCGTGTCGACCGGTCGCCGGTCACCTGTTCGGGGCCGCGCCACGGCGTCGGCGTTCGGCGTCGCGGCGGGTGTCGGCTCGGCGCCGGCAGTCCTCAGCCGCTCCCACGCCTCGGGGCGCAGCGTGGGCGCCAACCCCTGGTCGGTGAGCCAGCCCGGCGTCTGCCGCTTGCCGAACAGGAGCATCTCCACCCGACGGGCGTGCGCGTTGGCGTGCAGACCCGTCCGCCCGTACGCGGTGACGCAGCGCGTCGCGTACCGCGCCATCAGTGGTGGGAGGTGCAGTGGCTCGCGGCCACCGAGCAGGCGCAGCAGCAGCCCTGTCGTCATGCCGTTGTGCGGCTGGAGCACGATGGGCGGCACCGGGCCGCCGACGAGCCCGAGGTGGGCGATCGCCGCGGCGACGTCGTCGATGAGGACCTGGGGTGTCGGCGCGGTACCGTCCCCGGCGACGCAGCTCATCCGCGACTGCGCGAGCCGGACGAGCGCCCTGGTGTTCGGTCGATCCACGTCGTGAACCCAGGTCGACCGATAGATGACCGTATCGATGCAGTCCTCGCGTTGCAGCAGGCGTTCGCCGACCGCCTTCGAGCGGGAGTACGGCGAGAAGGGCATCGTCCGCGATGTCTCGTCGAGATCCATCGCCCCCTGCGCCGCCGCCGAGCTGACGTGGACCAGCCGGTCGGCGTTGACGAGGGCGCTGGCTCGGGCGACGAGGGTGGGCAGCAGTGCGTTTCCGCCGTACAACTCCGCGCTGTCCGGGGCGGACCCGTTCGGCAGCCCGGCCGTGTTGATCACGACGTGTGCGCCGTCGAGCTGTGCGGCGAGGGCATCGACGACGTCCCGCTGGAGATCCGCCGGCACCGAATTGCTCCGGAGTGACTCGGTGAGTGGCCACGACAGGCGCGGTGCGGAGACGAGTTGGACCTCGACACCTCTGCTGCGCAGCTCGGCGACGACCGCGCGGCCGACGAAGCCGCTGCTGCCCAGCACCGCGACCTTCTTCACCGGCCGGTTCCCGGGGCCGGCCGGGTCACCGGCTCGTTGAGCTGACAGTTCTGGCATGGATCGTTCTTCCTTCCGGCGAAGGCTGGGCCCGCTGTGCGGTGAGCCAGGCGGGGGCAGCGAGGTAGGCGGCGAGGATGGCGAGGGCCGTGGCGTCCAGCGCGACCCGGGTGACTGGTCCGCTGAAGGACGCGGCGACCAGGCAGCCGGCCACTGCCGCGCCGACGACGGCGGTCGTCGCGGTGACCCGCTGGTGCGACCAACCGCCGTCCGTCAGCCGCTGATAGGCGTGGTTGCGGTGGGGGCGGTACCAGGCTTCGCCCTTGCTGATGCGGCGCAGGAGCGTCCAGCCCGTGTCGGCGAGATACAACGCGAGTGGCGCCACGGCGGCCTCCGGCGGCGTGCCGCGCACGATGGCGTAGGCGGCGATCGTGCTGAGCGCACCGCCCAGGGCGTACGACCCGACATCGCCGAGAAAGACCTTCGCGACCCAGGCGTTCCAGGGCAGGAATGTCAGCGAGGCGGCGGCGATCAGACTGCCGGCCGCGATCAGTAGCGGAAGGTCCGTGAGCACTCCGAGCACGGCGTACGCCAACCCGCCGAGGATCGCGTGCACGGCCGAGATGCCGTTGATGCCGTCCATGAAGTTGAAGGCGTTCACGTACGAGGTCACCCAGGCCGCCAGGGCGAGGACGAGGAGCACGTGGACGTACCAGGTCTGTCCGCCGGGCACCAGGATCACCGCCGTGCCCAGGCCGGCCAGCACCTGCAGGAGCAGTCGGCTGCGGATCGGGACCCCCCGCAGGTCTTCCAGGAGCCCGATCGCCGCGAAGAAGAGCAGCGGTACGGCGATGGACCGGGCGTGTTCGTTCAGGAGAAGCGCGAGCCCCGCCGCCGCGGCGACTCCCACGCCCCCGCCGCGCGGAACCGGTGTGCTGTGCGAGGACCGCTCCGACGGTATGTCGAGCACCGCTGCTGCTCTCAGCAGGCGAAGAACGAGCGGTTGCAGCAGCGTGCCGACGACGAGTGCGAGAACGATTCCGCCAGCGAGCGGAACACTCAGCATGGCGTGATTCCTGACGAAATGCAGTGAGGATCCTCTTGAATGCGTACGAGATTCACCAATTGGGCCTTTGGTTTGAACTGGTCAAACGAGGATGAATCAATCATAGGGGGTCGCTACTATGGACAAACGACCGTTCGCGCTATTCGGTGTGGAACAGGCGGCTGAAACCGCTCGCGCTGTTCTCGACGACGTCCGGCAGCCCGATGCGGGGGCTGACCTCGTCGGTCACCCCGGCGGACGTGACGGTGACGGTGGCCGGCCACCGCATGTGAGACGGGCCGGCCGGCCCCCTCAGAGTCGGGCGGGGGTCGAACCCGGCTCGCCGGTCCCGTCGTCCAGCAACCGGGTGAGCAGCGTCCGCAACGGGATCGACTCGCCGTCGCGACCGCCGGCCCCGACGACCAACGGCGCCGGGCTGGGTTCCGGGTCGACACCGAAGAGCCAGGCCCGCCAACCACCCGGCACTGTCAACAGGTGGAACCGGCCATCCACGTCCACCGCCCGGGTCTCGGCCCGGTCGACATACCAGCCGGTCAGCCTGGTCCGGTAGCGTCCACGCCCGTCGTACCCCCGGGCGGCCAACCGGGTGGTGGGCAGCCCTCGCCGGGTGGCCTCAGCCACGAACCAGGCCACCAGGTCCGCCGCCTGCGCGTGCTCGGCGGCCCGCCGCCGCGCGTCCGCGTCGGCGTGCGCCCGCACCGCCTGCCGCTGCTGATCCCGCCACTCCCGGGCGTCCCGCTCACCCACGAGGGTGACGGTACGCCACCGGCTCAGTCGAGTACGGCCCGCAGCGTGTGCCGGACGATCAGGTCCACCGCGGGGTCGACCACGCCGACCGCACCCAGGTCGATGACAGCGTCCAGCCGCCCGCTGCGCTCCTGCGGGCCATTCGCTCTCCGCGCGCCGCCAGTGCCGAGCGGGTCGAGCGGGCGCTGCGCGGGGTCGTCCACAGCCGCCGCTGTGGACGGTCCCGTCCTCCCCTGCGCCACCTGTGTCCCGCGCCCGGTCTGGGAGTGCTTGGCGAGTCCTTTCGAGCTGACCCGTTTGTGACATCACGGCATGACCCGCTCGTCGTATCAGATTCGGAGCGACGCGGTGGCGCGGGATACGGCGCGATTCGTTTGCCGCATCAGCTCCAAAGGATGCCGCAAGAGGTTCTTTGCCCGGCGCGGCTGCCCTGCCCGGCAACCCGCCGCGTGGTTGCGCCCGGCACGCGTCGCCGGGCAGGGTCGGTCGACCAGGCCATTGCGGGTTCAGCAGCCGTACGCCCTCCTGCGGTCGGTGCGGCCGGCGGCCGGGCGGTAGGGTCTCGACCGGCCGGTCGGGCGGGTAGGGGACCGGCCGGTCGGGTGAGGGGGAGGACACGTGCTGCACCTGAGGGTGATCGCTTCGCCGGAGCAGTCGGCGAACGTGATCGACCTGCTGGCCGCCGAGCCCGGCGTGACCCACCTGGTGGTGCTGCCCGGCGTCGCCCGGCAGCCCCCGGGCGACCTCATCCAGTTCGACGTCGTGCGGGAGAGCGCCGACCGGGTGTTGCAGGAGTTGCAGCGGATGGGGGTGGACGACACCGGCGGCATCGCGGCCGACGATGTGGAGTTGACCGTCTCCGCCGCGGCTGACCGAGCGGCGGAGCGGGCACCGGGCAGCGGGGCGGACGCGGTGGTCTGGGACGAGATCGCCGCGAAGACTGGCGAGCAGACCGAACTGTCCGGCACCTACCTCGTACTGATCGTGGTGGCCACCATGATCGCCGGCATCGGTGTGCTGTTGGACCAGCCGATCCTCATTGTCGGGGCGATGGTGGTCGGTCCGGAGTTCGGCCCGCTCGCCGCGCTCTGCGTGGCGTTGCTACGTCGTCGGTTGGACGTGATCGGCCGCTCGGTGCTTGCCCTGACTGTCGGTTTTATGGCGGCCATGGCGGTCACCGTGCTGAGCACCTGGGCGTTGACCGCCGCCGGCCTGGTCAGTCGGGAGATGCTGCTCGCCGAACGTCCGCTCACCGACTTCATCTGGCGGCCGGACGCGCTGTCCTGGGTGGTCGGTCTACTTGCCGGCGTGGCCGGGATGCTCTCGTTGACGTCGAAGAAGTCCGGCAGCCTGGTCGGCGTGCTGATCTCGGTGACCACGGTCCCGGCCGCCGCGAACGTGGCGGTGGCCGCCGCCTACGGAGTGTGGGACGAAGCGGGCGGCTCGGCCCTCCAACTGGTGATCAACCTGTGTGCGATCGTCCTGGCCGGACTGCTCACCCTCGTGGTGCAGCAGGTCTGGTGGTGGGGTCTGGCTCGTCGGTCCCGTCGTCCAGCAACCGGGTGAGCAGCGTCCGCAACGGGATCGACTCACCGTCGCGGCCACCGGCCGCGACCACGTCATCGGCCTGGCTCGCGTTTCGCGCGGGTCGTCGCCCGGACGGACTCCGATCTTGGACAGTTTCCGTTCCGTCTGAACGGAAACTGTCCAAGATCTGCTGTGGCGGGGGCGTTTCGGTCGATCGCTCGCGCCGGTTGACCGGGGTCAGGCCAGGCCGGCGCGGCGCAGGGCTTCGGCCATCGCGTCGTTGGCCGGCGCCGGTGCGCCCTGCCGCTGCTGCCCGCCGCGACCGCCGTGCTGCCCGCCGCCGCGACCACCCTGACCGCCACGACCACCCTGCCCGCCGGCACCGCCCTGCCCGCCACGACCTCCCTGCCCGCCGCGGCCACCTTGGCCGCCGCCACCGCCCTGGCCGCCACGACCGCCCTGCGGTGCGCGCTGCGCCGGGCCGCCACGCCCCTCCTGGCTCGTCCGACCAGCACCGCCGGCCGCCGGCTCGTCGTCCAGGCGCAGGGTCAACGAGATGCGCTTGCGGGGTACGTCCACATCGAGCACCCGGACCTTGACCACGTCGCCGGACTTCACCACCTCGCGGGGGTCCTTCACGAAGGTCCGGGACATCGCCGAGACGTGCACCAGACCGTCCTGGTGCACCCCGACGTCCACGAACGCGCCGAACGCGGCCACGTTGGTGACCACCCCTTCCAGCACCATGCCGGGCGTCAGGTCGCTGATCTTCTCCACCCCCTCGACGAAGGTGGCGGTGCGGAACTCGGGGCGGGGATCGCGGCCCGGCTTCTCCAGCTCGGCGATGATGTCGGTGACGGTGGGCAGGCCGAACCGGTCGTCGACGAAGTCGGTGGCCCGCAGCCCGCGCAGGATCGTGCTCTTACCGATCACCGAGCGCAGATCCTGACCGGTGCTGGTCAGGATCCGGCGCACCACCGGGTACGCCTCGGGGTGCACGCTGGACGAGTCCAGTGGGTCGTCGCCGCCGGGGATGCGCAGGAAGCCGGCGCACTGCTCGAACGCCTTCGGGCCGAGCCGGGCCACCTTCTTCAACTCGGTACGCGAGCGGAACGGCCCGTTGGCGTCCCGGTGCAGCACGATGTTCTCGGCCAGCCCGGCGCCGATCCCGGAGACCCGGGTCAGCAGCGGCGCGGAGGCGGTGTTGACGTCCACGCCGACCGCGTTGACGCAGTCCTCCACCACCGCGTCCAGCGACCGGGACAGCTTCACCTCGGACAGGTCATGCTGGTACTGGCCGACGCCGATCGACCGCGGGTCGATCTTGACCAGCTCTGCCAGGGGATCCTGCAGACGCCGGGCGATGGAGACCGCGCCGCGCAGCGACACGTCCATCCCGGGCAGCTCCTGCGCGGCGTACGCGGAGGCGGAGTAGACCGACGCGCCGGCCTCGGAGACCATCACCTTGGTCAGGTTGAGCTGCGGGTGCCGGGCGATCAGGTCACCGGCGAGCTTGTCCGTCTCGCGGGAGGCGGTGCCATTGCCGATCGCGATCAGCTCCACCCCGTGCGCCCCGGCCAGTCGGGCCAGGGTCTCCACCGACGCGTCCCACTGCCGGCGCGGCTCGTGCGGGTAGATGGTGTCGGTGGCGACCACCTTGCCGGTGGCGTCCACCACCGCCACCTTCACGCCGGTGCGCAGGCCCGGGTCCAGGCCCATGGTGGGCCGGGTGCCGGCCGGCGCGGCGAGCAGCAGGTCCCGCAGGTTGGTGGCGAAGACCCGCACCGCCTCCTCCTCGGCGGCCTGCCACAGCCGCATCCGCAGGTCCGCGCCGAGGTGGATGAGGATCCGGGTACGCCACGCCCAGCGGACCGTGTCGGTCAGCCAGCGGTCGGCCGGGCGGCCCGCGTCGGACACCCCGAACCGGCCGGCGATGGCCGCCTCGTACCGGGTCGGGCCGGTCGGCGCCGCGTCCGCCTCACCGGCCTCCTCCGGCTCCATGGTCAGGTCGAGCACGCCCTCCTTCTCGCCCCGGAACATCGCCAGGATCCGGTGCGAGGGCAGCTTCGGGTACGGCTCGGAGAAGTCGAAGTAGTCGGCGAACTTGGCGCCGGCGGCCTCCTGACCGTCGCGTACCCGGGAAACCAGCCGGCCCCGCGACCACATCTGCTCGCGCAGCGTGCCGATCAGGTCGGCGTCCTCGGCGAAGGTCTCGATGAGGATGGCCCGCGCGCCCTCCAGCGCGGCGGCCGCGTCGGCGACGCCCTTCTCCGCGTCGACGAACGCGGCGGCGGTGGCCTTCGGGTCCTGGGTCGGGTCGGCCAGCAGCGTCTCGGCCAGCGGGGCGAGGCCGGCCTCGCGGGCGATCTGGGCCCGGGTCCGCCGCTTCGGCTTGTAGGGCAGGTAGATGTCCTCCAGCCGCGACTTCGAGTCGGCGGCCATGATCTGCGCTTCCAGGGCCTCGTCCAACTTGCCCTGACCGCGGATCGACTCCAGGACGGCCGCCCGCCGCTCGTCCAGCTCGCGCAGGTAGCGCAGCCGCTCCTCCAGGGTGCGCAGCTGGGTGTCGTCGAGCAGGCCGGTGGCCTCCTTGCGGTAACGGGCGATGAACGGCACTGTGGCGCCGCCGTCGAGCAGCTCCACGGCCGCCCGCACCTGACGCTCGGCCACGCCGAGCTCGTCGGCGATCCGCTGATGAACAGACTGGGTCACGATCTCGATCCGCCTTCGGGAGTGGGTACCGCCTGCATTCTGCCGGGCGGCCCCGACAGCTGTCGTCGCGGCTGGCCGGGGTGACCGGCGGCGGTCCCGGCGGGCCTGCGCTAGCGTGGCGATCATGGAATCTGCTGCGGAGCCGCGCGCCCGGCGGCTCTTCGGCGGCAGCGCCCGGGCCCTCGGCGACCTCGCGGCCAACCCGTTCCGCGCCGACCGGGACCGGATCGTCGGCTCGCCGTTCTTCGCCCGCCTCGGCGGTGTCACCCAGGTGATCAGCCCGGTCGGCTCCGGGCTGCTGGTGCACAACCGGCTCACCCACAGCCTCAAGGTCGCCCAGGTGGCCCGGGCCATCGCCGAGCGGCTGACGGCCGACGAGCGGTGGCGTGACCTGCTGGACAAGCTCGGCGGCCTCGACCCCGACGTGGTGGAGGCGGCGGCGCTCGCCCACGACCTCGGCCACCCACCGTTCGGGCACCTGGGGGAGCGGGTGCTGGACCGGCTGGCCCGTCAGCGCCTCGGCCTCTCCGACGGGTTCGAGGGCAACGCGCAGTCGTACCGGATCGTCACCAGCACCGAGATCCGGGGCGCGGCCACCACCGGGCTGGACCTGACGGCGGCGGTCCGCGCGGCGATGCTGAAGTACCCGTGGACCCGGCTGGACCACCCCGACCCGCACCCGCGCACGATGGATCCGCCGCCGCGCGGAGCCACCCCTCCGCCGGACGACCCGGACAGCGGCTCGTCGAAGTTCGGCGCGTACCGCACCGAGCTGGACGACCTGCGGCAGGCCCGGGAGCCGTTCGCCGGCCGCATCCCGGACTGGCAGCAGACGGTGGAGGCGTCCGTGATGGACACCGCCGACGACATCGCGTACGCCATCCACGACGTGGAGGACTTCTACCGGGTCGGTGTGCTCCAGCAGGGGTCGGTCTCCGCCGAGTTGATGGCCTGGCAGCGCGAGAGCGGGCACTTCCGGGCGATCACCGACGCGGCGTTGGCCACGTCGGCGCGGCGACCCGGGGCGGCGATCGAGCGGTTGCGTCGACAACTGCACCGCAAGGACGCCTGGATCGCCGACGACGACGCGTTCGCCGCCGCCGTCGAGCACGTCCGCGAGGAGCTGGTCGACGGGCTGCTCGCGATGCCGTTCGACGGCTCGATCGAGGCCGAGCAGTACGTGGCGCGTTTCTCCGCCCGCTGGTCCACCCGCTTCGTCGAGGCGATCACCGTCACCGATCAGCCGTCGGTGCGCTCCGGGTACGTGCTGCTCGGCTGCGCGCAGTGGCACGAAGTGCAGGTGCTCAAGTTCGTGCACCACCGGTTCGTGCTGGCCCGCCCGGACCTCGCCCTGCACCAGCGCGGTCAGGCCCGGCTGCTGGGCACCCTGGTCGAGGCCCTCTGGGAGTGGCTGCTCGACCCGGAGGAGGAATCCCGGCTGCCCCGCCGGCTGCACGACCTGGTCGAGTTGGCCGAGGCCGAGCTGCACCCGCGTACCCCGGACCGGATCGGTCGGGCCCGGGGCCGGGCCATCGTCGATTTCGTCGCGCAGCTCACCGACGGTCAGGCGGTGGCCATGCTGGACGCCCTCTCCGGCCGGTCCGGCGCGCTCTGGACCGACGCGTTCGTGCTCTGACCGACCTGACCGCTCAGGCGATGGCCTGCCACCAGCCGTCGACGGCGGGCGGTTCGTCGACCACCACCCGCTCGCCGGGGCGGGGCACGGCGAGTCGCACGTCGCGGGCTTTCGCCTCGGCCCACAACCGGTCGACCGGCTCGGACCAGTCGTGCAGCGCCAGGTTGAACGTCGCCCAGTGCACCGGCACGAACAGCCCGCCACGCAGGTCGAGGTGGGCGTTCACCGCCTCCTCCGGGAACATGTGGATCGTCGGCCACGCCCGGTCGTACGCGCCGATCTGCATCAGCGTCACGTCGAACGGCCCGTGCTCGGCGCCGATCTCCGCGTACCCGGCGAAGTAACCGGAGTCGCCGGTGTAGAAGACCTTGCGGCGGGCCCCGGCCACCACCCAGGAACTCCAGAGGGTGCCGTCGCGGCGCAGCCCACGGCCGGAGAAGTGCTGGGCGGCCGTCGCGGTGATCTCCAGGCCGGCGACCTGGTGCGACTCGGACCAGTCCAGCTCGATGATCCGCTCGGCGGGTACGCCCCAGCGGTCCAGGTGCGCGCCCACGCCGAGCGGTACCAGGAACGGCGCGGACTGCCCGGCGAGCAGCGCCCGCACGGTGGCCATGTCGAGGTGGTCGTAGTGGTCGTGGGAGATCAGGATGGCGTCCAGCGGGGGCAGCTCGTCGATGCCGACCGGTGGCTCGTGCAGCCGGCGCGGGCCGACCAGAGGAGACGGGGAGCACCTGTCGCTCCACACCGGGTCGAGCAGCACCCGCCGGCCCTCGATCTCGATCAGCGTCGAGGCGTGCCCGTACCAGACGATGTTCAGCTCGTCGGCCGCGTCGGCGGCGTCCGTCGTGCCGGGCCGCAGCAGCGGCACCGGTGTGGTCGGGCGCCGCTTCTGCTTACCGAAGATCAGCTCGCGGACCAGGTTGCGGCCCGGCTCGGCGACCATCGTGCGGGTGCCGGCCTGGTTGTGGAAGGTGCCGTCGCGGAACTGGGGCGAGCGGGCCGCCCGTTCGGCGCGGGCCCCGCTGAGCCGGCCGCCGAGCGCCGCCGGCACATCCCGGGCGACCCAGGCCAGGCCGGCCAGCGCGGCCAGCCCAGCCGCGCCGCGCATCCGCCGCCCGAGCGACCGTTCGATGTCCGTGCTCCGCGCTCGTGCCATTGCCGTCCCTCCGACGTGTCCGCCCTACACGGTAGTCACCCGAACCGACCCGTGCCCCGGCGGTCGCCACGCCGGGTCGGTCGCCGACGGTGGCGACCGACCCGGGATGGCGTCAGCCGCCGTTGCTGGGGCGTCGGGCGGTGATCCGGAACGTGGTCCCCACGCCGGCGATCCGGTCCACCGCGGCCAGGAACTTGGGGCCCATGGCGGCCCGGGCCTGCACCGCCGGGTGGGTCGCGCCGAAGTCCTCCGGGTTGGCCTGCCCGTCGGCGAAGAGCGCGTAGGTGAGCACCGCCGCACCGGAACGGTCGAAGATCACCCCGGCCTCGTGCCGGGCGTCGGCGAACCAGCCGGCCTTGGTGGCGACCCGGGCTCGCTCGTCGGAGGACATCGTGCGCCGGATGCCGTCGGTGAACGCCACCGGGGAGCGCAGCAGGCCCAACAGGTACGTCGTCGAGGCGGGGGAGAGCAGCGTGCCGGCGACCAGGGCGCGCAGCAGGTCGTGCGTCTCGCGCGGGGTGCTGGTGCCGAGGAAGAACCGGTTCGGGTTGGCCACCGGCTCGACCTGGGTGTTCGGGAAGCCCTTGGCGACCAGGATGGAGTTGATCTCGGCGGCCGGGGCGACCAGGCCGCACAGCCGCACCGCCGTGTCGTCCGAGACGGTCAGCAGGTTGGCCAGCACGTGCCCGATGGTCACCCGGCTCGGGTACGCGCCGTCGAGGCTGAAGATGCCGTCACCGCCCGGTACGACGATCGCCGCGCTCACCTCGACCTGCTGGTCCAGGGTGAGCAGCCCTCGGTCGACCTTGTCGAGCACCGCCGTGGCGACCGCGATCTTGTTGACGCTGTACGCCTCGATCCGCCGGTCCGCGTCGGCCTGCACCGCGACCACCGGCGCACCGGCCGGGTCGGCGACGCTGACGTACGCCTGCCAGTTGCCACCGGCCTCGGTGCTGTGCTTGGTGAAGACGGCGGCGACCCGTCGGGCGGCCCGAGCGGGGGTGGTCGGCGACGTCTCGGTGGCCTCGGCGGCGCTCGCCGGGGCGGCGGCGCCCAGCACCGTGCCGACGGTGGCCACGGTGCCCAGGCCGAGTGCCGTTCTGCGGTTCAGTCGCATGATGAATCGTCTCCCCGATCGTGGTGCGCCAGAGCGCTTGCTGGCCCACCACCCTATGCGAGTTGATCGATACACGACGCCCCCGGATCGTCCTGAGTGGCTCAGCCGAGCCGCCGGCGCAGCGCGGCGCCCACCGCGCCAACCGGTCCGAACACGAGTTGCCGCAGGTCGGGAAGGTGACCACCGTGCACCGCCTCGCCGGCCGGGTTCGGCGCGAAGACCGAGCCGTCGTGCGCGGCGACCGGGCGTCCGCTGAGCCCCGCCGCCCGCATCAACGGTCCGACCAACACGTCATAAACCCCCGGCAGTACGGTGAAACCGGCGCGCAGCACCACGTTGAGCCGGCCCACCGACACCTCCCGGCGGGGCCGGTCCACACAGTCCACGATGGCCCGCGCCACCCGCTGCGGCCGGGCGATCGGCGCGGGTGGCCGCCCGATCCGGCCCAGGTAGTTGGCCGCCTGCTGGTACACGGGAGTGTCCACGCTGCCCGGGTTGACCAGGCACAGCCGGATCGCCGGGCGGTCGCGCAACTCCTGCTGCACCGCCCGGACGAGACCCTGCAACCCCCACTTGCTCGTCACGTACGCGCTCATGTACGGCGCGGTGATGTGCCCGAGAACCGACCCGGTGAGGATCACCGTGCCGGCCCCGGCGACCCGAAAGTGCCGCAACGCCACCCGCACCGAGGCCGCCGCGCCGAGCAGGTCGGTCCGCACCACCTGGTCGAAGACCTGTTCCGGCAGCTCGTCGAAGCGCCCGTAGGCCATCACCGCCGCCGTGTGCACCCACACGTCGATGCGGCCGAAACGCTCGACCGCCGCGCCCGCGAGCGTGTCCAGCGCGTCCGGCTCGGTCACGTCGGTCGGCACGGTCAGCACCTCGGCCTCGGCGCACTCGGCGCGTACCTCGGCCAGGGTCGTGGCGGCGCGGGCAGCGAGGACCAGGCGGTCGCCGCGCTCGGCGAACGCCCGCGCCGTCGCCCGGCCGATCCCGCTGCTCCCACCAACGATCACGACCACCCGGCTCACGGCGCACCCCTCGCCCTCATGGTGCGAGCACGACCTTGATGCAGCCGTCCTCCTTCTTCTGGAACATCTCGTACGCCTGCGGCGCCCGGGCCAGCGGCACCCGGTGGGTACGCAGGTCCTCCACGCCCAGCGGGTCGTCGTCGCCGGCGAGCAGCGGCAGGATCTCGTCGGTCCACCGGCGCACGTGACACTGCCCCATCCGCAGCTGGACACCCCGGTCGAACATCTCCATCAGCGGCATCGGGTCCGCCTCACCGCCGTACACCCCGGAGATCGACACCGTCCCACCGCGGCGTACCGCCTTGAGCGCGGCGTGCAGGACGGAGAGTCGGTCCACCCCCGCCCGGTCGGTCATCGTCTGGGCCACCTTGTCCGGCAGCAGCCCGGCGGCCGTCTGGGCCAGCTTGCCCATTGGCGAACCGTGCGCCTCCATACCCACCGCGTCGATCACCGCATCCGGGCCGCGGCCGTCGACCAGGTCGATCAGCGCGCCCGGCACGTCGGACAGCTCGCTGACGTCGAGCACCTCGATGCCGTGCCGGCGGGCCAGTTCCAGCCGCTCGGGCACCAGGTCCAGCCCGATCACCCGGCCCGCGCCGAGGTGGCGGCCGATCCGTGCGCAGAACTGCCCGACCGGACCCAACCCGAAGACGGCCAGGGTGCCACCCGGTGGGGTGTCCGCGTACTTCACCGCCTGCCAGGCGGTCGGCAGGATGTCGGACAGGTAGAGGTACCGCTCGTCGGCGCCGGTCTGCGGGATCTTGATCGGCCCGAAGTGGGCCTGCGGGACGCGCAGGTACTCGGCCTGCCCGCCCGGCACCGAACCGTAGAGCGAGGTGTAGCCGAACAGGGCCGCGCCCTTGCCCTCGCTGGTGACCTGGGTGGTCTCGCACTGGGCGTAGAGCTGGCGCGAACACATCCAGCAACTGCCGCAGGCGATGTTGAACGGCACCACCACCCGGTCGCCGGGCTTGAGCCCGGTCACCTCCGGCCCGACCTCCTCGACGATGCCCATCGGCTCGTGGCCCAGGATGTCACCGGGCTTCAGGTACGGCCCGAGCACCTCGTACAGGTGCAGGTCGGAACCGCAGATAGCGGTCGAGGTGATCTTCACGATCGCGTCGGTCGGCTCCTCGATCCGAGGGTCCGGGACCTCCTCGACCCGTACGTCCCGCTTGCCCTGCCAGGTGAGTGCCTTCATGTCCCTCGTCCCCTCTCCACGCTGCCTGAGAGGACTGCTACCCGGGCTCGGGCACTTGAACCGGCCGTCCGTCCCGGATTCCTGCCTTCCGGGCCTGGTCTGCCTCGGGGTTCGCGGTGGTTGGGGTGGGGCCCGGGGTGACCATTCCCCTCGGGTTGGTGGTGGTTGCGGTGGGGGCCTGGGGGGCGGCCGTCCCCGGCTTCGGGCGGTCAGGCTTGATCCCTACGCCGGTGACGGTCGCCCCCCAGGCCTCGCTGATGGGCGTCCGTCTGTGCGTTCCTGCGGAGGTCCGTGAGCCCTGACACCGGTTGCTGCCGCTCGATGCCGCACCTCCGAAGGTCACCCGGGCGGGGGTCACCCGGGTGTGCGCGGGTCCTTGAGTGGCGGCTCGTCCGTCTTGACCCCTTTGTCGTGGTGGTGTCGGGGTCAGCTGGGCCGAGATCGGGTGGATCCACTCGGGTTTCTTGAAATCGCGGTATCCGGCGTGCGGTAACCGGCCGATTTCCTGAAACGCGAGTGGATCATGCGATGCGGACGGGCCGCGACCGGGGTCAGGCTGGGGCGGCCGTCCCCGGCGGAGGGATCAAGCCTGACCGCCCGGAGCCGGGGACGGCCGCCCCAGCCCCACCGCAACCAACGACCGAGAGTGAGCCCGCCCAGAGCCCGCCCGACCGCCGTACCCCGGAAAGAGCGTGGGGTACGGCGGTCGGGCGTTCGGTACGGGGCTGGACCCTCAGGAACCGGGGGTGTTGTTGGCGCCCTTGGCGGTGGCCGTGAGGTAGTCGCGGTTGAGGCGGCCGATGGTGTCCAGCGGGATGCCCTTCGGGCAGGCCGGGGTGCATTCGCCGGCGTTGGTGCAGCCGCCGAAGCCGGCCTCGTCGTGCGCGTCGACCATGCCGATCACCCGGGTGTACCGCTCGGGCTGGCCCTGCGGCAGCAGCGAGAGCTGAGTGAGCTTGGCGGCGGTGAAGAGCATGCCGGAGCCGTTCGGGCAGGCGGCCACGCACGCGCCGCAGCCGATGCAGGCCGCCGACTCGAAGGCGGCGTCGGCGTTGGCCTTGGCCACCGGGGTGGAGTGGGCCTCGGGCGCGCTGCCGGTCGGCGCGGTGACGTAGCCGCCAGCCGCGATGATCCTGTCGAAGGCGCTGCGGTTGACCACCAGGTCCTTGACGACCGGGAAGGCGCTGGCCCGCCACGGCTCGATGTCGATCGTCTCGCCGTCCTTGAACTGCCGCATGTGCAGCTGGCACGCGGTGGTGCCGCGCTGCGGCCCGTGCGCGTCACCGTTGATCATCAGGCCGCACATGCCGCAGATGCCCTCGCGGCAGTCGTGGTCGAACGCCACCGGGTCCTCGCCGGAGAGGATCAGCCGCTCGTTGAGCACGTCGAGCATCTCCAGGAACGACATGTCCGGGGACACGTCGTCGACCGGGTAGGTCACCATCCGACCCTTGTCCTCAGGGCCCTTCTGGCGCCAGATGCGCAGGGTCAGGTTCACTTGTAGCTCCGCTGCGTGGGGTGGACGTATTCGAACTTCAGGTCTTCCTTGTGCAGCACCGAGGGCTCACCGTCGGCGGTGAACTCCCAGGCCGCCACGTACGCGAACCGGTCGTCGTCGCGCTGCGCCTCACCGTCGGGGGTCTGGTGCTCGGCCCGGAAGTGGCCGCCGCAGGACTCCTCGCGGTGCAGGGCGTCGATGCACATCAGCTCGGCCAGTTCGAAGAAGTCGGCCACCCGGCCGGCCTTCTCCAGCGACTGGTTGAGTTCCTCGCCGGTGCCGGACACCTTGACCCGCTGCCAGAACGCCTCGCGCAGCGAGCGGATCTCACCGATCGCCTTGCGCAGGCCGGCCTCGCTGCGCTCCATGCCGCAGTGTTCCCACATGATCTGGCCCAGCTCGCGGTGGAACGAGTCCACGGTCCGGTCGCCGTTGACGGCGAGCAGCCGCCGGACGCGGTCCTCGACGTCGTTGCGGGCCTCGATCGCCGCCGGGTGGCTGGCGTCGACCTTGTCGAGGGGACCGGAGGCCAGGTAGTTGGCGATGGTGGTGGGCAGCACGAAGTAGCCGTCGGCGAGGCCCTGCATCAGCGCCGAGGCGCCGAGCCGGTTCGCGCCGTGGTCGGAGAAGTTCGCCTCACCGATCACGAACAGGCCGGGGATGTTCGACTGGAGGTCGTAGTCGACCCACAGGCCGCCCATCGTGTAGTGCACGGCGGGGTAGATGCGCATCGGCACCTCGTACGGGTCCTCGCCGGTGATCCGCTCGTACATCTCGAAGAGGTTGCCGTACTTGGCCTCGATGGCCTTGCGGCCGAGCCGGTTGATCGCGTCGGCGAAGTCGAGGTAGACGCCGAGCTTGGTCGGGCCGACGCCGCGGCCCTCGTCGCAGACGTTCTTGGCGGCCCGGGAGGCGATGTCGCGGGGGACCAGGTTGCCAAAGGAGGGGTAGATCCGCTCCAGGTAGTAGTCCCGCTCGTCCTCCGGAATGTCCTTCGGGTTGCGGTCGTCGCCCTTGGTCTTCGGCACCCAGACCCGGCCGTCGTTGCGCAGCGACTCGCTCATCAGGGTCAGCTTTGACTGGTGGTCGCCGGAGACCGGGATGCAGGTCGGGTGGATCTGCGTGTAGCAGGGGTTGGCGAAGTACGCGCCCTTGCGGTGCGCCCGCCAGGTGGCGGTGACGTTGCAGCCCTTGGCGTTGGTGGAGAGGTAGAAGACGTTGCCGTAGCCGCCGGAGGCGAGCACCACGGCGTCGGCCATCTCGGTGCTGATCTCGCCGGTGACCAGGTCCCGGACGACGATGCCCCGGGCCTTGCCGTCGACGAGGACGAGCTCCAGCATCTCGTGCCGGGCGTTCATCTCCACGTTGCCCAGGCCGATCTGCCGCTCCAGGGCCTGGTACGCGCCGAGCAGCAGCTGCTGACCCGTCTGGCCCCGGGCGTAGAAGGTGCGCTGCACCTGGGCGCCACCGAAGGAGCGGGTGTCCAGCAGACCGCCGTACTCGCGGGCGAAGGGCACGCCCTGGGCGACGCACTGGTCGATGATGTTGACCGAGACCTCGGCCAGCCGGTGCACGTTCGACTCGCGGGAGCGGAAGTCGCCGCCCTTGACGGTGTCGTAGAAGAGCCGGTGGACGGAGTCGCCGTCGTTGCGGTAGTTCTTCGCCGCGTTGATGCCGCCCTGGGCCGCGATGGAGTGCGCGCGGCGCGGGCTGTCCTGGTAGCAGTAGGACTTCACGTGGTAGCCCTGCTCGGCCAGGGTGGCGGCGGCCGAGCCGCCGGCCAGGCCGGTGCCGACCACGATCACCGTCATCTTGCGGCGGTTGGCGGGGTTGACCAGCTTGGCCTCGAAGCGCCGGGTCTCCCAACGCTTCTCGACCGGGCCGGCGGGAGCCTTGGTGTCGGCGATCGGGTCGCCCTCGGTGAAGAGTTCCATGTCAGGACACCAATCCGGTGAGTACGGCGAACGGGACCACCAGGTACCCGGCGCAGAGCAGCACGGCGAAGACCAGAGCTGCGGTACGCGCCCGCCGCTCGCCGCGCGGCGTCTGCTGGCCGAGGCTGCGGAACGCGCTGAACGCGCCGTGGCGCAGGTGGAAGCCCACCGTGACGATGGCGAGCGTGTAGAAGAGCGTGACGTACCAGCGCTCCGGCGCGAAGTCGGCGACGACGTTGCCGTACGGCTTGCTCTCGTTGCCGACCGGGTTCAGCGTGCCGGTGGTCAGGTCCAGGAGGTGGTAGATCACGAAGAGCAGGATGATCACGCCGCCCCAGCGCATCGTGCGCGCGGCGTAGCTGCCGTTGACCTTCTTGCGGTGGGCGTACTTGACCGGGCGGGCGGCGCGGGCCCGCCGGGCCAGCACGGTGGCGGCCACGATGTGGGCGACGACCGCCACCACCAGCACGGTGCGCAGGATCCACAGGAACCAGACGCCGGGCAGCAGTGGCTTGCCGATGTCGCGCAGCCAGTGCGCGTAGTGGTCGAACGAGGTTTCCCCCGTGAACACCTTCAGGTTCCCCAGCATGTGGGCGATGAGGAAGAGCACCAGCAGGATGCCCGTCACCGCCATGACGGCCTTGAGGCCGACGTTCGAGCGGATGGGCGACCGAGTTTTCGTCATTACCACGAGACCGACGCTAGGAGCACTTCGATCAGTCGTCCAATGCATCAAACTCGCAGCGTTGATAGCCGTAGGCTATGTAGATGCAGCTCCATCAGCTCCGGTACTTCGTCGCGGTGGCCGAAGTACGACATTTCACCCAAGCCGCCGACCTGGTCGGCATCACTCAGCCTTCTCTCAGTAAGCAAATTCACGCTCTGGAGGCCGACCTCGGGGCGCCCCTGTTCGAGCGGGTAAGGGGCAACATCGCGCTCACCGCGGCGGGTGAGGTGCTGCTGCCGTTGGCCACCCGCATCCTCGCCGACGTGGAGACGGCGACCCGGGAGGTCCAGGAGCTGGTCGGGCTGCGCCGGGGCCGGGTCCGGCTCGGGGCCACCCCCAGCCTGGCCACCTCGCTCGCCCCGCCGGTGCTGCGCCGGTTCCGCGACGCGCACCCCACGGTCGACCTGCGCGTCGAGGAGGGCGGCTCCCAGGACCTCGTCCGTGACCTGCTGCGCGGGGATCTGGACCTGGCGCTGATCATCATGCCGTCGCAGGGCGCCGACCCGGGTCTGCGGGTCGACCCGATCCTGCGGGAGAGCCTGGTGGTGGCCTCGGTGGACGAGGTGCCGACCGCCTCGGCGACGGGCGAGCTGCGCATCACCGACCTTCGGGACCAGCCGATGGTGATGTTCCGGGAGGGGTACGACCTGCGCGACGCGACCATCCAGGCCTGCCGGGAGGCGGGCTTCGAACCGAGCTTCGCGGTGGACGGCGGCGAGATGGACGCCGTGCTCAGCTTCGTCGAGGCGGGGCTCGGCATCGCGCTCGTGCCCGGCATCGTGCTGGCGCGCCGACCGGGCGTGCGGATCACCCCGCTCGCCCCGCCCGGGGTGCGGCGGACCATCGCGGTGGCCCGCCGCCGTGACGTCGTACCCACCCACGCCGGCCGGGAGCTGCGCCGCATCCTGCTCGACTACATTCAGTCGGCCATCGACCGCGACGAGCTCCCGCCCGGGGTGGACCCGCTCTGACCGGCGTCAGCGGCCCTCGGCGTCGTCCATCGCGCGGTAGATTCGCTGCTCCGAGACGGGGTACGGGGTGCCCAGCGCCTGGGCGAAGACGTTCACCCGCAGCTCCTCGATCATCCAGCGGATCTGCCGGACCGCCGTCTCCTGCCGACGGGCCGGCGGCAGGTTGGCGAGCAGGTCGGCGTACTCCTTCTGCACCACGGCGATCCGGTCCTGCTGTTGGCGGTCGCGTTGCGGGTTGCCGCCGAGGCGGTCCAGTCGACGTTCGATGGCGGTGAGGTAGCGCAGCAGGTCGGGCAGGCGCGCGTACCCGGTCTCGGTGATGAACCCGGCGTGCACCAGCCCGGCGAGCTGGTTGCGGATGTCGGCCAGCGCCGCCACCACGGCGAGGTTGCGGGTCGCGCCGAGGCGCTGCTCGACGGCGTACGCGGCGGCGAGGACCTTGCGGACCCGGTCCATCACCTCGACGACGGTGTCGACCAGGTCGGCGCGGACCTTCTCACGCACCGCCGCGAAACCGTCGGCGTCCCACGCCGGCCCACCGGCCGCAGCGATCAGCCGGTCGATGGCCGCGCCCGCGGCGTCCTCGATCAACTCCTGTACACCGCCGTGCGGGTTACGGCTCAGCGCCAGCTTCGCCTCGTTGCTCAGCCGCCCCTGCAGGAACCGAGCCGGGGACGGCACGGTGAGCCGCAGCAGCCGGCGGGTGCCCGCCCAGTGCGCCGCCTCCGCCTCGGCGGGGGAGTCGAACACCCGCACCCCGACCGTGGCGCCCTCGTCCACCAGCGCCGGGTACGCGGTGACCGCGTAGCCGGCCCGGACCTGCTCGATGGTGCGGGGCAGCGTGCCGATGCTCCACTCCCGCAGGCCCGTGCGGGCCACCTCCGGCGCGGCGGCCGCCACCGTTTGGCGTACCTCCTGGCGGAGTTGGCGTTGCAGGGCCGGCAGGTCCTTGCCCTCGGCGACCGGCTTCTCGTCGTCGCCGAGCACCCGGAAGGTCACCCGCAGGTGCGGCGGGAGCTTGCCCGGCTCCCAGGCATCGCGGGGCACTGTCACCCCGGTCATCCGGCGCAGCTGCCGGGTGAGCGCGTCCAGCAGCGACTCCTCGCCGGGCGTGATCGCCGCCAGGGCGGCCCGGGCGTAGTCCGGCACCGGGACGAAGTTGCGGCGGATCGCCTTCGGCAGCGAGCGGATCAGCGCGATCACCGTCTCCTCGCGCAGCCCCGGCACCTGCCAGTCGAAGCTCTCCGCCGGCACCTGGTTGAGCAGCGGCAACGGGATGTCCACTGTGACGCCGTCGTCCGGCGTGCCCGGCTCGAACCGGTACGTCAGCGGGAGACTCACCCCGTCGGTCTGCCACTCGTCCGGGTAGTCGTCCTCGGCCACGCCCGCCCGACCATCGTTGATCAGCAGGTCGCGGGTGAAGGTGAGCAGGTCGGGTCGCTCGCGGCGGGTCTTCTTCCACCACGAGTCGAAGTGTCGGCCGGAGGAGACGTCGGCCGGGATCCGCTGGTCGTAGAAGCCGAAGATGGTCTCGTCGTCGACCAGGATGTCCCGGCGTCGGGCCCGGCTCTCCAGCTCCTCGATCTCGGCGAGCAGCCGCTTGTTCTCCGCCCAGAACTGGTGGTGGGTCTGCCAGTCACCCTCGACCAGGGCGTGCCTGATGAACAGCTCCCGGCTCAGCGTCGGGTCGATCCGCCCGAAGTTGACCTTGCGGGAGCTGACCAGCGGAACGCCGTACAGGGTGACCTTCTCGTAGGCCATCACCGCGGCCTGCTTCTTCTCCCAGTGCGGCTCGCTGTAACTGCGCTTGACCAGGTGCTGGGCGAGGGGCTCGACCCACTCCGGCTCGACCCGACCGGCGATGCGGCCCCACAGCCGGGATGTCTCCACCAACTCGGCGGCCATCACCCAGCGCGGCGGCTTCTTGAACAACGCCGATCCGGGGAAGACAGCGAACTTCGCCCCCCGCGCCCCCAGGTACTCGTGTTTCTGGGCGTCCTTGAGGCCGATGTGCGACAGCAGGCCGGGCAGCAGCGACTGGTGCACCTTCGGGGTGTCGATCTCCTCCGGCAGGTCCGCGCCACCACGGCGGGCCCGGCCGGCGTCCGCGTCGGCCGGGGTGTCGGGCGCCGGCCGTCCACCGCGCCGGTCGCCCTCGCCCGGGGTACGCAGCACCTGGCGCAGTTGGCTGACGATGTCCTGCCACTCGCGGATCCGCAGGTAGTTCAGGTACTCCGCCTTGCACATCCGGCGGAAGGCGCTGGAGGACAGCTCGCGCTGTTGCTCGCGCAGGTAACGCCACAGATTGAGGTAGGCGACGAAGTCCGACTCCTTGTCGGCGAACCGGGCGTGCGCCTGGTCGGCCTGGGCCTGCTTCTCCGCCGGTCGCTCCCGCGGGTCCTGGATGGAGAGCGCGGCGGCGATCACCAGCACCTCGGTGGCGCAGCCGTTGCGCTCGCCCTCGACCACCATCCGGGCCAGTCGCGGGTCGACAGGCAGCTGGGCCAGCCGCCGACCGAGCGCGGTGAGCCGCTTCGCCGGGTCAACCTCGGTCGGGTCCAACGCGCCCAACTCGTGCAGCAGATTGACACCGTCGGTGATGTTGCGCTTGTCCGGCGGGTCGATGAACGGGAACGCGGCGAGATCGCCGAGCCCGATCGCTGTCATCTGGAGGATGACCGACGCCAGGTTGGTCCGCAGGATCTCCGGGTCGGTGAACTCGGGCCGGGACGCGAAGTCCTGCTCGTCGTAGAGGCGGATGCAGATGCCGTCCGACGTACGGCCGCAGCGGCCCTTGCGCTGGTTGGCCGAGGCCTGGGAGATCGGCTCGATCGGCAGCCGCTGCACCTTGAGCCGGCTGGAGTAGCGGGAGATGCGGGCGGTGCCCGGGTCCACCACGTACTTGATGCCGGGCACTGTCAGCGAGGTCTCCGCGACGTTGGTGGCGAGCACCACCCGACGGGAGTTGTGCGCGGCGAAGACCCGGTGCTGCTCGGCGGAGGAGAGCCGCGCGTACAGCGGCAGGATCTCGGTGCCGAGCAGCGTTCGCTTCTTCTGCACCAGCTTGCCCAGCGCGTCGGCGGTGTCCCGGATCTCCCGCTCGCCGCTGAGGAAGACCAGGATGTCGCCGGGGCCCTCGGCGGCCAGCTCCTCGACGGCGTCGCCGATCGCCTGGATCTGGTCGCGGACGTTCTCCTCGTCGGCGTCGCCGTCGTCCTCGCCCTCGGCGAGCTCGACCAGCGGGCGGTAGCGGACCTCGACCGGATAGGTGCGTCCGGAGACCTCGACGACCGGCGCGGGACTGCCCTCGGTGTCAGCGAAGTGCTTGGCGAACCGGTCGGTCTCGATGGTCGCCGAGGTGATGATCACCTTGAGGTCGGGTCGGCGGGGCAGCAGCTCCCGCAGGTACCCGAGGATGAAGTCGATGTTGAGGCTGCGCTCGTGCGCCTCGTCGATGATCAGCGTGTCGTACTGGCGCAGCATCCGGTCGGTCTGCAGCTCGGCCAGCAGGATGCCGTCGGTCATCAGCTTCACCAGGCTGCGTTCGCTGACCTGGTCGGTGAAGCGCACCTTGTAGCCGACCACGTCACCCAGCTCGGTGCCCAGCTCGTCGGCGATCCGGTCGGCCACCGTGCGGGCGGCCAACCGCCGGGGCTGGGTGTGCCCGATCAGGCCGTGCACGCCGCGCCCCAGCTCCAGGCAGATCTTGGGGATCTGGGTGGTCTTGCCGGAGCCGGTCTCGCCCGCCACGATCACCACCTGGTGGTCGCGGATGGCCGTGGCGATGTCGTCCTTGCGCTCACTGACCGGCAGACCCGCCGGGTACGTGATCACGGGCACCGCGGCCTGGCGGGCGGCGAGCCGCTGCTCGGCCCGGACCAGGTCGGCGGTGATCTCGGTCAGCGCCGCCTCCCGACGCTGCGGGTCGCGCAGCTTGCGGGCACCGTCCAGCCGCCGCTGGAGTCGGCGCTGGTCGCGGAACATCAGAGGGGTGAGGCGGCGGTGCAGCTCGCGAACGGGATCGGTCGCGACGGAGGCGGTTGGATTCTGCATGTCGTGCCCAAGGATAGGCAGCCCGGCGGCGCACCGCCCCCGGGTTATCGAGCGGCCCGCTCCTCGACTGCCGTTCACCGGGGGCCTCCGGTCCCGTGACGGCCATGACCGGGACCTAGAGTTGGCGGCCGACGTCGAGCGCTGGGGGAGCCGGGATGGAGATGCGTGACACCGACCGCGCGTTGGTGCAGGCCGCCACCGCGGTCGCCAAGCTGCGGTGCCGCAGCCAGCGCCACACTGTCGCGTCGGCGGCCCGGACCGTGGACGGGCGGGTCTTCACGGGCGTGAACGTCCGGCACGCCAGCGCAGCGGTCTGCGCCGAGCTGGTCGTGATCGCCACGGCCGCGACGCAGGGCGTCACCGCGTTGGAGACGATCGTCACGGTCGCCGACCGCGGTCGCGAGGTCGTCGCGCCCTGTGCCCGGTGCCGGCAGGTGCTGGCCGACCACTTCCCGGACCTGCGGGTGATCGTCGGCCCGATGGACGCCCCGCTGGTGGTCCCGCTCGGGAAGCTGCCGGCGGAGACCGGCAGCGACTCGGCCGGCTGACCGGGCGCGCGTCAGTCTCCGGCGGCGGCCTCCAGCATCGACTGCGGCACCGGCACGCTCTCGAAGCGCAGGTTGCCCTCCGGGAGCAGCCAGGTGGTCACCCGCGCGAGCAGGCGACCGGCACGCACGGCCGGGTCGTTGGCGAAGAGCGCGCGGGCCTCGTCCGGGGCGATGGACAGCACCACGAAGCCCCGCAACCGCTCGTCGTCGGGGTGGAGGAACGGCCCGGCCGCGAGCACCAGCCCCTGCTGCACGAGGCCCGCCTGATGCGCCAGGTGGGCGTCCTGCAGGCGGTCGATGGCGTCCTGCGGCAGCTCCGGCGGATCCGACGGTCGGCTCAGCAGGACGACCGTGTGCTGGTCGAATCGCATGTTCCCACCCTATGAGGCGAATGTCCCTCTTCTGGGTGCCATCGAGCATCTGTCCGTCCTGTGGTCGTCCGCGAATCTCATTCTCATATCGAGGTTCGCGACGATTGGGAGGTGCGGCATGGTCACCAGACGTGGGCTGCTCGTGGCCGGTGCCACCGGCGGCGCGGCGGCGCTGATCCCGGCGGGCTGGCCGGCATCGGGCCGGGCGCTCGCCGCGGCAGCGTCGCTGGACGCCCGTGACATCCCGAAGTACGTCACGCCGCTGCGGATCCCCCCGGCGATGCCGACGGTGGCGCCCGATCCCGAGCGCGACACCTACGAGATCGCGGTACGACAGTTCCGCCAGCAGATCCTGCCGCCCCCGTGGCCGCGCACCACAGTGTGGGGCTACGGCTCCACCGCCCACCCCGGCAGCTTCGGCTACCCGGCGCCCACCATCATGGCCCGGGTCGGCCGGCCGGTGCGGGTGACCTGGGTCAACCAGCTCGTCGACGACCGGGGCGACTACCTGCCGCACCTGCTGCCGGTGGACCCCACAGTGCACTGGGCCAACCCGGCCGGTGGCATCGAGCACCGGGACCGTCACGGGCGGTGGGACGGCAGCCCGCAGGGGTATCGCGGACCGGTGCCGCAGGTGGTGCATCTGCACGGCGCGCACAGCGCCCAGGAGAGCGACGGGCACGCGGAGGCGTGGTACCTGCCGACGGCCCGCGACCTGCCGCCGGACTTCGCCGTGTCCGGCAGCGCGTACCGCGAGTTCCGGTCCCGGTTCGCCGAACGGTCCGGGCTGCGCTGGACGCCGGGCTCGGCCACCTTCGAGTACGCGAACGACCAGCGCCCGTGCACCCTCTGGTACCACGACCACACGCTCGGGCTCACCCGCGAGAACGTCTACGCCGGGCCCGCCGGGTTCTACCTGCTCGGCGGGGACGAGCTGCCGGAGGAAGTGCTGCCCGGCCCGGCGCCGACCCGCGACGACCCGCCGACCGCCTCGTACCACGACATCCCGCTGATGATCCAGGACCGCAGCTTCACCGCCGACGGCGACCTGCAATACCCGAAGCGGTACTCCGGCAACGGCGACGGGCCGCCAGTGTCCGTGCCCGGGTTCTCCGGCTCCACCATCGTGGTCAACGGCCGCACCTGGCCCACGCTGACAGTGCGGCGCCGGCGCTACCGGTTCCGGCTGCTCAACGGCTGCAACAGCCGTTTCCTGCTGCTCAGCGTGGCCGCGAACGCCACCGCCCGGCCGGCCCGGCCGGTGCTGCCGGTCTGGCAGATCGGCAGCGACGGCGGCTTCCTGCCGGAGCCGGTGGCGCACGAACGCGTGTCACTCGGCCCCGCCCAGCGGGTCGACGCGATCGTCGACTTCACCGACGTCCCGGCCGGCACCGAGCTGTACCTCGTGAACGAAGGGCCGGACGGGATGTACGCCGGCGGTCGCCCCGGGGTGGACTTCCCGCCGGCCGACCCGCAGACCACCGGGCAGGTGCTGCGGTTCGTGGTCACCGACGCCGCCGGCGCGGATCCCAGCGTCCCACCGGAACAGCTACGGCTGCCGGCGCACCCTCGGCTCGGAGCGGCCCAGCGGGTACGCCGGCTGGCGCTCAACGAGCGCGGGTCCGGCGGGTCGACGGTGATGCTGCTCGGCGTCCTCGACGAGCGCGGCCGGGGTCTGCCGTTGCGCTGGAGCGATCCGGTGACCGAACAGCCCACCCTCGGCGACACCGAGGTCTGGGAGGTGCGCAACTTCACCCGGCACGTGCACCCGGTCCACCTGCACCAGGTCCAGTTCGAGCTGCTCGGCCGGGGACACTCGGGCAGGGTGCAGCCGGGCCCGGCGGACCGGGGGTGGATGGACACGGTGCTCGCGTACCCGTGGGAGGTGACCCGGATCAAGGCGCACTTCGACCTGCCGGGTCGGTACGCCTGGCACTGCCACCTGCTGGAGCACGAGGACAACGAGATGATGCGACCGCTGAACGTGTTGCCGCGCGGTGGCGCGGCGGCCGGTGACGGTGGCGCGGCGGGCGGGGCCGGGGGAGCCCCGACGGCATCGACAGACGCCGGTTAGGCCTCTTTCTGCAGCTCGGCTAAGGTTAGGCGAACCTAAGCGTGAACGTGCAGGAGACTCGTGACCACCCTCGCCACCCGGCCGACCCCGGCCCGCAACCGGTCCGGCACCCGTACCGGCCGCCGGGTGGCCGTCACCGTCGGGGCCGCGCTGGTGCTGCTGCTCACCGTGCTGGCCAGCTTCGCGCTCGGCAGCCGACAACTCGGCGTCGACCAGGTCTGGCACGCGCTCGTCGCACCCGACGGCGGCGACGCCAGCACCATCGTCCGTGAGCTGCGGATGCCACGGACCGCGCTCGGCCTCGCCGTCGGCCTCGCGCTCGCCGTGGCGGGGGTGCTGTTCCAGGCGCTCACCCGCAACCCCCTCGCCGAGCCGCGCATCCTGGGCATCAGCGCTGGCGCGTCGTTCGGGGTGGTCCTGGCGATCTCCGTCTTCGGCGTCGGCACGCTCGCCGGGTACGTCTGGTTCGGCATCGCCGGAGCCCTGATCGCCGGGCTGTTGGTCTTCGCCATCGCCACCCGCGCCCGCGAGGGCGCCAGCCCGGTCACCCTCGCGCTGGTCGGTGCGGCGCTCGACGCCAGCCTGGCCTCCGGGGTGTACGCCCTGCTCAGCATCGACGCCCGCACCTTCGAGGAGTACCGCTTCTGGGTGGTCGGCGGGCTGTCCGGCCGGGACCTGTCGGTCACCGCGCAGGTGCTGCCGTTCGTCCTCGTCGGGTTGGTCCTGGCCGCCCTGGTGGCCCGCGGTCTGGACGCGCTGGCCCTCGGCGACGACGTGGCCCGTGGACTCGGCCACCGGATCGGCCTGGTCCGCCTCGGCGGTGGCCTCGCCGCCGTGCTGCTGACCGGTGCGGCGGTGGCCGCTGCCGGCCCGGTCGCGTTCGTCGGGCTGGCCGTGCCGCACCTGGCGCGCGCCCTGGTCGGCGCGGACCACCGCTGGACCCTGGCCGTCTCCGCCCTGCTCGGGCCGGCGCTGCTGCTCGCCGCCGACATCGTCGGTCGGCTCGTCGCCCCACCCGGCGAAATCCCGGCCGGGATCGTCACCGCGCTGATCGGTGCGCCACTGCTGGCCGTGCTGGTCCGTCGCGCCCGGGTGGTGACCGCGTGACCACCACCCAGCGCACCTCCGGCCCCTCCGACGCGTCTGACGCCGCCGCCTCGTCCGCCGCCTCCGCCGCCGGCTCGCCCGCCGCCGCCTCCGCCGCCGCCTCGCCCGGTGCCGCCGGCCTGTCGAGCACCGCCGTGCCGTCCGGTGAGTCGATCCGGCTGGCCGGGCGGTCGCTGCTGCGGATCGGCCCGGTCAGCCTGCTGATCCGCCGTCGCGCGGTCCTGGTGGCCGCCGTGCTGACCGTGCTGCTCCTGCTGGCCGTGGTGCTCAGTCTCTCGCTGGGCACCCCGTACGTCGCCCCGGCCGACGTGCTGCGTGCCCTCTCCGGGGCCGGCACCCCGTACGACCTCGTGGTCTTCGACCTTCGGCTGCCGCGCGTCGTGCTGGCCGCCGTGGCCGGCGCCGCCTTCGGCGTGGCCGGCACGCTGATCCAGAGCGTGGCCCGCAACCCGCTCGCCAGCCCGGACGTCATCGGCATCACCCAGGGTGCCGGTCTCGCCGCCACCGTGGCCCTGACCAGCGGAATGGCCGCCGTGCTGGTGGCGCCCACCGCGCTGGTGGGTGGGCTGCTCGCGGCGGCGCTGCTGTTCGCCCTCGGCGCCCGGCACGGGCTGGCGGCACAGCGGTTCGTGCTCGCCGGCGTGGCGGTCGCGTTCGGCTTCCGGGCGCTCACCGAGGTGGTCATGCTCACCGCCGACCCGATCGACGGGCTGCGCGCGCAGATCTGGCTGATCGGCACCCTGGCCGGCAAGGGCTGGAGCGAGGCCGCCTGGATCGCCGGCACCCTGCTGGTGCTGCTGCCGGTGCTGGCCTGGGCCGGCTGGGCGCTGAACAGCACCGCCCTCGACGACGACACCGCCCGGGGCGTCGGGCTGCGCCCGGTGGCCCGCCGGATCGGTCTCGCCGGCACCGGTGTGCTCGTCGCCGCGATGGTCACCGCCCAGGTCGGGGCCGTGGACTTCGTGGCGCTGGTCGCCCCGCAGGTGGCCCGCCGGCTGGTACGCGCCGAACGGCCGCCGCTGGTCTGCGCGGCCCTGCTCGGCGCGCTCCTGCTGGTGCTGGCCGACCTGGCCGGCCGGCGGCTGTTCGCACCCACCCAACTGCCCGCCGGGGTGCTGACCGCCGCGATCGGTGGCCCGTACCTGATCTTCCTGCTGCTGCGTGGTCGGCGGCGGTCGTCGTGACGCCTCGAGGAGTCGTGTGATGCTCTCTACCCGCGACCTGGTCGCCGGCTACGACGACCGGACCGTGCTCGACGGGCTCGACCTGGACCTGCCGACCGACGCGTTCACCGTCATCGTCGGCCCCAACGCGTGCGGCAAGTCCACCCTGCTGCGCACGATGGCCCGGCTGCTCAACCCCCGCCGGGGCACGGTGCTGCTGGACGGCACCGCGATCCGCGACCTGCCGACCCGGGAGGTCGCCCGCCGCCTCGGCGTCCTGCCGCAGAGCCCGCTGGTGCCCGAGGGCGTCACCGTGGCGGACCTGGTCGGGCGGGGCAGGCAGCCCTACCAGCGGTGGTGGCGGCAGTGGTCGTCGGAGGACGGCGCGGCGGTGGACCAGGCGATGGCCCTCGCCGACGTGACCGACCTGGCCGACCGACCGGTGGACAGCCTCTCCGGCGGTCAGCGGCAACGGGTGTGGATCGCCATGACCCTCGCCCAGGACACCGACGCCCTGCTGCTGGACGAGCCGACCACCTTCCTCGACCTGGCCCACCAGGTGGAGGTGCTGGACCTGCTGCACCGGCTGCGCGCCGAGCGGGGCCGCACCGTGGTCGCCGTGCTGCACGACCTGAACCAGGCCGCCCGCTACGCCGACCACCTGGTCGCGATGCGCGCCGGCGCCGTGGTGGCCGCCGGACCGCCCCGGGAGATCCTCACCGCCGACCTGGTCCGCGACGTCTTCGGGCTGGCCTGTGTGGTCGTGCCCTGCCCGGTGACCGGCGCACCCCTGGTGGTGCCCGCGTACACCGGTGGCACCTCCGCCAGCCCGGTCACCCCCGCCGACGCAGCGATTCCGCTCGCCGGCTCGTACCCCTCGAAAGGACTCTGATGCGTCGTCTCGTCGCCGCTCTCGCCGCGGCCGCCGCCCTCGGCGTCGGACTCACCGCCTGCGGTGAGAGCGACCCGGTCGCCGGCACCACCACCGGGGAGACCCGGGAGATCACCCACGCCATGGGCACCACCAAGGTCCCGGCGGAGCCCAAGCGGGTGGTCGTGCTCGACACCGACAAGATCGACACGGCGCTCTCACTGGGCATCACGCCCGTCGGTGCCGCCACCGCCGGTGAGGCCAAGAGCTGGCCGACCTACTTCGGCGCGGACAAGCTCGCCGGCATCAAGGAGGTCGGGGTGCTCACCGAGCCCGACCTGGAGGCGATCAACGCGCTGAAGCCGGACCTCATCCTGGGCAGCAAGTTCCGCCAGGAGAAGTTCTACGACGAACTGGCCGCCATCGCGCCAACCGTGTTCACCGACAAGGTGGGCATCACCTGGAAGGAGAACCTCCTCCTCGACGGCAAGGCGCTCGGCCGCGAGCAGCAGGCCAAGGACCTGCTCGGCGCGTACGAGAAGCGGGCCAAGGACTTCGGTGCCACCCTCGGCGACCCCGCCGCGCGCAAGGTGTCGATCGTGCGGTTCCTGCCCGGCAACATCCGGGTGTACGGCCCGGACTCGTTCTCCGGCATCGTCATCGGCGACACCGGCCTCGGCCGCCCCGAGCGGCAGATGCTCGCCAACAAGGAGGACAAGCGCTTCGACCTGGTCAGCCCCGAGCGGATCAGCGAGGTCGACGGTGACGTCATCTTCGTGACCGCGTACGGCGACAAGGCCGCCGCCGAGCAGAGCAAGGTGGCTGGCGGAACCCTCTGGAAGGGCCTGGGCGCCGTCAAGGCCGGCAAGGCGTACCCCGTCTCCGACGAGGTCTGGATGACCGGCATCGGCGTCGGCGCCGCCAACAAGATCCTCGACGACCTGGCCAAGTACCTCCCCGCCGCCTGACCCCGCTGGCACCGTCGCGAACGAACCCCAAGATCTGAGCAACTACCGGGAAACTGCTGCCTCCCAAGCCGCAGAAGCAGCAGTAACCCTGAAGTTGTTCGGATCTTGGGGTCGGGGGCCCGTCGGGGTCAGCGGGATCGGGAGTTGAGGGCTTGACGGAGTTCCTCGAGGAAGCCGTCGAAGTCCTCCCGGAATCGTTTCGCGGTCACGGGCAGCACGATCCAGTTGTCACCGAGCAGGCGGTTGAGGCGACGTCGATCGCGGTGAAACTGCTCGGGATCGTCGTGCCACAGTCCGTCGTACTCGACGGCGACCTTGAGGTGTGGCCACGCCAGGTCCAGGCGGGCCACGAATCTCCCCTCGCGCTCGACCACGAACTGGGTGACCGGCGTCGGCACCCCGGCGAGCACGATCCGCACGCGAAGTCGGGACTCCGGTGCCGATTCCGCGCCCGCGTCAGCCAGGGCGGCCACCCGCACCATGCGCTTCCACCCTCGGTCGCCGACCCGCGCCCGGGCGTTTGCCGCAACGATGCGAGTGCCACCAGATGGTTGTGGGCGAGCCGATCCACGATCGCGACGGCCTCCTCCGTCGGCAGCCACTGGGCCAGATCCCAGCAGGTACGCGTCGGCGTGGTCATCGGGATGCCCCGGCGTAGCGTGACGTCGGCCCCGTCGATCGTGCCAACGTGGACGGCGAGGCCCGACACCGGTCCGAACCGCTGGCCGCTGGGCACGAGAACATCGACCGGCTCGTTGCCGGCGACCGACGCTGCGCCGTAGAGCGCTGCCGCGCTGCGCCCGGCGATCACCACACCCGGGGGTAGCACCAGTTGTGCCGCCGCGGCACAACGAGCGCGGTGCGTGACCTCTAGTCGGGCATCCGCGTAGACGTCGCGGAAGAGGGGCCGCCACGCCGAGCTGCGCAGTTCCGCAGGGGTGATGAGTCCGTCCGCGACGGCGCGGGAGCCGCGGAAGACAGGCCCCTGCAACCTTGCCGGACGCCGTGGAGAAGCAGGCATGAAGACACCCTGCCGGCCGGGTACGCCCGCCGACAGCCCCTGTGGATAACCCTCACGTGGGGCCGGACGTACAAGATCCGCGCAACGTCAGAGTTCTTGCTGCTTCCCGATCGTGGGAGGCAGCAGCATCCCTGAAGTTGCGCGGATCTTGATGGCGGCGACGGCGGCGGGGTGGGGGTGTGGGCGGGTTAGGCGGCGGTGGACCAGATGGCGCGGAAGGCGGCGGCTTCGCCGGCCAGCCAGCGTTCGATCTGCTCGGGCTTCGCGTCGGTGGGCATGTGGTGGGCCTGGCCACGGCGGACATCCACCAGGACCGGCTCGGCGTGCGGGAGCACCGCGTCCATGTGGCGGGCCATCAGGTGCAGGGTGGCCAGCACCGATTCCTCGCTCGGCGGGGTCTCGTCGAAGTGCAGGCGGACCGCTTCGGCGCGGCCGTCGGCGTGGCGTACACCGAAATGGGGGTTGATCTTGACGGGTAGGTCGCCCAGCATGGCCAGGGCGTCGCGGGTCTGGGCGAGGTCGACGGCGGCCGGCTCGCCGAGGGAGTGCAGCCAGGCCGTGGCGCCGGGAACGAGCGCCTGGTAGAGCGGGCGCCAGCGAGGCTTGACCACGTCGACCACCCCGGTCAGGTGGGTGCCGCCGGTGTGGAAGGCGATGTCGGCCTTGAGTGCCTTGACGAACTGCCCGTGCGGGTTGAAGCCGGACCGGCTGGCTCGCTGCTTACGCAGACCGCCCACGAAGGTCGCCTTGGTGGGGCCGGTGCGGTCGACGTAGCGGGTGAAGCCGAGCAGCGTGGCGTAGGGGGTGAGGGGCGTGGCGGCGGGCGCGGTCACGGGCGTCCTCCCGGATCGTAATCCTGCAGGTCAGGAACTCGATTAGTACATACATTCTAATCGACGGGTCTGACATCGCCCAGCGAAAGAGGGGGTGCGGAAAACGCGACAAAGGGGGCCGTCCGGCGTGCGGACGACCCCCTGCCGAGACGCCTGTTAGAGCTGGCCGACGTCGGTGATCCGGACGACCGCCGCACCGATCTCGTCCGAGGCGGCCAGGTCGACCTCGGCGCTGATGCCCCAGTCGTGGTCACCGTCCGGGTCGTCGAAGATCTGCCGTACGGTCCACCGCTCCCGGCCCTGCTCGATCATGAGCAGCGCCGGGCCGCGGGCGTCCGGCCCGACCCCGATCGAGTCGTACGCCTCGAAGTACGGCCCGAGAGCGTCGGCCCAGGCGTCGTAGTCCCAGCCGTCCTCGGCGTCCAACTCGGCGAGCAGGTCCCAGCGGCGCAGCGCGGCCAGCTCGACGCGGCGGAACAGCGCGTTGCGCACCAGCACCCGGAACGCCCGTGCGTTGCGGGTCACCGCCGGTGGCCGGTCGGCGAGGGCGGCGTGCGCCTGGGCCACCTCGGCCACGTCGGACGGGTTACGCAGCCGCTCCCACTCGTCGATCAGGCTGGAGTCGACCTGGCGGACCAACTCGCCCAACCACTCGATGAGGTCGATCAGCTCCTCGGTCTTGGCGTCCTCGGGCACTGTCTGCCGCAGCGTCTTGTACGCGTCGGCCAGGTAGCGCAGGACCAGGCCCTCCGAGCGGGTCAGCCCGTAGAACTGCACGTACTCGGTGAAGGTCATGGCCCGCTCGTACATGTCGCGGACCACGGCCTTGGGGGAGAGCTGGTGGTCGGCGACCCAGGGGTGCCCCTGCCGGTACATCTCGTACGCGGCCTCCAGCAGCTCGGCCAGAGGCTTCGGGTGGGTCACGTCCTCGAGCAGTTCGAGGCGCGCCTCGTACTCGATGCCCTCGGCCTTCATGGCGGCGACGGCCTCGCCGCGCGCCTTGAACTGCTGCGCGGAGAGGATCTGCCGGGGGTCGTCGAGGATCGACTCGATCACGCTGAGCACGTCGAGCGCGTACGACGGGGACTCGGCGTCGAGCAACTCGATGGTGGCCAGGGCGAGGGGGGAGAGCGGCTGGTTGAGGGCGAAGTCGAGCTGGAGGTCGACGGTGAGCCGGATCCGGCGGCCGGTCTCGTCCGGTTCGGGCAGCTCCTCGACGACCCCGCCGGCCCGCAGCGCCCGGTAGATGGCGATCGCCCGGCGGATGTGCCGGCGCTGTGCGGCCGGCTCCTCGTGGTTGTCGGTGAGCAGGTGCCGCATCGCGGCGAACGCGTCACCGGGCCGGCCGATGACGTTGAGCAGCATCGAGTGGCTGACCTGGAAGCTGGAGGTCAGCGGCTCCGGCTCGGCGTCGACAAGTCGGTCGAAGGTGGGCTGACCCCAGCCGATCGAACCCTCCGGCGGCTTCTTGCGCACCACCTTGCGGCGCTTCTTCGGGTCGTCGCCGGCTTTGGCGAGGGCCTTCTCGTTGTCGATGACGTGCTCGGGGGCCTGCACCACGACCCGGCCGATGGTGTCGTAACCGGCCCGACCGGCCCGCCCGGCGATCTGGTGGAACTCCCGGTTCTTGAGCAGTCGGGTGCGTACCCCGTCGTACTTGGACAGGCCGGTGAACAGCACGGTGCGGATTGGCACGTTGATGCCGACGCCGAGGGTGTCGGTCCCGCAGATGACCTTGAGTAGACCGGCCTGGGCGAGGGTCTCCACCAGGCGGCGGTACTTGGGCAGCATGCCGGCGTGGTGCACGCCGATGCCGTGCCGGACCAACCGGGAGAGCGTCTTGCCGAAGCCGGCGGTGAACCGGAAGTTGCCGATCGCCTGGGCGATCATGTCCTTCTCGGCGCGGGTCGCGACGTTGACGCTGGTCAGCGCCTGGGCGCGTTCCAGCGCGGCGGCCTGGGTGAAGTGCACCACGTACACCGGGGCCTGCTTGGTCTCCAGCAGCTCCTCGAGCGTCTCGTGCAGCGGCGTCATCGCGTACGAGAAGATGAGCGGGACCGGCCGCTCGGCCGAGCGCACGACGGCGGTCGGCCGCCCGGTGCGCCGGGTCAGGTCGTCGACGAAGCGGGTGGTGTCCCCCAGGGTGGCGGACATCAGGATGAACTGGGCCTGCGGCAGCTCGATGATCGGCACCTGCCACGCCCAGCCCCGGTCGGGCTCGGCGTAGAAGTGGAACTCGTCCATGATCACCTGGCCGACGTCGGCCCGTTCGCCCTCGCGCAGCGCCAGGTTGGCCAGGATCTCCGCGGTGCAGCAGATGATCGGGGCGTCGGCGTTGACGCTGGCGTCGCCGGTGAGCATCCCGACGTTCTCGGCGCCGAAGACCTCGCAGAGCGCGAAGAACTTTTCCGACACCAACGCCTTGATCGGCGCGGTGTAGAAGGTCGTGCGGCTGTCGGCGAGGGCCGCGAAGTGCGCCGCGATCGCCACCAGGCTCTTGCCCGAGCCGGTGGGCGTGTTCATGATCAGGTTGGCGCCGGAGACGATCTCGATGACCGCCTCTTCCTGATGCGGGTAGAGGTCGAGGCCGCGCTCCTTCGCCCAGCCGGCGAACGCGTCGAAGAGGGTGTCGGGGTCGGCGCTTGTCGGCAGCGCGGCGGTGAGCGTCATAGCCTGTCCATGGTGCCTGGATCATGCCCCGCTACGCCAACCGGGCCCGCACCGGACCCCGCCCAGACGCCCCGCCGCATTGCGGTTAGGGCGTTTCGTCGGTCACCGCCGGCGGTACAGCAGGTCGGCGACCGGCCGACCGGCGGTGATCGCCCGCCGCTCGAACTTCGTCACCGGGCGGTGCGCCGGACGCGGCGCGAAGCCGCCGTACGCGTCCACCAGCTCCGGATCGGCGTCCAGCGTTGCCTTCATCGCCTCGGCGTACTCGGCCCAGTCGGTCGCGCAGTGCAACACGCCGCCCGGGCGCAGTCGTGACCGCAGCAACGCCACGTGCGTCGGCTGGATGATCCGCCGCTTGTGGTGGCGGGACTTCGGCCACGGGTCCGGGAAGAAAACGTGCACGGCGTCCAACACATCCTCGGGCAAGCCGCTGACCAGGGACAACGCGTCGCCCTGCGCCACCCGTACGTTTCGCAGGCCAGCGCGTTCCACCAGGTCGAGGAGGTTGGCGATTCCCGGCGTGTGCACCTCGACCGCCAGATAATCTCGATCCGGGTCGGCGGCGGCCATCGCGGCGGTGCTGTCGCCCATGCCCGAACCGATCTCCAGCACCACGGGCGCCCGGCGACCGAACAGGTCGGCCAGGTCGACGGGCACCACAGGCCCGTCCGGCACATCCAGGCCGTACGCGGGCCAGAGCCGGCTCAGCGCGTCGGTCTGCCGGTCGCTCATCCGACCCCGTCGGGGGTGGAACGTGCGGATCGTCCGGCTCGGGGGCGGGACGGCGGGAGAATGGTCGGTGGCGGTCACAGCGTCCCGAGCCTACGCGACGCCGCCAGCGGATCGGATGTGATGTGCGACCGGAAATGAGAGGATCCAACTGGTACGGCAGGTCGGGTGCGCCACTGCCCGACCCGGCCGCACGGCGTCGAGAGGGGGCATCGTGAGACTGACCCGCGGCGTCGTGACCCTGTCGCTGGTGACCGTGTTCGCCAGCCCCCTGTTGGCCGCCGCGCCCGCGCTCGCGGCGTCCGTGCCGGCGCTCGCGGCGTCCGCGCCCGCCCTGGCGGCACCTGCGCCCGTCCTCGCGGCATTCGCGCCGGAACGCGGCCTCGCCGCTCCTGCCGTGTTCCAGCTCGCCGCCGGCGCTGCGCCGGCCCGGCAGCCGGAAGGGCCGCCCGGTGGCCCGCCCGGTGGGGCGCCTCAACCGCCGTCGCCGGTGGACATCTTCGTCGAGGTCAGTCCCAGCACGGTGCAGCCCGGCTATCTGGTCGGCATCCGGGCCAGTTGTCGGGACAACTCGGTGGGCGCCACCGTGGTCTCCGACGCCTTCGGCGCGGTCGGCGTGCAGCCGCAGCGCGGGGTGCTCACCGCCGCGCCGATGGTGCGCGAGCGCACCCGCCCCGGCAACTACCGGGTCAAGCTGGAGTGCCGCGACGGCGAGACCGCCTCGACCATGCTCCAGGTGGTCAAGAAGACGCCGTCCCCCCAGCCCAGTCGCGGTCCCGCCACCGGCTTCGGTGGCGGTGCGGGCGGCATGACCGGCGAGCTGCTGTTGCCCGCCGGTGCGGCGCTGACCATCACCGGGCTGATCCTCGCCGTGGTGGCGCTGCGTCGCCCACGTCTGGTCCGTGGCGCTGGGCGCTGAGCCGGCCATGGAGATCTTCCGACCCGCCTCGCCGCCGGGCCCTCGCCCGTCTCCCGGCCCTCGCCCGTCGTCGAGCCCTCGCCCCTCTTCCGGGCCCCGCCCGGCGCGTGACGACCGCTCGCCTGCCAAGGACCGCCGTGCCCGGGACGACCGGTGGCCGACGGACGACCGGCTCCCGCGTGACGACCGCTCGCCTGCCAAGGACCGCCGCGCCCGGGACGACCAGTGGCCGACGGACGACCGCTTCGACGACGATCGCCGCCTGCCGCTGGACGACAGTCCGCTGAGCCCCGAACGCCCGACTGTGGCAGCCCGTCCGCCGACCGCCGTCGCCCCTCGGCGTAGTCGCCCCTCCGGCCGTAGCCCGTGGTCGATACCGCTGGCAGTGGTGCTGGTGTTGGCCGGGGTCTTCGCCACCGGGGCGGGGCTGGGCCGCTCGATCGGCCCGCTCGACTTCGCCCCCGCCGGCGGTGACCGGCCGGCCCGCAGCGAGTCAGTCGGGTTGTCGGCCAGCCGCCCGGTGCGCCTCTCGGTGCCGGCGATCAAGGTGGCCGCGCCGGTGGCACCGGTCGGGCAGGCGCGCGACGGCTCGATCGCCGTGCCGCCCTTGGACAAACACAACGAGACCGGTTGGTACGACCGCGGGCCCACCCCCGGTGAGCCGGGCCCCGCGGTGATCGTCGGGCACGTGGACACGAAGACCGGCCCGTCGGTCTTCTACGACCTGGGCAAGCTGAAGCCCGGCGACCTGATCGAGGTGGCCCGGGCGGACGAGTCGGTGGTGGTGTTCCGGGTCGACACCGTCGAGCACTTCCCCAAGGACCAGCTGCCCGCCGAGCGGATCTACGGCCACGACGGGCCACCCGGGCTGCGGTTGATCACCTGCGGCGGCCAGTTCATCGGCGGGCGCACCGGCTACGCCGACAACGTCATCGCCTTCGCCACCTTCCAGTCCACCCGCAAGCAGTGACCGGCGGTCGGGGCGCTTGATCCACTCGCCTTCACGGAAACCGGGGTAACCACGTCGCCCGGACACCCCCGGATCAATGAACCCGAGTGGATCAAGCCGTGGATGGGCGGCCGAGCGTCAGCACAGTGGGCGGCCCAGCGTCAACTCAGGAAGGTCAGTAGTTGGCGGGTGGTCTCGTCGGGGGCCTCCTCCGGGATGAAGTGCCCGACCGGCACCGGCTCGCCGCGCACGTCGTCGGCCCACTCCCGCCAGATCGCCATCGGGTCGTCGTAGAGCTTCGCGACCTGGCCGCGCTGGCTCCAGAGGAACAACACCGGGCAGGCGATCTTCCGGTTGCCCCGGTCCGCCTCGTCCTGCTGGTAGTCCACCGTCGCGGCGGCGCGGAACTCCTCACAGATCGCGTGCGCCGTGGCGGGGTCGCTGAACTGCTTGACGTACGCCGCCCGTACCTCGGGCGGGAAGGCATCTTTGACCTCGGGCCAGGTGTCGAGCATGAAGTCGACGAGCACTGAGGGCGCTGCCTTGATGAACTGCTCAGGCACCGGCGCCGGTGCCGCCAGGAAGGACCAGACCCAGTAGGAGAGGCTGAACGCCCTGTCCGCGCGGTTGTAGACGTCGCCGATGGGAACCACGTCCATGACGGCCAGTCGGGTGACGGCGTCCGGTTCGTCCAGGGCGAGACGGTACGCGCAGCGGGCCCCACGATCATGGCCGACGAGCCGGAACTGCTGGTAACCCAGAATCCGCATCATCTCGATCTGGTCGCGGGCGATGGCGCGCATGCTGTACGGCTCGTGATCCGAGGTGCTGGGCGGTGTGCCGCTGTCGCCCCAGCCCCGCAGGTCGGTGGCGACGACTGTGTACTTCTCGGCGAGCCGTGGCGCGACCTTGTGCCACATGAGGTGCGTCTCGGGGATGCCGTGCAGCAGCAGGACGGGCGGCCCGCTTCCACCTCGGCGACCGTGGATCGTCGCGCCCGGCGTCTCGATGTCGAACACGTCGAAGCCGTCGAACATGGCCAGAATCCCCCCGAACGTTGGCATGCGCCCCGGGCGAACGGCGTGGCGCGGCTGGCGGGGCGACTGGTGGCCGGCTACCGCTCGGGCCGCCTCGACGCTATCAACGCAGACAGCCGGTCCGGCGCGATTCGACTGTGGTGCCGGCCTGAGCACCTCCGCGGGTGTGGCGGTGCGGTTCCGACATCCCGGTCAACTCCGCCATCGATCTCCGAACCTCTGGCTTGACCTCAACCAATGTTCAAGTCCTAGCGTCGCTGAGACGACGTGTCGAGGCGGCTCCTAGCCGTCGGACCGCGGCTGATTGGAGACATACGTGCGTGCGATCCAGGTCTCTGCGTACGGGGGTCCGGAGGTTCTGATCCTGGTGGACCTGCCCGATCCGCAGGCCGGGGAGGGGGAGGTCATTGTTCGGGCCGAAGCCGTGGACACGATCTACGTGGAGACTCAGATCCGCAGTGGCTGGGGGGAGAGGTTCGGCGTCACCCCGCCGTACGTGCCGGGCGGCGCAGCGGCCGGAACGGTCGTCTCCACCGGACCGGGCGTCTCCGCGTCCTGGCTCGGCCGCCAGGTCGTCGCGGGTGCCGGGACGCGGGGTTCGTACGCTGAACTGGTTCGGACCAGCGTCGACCGGCTGGTGCCGGTCCCCGACGGTCTGGGCCTGCGGGAAGCGGCTGGTCTCGCACACGACGGTGTGACCGCCATGGGCATCATCGACAGCCTCGGCGTCAAGCCTGGCGACCGGGTGCTGATCCTGGGGGCCGCGGGCGGCATGGGAACGCTGCTCGTTCAGCTCGCCCACGGTCTCGGTGCGCAGGTCGTGGGAGCGGCCCGTGGCGCGGACAAGCTCACACTTGTACGACGGCTCGGCGCCGACGCTGTCGTCGACTACGCCACGGAGGGGTGGGCCGACGCGGTACGCGAAGCCCTTGGTGGTCTGTCCGTCGACGTGCTGCTGGACGGTGTCGGGGGAGATCTGGGCAGCGACGCCTTTCATCTGGTGGCCGACGGCGGGCGGGTCTCGGCCCATGGGGCGGCGAGTGGCACCTTCGCCACGGTGGACCCGCAGAGTGTTCAGGCGCGCGGCGTCGACGTACACGGCATCGCGGACGTCCAGTTCAAGGCGCCGAAGATGGTGCAGCTCGCGAGCAGGGCTCTGACCGAGGCGGTGCAAGGGCGGATCCGCCCGGTCATCGCACGCGAGTACCCGCTGTCCTCCGCGGCCGACGCTCACCGCGCGATGGAGGCGCGCTCGATCCCAGGCAAGGCCCTGCTCATTCCCTGAGGCGGGTTGGTCGGAAGCGGTGGCCCGCGACCCGGACCGTTGCCGAGGTCGCAACAACTGTCCGCAGCTTGACTGGGCGATCGAGCTGACTGCCGAAGTGGCTTCGGTCAATCCTTGAAATCGGGGTGTCCCACTGATTCGGACACCCCGATTTCCCTGAAACCGAGTCGATCAAGCCCCGCGAGGGTCAACTAGGGCTGGGGGACGTGCAGGGCCACCTCGAACTCCAGGAGGCTGGCGCCGGTGGCGACCGGGGGGCGGGGCTTGTCGCCGGGCGCGCTCGCGTGCGCGGCGCGGGACGGGCCGGCGGCCCAGGCCTGGTACGCCTCTTCGCTCTCCCACTTCGTGTAGACGAAATAGCGGGTCTCGCCGGCCACCGGGCGGAGCAGTTCGAAGCCGAGGAAGCCGGGGGAGCTCTCCACCGTGCCGGCTCGGGCGGCGAACCGCTTCTCCAACTCCGCGCCGCCGCCGGCCGGGACGTCGATTGCGTTGATCTTCACGACTGCCATCTGCCCACCCTAGCCAGTCAGAACGCCTCGACCGCGGGCACCAGGTCCGCGTCGACAACGATCGGCGCGTGGTCGGAGGGGCCCTTGCCCTTGCGGGCCTCGCGGTCCACGTACGCGGAGCGGACCGCTCGGGCGAACGGCGCGGACGCGTACACCAGGTCGATTCTCATGCCCTTGTTCTGGTGGAACATGCCGGCGCGGTAGTCCCAGTAGGTGAAGGGGTGCGGGCCCTTCATCGGGGTCGGCACCACGTCGGTGAGGCCGAGGTCGCGCAACGCCGCGAGGGCCGCCCGTTCGGCCGGGGTGACGTGCGTCGAGTGGGTGAAGACCGCCGGGTCCCAGACGTCGGCGTCGGTCGGGGCGACGTTGAAGTCGCCGCAGACCGCCAGCGGCAACCCGGCGGCCAGCTCGGCGTCCAGCGCGTCACGCAGTGCCGCGAACCAGGCCAACTTGTACGCGTAGTGCGGGTCGTCCGGCGTCCGGCCGTTGGGCACGTACACCGACCAGACCCGCACCCCGTCGCAGGTGGCGGAGATGGCTCGGGCCTCGGGCTCGGGGAAGCCGGGTTCGTCGGCGAACCCGACCCGGACGTCACTCAGCCCGGCCCGGGACAGGATGGCGACCCCGTTCCACCGGCCGTCGCTGTGGCTCGCCACGGTGTAGCCCAGCTCGCCCACCTCGGTCACCGGGAAGGCGCCGTCCGGGCACTTGGTCTCCTGCAGGCAGACGACGTCCGGCCCGGTGTCGGCCAGCCACTGCAGCAGCCGGGGTAGGCGGGCCTTCACCGAGTTGACGTTCCAGGTCGCCAGGCGCATGCCCCCAGCCTGCCGCATTCGCCCGCGCGACGCTGGTTCAGCTGCCCGGGGTGTCGCCGGGACGGGTCTGTTCGGCCAGGAACCGTTCCAGTTCCGCGCCGAGTTCGTCGGCGGTGGGCAGGGGACCGGCGTCCGGGGCGAGCAGGCTCTTCTCGCCCCGACCCCGGGCGAACGCGTCGTACTGCTCCTCCAGGGCCTGGACCAGGGCCGCGGCGTCCTCGGTCTGCGCCACCTGGCGGTCGATCTCGACCCGGACGACCTCGGCGGCCGAGCGCAGCCCGTCGCCGGGCAGCAGCAGCCCGGTGCTGCGGGACACCGAGGTGAGCAGCACCTCGGCGGCGGCCGGGTACTCGGTCTGCGCCACGTAGTGCGGCACGTGGGCGGCGAAGCCGAGCGCGTCGCGGCCCTGCTCGCCGAGGCGGAACTCCAGCAGGTGACCGACGCTGCCGGGCACCTGGACGCGTTGCAGCCAGGGCTCGTAACCGCTGATCAGCTCCGGGCGGGTGGCGTGTGCGGTCACCCCGGTCGGGCGGGTGTGCGGGACCGCCATCGGGATCGAGTTGAGCCCCACGGTGAGCCGGACGTCCAGCCGGGCGGCCAGCCCGGCGACGGCGGCCACGAAACGCTCCCACTGCAGGTCCGGCTCGGGGCCGGTGAGCAGCAGGAACGGGGTCTCGTCGTCGTCGTGCAGCAGGTGCAGCTCCAGCTTGGGCGCGTCGACGCTCTCCCAGTGGTCCTCGACGAAGGTCATCACCGGTCGTCGCGACCGGTAGTCGAAGAGCTGGTCGACGTCGAAGGTGGCGATCGGCCGACCCTCCAGCGAGGTGAGCAGCTGCTCACGCGCCAGTCGGCTGGCGTTTCCGGCGTCCACGAACCCGGTGAGGGCCTGGATCAGGACCGGCTGCCCGAGGTCGGGCAGATCGTCGGTGAGCTGGTAGAGCTCGTGTGGGTCGAGCACCGGTGCGGACCTCCCTGAAATGTGCCTGCGGGGCGCGCTCGCGACGGAGGGCACCCGTTCGGGCAACGTACCCGCCATCCTGGTGCATTCCTGCGCCGGGCGATCCGTTGGGCGGGTGGTGGGCATGACCGGACCAATCGGTTGTTTGTGCCAGCCGGTTGATCCGCCTGGCCGATCGGTTGAGGGGCGGTTCGGCCCAAAGGCCGAGTTTGTCGATCATGTCAGGCCGGGTGGTTGGATGTCCGGCTTTGCGACTTCTGTGGCGGTCCGCGCGCGACACCCGCTTCATCCGGTACGCGAGGTCCGTTCCCCGGGCGGGTCGACCCGCCCGGGGCGTCCACCGGTACCCGTCGAATCTGTGTCGAGGACCACGTGATCACCGTGCGTGATCGGGCTCTCGGCCTGCCTAGCCTCGGCTGATGCGTGACGACGACACCCTCGACGAGACGTACGCCCCGAGCACCCCCACTGCCGATACGGAGGATGGCACCTCAACCGAACGGACAACCGCCGCGAGCCGGCTCCGGGCGTACGCCCGGGACCTGACCGGTCGACGCCGGGCACAGCTGGCGCTGGCGACGGGCGTGGTGTGCTGCCTCGGTCTGACCGCCGTCGTCCAGGTCCGCGACGAGGACGCCGGAGCGACGACCCGGGGCGGATCGCCCTCCAGCGCCGAGCTGGCGCAGCGCGCCGAGCAGCAGCGCGCCTCCCGTTCCCTCGACCGCACGGCCGCCCCGAGCACCTCCGCCGCCGCCCCCACGGCAAGCCCCGCCGACCCGGACACCAGCGCGCCGGCCCGCAAGGTCGCCCCGGCTCGCCCGACCGATCCGGCACCCGTCGCCGGGCTGGACGAGGACCAGATGGAGAACGCCGAGGCGATCGTCCGTACCGGCCGCAAGATGGGTGTGCCACGCCGGGGTCTGGTGATCGCGGTGGCCACCGCCATGCAGGAGAGCAATCTCTACAACGTGGCCAGCGGCGTGCTGCCCGAGTCGCAGGACTATCCGCACCAGGGCGTTGGCTGGGACCACGACTCGGTCGGGTTGTTCCAGCAGCGTTCCAGCAGCGGCTGGGGCCCGGTGGGGCGGCTGATGGACCCCGAGTTCGCGACCCGGCAGTTCCTCAGCGCGCTGGAGCAGGTGCCCGGCTGGCAGCGGATGCGGCTCACCGACGCCGCCCAGGCGGTGCAGGTCTCCGCGTACCCCGAGCACTACCAGCAGCACGAGTGGCGGGCCACCCGGGTCGTCGACGCCATCGTGCCGGCGGGGCGGTAACCTACCGCCCACTATGGACGGTCAGGGTTGAGGCTGTCGCATCCCGGGTACATGTGTTGCGGGTACGGGGTACACATGACTGAGGGATCGTCGACAGGAGGACGTTATGTCACTGATGCAGCGGATCAGCGCGTTTTTGAAATCACCGAAGGGGCAGCAGATGGTCGACCGGGGCCGTCGCGAGATGGCCAAGCCGGGCAACCAGCAGAAGCTGAAGGGGTTGGCAGCGCGGTTCTCCAACCGCCGCCGCTGACCGCTCCATCGGCCGCCCTGTCCGCCGTTTCCACCCCTGGGGAGACCTGGTGACCGACACCCCGCCCGTCGGCGGTCAGCCCGCCGCCCCTACTCCGCAGCCGTCCGTCGACCTGCCGGCCGGGCCGGTGGACGCCCCCGAGGGTCCGCCGGCCCGACTCTGGGACCGGATGCGTGACGACCCGCAGTACGCGCCGGAGCACCTTGCCCTGGAGGCGGTGCGCCGCCTCGGGCCGGAAGCCGTGCAGTGGGCCGTCCGGGCCCGGGCCGAGCAGCCCGGGGTGTCCGCCGATGTGCTCGCCGACCAGGCGGCCCGCAAGTTCGTCAACCTGGCTCGGCTCTCCGGCGCGGTTTCCGGCGCGGCCGGGCTGCCCGGCGCCGTGATCGACGTGGGCGTGCTGGCCTGGACCCAGGCGCGGATGGTGCTGCACATCGCCGCCGCGTACGACGTCGACCCGCTGCACAGCGATCGGGCCACCGACCTGCTGGTGCTCCAGCGGGTGCACAAGGTCGCCGAGAGCGCCCGGCTGGCGCTCGGCGTGGCCGCCGGCCGGGAACGCGCCGACGCGCTCTTCGGCCTGGGCGGCCAGCGTCCGCTCGGTCGGGTCATGCTGCAACTCGGCATCCGGCTGGCCCAGATGGCCGGTGTCCGGGCCGCGAAGCGGATGGTCGCCAAGATCGTCCCCGGTGCGGCCATCGTGCTCGGCACCTGGGCCAACTCGTCGGCTACCAAGGACCTCGCCCAGCGGTCCCGGGCCCTCTACCGCTCCCGTGGCAGCGTCGTCCCGGAGCCGCGCCAGCCCTGACGTGCGTCCCGGTCCTCAGCTGGCCAGGCCGGAGGAGCGCCAGGTGACCTCGGCGATGCGGCCCTGGCCGGTGGCGTTGGGGTGGAACCAGTCCAGCGGGTTGAGCAGATCCAGCGTGAACCGGACCTTGTGCAACGCGCCGCCGTCGTGCCGGCACCGGGACCCGTACGCCCGGCAGGCCGCCGTCAACTCGGCGTTGTAGGCGGCGATCCGATCCCGGACGGCGGCCCGGCGCGCCCGGTCGGCGGGGGCGGTCGAGGTCGCCTCGGCCAGCAGGGCCGGGCAGATGCCGCCCCGCCGCCACGCGCGGGTCGCCCGGGCGTCGTCGTGCCCGACCTCCCAGAGCCGGTACAGGTCGGGGATGCTCACCACCAGCACCCGGGCCTTCGGCCGGCCGGTCCGCAGAACCCGCAGCCCCTGGTCGACGTCGGCCCGGAACTGCTTCACCGGCGTCATCGCGTCCACTCCGCCCCGGCAGACGTCGTTGGCGCCGATCAGCACCGTGACGTAGTCGGCGCGGTCGCGTACCGCCGCCTGGGCCTGACCGGCGAGAGCGTCCGCGCGGGCGCCGGGACGGGCGTGGTTGTACCTCCGGTCGCGGATCGCCGAGTTCTGGTCCAGCAGCCGTCGGTAGTGGCTCTGCACCCGCAGCCCGTCCCCGGTCGACCAGGAGTTGCGCTCGCAGGAGGTGAGCACCAGGCAGGAGGCGAAACCGGTGCTGATCGAATCGCCGAGGGCGGCGATGCCGCCGGGCCCACCCGACGGCGGGGCGCTCGTGGTGGGGCGGGGTGTCGCCGAGGTGCCACCCTCGCAGGCCAGCGCGACCAGCGCCGCGAGACAGGCCAGGGCGGCAACCCAGCGTCGAGGCATGACGTCTCCCGTTCCGCAGCACAGAGCGACACCGCGGTAACTCTATGCGCAGGACGCGGTGTGCCGGGAAGTTGCTGTCGGGTATGCGGCAGAGCGCCGACACGGAAGCCGTCGAGGTGCTATGCGTCCCGCCAGGGTGCCGGCTGGCCGTGCAGCCACCAGTGCAACGCACGGGTGATCCGGGGCAGCACCAGGTAGGTCATCAGCGGGGTCAGGCAGAGCGTCATCAGGAGCACCCGGGCCGCCAGCGGCACCGCGTCGAGGAAGCGGCTCGTCAGCAGGGTGGCGGTCAGACTCAGCGGGAAGAACGCCAACCAGATGGTCACCGCCTGCTTCCAGCGGGGCGGCGACGCGGGCGCGACCGGCTCCACCGGGTCCACCGAGTGCTCCAGCGGCCTGTCGAACCAGCCCTCGATCCCGGTACGCCGCTCCACCCGGGTGTGCTCGACGATGCCCTGCGCCGAGCTGAGCCACCAGTGCCGCTGCGGCGACTCCTCCCACCGGCGCAGCGTCTCGGCGTCGGCGAAGCGGTAGAGCATGTGCCACTCCGGCGAACCGGGGCCGCTCTGCACCCAGCCGGCGCCCAGGAACCCGGGGAACGCCTCGGCCAGCGCGGTGCCGGCCCGCATCCAGGCCACCATCTCGCTGGCCCGGTCGGGGTCGACGCGGCGGGCGATGGAGACGGTCACCGGCACGGTGAGGGTCATTGACATGCGCTCATCCTCCGGCCGGCGGGGCCGCGGCGCGAACGGATGTGCCGGAGCACACCGGCGCGGCCGGGTCCGCCCGCGCGCCGTACCGGTTAAGCCGGCCGATCGGGGGTAGATCGGTGGGTATGACGAGATCGCAGCCTCGGCGCGCCCGTGGCACGGTCGGCCACGCGAACAGCGCGCTGAACCTCCGGCTCACCCTCGCCAGCTTCGGTCTGGTGATCATGGTGGTCTTCGCGGTGCTGGCGTTCTGGGCCGGTATCGCCTGGCTCGGCGTACTCTGCGCGATCTTCGCCGTGGTCGCCGTGGTCGACCTGGTCGTGATCCAGCGCCGCCGCGCCGCCCGCCGCCGCGAGGAGCCGGGCGTACGACACTCGCTGTTCGAGTGACAGGAGGACGAGATGCCCCACATCGCCACCACCAACCCCGCCACCGGCCAGGTGCTCAAGACCTATGAGGCGATGTCCACCGAGCAGCTCGACGGTGCCATCGAGCGCACCGACCTCGCGTTCCAACAGTTGCGGGAGACGACAGTCGACCAGCGCGCCCGGTGGATGAACGCCGCCGCCGACCTGCTCGACGCCGAGCGCGACGAGATCGCCCGGATCATGACCACCGAGATGGGCAAGACGTACGCCGCGGCGCAGGCCGAGGTGACGAAGTGCGCCACTGCCGCCCGCTTCTACGCCGACAAGGCCCCCGCGTTCCTCGCCGACGAGCCGGCCGACGCCGACGCGGTGAAGGCGACCCGGGCGTTCATCCGTTACCAGCCGATCGGCGTGGTGCTCGCTGTGATGCCGTGGAACTTCCCGCTCTGGCAGGTGATGCGCTTCGCCGCGCCAGCGCTGATGGCCGGCAACACCGGGCTGCTCAAGCACGCTTCGAACGTGCCGCAGACCGCGCTGCTGCTGGAGGACGTGTTCCGCCGCGCCGGCTTCCCCGAGGGGGCGTTCACCACAGTGCTGGTCGGCTCGGACGCCGTCGACCGCATCCTCAGCGACCCCCGGGTACGCGCCGCGACGCTCACCGGCAGCGAACCCGCCGGCCGCTCCATCGCCCAGATCGCCGGACGGGAGCTGAAGAAGACGGTCCTCGAACTCGGCGGCAGCGACCCCTTCGTGGTGATGCCCTCGGCCGACGTGGACCGGGCCGCCGAGGTCGCCACCACCGCCCGCTGCCAGAACAACGGCCAGTCCTGCATCGCCGCGAAGCGGTTCATCGTGCACACCGACGTCTTCGACGCGTTCGCCGAGAAGTTCGCCGCGAACATGGCCGCACTCCGGGTCGGCGACCCGATGGACCCGGACACCGACGTCGGGCCGCTGGCCAGCGAGCGGGGCCGCGACGAGGTGCACGCCCAGGTCCGCGACGCGGTGGACAACGGCGCGACGGTGCTCTGCGGGGGCGAGCGGCCGACCGGTGCCGGCTGGTTCTACCCGCCGACGGTGGTCACCGACCTCACCCCGCAGATGCGGATGTGGTCGGAGGAGGTCTTCGGCCCGGTCGCCGGCCTGTTCCGGGTGTCGTCGTACGAGGAGGCCATCGCTGTCGCCAACGGCACCAGCTTCGGGCTCGGCTCGAACGCCTGGACCCGCGACCCGGCCGAGCAGGAGCGCTTCGCCACCGACCTGGACGCCGGCAACGTCTTCATCAACGGGATGACCACCTCCTACCCCGAGTTGCCGTTCGGTGGCGTGAAGAACTCCGGGTACGGGCGCGAGTTGTCGGCGCTGGGCATGCGGGAGTTCTGCAACACCAAGACGGTCTGGGTGGGCGAGGGCGCCGCCTCGGCCGGCGCCGGCGCGCACGCCGAATAGTTCGCGGTGCGGCACGCGTCAGCCGGCGCCGTCGTGGGTAGGAAGTGTGCCCATGACGTCGTTCGGGTTTCACGCCTCCCATGAGCAGATCGGTCCGCGCGCCCTGTTGGAGGCGGTGATGCACGCCGAGCGGGCCGGCTTCGACGCCGCCATGTGCTCCGACCACTTCTCCCCGTGGAGCGCCCGGCAGGGCGAGTCCGGCTTCGCCTGGTCCTGGCTCGGCTCGGCGTTGCAGGCCACCGGTATGCCGTTCGGCGTCGTCAACGCACCCGGTCAGCGCTACCACCCGGCGATCATCGCGCAGGCGATCGGCACCCTCGGCGCGATGTACCCGGGCCGGTTCTGGGCCGCGCTGGGCACCGGCGAGGCCAGCAACGAGCACATCACCGGCGACCCGTGGCCACGCAAGGACGTGCGTTCCGCCCGGCTGCGCGAGTGCGTCGACGTGATCCGCGCCCTGCTGGCCGGCGAGGAGGTCAGCCACGACGGGCTGGTCCGGGTGGATCGCGCCCGCCTGTGGACCCGCCCCGAGCAGCCGCCCGCACTTGTCGGCGCCGCCGTCAGCGTGGCCACCGCCCGCTGGTGCGCCGAATGGGCGGACGGGCTGATCACCGTGAACGCCCCGGTGGCGCACCTCCGCGAGATGATCGACGCGTACCGGGACGCGGGCGGGCGTGGACCACTGCACCTGCAGGTGCACGTCTCCTGGGCGCCGGAACAGGCACAGGCCGAGGCGATCGCGTACGACCAGTGGCGCAGCAACGTCTTCCCCCCGCCGGTCTGCTGGGACCTGGAGACCGCCGAGCACTTCGACGTGGTCTCCGCCGACGTGCCGGCGCAGCGCGTCGCCGAGGTGGTGAACGTCTCCTCCGACCTGGGCCGGCACGTCGGCTGGCTGGAGGAGTACCTGGAACTCGGCTTCGACCAGATCGCCCTGCACCACGTCGGGCAGGAGCAGCGCGGATTCATCGACGCGTTCGGCGCGGAGGTGCTGCCGAAGCTGCGCCCGGGCGGCTGAGCAGAGCGGTGTTCACGTACCCCTAGGCTCGTACCCCATGGAAAGCCTGTTCCCGGTCGTCGTCTTCCTGGCGATCGCCACCCTGGGCGCCGCGTTGGCCCGCCGGCTCGGCCTGCTCGCGCCGATCGTGCTGGTCGTCCTCGGCCTGGCGCTCTCATTCGTGCCGGGCTTCCCGCAGGTGCACCTGGAGCCGGAGCTGGTGCTGATCGGCATCCTGCCGCCGCTGCTCTACGTGGCCGCGCTGGAGACCTCGGTGCCGGCGTTCAAGAACAACATCCGGCCGATCCTGCTGCTCGCGGTCGGCCTGGTGTTGTTCACCGCGTTCGTGGTCGGGTTGGTGCTGCACCTGCTGTTGCCCCAGGTGCCGTTCGCGATCTGCCTGGCCCTCGGCGCGGTGGTCGCCCCACCGGACGCGGTGGCCGCCACGGCCGTCGCCCGCCGGGTCGGGCTGCCCCGCCGGGTCGTCACCATCCTGGAGGGCGAGAGCCTGGTCAACGACGCCACCGCCCTGGTGCTGCTGCGGGTTGCGACGATGGCCACCGTCGGCTCGGCCGTCGGCACGGCGGAGGTCGCCGTCGAGGTGCTGCGGGCCACCGGCGGCGGCATCCTGATCGGGGCGCTCGGGGCGCTGGTGTTCGGCTTCCTGCACCGGCGCATCACCGACCCGCTGCTGGACAACGCGCTGTCGCTGATCATCCCGTTCGCGGTGGTGTTCACCGCCGAACACCTGCACGCCTCCGGCGTGGTCGCGGTGGTCGTCACCGGTCTGGTGCTCGGCCACAAGCTGCCGCAGCTGCTGTCGGCGGCGTCCCGGTTGCAGATCGGCGCGTTCTGGCGACTTGTTCGTTTCCTGCTGGAGGGCCTGGTCTTCCTGCTGGTCGGGCTCCAACTGCGGGACGTGCTACGCGAACTCGACGAGCCGATCGGCTCGCTCACCCTGATCACCCTCGCGGTGCTCGCCACCGTCTTCCTGACCCGGTTCGTCTGGCTCTTCCCGGCCACCTACCTGGCCCGGTTGGTCCCCCGGGTCCGCCGCCGTGACGCCCGGCCGTCGCCGAAGGTCCCGATCATCATCGGCTGGGCCGGCATGCGCGGCGTGGTCACCCTGGCCGCCGCGCTCGCGCTGCCGCTGACCCTGGCCGGCGACGAGCCGTACCCCAGGGCGTTGTTCATCTGGCTGGCCTTCGCCGTGATTGTTTTCACCCTGGTCGGCCAGGGCGCCACCCTGCCACTCGTCGCACGCCGGTTGAAGCTGCCGCCGGACGACGCGGTGCAGGACGCGCTCTCCGCGGCCGGGGTGCAGCAGCAGGCCAGCAGGGCCGCCCAGGAACGCCTGGACGAGTTGGCCGACACCGCCCCGGACCCGGTGGTGGCCCGGCTGCGCCGAGCGGTGGAGGACCGCACCAACATGGCGTGGGAACGACTCGGCGGCGACGAGCGGGAGACCCCGTCGCAGGCGTACGGTCGGCTGCGACAGGAGATGATCGACGCCGAGCGGGAGGTGTTCCGGGCTGCCCGGGACTCCGGTCGGATCCCTGAGGAAGTGCTGGTGCAGGCCTACCGCGACCTGGACCTGGAAGAGTCGTTGCTGCGAGAGGTTGAGAAGTGAGCTGTCAGCACCTGACCGAGGCCGGTGCCGCCGAACCACGCACCCCCGACGAGTGCGCCGACTGCGTCGCCATCGGCGACACCTACTGGGTGCACCTGCGCACCTGCCTCAGCTGCGGGCAGGTCGGCTGCTGTGACTCGTCGCCCAATCAGCACGCGAGCAAGCATTTCGCGTCCACCGGCCACCCGCTGATCCGCTCGGCGCAGCCGGGCGAGGCCTGGCGGTGGTGCTACGTCGACGAGGAGATCGGCTGAGCGCTGGCCGGAAGCGGCTCGGCGCGGTTCGTCAGGGCCCGTCGGGTCAGCGGCGGCACGACCAGCCCGGTGACCGCGAGCAGCCCGGCCAGGACCGACCAACCGATCGGACCGACAGGGTGTGCAGCCGACCAGGCGGCGGCAGCGGCGACAACGACCGCCAGCGGCCGCGGAATCCCGCGGAGGTGCCCATCCACCGACCCTAGAACCGTCACGTGCACCCCGATGCCCCGCACAGCGCGGCGCCCGTCACGTCCGTAGCCAGAACATCTGGCTCCCGTGAGCGGTGGCGGCCGTCCTACGCGGCTGCCTGATCGGAACTGACGAACCATGCACCCGACCTGACATCGACAGGCTGCGCCAACTTCTCCACCATGGACCGAAAATAGAACAGGCGTACGACAGTTTTGTGCCGGCCGCAGTGTGCTGCCGGAGGTTTCGAAGGTCCAGTCCAGCGTCCGATGCAAGCCCGTCTCACGGGACAACGTGGTCCGCCAGCCGTTCCGTGGCGAGGCAGGAGACGAGGCAGCGTTCCTTCGCGTCGCCGTTGAGCCGGGCGGTCCAGTCGGTGAGGCCGCCGTCGCCGATCTCCAGGTCGCCGCCGAGGAGGGTGATCCGAAGGGCGCAACCGGTGTAGTAGCCGCGAGCGCGGGTGCGTTCCGGCTCGTCAACGAGCGGCACGCCACCCCCGTCGAGTGCTGGTCGGACGGTGTCGGCCAGCCGTTCCCGGACGACGTCGTCGTCGAAGGTCGTGACGTGCAGCTGCGGTGCGGCGTCCGGTGCCAGCTCGGCGAGAACGGTCCGCCAGTAGGTGAGGTGGCGGGTCAGCAGTCGGGCCTGGGTGTCGCCCGAGCCGGTGTCCCGGGCGCTGGACACCAGGGCGAAGAGCCGGAAGTGCGCCGACGTCCCGGCGCCGAAGTCCTGCGCCCGCAGCACCCGGTGGACGGCGGCCAGGTGCACCTCGCTCTGCCGACGGCGACGCACCGCGGCCTCGACCGCGAGGGCGTTGGTGGGGTCGCTCAGCACCTCGCTGGCGCGCATCGTGGTGACGATCCTGTTCTGGCCGCCCCGGGCGACCGCCGAGCAGGTGCCGACCGGTACGACCGGCGACAGCTCCACACCGGAGACGTCGGCGGGCAGCAGCTGCCACATCCGGGCCTCCAGCCGAGCGAGGACGCGGGGATCCGCGCCGGACGGGCGGACGAAACGGTCCTCGCGCCAGCGGCGTACCACCTCCGACGGGCGTACCGCCGCCGCCCGGTCGCGGGCCACCGCCAACAGCAGAGTCCGCAGGTCCGCCCCGGACAGTCCGGCCAGCGCGGCCCGCGTCCCTGCCGGCATCGCCGCCCACACCCGACGCTCCGCACCGGCCAGTTCGTCGCCATCCATGGGCCTCACAGTGGCTGACGCCGCCCTACCGCTCCACCGGTTTTGCCGCCGGTCCGGTGATTCATCCACGTCATCAGCTCGACAGCGCCGCCGAGAGGGTCACCGAGTGCCGGCAACCCCACCTAGGCTCCAGCGACACCGCGACCGCGCGACAGCGACAGCGACAGCGGCAGCGCCCTCAGCGACCGCGACGAGGAACGGGGACAAACATGATCAGCACGGTCTTCTTCGATGTGGGCGGCACCATTCTCGACGAGTCCCGCGAGTTCGCCGACTGGGCCGACTGGCTCGGCGTGCCCCGGCACACGTTCTCGGCGGTCTTCGGCACGGTGATCGCCAGGGGTCTGGACTATCAGGAGGTGTTCCGGGTCTTCCGGCCCGACTTCGATCTCACCACCGAGCTGGCCCGTCGGGAGGCCGCCGGCCGGCCGGAGTCGTTCGCCGAGGAGGACCTGTACCCGGACGCGCGTGGGTGCCTGACGTCCTTGAAGGACCAGGGCCTGTTCGTGGGCCTGGCCGGCAACCAGCCGGCTCACGCGGAGGCGACCCTGCGCGATCTCGACCTTCCCGTGGACGTGATCGGCACGTCGCACGGGTGGGGCGTGGCGAAGCCGGCACCGGCGTTCTTCGAGCGGGTCGTCGACGCGGGCGGCGGGGTCGCGTCGTCGATCCTGTACGTCGGGGACCGACCCGACAACGACGTCCGCCCGGCCCTGGAGGTTGGCATGAAGGCGTGCCTGATCCGGCGGGGTCCGTGGGGGTACATCCTCGACCCCTCCGAGGTGGCCGAGCGGTGCCTGTTCCGGATCGACTCGCTTGTCGAGTTGCCGAGCCTCGTCGCGACGCACAACGCGGCCGGCGGTTGACCCGCCGACCGCGTGTTCGTGCCGTCCTGGTGGCCGCCTTCCCCGGGCGGCCACCAGGACGGGGATCAGGTCAGCGAGCAGGCCGCGCCGTTGACGGTGATCAGGCCAGGGCTCGGGTTGGCGCCGCCGCTGGTCGTCGCATTGAAGCCGAACATCACCGAGCCGCCAGGCGCGATCTTGGCGTTGTGCGACTCGTTGCGCGCGGTCACCGTCGCGCCGGACTGGGTGACCTTCGCCAGCCACGCCTCGCGGACCCGCTGACTGCCGGTGAACGCGAAGCGCACGTTCCAGCCGTTGACGACGGTGGACCCGGTGTTGCGGATGGTCAGCTGGGCGGTGAACCCGGTGCCGCCCTGCCAGGCGCCGTAGTTGGTGTACGCCACCGAGCAGGTGGTGGCCGGTACCGCGCCGGCGTCACCCTGGTCGGCCAGGAACGAGGCGATCCAGGTCAGCGCCGAGTTCCAGTTGATCGCCACCTCGTTGGTCGAGTACGAGTTGATGTCGTCGACGTAGCAGAACATCGGCTCACAGCCAGCCAGCAACTGCGCCACGAACGGGTCCTGGAGGGCCGCGTTCGGGCCACCGGCGAGGGAACCGGCCGGCGGTCGGGGCAGGCTCGGGTCGAGCTGGTGGCCGAAGATCCGACTGTGCTGGTTCTCCGCGGCGTGCTCGCCCCACCCGGTGACGTAGGAGATGTTCAGGGCGTTGCGACCGAGGATGTAGTCCATCGCCTGCACGGCACCGTCGCGGTAGGCGGCGTTGCGGGTCAGGTCGAACGCGGTGGCCAGCACCACGGCGTTGTTGATGACGTTGCTGTTGCCGCCCCAGAAGTAGCTGTTGGCGTCACCGGGCATCGGCAGCCCGTACGCCTGGCGGCGCAGCTCGGCCAGGTACGTGTCGGCCGCGGCCGTGACCGACGCGCGGACCCGGGCCAGATCGGCGGCGGGCAGCCCGTTCGGCACGGTGGCCAGGTCGAGGCGGCCCAGCGCGGCGACGCTCTGCCAGCCGAAGCCCCGCGGGTCGAACACGTTGCCGGTGTGGTGCGGTGAGGCGGTCAGGTCGGCCAGGTAGGTCTGCGCGCCGGTGGTCAGATACAGCTCGGCCGCCGCCCAGTAGAACTCGTCGGTGACGTTGCTGTCGTCGTACGCGCCGCCGCCGGTGCCGTCGGTCGGGCTGGCGTACACCGCGGGGTGGGCCTTGGCGGCGGCGTAGGCCGTCTTCGCGGCGGTGTCGCAGCGGGCCGCGAAGGTCGCGTCGTACGGGGCGAAGAGCCGGGCGCACTGGGCGGCGGTGGCGGCGAGGTTGAGGGTGGCCGCCGTCGACGGTGCGTGCAGCTCGCGCGGCTGCGGGTCGTCCTGCGGGGCGAGCGGCAGCCCGGTCCAGTTCTGGTCGTGGATCTTGTGGTGGACCATGCCGGCGAGCGGCTTGCCGGCGGGCACCTGCATGCGCAGCAGGAACTCCAGCTCCCAGCGGGCCTCGTCGAGGATGTCCGGCACCCCGTTGTCGCGCTCGGGCACCCGCAGCGTGCCGTCGGCGAGTTCGGCGCCGCCGTTGGCGGTGGCCGCCGTCTTGGTCCGCTCGAAGGTGTTCAACAGCTGGTAGGTGGCGATGCCGCCGTTGACCACGTACTTGCCGTGGTCGCCGGCGTCGTACCAGCCGCCGCGCACGTCCAGCGAGTAGTCGCAGACCCCCGGCTGGCAGGGCACGTTGGTGTCGCCCTGGTTGGGTGCGACGCCGAGGTGGCCGGCGGGTCGGGCGTACTCGTCGCCGATCAGGTCGCCGTCGATGGCGATGCCGCTGCGCTGGGCGTAGAAGAACTGCAACGAGTCGGAGCGCAGCTGGTCGTAGAGGGCGCCGGAGACGTCGAACGGGTGGCTGGTCTCGCCGTCCACGGTGAGCGTGAGCCCGGTGCCCGGGGTGCGGTAGCTGGAGAAGTCGACGGTGTGCACGTTCTGCCCGGAGGCGGCGTCGACACCGCGAGCGGTGGTGGTGCCACTGGCCACGACGGCGCCGGCGGCGCTGCGCAGCTGCCAGGGCAGCGCTTCGGTGGCCTCGGTGACGACTGTGGCGTTCTTCGGGCCGCCCGGCAGGTAGCCGACCTGGTTGACGCGCACCCGTGGCCCGGTGTCCGGCACGTACGGCTCGGGCGGCTCGCCGCCGCGCAGCGAGACGTCGTCCAGGCAGATGGTCTGCGCCTGGGCGGCACCGCCGACCTGGAAGATCAGTTGGGCGTTGGGGTTGGTGTCCGGGACGGTGAAGGTCTGCTCGACCCGCTGGGCGGTGCCGGTCGCCGTGGCGTCCACCGCCGCGTACGTGGTGTAGGGGGCGCTGCCGAGCTGCAACACGGCCTTGACCGCGGCGCCGGGGGTGGCGGAGACATCGAAGCCGAGGGTGTATTCGGCGCCGGCGATCAGCGGTACGCCGTCCTGGCCGATGCCGGCGTCCCACGGGTTGGCCAGCCCGCCCGCCACGGTGGTGCAGAGCCGGCCGTCGGTGACCGCCAGCGGGCCGGTGCCGAAGGAGAACCAGGGGCTCACCCCGGCGCTGAAGTCGCCGTTGTCGATCTGCTCGGGGGCGTCCGGTGGTGGGTCGGCGTGGGCCGCGCCGGCGCCCGCGCCGGTGAGGGCCAGAGTGGTCGCCGCAGCCAACAGGAGGCGGCGTCGGGATGGCGTCACGGGGAGTCCTTCCGGGACGGGAAGTGGGACGTGGTGGTGGCACTGTGGGGCGACGAATTCTGGGAGCGCTCCCAGTTGTCGGCTCGATGTTTCCAGCGTCGGTACCTCATGTCAATTGATCTGATTGGATGGGTTCCGGCGTGCGACGAGGGCGGTCACCCCGGCGGGTGCTCCGCGACGCGCCGCCACCCGAACGTGAGATTGGCCGCGCCACGCGCCGTCGTCCTGATCTCCTAGAGACAACTGCGCCCTTCGCCTGGCAGGCTGCCTCCCATGACCCTGAAGCTGCGTTCCGTAGGAACGAGCGACCGTGGGCTGATCCGCAGCGGAAACCAGGACGCCCTGCACGCCGGCACCTGGCTCGTCGCCGTCGCCGACGGCATGGGCGGGATGGCCGCCGGCGACCTGGCCAGCGCCCTCACCATCGACGCGGTCGCCCCGCTGGACGTCGAGACACCCGAGGACGCCCTGGTGGCCGCGCTGGAAGGCGGCATCGCGCTGGCCACCTCCCGGATCCGGCAGGCGGTCGCCGAGGATCCTGAGCGCCAGGGCATGGGCACCACGCTGACCGCCCTGCTCTTCGCCCGTACCGGCAGCTGCCTGGCCCTCGCGCACGTCGGCGACTCCCGCGCCTACCTGTTCCGTGAGGGCGTGCTCAAGCAGGTGACCCGGGACGACACGTTCGTCCAGATGCTGGTGGACCAGGGTGTGATCACCGCCGACCAGGCCAGCAGCCACCCGCGCCGCGCCGTGGTCACCCAGGCCCTGCAGGGTGACGAGGTCTCCCCGTCGTACGCGACGATGGTGCCCCGGGCCGGCGACCGGTGGCTGTTGTGCAGCGACGGCCTCTCCAACGTGGTCCGCCCGGACACCCTCACCGAGGTGCTCGGCGGCTATCCGGACCGGGGCGCCTGCGCCAGCAAACTGATCGACCTGGCCCTGCACGCCGGCGCGCCGGACAACGTCACCGTCGTGGTGGCCGACGTGGTCGAGGAGTAGGCCGGCGCTCAGCGTCGACGTGGCGTGGCGTGCCGGGTGGGCGTCGCCGTGGCCGGGTCCTCCGGCCACGGGTGCCGGGGATAGCGCCCGCGCAGCTCCGAGCGGACCTGCGGGTAGCCGGTGCGCCAGAACGACGCCAGATCGGCGGTGACCGCCACCGGCCGGCCGGCGGGGGAGAGCAGGTGCAGCAGCACCGGCACCCGACCGTCGGCGATGCGGGGGGCCGCCGGCCAGCCGAACGTCTCCTGCAGTTTCACGGCGAGCACCGGCGCGGCCGGGTCGCCGTAGTCCAGCCGGATCCGGGAGCCGCTGGGGACGTCGATCCGCTCCGGGGCCAGCTCGTCCAGGCGGGCGGCCTGCGCCCAGGGCAGCAGCCGGCGCAGCGCCGACGGCACGTCCACCCGGGCCAGGTCGGCCCGGCGTCGCGCGGCGGCCAGCTCCGGGCCCAGCCAGCTCGGCGCGGCGTCGAGCAGCGAGGTGTCGTCGACCTCCGGCCACGGATCACCCAGGTGGTGCCGCAGGAACGCGAGCCGCTCCCGCAGCGCCCGCGCCGCCGGCGTCCACTGCAGCAGCCCGAGGCCGTCCTGACGTAGGCCGGCGAGCAGCGCGGCGGCCACCTCCGCCCGGTCCGGCCGGTCCAGCCGTTTCTGGACCAGCTCGATCGCGCCCAGCCGGGTCACCTCCCGGGCCACCACGTCCCCGTCGAACCAGCCGACCTCACGGTCGGTGCGCAGCAGCGGGCCGGCCGCCTCCCGGGCCGTCGCCTCGTCCACCGGGCAGGCCCGGCGGACGCGGGCCGACGGCGCGCCGGGGGTGCGGTCCGCGACCGCGACCGCCAGCCAGTCGGACCCGGTCAGCCCCGAGCCGGCGGCCAGCTCCGCGGCGGTCCCGCCCGTCATCAGGTACGCCGAACCGCCCGGCCGCCGCACCCGGGCCAACCGTTCCGGGTACGCCAGACCAACGAGCAGCCCGGCGGCGAGATCGTCGCTCAGCCCACCCGCGCCGCGGTGGCCGGTGGCGTCGACGCGACCCGCCGCCGGGGCACCGGTCGGCAGCGCGGCGCGCAGCCGGCGTACCTCGGCACGCCAGCGGGCCGTCGCGCCCGCGTCCACGCCGGTGCGCAGCCGACGCCAACCGGCGACCAGATCGTCACCGGGGCCGGCCGCGCTCTCCTCGGCGAGCACCGCCACCACCTCGGCGGCCCGGTCGGCGCCGACCCGGTCGGCACCGTCGAGCAGCGCCCGGGCCAGCCGCGGATGCGCCCCGGCGGCGGCGATCGACCGCCCCCGTGCCGTGATCCGACCGTCGGTGTCGACGGCGCCCAGGGTCCGCAGGGTGTCCCGGGCGACAGTCATCGCGGCGGCCGGCGGCGCGTCGGGCAGCGCGAGCCCGACGCCGTCCGGTCGGCCCCAGGCGGCCAGCTCCAGCGCGAAACCGGTCAGGTCGGCGGTGGCGATCTCCGGTTCGGCGCGGGCGGGCAGCCGCTCGTGGGTCGCCGCCGACCAGCAGCGGTAGACGTACCCGGGGGCCTCCCGGCCGGCCCGGCCGGCCCGTTGGGTGGCGGCGGCCCGGGAGACCGGCACGGTGACCAGCGCGCCCAACCCACGGGCCAGGTCGATCCGGGGCACCCGGGAGAGCCCGGCGTCCACCACGATCCGCACGCCCGGGACGGTCAGACTGGTCTCGGCCAACGCGGTGGCCAGGACGACCCGCCGTCGGTCCGCGCGGCGCAGGGCGGCGTCCTGCTCGGCGCCGCGTTGACGGCCGTGCAGGGGCAGGAGCGCGACAGTGTCCCGCAGGTCGGTCAGTCGGCCGGTGACCGCCGCGATCTCGCCGGCCCCGGGCAGGAAGACCAGCACGTCGCCGTCGTGCTCGCGCAGCGCCCGCCGGACGGTGGCGGCGACGTGGTCGAGCAGGGCCCGGTCCACCGGCCCGGCCCCGGGCGCGGCGATCGGGCGGGCCGGGGGCGCCCAGACCCGCTGCACCGGATGCAATGCTGAGTCGGCGCGGACCACCGGGGCCGGGGTGGACCCGCCCAGCAGCGCGGCGAACCGGTCGGTGTCCGGGGTCGCCGACATCGCCAGCAGCCACAGATCCGGCCGGAGGGTGGCGCGCGCCTCCACGGTGAAGGCCAGCGCGAGGTCGGCGTCGAGTTGGCGTTCGTGGCACTCGTCGAGCAGCACGGCACCCGTGCCGGGCAACTCCGGATCGTGGTGCAGCCGGCGGACCAGCAGGCCGGTGGTGACCACCTCGATCCGGGTGGCCGGGCCGACCCGGCGTTCGCCGCGTACCGCGTAGCCGACCCGCTCACCGACCCGTTCGCCGAGCAGCTCGGCCATCCGCCGGGCAGCGGCCCGCGCCGCCACCCGGCGGGGCTGGGCGATCACCACCCGACCGGTCACCCGGTCGGCCACCGCCAGCGGCGCGAGGGTGGTCTTGCCGGTGCCCGGTGGGGCCACCAGCACGCCGGCGCCGGCCTCGTCCAGTGCCGCGACCAGCGCCGGCAGCACCGGACGGACCGGCAGATCGAGGGTTACGTCGGAGAGCACGGCCCAGTCTCGCACCGGCCCGGGTGGGTCAGGGGCGACGGACCTCGCCGACGCCGCGTACGAAGGCCTGCCAGGGCGCCGCACCGAAGGTGAGCACCGGGCCGGAGCGGTCCTTGCTGTCCCGGACGGCGACCTGACCGTCGACTGTCGCGACCTCCACGCAGTTGCCGTTGCCGCTGCTGCGCGTGCTGGTGCGCCAGTCCGCTCGGGTCAGGTCGTACGCCGTCATCCGCGGTACCTCTCGTCTGCGTCGGCGTGCCGCAGGAGCGGTCACGCAAAGTTACGAGAAGCATGCTCAAGACGGGTCAACGACGCCGCCGGATCGAGCGCCATCCGGCACAGCTCCTCGTGCAGAAGGCTATACCCGAGCACATGATCGGCTTCCTCCAGAGCCAGCCCCATCGTGAGGTTATCCAGGTAAACCACTGACGCGTCGCCGGCGTCGGCAAAGTGGAGGATCACGTACGGGGTGCTCATCGCCGGATGTCCGCCGGCCGCGAACGGAAGTACCTGAATTGTCACGTTGGGTAGTTGCGCGATCCGGCTCATGTGGATCAGTTGTTCGGCCATCACCGCGGTGCCGCCGACCGGGCGCAGCAGCACCGCCTCATTGATCACCACCGACAGGTCGACCGGGTCGTCGCGGCGCAGCACCTCCTGCCGGCGCAGTCGGGCGGCGACCTTGCGCTCCAACCCGTCCTCACCAGCGGTACGCCGGAAGATCTCCCGGGCGTACGCCTCGGTCTGCAGCAGTCCGGGCACCGACTCGGCCTCGTACGTGCGCAGCGTCGCCGCCTCGGCCTCCAGCCCGACGTAGAACTCGAACCACTCGGGGAGCACGTCGCTGTAGTTCTGCCACCAGCCCCGCTGTTGGGCACCTCGGGCGATCTCGATGAGCGCCTCGGCATCCGAACCGGTCACCTCGTAGAGCGCGAGGGCGGCCCGCACGTCGCGTGGCTTGATGCCGATCTGCGCGGTTTCGATCCGGGAGAGGTTGCTCTTCGACATGTCGAGCTGACGGGCGGCCACATCGAGGGTCATGCCCGCGCGTTCCCGAAGTTGGCGGAGTTCCCGCGCGATGCGGCGTCGCCGGACGGTCGGGCTGGCAGCGGGTCGGATGGCGGGGGTGGCGGTCACCGTCCGAGTCTGCCACGACAGATTCGCAGGTCGCGCCTGCACGGAGTGCAACTTTCAAATCTGGGAGTTGCGTTGCAGTAGCTGTCGGTGCATCCTTTCCCGGTCGCGATCACTGTGGACACACCTGTGCGGGAGGACCGTTGCTCATCGCCGACGAGTTCTTCCTGATCGCACACAACGACAGTCGTGGCAAGGCCAAACTGCACCCGGCGGCGACGGGGCTCGGGCTCGCCGGCGGGCTGCTCGGCGAGCTGATCCTGTATGGACACATCACCGTGCTGGGCGGGCAGGTCACCGTCATCGACCGTCGCCCGCCGGCCGACGCGCTGGCGCACACCGTGCTGGACCAGCTGGTCGGCGAGTCGCAGCACCGGGAACTGAACACCTGGCTGAGCTTCCTGGCGCAGAGCGCGACGACCTCGGTGGGGGAGCGGCTGGCCCGCTCCGGGGTGCTGCGCCGGCAGGAGAGCCGCCGGCTGCTGCGTACCACAGTCACCTACCTGCCGATCGACCTCAACGCGGTGGCCTGGCCGGCCACCCGGCTGCGGGCCCTGCTGGACCGGCCGGACCCGCCGGGCGTCCCGGACGCGCTGCTGCTCGGCCTGGTCGTGGCCGCCGGGCTGACCCGCGAGGTGCTGTGGAGCGCCGGCCCCCGGGCCCACCACCGGTTGAACGTCCTCATCCCCGCGCTGCCGGCCCCGCTCAAGGAACTCGTCGGGCACACCGAGGCCGCCGTCGGCGCCGCCGTGCTGCGCGGCATCCCCTGACCCGTCCCGGTAACCCCCAACCCTCCCCTCGACAACCGGAGTAGTCGTATGCCCCCGACATCGACAGTCGACCGACCCAGCAACGTCTCCGAAGCCCTGGCCCGAGGTCGCCTCGGCATCCCGTCGGTCATCTTCTTCGTCCTCTCCGCCGCGGCGCCGCTGACCGTGGTGGCCGGCGTCGTCACCACCGGCTACGGCGTCATCGGGGTGACCGGAATCCCGCTGGCCTTCCTGCTGATCGCCGCGGTGCTCGCGCTCTTCTCGGTGGGTTACGTGGCGATGTCGCGCCGGGTGGAGAACGCCGGCGCCTTCTACGCCTACATCTCCCGGGGTCTCGGCCGACCGGCCGGCGTGGGCGCCGCCTGGGTCGCGCTGATCGCGTACAACGCGTTGCAGGTCGGGCTGTACGGCACCATCGGGGCGGCGGCCCAGCCGGTGCTGGACCGGCTCTTCGGGGGGCACCCGCACTGGGCCGTCGTGGCCCTGGTGGCCTGGGCGTTGGTCGGCCTGCTCGGCCTGCTCCGGGTCGACCTCAACGGCATGGTCCTGGCCGCGCTGCTGGTCGCCGAGATCGTGGTGGTCCTCGTCTTCGACCTCGGACAGATCAGCAACCCGGCCGACGGTCAGGTCGGCTTCGCCTCGTTCTCGCCGGACAACCTCCTCGTGCCCGGCGTCGGCGCGGTGCTGGTGCTGGCCATCCTCGGCTTCGTCGGCTTCGAGTCGGCGGTGGTCTTCAGCGAGGAGAGCAAGGACCCGAAGCGGACGGTGCCGCTGGCCACCTACCTCTCGGTGGCGATCATCGCCGGGCTGTACGCGCTGTCGTCCTGGACCATGACGGTCGCCGTCGGGCAGGACCAGATCGTCGCCGCGGCCGGTGAGCAGAGCATCGAGCTGATCTTCAACCTGGCCGCCGCGCAGCTCGGCGACACCGTGGTCACCATCGGGCAGGTGCTCTTCCTGACCTCGGTGCTGGCCGCGATGATCTCGTTCCACAACACCACGGCCCGCTACACGTTCGCACTCGGTCGGGAGCGGGTGCTGCCGGCGGTGTTCGGGCAGACCTCGGCCCGGACCGGGGCACCGCGGGCCGCCTCGGTGGCGCAGAGCGTCCTCGGGCTGCTGGTCATCCTGCTGTACGCGATCAACGACTGGGACCCGGTGGTCCAGTTGTTCTTCTGGGTCGGCACCACCGGCGGTTTCGGCGTCCTGCTGTTGATCGCCACCACCTCGGTGGCGGTGATCGCCTACTTCGCCCGCTCGGCCAGCGGTGAGAACCTCTGGCGGCGGGCCATCGCGCCCGGCCTGGCCACCATCGCGCTCTTCGTGATCATCTGGTTGGCCGTGTCGAACTTCGCCAACCTGCTCGGCGTCTCCCCGGACTCCACCCTGCGCTGGGCGCTGCCCGCCGCGTACCCGGTGGCAGCCCTGCTGGGCATCGGCTGGGCCCTGCTACTGCGCAGCAACCGTCCGGACACGTACGCCCGGATCGGCCTGGGTGCGGCGAGCGCCGCCGCCGCCGTCACGTCGCCGCCGCCGGCCACCGTGGAGGTGACCCGATGAGCGTGGTCATCGAGCGGCTCGGACCGGAGGAGACCAGCCTCGTGGCGGGTCGGATCGCCGAGGCGTTCACCGTCCTGGAGGTGACGACGTGGCTGGTCCCGGACGCGAGTAAGCGGGAGGCCGTGCTGGCCGGGGACTTCGAGATCCTGGTCGGGCACGCGATGCGGCACGGCATGGTGCACGCCACGGCGGATCGCGCCTCGGTCGCCGTCTGGTTTCCGTCGGTCGGCGAGCCGGCGCCGCCGCCGGCGGACTACGACGCCCGACTGGCTGCCGCCTGCGGCGAGTGGACCGACCGGTTCCAGCACCTCGACGAGCTGTTCGCGGCGAACCATCCGCATCCGGATCACCACCACCTCGCCTTCCTGGCGACCCGGCCGGACCGGCAGGGGCAGGGGTTGGGTAGCGCGTTGATGCGCCACCACCACGCCTGGCTGGACGCCAACGGGATGCCGGCGTACCTGGAGGCGAGCAGCCCGCGCAGCCGGGACCTGTACGCGAAGCACGGCTATCTGGCCGGCGAGCCGTTCCGGGTGCCCGACGGCACGCCGTTCTGGCCGATGTGGCGGGAGCCGGTCGGCCGCTGACCCGTTCGGGTCGACGCGACCGGTACGCCAGGGATCGCACTGTCACGTTGACGTGACAGCACGGACAGCGAGCAGGGCCGGGTCCATCGGACCCGGCCCTGCTGGCGTGAATCGGTCAGTACGTGCCGTCGAGCTGGCCGCGCAGCTTGGTCAGCGCCCGGGTCAGCAGCCGCGAGACGTGCATCTGCGAGACGCCGATCTGGTCGGCGATCTGCGACTGGGTCAGATTGCCGTAGAAGCGCAGGGTGAGGATCTTCTGCTCGCGCTCGTCGAGGGTGGCCAGTGCCGGGCCGAGGGCGACCCGCAGCTCAGCCAGCTCGAACTCGCTGTCCTCGCCGCCGAGCATGTCGCCCAGCTCGGTGGCGCGCTCGCCGTCGCCGGTCGGGGTGGACAGCGACACCGCGTTGTACGCGCGGGCGCCCTCCAGGCCCTCCAGCACCTCTTCCTCGGTGAGCTTGAGGTGCGCGGCGATGTCGGCGACCGTCGGCGAGCGGCCGAGGGTCTGCAGGAGCGAGCTGTTGGCGTCGGAGATGGCCAGCCGCAGCTCCTGGAGCCGGCGGGGCACCCGGATGTCCCAGGTGCGGTCGCGGAAGTGGCGCTTGAGCTCGCCGATGATGGTGGGGATCGCGTAACCGGCGAAGTCGACACCGCGCGAGGGGTCGAACTTGTCGATGGCCTTGATCAGGCCGATCGCGGCGGTCTGCGCCAGGTCGTCGTTCGGCTCGCCGCGCCCGCTGTAGCGGTGGGCCAGGTGGTTGGCGAGCGGCAGCCACGCCTCGATCGCCCGGTCTCGCAGCGCGGGGCGCGACGGGTGGTTGGCGGGCAGCGCCGCCATCGCGTTGAGCACGTCGGCAGCGCTGTCGGTGAGAGCGCGCGGGTCGAGCTTGGCGCTCGCCTTGGCGGCGGTGCTCGGCTGCTCGGTGATCGTTGGCGCGGTCATGGGTGGTCCTCCCTGCACCTCGTCCACGGACAAAGAGACGTGACGCTTTGGTTTAAGTTCCAATGGGCCGTTCGGGAGTCACCTTAACCTGATCGTCTCCCCGAAATCTAGCCGAAAGGTTGATGTACTTAAGGGATGTCGAGCAACAAAACGGGCAAACAGGCAGGAAGTTGAGGTCGCTGTGAGGAGCCTTACCCGCTTTCTCGCCCGCAGAAGCGCTGCCCGGTCGTCCGACCGGCTCCACCGATCGGCCCCCGGGCCTCGGCGACTGGTCAACACGAAATCCGACAAGTCGGCCGGAGTGTCGACTATCCGTCCTTGTCCCGCTGGCGGGACCGGCCGTAGCGTCGCCTGTACACACCCGGTTCGGAGGCACCGTGCTCGATCCAACCGCTCCCCAGCTCGTCGTGAACAGCCGCACCCTCTACTTCAGCTGGCTGCCGGCGGATCCCGACGCCGTCGCCGCCCTGGTCCCGCCGGGGCTCAGCCCCCGCCCCGACCGGCAGGTCTTCCTCAATCAGTACGTCGTCGACGACGAGACGCAGACCTCCGGCTTCGGCGCGTACTCGCTGACCTACCTCGGTGTCTCGCTGCTGGGCGTCGACGCGCCCGGCGGCCTCAACGCGGGTGGCTGGTGGACCCACTACGTGGCCTCCAGCCGACTGGTCCGTGAGTACGCCGTCGCCCGCGGCGCGCCGGTGTTCGCCGGGCGCACCCGGATCGAGGTGACCGGCGAGGACCTGCTCGCCGAGACGGAGATCGACGGCACGACGGTGATCCAGGCGCGGTGCCGGGTGGGGGAGACCGGGCACGCGATCAGCAGTGGGCACCACCGCTACTTCACCCGACGCGACGGCCAACTGCTCAGCTCGGCCTACCCGTTCGTCGCCGAGCCGGTCGCCCCGTTCGAGATCGAGTCGGTGGAGTTCCTCCAGCGCGGCCACCCGATGTACGCGCTGCGCCCGGCCAACCCGCTGACCATCGGCTTCGGCTACTACTCACCCCGCTCGTCGTTCGCCTACCCCGGTGGGTTGAACGTGTACCGGGCCCCCGCGCCCGAGCCCACCCGGCCGCTTCACCAGGTGCCGGCCAGTCTCGCGCGCAGCGGCCTGCCGTCCGGGTCGTAGACCAACCGGTACATTGGCAGCGCCCACGCCCTGGTGTACCACGGCAGCCGTTCGGGGCGGTGCGGGCGTAGTCGCCCGGGCGGCCGGTCACCCACCTGGCCGTCGTCGTACCACTGCTGTAGCGCGTCGGCGGCGGCGGTGACAGCCGCGACGGCGTCCGCCGGGTCCAGCAGGTCCGCGTCGTCCCGGCCGTCCGGGTCACGGTCCAGGTGCTCGCGCCACAGCCGCAGTCGCAGGTCCCGGGCGAAGCTGCGCGCGCCGTCGCCCCGCCCCGCCGGGTCGGTGGGCTCCCGCTGGTCCGGCGTCTCGTCGAGCACCGCACAGGACAACTCACTGTCGTGCGTCCAGGACCGCCGGTTGAAGTTGTCGCTGCCGACACTGGCCCACACGTCGTCGACCACACACACCTTCGCGTGCACGTAGACCGGGCCGCCGGCCTGGTTCTCCACGTCGAACACGTGCACCCGGTCCGGTGCGGCCCGTTCACACAGCGACAGCGCCTGCTCGCGCCCGACCATGTTCGGTGGCAACGCCAGTTTGCCGTCCACGTCCGGGTGGCGGGGAACGACGGCGATCAGGTGCAGTTCCGGGTTGTCCCGCAGCGCGTGCGCGAACAGGTCGGCGACCTCGGCCGACCAGAGGTACTGGTCCTCCAGGTAGATGAGTCGGCGGGCACGACGGACCGCCTTGGTGTAACCCCGGGCCACGGTCCGCTCCCCGTCCGGTGCGAACGAGTAGCGGGGACGGACGGCCGGATAGGTGCGCAGCACCTGGATCTGGTGCGGACCGCAGGGCGGCGGATCCGCCGGCTGCTCGGGCAGCGGGTCGGGGCGCAGGTCCGAGCCGCGCAGCCGATCCCGCAGGTAGGCCATCGGGTTCTCCGAGTCCAGCGGCATCGGGTCGGTCCAGCGTTCCCGGAACAGGGTGTCCAACGCGCCGACCACCGGACCGCGCACCGCGAGCTGCACGTCGTGCCAGGGCGGATTGGGCCCGTACCGCTGGGACATCTGCACCGGCTGCGGATCGCCGTGGTGCGCGGCGTCATCGCGGCGGCTGTGGCACAGGTCGATCCCGCCGGCAAAGGCGATGTCCCGCTCGGGTGCGCCCGGGTGTCGCAGCACCACGAGCTTCTGGTGGTGCGAGCCGCCGCGCCGGACCCGTTGGTCCAGCAGCACCTCCCCGCCGGCGGCCGAGATCGTCTCGCTGAGGTCGCGGTTCTCCGCCTCGCTGTACGCCAGGACATCGAGGTGCGACCGCCAGATCAACCCCTTGACCACCACGCCGCGTTGGGCGGCCTGAGCGAAGAGCTGGGCCACGGTCGGGCCGTCCGGGCGCAGCCGCTGGTCCGGGTCACCCCGCCAGTCGGTGAAGAACAGGTGGTCCCCGGCGCCCAGCGCCTCGACCTCGTCGACCAGCCGGTCGAAGTAGGCGGCACCGTGAATCAACGGCTCAGCGAGGTTTCCCGTGGTCCACACGGGTATGCCAGAGACCGGGTTGGCGCGTTCCTCAGCGGTGAGAAACCAGTCCTGCAACGGCACCGTCCAGCCCTCCTGGAGGTCGGCAACGTCCTCACGGTAGGACCCCCGCCGCGGGTCCGCACGCCAGGCGAACCGAGCGGTGACCTGGCCAACGCCATCGCAAGTGACGCGACAACAGCCGAGGAGGCCACACGATGCCCCGCGACACGACGAACCCCATGACCGAGAACCGCGAGCCGGCGGTGGAGAGCGAGCGGGGTGCGCTGGTAGCGGTGTTGGTGATGGTGATTCTGGGTGTCGCCGGGATTTTTGCGGTCTCCTGAGGCGGCGCCGACGCCCCCGGGGTGAACCGGAGGCGTCGGCGCCGATCTCAGTGGTCGATCGTGGTCAGGGCCGGGCGCCCTGGCCGCCGGTGTGCGGGAGCCGCTCGGTGGGGATAACGCCGAGGCGGCCGGCCTGGAAGTCCTCGAACGCCTTGAGCAGCTCGTCGCGGGTGTTCATCACGAACGGGCCGTACTGTGCCACCGGCTCCCGGATCGGCTGACCACCCATGATGTAGAGGTCCAGCGCCGGGGTGTTGCTGTCCTGCGTGGTGTTGGCGCCGAACCGCAGCGCGTCACCCGGGCCGTGCACCGCGAGCTGGCCGGTACGCACCGGCCGCCGGTCGGCGCCGACGGTGCCGCGACCGCCCAGCACGTACACCAGGGCGTTGAAGTCGGGGCGCCAGGGCAGGTCGACCTGCGCGCCCGGCTGCACGGTGACGTGCGTGATGGTGATCGGGGTGAAGGTCGAACCCGGGCCGCGGTGCCCGGCGACCTCGCCGGCGATGACCCGGATCAGCGCGCCGCCGTCAGGCGTGGTGAGCAGCGCCGACTCGCGCCCCCGGATGTCCTGGTAGCGGGGCGGGTTCATCTTGGCCGAGCGGGGCAGGTTGACCCACAGTTGGGTGCCGTGAAAGAGCCCGCCGCTGACCACCAGGTGCTCCGGTGGGGCCTCGATGTGCAGCAGGCCGCTGCCCGCCGTCATCCACTGGGTGTCGCCGTCGGTGATGGTGCCGCCACCGCCGTTGGAGTCCTGGTGGTCGAAGACGCCGTCGATGATGTACGTGACGGTTTCGAAGCCGCGGTGCGGGTGCCACGGTGTTCCCTTGGGCTCGCCCGGCGCGTAGTCGACCTCGCCCATCTGGTCGAGGTGGATGAACGGGTCCAGGTCGGCGGTCGACACCCCGGCGAAGGCGCGGCGGACCGGGAAGCCCTCACCCTCGAAGCCGCTGGGCGCGGTGGTCACCGTGCGGACCGGTCGGATCGTGGTGGCCTCGTCGAGTCGAGGCAGGCGGGGCAGGACGAGAACATTGTCAACGGTGATCGCGGGCATGTCGAAGGCTCCTAACGTGGGGCAGGGGTGGTCGAGCCGTCCCGCGATGCCCGCAGGCGCTCGCCGAGCCGATCGAAGACCCGGGTGAGGCAGGCGACCTCGGCGTCGTCGAGGTCGTCCATCAGATGGGTGCGCACCGACGCCAGATGGTGGGGTGCGGCTTCCCGTAGCGCGAGCAGCCCGGCCGCGGTGAGCACCGCCTCGCTGCCGCGCCGGTCGTCCGGGCAGGGCTCCTTGCTGACCAGGCCACGACGCTGCATGGAGGAGACCTGATAGGTGAGGCGGCTGGGCGAGAAGATCAACCGGCTGGCCAGCTCGCCCATCCGGAGCCGCTGCGCCGGTGCCTCGGAGAGCAGGACCAGCACGTGGTAGTCGGCGAAGCTGAGGTCGCAGTCGGCCCGCAGCTCCTCTTCCAACTGGGTGTAGAGACGCTGGCTGGCCTCGATGTAGGCCCGCCAGGCGGCCTCTCGGGTGCTGTCCAGGCTCTCGGTCATGCCCACGACGATAGCACTACTTCAAAACTTAAATACTGCGGTTGGGCGTTGTCTGGGTCACTTTCCTCGCGTCCCACGTGTGGCTCGTGCAGTTTTGAAGTAAAGGTGGGGTAATCCGGCGGCGCGAAGGCCGTGCGGTGTGCCAGACTCCGGCCTCGTGGAACACGTGGAACTCGCTGCCGGCGAGCTGTTGCTGCGGCCCTGGCGGGACGAGGACGCTCCGGCGGTGCGCGACGCCCTTCGTGACCCGGCCATCGCCCAGTGGAACCCGCAGGGTGACGGCCTGATCGACGACGAGGTGGCGCTGCTCTGGGTGCGCCGCCGCGCCGACTGGTCCGCCGGGGACCACGCCTCCCTGGCGGTGACCTCGGCGGTCGACGGCGGCCTGCTGGGTTCGGTGTCGCTGCACCACATCCGGCACGGCGACGCCTCCATCGGCTACTGGACGACGCCGGCGGCGCGCGGGCGTCACGTGGCGCTGCGCGCCGTCGTCCGGCTCACCGACTGGGCGTTCGCGGACCTCGGGCTGCACCGGGTGGAGCTCTGCCACGCGGTGGCCAACCCGGCGTCCTGCCGGGTCGCGGAGCGGGCCGGCTACCCGGCCGAGGGGACCCTGCGCGAGTCGTACCGGTACGGCGACGGCCGCCGCTACGACGAGCACCTGCACGCCCGCCTCGCCACCGACCGCTAACCGGGACGGACGGCCGCCGACCGCTAGCCGGGGACGGACGGCCGCCGACCGCTAACCGGGGACGGGCGAGCGCCGTCGGCGCGAAACCGTCACTCGGTGACCTTGCGAAGGAACGCCGTGAGGGTGGCAGTGGTGCGGTCGATCTTCTCCGCCACTGTCAGCGTCTCGTGCATGCGGGGCCCGGCGTGCTTCTTGCCCCGCAGGTAGAGCGAGCAGGCCAGGTCGGAGCAGACGTACACGCCCACCGAGTTGCCCTGCCGTCCGCCGGAACCGGCCTTGCGCGCGGTCATCAGCGAGACGCCGTCGCCGGTGTGCGTGGTCAGGCAGAGCGAGCACATGCTGCGTCGCACCCGCCCGGTCTGCTGCGGTGCGACCCGCAGCGCGACGCCGACCAGCTCGCCGTCGGTCTCGGTGACGAGATAGGCCCGCTGCGGCGCGGCGGGGTCCCGCCAGCCGAGGAAGTCGAGGTCGCTCCAGGATCGCGCGTCAAGATCATGTGGTAGGGCCAGCCGCTTCGCCTCGCCCTGGGTGGTGTTGACGAAGGACGCGCGGATGGCGGACTCGGTTGGGGCTAACATAGGTGCCAGCCTAGTCCTACTAGGCAAAAAACTAGAGGGGTGTGTTGGATGGCACGTGCCGGAGTGACCGCCGAGCGCCTGACGCTGGCCGCAGCCGAGCTGGCCGACGAGGTGGGCGTGGAGAACGTGACTGTCGCCGCGCTCGCCCGCCAGTTCGGGGTGAAGGACGCCAGCCTGTACTTCCACCTGAGGAACGCGCACGAGCTGCGGGTCAGGATCGCTCTGCTGGCGCTGGCGGAGCTGGCCGACCGGGTCGCCGACGCGCTCGCCGGCCGGGCCGGCAAGGACGCGCTGGTGGCCTTCGCCAACGCGTACCGCGACTATGCGCGCGAGCACCCGGGCCGGTACGCCGCCATGCAGATCGACCTCGACCCGGAGACCGCCGCCGCGAGCGCGGGCGTCCGGCACGCCGAGATGACCCGGGCGATCCTGCGCGGCTACCGACTCTCCGAGCCCGACCAGACCGACGCGGTGCGGATGATGCACAGCACGTTCCACGGGTTCGTGAGCCTGGAGCGGACCGGCGGGTTCCGGCACACCCCGCGCCCCACCGACGACTCGTGGTCGCGCGCCCTGGACGCCCTCGACGCCGTGCTCACCAACTGGCCACCGCGCTGAGCTGCCGTGGCGGCACGGCATAGGCTCGGTGCTGTGGATGATCTGGAGTTGGCCGACTGGCGGGAGCGGGTCGCCCGGCTGTACCTGTCCGACGTCGACCTGATCGGCTTCCGGGCCGGCCGCGACGAACTCTTCGCCACCCACCCGCAGAGCCCGATCCCCGTGGCGCAGCGGCCCGGCTTTCCCGGGGTGCGTTACTTCCCACCCAATCCCGAGGCCGTGGTCGAGGCGCCGCTGCGCCCGGCCAGCGGCGAGCTGCGCATCGACACCGGCGGCCCGGACGGGGTGGTCGCGTACCGGCGGGTCGCGGTGGCCGAGACGACGTGGGGGTCGCTGACCCTCTGGTGGATCGAGGCGTACGGGGGTGGGCTGTTCGTTCCGCTGCGCGACGGCACCTGCGGGCGGGAGAGCTACGGGGGTGGGCGGTACCTCACCGACACGGTGAAGGGCACCTTCGGCCGGGGTGTCGAGCTGCTGCCCGGCGACCGGGTCCGGCTCGACGCGAACTACCTCTACAACCCCAGCTGCGCCTACGACGACCGTTGGGCCTGTCCGCTGGCGCCCCCGGAGAACCGGGTCGACGTGCCACTGCGCGCCGGCGAGATGGCGTACCACGACTGACCGGCCGCCCCCGGCGTGCTGCCGGGACGGCCGGTCGATCGTTCGCTCAGCGGGCGTTCGCCGCCGAACCGGGCATCTGCATCCGACCGAGCAGCTGTCGCGCCTGGTCGGCGAGCTGGGCGTCGACGGTCACCGCGTACTGGCCGGCCCGCAGTGAGCTGGCCGAGGTGAAGTCCCGCTGCCCGCCCGTCATGGCATGCGCGACAGCGCCGAACACGGCACCCCAGATCGCACCGATGACCAGCCCGACCAGGATCACCGCCAGCCAGTTGCCGACGGTGAAGATGCCGAACAACAGGCCGATGAAGAGCCCGAACCAGGCGCCGGTGCCCGCGCCGAGCAGAGCGGCCCGACCGGTGGTCATCCGCCCGAGCACCGTCTCCACCAGGGTGAGGTTGGTGCCGACGATGGCGCTGTGCTCCACCGGAAAGCGGTTGTCGGCCAGATAGTCGACGACCCGCTGCGCGCTCGGATAGTCCGGGTACGAGCCGATCGTCACGGTCGGCGGGCCGGTCTGCGGCCCGTGGCCGTCCCCGGCCGGTGTCGACAGGCGGCCGGCCGGCCCGGATGGAAGCAGGTCGCCACCCTGTGTGCCGGGCCGCCAGGCGGCGGCCGGCCCCGAAGCTGACGTCATGAGCATCCTCCCTCGTCAGCTCCCCGGGTTCCCCGCCAGGCCGACCGGTAACGCGGCCGGCGCCGTCCCGGCGGCAGGGGAATGCCACCTGACTGCCCGGGTAGGCAGTCAGGTGGAGAGCGGACAGATCAGCGACTACGGTTTCCTCGCCGACGGGCGCAGCGCGGCGCTGGTGGACCCCACGGGCTCGGTGAACTGGTGGTGCCCGGGCCGGTTCGACGCCCCGTCGGTGTTCGCGCGGCTGCTCGACGACAACGCCGGGCACTGGTCCATCCAGCCCGAGGGCGACTACCGCGTCGACCGCAGCTACCTCGACGACACCCTGGTCCTGCGAACGGTCTTCCGCACCACGAAGGGGGAAGTCGCGCTCACCGACGCGCTGGCCTTCGAGCCCGGCTCGCGCGGTCACGACATCGGCCTGCACTCGCCGCAGGTGCTGGTCCGTTCGGTGGAGGGGCTGTCCGGTTCGGTGCCGATGCGGGTGCACTACCGGCCGCGCTTCGAGTACGGCCGCACCGTCGCGTACCTGATCGAGCGGGAGGACATGCTGGAGGCCATCGCCGGGGCCGCCCGACTCACCCTGCGCGGCAGCGTGCGGTTGACCGCCGGCGACGGCGAGGCCACCGGGACGTTCACCGCCCGCGCCGGCACGAAACACACCTTCACCCTCGGGTACGCCCCGACCTACGACGCCCCGCTGCCCGAGGTGCCGGACGCCGACCAGACCATCGCCGACACCGTCGCCGGCTGGCGCTCCTGGTCGGACGAACACCCGTACGACGGGCTCTACGCCGACCAGGTGCGGCGCAGCCGGCTGGTGGTGCAGGGCATGACGTACCGGCCCAGCGGCGCGGTGGTGGCCTCGGTGACCACGTCGCTGCCGGAGAAGCTCGGCGGGGACCGCAACTACGACTACCGCTACGTCTGGGTGCGGGACTTCAGCCTGACCCTGCGGGCGCTGTGGCGGACCGCGTGCTTGGACGAGGTGCAGCGGCAGTTCGCCTGGTTGGGCAGGGCGATGGGTCGCGTCGACGACCGGCCGGTGCCCATCATGTACGGGGTGCTGGGGGAGCGGGACCTCACCGAGCACCGACTGGAACAGCTCGGCGGCTACCGCGACAGCCCACCGGTGGTGATCGGCAACGACGCGTGGCAACAGCGGCAGACCGACATCTTCGGCGAGGCGATGGACGCCGCCTGGCTGATGCGCGACAAGCTGGAGCCGTTCGACCCGGAGGTGCGGCACGTGCTCCGGGTGCTCGCCGACCAGGCCGAGCGGGACTGGTCGTTGCCCGACGCGGGCATGTGGGAGGAGCGTGGCATCCAGCACCACCACGTGTCCTCGAAGGTGCAGTGCTGGGTCGCCCTGGATCGGGCGGTCCGCTTCGGTGACACGCTCGGCGAGCCGCAGGACGTGGCCCGCTGGGCGGCCGCCCGTGACGCGGTACGCGCGGAGGTGCTCGAGCGGGGCTGGAACGAGCGGCTCCAGTCGTACACCGGGAGTTTCGAGACCGACGACCTGGACGCGTCGGTGTTGGTGATGCCGCTGGTCGGGTTTCTGCGGGCCGACGACCCGCGGATGCGCTCGACGATCCGCGCGGTGGAGCGGCGGCTGTCCCACGAAGGTCTGCTGCGGCGCTGGGACGGCGACCCGGCGGGGTTTCTGATCTGCTCGTTCTGGCTGGTGTGCTGCCTGGCGCTGGCCGGTGAGCGGGACCGGGCGCACGAGTTGTTCCGGCGCCTGGCGGAGCGGGTCAACGACCTCGGCCTGTTCGCCGAGCAGATCGACCCGTTGACCGGGGAGCAGCTGGGCAACTTCCCCCAGGCGTTCTCGCACATCGGCCTGATCAACGCGGCCGGTGTGCTGACCGACGTCGAGCGGGACCCGACGGTGCGGCAGACCGGCATGCCCCCGGCGTACTTCTCCCCGGTGGACCGCTGAGCCGCGCCGTCACCGGTCTGTCGCTGCTGCCGCCTGGCGCTCCTGGTGGCGCCGGTGCGTCCGTGTCGACGGGTGGACGGTCAGGGCCCGGGGGACAATGCGGGTATGCGGCTGGTGCTCACGGCGGACACCCACGTACCGAAGCGGGCCCGGGACCTACCCGGGCCCCTCTGGGCGGCCATCGAGGCGGCCGACGTGGTGGTGCACGCCGGTGACTGGGTGGACGAGACACTGCTCGACGCCATGACCGCGCGCTCGCGCCGACTGATCGGGGTGTACGGCAACAACGACGGCCCGGCGCTGCGCGCCCGGCTGCCCGAGGTGGCCCGGGTCGAACTCGACGGTCTACGGGTCGCGGTCGTGCACGAGACCGGGCCACGGACCGGCCGGGAGAAGCGGTGCGCGGCCCGCTTTCCCGACGTCGATCTGCTGGTCTTCGGGCACTCGCACATCCCCTGGGACAGCGTGGCGCCCGGTGGGCTGCGCCTGCTCAACCCGGGCTCACCCACCGACCGCCGCGCCCAACCCCAGGCCACCTACCTGACGGCCACCGTGCACAGGGGCGAGCTGAGCGAGGTGCAGCTCCACCCGCTGCCCCGCCCCTGACCGCCCCGGTTACCGGCCCCGGCCCGTCTCGGCCTGGAGTTCGTCGATGCGCTTGGACGCCTCGGCCTTGGTCAGGTCGTCCGGGAGGTCGGCATGGGCCTCCCGGGCCAGCGTGCTCAGGTAGGACTCCTGGGCGGCGGTCGGCGGTTCGTCGCCGGTGACCCACTCGTCCGGGTCCTTGATCGCGGCGTTCTGGTCGGCCTCGCTACGGCGGTCGGTCATCATCATCACCCTTTCTTCGAACAGGTGTGCCAGTACCCCGATCGCCGTGGTTCATGCCCGTCGGTCACCGCCTACGATCATCGGATGGACCGGTCGGGCGTCGTGGTGGTCGGGGCGGGCATCGCCGGGGTGGCCTGTGCTGTCGAGTTGACCCGGGCCGGGGTGCCCGTGCGGGTCAGGGAGCGGGGGCACGTCCGCGGCGGCCGGATGGCCAGCAAACGCTTCCAGGGGCGTCCCGCGGACATCGGCGCCGCCTACTTCACCGCCACCGACCCGGACTTCGTCGCACTGGTCGAGCGGTGGCGCGCCGCCGGGCTGGTCCGCGAGTGGACCGACACCTTCCGGGCGTACGACCGGAGCGGGAACCACGAGGTGACCGGGCCGATGCGCTTCGCCGCCCCCGGTGGGCTGCGGTCGCTGGTCGAGCACCTGGCCGGCGCGGTGCCGGTGACCGTCGACCGGTTGGTGCTCGGCGTGGAGCCCGGCCCGGTCGTGGACGGCGAGTCGTGCGCGGCGGTCGTCCTGGCCATGCCGGGCCCGCAGGCCGCCCTGCTGCTCGACCCGGCCCTGACCGACGCCACCCGGGTGGTGCAGGCGCAGCGGTGGTCGCCGACCCTGGCCGCGGTGCTGCGGTTCCCGCACCGGCGCTGGCCGGACTTCCGGGGGGCGTTCGTCAACGAGCACCCGGTCCTCAACCTTGTCTGCGACGACGGCGACCGACGAGGTGACGGCGCGCCGGTGCTGGTCGCGCACACGGTGCCGGAGTTCGCGGCCGGGCATTTGGCCCAACCCACCGGGGCCGGGCCGGCGATCGAGCAGGCCGTCCGGGACCTGCTCGGGCTGCCCGAACAGGCCGTCGACGTGCACGTGCACCGCTGGACGTACGCGAAGCCGACCCACGCCACCGCCGACGCCACCTACCACCTCGACGCCGACGGGATCGGCCTGGCCGGTGACGCGTTCGGCAAGCCCCGGGTGCAGAGCGCCTGGCGCTCCGGTCGGGACCTCGGCCGCGCGCTGGCCGCCCGGCTGGGCTGAAGCAGCGCTCAGGCTGGGCTGAAGGAGCGCTCAGGCTGGGCTGAGCCGGCGTGGGCGGCGGGCCTGAGGTGCCTGCTCAGGCGTGCCCGGCCGCGGCGACCGGCCGGGCGTCGGCGTCCCGCTCGGCCGGGTCGGAGGTCCGCTCTCCCTCCCGGTCGAGCAGTTGCATGACCGGGGTCGCCGCCACGCCGTGCACCACGACGGAGACGAGCACGACCAGCCCGACGGTCGCCCAGAGCAGCTCGGCCTGCGGGAAGTCGGCCTTGGTGGTGGCGTACGCGAGGTAGTAGAACGAGCCGACGCCACGAATGCCGAACAACGAGATGACCCAGTGCTCGGCCGGGCGTCCCGGGGCGCCGCGCAGCGACAACCAGCCGATCAGCGGCCGCACCAGGAACACCAGGGCCAGCCCGACGGCGGCCGCCGGCCAGGTCAGCGGGCCCAGCAGACCACCCACGATCGCGCCGCCCAGCAGCAGCAACAGCACCAGGGTGAGCAGCCGTTCGACCTGCTCGGCGAAGTCGTGCAGGACCGAGTGGAACTCGTGGGTCCGCTCGGCGGCCCGGATCGCCCGGGCGGCCACGAACACCGCCAGGAAGCCGTACCCACCGACCACCTCCACCAGCCCGTACGCCAGAAACGTGGCAGCTAGCGCCAGGAAGCCCTCGGCGTGCCGGGCCAACCGCAGCTCGCTGGGCGCGCGGAAGAACAGCTTGCCGAGCAGCCAGCCGATCAGCAGCCCACCGCCGACGCCGATGCCGACCTTCCAGAGGACGTCCACCGTGAACCATTCGGCCAACCAGTCACCCGGGGCGAGACTGGTCGAGGCGATGGCGATGGCGGCGTACACGAACGGGAACGCCAGACCGTCGTTGAGGCCGGCCTCGGAGGTCAACGCGAAGCGGACCTCGTCCTCGGAATCCTCCACATCGGTCGGCTCGCCGACCTGCACATCGGCGGCGAGCACCGGATCGGTGGGGGCCAGCGCGGCACCCAGCAGCAGCGCGGCGGCCGGCACCAGCCCCGCCCACCACCAGCCGAGCACCGCCACCGCCGCGATGCACAGCGGCATCGCGATCACCAGCAGCCGCCAGGTGGACGACCACCGCCGCCAACTCAACGGCCGGTCGATCTTCAAGCCGGCGCCCATCAGCGCGACGATCACCCCGATCTCGGTGAGGTGGGTGGCCAGCTCCGGGTGGGCCAGCGGGTCCGGTGACGGCAGCCCGACAGGCAGCAGGAACACCAGCATGCCCAGGGCGAGAAAGGCGATCGGCATGGACAGTGGGCGGCGCTCCAGCACCCGCGGCAGGACGCCCGCGAGCAGAGCGCCCACACCCACCAGCGCGAACGCCACATCAACCGGCTCCACGGCACCACCCCTCCGCCGCACCCGCGGGGCGCGGGCAGGTGGTGACACACCTTGCCCCGCAAGGGCTCCGGCTATGCGCGTCGGTGCCGGTGAACCGGAACGATCCTCACCGGGGTCGGGTGAGCGGCGAGTCCGCCAGTTCGGACAGCAGCGCGGCCGGGTCGTCGTACACCGCCACGGCACCCGCGCCGGCCAGCTCGCCGCGGCTGGTGCCGCCGCAGGTCAACCCGACACAGGGGATGTTCAACTTGCCGGCCGCGGCGACGTCCCAGACCGAGTCGCCGACGAAGACCACCCGCTCGGCGGTCAACCCGGACTGCGCCAGCGCCGCCTCCAGAATGTCTGGTGCCGGCTTGCTCTCCCGCGCGTCCGCCGAGGAGGTGACGGTGTCCACCACGTCGTCGGCGTTCAGCGCCCGGCGCAACGCCGTCACCTCGTGCTCGGCGGCGGAGGTGGCCAGCACCACCCGCAACCCCCGCTCGGCGCAGGCCCGCAACAGGTCGGCCGCCCGGGGCAGCGGCGTGAGCCGTTCCCAGTACTCGGCGTAGAGGGTGTCGTGCGCGTCGCGCAGCTTCTGGTCGGCGGCGCGGTCCCGCTCCGGGCCGAGCAGGTGGTCGAGGAGTTTGTCCGAACCCATCCCGATCGAGCGGTGCACCACCGCCATCGGCACCGGCTGGTCGGTCTGCCGTAACGCCTCCCACCAGCTCACCGTGTGCAGGTAGGTGGTGTCGACCAGGGTGCCGTCGACATCGAAGAGGACTCCGGCGAGGCGATCGGTGGCCATGGGCGTCCTCCTGCCCCTCCCGGGGCTGGTCTCAGGGCTGCGGCGTGACGATCTCGAACCAGACGGTGGAACCGCGCACCGACGGATCGGTGCCCCAGGCGTCGCTGAGCTCCTCGATCAGGCCGAGGCCGCGGCCACGACTGCTCAACGTGTCGGTACGGGCCCGGGTCACGGTGCCCCGGGTGCCGGAGTCGGCGACCGAGACGAGCAACCGCTCGGCGCTGAGGTCGATCTCCACCCGGGCGGCAGTGCCGGCGTGCAGCAACGCGTTGGTGGTCAGCTCGCTGGTGCAGAGCACCGCCGCCCCGATCACCGACTCGGGCACCTGCCACTCGGTGAGCTGGCCGGTCAGCCAGTGCCGCACCCGGCTGGGCGCGGTCGGTTCGGCCGGCACCTCCATGCTCGCCGAACGACTCGGCTTGAGGGCGTGTTCGACAGCCAGGACGGCCACGTCGTCCTCGGTGCCACCGGGGAGGGCAGCGGTGGCCACCGCGCAGAGCGCGCGCGGGTCACCACTGCCGGCCTTGGCGACGGCGTCGCTCAGCGTGGTCAACCCGACGGTCAGGCTCTGCCGGCGACGCTCCACCACCCCGTCGCTGAACAGCAGCAGAGTGTCACCGGGACGGAACGCCACGGTCGTGGTGCCCGGCCGACCGCCCAGCCCCAGCGGCGGCCCGGCGGGCACGTCGACGTACTCGGCGTGGAACCGGCCGTCCGGATCGCCGCGGCGGATCAGCGGGGCGGGATGACCGGCGCTGGACAGCGTCAGCTCCCGCCGCTCCGCGTCGATCACCCCGAACGCCACCGTCACGAACAGCTCGTGGGTGCCGGCCTCCGCGCCGAGGCTGGTCACCAGCCGGTCCAGGCCGGCCAGGACCACGTCGGGCGCCGGGTCGGCCAGGGCCAGGGCGCGCAGCGCGGCCCGGACCTGGCCCATCCGCGCGGCGGCCTGCACGTCGTGCCCGGCGACGTCGCCCAGCACCACGCCGAGCGAGCCGTTGGGCAGCAGGAACGCGTCGTAGAAGTCGCCGCCGGCCGCGTTGCCGTCCACGCCCGGGTCGTAGCGGGCCGCGATCCGCAGCCGAGGCAGATCCGGCAGGTGCTCCGGCAACATGCTGCGCTGCAACAGTTGGGCCGTGCCGTGCTGGGTCTCGAACCGGCGGGCCCGCTCCGCGGCCTGACCGATCAGCTCGGCCGAGGCGGCCAGCAGCGCCCGCTCGGCCGGTGACCAGGTGTGCGGAACCTGGTAGCCGACCGCCAGCCCGCCGCGAACCACCGAGGTGCCCAGCGGCAGGGCCGCCATCGCGCGGATCTTCTGGTCGTGGCGGTCCACGGCGGTGTCGCGCAGCGGTTGCCCGTCGCCGGTGAACGACGGGCCGCCGGAGCGGGCCGCCTGCACCACGGGGGCCGGCCAGTCCGCCGGCGCGCGCCGCCAGAGCGGGGGAAGTCGCTCGTCGGCCTCGTCCAGCAACTCGCCACGGACCCGACGCACCATGCGCCAGCCGCCGCCGCCCTCGTCGACAGCGAACGCGGCCTGGTCGGGGTCGAACGTGGTGATCGCGTACCGCAGCGCCACCCGGGCCACGTCGTCGAGGGTGAGGGTGCCGGCGAGCGCGGCGGCCACCTCACTGAGGCTCTGCAACTGCCCGGTGACGTGGGTGGTCTCGGCCGCCACCGTCAACACGCCGACGATCTGCCCGGCGCTGTCGCGGACCGGCGAGTAACCCCTGGTGAAGACCGCCTGTTCCACAGTCGCGGAGTGCCCACGCACCAGTGGCAGGGTGGACTCCTTCTCCAGGAAGGGCACGCCCTGCCGGTAGCAGCGCTCGATCACCGCACCGACGCCGGGCAGGGCCCAGATCTCCGCGAACACCTCGGCGGCCGGGCGGCCGAAGGCGCTCGGGTGTTTGCTGCCCAGCAACTCGGCGTAACCGGCGTTGTAGAGCAGGACGAAATCGTCGCCGTACGCCAGGGCCATCGGCATCGGCGAGGCGAGGATCATCTCCCCCACGGCCCGCACCGCGACGTCCCACTCGTCGGGTGGGCCCAGCGGGGTGTCGGCCCAGTCGTGGGCCAGCAGGCCGACAGCCGGGCCGGGCCCGGTGGGTGCGTCCGGGCCCGGAGTCGCTGGCGAGGGGACCCGTCCGACCGTTCCTGGCATGTTCGCAGCCTAGTCGGCCGGACGGAAAAGGCATCCGACCACGGCGGCGGGCCGTCGCCGCGTCGGTCGAGGTGGCCGTTCGGGCAGTTCAGGGCCCCTGTCCGGAGGTCTGTCGCAAAAAACGCGGCGCGCTGCGCGGACTGCCGGACCGGTTGCCGGGTATGCGCCCGGCGCAGTCCATGCGACAGGAGGGACATCATGCTGAAAACCCTCGCGGTCCGGCAGGCCGACATCGGCGATGCCATCGCCGACACCTGGAGGTCGGTGCTGCTCTTCATCCCGAAGGCAGTGGCCTTCATCGTCATCCTCGTGGTCGGCTGGCTCATCGCCAGAGCCGTCCTCAAGATCGTGGATACGGTGCTGGAACGGGTGCGCTTCGACCAGGCGGTCGAACGCGGTGGCATCAAACGGGCCCTGGAGAGAACGAAGTACGACGCCAGCGACATTCTGGCCAGACTGGCGTACTACGCCGTACTGCTGTTCACGCTGCAGTTCGCCTTCGGAGTCTGGGGGCCCAACGCGATCAGTGACCTGATCAGCGGCGTGGTGGCCTGGCTGCCGCGTGCGTTCATCGCGATCGTCATCGTGGTGGTGGCGGCGGCGATCGCCAACGCGGTGCGGGATCTGGTCACCGGGGCGCTGGGCGGGCTCTCGTACGGCAAGGTCCTGGCCGATCTGACGGCGATCTTCATCATCGCGCTCGGCGTGATCGCCGCCCTGAACCAGGTGGGTATCGCCACCACGGTGACCACTCCGGTGCTGATCGCGGTGCTCGCCACGGTGGCCGGCATCCTGATCGTCGGCGTCGGCGGTGGTCTCGTGAAGCCGATGCAGAACCGCTGGGACGGCTGGCTGCACCGGGCGGCCCAGGAGGCCCGGGCGGTGCAACAGCAGCGTCAGGCCGCGTCGGCCGGGCGTAGTGACGTGGAGCGGCAGATGGCCGACCGCGGGGGTGACCGCACCCAGGCCATGCCTCGGGTGGACGAAGCCCAGCAGTACCGTTCGTAACGGGGCGTAACGGCACGACGGTGGGGAGGGTGTTCCGCGTACGACGCGGGACGCCCTCCCTTCGCGGGTCGGGTCAGTCCCGGTCGAGTGCGCGCGCCAGCGCGCAGACCGCGAGCAGGCGGGTGAGCAGCCACTCCGGGTGGCTCCAGTCCACCGGCCCGTTGGGCGGCGTCCACCCGTGCTCCAGGGCGGCGGCGCGCACGCCCTCGGCGTAGCCGGCGAGCGCCGCAGAGGTCAGCGGCGTGCGGTCACCGTCGAGGCTGTCCCGAACGGCCGCCGCGTGCTGGTCGACCTGGGCCAGCAGCCCCGGTCGCGTGGCGGCGGCGGCGAGCCCGACAGTGCCCACGGAGACGGTGAGGGCGGCCAGGGTGGACCGCGCCGAGTCGACGGCGGTACGGGAGGCGACCCGGTTGAACGGCACACGCATGGTGACCGAGGCTAACCGACCGGTCACCACGTCGGCCTCGTCCGCTCGGTGGATGTCGCCTGCGCCACTGGGGCGATCGCCGCTGACCTGGGGGGTTGATCCGGCACAGACGGGGCAGCAGGAGAACCACCCACAGACAGCGGCACACGGCACGGAGGCACGGATGGGACAGCGGACGGACGGACCCGACGAGCGGCACCAGCGGCCGGACGGGGTCAGCGACGCCACCGTCGCGGCGCTCGGCAAGCTGAGTGAGGCGTTGGAGTGTGTGGAGCGGGCCCGGGGGCACCTCTACTCGATGCACCAGTTGATCGGCCATGCCGACCTGATGCTCGACGACGCGGTGGAGCAGTTCCGCGCCGCCGGTCACCCGCACCTCGCCGACCGGATCGGCACGGAACTGCGCGGCCGCAACGTCATCGCCGGACGATGGACGTTCCAGATCGTCGAGGACTTCGACGACGGCTACCACGCGTTGTTCCGGGAGCTGGATCAGCAGGCCCGCGACGAACTGGTGGGCGGGCGGCGCCACCTGTACGAGGCGGAGATGAAGGAACGCCGCCGCAGCCGGGGCCAGCCAGGCCACGAGGCCCGGCCGGGCGGTGGGGCCTAGTCGCTGGTCGCGTCGGCGGGGCGTCGCCGCGCCGCGTCGTCGGCGATGATCACGGTGGCCACCATCAGCGCGACGCAGAGGCTGAACAGCCACGACTCGTCGGTGACGAGCCAGGCGGACACGGGGGCCTGGAGCGCGGCGAGCAGGAAGCCGAGCCAGGCGAGCCGGCGCTGACGCGTGGAGAGGATTCCGGAGCCTTGATGCATCCCGAAATTCTTACGCGAACCCGCCGGTTTGCCGTCCTCCGATCGGCCGATTCTGGATGAGCTGTCCGTTTTCCCAACCGTACGGACACGACTTCTTTGCGCCACGAGCGGTCGGGTGCCGACAGCGCTAGGGTGCCCCTGCGGCAGGATGGTGAGTCGTGTCCACCCCGCCCGCGCGCCCCCGCGCCGCACTGCTCCTGCTCGCGTACCTCGCGTTCGTCAGTCTCGGCCTGCCCGACGGTCTGCTCGGCGTCGGTTGGCCCTCGATCCGGGCCGACTTCGACGTGCCGACGGAGGCGGTCGGGTGGGTGCTCACCGCCGGCACCGTCGGCTACCTCACCTCCAGCGTGCTGGCCGGCTTCACGCTGGCCCGGGTCGGCGTGGGCGCGCTGCTCGCCGGCAGCACCCTGCTGGCCAGCCTGGCGCTGACCGGCTATGCGACCAGCCCCGTGCTGGTGGTGCTGGTGGGCTGTGCGCTGCTGCTCGGGCTCGGCTCCGGCGCTGTCGACTCCGGGCTCAACGCGTACGCCGCCGGAGCCTTCGGGGCGCGCCACATGAACTGGTTGCACGCCTTCTTCGGCCTGGGCGTGGCGATCGGTCCGCTGATCATGACCGCGGTGTTGAGCACCGGGCTCGGCTGGCGCTGGGGGTACGGCATCATCGCCGCCGCCCAACTCGTCCTCGCCGCCGCGTTCGCGCTCACCGTGCGGGCCTGGCACCGTGGCGTCCCGGCCGGCACCGAGGCGGGCACGACCGTCCAGGCCGGGCTCTCCGCCACCGATGGCGGGTCGGCACCGGTCGTCCGGGTTCCGATCGGGGAGACGCTGCGGCTGCCGGCGGTCTGGTCCGGGACGCTCGCCTTCGTGCTGTACGTGGCGATCGAGGTGTCCGCCGGGCTGTGGGCGTTCCTGCTGCTCACCGAGGGACGCGGGCTGAGCGCGGCGGTGGCCGGCGGCTGCGTCTCCGCGTACTGGGGCAGTCTCTTCGTCGGCCGGGTCGTGCAGGGTCTGGTCGCCGAGCGCCTGGGGGCGGGGCTGGTGCTGCGCGTCAGCCTGGCCGGAATGGCGGTCGGCGCGGCGCTGATCGCGGTACCCGGGCCGGCTGTCCTGGCGGTGCTCGGCCTGGTCGTTGTCGGTTTCGCCGCCGCGCCGGTGTTTCCGCTGCTCACCCTCACCACCGCCGAACGGGTCGGGGTGGCGCACGCGGACCGGGCCATCGGGCTGCAGATCGGTGCCGCTGGCATCGGCGCGGCGCTCGTCCCGGCCGGGCTGGGCGTGCTGATCGGCAACACGTCGGTGCAGGTGCTGGGCTCGGCGCTGCTGGTGCTCGCGCTGGCACTGATCGCGCTGCACGAGTGGGGTACGCGCCGACCCGCCGTCGAGCCGCCCGCGCCCGACCGGCCCGGGAACGCGGGTCAGACGTCCGGCCCGGTCCTGCCGGTGGTGGACGGGCGGTAGGCGCGCTGCGGGTCGGTGGCCTCCCGGCTGTTGCCCCGGGCCTGTCCCTCGCGGTCCGACGCGGCCGCCCCGTGCCCGAACGCGGCTTCCTCGCCGGCGTCGTTGCCCGTCACGTCGTCGGCCTGCCCGTCGAGGCTGGAGCCCGACACGGCGCGCTCCAACTCCTCCAACGGAAGCCGCTCCTCGTCCCGCCACACCCTGATGCTGTCGTCGGTCATACCTCCAGCCGTACCCGGGCACGATGATCGCAAACAGGCTCGGACACGGCGATGGCCGCCGGGAACCCCGACGGCCATCTCCGGTCACCGCTCAGCGTCACGGCTGCGGACGGTCCACCTGCCCGCGCCAGGCACCGGTCTCCTGGCCACGCCGTTCGATGTAGGTCTTGAACCGTTCCAGGTCACCCTTGGCCCGCCGATCGACGATGCCGAGCTTGTCGCCGGCCTGCTCGACGACACCGTGCGGCTCGAACTCGAGTTGCAGGGTGACCCGGGTCTTGTCCTCGTCCAGGCGGTGGAAGGTCACCACGCCGGCCTGCTGGGTGCCGCCGGTGGACCGCCAGGCGACCCGCTCGTCGGGGAGCTGCTCGGTGATCTCCGCGTCGAACTCGCGCTTCACCCCGGCGATGTCCACGGTCCAGTGGGTCATCGTGTCGGAGAGCTGCCGGACCTCCTGCACGCCCTCCATGAACTCGGGAAACTCCTCGAACTGCGTCCACTGGTCGTACGCGGTGCGGACGGGCACGGAAACGTCTACGTGTTCGGTAACGCCACTCATCGGGGAACCTCCTTCAGCCGCTGGTGGGTTGGTGGATCGGGGGCGATCCGTCTCACCAGCGAGTCGTCTCGTTCTTGTTGCCGAGCGCGGCCCACACCTCGGAGACCGTCTGGTAGACGGTGCCCTCGGGCAGCCGTTCCAGCGCCGCCACGATGTCGTCGGGCGCCTCGTTCTCGCGGGCGCTGGCGATGAGCACCAGGCGGTCACCCGGCAGCGCGCTCATCGAGATGAACCGGCCGAGCCGGCTGCGCTGCTCGACGTCCGTCGAGCTCATCCCCTGTGGGGCGCCGGTGCGCGTATCGCCGGCCGGGGCGGTGGTCGCCTCCGGTTGGTCCTCACCGGCCGGTTCCGGAACCCGGAACTCGTCGACTCGAGAGCCACCGGTCCCCGGCCCCTGTACCAGGCCGCTGACCTCCTGACTCATCTGTTCGTCGATCCTCGGTCCGTGCTTGCTGTTGCCACGCTCCATGCCTTCTGCGCTACCCGGCACCCCGCCCGCTAAACCGGCACCGGGCCACGAACCGGCCCTCGGCCCGGCGCCGAACCGGACACCATCGCCGAACGGACCTCACTCGTCGGCCGGCCGGCGCGGCGGCAGCACCGGCTCCTCCGGGTCCGGGTCGCCGCCCTGCAACTGCCGCCCGCGCTGCACCTCGGCGTTGATCTGCACGCCCAGCATCAGCGCCGAGTTCGACAGGTAGAGCCAGACCAGGAACGCGATGGCCGCGCCGAGGCTGCCGTAGGTGGTGTCGTAGGAGCCGAAGTTGGCCACGTAGAGGCCGAAGCCGAAGGAGGCCGCCGCCCAGGAGAGCAGGGCCACCGCGCCGCCCGGGGTGAGCCAGCGGAACCGGGGCTGGCGCACGTTCGGCGCGATCCAGAACAGCAGGGACAGCAGCACCATCATGATCATGGCGAGGACCGGCCACTTCGCCACGCTCCACGTGGTGCGGGCCAGGCCGCCGGCGTTGATCAGGTCGCCGACCGCGTCGGTGACCGGCCCGCTGACGATCAGGCCGAGAGCGACCACCGCGAGCAGCACCAGCGTGATCGCCGCCAGGCCGATCTGCAGCGGCCGGAGCTTCCAGACCGGGCGGCCCTCGGTCACCCCGTACACCGCGTTCGAGGCCCTGGTGAACGCGCCGATGAAGCCCGACGCGGACCAGAGCGCGCCGAGCAGGCCGAAACTCAGCAGCAGCTTCGGGTTGCTCTGGTCGAGCACCACGGCGCGGATCACCCCGATCACGCCGTCCTTGTCGTCGGTCAGCACCGCCCCGGCGCCCACCTGGTTGGCCAGGTCGACAACGGTGTCGACGGTCTGCTCGCCGCTGGAGACCAGGCCGACCAGCGCCACCACCACGATGGCGGACGGGAAGAGCGCCAGGACGCCGTAGTAGGTGAGCGCGGCGGCCCAGTCGGAGCAGTTGTCGGTGACGAAGTTCTGCACACTGCGGACCAGCACCCCACGCCAGGTCCGCCAGCTCAGCTGCCGTATCCGTCGCGGCACCCGGCGGCCCGCTGTGCCGTCGAGGGTGGTACCGGGCTCCGTGGTCGTCATTGCCCGCTCCCTGCGCCCCGGCCGCCGGATGACCGGTCGTCCGGTCTGGCCTGGCCCGGCGGTACCCGGATGGGTAAATCGACAAACCCCACCCCCGGGCCGGCCGACGCCGCTATGGTTTGCCGCCGCGTCACCGGGGAACGGTCACAGTGACCCTGTCGACACGGAGGAGGACGAGATGCCCGGGCGCGAAGACCTGCCCAGCACGCTGCGGCGCTCCCCGGATAAGGCGCAGCGCACCTGGGAGAAGACGCACGACTCGGCGGTCGAGACCTACGGTGAGGGGGAGCGGGCGCACCGCACCGCCTTCGCCGCGGTGAAGCACCAGTTCGAGAAGGTGGGCGACCACTGGGAGCCGAAGGGCCGCAAGGGTCCCAGCGACCAGCAGGCCGCCGGTGGCGGGCCGGAACGACGGGCCCCCACGGCGGGTGGCGTGGACGCCAACGCCACCAAGGACCACCTGATGTCGGTGGCCCGCAAACTCGACGTACCCGGCCGGTCGGGCATGACCAAGCCGGAGCTGGTCACGGCCATCGAGAAAGCCAACGACCGCGCCACCCGCAAGGCCCGCGGGAACTGACCGCGCCGCACCGGAGCACCACCGACGCGGTACGGGCGGACGCGCCACCCCTGCGTCCGCCCGTGCTGTCCTACCAGTGCCCGCCGCCCGGCGCCTCGATGTGCACGGCCTTGGTGGCGGTGAACTCGTCCAGCAGCTCCGGGCCGTACCCGAAGCCCTGCCCACTGGCCCGGCGCGGATGCGCGGCACCGCCCGGCGCGCCCCCGAACACCGCGTTGATCTTGACGGTGCCGACCGGCAGCTCTCGCCAGGCCCGCTGCGCGTGACTCATCGACGGGGTCAACACGGTGGCCGCCAGCCCGTACGGGGAGTCCGCCGCGCAACGCAACGCCTCGTCGAACGAGTCGACGACCACCACCGGTGCGACCGGCCCGAACGTCTCCTCGCGGACCAGCGCCGTGTCGTGCCGGCAGTCCGTGACGACGGTCGCCGGATAGAACGCCCCCGGGCCGGGCGGCACCTCGCCGCCGGTGCGCACCCGCGCCCCGTCGGCCACCGCCGCCGCCACCTGCCCGTGCACGTGGTCCCGGTGCCGTCGGTCGACCAGCGGGCCCAGCTCGGTGCCCGGGTCCCGGCCCGGCCCGACCCGCAGCGCCTCGGCGCGTCGTACCAGCGCGGCCACGAAGTCGTCGGCCACCTCCCGGTGCACGTAGAGCCGCTCGACCGCCACGCAGATCTGCCCGGCGTTGGCGAACGCGCCGAGCGCGGCCTGCTCCGCCGCCCACTGCGGGTCGACGCCCGCGTCCACCACCAACGGGTCACTGCCCCCGTTCTCCAGGAGCACCTTCGCGCCGGTGCGGGCCGCGGCGGTGGCGATCGCCCGGCCGGTCGCTGTCGCGCCGACGTGGGCCACCACGTCGACCTCCTGCGCCGCCAGCGCCGCACCCACCTCCGGGCCGCCGGTGAGCAGCGACAACACCCCGGCCGGCAGCGCCTGGTCCAGCGCGCGGGCCAGCAGCCAACCCGTCGCCGGGGTCCGTTCGCTCGGCTTGTAGAGCACCACGTTCCCGGTCACCAGAGCCGCGCCGAGCAGCCCACAGGAGACCGCCACCGGGTCGTTCCAGGGGGTGATCGCCGCGACCACCCCCCGGGGCTGCGGCGTCAGGAAGTCCAGCGCGTCGGGGTCGCCATTGAGGGTGCGCCCGCCGCGCAGCGGCGCCAGCTCCGCATACTGTCGCAGGGTGCCGATCCCCGCCTCGACGCCGCCACGGGCGTCCGCCAACGGCTTGCCCATCTCCGCGGTGACCGCCGCCGCCAACTCCTCGACGACCGCCTCCACCGCGTCCGCGGCCCGGTGCAGCGCCGCCGCCCGTTCCGCCGGCGCGGTCGCCGCCCACTGGGCCGCCACGTTGCGGGCCGCCTGGGTCGCCTTGCCCACCTCGTCGGCGGTGGCCACCGGCACCGTGCTCACCGGCTGGTCGTCCGCCGGATCACGCACGACCAGTTCGCCGCCGTCGCCGCCCGCACCCCACACCCCGCCCACCAGCTGCGCAACCGTGTACATGCGGCGCTGGATGCCCCGGCCCCGGCGAGGCAAACGCGTTTCGCCCGGTTGCGCGCCGGGTAGGCGGATCCGATGACAACCACCGTCGCGCAGAGCGCGGACGCCGTCATCATCGGTGCCGGGCACAACGGCCTGGTGGCGGCCAACCTGCTGGCCGACGCCGGCTGGGACGTGGTGGTGCTGGAGGCGACCGCGACGCCCGGCGGCGCCGTCCGCTCCGCCGAGGTCACCGCGCCCGGCTACCTGAGCGACCTCTACAGCTCGTTCTACCCCCTCGGGTACGCCTCACCGGTGCTGGGCGCCCTCGGCCTGGATCGACACGGGTTGTCGTGGCGACACGCCCCGGACGTGCTGGCCCACCTGCTGCCCGACGGTCGGGCCGCGGTGATCAACCGGGACCCGGACGTCACCGCCGCGTCGCTGGAGCAGTTCGCTCCCGGTGACGGCAAGCGGTGGCTGAACGCGTACGCCGAGTGGCTCGACGTGGCCGAGCCGATGCTGGACGCGATCACCGCGCCGTTCCCCCCGGTACGCGGAGGCCTCGGCCTGCTGCGGCGGTTGCGGGTCGCTGGCGCGCTGCGACTCGCCCGCCGGCTTGTCGTGCCGGTCCGCAAGCTTGGCGACGAACTCTTCGACGGCCCCGGCGGGCCGGCCCTGCTGGCCGGCTGCGCCCTGCACACCGACCTCTCCCCGGAGGAGGCCGGCTCCGGGGTCTACGGCTGGCTGCTGGCCATGCTCGGCCAGCAGGTCGGCTGGCCGGTGCCCGACGGCGGCGCGCAGCGGATCACCGACGCGCTGGTGGATCGGCTACAGGGGCGCGGCGGGACGATCATCTACGGCGCGCGGGCCGAACGGGTGCTCACCGCCCGGGGCCGGGCGATGGGAGTCCGCACCGTCGGTGGCGCGCTGTGGCGGGCCCGGCGGGCCGTGCTCGCCGACGTTCCGGCGCCGGCGCTCTACCTCGACCTGGTCGGCCCGGCGGCGCTGCCGTCGCGGCTGGTGGAGGACCTGGCGCACTTCCGGTGGGACGGCTCCACGCTGAAGGTGGACTGGGCGCTCTCCGCGCCGGTGCCGTGGACGAACCGGCAGGTGGCCGGCGCCGGCACCGTGCACCTCGGCGCGGACCTGAACGGGCTCACCCACTACGCCAGCGAGTTGGCCCGTGGTGAGCTGCCCCGCGACCCGTTCCTGCTGGTCGGGCAGATGTCGGTGGCGGACCCGAGCCACTCCCCGCCGGGCACCGAGTCGCTCTGGTCGTACACCCATCTGCCGTTCCGGCGGACCTGGCGGGCCGACGACGTGGCCGGGCACGTGCAGCGGATGGAGGACGTGCTGGAGGCCGCGGCACCGGGTTTCCGGCGCCTGATCGTGGGCCGGCACGTGGCCTCGCCGGTCGATCTGGAGGAGGGCAACCCCAGCCTGGTCGGCGGCGCGCTCGGCGGCGGGACCGCTGCCGCGTACCAGCAGCTCTTCCTGCGCCCGATCCCTGGCCTGGGGCGGGCGGACACCCCGGTGGACCGGCTCTTCCTGGCCAGCTCGTCGGCGCACCCGGGCGGCGGGGTGCACGGTGCGCCGGGTGCGAACGCGGCCCGCGCGGCGCTGGCGCGCGACCGTGCGCTCACCGGCCGCGCCTACGCCGCAGCCATCGCCACCGCCCACAACGCCATCTACCCCACCGCCCCCTGACCGCCACCCTTCCCGCGTCCCGGTGATCAAGAGGTTCGCGTCAGATTCGCCACCGTCGGCGACGCGAGCCTCCTGATCACCCAGCAGGACGGGGTGGGGGTGGGGGTCAGCGGGTTACGTTGCGGTGTTTGCTGCGGAGGCGGAAGGGCATGAGGGCGCTCTCCACCTTGGTCGCGGTGGTCATCTTGGAGACGCCGTCGCGCCGCTCCTCGAAGCGGATCGGCACCTCCAGGATGGTGTGCCCCAGCTTGGTGGCGAGGTAGTGCATCTCCACCTGGAAGCTGTAGCCGTTGGACTGCACCCGCTCCAGGTCGATGTCGCGCAGGGCGTCGGCCCGCCAGATCTTGAAGCCGGCGGTGAGGTCCCGGATGCGCACCCGCAGCAGCGTGTGCACGTAGAGGTTCGCCCAGCCGCTGAGCGCCCGGCGGTAGAGCGGCCAGTTCTCGTCCAGCTCGCCACCGGGCACGTACCGGGAACCGATCACCACGCTGGCCTGGGTGGACAGCAGCGCGCCCAGCATCCCCGGCAGCGCCTCCGGCGGGTGCGAGAGGTCGGCGTCCATCTGCGCCACGTACTCGGCGCCGCCCGCGACCGCCCGGCTCATCCCGTCCACGTACGCCCGGCCGAGGCCTTCCTTGCCAGCGCGGTGCACGACCTCGATCCGGTCGGGGTTCTCGATGGCCAGCTTGTCGGCCACCTCCCCGGTGCCGTCGGGGGAGTTGTCGTCGGCGACGAGGATGCGCAACCCCGGCAGCGGCAGCGCGAGCAGCCGCTCGACCAGCGCCGGGAGGTTGCCCGCCTCGTTGTACGTGGGCACGACGACGGTCAGGCGTGCGTCCCGCCACGGCGACGGCAACTGCACCGGCTGGATCATGTCGGTCATCCTCGGTTTGCGGACATGGGTCATGGAAAGGGTATCCAGTTGCCGCATTCGCACCGAGGGGGCACCCCTCCCGGGCGTTGCGGACCGTCGTCGTCCACCGCGCTCCGGGGTAACAGCCCTGGTCAAGGGGCTTGTGTTGGTCAGCGCCGACGGCGAGCGACAGCGCCGAGGGCGAGCGTCGCGACGGCGAGCGCGACACCGGAGAGTGCCGGCTTGTGCGTGCTCACCCACAACGCCGCGGAACGGTCACGTGCCTGGTGGCGGAACACCCCGGCCGCGCCCCGGTCGGTGTCCGCGTCGCCGGGGTGGTCCAGATTGTCACGCCAGGTCGCCGGATCGATAGTGGCGCCGGTCTGCTGGCTGTCGTACCCGTCGCGGGCCAGCTTCCGGTCGAGCAGGCCGGGGAACAGCGCGTCGGCCAGCCGGGCCTGCCAGGTCGGGCCACCCACGTTCAACTCCCGGGTGCCGTGGTCCGCCGCCCACACGATGGCCCGGGCGGCCAGCTCCGGAGTGAAGATCGGCGGCACCGGCTGCGGATGCCGGGGCAGCCGGGTACGGACCCAGGAGAACTGCGGCGTGTTGATCGCCGGCAGTTGCACCATCGACACCTTCACCCCCGGGCAGTCGTGCAGCAGCTCGGCGCGCAGCGAGTCGTTGAACCCCTGCACGGCGTGCTTGCTCGCGCAGTACGCCGACTGCAGCGGGATGCCCCGGTAGGCCAACGCCGAGCCCACCTGCACGATCGTGCCCCGCCCGTGCGCCCGCATGTGCCGCAGCGCGGCGAGCGTGCCGTGCACAGTGCCCAGGTAGGTGACAGCGGTGACCCGGTGGAACTCCCGCGCCGGAATCTCCCAGGCGGACGCGAACACCGACACCATCGCGTTGTTGACCCACACGTCGATGCCGCCCCACCGGTGCACCACGTCGTCGGCGGCCTGCTGCACCGCGCCCGCGTCGGACACGTCGACCCGGTACACGCGCACGTCGGTCGCGCCGCGCAGCCGGCACTCCCGCTCGGCGGCGGCCAGGCCCGCCTCGCCCCGGGCCAGCAGCGCCAGCCGGGCGCCGCGCGCCGCGTACGCGTGGGCGACGGCCCGGCCGACGCCGGCGCTCGCGCCGGTCACCACCACGGTCCGCGTCACGCTCACCCCTTCTGCCGGGTGGCGATGTCGGAGAGCCGGGCCAACGTCTCCCGGTTGCGCCGGTGCAACACCAGATCGTTGATCTTGTTGTGGACCCAGCGCAGCGGTCCGGCGGCGAAGTCCTCCCCGAGGCGGACCCGGGTGGCTCCCCCGCCCACCGGCTCCAGGGTGAAGGCCACGATCGCCTCGCCCGCCGGCCAAAGACCGGCCTTGAGCACGAGCCGGTGCGGCGGTTCGCAGACCAGCACCGTCGAGGCGTCCTGCAGGGAGAACGGCCAGGGCCCGGCACGGTGGTGCAGTTGGCTGCCGACCCGGGGCCAGGCGTCGTCCACGTCGCGCATGTGCGCGGTGCCGACCACCCAGTCGCTGTACGTCCATCCGTCAGCGAGCACGTCGAACACCCGCTGCGGGGGAGCGTCGATCACTTTCTCCACAATCGCCACCGGGATTCCATACCCGGGGCACGGCACTGGCTAACGGCCGGCGGGGTTAGCTTCTCCGGCACGGCGGGTAAGGCCGACCCGGGGCACCGCGGCGCGCTGGCCCACCGCCTCGACGACGACGTTTACTCCTCGGGGCGCAGGGAACCCGCCGCCTGTGCGACAGGACCAGGAGGATCCGTATCAGCGCAGGTCAGCCCAGGTGTACGCCGCTGCTGACCGCGCCGGTTCCGGGTCTGTCGCAAGCCCCCGGCCCGTCCTGTACGACGCGGTGCTGCTGGACCGGGACGGCACCCTGATCGAGGACGTGCCGTACAACGGCGACCCGGAGAAGGTGCGCCCGGTGCCGGGCGCCCGGGCGGCGCTGGACCGGCTGCGCGCGGCCGGGCTGCGGCTGGCGGTCGTCACGAACCAGTCGGGTCTGGCCCGGGGTTACTTCACCGGGGAGCAGATGCGGGCGGTGCACGCCCGCGTCGAGGAGCTGCTGGGCCGGTTCGACGCGTGGCTGGTCTGCCCGCACGACGACGCCGACGGTTGTGACTGCCGCAAGCCGGCACCCGGTCTGGTGCACGCCGCCGCCCGCGAGATGGGCACCACCACGTCCCGGTGCGTGCTGGTGGGCGACATCGGCCGGGACGTCGCCGCGGCGCTGGCCGCCGGGGCGGCGGGCGTGTTGGTGCCCACCCCGGTGACCCGACCGGAGGAGATCGCCGCCGCCGGGTGGGTGGCCTCCGACCTGCCGTCGGCGGTGCACGAGATCCTGCGCCGGCAACAGGCCGTGCAGCCGGCGACCCCGCCCACCGAACCGGTACGGACGGCGCTGGTGGTCCGCTCGGACTCGGCGGGTGACGTGCTGGTCACCGGTCCGGCGATCCGCGCCGTGGCGGCCGGAGCGCAGCGGGTGGTGCTGTTGTGCGGGCCGCGCGGTCGCGCCGCCGCCAACCTGCTGCCCGGCGTCGACGAGATCATCGAGCACCCGCTGCCGTGGATCGACCCCACGCCGGGGCCGGTCGATCCGCAGGCCATCCGGGACCTGACCGCGCGGCTGGGCGCGATCGGCGCGGACCAGGCGGTGGTGTTCACCTCGTTCCACCAGTCCGCCCTGCCGTTGGCGCTGCTGCTGCGGATGGCGGGGATCGACCGGATCGCGGCGATCAGCGACGACTACCCGGGCTCGCTGCTGGACGTCCGGCACCGGGTGCCGGTCGGCGTCCCCGAACCCGAACGCGCCCTCTCCCTGGCCGCCGCCGCCGGCCACCGGCTGCCCGACGGCGACGAACCCGTGCTCCGGCTGCGCCGGGACGCCGTGCCGCCGCGCCCGGCCGACCTCGGCGACCCGGGGTACGTGGTGCTGCACCCCGGGTCGGCCGCGTCGAGCCGGGCCTGCCCGCCCGAGCTGGCGACCCGGATCGCCGGGGCGTTGACCGACGCCGGGCACCGGGTGCTGGTCACCGGCGGCCCGGACGAACGCGCTGTCACCGCCCGGGTCGCCGCGGCCGGCGGCACCGACCTGGGCGGTCGCACCGACCTGGCCGGGCTGGCCGCGATCGTCGCGCACGCCAGCGCGGTCGTGGTCGGCAACACCGGGCCCGCGCACCTGGCGGCCGCCACCGGAGTGCCGGTGGTGAGTCTCTTCGCGCCGACGGTTCGGTTCGGACAGTGGGGGCCCTACCGGGTGCCCGCCGTCCGGCTCGGCGACGCCGCCGGGCCCTGCCGGGACACCCGGGCCGCCAGCTGCCCGGTCCCCGGGCACCCCTGCCTCAGCGGCATCGACCCGGAGCAGGTGGTCGACGCGCTCCGGACGCTCGCGATCAGCGGTGGTGGCGGCCGATGAACATCCTGCTCTGGCACGTGCACGGCTCCTGGACCACGTCGTTCGTGCACGGCAGCCACCGCTACCTGATTCCCACCACACCCGACCGCGGCCCGTACGGCCTCGGCCGGGCCCGCACCTACCCGTGGCCGGACAACGCGGTCGAGGTCAGCCCGCAGGAACTGCCGGGCGCCGACGTGGACCTGGTGATCCTGCAACGCCCCGAGGAGCTCGACCGGGCCGAGGAGTGGCTTCGGCGCCGCCCGGGCCGCGACCTTCCGGCGATCTACGTCGAACACAACACACCCAAGGGCGACGTGCCCAACACCCGCCACCCGATGGCCGACCGCGACGACCTGCTCATCGCCCACGTCACCGGGTTCAACCAGATCTTCTGGGACACCGGCGCCACCCGCACCACTGTTGTCGACCACGGCATCGTCGCCCCCTCGGCGTCCTACACGGGCGAGTTGGACCGGCTCGCCGTGGTGATCAACGAGCCGGTACGCCGAGGCCGGGTCACCGGCACCGACCTGCTGCCCCAGTTCGCCGAGATCGCGCCGCTGGACGTGTTCGGCATGGGGGTCGCCGGCCTGGCCGACCACCTGGGGCTGCCCGCCGACCGGCTCACCAGCCACGACGATGTGCCCCAGGAGCGGATGCACGTCGAACTGGCCCGGCGGCGGGCGTACCTGCACCTGTGCCGGTGGACCTCCCTCGGGCTGAGCCTCATCGAGGCGATGGCGATCGGCATGCCGGTCGTCGCGCTCGCCACCACCGAGGCGGTGATGGCGGTGCCCCCGCAGGCGGGGGCGCTGGCCACCCGGACCGACACCCTGCTCGACGCCGCCCGCCGGTTCATCACCGAACCGGCGACCGCGCGCCAGGCCGGGGCGGCGGCGCGAACCGCCGCACGCGACAGGTACGGCCTCGACCGTTTCCTCGCTGACTGGGACCGGCTGCTGGAGGAGGAAGTATGCGGATCGCGATGATCTCGGAGCACGCCAGCCCGCTCGCCGTCCTCGGAGGGGAGGATGCCGGCGGCCAGAACACGCACGTCGCGGAGCTGTCCGCCGCGCTCGCCGCCGCCGGGCACGAGGTGCGGGTCTACACCCGCCGCGACGCGCCCGACCTGCCGGTGACCGTCCGCAGCCCGGACGGGTACGACGTGGTGCACGTGCCGGCCGGCCCGGCCGAGCCGGTGGCCAAGGACGCCCTGCTGCCGCACATGCGGGAGTTCAGCGCCTGGCTGATCGAACGCTGGCGCGGCGGCGACTGGGTGCCCGAGGTGATCCACGCGCACTTCTGGATGAGTGGTCTGGCCGGGCTGACCGCCGGCCGGCAGACCGGGGTGCCGGTGGTGCAGACGTACCACGCGTTGGGCACCGTGAAGCGCCGCTACCAGGGGGTGCAGGACACCAGCCCGGCCCGACGGATCTCCTACGAGCGGGAGCTGGGCCGCTCGGTCGACCGGGTCGTCGCGCAGTGCCGCGACGAGGTGGGCGAGCTGGTCCGGATGGGGGTGCCCCGGTCCCGGATGACGGTGGTGCCGTCCGGGGTCAACCTCGCCACCTTCGCCCCGCTCGGACCGGCCGCCGAGAGGGAACCGGGACGGGCCCGGATCCTCACCGTGGGCCGGTTGGTCGAGCGCAAGGGCTTCCAGACGGTGGTCCGTGCGATGGCGTTGGTGCCGGACGCCGAGTGCGTGGTCGTCGGCGGCCCACCCGAGGGGCTGTTGGAGACCGACCCGTACGCCCGCCGGCTGCGGGCCCTCGCCGAGTCGTGCGGGGTGGCCGACCGGGTGCACCTGGTCGGGGCGGTGCCCCGGGAGGAGATGGGCCGCTGGTACCGCTCGGCGGACCTGCTGGTCGCGGCGCCCTGGTACGAGCCGTTCGGGCTGACCCCGTTGGAGGCGATGGCGTGCGGGGTGCCGGTCGTCGGCACGGCCGTGGGTGGCATCCGGGACACCGTTGTCGACGGGACGACCGGTGATCTCGTGCCGGCCCGGGATCCGCAGGCCCTGGCCACCGCGATCCAGGGGTTGCTCGACGACCGGATCAGGCGCTTCGCGTACGCGACGGCGGCCCGCGAGCGGGCCCGGGCGCGGTACTCGTGGGCGGCGACCGCCGAGCGGCTGGTCGAGGTCTACAGCGAGGTGGCCGCCGTGCGCCGGCCGACCCGGGTGGTGGCCTGATGCCGACGGGCAGCCTGCTCGACACCCACCTGACGAATCTCGCGGCGGCGCTGGTGCCGTACCGGCGGTGTGAGCGGCAGCTGACGCGCTGGGGCGCGGACCTGGCCCACCGGCTGGCCGCCGGGGGTCGCCTGCTGGTCGCCGGCAACGGCGGCAGCGCCGCCGAGGCCCAGCACCTCACCGCCGAGCTGGTCGGCAAGCTGCGCGACGATCGTCGGCCGTTGTCGGCGATCGCGCTGCACGCCGAGACGAGCGCGCTCACCGCCATCGCCAACGACTACGGCTACACCGACGTGTACGCCCGCCAGGTGCGCGCCCACGGCCGCCCCGGCGACATCCTGCTGCTGCTGAGCACCAGTGGGACCAGCGCCAACCTGGTGGCCGCCGCGCGGGCCGCCCGCGACGTCGGGGTGACCTCCTGGGCGCTCACCGGCGTCGCTCCCAATCCGCTCGCCGACGCCTGCGACGACGTGCTGGCCGTCGCGTCCCCGGACACCCAGGTCGTCCAGGAGCTGCACCTCGTGACCAGTCATCTGCTCTGCGAGTACCTCGAACAGGAGTTGCCGGCCGCGCTGGCCGCAGCCGGCGACCCGGCGGTCGTGCACCCCGGGCCCGGGGCGCCGGCGCCCGTGCGTACCGGGGTCGAGGTGGTGCTCGACGGCGGAACCGGACAGCAGGTCGACGCGTGAGGATGAGGAGGCAGGCGTGAGGGGACCGGTGGTGGTGCTGGGGGACACCCTGCTCGACCGGGACGTGGAAGGCGTGGTGAACCGGCTCTGCCCGGACTCCCCGGTGCCGGTGCTCGACGAGACAGCGGCCACCGACCGGCCGGGGGGCGCCGGGCTGGCGGCGGTGTTCGCCGCCGCGCAGGGCGCCGAGGTGGTGCTGGTGACCGCGCTCGCCGACGACGCCGGTGGGGCTCGGCTGAGCGCTCTGCTCACCGCCGCCGGCGTGCAGGTGTACCCCCTGGCCCTCTCCGGCGCGACGCCGGAGAAGATCCGGCTGCGGGCCCGGGGACGGGTGCTGCTGCGTCACGACCGGGGCGGCACGTCCGGGGAGCCGGGTCAGCCCTCCGACGAGGTGCTGCGGGTGATCGCGTCGGCGTCGGCGGTGCTGGTCAGCGACTACGGCCGGGGGGTGGCCCGGCAGCTCGCCTTGCGCGACGCGTTGGCCGCCACCCGCGCGCCGGTGGTGTGGGACCCGCATCCGCGCGGCCCGGCGGCGGTGCCCGGCGTCCACCTGGCCACCCCGAACGAGTCCGAGGTGCGCGAGCTGGTCCCCGCGCTGCCCGGCGCCTCCCGACTGGCCACCGCGTCGCGCGGCGCACAGGGGCTGCGGCGACGCTGGCGGGCCGGCGCGGTCGCGGTGACGTTGGGCGGTGACGGCGCGCTGCTCTGCCACGCGGGGTCGACGCCGCTGGTGGTGCCGACGCCGGGTAGCGCCGAGGGGGACACCTGCGGTGCCGGCGACCGGTTCGCGGCGGCCGCCAGCCTCGCGTTGGCCCAGGGGGCGCTGGTCTCCGAGGCGGTGCAGGTGGCGGTCGCCGAGGCGTCCGCGTACGTGGCGGGTGGGGGAGTGGCGGCGGCGCTGCCGCCGTCGGGGCCCGAGGTGCGGGCCGGGAGCACGTCGGGGCCGCGCGTTCTCCAGAGCGGACCACGAGGTGGTGCGGTGGCTGACCGGGTGGGGGTCGCCGCCGTCGCCACGCTCCTCAACGAGGTACGCGCCGCTGGCGGCACCGTGGTGGCCACCGGCGGGTGCTTCGACCTGCTGCACGCCGGGCACGTGGCCACCCTGGAGGCCGCCCGGCAGCTCGGTGACTGCCTGATCGTCTGCCTGAACTCCGACGCCAGCGTGACCGGGTTGAAGGGGCCGGACCGGCCGGTGCAGTCCGAAGGTGACCGCGGCCGGCTGCTGGCCGCGCTGAGCTGCGTCGACGCGGTCCTCATCTTCGACGAGCCGACCCCGGACGCGGCGCTGTCCTGGATACGCCCCGACGTCTGGGTCAAGGGCGGCGACTACGCCACCGGTGGTGGGGACGCCTCCGCCGTCCTGCCCGAGGCGCAGGTCGTACGCCGGTGGGGTGGGAACACGGTGGTGGTGCCCTACCTGGACGGTCGGTCCACCACCGACCTGATCGTCCGCACCCTCGCGGAGCGGACCCGATGACCGGCACGCGGCCCGGTGCCGGGCCCACCGTCCTGGTCACCGGCGGGTCCAGCGGGCTCGGTGCCGCCGTGGTCGCCGCGGTGGCCGCCTCCGGTGGCCGACCGCTCGTGCTGGACCGGCAGCCGCCGGTCGACGGGGTGTCCTGGACCGAGTGCGACCTGGCCGACACGCGCGCCGCCGAGGCGGCCACCCGGCATCTCGCCGAGCAGGCCGGTGGCCTGGACGCCGTGGTCACCGCCGCCGGCACCGACGTGCCGGGCCGGCTCGCCGACCTGCCGGGCGAGACCTGGGACCGGATCGTCGCCGTGGACCTGCTGGCCACCGCGGCGGTGATCCGGGCCGCGCTGCCGTTCCTGCTGACCTCTCGGGGGCGCGTCGTCACCGTCGCCTCCACCCTGGGCGTCAAGGCGGTCAGCGACGCCACCGCGTACTGCGCGGCGAAGTTCGGGGTGGTGGGGTTCACCCGAGCCCTCGCCGCCGAGCTGGCCGGTCAGGTCGGCGTCACCCTGCTCATCCCGGGTGGGATGCGCACCGCGTTCTTCGACGAACGTGACCCGCAGTACAAGCCGGGGCCGGACGCGATCCTCAACGAGCCCGCCGACACCGCCGCCGCGATCATGTTCGCGCTCAGCCAGCCGGCCGGTTGCGCGGTGCGCGAGATGGTGGTCTGCGCCGAGCAGGAGACCTCGTACCCGTGATCCTCGTGCTGCGCGCCCTCGGCGTCGGCGATCTGGTGACCGCGGTGCCCGCGCTGCGGGCGCTGCGGGCCGCGTACCCCTCGCGGGAGCTGGCGCTCGCCGCGCCGGCCGGGCTGGCTCCGCTGGTCGACCTGGTCGGCGGGGTGGACCGGCTGGTGGACACCACCGGGCTGGACCGACCCCTGCGGGTCGGGTCGGCCCCGCGGGTCGCGGTCAACCTGCACGGCCGCGGTCCGCAGTCGCACCGGCTGCTCGCGGCCACCCGACCCGGTCGGCTGCTCGCCTTCGCCAACGCGGACGCCGGCTGTGCCGACGGCCCGCGTTGGGCCGCCGACGAGCACGAGGTGGACCGGTGGTGCCGGCTGCTGTCCTGGTACGACATCCCGGCCGACCGGGCCGACCTCAGCCTGCGCCGGCCCGGGTCGGCGGGGCTGCCCAGCGGTGCCACGGTGCTGCACCCGGGCAGCAAGATCCCGGCCAAACGGTGGCCGGCCGAGCGGTTCGCCGCGCTGGCCCGGACGCTCACCGACCAGGGGCACCGGGTGCTGCTCACCGGCTCGGCCGACGAACGGGAGTTGGCAACCCGGGTGGCCGAGGCGGCCGGCCTGACCTCGGACGCGGTTCTGGCCGGCCGGACCGACCTCGGCGGGCTCGCCGCGCTGGTGGCCGACGCCCGGTTGGTGGTCAGCGGGGACACCGGCGTCGCCCATCTGGCCACCGGGTACGGCACCGCGTCGGTGATTCTCTTCGGGCCGGTGCCACCGGCGCACTGGGGGCCACCACCGGACCGGCCACGGCACCGGGTGTTGTGGGCCGGTGCGGGGGATTGGCCCAGGTGGGACGGGGTAGGAAGCCACCCGACGATGGCGGCTCTGCACCTCGACGAGGTGCTGGCCGCGGTGGCCGAGGTGGAGAGGGTGGTGCGGGTCTCCGGTGCGGTTGCGGCGTAGCGACCCGGGTCGACCGGGGTACGGACGGCGTCGTCGCGGACGGGGCTGGCTGTTCGTCGATCCGTCCGGGGCGCCGGTGCGGGATCCAGAGGTGCTGGCCCGGCTGCGGGAGCTGGTCATCCCGCCGGCCTGGCAGGACGTCTGGATCGCGCCGCATCCCAACGGGCACATCCAGGCGATCGGGATCGACGCGGCCGGGCGCAAGCAGTACGTCTACCACCCCCGGTGGCGGGAGAAGCAGGACGAGGCGAAGTTCGACCACATGCTGGAGGTGGCCCGGCGGTTGCCGGCGCTGCGGGAGCGGGTGGGGCGCGACCTGGACGGCCGTGGACTGGGCCGGGACCGGGTGCTGGCGACGGTGGCCCGGCTGCTCGACATGGGGATGTTCCGGGTCGGCAGCGACCAGTACGCGAACGGCGACGACCCGACCTACGGGGTGTCCACCCTGCGCCCCGAGCACGCCCGGTCCCGGCGCGGCTGCGTGGTGTTCGTGTTCCCCGCGAAGGGGGGCATCGAGCAGGTACGCCGGATCGAGGACCCGGAGCTGTGCCAGGTGCTCGTCAATCTGCGCCGTCGCCGGCGCCGGGCGGAGCGGCTGTTCGGCTACTGGGACGGCCGGGAGTGGCGCGACGTGCGCAGCGACGAGGTCAACGGTTACCTGCGCGACGCCAGCGGTGGGGAGATGACCGCGAAGGACTTCCGCACCTGGCACGCCACGGTGCTGGCGGCCACCGAGTTGGCCACCGCCGGCCCGGCCCGTTCGGTGACCGCCCGGCGCAAGGCGGTGGTCGCCGTGATGCGGGAGGTGGCTGAGCTGCTGGGCAACACGCCGACGGTGGCGCGGGCGTCGTACGTGGACCCTCGGGTGGTCGACCTCTACCACGAGGGGGTGGTGGCGGCGGTGGATCCGCTGGCGCCTCGCGAGGAGGCGGAGCGGGTCGTCCTGAAGCTGCTGGAGGGGGCCTGACCGGCCCCGCCGGCGATTCTGGGGAGGCGCGACGGGGTCGGAGTCTCGGGCTTGAGCAGGGTGCCACCGGGCGGCCGCCCGCCGCTCGCGCGGCGGGCGCCTCGCCACGGCCCCCGTTGCGGCCCACCAGGCGATGGTCGGCCGCGCCGGTGTCAGTCTGCCGGTCCCGAGTTGACGGTGGACGCCTGACGGTTGACGATCCGCGCCAGATCCGAGGCGTTGTCGCGGTGTTCCTGCGGGGTCATTCCGTAGGCGGCCTTGAACGCCCGGCTGAAGTGGGCCTTGTGGGGAAACCCCCACCGCGCCGCGATGGTCTGCACGGGCTGGTTGCGCAGCGCCGGGTCGGTCAGGTCGCGTTGGCACCGGGCCAGTCGCAGGTCCCTGATGTACGACGCCACTGTGGCGTCCTCGCCCTCGAACAGGCGGTGCAGGGACCGCACCGAGATGTGGTGGGCGTCGGCGACGACCTGGGGGTCGAGGGTCACCTCGCCGAGGTGGCGGTGGATGTACGCCTGCACCTGGGTGAGCAGCGCCCGGCGGCGGACCTCGGTGGGCACGGCATCCTCGGCGACGAGGTGCCGGCCGAGCATGGTGGTGGCCAGGTCGAGCCCGACCGCGCCGAGCCGTCCGGCGTCGGCGGCGTGGTACTGCTCGGGGTGCCCGGTCACCTGGAGCAGGAACTGCGCCAGCAGCGCCCCGATCCCCTCGCTGCCGGACATCCGGCCGCCGTAGAGCGCGGCCATCCGCTGTGGCGGTAGCGGCAGGGCGGCGTGCGGGATCAGCGTGATGATCGAGGTGGCCTGGTCCCGCTCGGGCTCGGTGGCGTGGTGGCAGACGTCGTGCGGCCGGGACCCGTCGTAGAAGGTGAACTCGCCGGAGAGGATCTCGCTGTGGCGACCGTCCTGGCTGGAGGTGCCGATGCCGCCGGTGGTGAGGGCGAGGATGTACAGCTCCGGGTCGGACTGGCGGACCAGCTTGCGGGTCCGGGTGGCGTCCAGCGACGGGTATTCGTACTGCACGAGCTGGACCGGGCCGAGGTCGGTGAAGTCGGCGCGGGCGGCGAAGTCGTCGCTGTGCGCGGACCGGATGCGCAGCGGCGCCGAGGTGCGCGCCACCAGGTCCAGCCACATGCCGAACCGTTCGCGCGGCGGCAGAACCGTGGTGTCGATGGTGTCTCTCGCCAGCATCGGGCGCCCTAACCCGCTCGGCGCTGGATCAGCGCTTCGACGCCGTCGAGGATCCGGTCCAGACCGAAGGCGAACTCGTCGTCGGGGTGGTCGTCCTGGCTGAGCACGCCGGCGCTGAGCACCCGGTGCAGCGCGGGGAAGCGGGCCGGGTCGATGAGCCGGCCCACCAGCCGGGCGTACCCGGGCATCATCTCGGCGGGCTCGACGCCGGCCGCCCGGCTGCCCTCGGCGATCTGCGACGTGAGGGTTGCCTCGTTGCGGACGTACCCGGTGATCAGCAGCAGCACCGACATCTTCTCGTTCTCGCCGAGCGCGGTGCCGTCGAGGCAGCGCAGCCCGTCCTCCATCCAGCCGAGCTGCTGCGGGGTGATCGGTGGGCCGCTGATCGGGACGTGCAGCAGCCAGGACCGTCGCCGCAGCACCTCGTGTTCGGCCCAGGCCCACCGGGTGAGGCCGGTACGCCAGTCGTCGCGCGGGCCGGGCGGGCCGAGGGAGGGGCCGTACCCGGAGTCCACCATGAGCATCAGCAGTTCGTCCTTCGAGCCGACGTACCGGTAGAGGGCCATGGTCGCGGCGCCCAGCTCCTTGGCCACCCGGCTCATCGACACGGCGGCCAGGCCGTCGGCGTCGGCCACCCGGACCGCGGCGTCCACGATGGTGGGCACGCTCATTCCCGGCCGGGGCCCCTTGGGTGGTCGCTCCCGCAGCCCCCAGGCGCTCTCGATGGCCGGCGGGAGTACGGGCCCGCTGTCGTCTGTCTTCGCCGCCACATTTCCTCCCTTGCCTCGCCATCCTAGTTCTGCGTATGGTCTACGCATAACAGCGTATGGCATACGCAGAAAGAAGGATGATCATGAAGACCACCACCACACCGGCAGCGCGCGCCGGCCGGAGGGAGTGGATCGGGTTCGCGGTGCTGATGCTGGCGCTGCTCCTGGTCTCGATGGACGTGTCGGTGCTCTACTTCGCCGTCCCGTTCATCAGCGCGGAGCTGCGCCCCAGCGCCACCGAGCAGCTCTGGATCTTCGACATCTACGGTTTCGTGCTGGCCGGGCTGCTGATCACGATGGGCGCTCTGGGTGACCGGATCGGCCGACGCCGGCTCCTGCTGATCGGTGCCACCGCGTTCGGGGCGGCGTCGCTGCTGGCCGCGTACGCCGACAGCACCGCGACGCTGATCGCCGCCCGCGCCCTCCTCGGCGTCGGTGGCGCCACCCTGATGCCCTCGACGCTGGCCCTGGTGCGCAACATGTTCCACGACGCCAAGCAGCGCGGCACGGCCATCGGCGTCTGGACCGCCACCCTGACCGGCGGCATCGCCCTCGGCCCGGTGCTCAGCGGCATCCTGCTGGAGCACTTCTGGTGGGGCTCGATCTTCCTGATCAACATCCCGGCGATGCTGATGCTGCTCCTGCTCGCCCCGCTGCTGGTGCCCGAGTTCCGCAACCCGGCGACCGGGCGGTTCGACCTGATCAGCGCGGCGCTGTCGCTCGGCGCGCTGCTGCCGGTGATCTACGGCATCAAGGAGATGGCCCGCGACGGCGTCAGCCCGCTGCGGGTGCTCGCCATCGTCGGCGGTGTGCTGGTGGGCGCGCTCTTCCTGCACCGGCAGCGGACCCGGGCGTACCCGATGGTCGACCTCGCGTTGTTCCGCCGACGCGGCTTCGCCGGGTCGCTCGCGGTCAACCTGCTGGCGATGTTCGCCCTGGTCGGATTCGCCATCTTCACCACCCAGCACCTCCAGTTGGTGCTCGGCCTGAGCCCGCTGCGGGCGGCACTGTGGAGCCTGGTGCCGTCGCTCGCGGTGGGCGGGGTCGCGCCGGCAGCCGCAGCCCTCGCCCAGCGCGTCGAGCGGGCGTACCTGATCGGCGCGGGCTTCGGCATCGCCGTGGTCGGCTTCGTGGTGCTGACCCGGGTCACGCCGGAGACGCCGCTGTGGCTGCTGCTCGTCGGCGCCAGCGTCTACGCGGGCGGCCTGGTGATGGTGATGTCTCTCGTCACCGAGCTGGTCCTCGGCGCGGCGCCGCCTGAGCAGGCCGGTGTCGCGTCGGCGCTGACCGAGTCCAGCAGTGAGCTGGGCGGCGCGCTGGGAATGGCGATCCTGGGCAGCGTCGGCGCGGCGGTCTACCGCCGCGAGATCGTCGACGGCCTGCCCGCCGGGCTGCCCACCGACGCCGGCGACGCGGCCCAGGAGACCCTGGGCGGTGCGCTCGCGGTCGCCCAGGGGTTGCCGGCGGAACTGGCCGACGCGCTGCTGCACGCCGCCCGGGTCGCGTTCACCGACGGATTGCACCTGGCCGCGTACGCCGCCATGGCGGTGATGCTGCTGGGCGCCGTCACCGCGCTGGCCGCGCTGCGCGGCGTCCGACCGGCCGACTCCGCGGCGTTTGCCGCCGAGCCGACCGGTCCGGCCGACACCTCGTTGTCGTCGGTCAGTCGATGAGCACGTGCGCGAGCCGGTCGCGGAAACGCCGCTCGGAGTCGCTGACCGACTCGCCGCCGATGCCCAGCAACCCACCGCTGGACGCGGCGCCCACCACCTGCTCGGCGATCTTCACGAGCCAGTGCTTGTACGCGCCGGCCTCACCCTCGTCGACCCGCGCGGCCAGCAGTTCGGCCGCCTGGCCGGCCCGCAGCAGCACGTCGTCGAGGTAGGCCCCGGGGTCGGCGGGCGCGATGACCGGCAGCTCCTCACCGGTCTCCGGGTCGCCGACCCGGGTGACGATCTCACCGGCCACGGCGGCGACCAGCGGGCTGGCCGACTCCCGGCCGGCGGCGATGGTCTCCAGCCCGGCCGCGTTCTCCGCCATGGTCCGGCGGGTGCCGTCGGACTCGGCGGCGCTCGCCGCGGTCAGCACCGACTGCGGGAGGCCGACCAGCAGCCCCCACTCCTCGTCGGAGAACCCGAACCCGGTGTACGCCGGCTGCTCGATCACGGCAACGCCCCTTCCGCCCTGCTCTGCTTGATCAATCGGTGCTCTGCTTGGTCGATCCACCGGGCCCGACACCGGTGCCCGGGTCAGGCTAGTCCAGGGTCAGCAGGCCCTGTTCGGACACCACGCGCACCGACAACGTCTTGTACCCGACCTCATCGAAGAGAACCGTCATCTTGTCGTCCTCGTAGGAGAGCACCAGGCCGGGGCCCCACTCGGGGTGACGCACCTGGCTGTGCACCGGGAACGGCCCGACCGCGCCGTGGTCGGCCACGCTGGTGCCGTTGTGGCAGTTGTCGCAGTGCCCGCAGACCTGCGTCATCTGCTCACCGAAGTACGCCAGCAGGGTCTGCCCGCGGCAGGCCAGGGTCTCGGCGAAGGCGCGCATCATGTCGGTGCGGGACCGGGTCACCGTCTGCTGGCGCTCCGCCTCGGCCAGCGCCGCCGCCGCGGCGTCGGCCGGGGTGGGGGAGTACCGGGGCGCGCCGATGCGCTGCCGGGCGCGGGGCTCGGCCGCGCCGATCTGCTCCAGCAGGGAGAGGTACTGGCCCAGCTTGCGCGGCCCGAGGCCGGTGCTCTCGCGCAGTTCGGTCTTGGTGGCCGCCTTCTTGCGCAGCAGCGCGGCGAGGTCGCGCAGCTCGTCGACGTCGGGCAGGCCGCCGCTGAAGAACCGTTGCAGGCCCACGTCCTCGGCCTGCCACAGCAGCAGCACCCGGGCCGGTTGCCCGTCGCGCCCGGCCCGGCCGATCTCCTGGAAGTAGCTGTCCGGTGAGTCCGGCAGCGCCATGTGCACCACCCAGGCGATGTTCGGCTTGTCGATGCCCATGCCGAACGCCGACGTCGCCACCATGATGGGGACCTGGTCGGCGAGGAACGCCTCGTGCAGTTCGGCGCGCGCGCCGGCCGCCATCCCACCGTGGTAGAACTGCGCCGGGAAGCCGGCGTCGGTCAACCGGGTGGCCAACTCCTCGGCGGCGCGACGGGTCGGCACGTAGATGATCCCGGGCCGCTCGTCGTCCTGGAGCAGCGCGATCAGCCGCCGCCACCGGTAGTCCTCGGTGGGGCAGTGCGCGACCTCGACGAACAGGTTCGGCCGGTCCAGCCCGGAGACCACCACCTCCGGCTCGCGCAGCCGCAGCCGGGCGATGATGTCGTCGCGGACCGGAGGGGATGCGGTGGCGGTCAACGCGACCACCGGCGGTCGGCCGATGCCGTCGATGAGGTGCCCGAGCGCCAGGTAGTCGGGGCGGAAGTCGTGGCCCCACGCCGAGATGCAGTGCGCCTCGTCGATCGCCACCAGCGCCGGCTTCAGCGCCGCGACCTCGGCCATTCGTTCCGGGTTGCTGAGCTGTTCCGGGGTGATGAAGAGGAACTCCGCCCGGCCCTCGCGGACCTCGGTGATCGCCTCCGCCTGCTGGGTGGGCGACTCGTTCGAGCTGATCCGCACCGCCCGCAGCTCCGGGCGTTGCCGCTCGTTGAGGGAGGCGATCTGGTCCTGTTGGAGGGCCAGCAGGGGGGAGATCACCACCGTGGGGCCGGGGATCAGGCTGGCCGGGATCTGGTAGATCGCCGACTTGCCGGCGCCGGTGGGCAACACCACCAGGGCGTCGCGCCGCTTCATCACCGCGCGCATGGCGGCCAGTTGGTTGGGCCGCAGCGCCTTCCAGCCGAAAAGACTGCGGGCCGCGCGGCGCAACGTCATCGAGTGCGTGGACAGTTTCATCGAGGGCCGGAGGTACCCGAGCCCCTGACCGCCGAAACGCCTTCGGGCGATCATGGGCTCGGCTGCCTCCCGCAGCTCAGCGCAGCCGGGGCAGGACCTCGCGCTCGTAGAGGTCGAACAGTCCCTGGTAGTGCGGGCCGGTGTTGGCCACGTAGACCTCGTCGAAGCCGGCCTTGGCGTACTTGTCGATCATTTCGAGGTGCGCGTCGGCGCTGTTGCCGCAGACGAACGCCTCCTTCAGCATCTCCGGCCTGACCAGCTCGCTGGCCTGCTCGAAGTGCCGCGGCGAGGGCAGCACCTGGGACAGCTCACCGGGCACCCCGGCGTTGGGCCAACGCTCGTACGCGATCCGCATCCCCTCGTTCTCGCTGTCGGCGTACGCCGCCTTGAAGCCGGCCTGGCACGGCTTGTCGCCGCCGCCGTTCTCGCGGAAGCGCCGGACCATCTCACCGTCGGGCATCGTGCTGACGTAGCCGTCGCCGATCCGGGCGGCCAGGTCGATCGCCTTCGGCCCGAAGCCGGAGACGTAGATCGGCGGGGGAGCGTCGGGCAGCGTGTAGATCCGGGCCTGCTCCACCGTGTAGTGCTTGCCGTGGTGGCTGACGAAGTCGCCGCCCCACAGCGCGCGCAGCACCTCGACGGCCTCCTCCAGCATCTCCAGCCGGACGTCGGCCTGCGGCCAGGCGTCGCCGAAGATGTGTTCGTTGAGCGCCTCGCCGGTGCCGACGCCGAGCACGAACCGTCCGCCGTGCAGCACCGCGCTGGTCGCCGCCGCCTGGGCGATCACGGCCGGGTGGATCCGGACCGTCGGGCAGGTCACCGCCGTGGTCACCGGCAGCGAGCAGACCTGGCTGAGCGCGCCGATCATCGACCAGACGAACGGGCTCTGGCCCTGGGCGTCCACCCAGGGGTGGTAGTGGTCGGAGATCCACAGCGCCTCGAAGCCGGCCCGTTCGGCACCGCGCGCCTGCTCCAGCAACTCGGCTGGCGTGAACTCCTCACTGGACAGAAAGTATCCGATCTTCATGACTTACCCCTTCGGCGCGCGGACTGCTGATGGGCAGAGCCGTACCCCGGTGGGGCCGGGTCACACCGGTGCTCGCCGTGGACCGGGTCAGCGTCGACCGAACATCGCCCGGATCGCGGCGAGCAGCAGCAGAGCGCCGACCACCAGGCCGAGCAGGCGTACGCCGGGGATGTCGGCCGGGCTCGTCGCGTCGGCCAGCGGGACGGGATCCATCCCCGCACTCTCCCCGGGGAGCGGGCCGCCAGGCAACTGTAAGGTTTATTGACTATTGAATCGCTCAGTGTGACCATGGCAGGACCGCCTGCCGGTGGCGGTGCGCCGAGGGCGCGTGAGAGATGGGGTACGGGGGCCGCATGAGCGAGCGCAACCAGCGGGTCGACGGGGGCGCACCGTCGTCGGCGATCGACGTCGGCCACTGCGAGGGGGCGCGGTGACCACGACCACCGGGCACCTCCGGGCGCTCGCCGCCGCCGTCCTGCAACCCGGCTTCGTCGGCACGACCCCGCCGCCGTGGGTGTGCCGCTGGCTCGGCGACGGCCTCGGCTCGGTGGTGCTCTTCGCCCGCAACGTCGTCGACACCGAGCAGGTGGCCGCGCTCACCGCGACGCTGCGCGCGGAACGGCCGGACGTCATCGTGGCGATCGACGAGGAGGCCGGCGACGTCACCCGGCTGGAGTCGGTCCACGGCAGCTCCCGGCCCGGCAACTTCGCCCTCGGCGCTGTCGACGACCCGGCGCTGACCGAGGCCGTCGCCCGGGACCTCGGCGTCGAACTGGCCGCGGCCGGCGTCACCCTCAACTACGCCCCGGACGCCGACGTCAACTCCAATCCGGCGAACCCGGTGATCGGTGTCCGCTCCTTCGGCACCGACCCGACGCTGGTCGCGCGACACACCGCCGCCTGGGTCCGCGGGCTCCAGGCCGGCGGCGTCGCGGCCTGCGCCAAGCACTTCCCCGGGCACGGCGACACCCGCGTCGACTCACACCACGACCTGCCCCGGATCACCGCCGACCGGGCCCGGCTGGACGCCTGCGAACTGGCCCCGTTCCGCGCCGCCGTGGCCGCCGGTGTGCAGGCGGTGATGACCGGTCACCTGCTGGTGCCCGCGCTCGACCCGCAGCTGCCGGCGACGCTGAGTCAGCGCATCCTCGGTGGCCTGCTCCGCGACGAGCTGGGCTTCTCCGGCGTGGTGGTCACCGACGCGATGGAGATGCGCGCGGTCGCCGACCGGTACGGCTTCGCCGGTGCGACGGTCCGCGCCCTCGCCGCCGGTGCCGACGCGATCTGCATCGGTGGCGAACGGGCCGACGAGCAGGCCGCCCGCGAGCTGCGCGACGCCATCGTGGCCGCCGTCATCTCCGGCGAGTTGCCCGAGGAACGGCTCGCCGAGGCCGCCAAGCGCGTCGGTCAACTCGCCGCCTGGACGGTGGCCGCCCGGGGCACCGGCTCCGCCGCGGCGCGCGCTGCCGACGTCGGGCTGGTCGCCGCCCGCCGGGCCGTCCGGGTCACCGCCGCCCCGGGCGCGACGGGCGCGCTGCCACTGACCAGCGCCGCACACGTCGTCGAGTTCGAGCCGCTGCGCAACATCGCCATCGGCGCCGAGACCCCCTGGGGCATCGGCGGGCCGCTGGGCGAGCTGCTGCCCGGCACCAGCACCGTCCGCTACGCCGAACCCGACGTGCCGGCGGACCCGGGCGCCGGGGCGGGCACCCGGCCGCTGGTCCTGGTCGTCCGGGACCTGCACCGCCACGACTGGATGCGCGCCGCCGTGCACCGCGCGTTGGCCGTCCGCCCGGACGCGGTGGTGGTCGAGTTGGGCGTGCCCGAGCTGGTCACCGGGGCGGTGCACCTGGCCACCCACAGCGCCACCCGGGCCAGCGGACGGGCCGCCGCCGAGGTGCTCAGCGGCGCCCGCTGACCCGCCCGGCTACGGGAGGTCGGCGACCAGATCGGCGTACTCGGGGTGCTTGTCGATGAACGCGGCCATGAAGGGGCACTGCGGCACCACCGTGGCACCGCGCGCCCGGAGCTGGTCCAGCGTGCCGCGGATCAGCGCGCCGCCGACCCCCTTGCCCTGAAAGCCCCGGTCCACCTCGGTGTGGGTGAAGACCAGGACCTCACCGCGCATCAGGTACGCGGTGTAGCCGGCCAGCGCGTCGTCGACCAGGATCTCGAAACGGTGCTTCGCCGGGTTGTCCTCGACCAGGGTGCTCATCCGGCCATTCTCCCCGCCGCGTCGGCCAGCGCGTCGAGTTCGCCCAGCAACCGGTCCACCTCGTCGGCGGTGTTGTAGTGGTAGATGCTGGCCCGCACCGCGCCGCCGCTGTCGCGCAGACCCATCAGATGGAAGTACTCGTAGGCGTAGTAGTCGCCGACGGAGAGACAGAGCCCGGCGGCGCCCAACGCCTCCTGGACGGCCGCTGGTGACATCCCGGCGACCCGGAACGAGACCGTCGGGCAGCGCCGGGCCGGCGAGCCGTAGACGGTGATTGCCGGGCGCTGCGCCAGCCCGGCGAGCAGCCGGTCCAGCAGCGCCTCCTCGTGGGCCTGGGCGGCGGCCAGCCCGGCCCGCAGCCGGGCCCGCCGGTCCCCGACCGCGTCCGGATCCAGCCCGGCCAGGTGATCCACCGCGGCGGCCACCCCGGCCAGCAGCGGGAAGCTCGGCGTGCCGTACTCGAAGCGCTCCGGCACCGCGTCGGAGGACGGCAGCAGCTTCGCCGGGCGCAGCGTCGCCCAGAGAGCGGGGTCCGCCACCATCGCCGCCAGGTGCGGCCCGGACCACTTGTACGCGCTGGTGACCAGCACATCGGCACCGAGCGAGGTCAGGTCGGTCGGGACGTGCGGTACCGAGTGCACCCCGTCGACGTAGACCAACGCGCCGACCGCGTGCGCGGTCTTGGCGATCGCCGGCACGTCCGGCATGGTGCCGATGGCGTTGCTGGCGGCGGTCACCGCCACCAGCCGGGTCCGCTCGCCGACCAGGTCGGCGTACTGGGCGGCGGGCAGCTCGCCGGTCTGCCGGTCGATCTCCGCCCAGCGCACCGTCGCGCCGGCCGCCTCGGCCGCCTGCACCCACGGCCGCACGTTCGCGTCGTGGTCGAGCCGGGAGACCACCACCTCGTCACCCCGGCGCCAGGTCGCGCCGAGCGTGCGGGCCATGGTGTACGTCAACGCTGTGGCACTCGGGCCGAGCACCACCCCGGCCGGGTCGGCGCCGAGCAGGTCGGCCACCGCCGAACGGGCCTCGGCCACCAGCTCCAACGACCGGCGGCCGGCCACGTTGGCGGCGCTGCGGTTGCCGACCGCCATCCGCATGGCAGCGGTGACCGCGTCGATCACACCGGCCGCGGTCTGGGTGCCGCCGGCACCGTCGAAGTGGACGAAGCCCTCGGTCAGGGCGGGGTACGCGGCCCGGGTACGGGCGATGTCGAACGGCATGTCCCGGACCCTAGCCGGTGCTCCCGCGACACCGTCCGGCCACCGGGTGATCACCGATCGACTGTGACATCGCGGGCGTCTCGTACTCTTGGCGAGGTGACGAACCAACCCGCCACCATGCCCATGCCCTCCGTCCGCCGCGCCGCCGGTCTCTTCGCCGGTCTGGCGCTCGGCCTCGCCGTGCTCGCCGGGTGCAGCTCCCAGGGCGCCTCCACCGACTGCGGGCTGGACGCCTGCACCGTCACCTTCGAGCGGGGTGTCGACGCGAGCGCCACCATCCTCGGTGTCGAGGCCAAGCTGGTCGGCGCCGAGGGCGACCAGGTGACCGTCGAGGTCGCCGGCGAGCAGCTCACCCTCACCACCGGGCAGCAGGCCACCGAGGCCGGCGGCTTCGCGGTGACCCTGGACAGCGTCACCGACCAGCAGATCAAGATCCGCGTATCGCGTAACCCGGGGAGCTGACCCGGGCGGGCGGGGTGGCCGACGTTTGGAAATCTTCGTAAACGGAGATTGTGGCGCCATGTCACTTACCCGTAACGCCGAAGCCACCGCCTCCCGTACGGCGGACAGCCGGTGGCTGGAACTCCTCGCCCGGGCCGGCTTCATCGGCTACGGCATCGTGCACCTGCTCTTCGCCTGGCTGGCGTTGCAGATCGCGTTCGGCACGTCGTCCGACGACGGCGACCAGTCCGGCGCGCTGCGTACCCTCTCCCAACAGCCCCTCGGCAAGTTCCTCGTCATCGCCGTCGCGATCGGCCTGCTCGCGATGGCGATCTGGCAGGGGCTGGAGGCGGCGGTCGGGCACCGCGCCGAGCGCGGCAAGGAACGGGTCATGGAACGGCTCGCGTCGGCCGGCCGGACCATCGTCTACCTCTACTTCGCCTGGACCGCCTTCAAGGTCTTCTCCGACGCCGGGTCGAACAGCGCCGACCAGCAGGAGGCGCTGACCGGCAAACTGATGACCTCCAGCGGTGGCCGCTGGCTCGTCGGCCTGGCCGGGCTGGTGCTCGCCGCGATCGGTGTCGGCCTGGTGATCTACGGCGCGCTCAAGAAGTTCGAGAAGCACCTGAAGACCGGCGAGATGAACCCGAAGACCCGCCAGCTGGCCCGCCGGCTGGGCATGGCCGGGTATGTGGCCAAGGGTGTCGCGTACGGCATCGCCGGTCTGCTGGTCATCGTGGCCGCGGTGAACTACGACCCGGAGAAGGCCCGTGGTCTGGACGCCGCGCTGCACACCCTGCGTGAGCAGTCGTACGGCACGTTCCTGCTGACCCTGGTCGCCCTGGGCATCGCCGCCTTCGGCGTCTACTGCTTCCTCCAGTCCCGGTACCGCAAGGTCTGAACTGGTCGATTCCTAGGCCGTCGGGCACTCTTGGGCTTTTGCCCGGAGTGCCCGACGTCTGGTTGAAGGGGAGCACCGAAGCCGTGCAGAACTATCTCGAAACGGCCGTCGCCGCGCTCGTCGCGGCGGCGGTCGCCCTGTTCCTGGTCGAGGTCGTCCACCGGTTGACCCGGCGTTTCGGTCGCCGGTCACTGCTGTTGACCGAGTTGACCGAGCACGCGCACCGCCCGTTCCAGGTCGCCGCGACGGTCCTCGCCGTGCAGTTCGCCGTCCGCTTCACCACGGGGTACGCGGTGGGCGAGGGCTGGCGGCGGCTCCTGCTGCACCTGCTCATCCTCGGTGTCATCGCCACACTGGCCTGGCTGGTCGCCTGCCTGCTGGTCGTCGTGGAGGACACCGCGCTGGCCCGGTTCCGGGTCGACGTGCCCGACAACCGGCACGCCCGGCAGGTACGGACCCAGGTGGTGATGCTGCGCCGACTGACCATCGCGGTGATCGTCATCCTGACCGTCGGCGTGATGCTGATGACCTTCCCCAGCGTGCGGGGCATCGGCGCCGGTGTGCTGACCTCCGCCGGTGTGGTCGGTGTGGTGGCCGCGCTCGCCGCACAGAGCCTGCTCGGCAACGTCTTCGCCGGCCTCCAGCTCGCCTTCAGCGACGCCGTCCGGCTCGACGACGTGGTCGTCGTGGAGGGGGAGTGGGGGCGCATCGAGGAGCTGACCCTCAGCTACGTGGTGGTGCAGATCTGGGACGACCGACGGTTGATCCTGCCCACCTCGTACTTCACCAGCAAGCCGTTCCAGAACTGGACCCGGACCGAGGCGGCGGTGCTCGGCACCGCCGAGTTCGACGTGGACTGGGCGGTGCCGGTGCAGACCATGCGTGAGGAGCTGCGCCGACTCGTCGAGGGCACCGAGCTGTGGGACGGGCGGGTCTGCGTCCTCCAGGTCACCGACGCCACCGGCGGGACGGTGCGGTTGCGCGCGCTGGTCAGCGCCGCCGACGCGGGCAGTCTGTGGGACCTGCGCTGCCTCGTGCGGGAGCACCTGGTCGCCTGGATCCGGGACAACCGCCCGACCGCGATGCCCCGGCTGCGCACCGAGCTGGGCGACTCCACCAGCAACCTGTCCTGGCAGTGGGTGCAGCCGCGGCGCCCGGCCCGGCGTCCCTCCGATACCGAGGCGCCCGACGACGCCCGGGTCTTCGGCGGCAGCGACGACGGCGACGCCCGCAGCGAAGCCTTCGTGGGCCCCGACGAATCCCGCCAGTAGCACCCCGCCCCGCCCGCGCGCCCCGCCCGCGCCCCGCGCGCCCCGGAAGATCGTGCAACTTCCTGGTTGTAGTGGCCTCCACAGCGGTCGAGGCCCCTACAACCAGGATCAAGCGCGATCTTGCCCGGCAGACCCCGACGATCATGGGACTGACGGGTGCGTACGCCTGATTTGTCCCCGCCAACCTCATGATCGCCGCTGCGGGGCGGGGGCGGGGGCGGGGCCGGGGC